>NZ_JANQCD010000019.1 GCF_026672275.1 Marinifilum sp. D737 | reverse complement strand
AGCCAAATACTGGTTCACGATTTTGCCTTGTCCTGTTACGCTTAGGGTATCGGGCAAATTGAGTATGTTGTAGCTAATGTGTAGCTTTTTGTACTCGTCGTACACCATGTTACCGTTATCGTCGTATTTATACGAAAAGGGTTTGGTAGCTGTTGCTTCGGCTATTTCATGTGTTTTCAGCATGTTTTGATGAATGGCAATGGTGTCCAGCTCGTTTATTTTTCCATTGCCATCGGTATCGGAAAAGACTAAATCGTCCCCTTTTCGTTGTATGGCCATATAGGCTTTCCATGCTGTACTTCGGGTGTCCCTTGCCTTGGCTTTTAGCTTGTAATTGTAGCCAACAGGATGCTGGTCGTCAACATCTACTTTGCCGTCGTTATTGCTATCGCCGGGCCATACTTTAACCTGTTCGGTATTTTTTCGCCATAGTTTCTTTAATTGGTTAGTACCTTCATATTTGTATTCGAAATGCTGGTATACATCTCCAGGTTCGGTGCACAAGCTATCGCGGCGTTTTAACCAATCCATATTTCCGTTACGGTCGTAATGATATTCGGTAGTGTAGGGATGGTCGGTAGAATTGGCTGCCGAAAGGTTTTTCCACTTGTCGTAGTCAAAACTATAGGTATAGCGTTTTTTGTTCTTGCTTTTCCAGGCCATGGCACTTAGGCTGCCATCGTAATAGAACTGGTTGTTGGCTCCTTTTAAGGAAGAATCGTAGGCTAGTTCCAACTCGAAGAGCTTTTTGCTTCGGGCTTTTACCATGCGGTCCAGTTCGTCGTAGGTATAATTGGTTTTAATGCTTCCATTGTGCAGACGCTTTTCGGCAAGGGAGCCATCGTTGTTGTATCTGAAGCTTGAAAGTACGATACTGCTTTGCCCGTTTACCCCGTGGTGAACATTTAGCAGCTCGCCTGCTTTTCCGTAATCGTACTCCCGTTTACTCGAATATTTTTTGCCGTTAAAGGTTTTGCTTACATGCGTTTCGGTTACTTTTCCCTCAAAATTGTAGCTGCTGGTTACGCGGTCGGTTCCGTCTGTGTTGTTTTGCGAAATGGCTTCTATTACTCTTCCTTCCTTGTCGTAGTAGCTTACAGCTTTTATCCAGGTATCGGTTCCCAATACACGGATTTCACTCCCGGTAATGCGTCCCAGGTTGCTTTCGGCATGTTCCGTACTGCATGAGTTTGCTTTTGCAAAATTAAAATCGTAATTGTCGTAGTAAGTTCTGCTCAAAACAGTTTCTTTCCCTGCTGAATGCTGATCGCTGACTGCTGACTGCTTTTTCAGATATCCTGTTTCAACAGGGCGGCTCAACTCATCGTATTTGATATAGCTTGTTACTCCTTTGGCATCGGTTTCGCGTACCAAGCGGTCTAACTCGTCGTACTGCATGGTGATGCTGCCCGCTCCCGGTATTTCTTTTTTTACCAGGCGGTTGCGTTCGTCGTAATGGAATTTGTACACATATTCCTTTTTTGTGATATCGCCTTTGGCTTGTGGTGGCAAAATGGCCCGAAGATTGCCATGGTCGTCGTATACATAATCGGTAAGCAATCCCGAATTGTGGTCTACATCTCCTTTTTGGTTGCCTTGTACGGCTCCTTTTCGTACTACTTGCCCATTCATGTTTTTGTATACCACATTGGTAATTCCCTCGTAGTATACTGCTGTTTTTATCAGAGTTCCTTTGGTGTATGTCTTCTTTTTGAACTGATCTGAATTCAAATCGATGGTATAAGATTCAACAGCTGCCTGGTTCATTCCGTAATGTGTAATTTTGGGGCGCTTGCTCAATGCATACTCCTCTCCAAAACTGCCTTGCTTGTTCACCCGGTTAAACGCATCGTAACTGCTTTCGGCCTTGTAGGTATTTTCGTAACGGTCTTGCAAGTACTGTTTCCAGTCTTTTTTGTATTTCGAGTCGCCAAGCATTGGCAGGCTTCTGTACTGTGCAGCTTGTCGCCCCAAACTGTCGTACTCGAAGGCTTGCACCACACTATACCCCTGTGGCAAGCTATTTACTGCAATTTGCTGTGTTGGTCGTCCCAATCCATCCTGGTACTCTATGGTAGTATTTGCCTTGTCTACATTGTTTCTATCGTTGAATGTTGCCTTTTCTTTTTTAAAGCCATAGCTGGCAATGTAATTTTTCCCTGCCGATGGCAGGCCTTCCATTTTGCTTTTGGTATAGCCACCCACCACAAAACTTTCGCCCAATACCATTTGTCCAATCCCAAGCTTTTCTTCACTTACCTTTTCTTGTCCTACCTTACCATACTGGTAATCGTAAGCCTCTACAATGTTTTGGTCGTGATCACGCAGGAGTTTCAGCCGTCCGAAATCATCGTATTCGTAATAAAGGGTATAGCCATTGGCATCGGTCTGGTCGGTAAGAAAACCCACAGGAGAATAATTGGCCGAGGCTATCATGGCCTTTTTAAGCTTTTTCCGCAAATCTTCAGCCTTGCCATTACTTATCTCATCGTAAGTAGCATTTTGTGCAGTTAAATCAATAAAATTTCCCTTATAACGATAAGCTGTAGGAATTCCATCTCGACCGTGTGCTTGTAAAATTCTTCGTTTGTAATCGAATTTATCGTAAGTTAACGTAGTTTCGTAGTTTTCCTTAATCCAAGTTTGTAGCTCTTTAGGCAGTTGGGTATTCTCATCGTAAATTACCTGGCTTCCCGAAAACTGCTTGCCATTTTTAAAAACTTCCTGTTTCTGAATCGCATATTTAGGATATGCTTGGTATTTGAGAGAAGTGCTGTTGCTACCTCCACCTGTTTCATCATCATCACGTTCAATATCCTCCTCACGCATTTTCGTTTTTGATTTATTAGAGTCATCGAACAGGACATAAAAGTTCTTGGTTTTCCACACATCGCCTGTATTTTTATTCTTTTCAATTACCTCCTCAGGAATTAGGGGAAATATACTGGAATAAGATTCTATAGTGCTTTCCTTTTCTGTTTTTTCGTTTTTTGTAATGTACGTAGTGGATTTGCTGCTTTTCAAACGCAGCGTCTCATAATCAACACTGTAGGGTACAATGTATTTTACATCGTTGGCTTCATAATCACTTTGCGAAACTACATAGGCTTGTTTCTTTGTTGTATTCTTATTTAAATCGTATTTTTCGTAATTAAACTGCTGAATAGAAGCTATTTCTCCTTTTAAATTATAGGTTTCTGTTTTTATTACTCTTCCTCTTAGCTGATCGCATTCAGTTGGTCGTCCCACCCGATGTCTAAAATTGGTTTGCAATCTCTTTTTTCTTTCGTAGTAAAAATCTAAAGATGGATAAATCTGCTGCTTACGCAATTCAGCCAACACAAAATCCACACACTCGTAGCTATTTTGCTCCCCATTATACTTTCTCAGCGCATCCAACACCTCATATTTGTACAGGTTTGTCAGTATATCCAGGAACTTTTTAAAAGTATAAAAATCATATCTGTCCCTTTCATCTTCATCATATCCACCTGTTCTTCCATTTGCTACATTTACGCCTTCAATTACCTCCTGATAACTGGTTGAAGCAGCCAGTTTGTTATTGTAAGTATTTGCTGTGGTAAAGTAACTTGTATTTTTCACTCCATTTGTAGTAACTGTTGATTTCTCAAAACCATAAGGAGCCCCTTGTGTTAGCAAGTGTTCTGTTCGTCCCCAGGGACTAATACCTGTTTTGTATTCCCCAACTTTATATTGTCGAGAACTAAATCCTAAAGGTTGAATTGGGTTCTCGTATTTATAATCTATTGCTTGCACTTTATTTGCTCCATCGGAAGTAATTGCCTGTTTTAATTTGGCTCCCTCGAATGTGGCATCATAAATAAATTTTGTGAGTGCTCCTGTTGCATTTTGCATGGAAATGAGCATGCCATTTACCACCGTGCTGTCTGAAATAAACAAATTACTTCCATTGTCGTCCAAATTGGGTGTTCCAGTTCCAACAATTTGATTTACCGACATATTGCTACCTCTACTACCATTGCTCTTATTTTCATCAAGAGCCAACATAGGATAACAGGTTGAATTTTCTTTAATATAAAATTGCGACTTAAAATTCGGATAATTTACATATAAGCCATATTGATTCTGAAATTGAGAACAAAATTCAGGCAATAGCTCGGGATTATGGTATTGAAATTTAAATGCTTGTATTGAATCACTATTTGTTTTGTTGATTTCATATATTTCCGTCAAAAACTTTCTTGAAGAACTTCCTTTCTTACTTACATTACTACTTATTCTCCTTGAACCTGCAAAAGATCGACCACGGGCTGTATAATATTTGGTTAAAGATGGATATAAAGGTTCAATTACTTTATTGATTTCTTCTGTATACCTAAGGTGATATGATTTTACGAGTGTTTTTTTATCAATTCCAAATATCCTCACCTGCTTTATACTTCTGTTTTTGTCATCAGTATATACCAGCACAACTTTTCCTGTACTACTTGCAATACTCGTTAAACGTTTAGGAGCATAAATTTTAGTTGTTGTTTGCTTTGAAGTAAATACCTGTGAAAGGTAATCTTTATCTTTGGGATAACGATTCACTCGAATATTAGATTTGCTTCGGTTTGCAAAGTAATAATCATTAAAAGAATTATCGTAATGTGTATCTATTGATTTGGCTTGCTCTTCTTCTTTATCTTCATCCGATTGATATTTGTAATAAATAGCATCAGTACTATAAGGAGTAATAATTTTTTTCAAATACCAGGTAGAGGGATATTTGTTTTTTTCATCCAAATAAGTTTTTGTATAGATAGCCTCTTCAAAAGAATATTTTGTCTCGTAAAACTTACCCTTCATTCGTTTGAATCTTGCCTCACTAATCTTGCTTTCTGTTGCAAAAGATTGTTTTTCCAAATAGTTTTTCTGCATACCAAATTCATAACACAATCCCGAACTTGTAGTAATTACAAAACCTCTCAATGCCCCATCCACAATAAAGGTTTGTATATCAATATCAGCATCGCAATGAATTATTGGTTTTTTCCCTTTTTCAGGGATGTAGAAACTTCCTGCCAATCCAGGAGCACTAAACAAATATTTATCCGGTTCGGTATCCCAAAGCTTCTCATCTTTCCCTTCCGATCGATCTATTATCTGATTAAAACTTTCAATCTTTGTTTTATAATTAGTTGGAATCGTATTGTACCAAAAGCCACTAATTTGAACTTCTTGCTTTTCTTTCCGATCAGGGGCACTTTCCAACCAAATTTCTTTAGTCATTTTCCCTTTAAACTCATCAGGATACCCTCTAACAATACGTGCAACAGCACCACCACCTTGCAGGCTCCAGGTCATGCCCAAGGGGCCGTTTTTGTCGTTTACTTTTACACCATTGCTTTGGTATACCAATCCAACAGGCACATTCATTCCCTGGGCCGGCAAAGTGTACAAGGGTACACTTACATTAACAGCACCAGTATACAAATTGGGACTGGCTGTGGCATTGCGTACCAAAGAAGCCGCTGTTGGCGAGGGCATAATGGGCATGGAAACAGGTGCCAGGCCTGCCGAACTACTACCGCCACCTACTGCTGCCGATTTGCTTGCCATCATGGCCGATTTTGCCATTCGTTTTAGGCTATCTCGTTCTGTTTGCAAATTCTGAGCTTTGGCAAACAAAACGCAAAATAATATGCTAAGGAGGAGTAAAAGTTTTTTCATAGTTAAAAATTTAGTATCAAGACTCTAAATGGATTTACATATCCGGAATCTTTTAACACAGAGGGTACGGAGAGACACAGAGTTTTATTTCTTTTGTTTGTCTTAATCATATAATCCATCCTTTATTCCTTGTAATAGTACTGCAATTCAATCAGTTGTTTTTCCCGTGTCTGATTTTCTCCGTGGTGCTCTGTGTACTCAGTGGTTCAATAATATTTTTACCACGGAGGTTTAATAACCGTTCACCACTCGTTTTATTCCGTATTTCAATTGTTCTACATTAAAATTAATCATCAAGCCTATTCTTCTTTTTGCCAATTTTAAATAGGTTAAGGTTTGAGCCAGATGTATATCATGAAAAGTATCTACCGCTTTTAGTTCAACTACAATTTGCTTTTCTACAAGCAGGTCTATTCGGTATCCGCAATCCAATTTTACATCATCGTATATCAAAGGCAATGCTTTTTCTTTTTCAACCTTTAAGCCCGCTTTGTTTAGCTCATAATACAAACATGCCTGATATGCTGACTCCAATAAACCAGGTCCAAGCCTAGTGTGAACTTTTATTGCACACTGAATGATCTTTTCTGTAAGTTGATCTTCTTTCATGGTTCTGTTGTTTTCATTTTTCTCTGTGTTACTCGGTGACCTCGGTGGTTTAATTTTTCTTTATTTATCACTTCATTTTTTAACCACGGAGAGCACAGAGTTACACGGAGGTTTCATTTAAGTCATTTACATCTTCCAGTTCTTTCTCTGTGTTTCTCGGTGTACTCTGTAATTCTTTTTTTAACCACGGAGAACACGGAGTTACACGGAGGGTTCATTTAAGTCATTTACATCTTCCAGTTCTTTCTCTGTGTTACTCGGTGACCTCGGTGGTTCTTTTTTTAACCACGGAGAGCACGGAGCTACACGGAGGGTTCATTTAAACCATTTACATCTTCCTATTCTTTCTCTGTGTTACCCGGTGTACTCTGTGGTTCTTTTTTTTTAACCACGGAGAGCACGGAGTTACACGGAGGTTTCATTTAAACCATTTACATTTTCTTATTCTTTCTCTGTATTACCCGGTGTACTCTGTAATTCTTTTTTTAACCACGGAGAGCACGGAGCTACACGGAGGTTTCATTTAAACCATTTACATCTTCCTATTCTTTCTCTGTGTTCCTCTGTGACCTCGGTGGTTCTTTTTTTAACCACGGAGAGCACGGAGTTACACGGAGGTTTCATTTAAACCATTTACATTTTCTTATTCTTTCTCTGTGTTTCTCTGTGACCTCGGTGGTTTAATTTTTCTTTATTTATCACTTCATTTTTTAACCACGGAGAACACGGAGTTACACGGAGAGCTTATTTTACTCGCATAATAAATGCCAATACGTAATAAGGTACGCTTACTTTATGATCGTGATTTCCATCTGAAGAAATGCTATGCGTATGTGTATTAGGAGAATTTGAACCTGCTTCATAGGTGTCCATTTTCTTGTAAAAAACTCTTGTATTGTCACCATCCGTATCATCTGAACCAACACCTTGTTCAATATACTCATAGCCATAATCGGAACCACTTCTCTCGTCATCCTTACCAGAATCTTCAAGGTAATAATAGTTCTTATACTTATGTTTATGAGCTGGCATATCGCTTAATTTTAACTTGTAACCGCCTGTTGTTCCTGCATGGGAATGATTGCCATTTGTAGTAGTACCAATATCAGATGGTGAATTGCCTATACTTCCTCCTGAATTTCCTGCTGCAAAACCTCCTTTTCCAGGATAGCTGCCCACAATAAATCGTCCTCGCAAATCTGGAGTAAGCTTTCCATTCACAGTTTGTCCATTACACAAAGCCCAACCATCGGGTACTGTTGTTCCATTCCACATGATAATTCCACCCACAGGTATTTGCCCGGTAGTCCAACTGTCTTTTTCTGCCTGACTTACAAATTGTTTGTTGGTATTTGTGGCAATCATATCAGCCGAATGTGTTGCCGGGTGAGTATAATGGTTTGCACCTGCTTGAATTCCTGCCAACTTGCTTTTATCTGCATTGGTATAATCGTTTGAAGAGAGTTCCGAGCGATTGGCTTTATTGTTCCAATTGGCTTTTTCCATGTCGCTTACAAAACGATGATTGCCATCTTGTGTAATCATGTCAGCCGAATGTTTTGAAGGATGTACATATTTATTGGCTTCGCTGGCAACACCATCCAGCTTGCTCTTGTAAGTATTGGTAAAATCGTTACTCGATAAATCTTTGCCTGATACCTTATCTACTTTATTGTTCCATGCATTCTTTTCTGACTGACTTACAAATTGATTGGTAGAGTTGGTATTGATTTCATTAACATTGTGGGAATGTACATTTTCAGCATAGCGTTCCTCAATTTTTGAACCCGAAACTTTCACAATATCAATTCCGGCAACCACTAATTTTTCTGAAAAAGTTGCATTTGTACTTGTTATATCTTTAGCATTTACCTCTCCACTGGTTTTAATGCTTCCTATAGTATTTACACCTCCGTCACCAACAAAAGCAGCTGTATTGCTAAGTACTTCCTTGGCTCCAATTTGAATGGATTGGTTTGCCAACAAATATTTTGCAGAAACCGAACCATTGGGTGCAGATATTGCAGAAGCTGTTGCGGATTTGGCATTTGCATAGCTACTAATGATCTGACCTGAAGTATTCACTCCGCCTTCTCCAACAAAAGTGCCTGTATTATCTATTACTTTTTTACCTGAAACAGAATAATAATTGGAATTTGAATTGGCTACAGTTAATTCATTGGTTGCTAACTTATCTATTGATACGGATTTTGTATTAAAATCTCCGGATATTAAAACCATTCCACTATTCCCGATCGCCAATTTGCTGTCTCCTGCAACATCGATATCATTACCAATGATCACATTTTTACTTCCTTTATTTGTACATCCTGCACCATGTCCAATAACAACATTATTTTTCCCTGACTCATTGTTAAAAGCAGCCGAATCTCCTACAAATACATTTCTTTTTGTGTAAGTGCTATTGTATCCGCTTCGATATCCAACAATAATATTATTGCTGTTATTCGATCCTGGTTTAGAAAGGCCAGCTTCATAACCAATGGCAACATTATTTGTACCTGAATTTGCAGCAGCAGCCTTGTATCCTATAGCAATGCCTGAATTTTGTTCTCCTAATTCCATTGCCGAAAAACCTACTGCCACCGATTTTCCTGTAGCGTTTCGTCCTTGCATGGCTTTACTGCCAAGAGCCACATTTCTTTCGCCTTTAAATTCGCCACTAACATTTCCTGCCACATTAGGATCTCCAATTGATTCTCCAGCCTGATTTCCAATAAATACATTGTCGGATATATTTTCAGAGCTTCGCCCCGCAAATTTCCCTACCAATACATTTCTTTCACCTCCTTTATAAAGAGTATAACCGGCATTGTGTCCTAAAAGGGTATTATCCTTGCCATTAAACTGTTTGTCCTTTTCGTGTATCCCAAGTATTACATTCAATGAATCTGTTGCATTAAACTCATAATATGAAGTTTCCAGGTCATCGTAAATAAATTTATAGGCCTGATTCCATTCTCCATAATCATACAATTTATTTCCATCTGCATCAACCAATCCATTTTCCATTTTGTAACGAACTCTCGTCCACTGGTCACCATCCTTCATTTCCGAAGTCCAATTCTTTACAATCGTATCAGTGGCATACTGTCTGTCAATTTTATTGGCGTCCATGGCATTGTAAGCCTTTCCTTTATAAATCACAAAATCCTGACTCAACTGTATCCCTCCCAACTTACTGTGAGTTCCCAAAGGCAACTGATAATTATTTGCACTATTTTCTATGCCATCCAATTTGGTTTTTAATTCGTCGGTAAAATTATTATCACTTCTTGTGGCACCATCTTCAATATTATCAAGTTTCTGCTTTAGGGTATTGGTAAAATTCTTTTCGGTATAATTGAGCGTATCAAGCTTTTTTTTCATTGTATACACGGTGTCCGATAATACAGAATGCTTTTGTTCAATATCACTCATTCTATTTTCGTGCTTTATTCTGTCCAGATTATGAACTTCAGCCAAAGAATCAATCTTTTTTATTAATTCAACTTTATAATTTTCCACATACTCTCCCAACTCTTTATCTCCGGCATCCATTTTCAGAATCAAAGCACTATTAATGTCGGTAATGTATTTTCTTAATACTTGTGTTGAGTCATTTAATGCAGTTTCCAAGCGTAGTAATTTTACTTCAAAATGATTCCTGATGCTTAGGGTAGAATCTTTAAATTCTGAATAGTTATTATCTACCTTTGAATTTAATTGGACAATTTCATCATTAATGTATGCGTTGGTAAACTGAAATTGATTATTCATATCGAACCTAATGGCTTTTGCAGTATCTAAAAGTTCGTTGGTTTTTAAGTTATTAATATGCATAAGGCTTTCCTTTACGTCCGATCTAATCTTGAAAGAAGTGTCAGAAAGTTCTGTTCTCATTCTATTTTCAAGATCATTAATCTTAGTACTTAAATTAAACTCATTTGAAGAAAGAGAGTTTTTAAGTAAATTCAGCTCTGCATTTCTCTCCTGCCTAAGAGTTATTGCCGTATCTCGCAAACTATTTTCAAGCAAACTCAACGGAACTTCTGATTGTAGTAGATTATTTGCAGAATCATACAATAAGCCTTCTCCAACAGAATAGTTGTAACAAGCATCAATTAAATAAGCAAAGTGTATCGCCCCTGGTGCATTCCCATTCCGAAAATGATTTTTAATCTCCTGTTTCTCTTGAATGCTTTGTGCATTTACAAGCGGAAGTGCAAAAAACAGGACAATTATTAAGCTGTAGATTTTCTTCATGTTAATTTAAATTAAACTTCTTGTTTTAAAAAAATAGTCTTGGATTATAGCTTTACGATTTTAACCACATCTCTATCGAATTTTGAGTAAATGATGTTTAAGTAATAATGTCCGGCAAGCAAGCAATCCAAATTTAACTCAAGCTCATCGTCCTTAATTTGTGAACGAAAACTTTGTGGTTTTCCGGCCGTATTAAACAGCACCAATCTCTCCACATCTTGTTTTTTCTCGGCAGGCAAATGTATCCAGCAGCGTTCTCGTGTTGGATTTGGTGCTGCTATCAGCAATTGACTTTCTCCTTTTTCTTCGCACTCCAATTTTACTGGCAATACAAATGGACTTAATTCAATTTCCGTCTTATTTTTATCATATGCCGTTACACTTTCTGCCTTAAACTCAATAGTATATTCACAATTATTTGCAATAAGCTGATAATGTGTTTCGGGTTTAATCACAAAATCTATGGAAATAGGTAATTTATCAAGTTTAAGACTCTTTTCTCTCCCCTTTAATGTAAGAGAGTACAATACATAAGAACTTTCGGTTCTTTGAATTTCATAATATTCCTCCTTTTTTAAACCCAATTGATCAGACTTAGCAGATACAAACACAGAATCGGCATAAATCACATCAGGATCGAAACTTAATTTGTATGTTATGCCATGCATTCCATTGATATGTTCAGTATCAACTCCAAGGGCAGCATGGCTACTAGCAGTTGATTTGCCAATTTTAACCAAGGAAGAAACACTTGCTTTCACACTTTGAGAAAACGAAGTATGAACCAAAGCTGACAACACTACTAACAAAATCAACACCAATACATTCCTACTCTTCATTTTAAAGTATATTTATCTTTATCAAAACAATAAAATTAAATTTTGGTTAAATGTTTATTTAACAAATCTACTCCATTTATTATTAAGACACAAGAGACAAAATCCAATCATTCCTTACACGCATTAAATCATATTATGGTTTAATCTTACGAAACATCACAAAAATTAAACGTTTCAGAACGATTTGACTTCTTTTTTAATTTATATTAAACTACCAATTCTTAATAATAAATTAACATTAGAGGTGAAACGAAGCCTTAGGGAATTGAATTTTATGGCATTAGAAAAAATTAAAAAGCCACTTCGTCCCTATTAAAAGATTCGAAAGGAATTGAGTGGGGAGAAAAATTGGTTAAAGGAGAACTGGAAAGACATGACAGTAAAATACAAAGTCACCGAAAAAATTTAACCATAATTAATCCATTCATTTATGGTGTAAATTTCTATAGTTATCTGTTCTAAAAAACGTACTTATATTTTTGCAAAAACATACTTATGAAATTAGCAAAACGTAAGCATGTTTTTTTAGCTTTATAATTACACTTGATTATCGGTAACTTACAAAAAGAACGCGCAAATATAGAATACAAAGCCACAAAGCGTCGAAATGTACAAAACCAATAAGAAGAAAAACACAATTTCTACCCCAAAATTTACAATGTCCGAAAGATCGATTTGGGTACATTATGTAGAGATATTAGCAAAACAAGCAGTTTAAAAAAGCAATAAGCAGAGTTCGACTATAAATATGCTCACAGTTTGAAATGATTTTGAATTTCAGCTTTAAAAATAAATACTGATATTACATTCAACAGACAGCATGTATTTTAATAAGGGTGAATTATTATCTATACTTCATCCACATCATTTAATCCTACATATTTACGCTCCCTGCAAGTTAATAATTGATAGCCCCTATTATATCTACAACAAAAAAAAGAGGCCCGAAGACCTCTTTTTATTACTGACTTATAACAAGAAAAACCTTATCTAAGACTCTTTTACTTTTATCACTTTATCATTCTTGAGAGTCTTTAATAAACTGTAACACATAATTAGCAATACAATTGCAAAGGGTAAGCCAGTTAAAATTGTAGCCGTTTGTAAGGCAGCCAAACCACCTCCAATCAGCAATACAATTGCAATTAAGCCTTCCATTGAGGCCCAAAATATTTTTTGTCCAACAGGAGCATCCAATTTTCCTCCCGTGGTTAATGTATCAACCACCATAGACCCACTATCGGAAGAAGTAACAAAGAAACATGCCACCAAAATCACCGTTAGTAAGGATGAAACAAATGGCAATGGGTACTGCTCCAGCAAATGGTAAATTGCCGTAGCAATATTGGCATTAACTGCTTCCGATATCTGAGTATTTCCAAGTAATTCCTGGTAAATGGCACTTCCTCCAAATACCGAAATCCATAAAAAAGTCAATAATGCCGGTACAAACAGTACACCCAAAACAAACTCACGTATGGTTCTACCTTTAGAGATACGAGCAATAAAAATGCCTACAAATGGCGACCATGCGATCCACCATGCCCAATAGAAAATGGTCCATGAGTTTTGCCAGTGAGTACCTTCTTTAGCACCAATATATGATTCGGTCCAGAAACTCAACTCCATAAAGTTGCTTAGGTAATAACCCAAATTCTGAACAAATGATTTCAACAAGAATGCAGTTGGACCAATCAACAAAACAAAGAATAACAAGAGAAGTGCCAAGCGCATATTTATCTCGCTTAAGCGACGAATCCCTTTGTCAAGCCCCAAAATCAGCGAAAGCGTAGCGAATAAGGTAATTACCGAAATTAAACCAATTTGCCAGGTGGTTCCGTACTCCACGTCGAACAAATAGGTTAATCCTGCATTTACCTGCTGTACTCCAAAACCTAAGGAGGTAGCCAAACCAAATAGAGTGGCAATAACCGATACGATATCGATAATATCACCAATTGGTCCATAAATCTTTTCTCCAAACAAAGGATAAAAGACTGAACGAATGGTTAGTGGTAATTTTTTATTGAAAGTAAAATAGGCAAGAGCCAATCCTACAATGGCATATACTGCCCAGGCATGAAATCCCCAATGCAGAAAGGTAACTCCCATGGCCGATTTGGCAGAAGAAACCCCTTCCATGGCGAAAGGATTGTTATCGAAGTGAAAAATTGGTTCAGCAACTCCCCAAAACAACAAACCAATACCCATACCAGCACTAAACAACATGGCAAACCACGATGTCATTTTAAATTCAGGTTTTGCATCCTGACCTCCCAAACGGATTTTCCCAAATTTACCAAAGCCCAGAAATAATGTAAATCCCAGGAAAACATTCATGAGCAAAACGAACATCCATCCCACATTGATCGAAACAACAGCTTGTGTTTCCGAAAACCAGGTTGCCATTGGTTTCCCTACAATTAAAGTAGTGGCCACCAAAACAAATACAACCAGGAAGGAAGACACAAATACAGTTCCGTTGGCTTTTATGCCCCAAAATGTTTTCTGATCGGAACGAACATACTTCTTCTGATCATCAACACTTATGGATACTGCCTTGGCTTGATCCTTTTTTTCAATTTTTTCTTTTAAACCCATATATCTATAATTCATTTGTACCGCTTAGAAATAATACCCCACATTCACATTGAACCATGAATGCCATTCAGGATTTGCAGCTCCCCGGCCGAAACCATATTCATTGGCTGAATCACCAAATGCACCCCATGGACCTAACCAATCCTGATTTTTACCCGACGCATAATCGATATAGGTATAAATTGGACCAGCTTTCACCATCATCCCCAATACATTCATTTGGGTATCGTTGAATTGAGAATTGCCTTTTTTCATGTAGTTATAATTGTCATACACTTGCACCGATTCAATTGGTCCCCATTCCACAGGTATGGTATATGCAATACCTCCACAAATAATACTTGCTTCGCTGGCAATATCATAAGTGTAATTGTAGGCAGCCATCTTTATCAAATCATTATCGGTACCCTTATAATCGTATCGGGTTAGTTCAAACTTTACATCCAATCTTTCATCTTTAAGAAAACGACCGTGATAATGAAGCGCGAAGGCATTGTAGTGATAGTTCTTATCTTTTACATGGTTTCTGTATCGAGCCAACTGTGCC
Source organism: Marinifilum sp. D737 (assembly GCF_026672275.1). Classification (GTDB taxonomy): domain Bacteria; phylum Bacteroidota; class Bacteroidia; order Bacteroidales; family Marinifilaceae; genus Marinifilum. The sequence goes on along the minus strand of NZ_JANQCD010000019.1, from coordinate 83,358 downwards.
GAAAAACCGATTTCCTGATTGTTGAATTTGCGTGCTGCACGAAAGTTGAATTGCCCATTCTCTTCGTTATCGCCGGCTAAGTCGTATGAGTATCGTGCCAGATCAACCGCGTTTCCTTCTGATCCGTTCGAAAAGGTTGTCCACGACCTACCTCCCTCAGCATTCTTATAAAATGCAAAGGCAAAATTCCATTTGTTCGTGTCGAACACATACTTTAATCCTGTATCGTAATCATCTTCCAGCCCTACATAGTATGGAAGATTAAAGAACCAGGAGTGTGAAGCAAAAGGCTGAATTCCAAATGGAACCTGATGAACTCCCAATTCTAAATGTGAATTATCATTGAAATTATAGCCAATAAATCCATGATGCAGCATGCCGCCACCAAATTCTGACGGATAGAAACGATATTCGGCATCCAGATACAACTTCTCATACCTTGCTTTAGCATTCAAACGAAAAACATCAAGCACAGCATCTCCGCCTACATCCTTATTGTTTTCATCCCAATCCTTGTATCTGTAATTAAAACGAAGGGCTCCGCCGATCTTAACATCCTTATTTTTTTGAGCTTGCGTAACATTAACAATGACCAGCAATGCCAATAACAATTTAATTCTTCTTAAGAGAGTTTCTTTCATAATTCAAGTTTATCTTATCCAATCCTCAACCATCTATCCCTTGACAATATGAAATAAAGAACGAAGAGTGCAGATTTAGTTTCTGCGCGACAAATCTAGAGGAAATTTTATTTCTATACAACACAATTGTCAAATAACACACTATATATAATCTAACAAGCAATCACAACACCCTGTATTTGTGTACATTCCAACCCTCTCCCTTTTGTTCAATTTAAATTACTCACTTCTATCTCCATCAATTAATTCGTGTAAAACCATTTTTTTTCTCTCCATCTGCATTTGTGAAATGAAGCAATATTAGGACAGAGTAAAGATGACTCTGTATGATTTGGAGTGGGTAATTCTAAAGAAGTGCCTTAAGTATTTTAGGTTCTATATGGAATTTAGCGGGTAACTAAAGCAACCTTTATTTGATGAAAAATTATCCTATGATTTGTTATTTTAACTTGACTTTGCTCAAGCCGCATGGCTTTTACTTTCTCCATTGATGAGAAAGTAAACAAAGAATCTAGGGTGTGTAAGCTCAAACTATTTATACTTGAAAACTTTAAGTGCGGCGGCGTGATCTTCGAACAAGTTCTCAGCTTCCCCGTCTTACTAAAAATTTTTCTGCGTCTAATTAGCTCGACCTTCCAATACCCACATGGGTCACTGGAACAAAATAACGGTCAAAACAATAATTCTAAAGAATGACCCACTATAAATGATACAGAACCGTATTTTAAGTACTATTTAGTAACTCACCCATTAAAAACCATATAGCACCATTAATATTAACCTCATTAAAATTAAGGGCACAAAAAAAAAAGCCATCACATTCATGATGGCTTCCTATTCATATCTTTATTTTTCTACATCTCCAGATTCTCTTCTTCCGAGTTCAGCTCCTCTTTAATGATATCCTCTGCAGTAAGCACTGGCGAAGCTTCCAATTCTTCAATCTCAAGCATGTTTACAAGAATTTCCAGAGTCTCTTCAATTCTTTCCAAATCCGTATCAGGAATCTTCTTCAATTTCACAGCCAATCGTTGCTGCAATAAATCTGGTGTATTTTTTAACAGCTGATCTCCCAAAGATGTCAAGGCAATTACGGTAGTTCTACGATCACCGGTTTTTGGCAAACGAGCAAGGTAACCCTTCTTTTCCAATCGACCGATAATCCCGGTAACAGTGCTTGAATTTAGATTAAGGTGAGCACGAATAGATTTTTGAGTAGCCTGATAGTTTGTCGAACTTTTTAAATACTCCAGACATAAAATCTGTGGAATACTTACCCCATGATCCTTCTGAATCTTTTTAGACTCCAGGTTAATCGATCGAACAATTCGTCTGATCTTGATAATAATATTCTTGTAATCCATATTATACCATTTAAATTTCAGTCCCGATAGCTATCAGGAAAACTTGGCGAAACTGCGAAATATTAAATTAAAATGTCGATATATAATTAGTTAGTTATTTGGAGCAACACGAACAAATGGCTCATACCAATTATTAATCGGTATAAATCTATTGTTAGAGACTCTGCTTCGCCTACAAAAGTAAGCAATCCTTTAGAAATATAGCTTACTACTTATGCTGAGGTTTTATTTTTTTAGCATCCTGTAAACAGAAATATCGCTTTAGAAAAAAAGCTAACCAAATAGATACACCTATAAAATCATAAAACTTATATTATACCCTTACTTATAAACTGAGTTAGATAACTTACTTACAAATTCTTCAGCCGCCATTTCCAGATATTTCCCTGCATTTTGCATGGAGTCCTGCAAATCTTTTGCGTAAACCGAAGTTTCGGAGATATAATCAACTTGCATGTCATTTTTTTCTTCTTCTGACAGATCAACCAAAGCACAAAAGAGCGCCAACTTCTGACCTTCCAATGAATCCAACACTCCACGAATTACTTTCCCCGAGAAGGTTTGAGAATCCAGTTTGCCCTCTCCTGTAATGATCCAATCTGCTCCTTTAATTTTCTGATCAAAGTCTGCCTCATTTTTGATCAGTTCAATTCCCGAATTCAAGTGTGCTCCCAGGAAAAGAATACAGCCTGCACCTAAGCCTCCTGCAGCCCCTGCTCCTTTTATATTCTGCAAATCCAGTTGAAACTGAGATTTCACCACCTCATTAAAAACAATGAGACCATTATCGAGTTCCATTACCATTTTTGAGGATGCGCCTTTTTGGGGTGAATATACATAAGCAGCGCCATTTGGTCCATATAGTGGATTATCCACATCACAAGCCAGCTCGAAGTTTACCTCTTTAATTCTGGGATGAACTCCTGAAACATCTATATTTTCGATCTTTTGCAAATCTTTACCAATTCCCAACAACTCTTTATTATCCTTATCAAAAAACCGATATCCCAATGCCCTGGCCATACCCATACCCGCATCGTTGGTAGCACTTCCTCCTATTCCCAATATAATGTGTTCCACTCCTTTCTCAAGTGCATCTTTTATGAGCTCACCCGTTCCGTATGTACTTGTTTTTAGCGGGTTTGCCTCCTTATCGCTTAGCAAGCGAATTCCTGAGGCTTCAGCCATCTCGATAAAAGCAGTCTTCTTGGCTTTGGAATACAAGTAAGAAGCATTGACTTCTCTCCCTAATGGATCGTTCACATCCAATGAAATCATTTCTCCATCCAGATAGTATTGCAATACCTCAATGGTTCCATCACCACCATCTGCCAAAGGCAGCTTCTCCATTTCAATATCAGGTACATGTTTTCTGATTCCTCTCTCGATGGCATCACAAAACTGAAGCCCGGTTAAAGATCCTTTAAATTTATCGGGAGCTATGATTATTTTGGTCATTTCTTTATACAATTATCTATTTCGAAAGATATTGAATTACTTTTACAGATATAAAAATTCTATAATTAAATATTTGGGTTATATATGATTTTTAGTGGGTGAGTTACTAAATAGTTTTTAAAGTACTTACAATTAAAATGTATGGTATAAACATTACAATCATTCATTTAAGCTTATATTGAATAAACTGATTAAAAAAGCATTATCATACCAATACTTTAAGTACTCCAAGTATTCTAAGTACTTTAGGCACCTCTTTAGAATTACCCATTATAAATCATACAGCACCAATATTAGTATCATTCACAAGAAACATGAAAGGAATACAAGATTACTATCCAGACCATTTTGCACAATGCTACGGATGTGGAAGATTAAATGAACATGGTCATCAACTAAAGACATATTGGGACGGAGAACATACCATTACCAAATTTGTCCCTAAAGAATATCACACGGCAATTCCAGGCTTTGTTTATGGAGGCATGTTGGCTTCTGTAATTGATTGTCATGGAACCGGCTCAGCTGCACTGGCATTTGCCAAACAACAAAATATCGACTTGTGTGAGCACAATGCTCCAAGATGTGTTACCGCTTCATTACAAGTAAAATATTTAAAGCCAACACCTATTGATGGTGAAATTGAAATAAAAGGTACAATTGCTGAAATTAATGAGCGTAAAGCAACTGTTGTTGCAGAACTTTATGCTGGCGGCAAACTTTGTGTAACAGGTGAAATTGTTGCAGTATTGGTACCTGATAATTTTGGGGAATAAAGGCATAACAAAAGGCTATTCACATCAGTTGAATAGCCTTTTTATAATTTTTGCAATTATTTATTCGTTTAAAATTCCACCGGTTAATCGAACCAATGAGGTTCTGGATTGAATCAAATTGAAAATTGCATTTAATCGGGACAAAGCCACATTCTGATAGCCAATTTGAACATCACGATAATTGAAGGAATTAATACTACCCGATTCGTATTTGTCTTTCGAAATAGACAAGTTCAGTTCTGCGGCTTCCAAATTCTCTTCTGCCAATAAATACAACTCTCTCCTGACCTGGTACAGCTCATAGTTTTGCGCTAAGGCATTCGTTAGCGTATGCTTTAAATCCTCTGTTTCAATTTTCCCAATCTCTTCCTGGATTTTTGCAATTTGCAATGCCCTACGATTCGAATTCCCATTAAATATCATATAACTCAAACTAAGGTTGGCATACAAATTATGAGAATCTGTTGTACCGGAAGACATACCATCCGGCTTTGTTCTAATTCTATTCCCTTGAACTCCTGCTCCAAAATTCAATTTAGGATAAAAATTACTTCTTGCCAGCTCCACATCTCTCCTCAAAATCATTTCCTGCATGTAACGATTCTTTAAATTGCTGTTATTCCCAAGCATTTCATCCAATAAACTGGCCAATTGATATTCGTCGCTCACCGGCAAAAACTCATCCGAAAACTTGTAGATTTTACTCTCTTTAACACCCAATAAAAAGTTCAAATCGCGCACTGCATTATTAAAATTAACCTCTTGCAATAAGTAGGATGAGCGATCTTCGAGCCAGGCATTTTTCGATTGCAAAACATCGTAGGTAACTGCACTTCCCAGCTCTTTGCCAATCTTACTCTTTTCATATCTGTCTGAAGACAGTTTCATAATTTTCTCACTTACTTTCAACCTTTCCTGTTCGAGTAAGATTTTATAATAAGCCAGTATAATCAACTCAATTCTATTTTCAATTGCTATCAGCGTATTTCCTTTTGAGAGTTGTTCCAGATCGTCGAATTTATCCTTTCTGATTTGCACGGCAAAACCTTCAAAAAGTGTCCAATTCAAATCCAGGGATGGAATTACACTCAGCCGGGTAAAATCATTGGTGTCATTATAATCTTTTATTCCTCTTCCTTGAAGGTTAAACTGAATTCGAGGATATCGATCAACATTTCCCCACGAATTATTCAATTCGGAAATCTGCTCCGATTTACGGATGATTTTTAATTCATAGTTGTTTTCCAAGCCAACCTGAATGGCCTGTGATAAACTCAACTCCTCTTGAGCTACCAAACTCAAAAGCAGCAAATTAAACAATAGGCTTAATGATATCTTTTTTATCATTTCAATCTAATTTTACTTTTGATTCTTTTACTCTAGGCTCCACATCTCTTGGGTCAATTTTATAGCCTTCCCAAATCTGTTTTGAATATCGTTTCAAATCATTCAATATCATGATTAAAACAGGGAAAAACATCAAAATAAACATCGTACCAATTAGTACTCCATATGCCAATGCAATAGCCATTGGAATCAGGAATTTTGCCTGGAATGAATTCTCAAGAATAAGTGGATACAAGCCCACTGATGTGGTAATGGTTGTTAGAACAATGGCTCTAAACCTTGCTTTCCCTGCCTCTTTAACCGCCGTAACCGGAGTCATCCCTTCCTGAATTAAGGAATTGTATTTAGACAGGAATACCACAGCATCGTTGATAATAACACCCGATAAGGCAACCATGCCCCAAACACTTAGCATCGAAACAGGAAATCCTTCTACTCCATGTCCCCAAGCTGATCCTAAAAATCCTAAGGGAACCATCATCAAAACGATGATACCTTGAGTAAAACTTCGGAAGTGAATCATCACAATAAAAATGATAATCATGAATGCAATTGAAAAATAGAGCATCAATTCCTCAGCATCCTCCCTCGAGCGTTTTTGTTGCCCTTGATACTCAGTTCTCACTCCTGGAAACCTGTTATCCAATTCAGGGAAAATATTTGTCTCCACATACTCCAAAATTGGTGGAACAGGTTCGTTTGGATCCAAAAGTTCGGCCTCAACCCTAATCTCACGAGATCCATTATAACGTTGTATACTCACAGGTCCACGCTGTATATCATACTCTATCAGTTCCGACAAAGGAAATGCTCCTCTGGGAGTTCGAATTCTCATGTCCTCCATCTGTCCGATAAATATCCTATCGCTTTTAGGGTATCTAACCCATACCTTTATTTCATCTTTTCCTTCCTGCAAGCGCTGGGCTTGACCTCCAAAAAAACCTTGCCTTATCTGTGAAGTAATGGTTCTAATATCCATACCCAAATAATAGGCTTTTGGTTTTAACCTTAGCCTCACCTCTCTACTGCCAAGTGGATTATTGTCACTAATGTTATAAAGAGATGCCATTTTTCGAAGTTCATCCTGGAAAAATTGATTGGCACGATTTAGCTCATCCAAATCGCTTCCCAATAAACTTACCGAAACCGGTGCTCCCCATCGGTTAAAAGCTCCAATGGTAAATTTCTCAGCTTCGGGCACTTTGCCAATTTTTGCTTTTACCCGGTTTGTGATCTCAAAACTGGATATGGGTGCTCCTTCCATATCTCGAAGCATAACCCACATATTTCCTGCATGCGGACCATTTTCCTGTCCGCTAAATGATGAACCTGTAGATACTCCAGTATATTGAATATAACTGATTGTATCATTGTATTCATTCATGATATCATCGTTCACTTCCCATACTGCTTTCTCAAAATCTTTAAGGTAGGCAGTAGTAATGTCTTTATTGCTTCCTGGCTTAAATGCTACATTAATATTGAACGAATCGAAAGGCATATTCGGAAAGAATGTACTCTTAATTATGCCACCGCTAAACAAACCATAGGTTATTAAGATTAAAGCAATAGGTGTAAATACTACAAACCATCGCCATTCAACCACCCAATTTAAAACATCTGCATAAACCTTGTCACGCATAAAAACGATACCTCTTTCAATTTTGGCTCTGAATCGATTGAATGCATTCTTGTTTTTCTTCACATTTAAAACCACATCGTTCCCAACATGGCTTGGTAAAACAAAGAAACTTTCGAAGAGCGATAAGAAAAGGCAAGCACAAACTACAAAGGCCATTTCGTAAAGAAATTCCATATTTCCTGTTACCAGGAGTAGTGGTGAAAATGCAACCATGGTTGTCGTAATTGAGGTTAACACGGCAGGTATTACCTCCAAGGTTCCATCTATGGCCGCTCTCCTTGGACTTTTGCCTTTTTCAAAATGAGAGTAGATATTCTCTCCAATAACAATTCCATCATCAACCAGAATACCAATAATCAAAATCATTCCAAAAAGAGAAATCATATTAATGGTAACACCCATTAAATTGGCAATAATAAACATTCCAAGAAAAGATGCCGGAATTCCCCAGGCAACCCATAATGCCAACCGGAAACTTAAGAACAATGCCAGAGCAATTACCACCAAACCCAGTCCGTAACCACCATTTTTATATAGAAGATCCAACCTGGATTTTAGCATGTCAACAAAGTCGAAAGTCACAATTATCTGTGCATCATCATGACTGGAATTGAATTCTTCTACATACTGATTACAGAATTCTGATATCTCTTTTAAATCTTCATTATTCAGTTTGTTTACAACGATGTAAACGGCCGGATTTTGATTCACATAGGTAGAATTTGGAACATCCTGAAATTGAAAGTGTATATTTGCTACATCTCTAATTCTAAGATAACTTCCATCAGGATTTGCCTTTAAAATAATTTCTCCAATTTTATCAGGATCTACTGAACGATTTCTACTTCTAATTAGAATTTCCTCAACCTCATTTTTTATGGTTCCGCCCGAAATGTCAATATTATTGCTGGCAATGGCCCGTGATATTTCACTAAAGGTAAGCTTGTACCTTCTTAAATTTTCCTCCTTGACTTCTACCGATAACTCTAGGCTCGGAAAACCTGAAAGGCTGATCTGCGACATTTTTTTGGATCGAAGCAAATCATCATATACCTCATCGGCATATCTCTTTAAGGTCAACAATTCCACATCTCCCGTAACAACCAAGTTAATTGCCGGAGTTGTTGACCTTCGTTTTGCAATTACTGCTTTCTCGGCTCCAGTTGGAAAACTCGGAATTCCATCAACCGCATTTTTAATGTCGGCCAAAGTTTCATCCAAATCATATTCTCCCGTAGTGGTAATACTTACCCTCGAAAAACCTTCGGACGAAATAGAATTCATTTCCTTAATGCCCACAATTCCACGAATGGCATCTTCAATTCTGGAGGTTATCCCTTCCTCTACCTCCTTCGGACTAGCTCCAGGATAAACCATAGAAACAGTAATGGTTTTAGATTCGGTTTGCGGAAAAAATGATTTTTTCATGAATACCAAAGAGGTGATTCCGGCAATTAGCAACAAGGCAATAATCATCTTTCCGTAAAACGGATACTTTACAAATCTTGTAACAATTTTTTCCATCTCGTAATATCTGATTTATTACCAAACTATTGCAGCTGAACCTTCATATTCTCAGTAGCTTTTACCGGCGGTTCAACCACAAGCATCTCACCTTCTTTCAGTCCATTAAAAATCAAAGAGTTTTCATTTCTTTTTAAAACATTAATTCTTCTCGATTTCATTATGTCATTTTCCAATACATATACTTTGTTGGAACTAAAAACTGCAGTTCGAGGAATTTCCATTGCTTGAGCAATCTTTTTGCCATTGAATCGAGCTGTTAAAAATTGTCCCTGATACAATTCTACATCACCAGTATTATATAGTTTAACGAAGACAGAAACAGATTGAGTTCCTTGATCCACAAACTCAGATTTACGAACCAGCTTACCCATACAAAGCAATTCTCCATTGGAATCCAGAATTTCTACCTCATCATTTAGTCTCAACCATTTAATATCTTCCGACTCAATTGGCACTTGTAGTTCCAACTTATTGGACTCAATAATACCAGCCAATTTTGAGCCCATTCCTGCTACCGATCCTACCTGCGTATTCACCTCTACAAAAGATCCATTAAAAGGTGCATAAATATTTCTCTTTTCAAGCTTCACTTCGGCACTTTTAATGGCATAATAATCACCCAAAATATTACGGCTAGCCATAAACACCTTTTCCTGCGTAGTTTTGACCTTTGGCAATTCCGGAATATTCTCATCCAAATGAATAGAATTGAAGAAACTCATCCAATTTTCAAAGCTATCAGCATAATCAACCTTGATATCCGGAAGGTTTTCAGCCAACTTGTTTAAGAATCGACTTTTTTGTGCACGCAAATCCATTTTTGCATCCTTGTCGTAAATCTTAATCAACAAATCTCCCTTTTTAAATTTTTGACCCACTTTTAAAGGCACTCCTGCCTCAACGATTCTTCCCGCTACTTCAGAACTTAAATTCACTTCCAGACTAGATGCCAACCTCCCTTTTTCAACAATAGGAGATTCAATATAGGAGTACTGAACTTTCTGGATTTTTACCGTGGGTAGTTTGTTATTATCGAGATTTTTGGCAGGATCTTCTTTCAAGCCTTTAAGAAACATTGCCAAAAACATTGCGATACCCAATGTGACTAGTACAAGAATGACAATTACAATTTTCCGATTCATAGAACTTATAGGTTAAGTAAGTGGAGTTTTTACCAGGGCCTTATAAAGTTATAAATATTAGCTTAATAGGAAAATTAATCTTTGCGATTGGAAATAAATTTCTTAATGAAGCATTAATTTTTCTTTTAAACGAAATACCAACTTCTTTCCTTTTGTTTCTCTTTAAAATACTGATGAGATTACACGAAATACCAAAAATATTTCCATTTTTGTGCCTCCTAAACTTATCTTTGCAAAATGGATCAGGAAAAATACAATAGAATCAAACAACAGTTGCTGGATTCAACAGAATGGCCTTCGTTGTACATGTTTAAATTCATTGTACCGAACAACGACGAGAAATTAAATGCAGTAAGAAATTTATTTCCAAAAGAAACCGAATTCTCCTATAAAACCTCAAGAGACATTCGATTTATTGGTGTAACAGTAAAAATAATGATGAAGTCGGCCGAAGATGTAGTTGAAATATATTCAAGGGCACAAGGCATTCGAGGAATTATGGCATTATAAAATGAAACGGGCATGATTAAAAAATGCATAAGCTGATATAAAATCAGCTTTTTTTATGCCCTTTTGTGAATACAATTACAGCTTGAACATATTCGTTTTCAACACAAACTTGATAATGATCTATTTTTTTTTACTTTTTTTCCTCCCCTTCACTAAGTCTCAAAATACCAACAATAATAAGCCTTCCAGGAGTTTCAACAAATAACCTCCAATAAAAAACTTGTTATTTTTTCACATACTAGTATGTACTGGTAGTGTTTTTTTATATATTTGCTGCAAAGGTTTTCATTAAAACCTGGAGATTGGATAAATGAAGTAGAATTTTAATTGTTCACAGGTTAACGTTCATTCCCATGCAAACAACAACCGTTAGACTAGTTTACAGACATTCTCATCGCGGATTATTTGAATGTCTTATTTGTTGATACCTCATCATATTATTGAAATAGCTACCAACTATTTCAATACCACCTCAAATTAAGCCAATTAATTTATATAGAAAACTATTGGAGTAATACTACCATCGTAGTATCTAGTGTAATACTTTAGGATTAAAATTATGCACCAATAAGTTTTTGCCAAACGAAGAAATAAAGAAAACAGGGAAAGCTACCAACAATCCCTGTTATCAAATATTAATCGTTTGTTGTTCTGAACGCTTAAATAAAGAACAACAAAACTAACTTTTAACGCATCTAAATTTATGAAAAAAAATGCAAAAACTGTTGTGCGGAATACGTTCGTGCAAAAGGGCTTGGTTTCATGGATCATGAAACTTTGCATCCTGGCTGTTTTAGTTGGCCCTCAACCGCTTCAAGCAGCTGGATCTATGAAAACCAATGCAATCCAACAAAACCAGAAAACCATTACTGGTAAGGTAGTTGATGAGCAAAACCTACCATTAATTGGTGTTAACATTCTTGTAAAAGGAACTACCCTTGGTACAGTAACCGATTTTGATGGTAATTTCCAGTTAGATGTTCCTGCAAATGGAGTTATCAAATTCTCATTCATTGGCTATGTAGATCAGGAAATTACAATTGGCAATGAAACTACTTTAAACATCGTTCTTAAAGAAGATGTTCAGGGTTTAAACGAGGTGGTTGTAGTTGGTTATGGAACCCAGAAAAAATCGGATTTAACTGGTGCTGTTGCATCTATAAAAGCCGAAGATTTGGCAAAAACTCCATCTTCTAACCCTGTTAATTCATTACAAGGAAAAGTTGCCGGGGTAACCATTACTAAATATGGTGGAGCTCCGGGTGCAGGTTCAAACATTACTATCCGAGGAATTGGTACTATTGGTAACAACAATCCATTGTACATCATTGATGGATTACCAGGTTCAATGTCATTGCTTAACCCTGATGATATTGCTTCTATTGAAGTTTTGAAAGATGGAGCTGCTGCTGCAATTTACGGTTCTCGAGCTGCAAATGGTGTGGTTTTAATCACGACCAAAAAAGGAAAAGCTGGTAAAGTAAATGTTGATTTTAACATGCATGCAGGATCATCTCAGGCAATTGATCAATTGGATCTATTGAATTCTGAAGGATATGTAGCAATTCACAAAATGATGTACGAAAATGCTGGTGAAGCTATTCCTGCTTATACAACTGATCCAATTACAGCTAATACGAATTGGCAAGATGAAGTTGCGAGAACAGCTATGCAACAATTCTATAATGTTAGTATTAACGGTGGTAATGATTTAGGTTACTATGGTATTTCAGGTAGCTGGAATGATGAGGAAGGAACTCTTATTGGCAGTCAATTCCTAAAAAAGACTCTTCGTGCAAAACTTGGAATGGAAAAAGGTCGCTTAAAAGTAGATGCAAATATTTCATATGCAGAAACCAACTCTGAGAGTGCAAAATTTTCAATTAGTGATACATACAAGCTTACACCATTAATTTCTCCTTTCGATGAAGATGGCAATGTACAGTTGACACATGGTGATATGCCTGCCAACGCCAATCCTTATGCAAATCACATCAATAAAAAAGGTGAAAAAGATTTACAATATTTCACTGCAAATATTACTGGTCGCCTTAAAATTACAGACTGGTTATCATATCAGGTAAATCTAGGCTTAATCAACAGTAACGATATAGAATGGAGTTATCACCCAAAATTCCAACGTAGTCCAAAAGATGGTGAAGATTGGATTTATTACGGAGAAGAACGCAATAATTATCGCTCACAAATCATGGAGCACTTGATCAATTTCAATAAAGATTTTGGAAAACACACTGTAAGTGCTGTTGCTGGTTATACAGCATCTAAAATTACCAATAATTGGATCGGTGCAAATGTTACAGGTAAAAAAACAGTATATTCTGCCGAAGATAGTAATGTAATAACAAATGATATTCCGGCAGGTTTTCTTGATCCAAAATTCATGACCTTAAATGGTGGTGAAGGTGGTACATATAGCGCCTCAGGTAGCAATAACAATTACACCCGCACATCGATTTTAGGACGTGTAAATTATTCATTTGCCAGCAAATACCTTGTACAAGTAACTGCTCGTCGCGACGGATCTTCTAAATTTGGTAAAAATAACAGATATGGAACTTTTCCTTCTGTTGCTTTAGGATGGAGAATTACCGAAGAAGATTTCATGTCATCCTATGATTTTATTGACAACTTAAAATTGCGTGCTTCTTGGGGTAAATTAGGTAACGAAATTACACTAGGTTTATATCAATATGAAGCATTAATTTCTTCAGGAACCGACTCTAACACCGGCTCAGTTAAAGGAACCGGAGCTAATCCTTGGACAGGAAGTATCGCATGGGATTTAGAAAATGCTGATTTCAAATGGGAGACTACTATTTCTAAGAACTTAGGTTTAGATTTTGCTTTATTTAATTCAAAAATCACTGGTACAGCAAATTATTACAATACGACTACTGAAGACATGTTGGTTGTTAATAAACTTGCACCCTCAGCAGGTACTAACAATCCTGTAGTTAATGTTGGAGAAATTGAAAACAAAGGTTTTGAATTGGAACTTGGATATCACAAAAGCCAAGGTAATTTCACCTTTAATATCAATGGAACATTAACCACAATGAAAAATGAAGTTTTAAGCCTTGCTGATGCAAATCAATCACTATTTGGTGAAGGCTTAAAGTATGGTGATTCACATTTCCCAACACAAACCAAAGTTGGTACTGAAATTGGTGCTTTCTACCTGTACCAGGCTGATGGAATCTTCCAGTCGATGGATGAGGTTAATGCTCATGTTAACTCTGAAGGTAAATTATTACAAAAGAATGCAAAACCTGGAGATATTCGTTTTAAAGATATGAATGATGATGGAGTAATAGATCCTAAGGATAAAGTATATTCCGGAAGTGGAATACCTGATTTCACCTATTCTTTAAGCTTTGATGCAAAATACAAAGGATTTGACTTCTCTATGATGTTCTATGGTTCACACGGAAATGATTTATACAATGGTAATCGCTACTATTTGGAGAATATGTCAGCAGGTCAGAACTTTCTTGCGTCTACATTAAATGCATGGACCGAAGATAATCGAAACACAAGCATGCCGAGAGCTGTTCTTGGTGATCCAAACGGTAATACTCGTGAATCTACAAGATATTTGGAAGATGGTTCATTCTTAAGATTGAAAAACATTGAATTGGGATATACATTACCAAAAGATGTAATTAGCAGAATTGGACTTACCAAATGTAGAGTGTATGTAAATGCTCAAAACATTTGGACTAGTACAGATTACTCTGGTATTGATCCTGAAGTAGGACGCGGAGGAGTTTTGAATCAAGGTATTGACCGTAGCTTCTACCCAATCAACAAATCATTCTTTGCTGGAGTTCAATTATCATTCTAACCAACAACCGAAAAAAACATGAAAAAATTATTATATACACTTAGTGCCTGTGTCTTAATTGGTTTCTCATCATGTGATGATGATTACCTAGAGACAAAGTCACCGGACAAATTGACAAGCTATAGCTTTTGGAGAAATGCAGATGATGCAGAAGCAGGAATGGCTGCTGCATACTCACAACTAGAATGTGCAACAAGTTACTGGGGTTTTGCAGAAATTAAGTTTCCGGTAGAAATGTACCCTTCTGATTTGGTTAAAATTGGAGGAGATGCCTACAATTACGAAGATTGGTTGTCCATCTATAATTTTAATGTAAATTCTGCCAATACACAAACAGCATCGTACTGGAGTATTCACTACAGAGGCATCAATTTCACCAATCAAGTAATTGAAAAGGTTGGTGAAATGACAGAAGAGCAAATCGATCCTGCTAAAAAGAATGAACTACTTGCTGAAGCTCACTTTCTAAGAGGGTATTATCATTTAAAGTTACTTCTGGCATGGGAAAAAATTATTCTTCGCGACCAATATCCAAAAGGAGTTTCTGATACTCACAAAGCTATAAGCGAAAGATCAGCATGCTGGGATTTTATTATTGCGGATTTTGAAAAAGCGACTAAAAACCTTCCTGCCTCTTATGATGCACAAAATGTTGGTAGAGCAACCAAATGGGCAGCTTTTGCATACCTTGGCAAAGCAAACCTTTTCAGAGCTGGTGAAGATAGTGCAAATGCAACTGAATATTACAACGCGGCTAAATCAGCTTTTGCCGAGGTAGTAAATTCAACCAATTTCTCATTGGTGGATAATTTCATTAGCATGTTTGATGGTACCAACCAAAATTCAAGCGAAGCCGTTTTTGAGCTACAACTTTCGAATAATACCGATAATGGTGCTTGGTTCAAGTTCCCACATCACCGTTGGATAAAACCTAAAGGTTTGTTTGGATGGGACGAAATTGCAGGTAGCAGCTTCTTGTTAGAGGAATTTAAAAAAGAAGGTAAAGTCGCAACAGACGGACGTTACGATCACCGTTTATATGGAACTTTGTTCTTTGATGATGAATATTTTAACGATTCTGATAATCCAAGAGTGTACGGTTATACATTCAGAGAATGGTGGGATGCAAGTAGCACTGCATACGACTATACTGGCTTCAGAAAATACTTGCCATCAACCAAAGATGAATTGGATGCATACAGTCACGGTAACAACATGCCATTAATGAGATACGCAGATGTATTGTTAATGTATGCAGAAGCTTTAAACGAATTAGACGAAACATCAACGGCAATACCTCACATTAACAATGTAAGGGCTATACATGGTGGACTACCTGCTATGACAGGAAGTGACAAAGCTGCTGTTACAGCTCAGATTGAACATGAAAGAATTTGTGAATTTGCTATGGAAGGCTCGCGTTTCCACGACTTACGCAGATGGGGAAAACTAAACGAAACCATGGCTGCGCGTGGAAGAACCGGAGTAACTGATGACTCACACTTCTTCCCGATTCCTGAATCAGAAGAAAACTCAAACAATGAAATAGAGTAGTTAGGTTAGTTAATTATTATTGATTCTAAGTTTGAAGTGCCCTCCATTTATTGAGGGCACTTCATTTGATTAGCCAATCAAACATTACAATAAAATTTAAGTAAATTCACCCCGAAGAACAAAAAGATTATTTATCATGATTACAGTTTTAGTATTAATGACCTTGGGTATAGGATTGGGTTTTTTCGTAGGGAAGTTTCCCAAAGTGATTAAAGGGGTCGACAAAATGACTACATGGTCAATTTATTTACTTCTGTTCCTATTAGGCATAGGGGTAGGATTAAATGAGAAAATCATAAACAACTTGCACACAATTGGATTGCAAGCACTCATTCTAACTATTGGTGCCATATTGGGTAGTTTGATTTTCGCATATATCACCTACAAACTATTTTTTAAAAGTAAATAAGCTAACAACAGAATAAATTTTGACATGAAGAACAGCCTTATCATACTTGGATTTTTTGCCTTGGGATTAATCCTGGGATTAACAAGATTTCTTCCAGAAGTAATTATGGAATCCGATTTTTCACTATACGCCCTTTACTTACTAATGTTTCTAGTGGGTATTGGAATTGGTGCTGATCGATCATCCTGGAGAGTAATTAAAGAAACCAACATTAAAATTATACTTGTCCCGCTATGTGTTATCATTGGATCATTGGTTGGGGTTGGAACAATTTCAATATTTACTCCCGAAATTCAATTAAAGGAAGCCTTAGCCGTTGGTGCTGGTTTCGGATACTATAGTTTATCTTCTATATTCATTACTCAAATCAGTGGAGAAACACTAGGTGTAATCGCTCTGCTTTCTAATATTTTACGTGAAATAATAACCTTACTTGCTGTACCTATTTTTGTAAAGTATTTTGGCAAACTTGCCGGCATTGCTTCTGGTGGTGCAACAGCAATGGATACAACACTTCCAATCATCTCAAAATACACAGGAAAAGAGTGGGCAATTATTGCCATTTTTAGTGGGATTGTTCTAACAATTCTGGTTCCATTCCTTGTTCCTTTTATCTTGGAGGTGTTCTAATTAAATTAGAATTTAACCCATGTTCAAATACATAACTAATCTGATTTTTGTTCTTTTTCTATCAAATCTTATTTATGCCCAATCTGAAATCCCAACGGGAACTCCGGTTTGCAATGATCTTAAAACAATTGTTCTAAACAATGGAGAAATCGTTGAGGCATTTTATAAAGGAGACAGTAGGTTGCATTGGATAGAAACCAAAGAAAAATACATTTTCTCTCAATTTAATGGTCAATACCTTTTTGGGAAAATAGTTAACAACGCAATCATTAATACTGAGATATCAGTCTCATTACAGAATATTAAAAAATACAAATCGAAGCTAGAAGAATTACGTTTACACAACGAAAAAGCATTATCAGTTCAAAAAAATAAAATAAAATCTCTAAAAACCATTGGAGGAGTTCCTTCAAAAGGCAAAATAAAGGTTGCGGTTCTACTAATTGAATTTTCGGATCAAATACATACTCGCAGTAAAGAGAACATAGAAGCCATGTTTATGCAAGATGGTCATGGCAATTATGCCAGTTTGAGTGAATATTATTTGAAAGCCAGTCATAATCAGCTAGACATACAATTTGATGTATATGGTTGGTATCAATCAGGATTGAAATTGGAAGAGGTTGCCGAAAATAAAGGAGGAAAACTAGCTGGTGAATTGGTGAAAAAAGCAGTTGAAAAAGCTAGATCTGCAGAAGTTGATTTTACACCTTACGATAATGATGGAGATGGTGATGTAGATGCTGTAATGGTTATGCACGCAGGATTAGGAGCAGACCATTATGGACAAGAAGAATACATTTGGCCAAGATCATGGTCCTTGCAAAATACAGTTGGATTACCTGTTACAATCAACAATATCAAAGTAAATGATTATGTAATTGCTTGCGAAATGCGTGAATATGACAACAAATGGGTAGATGCTGGTATTGGCACTTTTGCTCACGAGTTTGGTCATGCTTTAGGCCTTCCTGACTTGTATGATGGAACAGGAAAATCGAACGGACTAGGACATTGGGCAATCATGTCAGCAGGCTCTTGGTTAAACAGAGGTTTTAAACCCTCTAATTTCTGTGCGTGGTCACGTATTAAATTGGGCTGGGATGAACCTAAAGTTATTAACTTCGATGACTATGGCAACTATTCCCTGAACTCCTCTAATGTAAATAAGAACGAGATTTATCGCATCAATACCACAAAAGATGGAGAATACTTCTTATTGGCAAATAAGAGAACCGAAGGGAATGATTTAGCCCAACCAACATCTGGTCTGGCTATTTATCACATTAATGATGATAAAGCAAATTTGAGATACGATATAAATAGCGACAGAGACAATCCCGGAGTACGCTTAGAAGAAGCCGATTTTAATGTATCTTCAGGATTGTACAATGCTATGGATCGTGGTAAAGCAAGTGATCTGTTTCCAGGAACTACTAACAATAGAGAATTTGGTCCGGACTCAAATCCGAACTCAAACCTATTTAATGGTGAATATTCGGAAGTATGGATTCGTGATATAAAAGATGAGAATGGTGTAATTAGTTTTACTTTAAACCAAGTAACGGCAATAAGGCCTATCGACAAATCATCAGATTTGGTAGTATATCCAAATCCTGTAGTAGATTATATCAAAATAAAAGGATTACAAAATGAACTTTCAAATGCTAAAATTGAAATTTACAATTCAAATGGCTGCAAATTGTATGATAAAAAGCTGAATTCATTTCAAACAGAAGAGCAGGTAAATCTTCAGTTTTTAGCTAAAGGTCCTTATGTAATAAAAGTGATTTCAACGAATAAAGTTTATTCCAAAAAAATATTAAAATTATAACTGATTAATAATTATTTAATGAGTTATAGTTTTTTCGATTTTAAAATAATTATTAGCGTTTTTTTTCTAAATTTACCCAAGACAAATTCAATTGTATGTTCTTATTCAACGACTACATAACACGCTACAATGATTCGTACAAAGGATTGTACGAATGTTGGATTTGTTAATTCCTCCCCTCTGCAAGAACATTTCAGATCTTTTTTATCAACAATTTATGTCTTCTATTGGAATAACTATATCCTTTAGAATTTAATAAAGCACCATAAACCCAATCTTATGTTTACGAAAGAAACTTATCAAAAGCGTAGAGAATTATTAAAATCAACGGTAAAATCAGGCATTCTTCTATTTTTAGGAAATGACGAATGCGGAATGAATTATGCCGATAACACGTACCATTACCGACAAGACAGTACATTCTTGTACTTCTTTGGATCTGATTATGCTGGATTAAATGCAATAATCGACATCGATGAAAATCGAGAAATTATTTTCGGAGATGAACTAAGCATCGATCACATTGTTTGGATGGGAACACAACCAACCATCAAAGAAAAAAGTGAAGCTGTAGGCATTTATGAAACAGCTCCTTCCGGTCAGTTACAGGACTATCTAAGCAAGGCTAGCTCTCAAGGCAGAAAAGTACATTACTTGCCTCCTTATCGCCCTGAACATCAAGTTAAATTGCTTAACTGGTTGAATATTCATCCAAATCAAGCGGTAGAGAACTCATCGGCAGAATTTGTTCAGGCAGTAGTAAATCAAAGAAATTATAAATCTGAAGAAGAAATCATTCAGATTGAAGAAGCAGTAAACATTACGGCTGACATGCACCTAACTGCCATGAGAATGGCTAGACCTGGAATGAAAGAATCGGAAATTGCAGCTGCAGTACAAGAAGTTGCAATTAGAGCAGGAGGACAACTTTCATTTCCAACCATTGCTACAATAAATGGACAGACACTTCACAATCACTATCATGGGAACACAATTAAAAGTGGCGATATGGTTTTAATTGATTGTGGTGCTGAAAATGGTATGCATTACGCTGGAGACATGTCGAGTACCTTCCCAGTGAGCAAAACTTTTACAGAACGTCAAAGAGAAATTTATCAAATCGCATTAAATGCACATGAAGCTGCCATTGCAGAACTAAGACCAGGTGTTCGATTTAAAGATGTACACTTGAAAGCATGTAAAACCATTGCTGAAGGAATGAAACAAATGGGTTTCATGAAAGGCGATATGGATGAAGCTATTCAGCAAGGTGCACATGCTCTGTTTTTCCAATGTGGACTTGGACATATGATGGGCTTGGATGTTCACGATATGGAAAACCTTGGAGAAGTGTATGTAGGTTACAATGGCGAAGCTAAAAGCACTCAGTTTGGCTTAAAATCATTGCGCCTGGGAAGAGAACTAGAACCAGGATTCGTTTTGACAATCGAACCGGGAATCTATTTTATTCCTGAATTAATTGATAGGTGGAAGGCTGAAAAGAAATTTACCGATTTTATCAACTATGATAAAGTAGAAGAATATAAAGATTTTGGAGGCTTAAGAAATGAAGAAGATTTCTTAATTACCAATGATGGAGCCCGTCTTTTAGGTAAGCCTATTCCAAAAACCATTGAAGATGTAGAATCTCAAAGATCATAGATTATACCAATACTACATTAAAATGAGCATCATTATTTCATTCTTTTGGAGTTTATGTATCGTTAAAAAATATCACCTTAGCTTGTGCTATGCTTCATTTTTTTGCCTTAGCTAAACCCAAAACATTCAAAATAATTTAAGCTCATTTCAAAATAGAATTGATATTAGTTTTTGTTTCCATCAGGAGGGTGAGAACTTTAAAACTCCCCTCCGCCATTTTTGAATCCATGCTAATTCTCAACCAAAAACAAATAGAAAGCTTACTCTCAAGAAGTGAGGTTCTGGAAGCAATAGAAAAGGCTTTTAATGTATTTCATGAAGGCAATTTTAATATGCCAGATAGAATGCATGCACACTATGATGATATCACCCTATTGTTGATGCCATGTTTCACAAGTGAGTATTTTGGCACAAAATTGGTTAGTGTAAATCCCAAAAATCAAGCGATTGGAAAACCTTCCATCTATGGAAACATGATTTTAAATGATTCCGAAACTGGTGAACCATTGGCTCTATTAAACGGAGCAGCTTTAACAGCCATAAGAACTGGTGCTGTTGGTGCAACTGGAATGAAATACATCTGCAAAGAAACATCAGAAAGAATTGGAATTATTGGAACCGGAATTCAAGGATTTACACAAGCTTTATTTGCCTGTGTTGTGCGCCCGGTAAAAAGAATCAATGTGTTTGATTTGGATGACAAGAAGCTATCAGACTTCATCAATAAACTTCAAGAAAAATTACCTGAAATTGAAATTCATGCTATGAATTCTTCAGAAGAATTGGTCTATGAATCTGATATCATCGTTTGTGCAACAAGCTCAGAAAATCCTGTAATTCCAAATGATCCCAATTTACTTAAAGACAAATGCTTTATTGGGATTGGATCATACAAACCAAACATGAGAGAGTTTCCCGATGCTTTGTTTTCACAAATCACAAAGGTATGGGTGGATACTCCTTTTGCAGCAAAAGAAAGTGGCGATATCGCAATGCCTCTGGAAAATAATCTCTTGCAGGAAAATCAGGTAAACACCATTAGTAATTTGGTTGCCAACAAGCAATATGACCAAAGTGGAACAAGCTTTTTTAAATCAGTAGGAATGGCACTGTTTGATGTCGTTGTAGCTGAATATTTGTACAAAAAAGCAATTAAAGAAAATATCGGAACCCAAGCAGACTTATAAAATGAAACGAACTCCATACATACTCCTATTTCTTCTAATCCTTAGCTCATGCAAATTATTTGCCCAAGGAGAGCTAAAAGATTACCAGGAAGCTGAAAAATGGCTTTGGAACAACATCGAAAGTAAAATTTACAATAGCAATATATATCCCAATTGGATTGGAAAGGGTGATTCCCTTTGGTACAGTACAAAAACTCGAAAAGGTACAGAATATTTTCTTGTTGATATTAAAAACAAGAAACAAAAAGAGCTTTTCAATCACCAAAAAATGAGCGAAATCCTTAGCTCATACACTGGTAAAGAATTAAAAAGCTACGGATTAAAATTAAAAAACATCAAACTTAAAAATCAAAAAGAGCTAAATTTTAGATTGGATACCTTCTTACTATCAGTTGATTTAGTATCCTATAATGTTTCGAAAAGAGATAAACCAAAGAAATACACCAGTCAGGAATTGGTCTCGCCAGACAAGGAAAAAATAGCGTTTATTAAAGATTACAATCTATTTCTTAAATCTGGCGATGAGAAAAAGCAGTTGACCACAGATGGCAATGAAGAATTGAGTTATGGAACCTCCATTTCCTGGTACTTTGTTCGAAATGAGAGCAAGAATCAACAAATGGAATACGAGATTGATGCCTATTGGTCTCCTGATTCAAGATACTTGATATGCGCAAAGTACAATCGCAAGCATACGCAAAAGCTTTTCATGTACAAGTCTAAACCAAAAGATGGTTTTAGAGCTGAAGTGTATTCTTATGAAAGACCTATTGCCGGAGACAAAGATCTTACCAGAGTATCGTATGTAATTTTTGATACGGAAACAGGCAAAACAATTGATTGCGATCTTCCTGAAAATGCAACTTTTCTGGAGTATGGCTTCCAATGGAAATCGAACACAAAAGCCTATACTTTAAGATACTATCGTGGATATCAAAAAAGAGAATTGATAGAGGTAGATGTGGAAACTGGTAAAAGCAGAACAATTGTTTCAGAAACAGCTGATACCTATGTCGATCCAAACATGCACATCTATAAAGTAAATAAAGATACGGATGATGTAATTTGGTCATCCGAGAAAGATGGCTGGCACCATATTTACCGATACGATTATGCAAGTGGTGAGTTAAAAAACCAAATTACGAAGGGTGAATTTGTTGTAAGGGAAATCTGCAGAGTAGACTATAAAAAGAAGAAAATCTACTTCAGAGCAAATGGAAATGAAAAAGGAGATCCTTACTACACCTACCTCTACTCTATCAATTTTGATGGAAATGGCATGAAGTTGTTATCACCTGAAAATGCCTACCATACTTGTAACATAAGCCCTAATGGCAAATACATATTCGACAATTACTCTCGTGTAGATCTTCCGGATCACTTTGTGATTAGAAGTGCTAAAAATGGCAAACCTGTAATGGATGTTGCCAGAACAGACATTGAGGACATTCTTAAAATGGGTTGGAAAGCTCCGGAAATGTATACCGTAAAAGGTCGAGATGATGAAACCGATATTTATGGTGTAATTTTTAGACCATTCAAATTAGATGCTTCAAAATCTTATCCGGTTATTGATGGTACCTATTCCGGACCACAAACCATTCGAACACCCAAAACTTTCCGTCGTGGATTGATCAATATGGATGTTCCGATGGCACAAATTGGTTTTGTTGTAGTTACAGTTGATGGATTGGGTTCTGCTTTTAGATCGAAAAAATTCCACGATGTTTCCTATAAAAACCTGGGTGATATCGGTGCACCAGATCATATCAAGGCAATCAAAGATCTTGCTAAAAAATATCCATACATGGATGTAAATAATGTTGGAATTTACGGACACTCAGCAGGTGGTTATGATGCTACACATGCACTACTAACTCATCCTGATTTTTACAAAGTTGGAGTATCTTCAGCAGGAAATCACGACCACAGAAGTGCTAAAGCCTGGTGGCCTGAATTGTACATGGGATTCCCGGCTGAAAAGCACTATGACGAACAATCAAACTTCTTTTTGGCTGATAAACTAGAAGGAAAACTGTTGATGGTTCATGGAAATATGGACAATAATGTGAACCCTGCAGCTTCAATTCGTATGGCTGATGAATTTATTAAAGCGAATAAGGATTTTGAATTAATTCTGCTTCCTGGTAAGGATCATGGTACTTGCTACTATGACAAATATTTTATTCGCAAGCGTTGGGACTTCTTTGTAAATTACCTGATGCACAAACAAGCGCCAAAAGAATTCAAAATCAACTAATCAATTGGCTATGAAAATTACAGATAACTGGAACTGGAAAGCCCCGGAAGATTGGTTAAAAATCAAAACCATTGATCTTCATACCGGAGGGGAACCTTTAAGAGTTTATACAAGTGGACTCCCTGAAATTAAAGGAAATACCATACTGGAAAAGAGAAGATATTTTAGAGATCATTTTGATTACATCAGAACGGGTACCATGTGGGAACCTCGCGGGCATGCTGATATGTATGGAGCGATTATTACGGAAGCTACTACCGAGGATGGTGATTTTGGAACTTTCTTTTTACACAACGAAGGATACAGTACCATGTGCGGTCACGCTATGATTGCCCTGGTAACATTGGTTTTGGATACAGGCATGATTGTTCGTGAAGAACAAAATCCAACGATTAAAATTGATGCTCCTCCGGGAAGAATTACCTGTAAAGCATTCCGAAAGAATGGGAAAGTTGAAAAAGTTTCTTTTCAAAATGTTCCTTCTTTCATGCCTTTAAAAGATCAAATTGTTGATGTTCCGGAAATTGGAAAAGTAAAGTTTGATATTGGTTATGGTGGAGCTTTTTATGCCTATGTACATGCCGAAGACTTAGGACTAAAATTAGACGAAACCGATTATAACCGACTAATTGATTACGGCAGAAAAATTAAATATGCTGTAATGGATCAGTTTGAAATCAAGCATCCGCTAGAAGAGGATTTGAGTTTCTTGTACGGAACAATTTTTATTGGCCAAGCCAAAGATCCCAATCACCATACCAGAAATGTATGCATTTTCGCTGAAGGTGAAGTGGATCGATCATCAACAGGATCGGGTGTTAGCGGACGAGCTGCCATACATTATGCCAAAGGTGAACTAAAAAAAGATGAAGAAATTATCATCGAAAGTATTTTAGGTACTTGCATGAGTGTAAAAGTGGTTGAAAGCTGCGATTATGAAGGAATTGATGCAATCATTCCTGAAGTAAGTGGTACAGCTTCGATTACCGGACAAAATGAATTCTATTTCGATCCAAATGATCCATTAAAGGATGGATTTATTTTCAGATAAAAACAAAACCTAATCATGAACAAACTAAGAACTAAAATTTTCTCTCTTCTTTTTGTACTAAGCATTGGACTTGCTGCTTGTACTCAACCTTTAACACTGGAAGAGAAACTAAATCAAATTCCGAATGTAACAGTTCAAAAAATTACCGGCGATACAACATATGCCGAATACTATGAATTGTATTTCACTCAAGCTTTAGATCATGAGAATCCTGAAGCCGGAACATTTAAACAAAGAGTGCTATTGGGGCATCATGCCATTGAGAAACCAATGGTTGTAGAGATACAGGGTTATAACATCTGGACAGAAAAAGCTGGTGAACTGAGCAAACTTTTGAATGCCAACCAATTGACCATTGAGCATAGATATTTTAAAAACTCAATGCCAGATAGTTTGGATTGGAAATATTTAAATATCAAACAAGCTGCAACAGATCAACACAAAGTAATACAAGCATTAAAGAAAATTTACAAGAACAAATGGATTACTACGGGTATTAGTAAAGGTGGACAAACAACCATTTACCACCGCTTTTTCTACCCAAATGATGTTGATGTAAGTGTTCCTTATGTAGCTCCTCAGAATTTAGCAAGAGAAGACAAAAGAATACACAAACACCTGGCAACAGTTGGCAGCAAGGAATGCAGAGATAAGATTTATCAGTTCCAATTGGCTTGTTTTAAAAACAAAAAAGAGCTTCTTCCTTTGGCAAAAACTCATGCTGAAGAGAAAGAATATTCATTTTCGATGGGATTGGAAAAGGCTCTTGATCTTTCCATTTTGGAATACTCTTTTGCTTTCTGGCAATGGGGAGGTACGAAGTGTGAAGATATTCCATCTCCTGATGCAAAAGCTCAGGATTTATTTAAGCATTTGATTCGTGTTTCAGGCATGGATTTCTTCGATGAGATCAGCTTGAAACCAAGTTTGGCTTTCTACCACCAGGCACTTACTGAAATTGGAATGTACAGTTATGAAGTAGCTCCATTTAAGCCATACATTAGCTATGAGAAGGACTTAACTTTCGATCATGTGTTTCCCAATGAACCGATCAGAAAATTCAATCCTGAATCTATGATTCAAGTGAACAAATGGTTACAAACTGATGCTGAAAAAATGCTCTTCATTTATGGCGAATGGGATACATGGTCGGCTACGGCAGTTGATCTAAAAGACAACACAAAATGTAAAAAGTTTGTAAACCCCGAAGGATCTCATGGAACCCGAATCCGTAATTTCCCTGCTGAGATGAAAACTGAAATTATCAAAACCCTGGAAGAGTGGTTGGAAATGCCAATCGAGAATTAATAATGAATAATTAACACCTCACCCTCGGTCCCTCTCCTTGAAGAGAGGGATGACCTTAAAATTTTGCAATAATTATTGGTTAAGGTAAAAATATAAAATCATGAAAAAACTAGTTTTGCTTACAATCTTAGCTTGCCTGACTTTACCAAAGAGTCATGCTTGCACCGATATTGTAGCGGGTAAAAAAGCTACAGTTGATGGTTCTGTAATTACATCTCACACCTATGGTGGGAATGATACCAGAATTAGAGTGGTTCATGGTCGTAAGTTTCCTGCAGGATCAAAAACTCCTGTTTATTATGGACTACAGGAAATCAACGGTGGATTGGAAGAATATGGTGAAATACTAGGCTATATCCCACAAGTTCGACAAACCTATACTTACTTTCATTCTGCTTACTCTCATATGAATGAGTTTCAACTGGCTATTGCAGAAAGTACTTTGAGTCAGAAGAAAGAGTTGCAGGTCGACAGAGAATCCGGGAAACAAATCATGACTGTTGAGCAAGCTCAGATTTTTGCCCTGCAAAGATGTAAAACTGCACGTGAAGCCATCAAACTAATCACTTCACTAATGGAGGAATATGGATTCTTGCCGTCATGTGGACCTGAATCAGAAGCATTATGCATAGCAGACCCGAATGAAGTTTGGGTACTCGAAATTGTGGCTGTAGGTAAAGATTGGGAACCAAACTCAGGAAAATCAGGAGCAATTTGGGCTGCGCAAAGAGTTCCGGATGATCACATTGCCATTGTTCCTAACTGGAGTATCATTAAAGAGATCGATTTGAGCAAACCTGAATGGTTCATGGCTTCAAAAAATTACAAGCAAGTTGCTATCGATCATGATTGGTACAATCCAAAATCGGGCAAACCATTTATTTGGCAAGAGGCATACAGCCCTACCCTTCGTGAATGGTCGAGCGGAAGATTTTGGTTGTTCTACTCTAAATATGCTCCAAATTATAAAGAATGGCCAAACAGAAAGTTAAGCGATCCTTTTAAAGGGCAAGATGCTTACCACCAATATGTAGAAGACATTTCCATGTATCCTTTCTCGGTTAAACCGGAGAAAAAGATTTCTGTTCAGGATATCATGGAATTTCAACGTTCAACATTTGAGGGAACCATTTACGATAAAACCTCAGATCCTGATTGGTATGTTCCAAGCAAAGATGGCAAGTTGGTTAAAAGTCCATTAACAACACCTTTCCCAACCAAGGCAATGCGTGAACTGTTGGATATTACCAATCGCAGAAATGTATCGAAAGGAAATTATGGTATGATTTGTCAGTTGAGATCCTGGTTGCCAGATCCAATTGGTGGAATTTACTGGGTATTTCAGGATAACCAGTACACTTCACCTTATGTGCCAATCTACTGCGGAACACAAGAGATTCACGAATCTTACAAAATTTATGATCCAAATCAATATGATCCAAGATCGGCACGATGGGCAATCGATTTTGTAGACAACCTGCTTTATTTAAGATGGCAGGATGCGGTTGAAGATCTGTTTACAATGAGAGAGCCTTTGCAGGCTGATTTTTTCAATCAGATTGAAGAAAACGACAAACAAGCACAGAAACTATACGATAAAAGCCCTAAAAAGGCGAAGGAATTCCTGACTGAAAAGTGTCATGAAAACATGCAAAAAGTGTTGGATGTATACAATGAAATCAGGAATACATTAATTACCAAATACACAAACAACAAACATGGATCGTAACTGATCCAAACAGGAAGAAAAGAGAAATCCGGCAGGGTTGTGGTGATTGTTTGCCGGACTCTCTTTTCAACCAAAAACACAAACAAGAACATTTAAACTAAATAATTAGCAATTCTAAATTTGACTTGATTTTTGAATTAATCATGAGAACACTTTTAACGATTATGCTTCTTCTCTTCTACCAGGGCATTTATGCTCAAGAGAACGGCAAACAGAACGACTGGGAAAATCCAGAGATTGTTGGTATCAACAAAGAGCAAGCAAGAGCATCTTTCTTTGCTTACAGAACCGAAAACAAAGCCATTCGAAATAGCAAAGCCAATTCGAACTATTTTATCAATTTAAATGGCACATGGAAATTTAACTGGGTAAGAAAACCTGCTGATCGTCCGGTAGATTTTTACAAAACCAACTACGACGTATCAAAATGGAATGATATTAAAGTTCCTGCACATTGGGAACTGGAAGGATATGGAGTGCCTATCTATACTGATGTTTCCTATCCTTTTCCAAACAACGAACCATACATTCCTCACGATTACAATCCGGTAGGATCGTACAAGAGAAACTTTAGCATTCCGAAAAGCTGGAAAGGTCAGGAAATCTATATTCACTTTGGTGGAGTTCGTTCCGCCGCATACGTATGGGTAAATGGCAAAAAAGTTGGATATACACAAGGAAGTAAAACACCAGCAGAATTTAACCTTACCAAATACGTAAAACCAGGCAAAAACCAGTTGGCGGTTGAAATTTACCGCTTTAGCGATGGAAGTTACCTTGAAGATCAGGATTATTGGAAAGTAAGTGGTTTTGAGCGTGATGTATATCTGTATGCCAGACCTAAAACCCACATCAGAGATTTCTTTGTGCAAGCAGGATTGGATGATACCTATACAGATGGGGAGTTTTCTTTGAATGTTAAAGTAAACCAAATTGCAAATAAAGGTGCCAACAGATCTGTACAGGTAAAAGTTTTGGATGGAAAGAAAGAAGTTATCAACTTGAAATCAAACAGCAAGTTAGCACAAGGTGATAATGATTTTATTTTCTCAAAAACAATTCCAAATGTGCGCAAATGGACTGCTGAGACGCCTAATCTTTATACCCTTCAAATCGAATTGAAATCAGGTAATAAAACCATTGAGGTAATTCGTAGAAAAATTGGTTTCCGCACCAGTGAAATCAAAGACGGATTACTACAAATTAATGGTGTACCGATTACAGTTCGCGGTGTAAATCGCCATGAGCATGATATGGATAATGGTAGAGTGATAACTGAAGAATCGATGATTCAGGACATTCTATTGATGAAGCAATTCAATATCAATTCTGTTCGTAACTCTCACTATCCAAATCGTGAGCGTTGGTACGAGCTATGTGATGAATATGGATTGTACATGATTGACGAAGCAAATATTGAGGCTCATGGTTGCGAACCATACAACAAAGAAAAAACATTGGCCGATAAGCCGCATTGGAAAAAAGCATTCATGGACAGAACCGTTTCAATGGTGGAACGTGACAAAAACCATGCATCCATTATCATTTGGTCATTAGGAAATGAAACCGGAAGAGGTCGTAACTTCCATGCCACATACAAGTGGATTAAAGAGAGAGATGATAGCCGTCCTGTTCAATCGGAAGATTCAGGCAGAGAGTTTAATACTGACATTTTTTGCCCAATGTACGATCGCATGTGGGAGATGATTAAATATGTGGAGTATGTACAGAAACGACCTTTAATCCAATGTGAGTATGCCCATGCCATGGGAAATAGCGTTGGGAACCTGAAAGATTACTGGGATTTAATTTACAAGCACCGCCAATTACAAGGTGGATTCATTTGGGATTGGGTTGATCAAACCTTTAGAAAAACGAATGAAAAAGGCGATACCATTTTTGGCTATGGTGGCGATATGGGAGTTTACAAAGTTCAAAACGATTCTAACTTCTGTGCCAATGGATTGGTAAGTGCCGACAGAAAACTTCATCCTCACATTTGGGAAGTGAAGAAGGTATACCAACCCATTGCAATAAAAAAAGTAGATCATTCTGCAAACCAGTTTGAACTGATCAACAGATATGATTTTATCAATCTGGATGATGTAGAAATCACCTGGACTTTGAAAGAAGATGCCACAGAAATTGCAAATGGAACGGTTGATTCTAAAAGCTTGTCTGCTCATCAAAGCAGAAGGTTTAGTGTTGGAATACCTGATATCAAAGCCAAACCAGGTAAGGAATATTTCTTGCTGTTCGAAGCTCATAGCACTGTTGAACAAGCAATGGTTCCTAAAGGACACCGAATTGCATGGGAACAATTCCAGTTGCCAATTCATAAGAAGGTGAAAGCCATAGCAGCAAAACAATTGCCTGCACTTAGTCTGAATGAAGATCAGAATGAGATTAAGATCGATGCTAAAAGATTTAAACTTCGTATTTCTAAATCAAACGGAAGTTTAAACTCTTATAAAATAGATGGAACAGAATTAATTGAGAATGATTTGGAACCTTTCTTCTGGCGTGCGGTTACCGATAATGACTTAGGGAATGGTACCCCAGCCAGATGCAAGGTCTGGAAGACAGCTGGTGAAAAACGTGAGTTAATTTCCATTGAAACCAATCAAATTTCGCCACAACAAATCGAAGTAATTGTAGCGTTTAATTTACCAACAGCTCCTAGCAAATACAAAACGAAGTACCTGGTATCAGGTAATGGCGATATCGAAATCGAAAACACTTTCGTTCCTCAATCAAATGATCTTCCAATGTTGCCACGTTTGGGAATGCAAATGCAATTGCCAAAAGAATTTTCAAACATCGAATGGTTTGGCCGTGGACCACAGGAAAGTATGTGGGACAGAAAATCAGGTGCGATGCTTGATCATTACAAAGGAACAGTTTGGGAACAATACCACCCATATGTTCGTCCGCAGGAAACAGGTAATAAAACCGATCTTCGCTGGATAGCACTTACCAACAAAGATGGTAAAGGTTTGATGGCTATTGGAGCTCCATTGCTATCAACTTCGGCTCTAGGATTCGATTACAAAGAGTTGTATCATGGTGGAAAGGACAAACCAAACAAACATGGTAATGCAATTAAACAAGGAGATGTAATCAGTTTCCAAATTGACTACAAGCAAATGGGTGTTGGTGGAGATAACTCTTGGGGTGCTCCTGTTCATGCTGAATATTGTATTCCGTCCCAACCATATCAGTACAGCTTTATCCTTCGTCCGATTAATGGAGAAAAGGATTTAAATGAATTGAGTAAGATGAGAGTGAAATAAATAACAGCTTACGCCCTTTCAGGGCTTAAAATAAAATACATCAATACAACGGGCTCTGCCCGTTGCTATTGCTATAGGCCTTTCAGGCCGAGCTTAGCAAATATATTTCCCTGAAGGGGAAAGAGCATTAACATAGGTCGAAGGCCTATGAAAAAGAATAAATAAGTAACAAAGCCCTGAAAGGGCGCAAGCTATTTAAGTAATATGAAATTCATACACATCAGCTTAATTGCAGCAATACTTTCGTTCTCTTCCTGCGCTCAGAAAAAGCAAGAGAAGAAAAATGATGCAGCAATAAATCTACAAGAAAAATATACCAATGTACTCAACATACAAGGAGTACCTGCAAAACAATACGATTTAAAACCATTCGGATTCTCTGATATGGGTGCCTGGCATGGCTACGCTTTGCCTCATCAGGATAGTACTGCCTACTATGGTGGTTTTGCCGGACCATTAAGTATGAAAATGTGGGGACAATGGTTGGGTAAGAATCTATGTCAGTTGGTATTGACTGATGCCAATACAAATCAGGAAATTGACTTGAGCAAAGCCAAGGCCGAAATGATTTACAAACCTGGTAAACTGGAGCAAAAATTGCAATTGCAGGATATTACAATTGACATTCAGCTTGTATTTGCCAGCAATAGAACTTCTCTTATTCAAACATCCATAAGCAATAATTCCAATAAGGATATGCAGCTTAAAGTGGGTTGGAAAGGAGAATTGTTCGAGAAGGAATTGCAATTGGCAAAAAGCACCAATGGTGTTCAGGTAAATTACAATAAGAGTGATGAAATCTTCCTAATGCAATCTCATCTTCAAAATGAAGTTAGCATTGCCAATAACAAGCTTTCCTATCAAATGAATCTTACAAAAAACCAATTGGTGAAAGCTGGTCAGAAAAGTGAAATTAGCATGCTTCACTCCCATTACTTTAATGAGAAGGAAGCCATGGCAGAAGGAAAATTGCTTAGCCAATGGCTTAAAAATCCACAAGATGTTTTCTCACAAAACAAATTGCGTTGGAACGGATATTTAAGCAAAGCATTGGATAGTAAGAATCCATTACTTGATAAAGAAGAAAACAAGCGACTTGCAGTTAAATGTGTTCAGACCTTGCTGACCAACTGGCGCTCTCCTGCTGGCGATTTGCAACACGATGGTGTATTCCCATCAGCTGCATACCAGGGATTTTATGGTTTCTGGTCTTGGGATAGCTGGAAACAGGCGGTAGCATTGGTTCGTTTCAATCCAGAATTGGCCAAGAGCAATATCCTATCCATGTTCCAATATCAGGATGAGATGGGAATGGTTGCCGATTGTGTTTATTTCGATCCTAAGGATAATAACTGGCGCGATACCAAAGCCCCACTGGCAGCTTGGGCTGTATTGGAAATCTACAAGTGTACCAATGATCTGGATTTCGTACGTGAAATGTATCCTAAATTGGTGAAGTATCATGAGTGGTGGTATCAATATCGCGATCACGACCAAAATGGTTTGTGTGAATATGGTTCGACCGATGGAACCATTATCGCTGCCAAATGGGAAAGTGGAATGGACAATGCCGTTCGTTTCGATGATGCAAAAATGCTAAAAAATAACGATCATGGATGGTCGATGGATCAGGAATCAGTTGACTTGAATGCCTACTTGTATGCAGAAAAAGAACAGTTGGCTGAATTGGCGGGCCTTATCGAAAAATCGGAAGAAGCTCAAGCGTTTTCCAAGGCAGCTAAAACACTAAAAGAAAGAATATCAAAAGACTTCTACGATGCCAAAGAGGGATTCTTTTACGACAGGGCAATTAAAACAGGGAAACTGCTAACCGTACAACAAGGACCAGAAGGATGGATTCCTTTGTATACAAATATCGCAAACCAGGAGCAGGCAAAGGGCGTTAAAAACTTACTAACAGATAGTACAAAATTCGCATGCAAAGTGCCCTTTCCTACCCTGGTTGCCGATCATCACAAATTCAATCCTTTAAAAGGATACTGGCGAGGTCCGGTGTGGTTAGATCAGGCGTATTTTGGAGTACAGGCTTTGAAAAACTATGGCTACAAGCAAGATGCCGATGCATTGACTCAAAAATTGATTAAGAATGCAGAAGGTTTATTGCAGGATGCTCCAATCCGCGAAAACTACCACCCAATTACGGGTAAAGGATTAAATGCCAATCATTTTTCATGGTCGGCAGCACATTATCTACTATTGCTAACAGACGAAATTTAAAATTCAACAACAACAAACACCGCTCATTTTTTGAGCACATCTAGTTTTTCATTAGTTAATAGTTGAACACCTTGACTTCCTATGGGAGGTTGAGGTGTTTTTGTATTCAACATTTGCATTTTTTATTTATTGCTTTGATTTATGATTATTGCTACTTTCACCATATAAAACCTAATAAAAATTTCTATGAAACAAATTGAAACCTGTAAATCATGTAGCAATCGTAAATTTGATTCACAGCAGGGTATTCTATGCTCATTAACTGAAGCGAAACCTTCTTTTGAAGACATCTGTCCCGATTTTATTCAAGATGAAAAAATTATAAAAAAGGAAGTTGAAATTAGCAAGTACATTCTTCCTAACAAAAAATTGGCGAATGCTGTCATGTGGATCATGTGGCTGGTTCTTTCAACTCAATTACTGGGCATGTTATCGCATTACATGCAGTATAACTTATTAACATCAGCTCTAAATGGTGAAACAGTAACAACTCAAATGGCAGAAGATAATGATTTAAGACATAGCTTAATCATGGTAATTCATTATTTAGCCTTTATCACATCTGCGATACTATTTGCCATTTGGTTTTATAGAGGATACAAGAATTATCATACCAGATTTAAACATCCTTCTTATCAAAAAAGTTGGGCCATTTGGGGATGGATTGTTCCTATTGCCAGTCTTTTTATTCCTTATAAAATTATGAAGGAGATGTATGAAGATTCTAAAAAGAAACTAATTGAGTTCTCGGAAGATTATTCATTTATTAATATGACAAGCTTAATCACGATTTGGTGGACACTTTGGATTCTTGCCAACTTTATCACCAATATCGTATCTAAATTCTTTGATGACGAAGAAACATTACAGGGTTTAATTGATTACTCGATGGCCGAAATAATATTAGGATTCTTCTTTGTTCCTGCAGCAATTGTAACCTTTAAATTAATAAAAGATTACTCCTTTATTGAGGAAAAACTAACAACACTTGAAGCCGAAATTAAATCACATAATTCTTAAAATCCCAAATGAAAAAAATAGAACTAATTGCCATTATTGCTACAATTGTTGCATTACTTTTAAAACAATTTGGACTACATTATTCTGGTATAATTCTAACTATAAGTCTCAATTTATTGGCTATTTATTATTTCTTGTATTATTTAAGCAGTAATGATCCAATTGCCTATCGAATTAGAAAAGTATTTATAAAGGAAGAGGTTAATAATTCAATTGCAGTTAAAATCTGTGGAATGGGTTTACCAATTCTACTGATTTCAATACTTTTTAAATTAATGTATTATCCTTATGCAACAACCTTATTTTACATTGGGTTGTCAGCTTGTTTTCTTAGCTGTTTACTATCCTTTATTGAGTATCACAATACAAAGGATATATTCGTTCGACAGATGATGACAAGAATCTTAATTATTGGAGGTATTGGTTTATTCCTATTTTTTATTCCAACTGAAATCCCAAATGATCAAGGTAATCTAAAATCAAACAAGATGGAGATAAACAAATAAACAATTCCCTCTGTTCCAACTCTAGTTGGGAAATTGAAAAAACAAAAGGAGCATCAAACGATGCTCCTTTTCACTTCTATCCGATCAACTGCTTATTCCTCTTCTTTGTTTTCTTGTTCAGAAACATCTTCAAAGTCTACAGTCTCATTATTTTCTTCTACTTTTTTGCCAAGATAAGTTGGTAACTCCATTCCGGCCATTTTGAATAACTCTTCCATTGGAGGAATCGATCCCATCATGCCTTGCATAAAGTTAGCAGTAGATGTTTTACCATCCTTGCCATTGCCATTTTCCCAAACAGTAACCTTATCAATCTTGATGTTCTTGATGGCTTCAACCTGAGTAGAAACCAATTCTGGCAACTTATCAGCAATCATTAACATTACAGCATCTTTAGCATCGCTACCAGCAGCATTTACAATCTTATCGAAACCTTCGGCTTGCTTACTCAAAATCTCATAAATACCTTTCGCTTCTGCTTCCATCTTCATGTAAATCGCATCGGCCTCCCCTTTCGCATGACGACGGGTTTGCTCTGCAATCGCTTCTGCTGCAATCTCAATCTTCTCCTTATCAATTTGTGCAGGCACAACGATATCTGCAGTCTGCGATGCTTTATCACGAACCGCACGAGCAGCTTCCGCTTTCTGCTCTGCCGAATATGCTTCCTCTAATGCACGTGCCGTAGCAACTTTCTCTGCAGCCGTAGCCAAACGTTCTGCTTCCGCTTCTTTTTCACGTCTGTCAGCATCAGAATTTGCAACGGTAATCTTTGCTGTATTCTCCCCTTCAACTGCTGTTGCATCTGCCGCAGCCACCTGAACACGTTGCTCCTGTAATGCGTTTGCCTCACCAATAGAACCATCACGATTCTTCTCAGCAACACTCTTCTTCGCATCATTTATTGCTTTTGCAGCAGCTTCCTTACCCAATGCATCGATATAACCCGATTCGTCGTTAATATCCGTAACGTTCACGTTGATCAGTTTCAAACCGATCTTTTTCAATTCCGCCTCAACATTTGAAGATACAGCAGCAAGGAACTTATCACGGTTGCTGTTGATCTCCTCGATATCCATGGTAGCAACTACCAAACGCAACTGACCAAAGATGATATCCTTTGCCAAATTGCTAACATCTGCTTGCGATAATCCCAGAAGACGCTCAGCAGCATTGGTCATTACACCTGCTTCGGTTGAAACCCCAACTGTAAATCGAGAAGGCACGTCAACACGAATATTCTGCTTACTTAAGGCATTGGTTAAGTTAATTTCAATTGAAATTGGTGTAAGATCAAGAAATGCATAATCTTGAATGATAGGCCAAACAAATGCGGCACCACCATGAATACACTTGGCTGAGCGCGATTCGGCTCCACCACCTTTTCCTACCTTACCATACACAACCAAAACCCGGTCGGATGGACAACGCTTGTACCTTTTAAAGAAGGATACAATCAGTACGAAAATGAATATTACTGCAGCAGTAATCAAAAGAACAATATATTCTCCCATAATGTTTTATTATTTAATTGATTTTAATGATTATTAATTGATTAACCTATTGGGTATACAACAAGAATTTGATCGTTAAGGATCTCTATCACTTCAACAACAGCACCGGTTTTTATGTCTTTCTCAGCATCGGTAATGGCATCTAAAGTTTGTAGGCCTTGTACTTGAATCTGTACTTTTCCCATACCTTTTCTGTTAGCAGGAATGGTAAGGTATACATTACCAATCTTTCCAATTGCATTATTCAGATTTAAGGTTCCTTCTTCGGTTAGTTTTCCCATAAAATACAGGATGGAAGCCATGATTACCATCATGATTAAACCTGCAATTGTAGCAATAAAAGTAGATATGAACGGTCCAAATCCAATGTGAACACAAATGATTCCTGTCCATCCAAAAATGGTAAAGAATGCAATCAGATTTTTCAGCGTAAGAAACTGAAAATCGATTCCTGTATCTCCAGAAACATCTGCATCTCCATCCGCTGCAACATCGTCCACATCTCCTCCAAGAAAAGTCATTACCATTTGAATGAGAAACAGAACTGAGAATGGCACGGAGATTCCCCAGAATATTTTTTCAACCATATCCATGGTACTCCACCAGTCAGAAATTTGTAGTATCATAATTATTGATTTTGATTTGATCTAAAATAGTAAGAATTCTTCACCTAACAGTGATTATGCTTAGCTGTTTTTTGCTTTTTAGTTGTATTCTATATTTCACATGTTTTTGGCTGATTTTTGTCAGATAAAAAAAGGAGCATCACTCTGGATGCTCCTTCCTTTATTTCTTAATGAATCTTACTTTATTCTTCTTTTGGAGACATTACCACTTCTACTTTTCCTGTTTTGGCAAAGTATTTCTTTGCAAATTTCTCTACATTTTCTTTGGTAATAGCATTGATCATTTTCTCATAATCTTCAATTGATTTAACACTTTCGCCATAAGTATAGTAACGATTAATTGCATTAATCCAATATGCATTCTTACGAAGATTTTCCTGGTATTCTTTAATGAAGTTTTTCTTCGTTTCAAGCAAGTCATCCTCTTTTACTCCATTCTTAAACAAGCCTTGAATCTCATCGTAAACAATACCTTTCAACTTGTCAGACTTAGCTGGGTCGGTATCAAAACGAATTACCAAGTTGTACTCTTCACGTGGGAATTTAGATACATATCCTCTAACTCCAACACCATATGATCCACCTTCTTTTTCACGAATCACTTCAAGATATCTCTTATTCAACAGACTAGACACAAAGCTCATCATAAGTTTATTCTCTCTTGAATATTTGATATCTCCATGCAAGTCGATATGAATGGTTGTTTTTGGAGTTTCCATTTCTCTTGCAAAATGGTTGTAAGTATCTTTTTTAGGATAGTCTACACCATTATCTTTCCAAGTTTCATCACGATCGATATCCTTGATACTTCCCAAATATGTTTCGATCAATGGTTTCGCTTTTTCAACATCGATATTACCTACAAATACAAAAGTAAAATCGCTTGCATCCACAAATCTTTCTTGATACACTCGCTTCATTGTTTCAAGATTCAAACTAGCAATCATATCTGTATTGAATAAGATTGTTCTAGGATTGTGATCGGTTGTTGTTACCGAAACAGAATCTCTGAAAGCCTTGTTAACATCAGCACCCATATTGGCTACATAAGCCATATATCTACCTTTTAATGCGCTAAATGCTTCTTTATCGAAACGTGGAGCAACAAAATACATGTGTACCAATTGCAACATGGTTTCAAAATCCTTTACAGAAGAATTTCCACTAAATCCTTCAGACAACTCACTAATGTATGGTGAAACGCGAACTGATTTTCCTGTTAATAATTTTTGCAAGCTAGTCTGATCAAACTTACCTAAACCGAAATTAGCAATAAATCCACCTGCCATCTCAGCTGAAGCTAAATCTTCCACTCCGTATAATGAATTTCCACCTTTACTGAATGCTTGCAAACGAATTTCATTTTCTTTGAAATCAGTCTTCTTCACTACTACTTTTGCTCCATTGGCCAAAGTCCATTCCGTAGCATCAAAGCCATTAAGTTCTGCCTCTTTCTTTACCTCTCCTGCTTTTGGCATTTCTGAAATTAAAGGTTCGGTAATTACTTTATCTACATATGGTTTTAAATCTGCATTTCTAACCTTCTCAAGTAAAGCTAAAAGTTGCTGTTCTGTTGGCAATTCAACATTTTCTTTTTCAGGAGCTGTAAATGTGATGATTACATTTTCCTGAGTCATCCATTTCTTCGAAAATGCATTTACCTCTTCAGCCGAAATGCCTGGCAATAGCTTCTTAATTGCTTCGAATTCAAATTCTATTCCCGGAACAGGTTCATTTACCAAAAAGTGTCTTTGGTAACCTCTTACCAATCTATCGTTATGTTGCTTGTTACGATCTTTGTATTGCTTTTCAATACTGCTCAACATTTCTGTTTTGGTGATTTGATTACATATACTTACCCAACATAAACGTAAGCACCTTATAAATTAACGAAAGAAATAGTTATTTAACAATCCCATTTGCATTTTTTAA
The DNA here is from genome assembly GCF_026672275.1 of Marinifilum sp. D737. Taxonomy (GTDB): domain Bacteria; phylum Bacteroidota; class Bacteroidia; order Bacteroidales; family Marinifilaceae; genus Marinifilum. The sequence goes on along the minus strand of NZ_JANQCD010000019.1, from coordinate 44,333 downwards.
CAATTGGATGATTTCACATTTACAATATAAATCCAAATGTAAATCAATCCCAAAAGCTTCTGGAACATTCACTTTTCTTCAAATAAAATCGCATTTATTTTCATAAACTTCTACCTTCTATTAAGATTCAATAAAGATCTAATCTAAATTACACATCAAACCCAATTTTTGATAATAAAAAAAGGAGCATCAAAACTGATGCTCCTTCCTCTAATATCGATACACTTACTATTTGATATCTTCTTCAATCCACTCCGATCGGTTAGGATCAGCAGGTGGAGTTACTTTTTTCTTAGCTGGCTGATTTTCCAGTTCTTTTAACAACTCTTCTACAGCTTTTTTAATACAAGGATCAATTCCTTTCGCTACCAAATGCGGTTCATCGTACACCTCGAAATCAGGATAAACACCCACTCCTTCGATAATCCAATTTTGGTTTTCATCGAAAATACCGAAACGAGGAACGGCAATATAACCACCATCAACTAACCCTGCGTTGCCTGACATACCAACTAATCCTCCCCAGGTACGAGTACCAATTAGTTTACCCAAACCTTTTTTGCGGAAGAAATATGGGAATGCATCTCCACCTGATGAAGAGTAATGGTTAATCAACATCGCTTTAGGTCCATCGTGAGCTACTCCAGGTGTTTTCCAAGGCTCCAATCCACGTAAGTGCCAGTATGAAAGCACATCTCGATCCAATAAATCTGCCATATGATCAGGAATAAATCCTCCACCATTGTAACGATCATCAATAATCAATGCTTCCTTATCGTGATATGCATACATCCCTCTATGCAGTTCACGATTACCTTCTACAGCCGTGTTCGGAACATGAATGTACCCAATTTTTCCGCCTGACAATTTTTCAACCATTGCTCTACGTTCGTTCACCCAATCCAGGTAAATTAACTCCAATTCGCTGGCTATTGGTTTAATGGTGTAGGTTTTAGCTCCCCTTACACTTGGTGTAGCGTTCACTGTAATCTCAACTCTCTTGCCTACCATATTCTCAAGGTACAAGTATGGATTTACCTTGGTGGTAACATCTTGTCCATTAATGCTAATTAAGTACTGACCTTCTTTCACATTTACACCTTGCTCAGTTAAAGGAGAACGACGAGATGAATTCCAGTTTTCACCATCGTAGATTTTTGAGATGATGTATCTACCATTTTTCAAATCAGCTTTTAGTTTTGCGCCCAATAAGCCAGTTTGAACTGATTTTACTTTTTCAAAATCCCCATAATTCACGTAGGCATGGCCTGTATTCGTCTCAGAAATGATTTCACCTAAAATGTAATCCAAATCCGCACGGTGTCCCAGGTCTTTCACCATCGGCTCATAATCAGCCTTAATTTTCGCCCAATCAACACCATGAATGTTTTCTACATAGAAATAATCCCTAAAGATTCTCCAACCATCGGTATAGATTTGATTCCATTCTTTAACAGGATCAATCTTCATTTCCATATCATCAAGATCCAATGCTCCAGCCTTTGGTGCCTGACCTGTTGATAAATCTGTAATGCCATAAGTTGCTCCAGAACGGTACATGATCTTGTTTCCATCTGCTGTTAATTCATAAGAAGAAACAGACTTCAAAATCACCTCATCCTTTTCTTTCTTTACCATGTAGTGGTGCAAACTACCATTGGTTCTGTACAAAATTCCATCTTCCACAGGCTGTAATCCACTGTAGTTTCCTGATGATACCGGGAATGCAACGATGCGATTGTTAATGCCATCCAAATCAATTTTCACTTTCAGTTTCTGCTCTTTTGCAGCATCACCTTTGGCTTTTTTCTTTGACTTTGAGGCTTCTGCTTTCACCTCTTCCTTGTACTCCTCTACATCATTCTTTAGAGGGAATAATTTTGGTCCATCAGCTTTTAAAGCCATTGCATAAATGCGAGTTGCATTGTTATACAAGTAATTGAACTCAAAGCTTGAAAAATCAAGGTTAAAATCTCTATTCGATAGGAAATACATAAAGTTTCCATCTTTAGAGAATACAGGAGAAGAATCGCCAAAGGTATCATTGGTTAAAGCATGTTTCTTCCCTGTTGAAACTTGATAAACCCAAATTGCACCCTGCCCGTTCGAGCTATCTTTTACGTAGGCAATCCAGTCTGAATCTGGTGAAAGCGAGAAATCTCTAATTTCATTTCTCTCTGCTTTATCAATTACTTTTAATTCGCCAGTTTCAACATTAACCAACTTCAATTTTAAACTGCGATCGAAGAAAACCATATGTTTGCTATCCGGAGTCCACTTTGGTTGATACATCCAAGAAGAAGATCCTTTGGTAATTTGTTTTGCCTTGGCTCCTTTCTTGTTTTCCAATAAATAGATTTCATACTCACCTGTAGCATCAGAGTAATATGAAATGTATTTTCCATTTGGTGACCAGCTTGGTGACATTTCTCTAACGCCTTGTGTTTGCGTTAAATTAATTGTAGATCCATTTTTAGCCGGAACAGAGAAAATATCACCACGAGCATCGAATAAAGCACGTTTTCCTGAAGGAGAAACAGCCCAATTCTCAATGAATCCTTTCACATTTTTGTAGAATGGCAATGTGTTTGGATTGTCGAAATTGATATTTACAACTACGCGTTCTTCCTTACCTGTTTCAAGATTTAATTTGTATAGTTGTCCTCCATTTTCATAGGCAATTTGTCCATTCTCTCCCGATGGCCACATCACATCAAAATTCTTGTGATGTGTCATTTGAGTTAAATTCTTGCTATCTACATCATACTTGTAAATATTCAGTTTCAAATCACGATCAGAAGCAAAGTAAATGGCATTCTTGTACCATGAAGGAATTTGATCGGAACCAACAAACTTCGTTATTCTTTCCGATTGATCCTTCTCTAAATCATAAATCCAAAGATCTGCTGCACGCCCGCCTTTGTATCTCTTCCAGGTACGAAATTCACGGCTAATTGGGGCAAAACACATTTTACTGGCATCAGGCGAGAATACACCAAATCCACCTTCCGGAATTTGAAGTTCTTCTTCCATTCCTCCATCAATACCCACTTTAAAGTATTTACCATTTCTTTCACCAAAAGCAGTACGATTCATACGTACCAAAATAGATTTACTATCTGGTGTCCAGTCCAGAACAACATTATCGAAACCTCCACGTGGTGGCATTAAACCCACCGAATTGTAATAAGTTAACTGTTTTGGAGTACCTCCTGTTGCAGGCATTACATACACCTGACGGCTTCCTGAATATTCACCAGAGAAGGCAATCCATTTTCCATCAGGAGAAATTTTAGGGAACAATTCCATTCCCATATGAGAAGTTAAACGTGTTGCATCGCCACCATTTGAATCTACAGTCCAAATATCGCCAGCATACACAAATGCGATTAAATTGTTATTAATATCAGGATATCGCAATAAACGAACATCCTCTTTTGCATGAGCACTTCCAATAATGCTCATAAGAACGATGAACAATACACCAATTCTCAATCTGATTTTTAGCATGTTACTAGTATTTGTGAATTAAGGATCTCAATTAAAAAATTGATGTAGTGAAACTACAAAAAAAGTGGCATCCTCCGAGAAGAATGCCACTTAAAATGATTTATTTCCGATTTGCGTAAAGTTTTATACTCAATATCAAACAACTATCGGCATAATACTCGAAATAATATTTTTAATAAAAAGAGTATTAAAAACTACTTCATTTCAATCAAACTAATTGCTGCTCCACCACCTGCAGCCAATTTTAGGTTCAATTCAGAAGTGTGATCAACTTCCATATTTTCAATCTTGTATTCAGTAGGGTTTTTATCCCAATGTGCATTATCACCATCCACATATAGAGTAGCCATATATTTTTTACCTGCTGGCAAGAAATCCAGAGCAACTTTCATATCACGAGCATTTTCGTCGGTAATAGCACCTACAAACCAATTATTCGATTCACGGTCCTGACGTGCGATGGTAACAAAATCACCAATCTCACCATTCAATACTTTTGTTTGCTCCCAGTTTACAGCAACATCACGGATAAATTGGAATGCATCGTTTCCTTTATAACTTTCAATCAAATCGGGCACCATCTGAATAGGACTGTTAATCACAACATACAAAGCCAATTGGTGAGCCAATGTAGTATTAACCTGGTTCTCTTTTTTATATGGTTCCAATTTGATATTGAAAATACCTGGAGTGTAATCAATAGGTCCTGATAACATACGTGTAAATGCAACAATTGGCAAGTGTTCTGCCGGATTTCCTCCATCAGAAGACCAAGCATTAAATTCTTGTCCGCGAAGACCTTCTCTTGCAATCGCATTTGGATAAGTACGACGTAAACCTGTAGCTTTAATTGGCTCGTGAGCATTAATGGCAATCTTGTTCTCAGCTCCTTTTACCAAAGCTCTTCTGTAGTGATTCACCATCCATTGCCCGTGATGGAACTCTCCTTTAGGAATAATCTTTCCTACATAACCGGTTTTCACAGAGTGAATTCCCAACGAATTCATTAAATGGTAGGCAGTATCCATTTGCTGGTCGTAAGTACGTGGAGCAGCCGATGTTTCGTGGTGCATGATTAACTCAACACCTTTTGATTTTCCATAACGAACCACTTCGGCTAAATCGTAATCAGGATAAGGAGTTACGAAATCAAAAACACCTTCACGATCCTCAAAACCAATCCAATGTTCCCATCCGGTATTCCAACCTTCAACCAAAATACCGCCAAGATTATTTTCTGAAGCGAAATCGATTAATTCTTTTGCATATTCGGTAGTAGCACCATGGCGTCCACTTGCTTTATCCCAGGTCTTGGTTCCCAAGTGCATGTCCCACCAGATGCCTACATATTTCATTGGCTTAAAGTAATCAACCTTACCAATTTTATTTGGTTCGTTCAAATTTACAATCAGATCCGATTCAATTAAATCACCTGCTTTCTCAGCAATTTGAATGGTTCTCCAAGGGGTATTAAACGGAACGCTACGTTTTACTTTGTAATCGTTATTTAATGATCCAACCAAACAAGATTCCCACATCATGTCTTCCTTGTTTACTTTTAAGGTCATTCCTGAGTAATCCGTTAAGTTTGCTTCGTGGAAACTTAAGTAAACACCATCATTAGTTTTCATCGAAACCGGAGTATTCACAGCATTATTTGGAATAGATGTTTGCGCTAAACTTGCATGATTTCTCAATTTTGTAGCATCAATTTCCGAAAACATTGTTGTATTGTACAAATGCTCATAAATATCCCAATCGCCAGGAATCCACCATGTTTTATGGTCTCCTGTCAAATTAAATTGAGTATTTTCCTCCGTAATCAATACTTCCTTCATCGCATCTTGCTCAGGGAACTCATAACGAAATCCCAAACCATCGTTATAAACTTTAAATACGATGTTCATTTTTCTGTTTGGAGCTTGTTGTTCTTCCAAACTCAGTTTTAATTGATTAAAATTATCAACTACAACTCGTTTCTCTCCCCATTGCATTTCCCAGCTGGAATTGCTCGATGAAATTTCTGATTCCACAATTTCCCAACCTTTTTCAATGGCTGGCAGGTTCTTAAAGTCAAATCCCATTGATGAAGGTTCAATTACTGGTTTACCATTATACGAAACCTGGTAAGTAGCCTGGCCTTCTACCATACTCACTTCTACCCCAATTTTACCATCTGGTGATGATACTTGGGTTGTCATTTTCCCATTGGTACATGATGCTAATATCATCAAGCAACCAATTAACAAACTTTGAATTGATTTAATTTTCATTGCTGAGTTTATTGATTTAGTTAATCTGTTTTCTTCGACTTCAAAATAACAGTAGAAGTTAATCAATATCTAAAAACAAACCCAAAATATAGAAATCAAACACAGCAATAAAAACACTAACACCTGATAACATGACACTTCCGCCAAAACAAGGCACTACAAAATATAGATGGCATATAGATCAAATATCCGTTTAAACCGACTTAATTTCCATGATTTTCGCCTCGAACTCATCATTTGAGATGAGTGATCTGTTCTTGATTCTCGTTTTATAGGTATAAATTGTATTTACGGAGAAGTTTAAAATACTAGCTATTTTTTCATTATCGTTTACACCCAATCTTATTAAAGCGAATATTCTTAAATCTGTATTTAGACAATGAGAATCTTTTAGGATTATCCTTTCGGATTCCTCAAACAATAAATTGAATCGCTTCACAAAATCAGGAAACAGTTTTAAGAAAATTCTGTCAAAATCTTCGAATAGCAATTGCCGTTCTTTTTTGGGATTGTAATTTTTTAATTCCAATTGAATCGCATCGTATTGTTTTGTCATTAACTGTCGGGATATGGCCTTTTTCATCCCTTCCATCTTCTCAATAAACTGAGAACTGAAATTAAAATAATACCCAACATACTCCTCCTTTATTCTACTTACCTCTCTTAAACTTTCGTTTACGATTCTAAGGTTTTCGTTGCGCTCGCCAATTTCCTTTCTAACCTTTTTTAACTCTTGTAACTGTTTAAAGAATACAATTGCCAGTATAATAATTACAATTAGCAGCACCGAAATAACAATACCAATGATTACAACCTGCTTTTTTTCTTTCTCCAGCTCTCCAACAACGGCTGCATCAATATCTGGTTGAATGAAAGATATTTCCAACCTGCGTACATCGCTACCATAAAATTCGGCATCTTTTCTTGCCTGCTCAATTAGTTTATTAGCCTTTTCAAGATCTCCTTCGTAAAACAAAATCTCAGCTAAAATTTTGGAAGCCAATGTTTCTTTCGTAGCCGATAACACATCTCCAATTACCGCTTTTTCGATGGCTTTTTTTGCCTCATCTGCTTTTCCTAATCTCGCTAAAGCAACCCCCATACCACTCTGACATATTGCCATTTGGTGAGGATCGAGTTTTAAGCCTTTCATTACTTTAGTGTAATATTTTACTGCCTGCTCATCCTTTTGATTGTTTAGATTTTTTAATGCAAGAGCCAAATTGTAATGAAAAAAGTTGTTTTTTCCCTCCTTCTCAATTTTGTCAACATACTGATCTCCTAATTTCCTATACTTTGGTGAATAATATCCCCACCGGGAATTTGCCAAATCATAATATGCGCGATATGCTACGGCATAAAATTCAATTCTTTTTTCATTAGGCAAATCTTGCCCTCTTATGGTTTGTATGGTATCAATGGTTTCTTTGTATAAACCTTTTAAGAGTAAAACCAGTGCCAAATTCGATTTAGATTCTGCAATTTTCTCTGCATCCTTTAACTGGTAAGCCATTTGTAAAGACTGATTGCCATAATGAAAAGCAGAGTCGTAAACGAAATATTCATACTCTTTGCTTAAACTTGAAAATAAATGGTATTGATCTTCTAAGTTTACTTTCTTGTTTAATCGATTTACAGAATCAGTAATTGAGTTTATTTTCCTCCATTTTGCATCATCGATACTATCCTTTAAGTTCAGATAATAATTTACATTCTTTTCTTTACTAGTTTGAAATATAGAATTGGAATAAGATGTAAATGATAAGAGAATCAGAAATAGTGAGATGAATTGCTTTGAGTACATATTTTTAAATTAAAATCAGTTTAATTCTGTTTGATCATTTCGCATTACAAAAATAGGTCTGTTCGGAACAAAATCCCAACAGACCCAACTATTTAAATTTTTAGAACAATATTTTACAATCCACTAAAATCAATTCCTTCAAATAGCATACTTGGTGTTTGCCATGAGCGATCGGTTAAAGGATCATTTCCTAATGCAATAAGTTGATTCCAAATTTCCTTGTGATTTCCGGAAACATTCATCCCTACTATTGGATGAAGAACTTCTCCATTCTTTACGTAAAAGCCCTCTACACCTACAGAAAAGTCACCTGTGGCAGGATTAGAGTTTCCTCCATTGAAACCTGTAACCAAAATACCTTCCTTCATATCCCTTGTTAATCCATTAAGATCTTTAGATCCTTTGCCGAAGATCAAGTTTGAAGGAGAACTTGTTGTAGCTTGCATATCCAACTTTTTACCGTAGTAATCACCAATGTAATAAGAACGTAAAACACCATTCTCTATCACGGTCATTTTACGAGCAGCTAATCCATCTCTGTCATATAAACGAGAGTTACGTCCTGATTCAATAAACGGATTATCAGTAATACTTAACAAATCGGAAGCAATCTTATGACTAATTTTACCCTCTAAAAATGATCTTTTTTGCTGAATATTACGACCATACAATGGCTGAATAAGAGAGCCCAATAAACGACCAACAGATCTGTTCTCTATCAACATTTCCATTTTTCCTGATTTTATGGTCTTTGCTCCTATTTTTTGTAGCGCTCTCTCTACAGCATATTTACCAACTCCTTCTCCAGATAATTGATTCCAAAATCTGGCTGAATTATAATGATAATCACTTGGACGACTATCACCTCCATTTATAGATGCACTACCACTAATTGAGTAGGAAGTTGATTCTTTATACCCCTCAACACCATTACTTAAAACCATGTAGCTTCGATACATGCCATCTCCATAGGAGCCGGAAACAGAAATAATTCTGTCATCCATATCTAATGTTTCGGCCTCAACCGCCATGGCTAAGTCAATCTTCTGACGAGGATCAATAGAATCGTAATTCGAATCAAACAACTTCAGATCCTTCTCTTCGCCATCATAGCACAAGTGACGATCTGGTAATGAACGATATTTATCTTCAGCCAAGTAATTCGTCCCTAGTATCGCTTCATTGATAAATTTCTCTAGTTCACTTTTCTTTAATCGATTGGTAGAATGAGTTGAGTATTTTCCATTTACATAGAGCTTTATACTTAATCCACTTTCGATAGATTCCTGTATTTTTTCGATTTTTTGCTTTCTAACTTCAACTTCTGATTCTTTGGAATCATAAACTGAAACTGAAACTTCTTTAGCTCCATTTTTGCTTGCATATTCGGAAGCCCACTGGGCCAATTCCATTTTTTTATTGTCTTTCATTTAAATTGCTTTTTAATTTGATAAAATGTAAACTAAGAATGCGTATTAAGCATTAACTCCACCAACTGTAAGTTGATTTACTTTGACAGTTGGCAAGCCCATTGAAACTGGAACTCCTTGTCCACCTTTACCACAAGTCCCTGTACCACAATCAATCTTCAAATCATTTCCTACCATTGAAATTTGACTAAGGGCTTCCGGTCCATTACCTATTAAGTTGACATCCTTAATTGGTTTAGTTAGTTTACCATTTTCAATTAAATAGCCCGATTTTACATAGAAAGTAAAGTCACCTGCTCCAATTTGCACCTGACCATTTGTGAATGTATCTACATAAATTCCATCCTTAACACTAGAGATGATATCATCCTTAGAGTGAGGACCATTCTCCATATATGTATTTCTCATACGAGGAAGTGGAGCATATCTGAAGGACTGACGTCGTCCATTACCCGTTGGATCCACATTATAATGTTTGGCACTAATTCTATCGTGCAGATAGCTAGTTAGTACTCCATTTTCAACCATTTTTGTTTTTTGGGTAAGAGTTCCCTCATCGTCAATATTCAGAGTTCCTCTATAATTTGGATTTGTTCCGTCGTCAATTATCGTTACGAAATCTTCACCAACCTTCTTACCCATTTTATCGCTAAAAATTGAGGTTTCTTTTCTATTGAAATCAGCTTCGAATGCGTGTCCCATAGCCTCATGCAAAAGAATACCTGATCCTCCGGAAGCCAAAACCACTTCCATTTGTCCGGCTTTTGGCTTTACAGCTTCGAATTGCTTATTGGCACCTTCGATCACTTCTGTTGCAATTCCATCTAACAAATCCTCAGTTAAATATTCATAACCAATTCTCATGGAACGAGAAGCATAGAAATCTTCACGCTGATCTCCTTTTTCCATAACACATACGGCAATAAAACTCACCATAGGTCTATAATCATAGCTAATCACACCTTCTGAATTTGCAAATAGAATGTATGATGAATTATCATCTAAATATATTTGAACTTTAGCAACCTTATCGTCCAAGTTAAAGATCTTATCATTCAGCTTTTGCAGATATGGGATTTTTTGTTTAATTGAAACATCTTCCCAAGAAGTATCTAGCTTGCAGAATTCCGGATGAACTCTTTCATTCAGATTAATAGAAGGAAAATCTTTACTTTCGTTTGCAATGCTGGCAGCAGTTTTTGCTACTTTTTTCATTGCTTCCAAAGAAACCTCCTCAGAAAAGGCATAACCAGTTTGGTCACCTTTCAAAACACGAACACCTACTCCGTAATCAATGTTAGAACCCGCACGATTCACATCATTATCCTGAAGTCCCACATAATTTGAAAGAGAATGTTCGAAATACAAGTCGCAATAATCCCCACCTCTGGATAAAGCTTCTGCCATTACCTTTTGAAGTGTTTCTTTATCCACATTAAAATGTGCAAGATATTCATCCAAACCTGATTGTTCGGTTAGAGGGCTACATCCCATACTTAAAAATGAGGGTAAAATTGCCATTCCTGCAAGAGAGACCGATCCTGTTCGGATAAACTCCCTTCTTGAAAATTCATTCTTCATATAACTGTTTTTTTAGGGTTTGGGTTTTCTTTGATTTTTCTGGCAGACAAAAGTTAAGACTTTTTATTGTCATAATAAAATCTAATTCAAAACACTTTGTTTTTATACAAAAAAGCGATATCTGACTTACAGATATCGCTTTTTAATCGTTATAAACATTGAATATTAAACTATGAACTGAAATAAATCAGTCTTATCATTCAGGTACTCAAACACAAAGTTTCTTTCCGTCATTCGCTCTTGTAATCGCTTTAAATCTTCTGGTTGACGGACTTCTATGCCAATTACAGCTGGCCCTTTTTCTCTACTGTGCTTTTTGTAATATTCAAAGTGTGTAATATCATCACCTTGATCTAAAACATCGTTTACAAACTCTTTTAATGCTCCTGATCGTTGAGGGAAACGAACAATGAAGTAGTGCTTTAAACCTTCGTATAATAAACTACGTTCTTTGATCTCCTCCATTCTTGTGATATCATTATTGCTACCACTAAGTATACAAACCACATTCTTTCCCTTTATCTGATCCGATATCAACTCCAAAGCAGCAATCGATAATGCTCCCGCCGGTTCAGCAACTATCGCATCTTCGTTATACAACCTTAAAATTGTAGAACAAATCAATCCTTCAGGAATCACAACAACATCATCCAATACCTTTTCGCAAATGCGCCAGGTTAAGTCTCCCACTTTTTGCACTGCTGCACCATCTACAAATCGATCGATACATTCCAGGGATACATTCTCCTTTTTCTCGAATGCCGTTTTCATCGATGGAGCACCTTCAGGCTCAACACCTATAATTTTTGTTTGTGGACTAAATTCCTTTATCCATGCTCCAAGTCCGGAAGCCAAACCTCCTCCACCTATTGGCACAATAATGTAATCAATAGGATCTGGGCAATCTTGCAGAATTTCAAGACCGATGGTCCCCTGTCCTTCAATAATTTTAGGATCGTCGAAAGGATGAATAAAGGTTTTGCCATGCTCTTCTGCATCTGCTAATGCTTTGTTTGATGCATCATCGAAAGTATCTCCTGTTAGAATTACCTCGACATACTCGCCACCAAACATTTTTACTTGTTTGATTTTTTGACGCGGCGTGGTTTCCGGCATGTAAATTACTCCTGAACAGCCCAATTTCTTGCAAGAGTATGCTACACCTTGTGCATGATTGCCAGCGCTGGCACAAACAATCCCTTTCTGGAGTTGTTCCTTGCTTAAACCAGAAATCTTATTGTAAGCACCTCTTATTTTGTAAGATCTTACCATCTGAAGATCTTCACGCTTTAAACGGATATTGGCATCATATTTTACAGACAGGTTCATATTTTTCAATACAGGGGTACTTTCTACCACTTCCTGTACCGTTCGACCGGCCTTTACAATATCCGCCATTTTTGGATAATAATGTTTTGTTATTGTTGTCACTTTCCCCCCCTTTGATTAAAGAGCATACAGCTATCAGCCAACAGCTTTCAGCACATTCTTTTGGCTGATCGCTGACTGCTGTAAGCTGTTCGCTTTTTTTATGCTTTTTCTATATATTCTGCCAACCAATCGCCTACTTCTGATGTTGAGTAAGCTTTCTTACCATCGGCAATATCTTCGGTAACTACACCTGCTTCTAACGACTGATCCACAGCTTCGCGAATCAAGGCTCCTTCCTTCATCATGCCAAATGCATATTCGAACATCATGGCTGCAGAAAGTACCGTTGCACATGGATTGGCAATGTTCTTGCCTGCTGCCTGTGGGTACGATCCGTGAATTGGTTCGAATACAGATGTATGAACCCCAATTGATGCTGATGGCAACATTCCCATAGAACCTGAGATCACACTTGCCTCATCGGTAAGAATATCTCCAAACATATTTTCGGTAACCATTACATCAAAACGCTTTGGCCAGGTAATAATCTGCATGGCAGCATTATCAACAAACATGTACTCTACTTCGATATCCGGATAATCAGGAGCCACCTTCTGTCCTATTTCTCTCCATAATCTTGAAGTGGCCAATACATTTGCCTTATCAACAATGGTCAGTTTTTTTCTTCTTTTTCCGGCATATTCAAAGCCCAATCGAATGATTCTCTCGATTTCTTCGGCTGTATAAACACAAGAATCGTAGGCCGTTTGTCCATCTTCGCTTCTTCCCTGCGGACGACCAAAGTAAATCCCTCCTGTCAACTCACGTATGCACATAAAATCAGCACCATCAACCAGCTCGGTTTTCAATGGTGATTTGTGAATTAATGATTTAAAAGTATTCACCGGACGAAGGTTCGCATACAAGCCCAAGGTCTTTCTCATTTTCAATAGCCCCTGCTCAGGACGAACCTTAGCCGAAGGATCGTTATCGAACTTTGGATGACCAATTGCACCAAAAAGTACTGCATCGGAATTCATACACAATTCATGAGTATCGGCAGGGTAAGGATCTCCTACCTGATCGATTGCCGTAGCTCCTACCAAAGCCTCGGTATATTCAAATTCGTGGCCAAATTTCTTTGTGATTGCATCGCACACTTTCTTTGCCTGTGCTACAATTTCAGGACCAATTCCATCTCCGGGTAATACTGCTATTTTGTAAGCCATTGTTATTAAGTTATTCTGTTTTTATTTTCTACTTATTAATTGTCTGCTGGATGATATCCTGCATACTTGTTTGTTCTGTACGTGATCTTCTAAAAGCTTCTCGCATGCTTGTTTATTCCCTTCGCGATCCTCAAGAAGCATCTCGCATGCTTGTTTATTCCCTTCGCGATCCACAAGAAGCATCTCGCATGCTTGTTTATTCCCTTCGTGATCCTCAAGAAGCATCTCGCATACATGTTTGCTCCATCTTTGTTCTTCAGGAGATGCCTTGCACTCTTGTTTGCCCCTTCCTTAACCTTTTTTAGGTAGCCCACACGCCTGTTTGAAGCCTCCCTTATCTTAAAAAGACATCTAACACATTTGCATGAACTCTTCACAATCTTCTGAAGACAATACACATATCCGCTAGAGGCTTCCATGATTGTAAGATGGCTTTTTACAAGCTTGTTTGAATCCTTCCTAACATCAAGCTAAGGGTAAACAAGCCTGCACATTAACAAGCATCCTTCTCGCTCAGTTTATTACATTGCTGTTCCAATAAATTTAACATTCGGGCAGTGGCTTTAATTGCTGCTTCAACCTGATCGGGATCCAATCCGCGAGTTTTAAACTCTCTTCCTTTAAAATCCCAGGTAATTAAAGTTTCTACCAGTGCATCGGTTTTACCTCCGGGAGGAATCCTTACGAAATAATCTTTCAGCACAGGTCGATCTTTTCCCAGCTGCTCATACACCGACCAAATGGCATTCATGAAAGCATCGTACTGTCCATCGCCAGATGCGGTTCCCTCGTGCATTTGTCCATTAATTTCCAAATTAACCGATGCAAAAGGCCTCATCCCTTTCGATAAAGACAAGGAATAATGCTTGATTACAATTGGCATTTCTTCCATGCTCTGATTCAAAACATCAGAAACAATGTAAGGAAGGTCCTCTGTGGTAACGGTTTCTTTCTTATCGCCAAGTTCAATTACTTTCTGAGTCACCTTTTTCATGGTTTCCTCTTCCAGTGTCATTCCCAGCTCTTCCAGGTTTTTCTTGATATTTGCCTTACCGGATGTTTTCCCCAAAGCATACTTTCGTTCACGACCAAAGCGCTCTGGCATTAATCGGTTAAAGTACAAGTCGTCTTTGGAATCACCATCGGCATGCACTCCACAAGTTTGGGTAAATACATTCTCACCTACCAATGGTTTGTTGGCCGGAATTCTTACACCTGAAAAAGTTTCAACAATACGACTCACCGTATTGATCTTTTCCTCGTTTACATTGATTTGTCGTGACAGGTGATCTTTTATTACTCCAACAACAGAGGCCAATGGTGCATTTCCTGCTCTTTCGCCCAATCCGTTTACCGTGGTATGAATTCCGTTTACACCTGCCAACACCGATGAATACACATTGGCCAGAGCCAAATCGTAATCGTTATGGGCATGAAAATCGAAATGAAGTTTGGGATATCTTTCGCGACAAGCATAGCAAAAATCGAATGCCTGAACCTGGTTCATCACTCCCAAAGTATCAGGCAACATGAATCTTTGAATGTTTTCATTTTGCAATTCATCCAAAAGGTACCAAACGTAATCTCTCGAAGTCAGCATTCCATTCGACCAATCCTCCAAATAAAGGTTCACTTTTATGCCTAATTCTTCTGCGTAAGCAACCGCATCCTTTACATCCTGAACATGCTGCCCGGGAGTTTTTCGCAACTGTCCCTGTAAATGCTTTAAGGAACCTTTCGACAGCAAGTTTACTACACGTGCACCACTCTTGTAAATCCAATCCAGCGAAGCTTTCCCATCAATAAATCCAAGTACCTCGATTTTATCAATCATACCATGTTCTTCGGCCCATTTGGCAATTCGTTTTACCGCCTGAAATTCTCCTTCTGATACTCTCGCGGAAGCAACTTCCAATCGATCTACTTTAACGGATTGCAGCAAGAGTTTAGCCACTCCCAACTTTTCGTCGGCATTGAAACTAACTCCCGAAGTCTGCTCACCATCCCTAAGGGTGGTATCCATTATTTCTAAGCTACGCAGTTCGTTCATTTTTTATTAGTGATTGAGTGAATGAGGGCTGAGTGAATGAGGTTTCGGTTTAATGAGTTGATATCCTACTACAGATATTTTTTTTTAGTAGTATGCTTACTCATTAACACATTAACTCACCTCCTAATTAACTATTTTTCGAATTCTTCTATGTTTTCTTTCTTATCCAGGAGGTAATCGATATCATCGAATCCATTCAACAAGCAGTTCTTCTTGTAAGGATTGATTTCAAACTCCTCTTTCTCACCATTTAGCGATATGCTTTGTTCTTCAAGGTCTACAACCAGTTTCTGACTGTTATCTGCTTCAACTGCGGCAAACACTTTGCTTAAGAACTCAGGAGATACCACTACCGGCAACACGCCATTGTTAAGTGCATTGTTTCTGAAAATATCAGCAAAGAAACTGCTAACTACTACCTTGAATCCATAATCGTGAACAGCCCATGCTGCGTGTTCCCTTGAAGATCCACTTCCAAAGTTTTTACCTGCAACTAGAATTTGTCCTGAATATTTTGGGTTATTTAATACAAAGTCTTTGTTTTCTGATCCATCAGCAGCAAATCTCCAATCTCTAAACAAGTTTTCTCCAAAACCTTCACGACTGGTTGCTTTAAGAAATCGTGCAGGAATAATCTGATCCGTATCTACATTCTCAATTGGAAGAGGTACATAACTCGACTCTAATACGGTAAATTTATCTATTGGCATATTATTTTTTTTAAGCTATTAGCTATTGGCTTTTAGCCTTTAGCTAAAAAATATTTATACATATTTTATTTCAGTCTGATCCAAATATTTCTAATCAGAACATCATTATTTTGTAGGTTTTAATGCTAAAAGCCAAAGGCTTTCTTAATTTACCTATCAAGTTGAATAATTACAATGTGTTAATTTCTACCATTTAGGTAAGTCACATCATTCATTAAAACAATTCTCTGGGATCGGTAATTACACCAGTAACTGCAGCTGCTGCCGCTGTTAGCGGACTAGCCAAAAGAGTTCTTGATCCAGGACCTTGTCTTCCCTCAAAATTTCTGTTCGATGTAGAAACACTATATTTTCCTGCAGGAATCTTATCGTCGTTCATGGCCAAACATGCCGAACATCCTGGCTGACGCAATTCAAATCCGGCTTCTTCCAATACTTCAACCAATCCTTCTTCCTGAGCTTGTTTTTCCACTTGCTTGGAACCTGGAACAATCCATGCGGTTACCGAATCAGCTTTCTTCTTGCCTTTAACAAGAGATGCCAACATTCTTAAGTCTTCGATTCTTCCATTGGTACAGCTTCCAACAAATACGTAGTCTACCTTTTTGCCTAGCAGCTTATCACCCAAACCAAAGCCCATGTATTCCAATGATTTTTTGAAGGTAGGCAATTCGGAAGCTTCAACTTCCTCAGCCCTTGGAATGTTGCCGGAAATTCCTGTTCCCATTCCTGGATTTGTACCGTAAGTCAACATTGGTTCAATGTCTTCTGCTTTATATGTGTATTCCTTATCGAATACTGCTCCATCATCGGTTTTTAATTCCTTCCATTTGGCAACGGCTTTGTCCCAATCTTCACCTTTAGGGGCAAACTCACGACCTTTTACATATTCGAAAGTGGTTTCGTCTGGTGCTATCATTCCACCACGAGCACCCATTTCAATACTCATGTTACAAACCGTCATTCTGCCTTCCATGGTCAAGTTACGAACTGCAGATCCTGCATACTCCACAAAATATCCGGTTGCTCCACCTGTTCCCAATTGAGCAATCACATATAGGGTAAGATCTTTAGCTGTAACGCCTTTTTGCAATTCACCATCAATGGTAATGCGCATTCTCTTAGGCTTAGGCTGAAGAATACACTGGGTAGCCAATACCATTTCAACTTCCGAAGTACCAATACCAAAAGCAACAGCTCCAAAAGCACCGTGTGTAGAAGTATGGCTATCTCCACAAACCATAGTCATACCCGGCTGCGTGTGTCCCAATTCTGGTCCAACCACGTGAACAATACCATTCTTTGGATGATTCAATCCGTAAAGGGTAATATCATTCTTCTTGCAATTTGCCGTTAAAGTTTCTATCTGATTTCTTGACAATTCATCCTCAATTTTCAGATGCTGATTTACCGTTGGGATATTGTGATCAGGAGTGGCAACGGTTTTCTCTGGTCGAAAAACTTTTAATCCTCTAGATTCAAGGCCAGCAAATGCCTGTGGGCTTGTTACCTCGTGTATCAGGTGTTTATCGATATACAATACACTAGGACCTCCTTCGATCTTCTCAACTACGTGAGCATCCCAAACTTTATCAAATAATGTTTTTGGTTCCATTTCTTTTTAGCTCTTAACCTTTAGCATATCGCTATTGGCTCATTTGTTATTTTTTCATTCTGGGTTTGGTATTCTCACTTCATGTGAGATTACCAATTATTCAGTATTGATTTTAATGAGAGCCTCACTGAAAGTGAGAATCTCATGGAAATTTAATTTAGTAAACTACTTTCGAAAGCGCATCTACCAAGGCTTCAACCGAAGCAGTAATGATATCTACATTGGCACCAAAGCCATATACTACCTTACCATTGTGCTCTAATTGAACGTGAACTTTTCCAAGGTCATCGCTCCCTCGGGTTAAGGCTTGTACCAAGAACTCTCCCAAGGTGAATTTTTGTTTGATCAACTTCTTCACTGCATTGAAACAAGCATCGATTGGACCATTTCCTTCGGCAGTTGCCGCACAACTTTCTCCTTTAATTTTAAGGTGAACCGTTGCCATTGGAATGGTTGATTTACCGGAAACAACCTGCAACAATTCCAATTCTACCGTTTTGTCCAAGTTCTCTTTTTCACCCATCAACTCTGCAAGGTCTTTCTCGCTCAAATTCTTGCGCTGATCGGCCATCACCAGGAAATTAGAATAGGCTTCATCCAATTCTTCCTTCGTCAAATTGTAACCCATTTGTTCCAAGTGGTGATTCAAAGCTGCACGACCACTACGAGCTGTCAATACAATTGCTGATTCCTGAATACCAACTTCAACCGGATCAATAATTTCATAGTTCTCTCTGTTTTTCAAAACTCCATCCTGGTGGATTCCTGAAGAGTGAGCGAATGCATTTCTACCTACAATTGCCTTGTTGGCCTGTACCGGCATGTTCATTAATGAGGATACCAAACGACTTGCTCCATAAATTTCCTTGGTATTGATATCGGTATGCAATGGCAAATCATGATGCGTTTTAACAGCCATCACAACTTCTTCCAGAGAAGTATTTCCAGCACGTTCTCCTATCCCATTGATGGTTACCTCGACCTGGCGAGCTCCGTTGATCACACCACTTAATGAGTTGGCTGTTGCCATTCCCAAGTCGTTGTGACAGTGAGTAGATAGAATCGCCTTGTGAACGTTAGACACATTCTCCATCAAGTATTTGATTTTAGCACCATATTCAGCGGGCAAACAGTAACCTGTAGTATCAGGAATATTAATTACCGTAGCACCTGCAGCAATTACCGCCTCAACTACTCTGGCCAAATACTCATTGTCCGATCTACCTGCATCTTCTGCATAAAACTCAACATCCTCAACATATCGCTTTGCGTATTTTACGGCACGAACTGCACGTTCAAGAATTTCATCGGGATTCGAATTTAATTTCGATTTGATATGATATGGTGAAGTTCCAATTCCTGTGTGGATTCTTCCTCGTTTTGCAAACTTGAGCGCCTCAGCAGCAACGTCTATATCTTTTTCAACTGCACGTGTTAACGCACAAATGGTTGGATTGCTTACTGCTTTAGCGATCTCGACGACCGACTGAAAATCCCCTGGACTTGAAACCGGAAAGCCAGCTTCGATTACATCAACACCTAATGCCTCAAGTGTTTTTGCCACTTCAATCTTTTCAATAGTATTCAATTGGCAACCCGGCACTTGCTCACCATCGCGCAATGTTGTGTCGAAAATAAATAACTTGTCACTCATTTCTTTCGTGTTTTGATAACTTGGTTAATAGTGAAACTGTTAAAAAATTATTCTATCAATAATCTTTCACCCGTTTCGTTAGTTTTTGTTGTAAAAAAAAAGTTCCTCCATCTTGGAAGAACTTTGCATTATGATCATTTTATCTTTCTCAGATTATAACACAGTCTTCCTACTTGATCTTTTAATAATAATGAGATCAAGAATGAGAATTAAATCAATAATTAATGAACTTGCGTACATCATCTTTTTGTTTCTGTGTTAATGTCTTAGTTGTTGTTTTTTCTGCAACAAACCTAAGAACTAATAATTATGAGAGAAAACAATTTATCTCAACAAGCTACGATATTCAAAGCGATCCAATATTATTTTTTTCGCCAACCTCCCATCTGTACTCACCTCATTTACTTCAAATTAAACCTTGTTTCAACAAGTCTAAATATGGGATCTTCAAGCTACTTAAGTGAATAAAGAAATGAGTGAATGAGTAAGATTTACATCTTATAAGTGAATTAATTTTTGATTATTGCACAAAGCGTTTTATTTTCTAATTCCATTACCAAGACACTTCTAACCTTTCATTCACTCCTCATTCACTCATTTACTTTTCGCTTTAGTTATTTTCCGGACGAAGCTTACGAACAGCTGTTCCTGCTTGCCACATTTCGCTTTCGCGTAATTCCTTCAATTCTTCTTCCAACTTCACTCGGTAGTTTTCTTCACTATTTGAGTCGATAGAGCGTTGAGCTTCATTACCAGCAGCAACTTCTTTGTATAGTTTTTCGAAAACAGGTTTGGTTGCATCGCGGAAAGGCTTCCACCAATCCAAAGCTCCACGTTGTGCAGTGGTTGAAGTATTTGCATACATCCAGTCCATACCGTTCTCAGCAACCAATGGCATCAAACTTTGAGTCAATTCCTCTACGGTTTCATTGAAAGCTTCGGATGGAGAGTGACCATTGGCACGAAGAACTTCATACTGAGCTGCAAAAATCCCCTGAATACATCCCATCAATGTACCACGCTCACCTGTTAGGTCTGAGTATACTTCTCTCTTGAATGTAGTCTCGAACAGGTAACCGGAACCAACACCAATACCCAATGCAACAACTCTATCGAAAGCTTTTCCTGTTGCATCCTGGAAAATTGCATAAGAAGAATTCAAACCTCTACCTTCCAGGAACATTCTTCTCAAACTTGTTCCTGATCCTTTAGGTGCAACCAGGATTACATCAACATCTTCTGGTGGAACAATACCAGTACGCTCTTTATATGTGATTCCAAATCCGTGTGAGAAATACAATGCTTTCCCTGGAGTCAAATATTTCTTAACGGTTGGCCAAACAGCAATCTGTCCAGCATCCGAAAGCAAATATTGAATGATAGTTGCCCTCTCTAATGCTTCCTCAATTTCGAAAAGCGTTTCTCCCGGAACCCAACCGTCGGCTACAGCCTTATCCCAAGTTTTTGATTCTTTACGCTGACCTATGATTACATTAAATCCGTTATCTTTTAGGTTTAATGACTGACCTGGCCCTTGTACACCATAACCAATAATTGCAATGGTTTCCTCTTTCAATACTTCGCGAGCTTTTTCCAATGGAAATTCTTCACGAGTTACTACTTGTTCTTCTGTGCCGCCAAAATTAATTGTTGCCATTTTTTAAATTTTTTATTCTGGTTAAATAATATTAGATATTCTATATATTGCAGGGTTTTATACCTACTTTAATTAGTGCGATAACTCTTTTAGATAACTTGTAAACTCTTTTTTCTGACAAGAGACTGCTACTCTTCCTGATCTTGCAAACTGTAGTACACCATATTGTTCCAACTCATTGAACAATTCCTGGTTCTCTGCTTTGTATCCTACTCGCTCAATCACCAAAAAGTCCGGATTTACAGTTAATATCTTGGCATTCTGTCTACGAATCAAGGCTTCAAGATTCCCATTCAGTTTCGGAGAGTTGGCAATCTTGAATAGCGCCACCTCCTGATGAACGATTTCTTCTGCTTTAAAATAAAGCGCCTTAAATACGCCTATGATTTTTTCCAGTTGTCGAACCACATTCTCAATTTTCTTTTCGTCAGAAAAAACTACGATGGTATAGCGCGATACTCCCTTTACTTCAGATTCCGAAACTGTAAGACTTTCAATATTTATTTTTCGACGAGAAAAAACTATTGTTACCTCATTCAACAATCCTATATTATTTTCGGAAAAAACCGTTATTGTATATTCTTTCATTTTCTTTAGTATTTAGTAACTAGTATTAAGTAGTTAGATTATTTACAGATCTTATAATTACTCATCATTAATTCTTAATTACTAATTATTCCAGTCTCATTTCAGATACTGCAGCTCCTGGAGCGATCATTGGCAATACATTGCTTTCTGTTTCTACAACCACTTCAAGGAAGAAAGCTCCTGGAAAATCAATCATCTCCTGAATCGCATCCTGCAATTCTTCACGCTTGCTTACCCTTTTTGCTTTAATGCCGTATCCTTCTACAATTTTCACAAAATCAGGATTGTCCATCTCTGTGTATGAGAATCGCTGCTCAAAGAATAAATCCTGCCACTGGCGTACCATTCCAAGGAATGAATTGTTCAATACAATCGACTTAACCGGCAATTTGTACTGGCGAATTACCGCCAATTCCTGAATGGTCATCTGGAAACCACCATCGCCCGAAACCGAAACAACGGTTGCATTTGGATCTGCAATTTGAGCTCCAATTGCTGCCGGCATACCAAAGCCCATGGTTCCCAATCCACCAGAGGTAACCTGTGTATTCGGGTTCTTGAACTTGTAATACCTTGCGCTTGTCATCTGGTGCTGTCCTACATCTGTACAAAGTACAGCCTCACCATTTGTTTTTTCCGACAAACAATCAATTACCTCAGCCATATTTATTCTCTCGCGAGATGAGTGCGTTTGTTTTTCAATTACCTTTTCATACTCCAATTGGTAATAATCTTTAAAAGATTGCATCCATTCTTCACGCTCAGAACCACTTACCACTTTATTCAGTTCTGTTAATGCCTGCTTGGCGTCTGCCAATACCGGAACATCAACACTTATATTTTTGTTGTGCTCAGATCTATCAATATCGATATGAACAATTTTTGCTTGCTTGGCATATTTCGATGTATCTCCAGTTACACGATCATCGAAGCGCATTCCAATGGCAATCAAAACATCACATTGATTGGTATTCATATTAGGACCGTAGTTCCCGTGCATTCCCAACATTCCAACATACAATGGATGATCAGTAGGGAATGAAGACAAGCCCAATAAAGTACAAGCAACTGGTGTTTGTGTCTTTTCAGCAAACTCCATCAACTCCTGCTCTGCTCCCGACAATAAAATTCCCTGCCCTGCAAGTATCATTGGTTTCTTGGCAGAATTAATCAATTCAGCTGCTGCCAATATCTCATCCATATTTAGCTTTGGTACCGGCTGATACGAACGAATTCCTTTACATCTTTCATACTTGTATTCAGCTTTCTGTACCTGTGCATCCTTGGTGATATCAATCAATACTGGTCCTGGACGTCCTGTGCGTGCAATGTAAAATGCCTTTGCCATTACCTCTGCAATCTCCTCCACTTTCGTGATTTGGAAATTCCATTTGGTAACTGGCATCGAAAGTCCAACCATATTGGTTTCCTGAAATGCATCTGATCCTAATAAGCCACTAGGAACCTGTCCGGTTATTACAACCATTGGAGTCGAATCCAAATAAGCATCAGCCAAACCAGTCAATAGGTTTGTTGCTCCCGGTCCCGAAGTCGTAAAGCAAACTCCTGGTTTTTTTGTCAATCTGGCATAAGCCTGAGCACTATGAGTTGCTCCCTGCTCATGGCGCGACATATAATGTTTTAGTTCTTTCTGATAATCATACAAAGCATCGTAAACAGGCATGATAGCACCACCTATGTATCCAAACATGGTATCAACACCTTCTTGTATTAAACTACGAACCAATATTTCTGCCCCAGATAAAGTTTCACCTGTATTATTCATCTCCTTGATATTTTCTGCTTTTGTTGCTGTTTCCATTTTGTTCGTTTTTTGCTGTTCCATTACAATTGTCGTATCGCTCCTTTGTCTGCCGAGGAGACTAGTTTTGAATAAGCTTGCAGAGCTTTCGAAACGACTCGGCCTCTGCCTCTTGGCTGATAAGCCTCTTTTCCGAATGCTTCCTCTTCGGCTCTTCTTCCTTGCAGTTCCTCATCCGAAATACAAACATTGATACTTCTGTTTGGGATACTGATTTCAATTTGATCTCCATCTTTAATGAGTGCGATAGCTCCTCCCGCTGCTGCTTCCGGAGAAACATGACCAATGGATAAGCCCGAAGTTCCTCCTGAAAATCTTCCATCGGTAATGAGTGCACATTTGGCTCCCAGTCCCATGGATTTCAGATAGGAAGTTGGGTACAACATCTCTTGCATGCCCGGTCCTCCCGATGGTCCTTCGTAACGGATCACCACCACATCACCTGCTTCTATTTTTTTGGTTAGAATTGCTTCACAAGCATCTCTTTGCGATTGAAAAACTTTTGCCGTTCCTGTAAAATTGAATGCCTCTTCGGCAACACCTGCTGTCTTTACAACACAACCATCTGGTGCAATATTTCCAAACAGTACAGCCAGTCCTCCATCCTTGGTGTAAGCATTTTCCATGCTTCGGATACATCCCTTTTCACGATCTGAATCCAAATCAGCATATACTTCATTCTGAGATGCAAAACTCAAGTTTCTTCCCTTTCTACCTGGACTTGAATGGTAAGTCGACAAAGCTTTATCGCTTAGCGTCGTAGAGTTTAGATTGTACTCGTTCAAGGCTTCCTGCAAGCTTGAATAATCCACTCTACCAACACTGGTGTTCAACAACCCACCAGCTGCCAACTCTCCAAGAATACTCATGATTCCACCAGCACGATTCACATCCTCGATGTAATATTTATCCGAGTTTGGTGCTACCTTACAAAGGTTTGGTGTCTTGCGCGAAAGCTCATCCATGTGCTTCATGGTAAAATCAACTTCTGCCTCGCTTGCAATTGCCAACAAATGCAACACCGTATTGGTTGATCCACCCATTGCAATATCCAATGTCATTGCATTTTTAAAGGCTTCGAATGTTGCAATTGATCTTGGTAAAACACTCTCGTCCCCATCCTTGTAGTAGGCATTGGTAATCTCAACAATGCACTTTGCAGCATCCATAAACAAACGCTTGCGATTTGCATGAGTGGCCAATATGGTTCCATTTCCTGGCAATGCCAAGCCCAGAGCTTCGTTCAAACAGTTCATCGAATTGGCTGTGAACATTCCCGAACACGAACCGCAAGTTGGACAAGCAGACTCTTCAATCTCTTGCAATCTCTCATCACTTACGCTATCATCTCCGGCTTTTACCATGGCATCTACCAAATCCAGTTTTTCACCTTTCGATTCACCAGCCTCCATCGGACCTCCTGATACAAATACAGTTGGAATGTTCAGCCTCATTGCTGCCATCATCATTCCTGGCGTAATTTTATCACAATTCGAGATACAGATCATGGCATCTACCTTGTGTGCATTACACACATACTCCACACTATCAGCAATTACTTCTCTTGATGGAAGTGAATACAACATGCCGTCGTGTCCCATGGCAATTCCATCGTCAATGGCTATGGTGTTGAACTCGGCAGCAAAGCAGCCCGATTTCTCAATCTCCTGCTTTACCATCTGTCCAACATCCTTTAAATGAACGTGTCCGGGAACAAATTGTGTAAAAGAGTTTACTACAGCAATAACAGGTTTGCCAAACATCTCTTCTTTCATTCCGTTGGCACGCCAAAGGCTTCTGGCTCCCGCCATTCTTCGGCCCTGTGTGGTTTGATTACTTCGTAACGGTTTCTTATACATTTCGCTTAATAGTTAAATCGTTTATCTTGTGTTTGTTCTCACTTAATCTCTTGCTTACTTAGCGCATTCAAACTTGTGCTGAGCGAAGTTGAAGCAAAAAAAACGCCCTTCCTTTTGGGAAGAGCGCTCATAAATTCGTTTGCTTCGAAGTTATTGTGTGTGCACGTCTTCCCTGATCCTCATTCTAATAATGACGATAGAAATAATAATGACGATAATGACTACGTTAAATGATAACATACAATAACCTGATCAAAAAAAAGCCCCTTCGTTTTGAAGAGGCTTTAGATATTTTGTAACAATTAAATTCGTTTACTTAAACATGCAAAGCCCCGTTCTGTGTCCTAGAAGGACAAGAATAATGACGTTAATAATAATGACTGTGCTTAAACGCATGTTGTAATTTTTTTTGTTTGTTTTTAATTTTGTCAACGAACATTTACAATCTTTCTTTCGATCTGATTACGCTGACAAATCTATGCGACAAATGTATGTGAAAAAATCTTTTTTTTCCAAATCCTACGATTCCCAATTCCTATTTTTGCGAAAGCTTTATTCTAAATAATTTTCGTAACACACTGATCTTGTGGTGTTATTATTTTTATAGATTTTTTCGAAAAATGTAAGCTTCAATACAATTTTATCGCCTAAAACTTATTCTCCGAAAAGCTTTGCGCTGATCTTTTTCATCCAAAATTGAATAAAAAAGAGAATCACACTACATTTTTTTCTATGTTTCCAATGTTCAATTCAAACAAAGTAACACTTCAAATTTTCGCTATTTCCAATTTTAGTGATTACATGAGTGTCCATCAGCTCCATGATGATGGTTACATGTTTCTCCGCTATCTTCTACCATTCCCGAAATAAATTGTTGAACCAATTCATCAGCACTACCAGAACATCCGCGAACCACTTCAATACCATTGTTGTAAAGTACGTTAATGGCACCTTGACCAATTCCTCCAGCAAGCATTACCTTTACACCAGCTTCTGCCAATAATGGAGCAATGTTCGACTTACAACCACAAGCTTGCGGCGAATCCATGATTTCACTTCCTACAATCTCGTTCTGCTCTGAAACTGTATAGATATTATAAAATTCACAATGTCCGAAATGGCCATCAACTTGTTTGCTACTGGTAACTGGTACTGCAATCTTCATTCGTTTATTTTCTTTTGATTAACTATTATTAAATGAGAATATACTCATTTCAAGCCTCAAAAGTACAAAACAATAATAAGCGAGCAAACTTCTGTGCTTTCTATTTGTATTTTACAGATTAATCAGATGATTGAGAATAGGTTTCTGCATCATATTAGCTTTCTGCTATTCTACCATTCCTCTTTTCAACTATTCGACTGTTCGACTATTCGACTATTCGACTTTTTATTCATATTTAATCGAATCAACAGGATTTAAATTGGCCGTTCTGTAGGACTGGTAGCTTACTGTTAAAATCGCTACAACTCCCACAACAAATACAGGCACAATAAACAGCAATACCGATATTTCCATTTGTGAAGCAAAGCCATTCAACCAATAACTGATGCCAAAATAGAACAATGGTAACATTACTACTGTTGCAATAATCAGGAGTCTAAAGTATTCCTTCGATAGCATCAGCAATATGGTTTTAACACTTGCGCCCAAAACCTTACGAACACCGATCTCTTTTTTACGCTGGTTGGCTGTAAAAGCAGACAAGCTCAACAAACCAAGAGTGGTGATGATAATCCCCAGTAAGGCAAATATTCCAAACACTTTTCCAAATCGGATATCGTCCTGATATTGTGCTTCATAAGCTTCATTCAACACATAGTAATTAAACGGATTTCCATCAAACAAATCCTGATACTTACCCTCAATAAAATGCATCAACTTCTTGGAAACCGGACTTTCCAGTTTTACAGACAAACTGCCCAGGACACCAGGTCGGGTATGGAAGATAATGGGTTCATGCTCTTCTTTAGGAGTCTGATGTGCATAGTCCTTGATCACCCCAATCACTTTTCTCTTGTCCCTACTCAAAAATATATTATCCCCAACGGCATCCGCTGGATTTTTGTATCCCAAATGGTACGCTGCTTTCTCATTTATTACAACAGCCTTACTATCCGAAAGATGAAGTTTCGAGAAATTTCTTCCCTTTAGCATTTTCATTTCGTACAAATCCAAGAACTCCTCGTTTACCTGGATCAACCTGTAGTTTTTACTGGCTGTGGGTTCATCCCCTTCGCGGTAAATGCTTCCCAAATTTGATTTGATATCCTCTCCCGGCACATAAGAAGAATAGGAAACGGCTTTGATTTGCGGATGACGACTCAGCTCTTCCCGAAAGGCATCTCTTCGGTGAATTAGAGTGGAATCACCAACCATAGGCGTGCTCAATACTACGATATCATTCTTGTTAAAACCCGGATCTAACTTGTGCATATGATTCAACTGCATCATCACACTCAAGGTACCGGCAATCAAAACAATCGAAATCAAAAATTGTAACAAAACCAATCCTTTTCGAAGTACCAACCCAGACTTGCTTCCCTGGTATTCTCCCTTCAGCATTTTATTCATATCCGTAAAGTTCAATCCCCAAACCGGATACATTCCTGATATGAATACCCCAACAAAGAGCATAGCCAGTAAATTCCAGTAAAACCAGGTTTGATGCCAAATACTATATTCCAATGGAATGGCAGTTAGGTTTTTAAATCCAGACATGAACAACTCAATGAAGATTACTGCTAAACCTACAGCGATCAGATTGATAAACAAAGACTCCATTAAAAACTGCAATATCACTTTGGCTCTTGAAGCGCCTACTACTTTTCTGAGGCCTACCTCCTTGGCTCTTCCGATATATGATATGGTTGACAAGTTTAGAAAGTTTACCCAGGCAATCAGTATGATAAAATAGGCAATGATGTATAGGAAACTTACTGTTTTTTTATCGCCGTTGGTTTCCAATTCCTGCATGTAATGAGAGGTCAGGTGGATGTCCTTAACAGGTTGCAAATAGAAAAACATTTCCAACTGGAATTTCTTCAGCACTTCACTGATTTTATTCTCCAGCAAAGCAGGAACCTTTTCCTCGATCAGTTTGGGATCGCTTCCTTTTTTTAATCTTACGTAAGTATAAAAACCACTGTACAACCACGATTTCATTACCCTCGGACCATAATGACGAGCCAAAGTTTTGTAAGAAATCAACACATCGGTTTTACAATGCACATTCGAAGGTCTATCCTTAAAAACCCCCGTCACTTCCAAAGCCAAATCCTTATTCATCTTCAAAAGTTTACCGACAGGATCTTCAGCTTGAAAATACTTTTGGGCAGTGCTTTCCGAAATCACAACTGAATTTTCTGCTATCAATGCTTTCGATTGATCTCCTTTTACAAACTCGAAGGAAAACATGCTTAAATATTCATTGTCTACCCAATAAGCCCTTTCTTCCTGAAATACTTTATCCTTATAGCTAAAAATACCATGGGCATTGTAACAATGTGCAACGGCTTCAACCTCTGGAAATGCTTCTTGAAAAGTTTCCCCTACAGCAGGACAAGCAGATGCAAAACGAATTTCATCTCCTTTTTGAGAGTGTCGTTCCCATCTAACGCGGTAGATATCATCCACATCATCATAAAAACTGTCATAACTGTTGTGATAATTCACATACAAGGAAATAAACAAACATGCGGCTATACCAATGGCAAGTCCAAGTATATTTACCAAGGTAAACACACGGTTCTTTAACAAATTGCGCCAGGCAATCAGGAAATAGTTTCGTATCATAAGTTTGGGTTTTGATCCGTAAGTCTTATCAAATACCACACCAGCCTTCACTTAGCATTAAATATCAACAAATTGTAAAATAAAGCATTTGAATTTTCGCTTAAAACCTGTTCACCATCGAACACTACACTGTACGGTTTTCAGCACTCTTGACATTTTAACACATGCTCTTACACACCCTTCCAAACTCTTCAATCATTCCCCTATTTAGACTATTCCACTTTTTTATTTTTCTACTATTGGACTTTATATTAAAACATTCATGATAATAAGGTAGATACTATACAAATGAAAGTTACGGTGCTCTGCACCTAGCTTGACTTGTTAATAATTAAACTACAAATCTTGCGCAGCTCTGCTGTTTTCTAGTGATTATGAATTGTATAATGCCTAGGTGCAGGGCACCGTAATATTTGTAGATTCTTCAATTTAACAAATAATAAAGGTACAGAGTACCGTTATCTGTTTTATTCAGGCATTGGTAACTTTCATAAAAAAGAGCTCTCGCTTTACTCCGTGTGAGTTACACATTCTGGATAAGCCTATTTCACCGTGTAGTTTTCCAACACGTCAAATCCTAATCTTCCTTTCCTTACTTTCAGCACTGCCCACTTTGAGTTCATTACCTTATCCATCTGCGAATTTGAAAAAACAAGTTGTTTTTCCATTCCTTCATAATTTATGACTACATAAGGTGATCTTTTGTTTCTGCTTCCTTTTCCACCAGATAAACTCCCTGTTTCTTGCACCTTAAACTTTTTGCTTACAACTTCATTATCGGCAAAGAAATAGTTCACTGCCATAAAGCTAAATAATACAAACGCACCTGTCATGCAGCTATGTAAAATGTAGTGAAGACTCCAATGTGCCTTCATCCCATCGATATCATTCAGCTTGTTGTAAAAAATAGGTGTTAGAACAATTCCAGGCGTTAACCAAATCATCAAAGGAATTTTCAATTCAATCAATGTCTTTCTGTAAATGTATATTTCACAAGTCAGCAGAGCTATCCCCAGAATAAATAGGAATACAATAATGTTATCAAGCTTTTTATTCCCCTTCGAAACTCTTCCTTTAACCAGGTTCTTCCTTAGTATATTTTCTAAACTTCTACTCATTCAGTAATTACTCTTGAATTTTTATTCCACTTTGCCGATTTTAATTTACCAGATTCCTAATCCCCACGAAAATACAAACCAGGCACCGGACTTTTAGGATAAAGCGATTCAGGTTTCCACCAGCCAACCAAACCAAATGAGGTTTTCACCAGGAACATTTCATCCTCATTCAATAGCACCTCAACCTCTGCTCCTTTTGGCAATTTTGCCAATTCTTCCTTTAGTGTTTTATCCGTATACAAAACAATACTTTCTATGATCTCACTACGAATCCCCACATGATAACAAGGCTGTTTTACCTCTACCAGTTGATCCTCAACCAGTTTATATTTCTTTCGCTTGTTATAGGTTGTATTGGCATGACCTCTGCAATACAGATACCCATTGCCAGGAACAAATAAATCCAAACATTCAATAGTTCCCATGCTAATCAAACTATCACCCGCTTCCTTATAGATGGAATACATTGGATCACAACTTTCTGCCGAACTAAAGATTATCCTATAATACTCATCCTTCTTGTAATCAATCTTGCTTCTTGCTACATCGGTTATGAAAAAATATTCAGCATTTTCGTAGTACAAAGGATGCCCTTTCAATACTTGTTTTTGTATCAAATTGGTAATGTTCTCATTGTAGAACAACATTGGGTTATGATCCCAGGCACAGATTTCCATTCTATCATCAACCTCTATGTATTTTAGGTATTTGAACGATGCAGGTATATCAACATGCTGTGCTTTTACAAAGCAAGATGTAAGCAGCAAAATGCTAAACGCAATTATTCTTCTCATATTTAGTTTTTATTCATTTCCCAAAAGCAATCACCCAATTCGCTCCGAGATGATCTTCTTCACCTCATCAATATTGCTGCCATCATACACCACCACATTCTCATGGGTAAATCCCTTGTTGTATTCATTCAAAGGCATTACAACCAAACCTCTTGGACGGTGCTTTAGCCATGGAATGATGTAACCTGGATAGTCATCCACCAATATTTTTCCGTAATGCCTGCTTTTATTTCGGGTCATGGTAAACTCTATTTCTCCATCTATGTTATTGATGATCCATTGTAACTTACCCGCCAAAGCTGCCGGATTTTTCTTTGGTGCCTGGGTCAAGATCTCATTGTGATAGCCCAACTCTTTGGTCAGCTTAAAAATATCAAAACCCAATTGGTATTTCGGAAGATTGGCCCACCACTTCTCATCCGATTTGATCAATTCCATTCTGTCCCATAGGTACTGATATTCGGGTGCATCACCCACCATAAACGGATCTACAATTGGCTCATTGGGTGCTCTCAATTTTTCCAACTCCAAATTCATCGAACCAACATAGTCACAAATGGTTCCGTCCATATCAAATAAGGCTATTTTTTCACTATCCATAACTTCATTCATTTTGTCATCGCTACCGCACGAGTCCTCTCGTGTGGTTCTATCTTAAAAATGGAACGCGATAGAATCGTGCACCAGCGGGATTTTTCTATTTTTTTCTTCTATTTAATGATGTTTTTAGGTCATAATTGATATCGTAGAAAACTAAAGAATCTGTTGTTAATTTTAAAATTAACCACTTTCCTATATTTTTCTCGCTGTCAATTGTGATTATAGTATCCTTTCTTAATTCATATTTTAGTTCCAGGTCAGCATCAGGATAGTAAATCACATCTTCATAAATTCCAAAATGTGCATTTTCTGTTTCTTCGTCTCCACCATAAGCACCACAAAGATTTTTAATGTTGATTTCTAGTTTTTCCTCCTTGTCTTGAGTAAAAGAAAAAAGAATAAAGGCAATTAATATCAATGAGATTAATTTCATGGTTTTTATTTTAGACATTCAATCAGGTTTAGTTTTTGTTTTTATATGCTCTCATAGCTGGTTCGAGTTTGCAAGTCGGACCTTGCCCAATGCAAACCCCTCGCTACCGCACGAGTCCTCTCGTGTGGTTCTATCTTAAAAATGGAACGCGATAGAATCGCGCACCTGCAGGGGGATTCATTTTACATGTATGAGGGTCTCACTTCAAGTGAGGCTCTCATTCATTATATATTGGTACCCTCACTTTGAGTGAGAGCATCAAGTGTTGCCACTTATCGAAACCATAAACATGCTTAATATATAGTTATCTGGTGTAATACTCATTCAATTTTCACCTTGTTGTTGATATAATGATCACCAATTTAACCATTCCCTACCAATTTATGTATCCCAATACATATAGATTTATTTTAAATAATTAATAAGCTTGTAAACTATTGTATTCTTTGATTAACCTTACCAAAAGAAAAGCCACCAATCACTTGGCAGCTTATACCATCTTAATTAAAAAATGATTGAAGTATAATCCCGATTATTAATTCATAAGCGTCATTTTATACAATCCCCTCACCCTCTCACTGAGGAAGGGAAATGACTGCTGCAGCATATCCATACTACACTCAAACTTTTAGTTCCTTCTCTATCAGAGCCTGTTCCGATTGGGAATGAGGTACAAGCCATACAAAACAAAAGAGGCGCATCAAGCACCTCTTCCCCATTTATCTGATCAAGCCACCAAAACATTGGTAGCTATCTATTATTCTCTATTAATTGATCATAGCTAAAGGTTTTCCTTCAAAAAATCCAGCATCTTGGTAAACAAATGCAATCTGGTTTGTCCCCCGTAAATGCCATGATTGCGATTGGTATACAGGAACATCTCGAATTTTTTATTATGCTGTACCAATACCTCCGACAGTTCAAGGGTATTCTGTACATGAACATTATCATCCGATGTTCCGTGAATCAGCAAGAACTTTCCTTTTAGCTGATCTGCAAAATTGATTGGTGCATAATCATCGTATCCTTCCGGATTTTCTTGTGGTGTTCTTAGGTAACGTTCCGAGTAAATGCTATCGTAATAACGATAGGTAGTTACCGGTGCCACCGCAATTCCTGCTGCAAACACATCTGCTCCGCGGAACATACACAACGATGACATCTGTCCGCCAAAACTCCATCCATACACACCAATTTTATCGGCAGCAATGAATGGTTGTTTTGCCATGTACTTTCCGGTTTCAATCAGATCGATGGCTTCCAGGTTCTGAATCTGCAGGTAGGTACATTTCTTGAAAGCCTCTCCGCGTCCACCAGTTCCACGGTTATCTACTACCACAACCACAAAACCTTCCTGTGCCAAATACTCCAGCCAGTCAAATTTATATCTATCAAGTACTTGCTGAGAACCAGGACCACCATAAAAGTGCAACAATGCAGGATATTCCTTGTTTTCATCAAAACCTATCGGTTTCATCATCCATGCATTCAATTTCACACCTTCCGATGTTTCGAAGGAGAAGAACTCACGCTTTGGAATCTCGTACTCCTGCAATCTCTTTTTCAAATCTTTGTTGTCTTCCAGGGTACGAATCAACTTTCCTTTGGCATTGTGAAGCGTTACCACTGTTGGTACTCCATTGGCCGAATAGTAATTGATAAAGTATTTGAATCCCTTGCTGAATTTTGCCGAGTTTGTTCCTTCTTGCTCGCTCAGCTTTTGTGTTCTTTTTCCTTTGATATCTATCGAATAGATTTCTCTTTGTAATGGAGAAACAGCTGCAGCCTGGTAGTAGAACAGTTTCTTGTCCTCATCATATCCAAGGTACTTGCTTACTTCCCAATCACCTTTGGTTACCTGTCGAACCAACTCGCCTTTCATATTGTACAAATAGATGTGGTTGAATCCCGATTTTTCGCTGGTTACAATAAAGTGCTTGTTGTCTTTCAAGAAGGTCAAATCATCGTTCACATCTACCCAAGCCTTGTTCTTTTCTTCGTACAACAAGTTGGTTTTACCATTGTCAGCATTTGCCAGCAACAACTCGTAATGATTCTGGTGACGATTCATTCTTACCAAGCTTAACACCTTCGGATCTTGTGTCCACTTGATTCTTGGTATGTACTGATCGGTTTCTTCTCCCACATCAACGCTAGTGGTTTTGCCACTTTCCAAATCGTAAACATGCACACTTACTACCGAATTCTTCTCTCCCGCCTTTGGGTATTTGAAAGTATAGTTTTCTGGATACAAAGCGTTAGCTTTCTTTTCAGGATTCAAGCCTTTAAACACAGTCATATTAAACTGTTTCACTTCACTCTCATCAAAGCGCATGTAGGCAATTCTTTTGCCATCAGGCGACCATTGGTAAGCCTGCCAAAACGAAAACTCCTCTTCGTATACCCAGTCTGGCGCACCATTAATAATGTGATTGTATTTTCCATCGAAAGTGAACTGTGTCTCTTTTCCTGATTTCAAATCCTTAACGAACAGATTGTTCTTTCTAAAGAAACACACCATTTCTCCTGATGGAGAGAAATCTGCCAATTGCTGTCTTCCTTCCGATAGTTTTTCCAGTGTTTTCTTGTCTCTATCATACACAAAAAACTCTGCCGAGAATGAATGACGATAAATGTCCTCACGATTCGTTGTAATCAAAATCTTTCTTTCGTCTGCCGAGAATTGGTAACCATCAATTCGTTTGATATCCTCTTGATTCAAGGCCTTCAAATCGAAAATAACCTCTTCCAATTCACCGGTGGCATAAGCATATTGCTCAATTTTTTGTCCCTGCTTTAATACCGTATAGCTTGCGCCACTTTTCATCGATCTTAATCCGTAAACCGATCGGGCATAGAAGGTTCCTTTGTTGGTAATATCTTCCAACTGGAAACTTTTTTGTGCCTGCACACCAAATACGCACAAAAAGGCTAGTAATAGTAATGTTAGTTTGTTCATCTGTTTTATTCTTTTTTCAATTGCCAGATGGAACTTTCCATTCCTAAATAATTATTCTAGTGTATGAGTTAATAATTATTTAGAAATGCACGTTTCATCATTGAGTTTGGTTCATTAAAATACAACCCACTGCTGCATCTAAATGAGCGTGAGTTCCTATTTTTAGTTAATTCGTGTATTCTTATTGGGAGTTAGCCACACAAGGCTATCTATCTCTGCTTAGAGATGTAGAAATGTAGCTGTATCAACAAATCCAGCATTCATAAAGACCTTTGTACGATCTGTTTTGTAGTATGATTGTAATGTCGTGCATAAGTATCGGTAAATCTATAAATTTTTCAGCATTCTAGATTCCATTGTATTTTGTACTGTAATGGATTTATAATGATTCTAATTAATTTATCATTCCTGTACAGACGCACGGCCGTGCGTCTCTGCGATATTGGGTGACATGATGTAGACGCACGGCCGTGCGTCTCTGCGATATTGGGTGACATGATGTAGACGCACGGCCGTGCGTCTCTACCTAATGTACAATTTATCCTTCTTCCAATTCCTTGGATTATCGATGATGTAATTTTGAATACGATGATATTCCTCAAAATCACGAATAATACGATCATGAAAACGGGTTTGCCACACCGGCATTTTTGATTGTCGGTATTGATTGATTTTGGTGGTTGTTGCCGATTTAAAACCTGCAACGAATGATGATATGGATTTTGGTGGGCGATATGCCACCCCATTATCATTGGGTAGAGACGCACGGCCGTGCTTCTTTACAGGGTGTTGTTGGTTTGATGTAGACGCACT
Source organism: Marinifilum sp. D737 (assembly GCF_026672275.1). Classification (GTDB taxonomy): domain Bacteria; phylum Bacteroidota; class Bacteroidia; order Bacteroidales; family Marinifilaceae; genus Marinifilum. The sequence continues at coordinate 8,667 of NZ_JANQCD010000019.1, read as the reverse complement.
ACCGTGCGTCTCTACAGGATCATTTCCATCATTTTTAATTTGCAATATGGCATGAATATGATTCGGCATGATTACATATTCTTCTCAATACAATTCCTTGCGTATTGAAAATGATTTTAACCACTCTTCTTCAACAATCTTACCTATTGGCGATAAAATCATTTGTTCCGATTCAATTTCACCAAACAATGTTTCCTGATTCTGAGTACAGATTGTAATAAAATACAAACCTTCACTGGAATAATCCCACCATGTGGCCCTCGCCGATGGAATTCTATATTTGTTTTGGAACTTGTTCATTTTTGTGTGCAGATACGAATCATATATCATTTAAATTTAATGATTTGATATCGTATAAAAAAAATAGAGACGTACGGCCGTACGTCTCTACATGTAATGTAATTTCATTAATTAATATCTGCTATCGCCTAATTGAACTCTCCTTTCAATTGTTCAACCCAATCTTTAATTCTATCGTTGCTCAAAGCTGCCTGATTTTCGATATCCAGTGCAAGACCTAAGAATTTTCCATCACGCAAAGCTGCCGATCGTTCGAATGTGAAGCCTTCTGTTGATGTCAATCCAATCACTTTTGCTCCTCTTTCTTCCAAAGCATTGGCCAGAATTCCAATGGCATCCACAAAATTCTCCGGATAGCCAACCTGATCACCCAAACCAAACAAAGCAACTGTTTTGCCTTTTAGTTTCAGGTCTTCAATGGCTGGCATAAACTCATCCCAATAGTTTGGCAATTCCCCATCGAACCAGGTAGGAACACCCAATACCATATTGTCGTAGCTCAAGAATATTTCCTCGTTTATTTCTTCAACATTTACTTTGTCGATATCTGCAGCATCACCAAATGCATTCTTAATTTTCTCTGCATTCTTCGCTGTCTTTATTGTATTGAAACTATAGAATAATCCTATTTTTTTCATCTTTAAAAGTATCAAGTACAGAGTAGCAAGCCTCAAGACTATATACAGCTCCGTAAATTAATAATATTGAATAAGAGTGAAGTCATTTAATAGCTTCTACTCATAGAGTTTAACATGAAGACTTTTTTACTCTTTCACTCTTTTACTTTCTAATATTCCAACAGATCTTTTACTGCTGCGTAAATCTTATCGTTGTTTGGAAGAATCGCTCTTTCCAGAATTCTATTAAATCCTACAGGAGTAAATGTTGATCCTACACGTTTTACTGGTGCATCTAACTTTTCAAATGCCTCTTCAGTAATCATGGCCGAGATTTCTGCTCCAAATCCTGAGAACACTTTGTCTTCGTGAACAACAAGCACTTTATTGGTTTTCGCTACCGATTTCAATACCGTTTCTTTGTCCAAAGGAATTAAAGAACGAAGATCGATTACTTCCACCTGCTTACCAGATTCTTCCGCTAATTTGTCAGCCACCTCAACACACATGTGAGTGGTGTTTCCATAAGTTACGATTGTCAAATCAGAACCTTCTCTTCTCACGCGTGCCTTACCAAAAGGAACTTCGAAATCTTCCGGTACCGGAGTCGCTGCCTTAGGATCGTTGTACAAAGCCTTTGGTTCCATGAATACTGTCATACCTCTCGAACGCATACTGGTTCTTAGCAATCCTGCAGCATCATCGGCATAGGATGGGTAAACAATTCGAACCCCTGGTAATGTGGTTAATGCTCCTTCAATATTTTGTGAATGATACAATCCACCTCCAATGTATCCACCGGATGCCAAACGAACGGTAATGTTTGGTGAGAACTGACCTTTCGATCTCCAGTAATCGTGAGTAGTATCCACAAACTGTTCCATTGCCGGCCAGAAGTAATCAGCAAACTCAGCACCTTCAACTACAACCCTGATCTTATCATTAAAACGGCTCATCCCATTGGCTGTTCCCATGATAAAGTCTTCGGCAATCGGAGCATTAAATACCCTTTCCTTACCAAATTCCTGCTGCATTCCTTTCGAAACGTTGAAAATACCACCCTTGTCTTTGTTGGCAATATCTTGTCCCCAAATGTATGTGTCCGGATTGTGACGGAATTCTGCTTTCAGGGTTTCATTCAAACCTTCAATCAGCTTTTTCTCATTCCCTGTAAAATCATGTGTTCCTTCCGGATATTTTTCTGATACGTAGGCTTCAGGCAATACAAAATCATAAATAGATGCCGGATCAGGATCCGGTGCAGTTAAACCTGCTTTGTGTGCTTTTTTGACTTCCTGCTTCACCTCTGCCTCAATGGCCTGAAGTTCCTCTTCGGTAAATCGCTTGTAGCGAACCAACATTCTGCGGTACTTCGCTAACGGATCGTACTCCTGAACGTAGTTCAATTCTGCGTTATCGCGATACAGCTCATGACGATCTGAGTTCGAGTGTGAACCCATTCTCACACAGTTGGCTTGTACAATAACAGGAGTAGAATTTGCCAATGCATATTCTTTGGCTTCCAAAACGGCGTTCATCGAATCAAACACATCTTTACCATTGCAGTGAATGATTTTCAGGTATTTCATTCCACGGAAGTTGTCTGCTACCTTACGATTTGCAGTTTGATCTTTCTTAGGAACAGAAATTCCATATCCATTATCCTGAAAAACAAAAACAACTGGCAATTGCTCATTGGTTGCTCCATTAATGGCTTCATAAACGTATCCTTCCGATACCGATGATTCTCCCTGCGAGCTAAACACCACACCTTCGTGCTTGTATTTCTTCATGGCACGACCAACACCTACTGCATGCAGCGTATGATTTCCTGTACATGATGATACATTGTGAATGTTCCACTCTGGTTTTGCAAAGTGATTCGACATGTGTCGTCCACCACCTGCAACATCGGTATCTTTCGAAATTCCGTTAAAGATTACCTCTTCGGCTGTTAATCCAGCTGAAATTGAGGTTAGCATATCTCTATAGTAAGGGAATAAATGATCTGTTTCCTTGTCGAACACCTGACCAATGGCCAACTGAATTCCATCATGTCCTGCATAAGGTGCATGGTAGGACCATCCAATCGCCTGCTTCAGATAGTTAGGTGCCTTTTCGTCCAATGCTCTACCAAGAGTCATTAAATGATACCAACGACCCAACAATTCTTTGGAAGTGTTCTTAATACTAAATTTTTTCGTCTCGGTCATCTTCTTATTCTTTTCTTTCTCAACTGAGGTTAATTCTAATGTTTCCATAATTAAATAGATCTGTTGATATCAAATTCTTCCAGGTAGTCTGCAATTTTTCTTAGGAATGCTCCTCCCAAAGCTCCATCCACAACTCTGTGGTCGTACGATAATGACAGGAACATCTTTTGGCGCGGCACAATTACATCTCCGGCAGGAGTTTCCATTACCGCTGGCTTCTTTTCAATGGTACCAACAGCAAGTATGGCTACCTGTGGCTGGTTAATAATGGGTGTACCCATTACATTCTTAAAGGATCCAAAGTTCGAAATGGTGAATGTTCCACCTTGAATGTCATCCGGGTTTAGATTATTATTTCTTGCATCATCGGCCAACTGGTTCATATCATTTGCCAAGCCAATCAGATTCTTGTGATCAGCATTTTTAATTACCGGCACTATTAGGTTGTTACTAGGCAGTGCTACTGCAACACCAATATTTATATCTTTCTTAAGGATTACATTGTAAGCATCCACCGATGCATTAATTCCCGGGAATTCTCTTAATGCCTTGGCAACTGCTTCAATAATAATTGGCATGAAGGTAAGTTTGGTTTTCTCTTTTTTAAAGAATTCATCCTTTACTTTATTTCTCCAATTCACCATATCGGTAACATCAGCTTCAACCATGGCAGTTACGTGAGGAGAAGTTTGCTTCGACATTACCATATGATCCGCAATAATTCTTCTCATTCGATCCATTTCTACAATCTGATCCTGCGCTCCAACTGACATGGAAACTTTTGGCTTTTCGATTTCCTGTGCTACCGATTTTGCTGCTTGTACTTCTTGTACTGCTTTCTCAACAGGAGCAACAACTGATCCATTTCTCTGAGATAGGTAATTTAATACATCTTGCTTTTGTACTCTACCATCCTTACCCTTTCCTTGAATGGAATCCAATTCTTGAATGGAAATGTTCTCATTTTTCGCAATACTCTTCACCAATGGAGAATAAAAACGACCACTTTCTGATTTAAAATCATCTACAACTTCGGCCACAACAGTTTCTTCAACAAGCACCTCTTCCCTGTCACTTTGTTCTTCCTCAGGACTATCTGCAACATCATCGGCATCACCCATTGCAATTACCGCAACAACTTCTCCAACAGGAACCAAATCATCCTCTTTAAAGCGAATTTCTACTATCTTGCCTTCTACTGGAGAAGGAATTTCTGAATCCACTTTGTCCGTTGCAATTTCAAAAAGCACATCATCTTCTTCAACCTGATCGTTCAGTTTCACGAACATTTTTGTGATAGTAGCCTCTTGCACACTCTCACCCATTTTGGGCATTAGAATTTCAAAGCTAGACATATAACTTATCGTTTAATATTTATACTCATATTTAAATGTATCGATACAAATATAAAATTTTATTCTTATTTAGACTTGTTTAAGATTAAATATTTTGCAATCTCCAGATTACACTTTTCTATAAGCTTATCGATTTTATTAAATCGTAACTTATTTGAAATCATACAAGTCAGTATTTACAGCAAATACCCACGTTTTTAAACCTTTCTGAATTAATTACAATTAACTAAAGGATTTGTTAGCATTTTGACTTAATTTTGCAATCACAAATCAGAATCTCATGAAAGAATTTACCTATCAATTTAATATTAGCGCAAGTCAGGAAGAAGTTTACACTGCTTTAACCAATTCTTTTCAAATTGAATTATGGACTGGATACCCTGCCACAATGGACGATAAAGTTGGAACTGTTTTTTCTCTTTGGGAAGGAGATATTTCAGGATGCAATTTGGAGATGGTCAAAGATTATAAGATTGTTCAGGAATGGTTTTTTGGAGAAACAGAAAACCCATCAATTGTTAGCATGATCTTGAAAAAGGCAGGAAAAGATACTCGTATTGAATTAACACATACAAACATTCCTGATGATGCTTATGAAGAGATTGTAGAAGGTTGGAAGGAATATTATCTGGATTCAGTGAAGAACTTTCTTGAATTCTATTAATGATAGAACTTACAAAGTCAATGGGTAACTAATAAGCTTGATGCAAATTAGTCACCCTTTGACTTACCCAAAAAAAAGCGCAAGAACTTAAATGGTTCTTGCGCTTTTTTCATATCGATCGTTATTATTATTCTACGATAATCACCTCATCGAATATCTCAATTTTATCACCTGGACGAATCTTAGCTCGTTTTCTGGTCTCAACTTCACCATTTCGCATTACAATTCCGTCTTCTACAAATATTTTAGCCTGTGCCCCACTTTCACTCACACGGGTTGCTTTTAAAAGCTTAATCAGTTCGATGTATTCTGTATCTATTTTAAATGTAATCATGATCTTAAATTTTATACCTCTTAAATGTTAATATACACATAGGGATAATGCCGATAGTCTGTTAATACTCAATTCTGAGCATAGCGATCTAAGTGAGTATTTTAACAACTAATCGGTATTGGAGCCACAAAAGTAAGTCAAATCATTTTCTAATGAAAGAACAAATAAGCAATTAATATGGCTGCAATAATTCCTGCAAAATCAGCAATTAAACCACAAGTAACCGCATACCTGGTATTCTTGATTCCAACCGCACCAAAATAAACTGCAATAATATAAAAAGTAGTATCAGTTGCTCCCTGTAAAGTTGATGCCAATCGTCCCACAAAGCTGTCTGCCCCATGCGTGGTCATAGCGTCCACCATCATTCCTCTGGCTCCACTTCCGCTCAATGGTTTCATCATGGCCGTCGGTAAAGCTTCAACAAAATCCGGATCTACCGAAAGCAACAAGCAAAGTCTTCTCATGCCTTCCACAAAAAGATCCATTGTACCTGACGCTCTGAAGACACCAATGGCAACCAATATAGCGATCAAATAGGGTATAATTTTTACGGCAATATTAAATCCTTCTTTGGCTCCATCAATAAAACTTTCATATACATTCACCTTATTTTTAGCTGCCAAAAGAATAAATGAAATAATAATCCCAAACAGGAACACATTACTTATAACCGTTGAAACTGTCGTAATCTGTTCTTTTTCCAGACTTGAGAAATATGCTATGATTCCAATGATAATGGCAGTCAATCCTCCCAAATAAGACAATATGGTTCGGTCCCACAATTTGATTTTTTGCACGATTGACACACTAATTAAACCTGCAATGGTAGAAAAATAGGTAGCCAGTAATATTGGTATAAATATATCCGATGGATTCGCTGCTCCCAATTGAGCACGATATACCATAATGGAAATCGGAATAATCGTTAGTCCGGAAGTATTTAAAACCAGGAACATAATTTGAGCATTCGAAGCCTTATCCTTATCGGGATTGGCTTCCTGCATTTCCTTCATGGCCTTTAAACCAAGAGGAGTAGCCGCATTGTCCAATCCCAACATATTGGCTGCCAAATTCATCATGATTGAACCATGTGCAGGATGACTCTTAGGCAATTCCGGGAACAGCTTGTTAAAGAATGGCCCTATTAACCTTGAAAATACTCTTACAATTCCACCATTCTCACCTATTTTCATGATTCCCAGCCAAAGGGTCAATACGCCCGTTAATCCAAGAGAAATATCGAAGCCTGTTTTGGCCATGCTAAAAGTAGAATCAATCATTGCCGGGAATACATCCAAGTCTCCCCAAAAAATAAGCTTGATTAAACCTACAACAAAGGCAATCAGAAAAAAGAAAATAAAGAGATAGTTTAATGCCATACTGTGTTCTTAAATAGAATGAAAATACAAAATTACTTTTTGCTTCGTTTAGATTGAATCATTTTAAGCCTTTCTTTTGGATAATCTTCACCTGATTTTATTTGTAGTGCTTTCTTGTAATAAAATCTGGCTACCGTTAAGTTTCCTTTATCAAAAGCAGAATCAGCTCTTGTAATGACTTCCTCATACTCTTTATCCAACTTCAGATTTTTCTTCGATTTCAACAATTCATCAATCTTCTTCAATTGATTTTTAGGGTATTTCTCCTTTTTGTTCAAAGCGATTGCTTTATTGTAATAAAATTTGGCAACCGAATAATGATTCGCAGACAACTCTTTGTCTCCCTTTGCAATCAGTTGTTTGTACTCTTCCGATAAAGCAGAGTTCTTCTCTTCGCGAATTAATTTGTCAATTTCCTTCAGTTGTTTCTTCGGATATTCTCTATCAAACAAGCTCAAAGCTCTTTCATACATCACTTTCGAAACCGTGTATTGAGAGGTTTGAAAAGCATTGTCTGCCTTTTGAATCAATCCTGCGTATTCTCTTTCTTTAATGATAGAAAGTTTCTTATCGAAATTTGTTGGATTGTTTGCAATGGCTTCTTGTTCTGCATTTTTTAAGGCCTGCAACCTTTCATTGATTTCCTCTAACTTCTCTTTCGGATATTTTTCCTTAGGCTTAATTTCCAATGCTGCTTTGTAATGATGTCTGGCAACACTAAATTGTTCTTTTTTGAAGAAATCCTCTGCCTTTTCTAACTCTTCACTATATCTTAAATTCAACTCTTGCTCTTTTCTTTCCGCTATTGATCTGCGCTCCAGAATCACTTCAATTCTCTTGATTTGAGTTTTTGGATACGACTCTTTTGGCATTAACTCTAAAGCCTCTTGATATTTCAGTACTGCAAAATCGTATTCCTCATTGGTAAATTGCTTATCCGCTATTTCAATTAATTTGTCATACTGATTTTTCAGTTCTGATTTTGCATTCGCTTTTCTTTCCAAATCAGCTAAAATCGCTTCAATTTCATCTATTTTACTTTGTGGATATTGTTCTTCTGGTTTTAGCTTCAATGCTCCATGATAATCTCTTGAAGCAGAATTCCACTTCTCTGATTCGAAATATTCATCTGCCGACTTAATCAATTTCAGATATTTGTTCTCATTCAATTGTTTCTCCGCTAAAAGCTTTGCTTCTTCCTCTGCTTGTCTCTTTTGCTCAGCAAACATTTCCGAAATCTTCTTTAATTGCTCCCTTGGGTACAGCTCAGAAGGTTTCATATTTAGCGCATCTTTATAGCTTTCACGCGACAAATTGTATTCCTGATTTTCAAACTGAGAGTCTGCCATAGCAATTACAGAAGCATATTTCTCATCCAGAGCTTTCGTCTCTGCTGCCAGGCGTGCTGCTTCATCAGCCTGTCGTTGCTGAGCTGCCAGCAAATCATCAATCTTTGCAATCTGCGATTTTGGATATTGTTCCTCAGCTTTCAATGCCAAAGCATCAGAATAAGATGTTTTCGCTGAGGTATAATCTCCTGATTCGAACTGAGAATCTGCCATAGCAATAATGGATGCATATTTCTCATCCAGAGCTTTCGTCTCTGCTGCCAATCTCGCTGCTTCATCAGCCTGTCGTTGCTGTGCTGCCAACAACTCATCAATCTTTGTAATCTGCGATTTTGGATATTGTTCCCCTGCTTTCAACGCCAAGGCATCAGAATAAGATGTTTTCGCTGAGGTATAATCTCCTGATTCGAACTGAGAATCTGCCAAAGCTATGATAGCCGTATATTTCTCATC
>NZ_JANQCD010000018.1 GCF_026672275.1 Marinifilum sp. D737 | reverse complement strand
AAAAGCGGCCACGACATAAATGCCATAACCGCCTTGATTTGAGGGTGGAGAGTACCGGAATCGAACCGGTGACCTTTTGACTGCCAGTCAAACGCTCTAGCCAACTGAGCTAACCCCCCTTTAATATGTAATGACTCCTAAAGCATTTTTTAATGATTAGGAATTCGCCTGCAAATATAAATTAAAATTAAACATACGAAACTACTTGATAATGAATTTTTACCGAAAGCAAACATTTTTTCTTCTTATACGTAAGGGAATTTAGAGTGGAGAATCTATTTTAGTTCGAAAAATTGTTTGTCAATAGACAATTGATTGGTAGCAATGTATAGTGTGTGTATAGGTAGGATGAGTTCGGACAATATGGATTTTTCACTCTTCTTTGTTAAAAAATCTAATTTAGAATGGCTTTAAAGAAAAAAATGTACTAAATTTATAGTTGATTTATTTACAGTGGGTTTATCTATATTCAAATTAGAGCATTTTTTATAATTATCATTAAATTTTCAGGCGATCTTACGTGTTGAAAATCAAAAAATACCATTAGAAAAAAATGATTGCTCGTTATTTTTATATCTTTATGCCTCAAATATTTTCGCAGAGAATAGAATTTTGATTATAAAATTGAATTACTTACTTTTAAACGCTGAATTTAAAAGAAAATTAAAAGAAGATTATGGAAGTTAAGAAGTCACCTAAAGCAGATCTTGAAAATAAGAGAGGTCTCTTTCTTGAGATTGGTCTGGCGCTGACTCTGCTTTTTGTTTTTGCTGCATTCGAATGGCGTGTAGATTCTGCTGAAGCTACAGGTTTACAAGATCAGCAAGAGATGGAAGCTGAGGAGGAGATTATTCCGATTACCAGACAGGAACAAATGAAGCCACCACCACCACCACCACCAGCACCAAAAGTAGCTGAGGTATTGGATATCGTGGATAACGATGAAGAGATCGAAGATGAGCTAGAAATTGAAGACTCGGATGCTGATATGGATGAAGAAGTTGAAATCCAAGTAGTAGAGGAAGAGGAAGAAGAAGATGAAGCTCAGGTATTCGTTATTGTAGAGGATATGCCTGAATTTCCAGGTGGACAGCTTGAATTACAGAAATGGATCGCAAGATCTATTAAGTATCCTGTAATTGCTCAGGAAAATGGTATCACAGGCCGTGTATTTGTTACTTTCGTAGTAAATAAGGTAGGTGGTGTTGAGAATGTTCGCGTTGTTCGTGGAGTTGATCCATCTTTGGATAAAGAAGCGATTCGCGTAATCAACAAGATGCCAAAATGGAAGCCAGGAAAGCAGCGTGGAAAACCAGTTAAGGTTTCTTATACTGTACCAATCAACTTCCAATTACAGTAGATCAATACTATACAATTATATAAGAGGTTTCGATTTTTCGAAACCTCTTTTTTTGTGCCTTACAGAAAGCATTGCAGAATATTGTGTATTTTTGTCCTACAAATCATCTTTTTTCTGATTACTGAAAGAGTTTGATATTGGAGCAAATAGAATTGAAAAGAGGCGTAAGCCTGTTGTTATTCCTAAAATATATAAATGGGAGACTATCTAAGAACAAAAAAAGAGCAAGAAAAAGCGGTTTTAATCGGAGTGATTGATCAGTCTAAAAGTATGACTGTTCAGGAAGTTGACGAATATTTGGCTGAGTTGGACTTTTTGGCTTTAACTGCGGGAGCAAAAACAGTTAAAAGGTTTACGCAGAAGTTAGATTATCCTAACCCAAAAACTTTTGTGGGAGCAGGAAAACTTGAGGAAATTCAAGATTACCTGGAAGCTAACGAAGATGTTGGTATGGTGATTTTCGATGATGAATTATCTCCAACTCAACTTCGAAATGTAGAGAGAATCTTGAAAAGAAAAATTTTAGATAGAACCAATTTGATTCTTGATATCTTTGCCAGTAGAGCTCAAACTGCTCATGCAAAAACTCAGGTTGAGTTAGCTCAATATCAATACATGTTGCCAAGATTGACTAGAATGTGGACTCACCTCGAACGTCAACGAGGAGGTATTGGGATGCGTGGTCCAGGGGAAACCCAGATAGAGACCGACCGTCGAATTATTTTAGATAAAATTGCCAAGCTAAAGGAAGATCTCAAGAAGATTGACAAACAAAAGGCAACTCAGCGTAAGAATCGTGGAAAATTGGTACGTGTTGCTTTGGTTGGATATACCAACGTTGGTAAATCCACTCTTATGAATATGCTTAGTAAATCTGATGTTTTTGCTGAAAATAAATTATTTGCAACTCTGGATACTACAGTTCGAAAGGTCGTGATTCAGAATGTTCCTTTTTTATTGGCAGATACAGTTGGATTTATTCGAAAATTGCCTCACCATTTGGTTGAATCTTTTAAATCAACTTTGGATGAGGTGAGAGAGGCTGATGTTATTTTGCATGTTGTTGACATTTCACATCCTAACTTCGAAGATCATATTAAAGTGGTGAACGAAACCATGGCTGAAATTGATAACAGAGAAAAGCCTTCTTTCCTTGTATTCAATAAAATTGATGCTTTCACCTATGTGAAGAAGGATGAGGACGATTTGCTACCTAAAACACGTGAAAACTATAGTTTGGATGAGTTAAAGCAAATGTGGATTGCCAAAGGAGATACTCCTTGTTTGTTTATTTCAGCAATCGAGAAGCAGAATATTGAAGAATTTAGAGAGAAAGTGTATGATGTTATTCGTGAAATTCATTCAGCGCGATTCCCATACAATGATTTCCTTTATCAGGACTATTCAAATTTGATGGATTAAAAGAATAATGATATAAAAAGAAAACCCGATGTTTTGCATCGGGTTTTTTATTGTGTTATACTAATTCTTGCTTGGCTAAATATTCTGCAATTTGAACGGCATTGGTTGCAGCTCCTTTTCTAAGGTTATCGGCAACAACCCACATGTTTAAACTGTTTGGATTTGAATAATCACGGCGAATACGTCCAACAAATACTTCATCTCGTTCATGCGAATACTTTGGCATAGGGTATTCATTATTATCCAGATTATCCTGAACAATTACACCTTCAGTTTCTTTTAGAAGTTGTTTTACCTCTTCAACATCAAAATCATTGGCAAATTCAATGTTTAATGATTCACTATGACCTCCAACAACTGGTACTCTAACTGCAGTAGCAGTAACTCTGATGCTGTCGTCCTTCAAAATTTTTCTGGTTTCATTAACTAGTTTCATTTCTTCTTTAGTGTAACCATTTTCGGTAAAAACATCGCAATGTGGAAGACAGTTTTTATCTATCTCGTGTGGATAGGCTTTTTCTCCATCAACTCCTGAGCGCTCATCTTCAAATTGCTGTACTGCCTTTACTCCTGTACCAGTGATCGACTGATATGTTGAAATCACCAGGCGTTCAATCTGGTATTTTTTATGAAGAGGAGCCAGGGCAACCACCATCTGAATTGTTGAGCAATTCGGATTGGCAATAATTTTATCCTCTTTGGTTAATTCTGTGGCATTAATTTCCGGAACAACTAATTTTTTGTTCTCATCCATTCTCCAAGCTGAAGAATTATCTACTACAGTAGTGCCAACTTTGGCAAATTCAGGAGCCCATTTTAATGATGTACCGCCACCCGCTGAGAAAATTGCAATTTGTGGTTTTAGATTAATTGCATCTTCCATACTGATAACTTTGTACTTGTTGCCATTAAATGCAACCTCTTTACCCACAGATCTTTCACTTGCGACTGGGTATAAATCGCTAACCGGAAAATTTCTTTCCTCCAGAACATCCAGTATTTTCTGGCCCACCAGGCCTGTAGCTCCTACAACTGCTATCCTCATAACATAATAAAGCTTTAATTCCTTGTTAATAAAATCGATTATAGTTAAATTAGCCTTTACTAAGAAAAGCAAATCAAAGTTAAAGTTAATTTCCTATGAAAAAAACACTTTACCAGAATTTGTTCATACTCTTGGTTTTACTGGTAAATACAAACCTACATGCAGAGGATATATGGACAAGAAACTTCTCGGATGTTGCAGATCTAAATAAAGGTTATTGGGGTTCAAAAGTTGATATGGAGGGGGTTGTTGATTGGAGTTTGGATGTTACTAACTGTACTCTTGCCGATGATTCGGATTACGTTAAAGTGGTAGAAACCAGTGGGGGAAGATTGGAAGCTGTTGATTGCGATGGTGAAGCAGTTTGGATGAGTAAAGCAATTGATATTTCCTCTTATACCAATTGTGCTATCGCTGTGCTGGCAGTTGAGACTGGCTCTTCTACAAGTTCAAAAAAGTACCTTAAATGTTATTATAAAATTGATGGTGAGACAGAACAACTTTTTACCGTAAATGGCGAAAATATTGGAAATTGGGGAAGTTCTGATGCTTCTACTTCTGGTTTGGAAGGAGATGAACTTAGAATAATCGTGAGGATGAATAATCCAAATGCCGGGGATAAAGTTTATTTCAATAACATTTCTGTTCGTGGTGATCCTATTATAGTTGAAAATGACAATTTTACAGTTTTAAAAGAAGCTGAGAATCAGATTGGAGAATTGACAATTAATACGGATGTTGATACAGAGTCAGAAGCTTTGCCTTGCTTTAGATTCGTAATTGACGAAACAGATTCAGCAAGCGATGGTGTTCCTACCAAAATTTCCAGAATGACCGTTTATAACTTAAATCCAGAAAATGGAATAGATTGGGAGACTCAATTAGGAGGTGTTAGGATTTACTCGCAAGGCAATTTTGTGAATTATCAGGCTGTAAGCATAGGTTCTGATTCGTTATATTTTGATTTTGTAGAAGATCAATTATCCATTCCTGATGGTTCAAAGAGAGAATTTGAACTAAGGGCATATCTTAATTCAGCTCATGAATTGGTTGATGGATCAAAACTTCAGTTGGCTTTAGGAAAAGCTGCAAAGGGACTTTTAACATTTGCAAGTGGATCGGATTTTGCTGGAAGCAATGAAAGCATAAATTCGGTTATTCATACCGTAAATGTAGAAGCTACTCAATTGAACTTGACTGAAATTCCGGAATCAGTTGTAAGAAATCAATTGTTTCAATTTTTGGTGGAAGCCAAAGATCAATTTGGAAATCTTGATACTGATCAAGACGAGCAGATTAGATTGGCGCTGCATTCAGGAAAAGGAGAATTGACAGCCTCCAATGGTTTAATTAATAGACTTGATAAAGGTAAACTGGTTTTTGATGCATTAAAGTATCAAATTGTAGATACGATTCAATTAAAGCTAATGGGAGAAAATTTACCAGAGCTGATTTCTCCCAAAATTATTATCAAAAATACATATGAATCAGAAGCTCTTCCAACTTCCTGGATTCCAGTGCATACCTTTATATCAGCTTTAAGCATTCACAAAAGCAGCGCATTTAAATTATTCGAATTTGCGATAAAAGATTCAGGTAATGACGATGCTCCGACTGTTCTTAAGAAAATTAGGCTTATAGGTGGAGAAAGTAATCAAGTAGATTTTAAGAAAAGCATAGCGGGCTTTTATCTTATGCGCAGTAATCATGAAATAGATGTTGATTTCGAGATTTCAAAGAACAAAATTGATGTCTTTTTTCAAGAATCGGAACCAGCTGCAATTGTTGATAGTGAAAGTGAGGTTACCTATTCTCTGTTTGCATATTTTAAGGAAGGAGCTTGTGTAGACAAAGAAATAATTCAACTACGAATTGAAAAATCCGGTGAAAACTGGGAAGTAGCAGAAGAGGAGAGTGGACTGAAACCACAGTTTGACAATGAAGTATTAGGGCCGAGCTTAGAATGTGAAGTGAAAGCTGTACAAATGCAGTTTAGTTCGATTCCAAAATCTGTAAAACCCAATGAGTTGTTTGCTGTTGAGATAGAAATGATTGATGAATTGGGAAATTTGGATACCGATTTTGATAAGCAGGTGAAAATTAGCCTGGCTGCAGGAAGTGGAGAATTGAAATCTGTATCAGGATTGAGGAAAATTATGGATAATGGTAAAATGATTTGGACCGATTTGGAGTATGATAAAGCTGAACATTTTACCATTCAGGCAGAAGCTGAAGGTTTCGAAACCATTCTTTCTAAAGATATTTCAAGTGTTGACCAAAACTCGACGCTTACAGAAGGTGAGGAAATTACTAATCACCTGTTAACATCTTTATCAGTAACAGAGGAAAGGGCAATTACTGCTCTTAATTTTACGATTACAGACCTGGCTTCTTTCGATGATTTGCCAACCATTATCAATACTGCGACATTCTATAAAAAAGAACTTCCAAATTCTTTTGATTGGGAAAAACACATTGCAGGAGCTGTAATAAAAAGTGAAGGAGAAATTCTTTCACGCAGCAATGATATTGACAATGAACGTATCAAATTTAGCTCAAGTAAGGGTTTATTTCAGGTAAGTAACGGAGCAGTTCAGAAGTTTGAATTGGCCATATACTTCAAAGAATCCAGTTTACCTGACAATATGGAATTTCAAGTTTTTATTCCAAAGTCAGGTTCAGGCTGGAAGACTGGAATTAATAGTTCGGAATTAAAAACAAGCATGCTTAAGGATATTAATTCAGATTCTTTTAGCTTAAATGTAGAAGCTGACAGGCTTAGTATTGTTTCATCACCTTTGTTTGTTAAGGATAATTCTGAACAATTTAATTTGAAAGTGCTTGCTTGTGATAAATATCAGAACATTGATAGAGATAATTCGGATAAAATTAGTTTGGAATTGATTCAGGGAGACGGTGAATTGATTTCTGATAATGAGTTAGGTTTTAATAAGGGGTCATTGGATGTGAATTCCATTAGCTATTCTGGTAAAAAAGGTTTTAAACTTAGTCTTAGTTCAATTTTAGATTCAGATACTTGCAGTATTGCATTCGGAAAAAGCTTGTTAGATATTATTTATGATTTTGAAGAATCTTCATTGGATGAATTTACAAACTCTTCAGACTGGTCAGTTTCCACATATCAACCAATCCATGGAAGAAAATCCTTGAAGCACAACTTGAGCAATCAGTTTGGAAATAGCTATATTTCTCGTAAGTTGAATAATTGGCGAAGTGAGAATGGAATAACAAGATGGACTTTTGTTTTACGAAATGGTGATTGGGACCCGAGTTCTGGAAATAATTTTGTGTTTCACCTTTGTATGGATCATGAAAATCCTGCCAAAGCGAAAGTCAAATATTCTGTAGGAGTAAACTTAAAAGGCTCTTCTGATATTTTAAGTATATGGAAAACGAATAGTGGGGAAACTCCTGAAGTATTAGCAAAGACGAGATTTGATTGGAACGCGAATGAGGCAATTGCCATAAAAGTAGAATATAATGCTAATGGCATATGGAATTTGGCCTACAATAGAATGGGAGAGAATAACTCTTGGTATAAAATGGAGGATTTTTCTTCTGTCATAACAGATAAAAGTGAAGAATTTTATTGTGGGTTGGAATTTACTTTTGAATCCGTATCGCGAGCTGGAGAATTATGGCTTGATGATTTTCAAGTACAATCAGTAAATACTGCTCCTTTTATCAAGTCTTATCAAATAATAGGACAAGATTCTATTTTAATTGCTTTTTCTGAAAGACTTAATTCGGATCAACAATTGACTTCTGAGAATTTTAAAATCAGCTGTAATGATGAAGAACTGAAAAGCTTTAGGTCTTCAATCACCAATTCAGGTAAAGAAATTCTGATTATTCTGTATTCAGAATTAAAGACAGGTAATTATCAAGTAGAAGTTTTAAGCATTATTGACAAAGATGGAGCGAAATTGGCTTCCGATTCAATTGTCTTTGAATATCTGGTTCCAGCAAATGAAAATGATGTTGTTATCAATGAAATCATGGCAGATGAAAGTCCAAGTCAGGGATTGCCTGAATATGAGTATATCGAGCTATACAATACCAGAGCTTTTCCAATTTTAGTTGAAGGGTGGAAGCTGAAAATTGGTAGTAAAGAGTTGTTATTTTCCTCGGATACCATTCAGGCAAATTCATATTTGATTCTCTGCTCAAATCCTGCAGAAGAACTATTTTCTGAGTATGGAAATGCTATGGGGTTATCAAACTTTACCGGCTTAAACAATGCAGGCAATCGTTTAAGTTTGTTGTCTGCCAATGGAAAAACAATTGATGAGATTGTTTATTCCGACACTTGGTATCAATCAGAAGAGAAAAGTAATGGAGGTTGGAGTTTAGAGCGAATTGATCCAATGAATTTTACTTGGCAAGAACCCAATTGGAAGGCATCTAATGCTACTGATGGAGGAACGCCAGGGAAACAAAATTCTGTATTTGCAGAGAATAAAGATCAGACTCTACCACAAATTGAGAACTTAGAAGTTGTGAACACAAATACGGTTAGAATAACTTATTCTGAACCTATGCAAGAGTTGGAAGTGCTTCAAATATCAAATTATAAATTGACACAAGGGAAGAACCTAATAATAGAGATTCGCAAGCTTGAGGAAGTTAAAACGATAATCGAAATTGTATTTCAGGAACATTTGCTCGAGAATGCAAGCTTTAAATTAGAGATTTCTGAAAGAGTATCAGATTTGGCAGGTAATCCACTTAAAAGTAATCTTGTTGAATTTTGGATACCTGCTTCAGCTCATCAGGGTGAAATTGTAATTAATGAAATCTTATTTAATCCATTGGTAGGTGGTTCTGACTATGTAGAGTTGTTCAATCGGACTCAAAATGTTTACGATTTATCCAAATTGTACATTGGTAAAAAAGATGCGAATTATTTGCTAACAGATAGTGTTAAGTTGGCCAAGAAACAGATTCTATTGCATCCTGAGTCATACTGCTTGTTTACATCTGATTCTTTAAATATTGCTGAAAATTATTACACATCAAATACTGCAGTTTTCCATCAAGTGAGTTTGCCAAATTATCCAGATAAAAATGGAAGGATGGTTTTGTACACAAAAGATGAGCTTATTGATGATTTGGAGTATAAGGAAGGTATGCATTTTGAATTGTTGGCAAGTAAGGAAGGTGTTGCATTAGAGCGTGTGAATCCAGATGAAGAAACCAATTTGCATTCCAATTGGCAGTCGGCGGCACAAAATATTGGTTTTGGAACTCCTGGCATTAAAAACTCTGTTTATAGTGATATAGAGGAATCTGTAGAGGAGGTTAGCTTATCATCTAAAGTATTTTCTCCAGATAACGATGGAATTGATGATCGTTTGTACATCAACTTTAATTTAAAAGATGATGGATTTGTAGCTAATATCAGAATATACAATGCATTGGGAAAGGAAATCAGGAAACTTGCCAGTAATTTGTATTTGGGAACTGATGATAGTGTGTATTGGGATGGATTGAATTCAAAAAGGGAAAGATTGCCAATAGGAATTTACCTTGTTTATATTGAAATGTTTAATCCGGATGGCCGCATGAAAACCTATAAGAAGACTTGTGTGTTAGGAGGGAAATTAAAGTAATTGATCAGTATTATATTCATTAAAAAAAAGAAACTCAATGCTTGATTATTTATGTTTGATTTTGTAACTTGATGAAGCATAGAGCATTTAAAAGGAAAAATTTTATTTTGGCATAAGCCAAAGTGCTTTAGCAATAGCTGTTAATTAATGTAGTGGTTAATAAATGGTAGAGTAAAGGGGAATCTTTTAATTCCCCTTTTATTTTATATTGAATCTGTTTCGATATTGTGTAGGTTGCTTGAGCGTTTGTTTTTCTTGACGTAGTTTAAAATCTGATTGTCGAATTTCGACTTGTCTTCATTCAAAAACTTAATGCATAAAGGAACAAAGAATAGGTGTTTTTTTATGCTTTCTTGTTTGATTTCCATATCAAAAATTCGAGTAGCATCCTTTTCTGTGGTAATAATGATTTTATTTTCGCCAGCTAGTTCATCAAACCTTTTCTCAATAGCTTGAATATCTTTCTGATTGAACGCATGATGATCTGGAAAGTGCAATTCTTCAATTGTATTTGAGAAACCATCTAAATATTCTCGTAAAGGTTTAGGATTTGCAATTCCTGTTACCAAAAGAATTGAAAAGCTTTCCTTGTTCCAGTCTTCATCACCAATTTTTACTGCATCTTTGCTAAATACGGGTTGAAGATTTCCATAATCTAAACATGTAAAATATAGTTTTTGATAAGGCAGTATCTTTAGTTCCTTCACAATGATTCTTCTCTCAATTGGAGTCATATTAGCAGGAGTTTTACTCACAATAATGATATTTGCTCTTGATCTTTCTTCTGCACTTTCTCTCAAGCGCCCATATGGCATTATAAAATCGCGAGTAATTGGTCTGTTGTAGTCAATTAAAAGAATAGATAAGCCAGGTTTTATGTATCTGTGCTGGTATGCATCATCCAATAAAATCGCACTTAAATCATTTCCATGTTCACTGTTGAGTAGATTTTTAACACCATTTACCCTTTTGCTATCAACCGAAACCAGTATGTCAGAAAACTTGCGTTTGATTTGCATAGGCTCATCACCAATCAGGTTTGCAGTGGAATTTTCGTCGGAAAGAATAAAACCTTTGCTTTTTCTTTTGTAACCACGACTTAGGGTAGCAAGCTTGTAATCATCTTTTAAAAGAGTGATAAGGTATTCAATATGAGGGGTTTTTCCAGTTCCTCCAACGGTGATGTTGCCAACCGAAATTATTGGAATCTTGAATTCGGTACTGCTTAGTATATTTAAATCGAAGAGCATATTGCGCATGGCCACAATTAATCCGTAAAGTAAACTAAATGGGAGTAGTAAAACTTTTAAAAAACGGGATAATGCTTTCATCGATTATAGTTTTAATCAGGTGTATAGATACATCTCGTTCGAGATTGACTTGTAAATAGCAACAATTAATTCCATATTAAATTTACAGAAATATTTGTTAGCATTTAATAAGGAATTAAATATGACAATAATTTTTTATTTAGTTGATAAAAAATTGCTGAATCCTAAAATAAAAAAATCCTCAATTTCTTGAGGATTTTTTATGCGATTGAATGAATGAAATTTAGTTCAATTCTATTTCGTATGGCAAGCGAGCCTGAATACCACCTAAATCCATAATGCTTTGAGCCTGATTGTAATATCTGTAAGTATCACCTAACTCAAATTTTAAGAATCGGGTTTTGGCTTCACCAGTAATATCATTTATTAATTCCTGAATAGGGTCTTTTTGTTTAGGAAGAGAAACAATTCTATAGTCATCTTTCAAGCCTGCTTTTTCTTTTGCAATCTCAATTGCGGTTTCTAAACCTCCTAAAACATCAACCAAACCATTTTCTTTGGCATCAACAGCACTCCAAACTCTTCCTTGAGCCACTTCATGAATTTCTTCTTTCGAGCGGTTTCTACCATCAGCAACTCTTGTTAGGAATGTATCATATCCTTCGTTAATGATATCCTGAAGAATTACTTTTTCGGTTTTTGTGAATTTTCTTGAAGAAACCGGAACAACCATTAATGGATAACCTCCTCCAAAAGCTGAATGTTTGTTGGTTCCATATGAATCGGTTGTGAAACCAATTTTATTCTTAATCAATTCTTCTCCCGAGAAGAACAAGCCATAGATACCAATTGATCCGGTAATGGTGTTTTTGTCAGCAACAATAGTATCTGCAGGACAAGCAATGTAATAACCACCTGATGCAGCAACGTTACCCATTGAAGCGATAACCGGTTTTTCTTGGGATGCCAATTCCACTTCTCTCCAAATAATATCAGAAACCAAAGCGCTACCACCTGGTGAGTTTACACGTAATACAATGGCTTTAACGGTAGAATCTCTTCTTGCTTTACGGATAGTGTTAGCCAATTCAGGTCCAATTGCGGTTTCGCTTTGCTCATTTCCAATGGCGCCAGAAGCATAAACCACTGCAATTTTATTTTTCGAGAATTTTGAATCAGTATCTGGAGATTTTGCGTAATCAGAAACACTAATTTTTCGAAGTTTTTTGTCTTCTTTAATATCTGTAAGCTTTCTAAGGATAGCATTCATTTCATCTTGGTAGATCACACCATCAATCAAGTTGTATTTTTTAGCATCAGCTGCCTTTTTAATAGCAAATGCGTCAATTAGTTCATTTAATTTATCAACCGAAATACCTCTTTCTTCCGAAATTCCTTTTAAGATCTGGTTCCATATATCGCCAACATAAGCCATGGTTTGCTCACGACTTTCGTCACTCATATCATCTCTGAAAAACTGTTCTGTTGCCGATTTGTATTTACCAACTCTGATTACTTGAGCTTCAACACCAATGTTTTTTAGAAATTTTTTGTAAAAAGTTCTTTCACCACCCATACCAAGAAGCATTATCATTGCTTCAGGATTTAAGTAAATACTATCTGAAACAGATGTTAGGTAGTAAGCTTTTTGTGAATATCCAAAATTGTTGTAGCTCACAATAAATTTACCGGTTTCTTTAAACTCTTTAAGTTTGTTTCTGATTTCTTCGATAGAGGCAATACCACCAAAATTGGCAGAAACATCACTAACATTTAAATAGATACCTTTGATTTTTTCGTCGGTTTTTGCCTTCTCGATACTTTCTAAAATGCTTGTTAAACCTATGCTTGAGCTTCCGGTTCCTGGTAAGTCGAAATTGTCAAAAGGCTTATCTGCACCTCTATCAGCAAGCGATTTGTTTAGTTTAATTTCCAAAACACTTTTGTTTTTAACTGTTACAGGTTTATCAGCACTTGATGCGATACCAGCTATAATCAGCATTCCTAGAAGTAAAAGGAAAATTCCACCTACAATACCTCCAATTAAAGAGGCGAATGTAAATTTGAAGAAGCTTTTCATATTGATTTTCTTTTAATTGATTATTCTAATTTATAAGATGCAGATTTATGTAAATCCGTAGTATAACAAATATATCTAATTAAACTGACAGAAGTTTGAAATGCAGATTATTTTCGATGTATATTTTGTTTCGAAAGATTTCTTTGTTTCTTTTACCGATTAAATTAAAAAAGATGGCAAAAGTTTACTTCTTAATAGGTGGAAATTTAGGTGATAGAGAGCAGATTCTGCAAAGTACAGTTGAAGCTTTGGGAAATGATGTTGGAAAAGTTCTGAAAGTTTCGGCCATATATGAAACCGAACCATGGGGATTCGAACATGAGCAGAGTTTTCTAAACCAGGTGGTGATGGTAGAAAGTAGTTTATTGCCTGAAGCTGTTCTGGATCAAACTCAGAAAATTGAGAAAATTCTTGGTCGTGTTCGAAAGAAAAATCGCTATAGCGAAAGAACCATTGATATTGATATACTATTCTATGATGATTTAATTATCGATACTGAAAGTTTGGAAGTACCGCATCCAAGAATGGGAGAGAGGATGTTTGCTTTGGCTCCTTTGGCTGAAATTGCACCTGATTTTATTCATCCCGTAATGGATAAGAGTATCTTGGAAATGAAAAAATCTTGTCCTGATACATCAGAAGTAAGTGTTTTCAAGGCATAAAAAAAAGGACTGTTATTAAAACAGTCCTTGAAATATTATCAAAAATATTGATTATCCTAGTTTAGCACCAAAAGCCAAGTCACCTGCATCTCCACAACCTGGAACGATATACGATTTGGTGTTTAGTTCAGCATCAACAACTCCATTCCAAATGGTAGTATTTTCTGCTGGTAAATTGTTCTTAATAAAATCAACACCTTCTTGACTTGCAATTACAGAAACAATATGTACGTGTTTAGGAGTACCTTTGGTTAGCATTGCTTTGTATGCCAATTCCATTGATGATCCTGTTGCCAACATTGGGTCGGCAAGAATAACTACTTTGCCATCGATAGAAGGAGATGAAATGTACTCGAAATTAATTTTAAATTTTCCATCTTCGGTATGCTTACGATATGCAGAAATAAAAGCATTTTCTGATCTGTCGAAGTAGTTTAATAAACCATTGTGCAAAGGAAGACCTGCTCTTAATATCGAAGCCACAACAACTTCATCCTTTGGAAGAGAAGCAATTGCAGTACCAAGTGGAGTTTCCACTGATTGCTCTGCAAAATCTAAAGTTTTACTGATTTCGTAAGCGTATATCTCACCAACTCTTTCAAGGTTTCTTCTAAAGCGAAGAGGATCGTTTTGAACGTTAACGTCTCGGATTTCAGCTATAAATCGGTTAAAAAGGGAGTTGTTTTCTCCTAATGTATGGATCACCATGTTTTATTATTTAAAAATTAGCTGAGCGCAAATATAGCCATATTTCAATAATATTTAGGAAGGAAATGAAGGAAAAATTAATAATCTAATTCATTCTAAATTAGTGCTTCATCGGCAAAACTATAGTAATCGTTTTCGCCAATTATTATATGATCTAATATCTCGATATTCATCAGTTTAGCAGCATCTTTCGATTTGCTTGTAATGTCTTTATCGGCTGCCGAAGGAGCCAAATTACCAGAAGGATGATTGTGACAAAGAATAAGATTTACAGCTTCAAGTTGTAAAGCCTCTTTTAGAACTAATCTGATATCGAAAACGGTGCCTGTAATTCCTCCGGAAGAGACATTTTTGATTTCGATTACTTTATTGGCTTTATTCATAAATAAAACCCAAAATTCTTCATGTCCTAAATTTTCTGCAAATGGGAAAAGAATTTCGAATGCATCGCGACTACAAGTAACTTTTTCCTTCTGTTTGCTTTGAAATGCCTTTTGTCTGCGACCAATCTCCAATGCGGCAATAATACCAATGGCTTTTGCTTCTCCAATTCCTTTGATCTTCATTAAATCACGAATGGATTTTTTTGCCAGGATATTAAGATCATTATTGCAATGGGAGAGTATCGATTTAGAAAGTTCGACAGCGGATTGATTTCGATTGCCACTGCCAATGATAATGGCTAAAAGTTCGGCTGTAGATAAACTTTTAACTCCCTTGTACATTAATTTTTCTCTTGGGCGATCTTCAAGAGCCCAGTCTTTAATGCTTAGTTTATTATATTCGTCCATGCTTTGTTGTGTAAATACTTAACGAAAGTTATGAATTTACATAAACAAAATCAACATGGAATATGCGTATACACAAAAAGGGTTCTCAACGAGAACCCTTTATAACAGAGTTATAGTGTCTTACAGCTTGTTAACGTGTGAAGCTAATTTAGATTTCAAGTTAGCAGCTTTATTCTTATGAATTACATTAATTTTAGCAAGTTTATCCAACATTGCATTTACCTTTGGAAGTAATTCATTAGCAGCTTCCTTATCTGAAGTAGCACGTAACTTTCTTACAGCATTTCTGGCAGTCTTAGCGTAATACTTATTGTGTACTCTTCTCTTCTCAGACTGTCTGATTCTTTTAATTGCAGATTGATGATTTGCCATCTCTTAAAGTTATCTAAATTATTATCTTGGTAGTCCGTACGGGAATCGAACCCGTGTTACCAGAATGAAAATCTGGCGTCCTAACCCCTAGACGAACGGACCATTGGTTTATTAATGCGCAGCAAATATAAATCAAAATTTAATCGCTGCAAAATTCTTAGTAGTCCGTACGGGAATCGAACCCGTGTTACCAGAATGAAAATCTGGCGTCCTAACCCCTAGACGAACGGACCATCTAATTTTTCAGAGCTGCAAAGGTAAGTTATTTTTTTAAAACTGCAAACACTTTGCGAAAAAAACTCTTTTTTTTTGCTTCAGGAATGTTGAAGCGTTAGCCCCTTGTTTTTTCCTTTTGCGCTGCAAAGAAAGAGATAATTCTTTATTCCTGCAAAACTTTTTTTGAAAAAAAATCACACTTTTTTTCGGCAAAGAAACTAACTGCTTCGTTATAAGCTAAAAATAAATTTAGCGCCATTCAACAATTGTTCCTCTGTCGCTGCTTAAAAAGTTATTTGGGATGATATTTTTGATTTGATCAGCCAATAAATCCAACAATCTATTTTTTGTATAATGACGAGAATAAACCAAACTAACCTCTCTTAAAGGATGAATATTTGTGAATTTTTTCACCTGTTTAAGTTTTTCGTCAGGCATATATTGAGTGGCCAATTCTGGAATTAGAGTAAAACCTCCTTCACGATCTACAATTTTCATTAATGTTTCAAGAGAATTACTTTCAAATTCGAATGGCAATTCCTGATGTTGCAAATCATGCAACTCACAAAGGTTGATTACCTGGTTTCTGAAACAGTGGCCATCACTAAGCATCCAAATTTCTGGAGTAGCAATATCTTTAACCTCAACAATAGGTTGTTTTAATAGAGGATGGTCTTTGTGTGCGTATATCATCATTTCTTCATAGAAAAGATGTCTCTCACGAATTTTATCATCTTTTGCTGGAGTGACAAAAATACCAACATCAATTTTATCTTTTTTAAGGCTTTTTACAATTTCCTCGGAAACCATTTCTTCTACCTCAACTTTAATAGAAGGATATTTTCTGATATAGTCACCAATAAACATTGGAAGAAGAAATGGAGCTAAGGTTGGAATAATTCCAATTTTTAAATTTCCTTCAACGGTATTTTTGTGCTCTTTAATAATTTCATCAACTTTTTTGGTTTCGCTAAGTATGATTCGAGCTTGTTCAATAATATTACGGCCAACATCGGTTGGAATAATTGGTTGCTTGCTTCTGTCAAATATGGTAACATCCAAATACTCCTCCAATTTCTTTATCTGCATACTTAAAGTTGGCTGAGTAATAAAGCACTTTTCGGCAGCTGTTGCAAAATGTCGATAAGTGTCAACAGCCACGATATATTCTAGTTGAGTGATTGTAATCATTAGTCTTGTCGTTTTTTATAAATTCTCTCAAATATAAACATTATCTATAAGACCATAAACAATATTGATTTGATTGATGCAGAATTGCTTCGTATATTTGATATAGAAAACAAGGAAAACTATTTTTCACAAGTACTTACAACAAAAATAGTAAACCTTATTAATAGGGTTAGTAAAAATAATAGTTTGATAGTTTTTGTTATTTAAGTTTTATTAGATGTTTGGGTTTTGCAGCCGGGAGTTTGGGTCTCCCGGCTTCTTTATTTTATATGGGGCTGTATTAATCTCCTTCCGTATGGATTATAAAGTAATTTATAAAAGTGAGTTTTCTTTTGATCTAATTCGCAAAGTCTTAATTATGAATCGATAGTGTAGATATGTTTTGTAGCACTCATGCTGAATAGCAGAAATTGCACTTAAAAAATATACTACTTTAGTCGGCGAATTAGAAATTTATAAACATCAATATAAAAACCGATTAGAGATGCATAAAGAGATTAAAACAGTTTCTTTTGAAGAAGCAGCAAAGGTAATTAAGTCTGGAGATAGAGTGCACTTGCACTCAGTGGCGTTGACACCTCATAAATTCATTAACGCAATGTGTGATCGTGGTCGTAATGGTGAAATTTACGATGTAACTATTCAGCATATTCACACAGAAGGACCAGCTCCTTATGCTGATCCTGAATTTGAAGGGATTTTTAATCTTGAGTCATTATTTGTTGGGGCTAATGTAAGAAAGCAAACTCAAGCTGGGTATGCTGATTACATTCCTGTATTCTTAGGAGAAACTCAACAATTGATTCGTGAAGGAGTTTTAAATGTAAATGTTGCTGTTGTACAGGTAAGTACTCCTGACAAGCATGGTTATGTATCTTTAGGTACTTCTGTTGAGGCAAGTAAAGCTGCAGTTGAAGAAGCAGATACTGTAGTTGCAATCATCAATCCAAATGTACCTCGTGCTTTCGGTGATGCAATGATGCCATTATCAAACTTTGATATCTTCTGCGAAGATAACTCTCCTCTTATCGAGCACCACAATGCTCCTTTATCAGAAATGGATATTGCAATTGGTAAAAATGTTGCAGAGTTGATTCCTGATGGAGCATGTTTGCAAATGGGGATTGGTGGTATTCCTAATGCTGTTTTGGCGCAGTTAGGAAATCACAAAGACCTTGGCGTGCACACTGAAATGTTTGCTGATGGTCTTCTTCCATTGGTAGAAAGTGGTGTTGTTAACGGTAGAAATAAGAAATTAGATCCAGGAAAAATCGTTGCTGGTTTCTTGATGGGAACAAAAGAGCTTTATGATTTCGTTGATGATAACCCAGGAGTTTTAATGATGGATGTTGCTTACACTAACGGTGTTGGTATTATCAAGCAAAACCCTAAAGTATGTGCTATCAACTCTGCATTATCTATTGATATTACTGGTCAGGTTTGTGCCGACTCAATCGGAACCAAGCACTATTCAGGTGTAGGTGGTCAGATTGACTTTACACGTGGTGCTGCAGCTTCTGAAGGTGGTGTACCTATTATCGCGATGCCTTCTGTTACTGGAAAAGGTATCTCTAAAATTACTCCAACTTTATTAACTGGATCAGGTGTTGTAACTACTCGTAACAATATGAGATGGTTTGTAACTGAGCACGGTGCTGTAAACTTGTTTGGTAAGTCACTTCAGCAAAGAGCGAAAGCAATTATCTCTGTTGCTCACCCAGACTTTAGAGAAGAACTTGATAAGGCTGCATTCGAAAGATTCGGAAGTCACTATCACTTTGTTCGCAAATAAAAATTACTCGATATAATAGTTTAAGATATATGAAGAGGTACCCATTAGGGTGCCTCTTTTTTTTATGCATTAGCTTTTGGCATGGATTCCAAAATTTTCTCAGATTTAGGAATTGTGATGTAAAAGCTACTTCCTTTTCCTTCTTCACTTTCAGCCCAGATTTTACCTCCGTTTTTTTCTACATACTCCTTGCAAAGCAACAGGCCAATTCCAGCTCCTTTTTCCTGTGCAGTACCTAGTGCAAGGTAATTGCTATCTAATCGGAATATTTTATTAAGGTTTGATTTGCTCATTCCAACTCCTTCGTCTGATATTTCGATCTCGACAAGATATTTTTTTTCTCGTGCTGAGAGAGTGATTTTTCCCTCTGAATAGGAGAATTTAATGGCATTTGAAATTAGATTCTTAAAAACTTCAGAAATGGCTGCAGAATCGGCATAAACCATGGAAGTATTGTCCATATTAAAAATGAACTTCAGGTTCTTTTCAATAATAGGGCCCGATAGTTTTTGAAGAATTCCATTGATAGATTCTCGTATGTTAAAATATTTTGGAGAAAATGTGGTTTTACCTGCTTGCGATGCAGACCATAGTAAAATATTCTCTACCAATTCATTGGTATGAACAGATAAATCACGAATTCCGAAGGCCAGAGATTTTTGATAATCGATATCATTTTCTTCAAAGCTTTCGATCAATTTGGAACTAATATTTTTCAGATCGATGAATGGATCACGTAAATCTGTTGAAATGATATTGAAAATTTTGTCTTTGGTTAAATTTAGATCTCTTAAAATAACATCCGACTCTTTTAATCGGGAATTGATATCTTCCAACTCTTTATTTTTATGAGTTAAAGTTTCTGTTGTTTCTTTTCTGAGCTGAATGTTTTTATATGTGATATAACCAATAATCGCAGATAAAATGATCAGGACAACAAACAGATAAATCAGAATGGTTTGCATCCTGTTGTATTCCTTTAAGCCTTTAATTTCTTCCTTTTTCTTAGAGATTTCATATTTGGCTTCGAACTCACTAATTCTGTCTTTGTCGTACTGATCAGCTATGCTGTCATATTGTGTGGTGGAATAGTTTCGGTAATACTCCAATGCTTTTTTGTAATCACCTTTGTTCGAAAAGTATTCAAAGAGATTTTCAGATGTAGATTTTTGAAGATTTCTGTCTTTTGAATAATTGGCATTTTCGTAGGCCGATTGAAGATACTTTAGGGCATCATCACTTTTATAGTAATTCATTAAAATTTCGCCTATACTATTGGATGAATAGGCAATTCCTTTTGTATTCCCTAATTTCTCATGCAGATTGAGAGCAATTTTATGGAACTCCTGACTCTTATCGAAATTGTTATAGCTTCTATACAAGTTTCCAATTAAAGAGTAAACATTAGCCTGCTCCTTTAAATCACCTGTTTCATCGTAAATTTTAAGCGATTCGTTATAGTGCTTCAATGAAAAGTCAAGTTCATTCAAATCCTTGTATACGGTTCCGATGTTTTTTAGGGTAGCAGCAGTAAAACGTTTATTACCCAGTTTACGTCTAATTTTTAAGGATCTATTGTAAAAATTAAGTGATTCGTTAAAATTATTCAATCTCCAATATATTCCTCCGATATCATTTAAAGTGTAGGCGATAAGAGATTCATCGCCCAATTTTTCACGAATGTTTAGAGCCTTTTTGTAATAATCTAATGCCTTGTTGTACTTGTTTAAATTCTTGTACACATTACCAAGGTTATTCAATGATGAGGCAATATCCGATTTGTCGCCAAGTTTAGATCTGATTTCCAGGGATTTTAAATAATATTCCAACGCATTGGCATAGTCTTTATCAAGCCAATAAACGCTTCCTATATTATTTAAGGTATAGGCTACTTCTTTTTCCGAACCTTCCTTTATCCGGATTTCCAATGATTTATTGAAATATTCAAGAGCTTCTTGGTGCTTGTTCAGAATTTTATGAATTTCTCCAATATTATTGTACGATGCAGATATAGCCAATTGATCGGATATTGTTTCACGAATTTCCAAAGCTTGCAAATGACAATCTAAAGCCCTTCTGAAGTTGTTTACTCTTCGATACAGGTTTCCCAGATCATATAAAGCTGTTGCATGATTTGTTGGGGTATCCGAGGATAAAACGACAACTTCCTTCAGGTAATCTATGCTTTTGTCAATATTAACATCCAAATAGAGTTTTGACAATTCTTGCAGTAATCCTATCCGTTGCTCACCTTCCGCTTTAGGCAATAATTCCTCAGCTTTCTGTATTTGATTTTGAGCATGTAAATTCACAAAAGCAAATGAAAGAAAAACTGAAATTAGAATGGTTAACCTGTGTATAGCAGACATGGTTTTATAGCTGTTTAATCTGATTCATACTAAAAATAGTATTATTTTACTGACAGGCAAAACAATGTGTATTCATTGAATCAGATTTTGTTGACAATTTTTGCTGCCAATTCGGATAAATTGACTCCTGAAAAATTACCGGAACTCATTAATAAAACATTGGTATGTTTGAAATCTTGCTCTAATAAATCCTTGCTAACCAATTCAGAATCAGTGTATACTGTCACGTTGTTTCCGCCGAAAGCTTCTGCTACCTGATCTTTCGTTATAGGCTCAAGTTTTTTGTGTTCAACCGTTTGGGGATTAAAATATACAATTGCTTTATCAGCCAGACTCATGGTGTTTTTATAATGAGGCAAAAATTCTTTTTTCAAGCTACTAAATGTGTGTAATTCCATGCAAGCAATCAATTTACGATTGGTAAACTGTTTTTTTACAGCTTCGGTAGTGGCTTTTAATTTGGATGGAGAGTGTGCAAAATCTTGAAAAACCGTGCATGAATTATTCTCGGCTAGCTTTTGTAAACGTTTGGCCGCTCCTGCAAAGTTTTGAATGGAATTGTAAAACTGCTTGTCACTCAATCCAGCTTTTTTACAAATGTGGTATGCTCCCATAAGGTTTTGAAGGTTGTGTTCTCCAAAAATTTCCAAAGGAACATTTCCATTGTTTGTTTTAAGGATACTGCAGTTATCAATCACTTCAAAAGGATGTGAATTATAAGGAATGTATTGGATATCTTTTCTTTTTGTTTCAACAATTCTAGCAATGTGCTCATCACCATTAAAATAGATTAATGAGCCGTTTTCTTGAATCATCTGTGTGAAAATTGCAAATTGCTCTACGTAGTTATCGAAAGTAGGAAATACATTAATATGGTCCCAGGCAATCCCGGTTAGCAGTGCAATGTCAGGATGATACAAATGAAATTTTGGTCTGCGATCGATAGGTGAGGACAAATATTCATCGCCTTCAAAAATAGCAATTTTAGCATCTCTGCTTAATTTAACCATGGTTTCAAATCCATCAATCTGAGCACCTACCATGTAATCAAACTCAATATTATTGTCCTTAAAAACATGCATTACCATCGAGGTTGTTGTGGTTTTTCCATGACTACCACCAATCACAATTCTGGTTTTATCTTTAGTCTGCTCGTAAATGTATTCAGGATATGAGTATATTTTTAGCCCAAGTTCCTGAGCTTTTAACAATTCCGGATTATTGATTCTTGCATGCATGCCAAGAATAATCGCATCAATATCAGTTGTAAGTTTTTCTGGAAACCACCCCCATTCTTTAGGCAAGATTCCATATTTTTCCAATCTTGATTTTGATGGATCAAAAATTTCATCATCTGAACCTGTGATTTCGAATCCTTTTTTATGTAGTGCGATTGCCAGATTGTGCATGGCGCTTCCACCAATTGCTATAAAGTGAACTTTCATTGATAATCTTTTATAAAATTGTATTTTTGAACCGCAATAAGTAAGAGTACTTTAACGTGATATTACTCTTTTTTTTGCGAAAATTAAAGATACTAGAATAAAACAATTTTATCATGGAAATATACAATATAGAAACAGGAAATTTTATGTGCGATGGAGGAGCGATGTTTAGTGTTGTTCCTAAAGTAATGTGGAGTAGAAAATATCCTTCGAACGAAGACAATTATTGTAATTGTGCCATGAGAAGCATGCTTGTTGTTGATGGTGAAAGAAAGATATTGATTGATAATGGAACAGGGGATAAGCAAAGTGAAGAGTTTTTCAAGCATCAACACCTAAATGGTGATGCCAATATGTTGGATTCTTTAAAAAATGCTGGATTTTCAGCTGATGATATTACGGATGTTGTTTTTACCCATTTGCATTTCGATCATTGTGGAGGAGCGGTAAAATGGAATTCTGATAAGACAGGATATGAGTTGGTGTTTAAAAACGCACAACATTGGGTTAGTAAGCAGCAATGGGAGAATTATTTAAATCCTAACATGCGTGAGAGTGATGCCTTTTTTGATGAAAACATTATGCCGGTAAAAGAGGCTGGAAAACTTAATTTTGTTGAAACAGAAGGGGAATTATTTCCTAATTTTAAGGTGAAGATTTTTGAAGGTCATACCCCAGGGCTAATGATTCCGGTGATCAATTTTAATGGTCAGGAAGTAGTTTTTGCAGGAGATTTTATTCCTACAGCAGCAAATGTTCCGGTGAAATGGTTAGCAAGTTACGACTTAAATCCAACTTCATCGTTGGCTGAAAAACAAGAGTTTCTTTCAAAGGCAGTTGAGAATAATGCAATATTATTTTTGCAACATGATATTACTACTGAGTGTTGTAGTTTAATAAAAACAGAGAGAGGTGTTAAGGTTGATAAATGTTTCTCTCTTACAGATATAAAATAAACATACAATACAGAATTAAAGCTTGCATCATGATGCAAGCTTTAATTCTGTATTGTATGTTTGATATTGACTTAGGGCATTTTCAATATTATCAATTCTCTGAAATACTGTTTTCTTGGTTCCAAAATCAGTATAATTAGAATCGAGATAGTTCATGTGGTATTCAACCAATCTGAGTTGAGTTGAGAGACTTGAGGTCGTAAATTTCTTTTTTAGATCAATATGTTTGATTCCATTTTGATCTAACAGCTTCTGAATATTAACTCCCGCCTTAACAATCCTTCTTGAAAGATTATTCTCGTTATGAACATGTAAGACCATAACACTTGTTAGCAGAGCTAAAAATAAACTAACCAGTATAAATGACATATCGCAAAAGTTTAATAAATATTAATCTCCATTCAATTTACGATAAAATTTTTGAATAGTTCAAATGTGAAAAAAATCAAAGGCTTGAAAACCAACAAAAAAACTAATATAGACAAAGTAATGTCCGCAAAAATATAGGTGTTAATCCAAGAAAATGATTTTTTCATCAAGAAAAAAGTAAATATTCTAAAAATCAACTGAAAAGCAAAAAATAAAAAGATTTGGATGCTGTAGGGATTAAGTTCTTTTGCTGATTTAACATCACCTTGAGTAAGAGCCGAAAAGCTACGAGAAAGACCAGATGAAGGACTATCTGCACCTGTTAACTGTGAAAAGACAGATGGTATTGGATGATTTACTTTTGGGTGTGAAAAAATTGCCGAATAAATAAATATTCCGGCTATTATTGATGCAAAAATGAGGTTGATTATTTGATAGCTACTTAGGCTATTCTTGTTTTTTATTGGTTTCAATTTCTACCTTAATTTTCATTTCAAGGCTATCCACCTCATTGGCAATGGAGTCGATATTGATTTCTTCAAGTTGCTGTTCCAGTTCTTCTAAAGCTTCTTGTAAATCCTGATTATGAACAGACTCTTCAATAACTTCTTCAATTACCTCTTCAACAAAACCTTCAATCTCATCTTCGTTCATACTGGCTACTCCAACAAAGAAGAACAACCATAATGATGCTACTAGAACACCTAAAACCGATACAATCAATGCGCCAATATTTAAACCAATAGCTCCATTATCTTTATTGGCTTTACTTAGACCTATGATACTTAAAATTATGGCAATAACTCCTGGTATAAAGGCTACGAAGCCTATGCAAGGAATAAATCCGATAAAGAGAGTTAAGATACCAAGAACCAAAGCGATGATTCCTAGTGTTTGTCCAGAGTTAGAGCGTACTTCTTCCATTTTGATTGATGATTGTTATTTAGATATTGCTAATATACTAATTTTTGCAAAGGATTTTTAAAAGGTCTTTCTCAAGACTTTGATTGGGTGTTTCGATAATTCTTCCTATTTCTTGATTGTTTCTATAAATTATTGCAGTTGGCACTTTGCTTACATTATTAACTTTTGCATTATAATTGGGCGACTCTTTCTTTGTGTCCAAAGCATTCATGTTTAGCTTTTCAAATGGAAACCTAATTTCATCAAGAATTTTTATAAATCGAGGTACTTCTCGATGTGAATCATGACACCATGATGCCAGAATTAAATCTATTCTTACATTTTTGAAAGATAGTTTTCTGAGCTTTTTAATTATTCCGTTTTTAGCTTTGTATTTCTTGTATTCCGGCCCATACCAATCTTTACAGATATCTAACTCAAAAGCTTCGAGAGTAACTTTGCCATACAATACATGTTTCTTTAAACGAGTATCTTCTATGGTTTTATTTTGAGCAGATATGTTTAAATTGAAGAGGATAAAAAGCAAAAGCAAAAGGGATTTATTCATGATGCTAATATTTAGATAAAAAAAAGACAGGAAGTTTTACTTCCTGTCTTTAAATATAGTGATAATCTTACGAATTAGTCTTTGTATTGCTCGATCAAGATTTCCAACATTTGGATCGCACATTTAGAAACTTTTGTTCCAGGACCAAATACACCTGCAACACCTGCTTCATAAAGGAAATCGTAGTCCTGAGCTGGAATTACACCACCTGCAGTAACCATGATATCTTCACGTCCTAATTTTTTCAATTCCTCGATAATTGCAGGAACCAAAGTTTTGTGACCAGCAGCCAATGAAGATACACCTACCATGTGTACATCATTTTCTACAGCTTGCTTAGCAGATTCTTCCGGAGTTTGGAATAATGGTCCCATATCCACATCGAATCCCATATCAGCGAAACCTGTAGCAACTACTTTACCACCACGGTCGTGACCATCCTGACCCATTTTTGCAATCATGATACGTGGACGACGTCCAGTTTGCTCTGCAAACTTATCTGCCAATTCTTTCGCTTTTGCGAAGTCAGCATCTTCTTTTGATTCTGATGAATATACTCCTGACACGGTTCTAATTACAGCTTTATATCTACCACAAATTTTCTCACATGCATCTGAAATCTCACCCAACGAAGCACGTAATTGTGCAGCCTTAACAGCAAGATCCAATAAGTTACCTTCACCTCCGTTTGCACATTCAGTGATGGCTTCAAGAGCAGCCTGAACAGCTTTCTCGTCACGGTTAGCACGAAGCTTAGCCAAACGTTCAATCTGTGCAGTACGTACAGCAGTGTTGTCAACTTCCAGGATATCCAATGGATCTTCTTTCTCCAAACGATATTTGTTAGTTCCAACAATAGTTTGAGTACCAGCATCGATCTTAGCCTGAGTACGTGCAGCAGCTTCCTCGATACGAAGTTTTGGAATACCAGACTCGATAGCTTTAGCCATACCACCTAGTTTCTCAACCTCTTCGATGTGAGCCCAAGCTTTGTCAACCAATTCCTGAGTTAATGATTCTACATAGTAAGAACCTGCCCATGGATCAACTGCTTTACAGATAGTTGATTCATCCTGGATATAAATCTGAGTGTTACGTGCAATACGTGCAGAGAAGTCAGTTGGAAGTGCAATCGCTTCATCCAATGCATTGGTGTGAAGAGACTGAGTGTGACCCAATGCAGCAGCCATAGCTTCGATACAAGTACGACCAACGTTGTTGAATGGATCCTGCTCAGTTAACGACCAACCTGAAGTCTGTGAGTGAGTACGTAATGCCATAGACTTAGGGTTTTTAGGATTGAATTGTTTTACAATCTTAGCCCAAAGTAAACGACCAGCTCTCATTTTAGCAATCTCCATGAATTGGTTCATACCAATTGCCCAGAAGAATGACAAACGAGGAGCAAATGCGTCAACGTCCATACCAGCAGCAACACCTTTTTTCAAGTATTCTAAACCATCAGCAAGAGTGTAAGCCAACTCGATATCTGCAGTTGCACCTGCTTCTTGCATGTGGTAACCAGAGATAGAAATTGAGTTAAACTTAGGCATCTTCTGAGAAGTATATTCAAAGATATCAGCAATAATCTTCATAGAGAACTCTGGTGGGTAGATGTAAGTGTTACGCACCATGAATTCTTTCAAGATATCGTTCTGAATTGTACCTGAAAGCTCTTCTAATTTAGCTCCTTGTTCTAAACCAGCAACAATGTAAAAAGCCAATACTGGAAGTACAGCACCGTTCATTGTCATCGATACAGACATCTTGTTCAATGGAATCTGATCGAAAAGGATCTCCATATCCAGGATAGAGTCGATCGCAACACCAGCTTTACCTACATCACCAATTACACGTGGGTGATCTGAATCGTATCCACGGTGAGTAGCCAAGTCGAATGCTACAGAAAGACCTTTCTGACCAGCAGCAAGGTTACGACGGTAGAATGCATTCGATTCTTCAGCAGTAGAGAAACCTGCGTACTGACGAACTGTCCATGGACGCAAAGGATACATCGCTGAATAAGGTCCACGAAGGAATGGAGGTAAACCAGAAACGAAGTTAAGGTGTTCCATACCTTCTAAATCTTCCTTGTTAAAAGCAGTTTTAACAGGAATTTGCTCAGGTGTCATCCAAGATTTTTCGATGCCGTTTTCCTTTTCCCATTCCTGAGAAGGTGCAGCAGCTCTTTGAGATGACTTGATATCTATATTTTTAAAATTTGGTTTCATTTGTCTTAATTTTTTGAAGTAAAATTTGAAAATCTACTTTTTCGTTCTCCTCAATTACTTGATACCAAGATCAGCTTGGTAAGCTTTTAATGTTTCAAGTACGTTCGACTTCACGTTGATAAAGTTTTCAACACCTTTAGCTTTTAATTCTTCAGCACAAGCAGGAGCACCAGCAACAACAACTGTAGCTTTTCCTTTTAATGCTTCATAAACTTCAGGAGCGATAGTTGCGTACTCATCATCTGATGAACAAACAACAACGATTTTCGCGTTCTTCTCAGTTACAAATTTTACTCCTTCTTCAACAGTAGTGAATCCATTGTGATCTTCCACGTCGAATCCAGCACAAGCAAAAAAGTTACAAGCGAACTGACCACGAGCTTTACGCATATTCAAGTTTCCAATTGGGAACATCATCACTTTTGGACGACCGTTTTCTTTAGCGTAAACATCAGTTTTGTAACGCATTGCTTCGAAAGCTTGAGCACCACGGTATGGCTTCAAAGTTTCGCATTCTGCATCAGCTTCAGTTTTATCTTCAGCTTCGAATAAAGCAGCATCCAACTCTTTTTCTGCAACTTCACCGAAGTTAGGGAACTGGTTAGTTCCTAAGAAGTTTTCTTTACGAGTAGCAACTGCCATATCTCTCTTCTGAGCAGTAGCTTTGATAGTTTCTTGAATGAAACCAGCTTTGAAGGCAGCTAGGTAACCACCTTTTTCCTGTACTTCAAGGAAAAGTTTCCAAGCTTCTTCACTGATTGATTCAGTAAGAGATTCAATATAGTATGATCCTGCAGCAGGGTCAGCAATTTTTCCGAAGTGTGATTCTTCTTTCAACAATAACTGCTGGTTACGTGCGATACGTTCTGAGAATTCAGTAGTATCTTCGTAAACAGAGTTGAAAGGCTTAACTGTGTAAGAGTCCAAACCACCAAGAACAGAAGACATAGCTTCAGTTTGAGTACGAAGCATGTTTACGTATGGATCGTAAACAGTTTTGTTCCAATCAGAAGTTTCTCCGTGGATAAACATTTTACACATTTCTTCAGAAGCACCAAATTCTTTCAAGATGTAAGCCCAAAGCATACGACCTGCTCTTAGCTTAGCAATCTCCATGAAATATTTAGAGCTAGTTGCAAAGTTGAAACGGATTTTTGGAGCAATTTCTTCAATTGACAAACCAGCTTCCATTAACTTGCTTATATATTCAGCACCGGCAGCTAAACTAAAACCTAATTCTTCAACGATAGATGATCCTGAGTTGTTGAATAATCTACCGCCAACAGCAACAACTTTAAAGTTTGGAAGTTCTTGTGCAGCTTCAACAGCTTCTTTCAAGTAGTTGTATGAGTTTTCTTCTGAAGTACAGAATTTACCGCAAGTACTGTAACCACCTAAAATATCAATAGCAACACCACCTTGAACTTTGTCAAGAGCAATTCCTTTTTCAGTTGCAATAGCCTGTAAGTTTTTAATTAACTCTACTGAACCGTGTGATTTTTCGAAGTTTACTTCAACACAATCCATGTAAACACCTTCCAACAAAGTTGCTAATTCATCTTTGCTAAGGCTTTTCCAATTTAAAACGAAACCTAATGAGTCGATACCCTTGTTAAGAACGTCAAGAGCTTTTGCGTTTGCAGCCTTCACATCTTCAACGATGATATCCTGACGGATAAACCAGTCGTTGTTATCTTTCTTGTTTCCGCGTACATATGGAAAATCTCCAGGATAAGTGTTCATGTACATCTTATCTTCCATGTTTTCCAGTCTGTAGAAAGGCTGAACATTGAATCCTTCATTTGTTCTCCAAACTAACTTTCTATCGAAGTCAGCGCCTTTAAGGTCTTTAGTGATTTTGTCGATCCACTCCTGTGTAGATTGTGGAGCAAACTCACTAAATAGTTTATTATCTGCCATAACTGTAACTGTTTAAAAATTAGGGTCTAAAAATAAGCCCTTTTTATCACTTTGAAAAAGTTTAAAAAATGTTTTGCATCATACTTCTAAAACACCTTTTTAATTACGAATGACGAATTATTAATTACGAAAGCAAGCCATTGTATTATGGTATGTGCTTCTCGTAATTCGTAATTTAAAACTCGTAATTCACGATAATAGGTGCATGATCAGAGATTTGCATCCACTCTTGTAAAGTTTCACCACTTTTATCGATGAACTTACCGTTTGTAAACAGATAGTCCAGTTTTCGATTCCAGTAAGCATTCTTATCTGTGGTATGCGTAAAATGATCTTTGTTATTATTTTGATATTCATTCAAAGGAATGGCCGCCTGGTAATTTTCATAGAAAGGCATCATCCACTCTGTTTCGGCTGAATAATTGTCTGCTTCAAATTCTTCATCGGTACAAACCGAATCATCAAACTTACTGGTTTGTCTAGTATAAGGAGGAAGCGAATTAAAATCACCTCCAAGTATTAATTGATCACCCCTTAATGAGATTGCATCGGCGTAAGCTTTAATAATATCCAATTGCTTTTTCTTGGTATCGTCCTTTGCATAGGCTGAGGCATGAGTGTTCAGAATATGAAATTTCTTACCTTCATGTTCCATTTGAACATCCAGAATATTTCTTTTTAAATAAAAATACCTAACAATGAAATTTTGTGATTGAATTAAAGGCAGGGCAATTCTTTTTGCATCGGTAAATTTCCATTTCGATAGAATTGCATTGCCGGAATCCATTTTGCCAATACCATCACTAGGAATTTTGGAAGCTTTCCATTGCGATGCATAAGCTGCATAATTAAAATCAGTATTATCAAGTAGATATTGAACCTGATCAACAAAGGCACTTCGTTTGGCGTTTACATCGGCTTCTTGTATGAGTAATATATCTGGATTTACTTCACGGATTTTTTCAGCCAAAGCGTTCATGTGATTGATCACTTCCGATTTTTCCATAATGACACGATCGCCATGACAATCGAAAAAGAAATCGATTCGGCCTCCACCAAATTTTATGTTCCAGGTCATTACTTTAAGGGTGTCCGGAAAGTTATATTCTTTTATTTCCTTGCTTTGAAATAGAGAAACTTCAGGTCCGATCTTGGTGTTAAATGGATCGCATGCTGCTGAAATTACCGAAAGCATGATCAGGTAATATTTTCTGAATATCTTCATGTTCCTCAATTGATTTAATAGCTTAAAAACTGGCATTAAAACCACTGTTGAATTCTGTTACACAACTCAATTAGGTGATTAAGAAAGATTTAAATTATCAAGAGATTATAAAATCTCGTCAGCGTTTTCGGCAGGATCGGCAAATACAGCTTTACAATCCTTAACGATTATAGGGCGTTGGATTAGCTTAGGATATTCAATCAATATTTTGATCCATTCTTCACGGTTAAAGTTTTTACCTTTAAAATCACTTTTAAAGATTTTTTCCTGAGTTCGAATGATTTCCTGGGGCTCTTTGTGCATTCTCATCAGTACGTCAGCAAGTTCTGCTTCGGTAAATTCTTCTTTTAAATACAATCTGATTTCAGGTTCTAAACCTTTCTCCTGAAGGTATTTTAATCCAGCACGGCTTTTTGCACATCTTGGATTGTGATAGATCTTTAATGACATTTTACATGTATTATTAAGCAAACAGTCATTATGCCGATGGATATTTAAAACTCAATTAATGAACAAAGTGATATTAGTGAGTTATTTAAATACCTTTCGGTATAACATTGTGTTGTTGTGTATCTTTGGTTTTGTGAATACAAATATACGGCTTTCGGAAAAATTAGCCGATATATCTTAATGATAAAATTCGGATGTGTTAATTGTCACATAATTGACAAAACTTTTGCAAAATCTTTATTAGGTTTGAGCTAATAATAATTTAGACAAAATGAAGAACTTTTTTAACAAGAGAAAATTTGAAATTATTGGCGGATTGATTGGTTTGTTAGGTGGTTATCTTTATTGGCGATACGTTGGTTGTGTATCGGGTACCTGTCCAATAAAAGCCAATTGGTACACCATGGTTCCTTATGGAATGTTGTTTGGGATTCTTTTTGGAGGACTAATTAAGCCAAAAGAAAAAAGCAAATCGGAGCATTAAAGGGCTGTCAACCATATTTGGCAATTTCCTCTAAACGCGAGGCATCGATAATTGTAATGGATTTACCATTGCTATCGATTAAACCTTCTTTTCTAAAATCAGCAAGATTTTTTAAAACACTCTCTTTGGAGAAGCCTATTATTCTAGCTATTTCTTGCCTGGTTAAAGGAATCTCAAATGAATTGCTATCAAAGTTTTTCTGAAATTCACAGATGAGAAAAGCAAGTGCACCTGCAGAATTCTTCTCTTTTAATTTCATTTGCCAGTTTAGAAAACCTTCATTTACCCATGATATATATTGGATAAAAGCCATAGAAAATGTACCATTCTCTTTCAATAGCTTGGCGAAAGTTTCTTTATCTAATAGTTCAATAGAACACTTGGTTAATGCACGCGCTGAAAAGCGATACTGAGCTGTTGAAAAGACACAATTGATCCCTATGAATTCGCCATTAAACAGTAAGCTGAGTATTTGGTTTTTCGGGGCTTGATCCAAT
This sequence comes from Marinifilum sp. D737, assembly GCF_026672275.1. Classification (GTDB taxonomy): domain Bacteria; phylum Bacteroidota; class Bacteroidia; order Bacteroidales; family Marinifilaceae; genus Marinifilum. The sequence continues at coordinate 68,403 of NZ_JANQCD010000018.1, read as the reverse complement.
GATAATTCAACAATTCCTGATTTGAGGAAATAAATATTATTAACCGGGCTTCCCTTCTTCACAATTAGCTCTCCGGCTTCAAAATTAAGACTGTTGCTATTTGAATAAAGCTCATTGTATTCTTTGGTTGATAGAATAGAAAGGCAATTCTTTCCTGAATCGTGAATTTGTTCCATGTTAATTCTCTTGTCAAAGGTGTAAAATTACACCCTCCGATATATTTAGTTACACAGGGTTGAAGTTACCTTCCAGCATCTACCTGCTTACTTTTGTAAATGTACAATTTAAATCAGAAAAGTATGGAGCAGATGGAAATTCAGAAAATAGATTTTCTTATTGAATCAAAGACCAAATCTAATTCAAGGTCAGAAATAAGTGTAAGGAACTTTAAAATAATGGTTGATGAACCAGAACCATTGGGAGGAACCGATTTGGCTCCTAATCCTGTGGAGTATATTCTTTGTGGTTTAAGTGGATGTATTCATATATTGGCTTTTAAGATTGCTCATGAAATGGATATTGAACTTAAAGATTTAGATATTGAGATAAAAGGAGAGCTAAATCCAGAGAAGTTATTTGGCATGCCTACTAAGGATAGGGCTGGTTACCAAAACATAGGAATTGTGTTGAAGCCCGTGTTTGAAGCTACTGAAGAACAAAAAGAAAAATGGTTGAAAATAATGCAAGAGAGAAGTCCGGTTTTGGATAACCTTTTAAATCCTACACCAGTATCGATTACATTTGTATAGCTTATAATTATCAAATGAAAAGGACGTAATTTTATTACGTCCTTTATGTATTTAGTTTTTTTCCTCTCCTGCAAATTCCATTAGGAACGACTTGATGAATCCATCCAAATCGCCATCCATTACTCCTTGAACGTTGGACGATTCATGTCCGGTTCTAACATCCTTTACCAATTTGTAAGGTTGCATTACATAGGAACGAATTTGTGATCCCCATTCAATTTTCATTTTGGAACCTTCAATTTTATCGATCTCTTCCTGTCGTTTTCTCAATTCCAATTCGTACAACTGAGATTTTAATAAACGAAGAGCATTCTCACGATTTCCAAGTTGAGATCTACTTTCAGTATTCTCAATGATAATTCCAGTTGGAGCATGTCGCAGTCGAACTCCGGTTTCAACTTTATTTACATTCTGCCCACCGGCACCACCAGATCGGAAAGTATCCCATGAGATATCTGCAGGGTTAATTTCAATCTCAATACTGTCATCAATTGCAGGATATACATATACCGAAGCAAAAGAAGTCATGCGTTTGTTGGCAGCGTTAAATGGAGATAAGCGAACCAAACGGTGTACTCCATTTTCTGATTTCAGATATCCGTAGGCAAAATCACCTTCAAATTCTAAAGTTGCCGATTTAATTCCTGCTTCGTCACCTTCCTGATATTCCAGTTGTTTGACTTTGTATCCATGTGATTCTCCATAACGAAGATACATTCTGTGCAACATATTTGCCCAGTCACAACTTTCAGTTCCGCCAGCACCTGCATTAATTTTAAGAATTGCTCCCAGCTTATCTTCTTCCTTACGAAGCATATTTTTTAACTCTAAGGCCTCTATAAGCTCTTGAGTAGTGGCAAACTGCTCATCAACCTCTTCTGGAGAAGCTTCTCCTTCTTTGGCAAAATCGAAAAGAACGGCCAAATCATCATACGATTCTTTTACTTCGTTGTAGGATTCTACCCACGATTTAAGGCCACGAACCTTTTTCATTTGAACTTCTGCTTCCTTCGGATTATCCCAAAATCCAGGAGCCTGAGTTCTCATTTCTTCTTCTTGTATCTGAATTAGTTTGGCATCAATGTCAAAGATACCTCCTTAACGCTTCCGTGCGTTCCGCTAAACTCTTTAGCTGGTCTGTTGTAATCATTCTAATAAATCTATAATTGAGCAGTAAAGGTAATCAAAAGTCCACAAAATCGTTGAAGTGATTCTGGTCACATCACTTTTGCCAATATAAAATCCGCGAAAATCTGTTCCATCTGTGTCATTCGTGTTCCAGGGGGAGTATAAATCTGAATTGGTTTGGCATCAATGTCAAAGATACCTCAGACCATCTTTCTGGCGCTTCCGTGCGTTCCGCTAAACTCTTTAGCTGGTCTATGGCCTTTAATTATTAGGCTGTAAATATGTGAACCGTTAGCAATTAAAATGAGTTGATTTTTGTAGGGGTATGGTTGAAGGTTAAACTATATAGAAAGATTATTCGCCTTGGATTCCTTAGGTCAATTGTTTAATAATTAAACAAATCGATTCGATAGATAGGTACTCCTACCTTACTGATAATCAATTTTCTTTCTGTTATTTTATGATTCGTTGGTGTATTGGATTAAAGCACCATAACTAAGGCTGATTATAAATTTAAAAAGAAAAACATGAAAAAACTATCTGTACTCTTAACTCTAATGATGATGGTGAGCATCTTATTTGCTCAGGAAAAAAAAGAAGTGGTATTGGTTGGGGATATCAAATGTAGCTTTAAAAATTCAGAGCAATATGCCAAGAATGTTCATGATGTAATTGTGCAAGCATTTGTTGAAAAAGGTTTACACGAGGTTATTGATATCAATACTTTGTCTGCTGTTGGTCAAGAAATCTATCGTCAGTCGGGTGAGGCCGCTATGAATGAAGCCAATTGGAAACGCTTGCAGGAAGCAGGTGTAAAAGGTGCAGACTGGGTGGTAACTGGTACTTTATCGAATTATGATGCTGTTCCAGTGAAAAATGATAAAGGACAGGTAACAGGTTATGGTGGAAAACTAAACTTTGTTTTCAAGGTGACCAACCTTAAGGATGGAACTCAAAAAGGCATGGCAGATATTGCTTGTTCAACATTTTTATCAGAAAAAACAAAGGATGCTGCGATTATGAAGGCAGTAAAAAATGCAAAAGATAAAGTTATCAAGAAGATTAAAGGCATTTTTCCGATCACAGCAGAAATCGTTGAAATTACTGCAGAGAAAAAAGGAGCGGCACGAAGCTTATTAATTGAAGCAGGTTCAGCTCTTGGGGTTCAGGAAGGTGATCAATTTAAAATTTGCGAAGAGAAAGAATTCCGAGGTAAAAAATTAATTAAAGAAATTGGAAGAATTAAAGTTGTAGAGGTTCAAGGTGATGATTTTGCTGAATGTAAGGTGATGAAAGGTGGAGATAAAATCTTAGCTGACTTTAATGGTGAATTAAAGATTTATGCGGAATTGATTGAGAGAGAAGGTCCTTTTGGTAAAGGATTTCCAGTAAAAATGTAGAATTTGAATTTCAAAATGAAAAGAAACATAGTTTCAATAATCATCTTTTGTATGTTTTTGTTATCAGCCTTTGTTTCAAAGGCTGATTCCTACTCTGTAGGTGATTCTCATACTATGGAGGTTGTAGGTGAAATGCAACTCCCAACCATCATGGTAATTCCTTACAAAAAATCAGGAGAATCCTACAAGGATATTCTTCAGAATGATTTCGATAAAAGAATTGCAGTTGCTGCAGTTCAGGAAGGCTTTAACCAAAGAGGTGTTACTACCATTGATTTTGAGGCAAAAATGAATGCGGCCATGCGTTCGGCAAATTTCGAAATGAATGATGCCCAGACAGTAGACAAACAGCTGATTCGAAATTCAGGATCTGACATCTATGTTTCGGTTGATATCAAAAAGGATTTTGCAGCCAATGGAAACAGAGTTTCCTTAATTCTGAAGGCCTATGAAACGGCATCAGGAAATATCATTGCTAGCAAACAAACTTGGTCGCCGCGTTTTCGAACTTCGGCTATAGATAAGCTAGCTTCTCTGTCAATTAAAATCATGTTGGATGATTTTTTGGCCCAGGTAAATACAAATTTCCAGAAGAAGGCCAGCAGTGGAAACACCATTGTGTTGAATGTCTCAATTGCCAGCGATTCCATGACAGATATGGATACTGAACTTGGAAACGATATGATTCCATTGTCAGACCTATTGCGTCTTTGGGTAAAAAAGAATGCCTTTAAAGGCAAATATCATGTTCAGGGATCGGTTGCAGAAGCGGTGATATTCGATCAGATTCAAGTTCCACCTAAAGATGAAAATGGAAATCCGTTTAGTGTGAGTGATTTTGCTTTCAATCTTTGGGATTATTTAAGAAGTGATGTGGGCATTGCCGTTAAAAAACGAGTGGATGGCAATACGGTTTATATCACCATTCAGGAATAGTTGATTTCAAACAAATAGAATAACAATGAATTTTCTTGTTTTAAATAAGAAAGGTACTAGCCGGAGTTCTTTATGGACTCTGGCCCTGTGCCTTTTACTATTAATTCCAATTCAATTGATTGGACAGAATAGACCTTCGTGGGTAAGTAGCCGACCAATTAATACCATGTATTATACTGGTATTGGATATGCAGATAAATCGCAGGAAGACTATATGAAAATTGCCAAGCGCAAAGCACTTAGCGATTTGGTTTCCGAGATAGAAGTAAAGCTTGCCAGCAAATCTTTGCTAAATACTTTGGAAGACAATGGGCAGGTATCCACTTCTTTCAGGGAAGATATTAAAGTGGAGACTCAACGCACCATCGAAGATTACCAATTGGTAGAAGCCTGGGAGAATGATACCGAATATTGGGTGTACTATCAGTTGAATAAATATGATTACAAAGAAAAGGAAGGTATTCGAATCGAGAGAATTCAACAAAAGGCTTACGATAATTTGCAGAAAGCAAGGAGACAAAAGATTTCTGGTAACATATCAGGAGCCATTTTTAATTACGTTGAAGGTTTAAAGCTGATTCAGAATGACCTGAATAAAAATTTGGCATACCAGGTGAATGGCGAAACCATATTCCTGGGCAATGAGCTGTATCAATCTTTACTTGGTGCTTTCGATGATGTTCAGTTATCAGCAATACCGAGTTCAGTAAATGCACAAAACTTTCAGGCAGTTAAAGAACCAATCAGTTTAATTGCAAAACAAGGAGCCTATTCCATTGCAAACTTGCCTTTAAAAGCAGAGTTCATATCGGGCTCGGGCGAGTTGAATGCGAATCTTTTAACCAATGAGCATGGTAGTGCAAAATTGCAGATTTTAAATGTGACCAGTAAGCAAAGCAGGCAGGTGGTTCGCATAAAACCTGATATGGAAAAACTTTGTGCTGCCAACGATAAAATGGTTCGAAGATTAATTCGCACCATTAAGTCTATTCCAGAGGCACAAGTAACTATTAATCTGGAGGCACAAACGCTTAAAGCTTTTCTAAGACAAGGACAATATGACAATTCAGCTTTAATCAAATCTGTAAAAAGGATTTTGAGTAACAACTACTTCAATTTTGTTCCCAATGAATCCTCAGCAGATGTTATTGTGGATTTAAGTGAAGACTTTCGAAAAGGAGGAACTGTTCCTGGTGAGATGTACAACATGAAAGAGTATTTCACATCGGTAAGCTTACAGATTTTGAAAAGAAATACGCAGGAAACTGTTTTTCAGTATTCGGTAAACGACCAGCGATCTTTAGCTCCGGAAAGCACTTCTGAATCAACGGCACGCATGTCGGCAAGTCGAAATGTATTAAAGAAGATGCAGCGAAAGCTCATTCAGGAGTTGAAAAAATTGCAAATGACCATCGATCATTCTGCTGTTGCTCCAACGGTTCAGCCAAGAGTTCAGACAGAGAGGGTGCAGCAAAATAATACCAATCCAACTCAGGAGTTACTTGTTTCTTCAGGATTACTGGCCTACTATACATTCGACGATGGAACCGGGAAAAATATTATGGGCTTGAGCAATTACAATGCATTGGTACAGGGAGATCATGCTCCTATGGTGATCAATAGTACTTTAAGTGGGGCAGGTAAATCGGCACAATTTAATGGCGATTCTTATTTGGCAATTCCTCAGCATCCAATCGAAAACTGGAGTGCTTATACCATTAGTGCATGGGTAAAAACAAGTTCGGGAGGAGCCATTCTTGGACGAAAAGCTGCAGGCTGCACCATTTTAGGAACTACGCTTCAAAATCAGTTGTTCTACCAGAAAAGATATTCCGATGGAGGATACTTAACATTTGATTTTGATGCCAACCGATTGTTGCTGGACAATCAGTGGCACATGATCACCTTAACCGTTGAGGTTTTGGAATATGAATCACGTTCAAAATTGTTTGTAGATGGCCAAATGGTTTTGGTTGAGAATACAAAGATGCGTGGCGAAATTAAGAGTGGCGAAGGTGGTTTTATTGGATACGATCCAGGCGCAAAAAGGTATTTCACAGGCGAGATTGACAACCTGAGAATTTACAATCGACAGTTGCGTGAGAATGAAATTCGACAACTCTATTTCAAACATCAATAAGAATAGAAATACAATAAAACTTAAAAATTAACAAGAAATGAAAACACGTTTAGGAAAATTATTTGCAGTAGCAATGATGGGTGCAATGTTCGCATGTTCGGCACCACAACAGGTAGCACAGGTTCAACAGCCTGATGAAGTAGATTTTGATGTTCCTTGTTCAGGACCAGAATACTTTACCAATGGAGAATATTTTAGAGCATCGGCTGATGGTTTAAGTCCAAATATGAGTATTGCTAAGAAAATAGCTTATGCAGATGCTCGTGCTGGTTTGGCATCGGAAATTCAGGCAAAAGTAAATGTTGTGACAGACAACTATTCTTCACAACACGATTTTAATGGAAATCAGGAAGCAAAACAGCGTTTTCAGGACCTTTCAAGAAGTATTGTAAGCCAGGTGCTTAATGGTACACGTGTGATTTGCGAAAAAATGAAGAAAACCAAAGATGGTAAATTTCACTGTTATGTTGCAATGGAACTTGCAGGAGAGGAAATCATTAAGAATATGGCAGATAGAATTAGCAGCGATGACAAGCTGAAAATCGATTTTGAATACGAAAAATTCAAGAAAGATTTTAAAGAGGAAATGGCTAAAATAGGATCTTAATCAATCGTTTTTTCATGACAATGAATATCAAATCACTTTTGATATTATTAGTAGTTTTCTTAGGTAATCTACAACTAAAAGGGCAGGTTCGGGATTCCTGTTCTTTGGTTGTGGATTCTCTGCAAACTCAATTTCCACAAAATTCGGAAGATGGCAAATTTCCAGACTGGATTCAGCTGGCAACCTCCGATGAGTTTTGCATTGGAGTTTCCGATCCTTACATGGATTCGGATATGGCATTGGAACAGGCCAAATTGAGAGCGGTTGCCATTGCCTGTTTAAAAAAGAATCTTGCCTACCGATCGATTGTAGACAATTACACATCTGATAAAAAGGAAAGGTACGCCAGCTCAAAATTTGTGAGTTTAACCAATGTTTTGTCGGCTGCTCAAGTCGATTTAAAATCTTTGCCAATTGAAAAAAGTTTCACTTCAAGTTTCGATGAGGTATTTGTTTTGGTGAATTCAGCCAATATCAGGCAATTATCAAATGAATGCGACAGTACAAATACCATTCGAATTTCGGCAGATTTACTGCAAAGTGAAATCAAAGGCTCCAGAGAGGAGAGCTATAGTTTTATCAAGCTTTACATCAATACACCCAAGCAATATCCCATTAAGGAGTTGAAATACTACTCCTACAATACCCAATCGGGAAAGGATATTGTTTCAAAAATTAACCAGTTCGAAATCAAATTTCCTTCCGGGATATTTAGGTATCAGCCATTTCAAAAGTCTGATACAACAGCTTACCAAAATGGAATGATAGATGCATCGCTGCACTATTCATTTTGGAATGCCTACCTCGATGTGATTCTGAATAACCTGCTTTTAATGACCAAGGAGGGTGGAAAAGTAAAGTCGGTGGGAGATCAGTACAACACCATGTTTAAGAATTTATTTCGGGTTGTCGATTATCAGAAAATGAAGTTTAGCATTGCGGATATAAAGGTAGAAGGCAACCGATTATATATGAAAACCGATTTTTAACCAAGAATACGATTATGAGGAAGTATGCACTATTATTGGGTTTTTTGTCAGCTGTTTTGCTTGTAAATATCGGACAAGTTAGAGCACAAGAATTAGATTCGTTCGAAGCCTACAAGAAGGCTGAGAAAGCCCGATTTCAAAAATACAAGGAAGAATACAAGCGACAATTTGAGGCTTTTAAAAAGAATGAGCTCGATTGGAACAAGGAGATATTAGGAATTGAGGTTGAAACGCCGATATCGGAAAAGGTAGAGGCAAAAGACAAGGATTTGATTGCAAAGCCACCAGTTCCAAGCTATGTAAATCTAACGGCAAGCTTAGATGACGAGATCAAACAAATTAAGCGCAAAGTAGAGAAAATCAAGATTGAGAAAGTTCCTGCAGAGCCAATGAAATCTACTGAAGTACAAACAGAAGCTAAGCAGGAAACAAAGGCGCAAACAGTGGTGGAGTCGCCACAAGCAATGACCAATCCTACATTGGCAGCCAAGCACAGTTCGGGTTCGAATCAGATGACAAACCCGGTGGCTTCAAATCCCAAAGTCAATCATACACCAAGTCAGAAAATGGCTGATCCTGGTGTGAAGGCCAAGGGAAATGAGATGGTAAATAGCCAGCCAACTGCAGCAGCTGAAAAAGCAGTAACACTAGATAGTCACAAGGCAAGCTTAATAGAGGTTGAAAAACGAAGCATACCCTCTACAAAACCGATTGTTGCAAAATACCGATTAAGCTCAAAATTTGGCAATCGCTTTCATCCAACCTTGTACCGTTGGCGATTCCATGGAGGTGTTGATATGGCTTGTCCGAAAGGCACCAAAATTCATGTTCCTGCCGATGGGGTAATTGTAAAATCGGGATGGAACGGCGGATATGGCAATTACATTAAGGTGAAGCACGCTAATGGCTACGAGACCATTTACGGCCACTTGTCGAAAGTGAGTGTGAAGAAGGGCCAGAAGGTGAATAAAGGAGATGTAATTGGCAAGGTAGGTAGTACTGGTCGTTCAACCGGACCGCATTTGCATTACGAAATCATCAAAAACAAAAAGCGTGTGAATCCTGAGCGATTCTTCGGATAGAAAAAGCAATTATGCATTATAAATGATGAGTTATGAATGTTGCTCCCTAATTCATCATTCATAATTCCTAACTCATAATTTAAATACTCATGATAACCAAACTATTTAAAATACTAACCCCTCTGCTGATTTATGCTTTCGGACGTGAATTTATTGCTACGCTTCAGATGGTATCATTTGCAGATGTATTTCAGAAAATATTTTTTATCGCCCTGGGAGGTGGATTTTTATTCACAACCATTTTTATAAAAACCCATGGCTATCTGGCCATTTTGGCCCACGAATTAACCCACAATGTGTTGGGCGTTTTAACCTTTAACAAGCCCATTGCTTTAAATGTTGAAGCCAATAGTGGAGGATATTTCGCCTACCAGGGAAAGCAGAATGTCCTATCGGTATTGTCTCCTTATTTCTTCCCATTGCTTACCGTTTTTATCTTCCCGATCTATTTTATTTTGGCCAGTTCGGGAGCCGAAGTCTATTTCGGATTATTGGGAGCAACTCTTGGATTCTCATTTTCCATTGCCATTCGTCAGGGCAAACCTCACCAGCCCGATTTACATGTATTCGGCATCACCTGGTCTTACCTGATCATCCTGTTTTTTCAAATCTTGATTTGGGGATTGCTCATTTCCTTCGTGATTGGAAGAATACCAATGCTGGTAAGTTTTGTGAAAATGAGTACCGACCATATTATTGAGCTTTACGAAATAGCAAAGGCCTTGGTGATGATGGGATTGGATATGATTAAGGGATAATAATAGAATTAGAAATTAACTAAAATCAGAATATGATCTAGGAACAAAATGGAGTTCAGAAACCATGTAAAAAAACGTAGCGGACCCGAAAAGCTATACGAGTAGGAAAACCTTAAACTTTTTAATTATGAGATTTCTTGGTAACATTATCTGGCATTTTCCATTTTTTGGATTTGTATCGGCATTTTTTACTTTCTTGTTAGGTAGTTTGTTGGTGTTAACCGTGGTAGGAGCACCAATTGGATTAGGCCTAATACAACTATCTAAATTCTTGCTTTCACCATTTTCGAGTTCAATGGTTGACAATAAGGAGTTGAACACAGAACCAAACAAGGCTTGGGAAACTTTCGGCTTAATCGTTAGAATTATTTATTTCCCATTTGGACTTCTGCTTACCGTAATCACTTTATTCCAAATTGTTGGCTTGTTTGTCTCAATTGTAGGTATTCCTGTAGCATTGGTTCTTGCTAAATCATTAAGTACTTATTTAAATCCTGTGAATAAAAAATGTGTTCCGCACTCAGTTGCAAAGGAATTGGAAAACAGAAAGGCAAAAGCACAGGTAGATGCTATGTTAGGCTAAGAAATTGTGTTCAAAATGTAATCAGATATGAAAACAACAACCTTCGCAATATTGGGAGCTGTTTTAGGTATATTTTTAAGTTATTATCCCTATAGTTTACTACAAGCCAATGCAGTTGAGTATTCTGTATACCTCAAGAATTTTAGAGCCCTTTTTATTCAAGATTCAAACTGGATGATCATAGGTTCATGTATGTTGATTCTGGCAGTTTTATTGGGTATTGTCGGATTTTTCATGAAAGAGATAGAGGTCAAAAATCATTATCCATTTACTGCAACATTATCTTTTATCGGTCTTATCATTGGAATCCCTGTAAGTTATCTTTTTCAAGGTGAGTTTATTCATAAGTTTATTTCGTTAAGAAAATATGTTGAGAATTTTTCAGATTTTTTTGAATGGGATGAAGCGGCATTAAGAGCTATGATTGGCGTGCTTTTGGTTGGGATATTGGGAGCAATTCTCGGTTTTTATGTGGATAAAAGTGTAAATGCAGAAAAAGAAATTAATTAAAATCAGAATATGATCTAGGAACAAAATGGAGTTCAGAATCCATGTAAAAAAACGAAGCGGATCCGAAAAGCTATACGAGTAGGAAAACTAAAACCCAAAATATGAAAAAACTGCTTATAGTAATTCTACTGTTTGTTCTCTGTGGAACAATTGGTGTGCAGGCTAGTGTTTTAGCTCAGACCGATACTTCTACTGGGAATGTAACAGAGCAAACGACCCCTGCCGATCAGACCGAATCAAAAGGAGGAGGAATCGATTGGATGCAAGTAATTTTTGCAGGAAGCTATTTATTAGGCGTTTTTGTATTGTTTCCTTTGGTAGTTTATACCAATTACCAGGAAAAAATGCTGGGCGATGAAAATCCTGATAAGTTTAAAATACCTGAAGACTTATCAGAAGAAGAGCGAAATGACAGAGCAGAACAAGTTTTGGTGGGCATAGAGGAGAAATTAACTCCTTTTACCGATGATGAGGGTAACGAAATGATTACCATTACCAGCGGTGCTCAAGCCAGATATATGCGTCATGGATTAAACTATATCAACACACGCCTGTGTCCTGGCGACCCAGTTGTAAATGCACGTGTTGAGGAGTTTTTAAATGTGTACAAGGATAGAACCACAAGAGAGTTCACCGGATCGAAATGGATACTGGGATGCGCAATTGGTATTTTGGTATTTATGGGCATCATGGATATTGGCATATTGCTTTCTTCATTCACCTTGATTCATATTATTGGGATTACATTTTATTACTTATCAAGCCGAACTGCAAAGTATGCTTTGGAGAAAAGAATGGAGAATTTTAACTCTCGCAAGCTGGGCATTATTGGGGGCGTTATGGCTGCTTTGTTTGCAGGATTCTCAATTAAAGAGTATGTAAGCATCAATGGAGGTCCTTGGCAAAGAGATTACGAATCTGAAGGAACATCAACCATGATACTTATTGTAGCAATTGTAATGGTTGCCTTTTTCGTTGGATTCCTGGTAGCCTTTTTCGGAATATTAAACTTTATCATCAACTATTCTACCTCATTTATCAACCCACTGAAAAAGCCAGAGGATTGGTATGCTGCGAAATTTAAAGAGCAAGAGGTAGCAATGGTTTCTTAAGAAATACTGTTGCTTTAAACTGGATAATAGAATCAACCATCATGGAAAAATTGTTAGTAGGAACAATTTACTGGTGCCATTTTGGTTGATTCTTACCAAAATTTGTTTGTAAGATACAGTCTTCTTTATCTAATCTTTACCCTTATTTTCTAGTGTTGCTGGTTCATTGGTAATCACCCCATCCACTCCAATATGTTCCATTCGATTGACAACAGAAGGTGAATCGCAGGTCCATGCATTTACCTTTTTATTGAGTTGATGCAATTTTTGAACAATGCCATCCGACAGAAAAAAGCAATTGATGTTGTAGGATGTAATGTAATCTTTTGGCCTGAAAAGGTGTGGCGTTTTGCCAAAAGCAATGTTCAGCGATGGAATGACAAATACTTCCAGCTTATGAAGTTCAAGCTTTGGTGCCAGTTGATGAACCTTCTCTAAAACATCCTCGTGAAAGCTTTGAACAATGCACCAGTTTTCTGCTTTGTATTGCCTTATGCAATCGACAACTTTTTTTTCGATTCCCGGGTAGTAGGAGCTTTTATTTTTGATTTCGATGATCAATTTGGATTGCCCATTTACACAATTTAAAACCTCGTGTAGCAATGGCACTTTTTCACCATTAAAGTCTGAAGAATACCACTTGCCTGCATCCAGACTTTGAATGTATTGCCAATCCAGGTTTTTAATTCTTCCCTTGCCATTGGTGGTGCGATTTACCTTATTGTCATGCATTACGCATATCTTCCCATCTTTACTGAGGTGAACATCGATTTCTATCATATCTGCACGATCGTTTAGCGCGTGCTTCACCGCAGCCAGTGTGTTTTCTGGCGAATTGGCCGAAGCTCCCCGGTGTGCAATAACAGATAGGGAGGAATGAGTCATAGTCTTCGAAAAAGTAGTGAGTTTGATGTAGTGAAACCCTCCATACAAAATTGGGATGCATAGAATCAGAAGGAGGATCTTCTTGTATTTTCTTTTTTTAGTTGTCATGATTGTTCTGTATTTAAAATTCGATGCCAAAAAGTTTGTCAAACACGTGGGTTGATAGCTTCTTGAACCATCCTTTGTAATTTTCTACCTCGGTTCCATATTGCATAATTTGCTTGAATGAGGCGCTAATTTTCGGATCATTTTGCAAAGACCAAATGATAAAATTACCAAACTTATGGGTTAGCAAATCGCCAATGTTCTCATAGGATTGATTGTAGTTGATCAGCTCTTCACGGAATTTGTCGATATCCGGGAAGGAAGAATTTCTCAAATTGTTGTAGATGAAGAAATCTACTTCTTTGTGGTGGTAGCTTTTAATGGTACCCAGCGTTTTGCACAAGAAAGTTCTGATATCGTCCTGGTAATTGGTCCGATCCACTTGTATGGCATCCAAATCTCTAATTGTGGATTCGTGCTGTATTTTATTCATCGTGTATTCGAACAATTGAAGCGCGCTTTTGTGGTAACCAAAATCGGTCACCAAAACCGCAATATTCTCGATGCAGCAGTACAGCAATTCCTTGTCCATTTTCTGCATGGCTTCATCAATCAGCTGGTAGAAAATCGGCATCGGATACTCATCTTCATCACATTTATTCCCATCGCCATATTGTACACAATAGGCTGCACCATACCAATTGAGCGTATACTGCTTGTATGGCTTGTTGTTGTTGGCTTCGTAATTGTTGTGAGCGAAATACACGCCTTTGCATCTGGCAGTCCAATTGTAGGTGAGTGTGGAAAACAATCGCATGGCTTCCTCATCGGGATTTTCGATTGCAATAAGATATCGGAACAATACGTATAAGGTAGACATCTGCATGTAATCCACACACGAATGTGCAACATCGGCCTCGTTTACCTGCTGCACGATGTACTCTATGCGATTCCAATCCTGAAAGGCCTGCATAATCAGGACTCTTTCCAGCATAAAAAAGCTGTAAGCATCTCCCGAATACATGGCTTTCATTACCAAAGGGTGCAGATCGGTAAAATCATCCTTGTCGTTGGTCAGGTAATCCAGCAGTTGATTGTAGCCTTGCTGCGACCATTCTCCATTCTTGCTGCCAACAGGTATTTTATCCCAGAAATGCTGGTATTCAATCCCATTGTTCACATATTCCGACTGAACAGTTGCCAGTTTTCGCAAGGTAAACTTCTTCAAAACCGGGAATACAATACTAAATTCAGTTAGGATTTTGATCCACTGCTTGATAATCTTAAAGGTGAAATCATAATCTTTGCTAAGATCTATCTTCTTTTTGCTCGAAAGATCTTCCACAATTAAAAGAGTACTGATTCGAATGGCAGGTTCGAACACATGTTTCTTCAATGAATCGTTCCAAAAGTTAAAGATGACATTCGATTTGGTCATTTTACCTGCAAGATGATCCAGAATTTCGAATCCCATGTTTTTATCCAGCTTGGTGATGTAATAAACATACAAACTCACAATATCTCTAACCCGAGAAACCGGGTTGGCCATGGCATGCAGCAAAGATGAAACCGGATGTTTGTCTTTGGGATACAATTGATTTTGGTAGATATCCGATTTAAAGATTTCATAAATGGCGTAAATCGCAATCTTTTTCACCTGTATGGTGGGCGATAAATCGTTCAATATCTGGTTTCGCTCTTGCAAGCGTTGTTCATATTTTGTGGATTGGCTGTTGGTTTTTTTTTTGCTGTAGTCTTCCAACAATTTCTCCAATTTGTCAAGGCGCTTTCCTTTTTCGTTGGAATCATTGCTATTGTGCGATAACATTTGTTCCAGCAAGCTCCATAGTTGATGGTAATCTTCCTGCAAAATCACCGAAAGGGCATCTATTACCAATTGCTGAACTTCGTAGTTGTTATCGTAAGCCAGGCTTAATATGGTTTTAGGATCGTTGTTTTTGTCCAAATAATCCTGAAGCAGGGCAGAGCGCAAGGCGTTGCGAACTACCGCATAATTTTTACCTGTATGCAGAGCTGTTTTATACGATTCGGGAGGAATGGGCAATGCCGGATGAACCAATTTTATATTTTCTTGTTCCTTAAAAATGCGGGCAAACAAATATTCCTGGTAACGTTCGTAAACAAATCGAATTTCATTGATACTATTTTTCTCCTCAATTTTCAGAATTCCCTTTTCAATCAAGGCTTCAAAAGGAAGACTGAACTCAAAATCATCATTGTAAAAAATACTTTTGCTTAACTTGTGCAAAGGATAATCTTCATCGTCATATGCCGAAATCAATTGTTCAACATGAATTGAATCACCATCTGATTTCCAAAGGTATTTGGCAATTTTATTAAGCAGTACATATTCGCGTTTGTTTTTACCGGTTGGCGTAATTCCTTTCTCCTTTAACAGATTTTCAAATAGATGATTAGAATGAAACAAACGAATGTCTTTTGGCAATGCTTGCTTTTGAAAAACCAGTGACGACATTTTTAGGATCAGCGGATCGGTTAAACGATTCCTGATCAAATTGAAATCGGAATGAAACAGTTCCTCACTGCTGGTTTTGAGTTGATATTTTTGTTGATATTTTTGGTAAGTACACTTTAATTCCGATTCGCTCAAGTGCTGAATGGTGGTGTGCTCCTCTTTTCTTTGATTGGAATAGTACAAATCATGTTTAATGCTCGATGCTTCCAGTTCAATCAGTTCTTTCCAGGTATAGGAACGACAACTGATTATAATCTTCAGGTCGGGTAAATTGTGTTTGATGAAATACTTGTCGATTACGGTCAACAACTCAATGGGACCTTTCTGGTTTTTCAGCGAAGTTTTATCGAAATAATCCACACACTCGTTAATCGCATCGAAAAAGAGGTAGATTTTCTTTCCTTGTTGCTGAGCCAGAATTTGCAAATTGGTCAATAGCGTTTCCAGTTTGAGTTCGCCAAATGCAGTTTGAAAATACTCTTCCACTCCAATGTTTGAGAAAATTTTACTATTGATGCAGATTACACATTCGTCCTTCTTTAGCAATTCTGAAGCCCAGTGGCAAATCTGATTGGTTTTTCCACTTCCCGCATTACCCAATAGAACAAATGCATTCGATGTTGATTCGATAAACTGGTCAAATGAATTGCTAACCAGACTGCGATCGGTGAAAACTTCGGCATCATACTTTTCTTTCGACATTTCTGCCAAAAAACCGTAGGTCTGATTTTTCGATTCCTCCAGGTAGTCATCCCACCTCTTTTTGCTTTGCAAAAGCGATATGCTTTCCTTTTTTCTCTCTTCGATAATGGCGTATTCCTTTTGCAAATCCAACATCAAAAGCCCTACTGCAAAATTGATGGTGTAATCGCGAAACTCGGTGGTACAATTTCCGGTTATTAAACTTTTGGCTTGCTTAAAATCATCGGCATCCAAATCAAAACTTTTCAGGATTTCCCTGTCCGATAAATTTTTAATTTCCGTTAAAAACTGATCCGTAATCATCCGGCATCCTTTCAACGTGTTTATGGCATCAAGCAGTATTTTTTCTTGTATAAACTCGTGAAGCTCCTTTTGTAAGCGCAGTAAGTCATCTTGTTTTCCTTTTTCTTTCCAAGCATTTGTATTTTCATCGATAATGCTTTTTAGCTCTTGGCTTTGAGCGATCAGAAACTGATGCTTTTGCTCATTAGTATTCAGGCTTGTATAATCACTTAATATGCTCAGGCAATCTTTGGCACAGAATGTTGTTTGTGTGTTTTCACTTGCAATTACTTCGTCCATCTGTCTTTGCCAATTGATCATGGAATCGTTCCAAATGGCTTGGATATATTGTAAGAGTGTTTGGTTTACATGATTCTTTATTTTGGAAGCCGTTTTTAACTTCTCCTTGAATTTGTGGTTCAGAAATTCTTTACGGATTAAGGTTCTGATTTCGCATCCGTTTGCTTTTACCTCGGCCTCGGCAAAGTATCGAATGGTAGGGGTTTCTGTTACAAGCATATCCTTGGTTTTTCTGTCGATTGTAAAAAATAATGGTTCTATATGAAATTTAGTGGGTAACTAAAGCAATCTTTATTTGACGAAAAATTATTCCACGATTCGTTATTTTAACTTTACATAGCTCAAGCCGCATGGCTTTTCCTTTCTCCATTGATGAGAAAGGAAACAAAGAATCTAGGGCGTGTAAGCTCAAACTATTTATACTTGAAAACTTTAAGTGCGACGGCGTGATCTTCGAACAAGTTCTCAGCTTCCCCGTCTTTCTACAAATTTTTCTGCGTCTAATTAGCTCGACCTTCCAATGCCCACCTGGGTCACTGAAACAAAATAACGGTCAAAACAATAATTCCAAAGAATGACCCACTATAAATCATACAGAGCCAAAATAATTGAAGCAATACGGCTCAATTTATCTTACTATCTTTTTTTGGAAATGGAAGTTTCCAATCATTTCCAAAATTAAGATTTGGGTTCTGCCTAGTTTTGTTCATAGAAATTTCAACCGAATGTTTATTTCGTTCGAACTTGGTTAGCTACCAAAGATAATAAACATTCTCAAAGAGTGAACATAAGCAATTCGAAAATTGCTATGAAAGGACGATTTCTCGTTTTGCAACCTGTTCACTCATCCTTTCAAACCCATTTTACCAGGACATTTTCTGGTTTTAAAATTAAACGCTCACCATATCGTAATGGGCGAGCCATGTCAAAAATTTAAAACGAAACAAGATGAAAACTAATACATTTTTTTATACGCTTTTAATCGCTTTATTCTCTATTTCTTTCACTGCTTGTTCTGATGATGATTCCTATGTGCCGGAAGAACAACAATCTTCTGTTTCAATTCGATTAACATTTGTAGAATCTTTAACTAAAACAGTGGATGAAGGGGATGAAGAAGATCAAATTATTGAAGTGAAAGGAGTTGTGGTTGATAGTGTTGGAAGATCAGTTCAAGCAGATGTGGAGTTATATACTATTGATATGACATTTGTGGATAGTAGTATAACAGATACAGAAGGAAACTTCTCTTTTCTAATTGATTCTCAAAAAAATTACAAGATCCATGTTTTAAAAGATGAACAGTTAATAGGAGTAGAAGAAATAAAGAATATTTAATATGAACTTCTTTTATTCAATTAATAAAATCTTTGTTAATTTAGGTTGCCCCTTGAGGGGTAACCTTTTAATAATTTAACGAAGCTCTATAATGCTCATGAAATTCAGTATAGGTGTAATTCTTATCACTCAAATTTTATTTAATGCAGTAAATACGGTTTTCGCATTTGAGTTGAATACTTCTATTTCAAAAAATAAAGTTGAATTAAAAGAACTGATTAGTCTGTGTGGTCAAAAATACAAGGCTAATGAGATGGATAGTGCATTATTCTATATCAATGCAGCATTAGACAAAGCACAACATGTTCAAGATTCCCATTTGTTTCTGGTTTGTTACAATTATAAGGGTGTCATTTTAAAGGAGCAGAGCAAATACGATCTTTGTTTACAAGCTTATAATGATGCCTTAAGGTATTTACCAAAGGAAGAATATAACATTAATCGACTAAAATTGTTACTCAATATTGCAATTGTTCATAGAAAACAAGGTCAATTTTCAAAGGCCCTATTAGTATTAGATAATACACTTAAAAATTCTGAATCTTACCCAAAAAGTAAAACATTAGCTTCTTGTTTTGATGAGTTTGGTATGATATTAAAAAATGAAAAATCTGAAAGAGCTTTGCTATTTTTGAATAAAGCACTTGAAATGCGAAAAGAGCTAGGCAATAAAAGGAGTATTGCTAAATCATACACCAACTTAGGTAGCTTTTATAATATGAGGAAAAATTATTCCAAAGCTCTTTTTTATTATAAAAAATCTTTAGAATTAAATGAAGAATTAAAATACCGGAAGTCTATCTCAGTAGTATGTACAAATATTGGAAATTTGTATTTGAAAATTGAAAAAATAGACTCTGCACAAATATACTACAATCGATCTCTAGATATAAAAGAAGTAATTGGAGATAGAAATGGGGAGGCTGTTGTTTGTACTTCAATGGGAGAGTTATATGCAATGAACAAGGAGTACAAAAAAGCAGAGAATTATCTTATGCGAGCAAATAGGATTGCTGAAGAAATTGAAGTTCTATATTTGCAACAAGAAATTAATCTTCAGCTTAAAAACCTCTACGCCGCTCAAAGTAAAGGAAAAGAAGCCTTGGCTTATTACGACAAGTACATTAGCATTAAGGATAGCATTTTCAATACCGAAAACATGCAGCACATGCAGGAGATGGAAACCCGTTACCAAACCCGAGAGAAGGAGCAAAAAATAGAGGTTTTGAATATAGAGAAGGAAGCCAAAGAAAAGGAAAGTTTCTACATGAAAATTGTACTTGGGGTGTTTCTGTTTTCACTTTTGCCTATTGGTTTCTTTGTAAAGCAGCGCCAGAAGACGAGAATTTTAAAGGAAAGGGTTGCAGCCTCGAACAGGGAATGTACAAAACTAGGCATGGAATTGCACGATTCTATCTCTGGCAGCCTTACTTATTTGTACCGAAGCATGGAAAAGGAAAGTGTGGAGGATAGTTTTGTAGATCAGTTGCGCCAAGTAAGCGATGAGGTGAGAGGCATTTCTCACCAACTGAATATGACCGCCATTGCCAACCAGGAATTCCGCGATGCCTTGTCGGATTCCTTGCAATTGGATCATTTCCCCGACGATATCGATCTGAAAATATATGTTCCCGATGGCTTCGAAATAGATGATTACGAGAAAAAAATCAACTTGATTCGTATTGTTCAGGAATTAAAAACCAACAGTTTAAAACACGGCAATGCATCTTCTATTGTAATCAGTTTTTCGCGATTGCAAAACAAAGTAGGATTGGAGTACACCGATAATGGCATTGGCTTCGATATGAAAGAGGCCAAAAAAGGAAATGGACTAATCAATATTAATGAACGGGTAGAGCTGCTCTCAGGAAAACTGGATTGGCAAACTTCTCCTGGCAATGGAGTTTCTTTTCATTTGACGGTGTAGTTTGAAATGTTCTCTTTGTCCACAAATGCACACGAATTGGCACAAATTTTCAGTTGAATGAACGTCATTTACAATTAGGGGCGTTAGTCCTACGATCTTCATAGCAATTTTAAGGATGATGTGGAATGAAGGGGCGCTAGCCCTGTCATCTGAAAGTTTAATAGTTCTCTTTCACTCTATCGTAAAAATGCTTTAGGCCTTCTTTACTTTTTATATCCAACTTGCGATAGATATTGCTAAGGTGTTTTTTTAAGGTGTTGAGTGTAATTCCTAGTTTACTTGCCAATTGTTCGTTACTATCCTTACTGTTTTCAGATGTAGTTTTAGTTACCTTTAATTCTGTTTTTGTAAGCGAGTCTTCTTTTTCCTTATCAGATATATAAAATCTTTTATTTTCTACAACAACTTTTCGTTTGTGTTCCAGGTAGGATGGAGATTCATAGAAAGTATCTGAATCTTGATTCATAACGGCATCAATGGTTGATACAATATCCTTTATTTTAGCATCTTTATTTAAGTAGGAGTTGAACTTGGCTTTGAGCAGATCTTTTAGAATTACATTTAATTTGTAATTCGTGTAAGCAATGCATTTTATATTTTTTCTTTTTCGTTTGAGCTCTGCTACAAATGAAATGATATCTTCATTTTTTCGGTCTGTATATTCATAATCAACCATCATTAAATGGATTTCATGATTTTGAATATAGGCTGTGGCTTTCGATGGGTAAGTAAAGCTTTCGATATGAGCTTCAGGATACATTTCGGCCAATAGATCGGCACTTGCCTTCTTTAATAAATGATGATCTTCGATTACAACAATGTTCATATCACAAGTTATATGCTAATGAGATAATTATCGAAAATATAAATTATTTTCTCTGAAAAGGTCATTTGCATACCTATTTTTATGAAAAAGCAGAACTTGTACTTTAATCATTTAAATTGGGTGTTGGATATCTAAAAATCGGGCTAGGATCATTTCATAAGTACAAAACCTACTACTTCGGGTTATTTTTTTTGCTTAAACAAATGCGGAATTTTGTTTTAATAGAAAATCAAACTAAAAAGTCCCAACCATGAATGCTTATTTAATCGTAGATCACTGCAAAAAGGAAATTGCAGATTTAAAATCGAAACTAAGTAAAATAGAACCGGAGTGTAAGGTTTATCATTCTACTACTGTTGAAGATGCTTTATTGCTTTACGTATTGCACAAACCTCAATTGGTTTTTTTAGAGGTAAATCTGAAAGACGAAAATGGTTTTGAGTTAATTCATGGTTTGTTGGAATTGGGAGAGCACCCAAACTTTGCCATTACAACAAAAAACGAAAGCTTTGCCATTAAAGCAATCCGATCTTCGGCAGTTGATTATTTGCTAAAGCCAATTGCCATTGAAGATTTGCAATTCTGTTTGAATCGTGTTCAGACCATGGAATACGAAGAGATGGAGAAACAGCGAATGACCGAATTGTTTCTGAAATTGAAATTTCAGAAAAGAGTCACCATAAAAAATAGGGTGGGCTTCGAGGTAATAAAACCAGAGGAAATTCTGTTTTGTAAGGCTGATAGAAATTATACCGATATCAAGTTGGTTGATGGCACAAGCTTAACTACTTCCACAACTTTAGGTAGCGTAGTGCAACAATTAACAAGCAAGGTGTTTTTCAGAATTGGTCGTTCAGCAGTAATTAACCTGGATTACTTAAAATCGGTGAATCGCAAAGACAAGCAATGTTTGCTTTCGTGCAATAGTGAAATTTATAAACTTCCGATGTCTCCTAATCGGGTTCAGGAATTATCGAGGGTATTGAATTGACTAATTCATGCCGATAGGTATTGAATACTCCGAGTTCGACATAAAATCGATTCATTAAATCGCTGACGATCTAAATAATATGGACTCAAAGCTTAAGTTAAAAGCTGTTAGCAGTTAGCTGTTGGCTTTAAAAGGTGAATATCACCATCCTACTACTACAAAAACAGCGCATGAATAATTCCATGCGCTGTTATATTTTGTGCTTAAAGCGATTAAACTTTACACATTAATCATTATTAAAAACCTCTTTGCTGAGCTTGTAGTTTTTGCATTTCTTCTTCGAAAGTTTTCTTAAACTTTTCGTAATCGTAATCAACTTTCAATTTGTCGTCTTTCGATAATTTTTGGTTGATTGCTTCTTCCAAATCTTTAGCACTCATTTCAAGAGCGATGTAAGTTTTGTATTTGTTTTGAGCAGTTCTGGTTTGCTTCTCGCAGATTACCTTAATGTTATTCAATTGTTGGTTGATTACTTCGCGAGTTAAGCCTTCAAAACGTTCTTCAACTTGTTCTACGTTGTTCAATTCAGTTGAATTTACATAGTTGTCGATTGTTCCTTGAACGGTAGATTGAATTAAAGTTGCCAATTCGGCACGAGCATTGGTTCCAGCTTTTTTCTTGGCAACCATTTGATCTAAACTCTCGCCAATTGCAGAAGCTCTAAAATGGTTTTTGTCGCTTTGGTAATCAGGACCAGTACAATAAACTTCGATAAGCTCTTCGCCTTGTGCTTTAGTAGAAACTGCTTTTTCAGCAGATCCACATGAACTTAATCCGGCAGCTAATAAAACTCCTAAACCAAGGAATAATGATTGTAATTTTCTTGTTTTCATCTTTTCTTGTTTTGAGGTAATTAATTACTAATTACCAATTATTCATTACTAATTTTTATAAGTCCAGTTGATTCAATTTTGGAATAATGGTGTTGTGAATTTCTTCAACAGCTTGTTCGTATGCTTCTTTTACCGCATAATCGTAGCTGATTGGTTTCATTCCTTTCACTTCATATATCGCATCATTAAATATTTCCATGCCACTCTTGGCATCTGTTAAGGAGAAGAAACAATCAAGATATACAATGAATACTTTGTAGTTTCTGCCTTCTTTAACTTCACCTTTGGTCACATTGGTATTGATTTTAAGAAAAACTTTGGCCTTCTCCTTATCGTTTGTAAACGAGAAGAAATTTTCCGACAGTTCTTTCTTCATGTTGTTCTTCAGAATCTCACGATTCGAATTCTTCCCAAAAATCTTTTCGCTAAAGTTCAAATAGGCTTTTAAACGCTCAACATTGATAATGATTTTGCTTTTTGGAGCCGATTCTGGCGTAAAGAACAGTTTGTTTAGCTGATAATTTTCCAATTCTTCATCTAGAATGGAACTTAAATCCAGGCCAACTTCGATTTCCTGTAATTTCTTTTTCGAAGTTATTTTTGAAAGTTTCGAAGCCGCATAACCAAATTCATCGGTGCTTACTTTGTTGTTTAAAACACCTTCTCCTTTCGAGAAATCGATAGCCAAAGGAAGCTTAGGAATCAAACTGTTTCCGCTTTCTCCCAACCATTCTGCTTTCACCAAAATTGGTTCTTTATGCGATGTTGAAATCTCGATTTTGATAGCTTTTCTATCAGGAGTTAGTTGCGTTCTCTTAAAAATATTCTGAATGGAGTTGTAGATGTCTGTTCCCAGGTTTACTCTTCCTTTAAAAGTCATTACCGACAAGTCTTCGTCCAAATGTTTCTTAATGGCATCAAGAGCCTTTGCATAGTAATTTAAAGCCTGGAAGATATCTAGTTTTTCTTCGCTGATTTTCCCTTGTTCGAAGAAGTTCTGAGCCAATTTTTTGGCTTTGTTCAGTTTCAATCTCTTTTGTAATTCGTATTGCGATTTCGATAAACGATAGTAAACCCAATATTCATCCCCTCTTTTGTTGTCCCATGTTCCAACTATTTCATATCCTTCCAATTCTTCCATTAGTGAAGTTCTGACTTCTGATTGAAATTCCTCACGAAAGGCAGTTTCATCTTCGAACTGATGAAGAACCGAGTTGGCTGAAATGTTTACTGATATTTCGGAACACAAATCGTGTAAAGCTTGATTTTTGGCTAGTTGTATGTAATTTGTTTTTGAATCGTCTTTCTTAACTACCGAAATTCCCACATAGTAATCAGGAGTAATTGGTCTCTCTTTAACCCACTTTGGAGGTCTTCTCTTTGCCATACTTTGTTGTGCCGAGCAACCAATAAGTAAGAGTATTATCAATGTAAAATTGAGAGTTTTGCGTAAAGTTTTTATCATTTGTATAGGTTTAAAGTAATATTTCGATAGCAAAATTAAAGATAAATATTCTTTAACAATAAGCTTGCCAAAAGTAAATTAAAAGTTCTATTTTATTTCTGAGAGCAAGTCTTCAATAAGGTTCAAAGACAATTGAGATTCAAATCCCCGGCTTTGCGCAAAGCGATACAATTTTGTCTTTAACTGGTACGGATCATCATCTTTAAGGCTTCGCAGTTTCGAGTGCAAAATATCCTGTAGGTTTTCTTTATATTCCTGATGATTAATTTGTTCCAAAGCTTCGTTTATTGTTCTTTCGGGAATTTGTTTGTGCTTTAAATGGTATGATATTTTTATTCTTCCCCATTTGTTGAAACGATATTTATCGCGCACATAAAAGTTCGTAAATCTACTTTCATCAATAAACTTGTCTTCGATTAAGGAGCTTATAATTTTATCCTGATCATCAGCCGAGATGTTCCAATCTTGTAATTTTTTGCGAATATCGCTACAGCATTTTTCTTGCTTGCTGCAAATAAATTGCACTTTCGAAAGAGCTGCGGCGGGGCTTATTTGGGTGGGCTTTTTTTTATACATTGCTTACTATTTTATCGCCGACATCATTCTGTCTTTGCCATTAATGTCTTTTCGAACCTGTATGTCGGAAAATCCTTTTTGCTCCAACAGTTCTGTCATCTCTTTCCCCAAACTTTCGTTGATTTCGAAGTATAGTTTTCCTCCTTTTTTCAGATGCTCTTGTGCCAATTCTGCAATTCTTCGGTAAAAAATTAAAGGATCATGATCGCTCACAAAAAGAGCTGTATGCGGTTCAAAATCCAATACATTTTTCTCCATCTTTTCCTTTTCTGCATTGGTTACATATGGAGGATTGCTTACGATGATATCCAATTGTTCCCACTCATAAGCTTCCCAATTTAGGATGTCTCTTTCATCAAATGTAAGCTGAACTTCGTTTCGTTTTGCGTTTTCTTTTGCAATTTGAATGGCTCCAGGCGAAATATCAACACTGCTTACATTTGCCTTTACAAGATGCTTGGCCAGGCAAATGGGAATGCAGCCACTTCCAGTTCCAATATCCAATATGTCCAGCTTGGCTTCCTTATTTTCATTTATAATGGCATGAACCAACTCCTCAGTTTCCGGTCTGGGAATTAATGTGTGCTGATTTACTTTGAATTTCAGTTCATAAAAATCAGCTTCGCCTAAAATATATTGAATTGGTTTATTCTCTTTTAAATCTGCAATGTATTCTTTGATTTTCTCGAATTGCTCATCCTGAATAGGCTCAGTTTTATTCAGTTGAATTTGAGTTCTTGAGTAATTCAGCAGCTCTTCAAGCAAAATATAGGCAATACTTTCACCTTCTCGCGAACTATAAATGATTTCAAGTTCTTTTTTTATGTAATTTATTGTAGATTGTATGTTGTTTAATTGGCTCATTGAATTTCAATAATAGATTAGGAATTTAGCTATTAGTAAATGGATTTTTATAGATTTCACTCAAAAATGTATCATCTCATATCTAATATTTCAAATCTGTTAAAGCACAAAGATACAAATCTTCTATTCTCTTAGATTTATGTTACTATCAATTAATTGGTCGGATTTTTGGATACAGTTGTTTGCAGCGCTGAGTATTCTTTATGCTCTAACCATTATTACTACCATTATCATTGTTCTGCTTGAGAATAGAAGTCCTTTAAAAACCATATCATGGATTTTGGTTTTGATATTTCTCCCAGTTTTTGGTTTTGTGGTTTACCTGGTTTTCGGGCAAAGTTTCCGCAAGCGAAAAATGTTCAGCATGAAAGGTTTTGGGGATTTAAAATGGTTGCAGGTAATGAGTCAGGATCAGAAACTTCGTTTGGATAAAAGCCGTTTCTTGAAAGATGAGCGCATTCATGAGAAGAAAAACATCATGACCCTGCTTTTGAATAACTCCAAAGCTTTATTGAGTGGTTACAATAAGGTGAATGTTTTGAATGATGGCAAGGAAACTTTCTCAGAGATTTTTAAATCCTTGCGAAAAGCAAAAGATCACATTCATTTGGAATATTACATCATAGAAGATGGTGAGTTGGCTTCGGAATTGCTTGAAATATTGGTAGAAAAGGCAAAAAGTGGAGTAGAGGTACGAGTGATTTACGATGATGTTGGCAGCTGGAAACTGAGCAAACAGTTTGTGGAAACTTTGGAAGAAGCTGGTGTTAAAGTTCAGGCATTTTTACCTGTTCGATTTCCAATCTTAACCAGTAGGGTAAATTATCGCAATCATCGTAAAATTATTGTGATTGATGGAACTACAGCTTTTGTAGGAGGTTTGAATTTTGCTGACCGCTATCTCAATGGAATTCCTGATATTGGAATTTGGCGAGATACGCATTTAAAGGTGACGGGAGAGTCGGCATCGAGTTTGCAAATTGTGTTTTTGATCGATTGGTATTTTGTTCGTCAGGAGGTTTTGATCAATCAGAAATACCTGCCTTATAAAAAAGCCAAAGAGAGATGTCTGTTACAAATAACAGCCTCTGGTGCCGATTCCGACTGGGCAAGTATTATGCAAGCTTACTTTTCGGCAATTACTTCGGCAAAGCGAAATGTTTACATTTCATCTCCTTACTTCATGCCGAACGGTAGCATTTTAATGGCCTTAAAAACATCGGCCATGAGTGGTGTTGATGTTCGAATTTTGATTCCAAATAAATCGGATTCATTCATGACCTATTGGGGAACTTTGTCGTACATCGAAGAATTGCTGGAAGCAGGTGTAAGAATCTATTTTTACAAAGCAGGTTTTAATCACAGCAAAATAATGACTGTGGATGGAATCCTATCAACCGTGGGTACCGCCAATATGGATGTGAGAAGTTTTGAACAGAATTTTGAAGTAAATGCTTTGGTTTACGATGAAAAAATAACCTTGGAATTGCGAGAACGATTTTTAGAAGACTTGCAGCAAAGCGAAGAGGTAATTCTTGAGAAATGGATTCACCGATCGAAGGTGCAAAAAATGCAGGAATCCATTGCTCGTTTGTTTACTCCTCTTTTGTAGAGTATTCTTCGTATAAATCTAGAATTTGTTTCATCACATCATAATCACGAGAATTCTCGGTCACATGAATTTTCTTTCCACAAAACTCCATAAATGAAACCAGTTCATCGCCTTTTAATCCTGTAGCATCCGATACAATTTGGGCATTGTATTTATTACCAATTTTCTTGTTTTTTCCTTCTTCCTTAATTCTTTTAGAAAGTTTCTTTTTAATTTTTTCCTTTTTGCTGAGCTTGTTGTGAAGAAAATCGGTAGGCCTGAAAATGGCATCAACGATACCCATCTTTTTATCTATTTTAGGTCTATATTGAGCAGGTACAGGATCAGGCTTTTTGGTATTGTAAGGAGCCAATTGTTTCCCAATGTCTTTATTAATAGGATTTTTCTCCTTCACTTTGGCTTTTACAAATTCATCTTTAAACTCATCCCAGGTTCCCAATGCGTAGATATCAACTTCTTTAAGCAGATAGGATATATCTTGCAATTTTATTCTAAAAAATGGAGGAAAATCAGGGTTTAGGATAAGAGGAACAGGCCATTCTTTCAATTCATAGCCTAAGGCACTAATCACCAAAGTATCTTTTTCCTGAATCTGCAAATGAAATACTCCGGTACCATCACATATGACACCTTTTCTCGATCGTTTTATGGTTACAGTAGCATTTGGAATTGCTTCGTTGGTTTTCGAAGAGTAGATCAAACCAGATATACTAAGAGTTGAATCTTGCAGAAAAGATTGTGCATTGCTATGAAAAGCATTTGCTGAGAGAAAAAGAATGAGTATGAATTTTAAAAAGATCTTCATTTTAAGATTATGGTCGCAGGTGATTTGGTATTTTGTCTTCCTTTTTAAGTTGTAATAAGCTAGAATTTGCCTTTTCAGGATCAAGTTTATATTCTTTGTAAAGTTCTAAAATTTTTGTCTGTATATCTAATTCACTGTCTTGATAAGTAAAGTTCGATTTTTTGCATATGTATGCATAAACCTGTTCCAATGTATTTCCTGTTTCGCCGGTTAAGTTGGTAACAATTTCCCTGTTAAACTTTTCTTGAAGCATTTGTTGGTGTACAAAGTTTACTTCATTTGAAAATACAGGCTGAGGTTTCTTTTTCTTTTTGAATATTTTACTGCCAAGTCCGATTAAACCAGCAACAACATTAGGTGGAGTTCTTGCCTGTTCCTTTAGTTTAATCTCAAACATTTGTGCTTCGCTTAGTCTAAAGCCTTCTCCTTTCTTTTTCTTTGGAGGTAGTTTTTTCTTCACGAATTCTTCTTTAAAATCTTCATAAGTTCCAAGTGCATATACATTTACTTCCTTTAAAGGAACTGCCTGATTTTTTAAATGAATTTTGAAAAATGGCGGAAAGTTGGGATCTGCAATGGCAGGAACAGGCCATTGTATCATTTCAAAACCCATTGAACTAATTACCAAAGTATCTTTGGGCAGAATTTGCAAATGAAAAACGCCGGAACTGTCGCTAATAACACCTCTTCTTGTTCGCTTAATGGTGATAATGGCATCTTCAATAGGTTCTTTCTCTTTATCTGATAAAATAAAACCGGAGATACTAATCGTTGAATCTTGAGAAAATGCTTGGGCTACACCATTTAGTGTTAGAAGAGTGAAGCAGATTAATATAAGAGATTTAGGGTTTGGTTTCATCATTAGTGGGTTGGGATGCTTAAGGTCTTAGATGATTTTCGATCCTGCCAAGTGTGTCAGTAAAGCTTAGGTTGTTCTGAAAATCTGTATCTTCCTGAAGAAATTTCTTATGCAATTCTTTTACCCTTCTTACAATGTACATGTCGCTACTTTGATAAGAAAAACTGGTTCTGGAATTGATGTATTTCATCAGAATATCCAGACGATTGCCATTTTCTTTTGTGATTTCAGCCACTAAATTTCGATTGAATTTCTCGGCAAAAAGAGTAGCTTGAATTTCCTCTAACTGGGTAGGGACTTTCATGCCTTTAAATTTCTTTTTCCTTTTGCCAAAACCCAAACTAACACCAGCACCTTGTCGTCTCATGGCTCTTCCTGTGTATTCGTCCGTTGTGAAATCTCCAAAGTTTATGGCTAAAGAAGCATCGGGATCCGCAGGTGCTTTTGCTTTTACGAATTGCTCTTTAAAGTCATTCCAGCTACCAAAAGAGTGCACCTGCACTTCTTGTAACATATAGCTTTCTATATCCATAATAATTTCCTGGAATATTTCATTCTCAACACCAGGAGTTTGAACATCTACCAATTGTGCTTTATATCCCATGGCAGTAACTTTCAATTTCTGATCAGGATTCACTCGTATTCTAAAAAATCCCAGGCTATCACAGATAACGCCCCAGTAGGTGTCATCCAAATTTACATGAGCATATGAAATTCCTTCCTTGGTTTCAGAGTTGATTACCTTACCCGAAACCACAAAAGTTTGGTCTTTATGTTCCTGCGAAAACGAATTGCCAATGGTTAAAAGCAGTAGAAAAATGGTATTAATTGTAGTTTTCAAGATTCTTCGATTAAATAATGAATGATAAATATAGCTCACTCATTTATCTTAAAAACCGATTGTTACATTTTTTAACACACTTTAACCGAATTTAAGCGCAACCCTATTTGTTTAGACCTAACCAATCTACCTTATTTTTGGTTTCGGTAAACGGATTTATTTTACCAAACAAAATGTCATTATCTCTTTGGTAGCACATCATTGGGTGCGAGGTTTCTATTTTATTTTCAATTTGAATGTCAGCAACAATTTTTTGAGCATTGTTGCCCCAAAGAAACCAAACAGCCTCTTTGTTCTTATCGGCAATATGACTCAATATTTTTTGAGTAAATTTTGACCAGATTTTGGTATGAGAATTTGGATTCCCAATTTCACAGGTAAACGCTGTATTTAATAGTAGTACATTTTCTTTTTCCCACCAATAACGGAACAATTGGTTTGGAGGTAGCACCTTAAAATCACCTTCCATTGGTAAACGATCTCCCTCATTTAGTTTTTTTAGGATTTCAGAATACTTCAACTCTTCGGCAGTATAAGCCTTGTAAATACTTCTAAGAATATTTTTTAAGGATACATTTCTAAATTTATCGAACCATGAATTCAATCCATTTACTTCAAACGATCGACCAGTAGCCACACCTTCCTGCGGATAAGGATCTTGCCCTAAAATCACCACAGGAATAGCATGTAAATCCATCTCCAAAAATCTTAAAACCAATTCTTTTTTTGGTGTAGCACTTTCTATTTGAATGGATGATTCGATGCTCTTAATCAAATCAATAATTTCATCGGTAAGAAAGGAGTTCCACGATTCGTGAATGTTTAAGCTCGATAGGAAGATTGAATTTTGCATGTTCTGATAATTTGTTTGCCCAAAAGTAATACGGATTCATTTTTAATACAACCATTTCATTTCTATTATCTGTCTGATGAAAAATAAGTCTGCAACTTTTTGACTATTCGACATTTCTACTTTTCTACTTTTTGACTAGTTTTGTGAGCATTAACCAAAATTTTACAAGTAAATAAGAATATGTACGAAAATCTTAAACAAAGCATTGAGTCTGCCTGGGAGGATAGATCTTTATTGAGTTCACCCGAAGTGCAGAAAAATATAGAAGAAGTAATTGAACTTCTTGACAAAGGAAAATTACGCACAGCAGAACCAATTGAAGGTGGTTGGCAGGTAAACGAGTGGGTGAAAAAGGCAGTGATTCTTTATTTCCCAATTCGTAAAATGGAAACCATAGAAGTGGGTCCATTCGAATTCCACGATAAAATGGCATTGAAAACCAACTATGCCGAATTGGGAGTTCGTGTTGTGCCTCATGCTGTTTCTCGTTACGGAGCCTTCCTTGCAAAAGATGTAGTAATGATGCCATCGTATGTAAACATTGGCGCATACGTTGATGAGGGAACTATGGTTGATACCTGGGCCACTGTTGGATCATGTGCTCAAATTGGAAAACATGTTCATTTGAGTGGAGGTGTTGGTATTGGTGGTGTATTGGAACCAATTCAGGCTTCTCCGGTGATTGTGGAAGACAACTGTTTTATTGGTTCTCGTTGTATCGTAGTAGAAGGAGTTCATCTTGAAAAAGAAGTTGTGCTTGGAGCTAATGTAGTGCTTACAAAATCGACTAAAATTATTGATGTAACCGGTGAAGAGCCAGTGGAATATACAGGTTTTGTTCCAGCACGTTCAGTTGTGATTCCAGGAACCAGAACCAAAAAATTCCCAGCAGGAGAATATCAAGTCCCTTGTGCACTTATCATTGGTAAGCGTAAACCATCAACCGACTTGAAAACATCTTTGAATGATGCATTGCGTGAATACAATGTAGCAGTATAAACGAATTAATAATGAACAATGAGTAATTAATAATATTGATTACTCATTGATTCTTGTAGTTAGTGAATTTAATTTGTGAGAATTAGAATATAAAGTCTTCATTCACACATTAACACATTCACACATTAACACATTCACTATGAACAACGACATTAACAAAGCACTAGAGGTTTTAAAATCGGGAGGCGTAATTCTTTATCCTACCGATACCATTTGGGGAATTGGCTGTGATGCTACAAATGCCGATGCAGTAAAAAGGGTTTATGAAATTAAACAGCGTGAGGATTGCAAGGCCATGTTGGTGTTGATGGAAAATCCTAACAGACTGAATTCATATGTTGATGAGGTTCCGGAAATAGCCTGGGATTTGATTGAAGCCAACGATAAACCAATGACATTGATTTATCCGGGAGCAAAGAATCTGGCGCCAAACTTGATCAATTCAGATAGAACCATTGGCATTCGTATCACAAATGAAGAATTTACTCAGAATCTGATTCAAAGATTTAAAAAGCCAATTGTTTCCACTTCAGCTAATATTAGTGGAGATCCATCGCCTGCAAATTTTTCTGAAATCAACGAGGAATTGAAAGAGCTGGTTGATTATGTGGTGGAGTACCGACAAGATGATATTGAAAAAGCAAGTGCTTCAAGCATTATCAAAATTGGAGTAGGAGGTGAAATTCAAATCCTTCGAAAGTAAGAATAAAAAAACCTCCCAGCATATTAATTTCTGAGAGGTTTTGTTTTATATGTATACTTATATTATTCTCCAACCGATTTAATCGATCCTGATCCTACA
The DNA here is from genome assembly GCF_026672275.1 of Marinifilum sp. D737. Lineage (GTDB taxonomy): Bacteria > Bacteroidota > Bacteroidia > Bacteroidales > Marinifilaceae > Marinifilum. The sequence continues at coordinate 36,107 of NZ_JANQCD010000018.1, read as the reverse complement.
GATTTACAGTTAACATCTTTAGGATTTCCTCGGTAATAAATATCACCGCTACCGGCAACTCGAGCAGTTATACTTTCCGAAGCATAAATTTTACAATCTCCGGATCCCGAAATATGAACGTCTGCAACTTTTGCTTCGAAATACCCAGCTTCAATATCACCCGATCCGCTAATGTGAATTTCAAGTTCATCTTTACATTCTCCTTTTAAACGGATATCACCTGAACCTGAAATGTGACACTCAACATTATCGGCTTTCAACTTATCGATAATAATGTTACCACTTCCGCTGATTGCATAATCAACGCTGGCAGATTCGATAGGAGTTTTTGCAATAATGTTTCCTGATCCTGAAATTCTTAGATCTTCAACATTAGGAGTTGAAATGTAAACTTCAACTTTTTTGAATGAACGAGTATTCCAATTCCATCCTCTGTTCTTTTTGCGCTTGATCTTTAAAGTTGAACCATCTACTTCAGTAATAATTTCATCCAAATCATCGGCATAAGCTTTAACTTTTACAGATGTTTTTTCATTTTGACTCACATAAACTTTGGCCGCAATTGAAAGGCTGATTGATTCGAAAGAGCTTACTTTTCGATCTTCGGTTTTTTGAGCAAAAGCAATAGTACTGCTTAATAACAAAGCAAAAATTGCAATAAGGGAAGTAATACGTTTTGATTTCATATGTTATGGTTTTAGATTATAAATCGTTTCGTACTTTTTAAAGGACGAACAACTCAGCCAAAAGTTGCACCTAACTTTTTATTTGTGGATTATCAGGTATCAAATTCGGTGATTTAAATTGCTTGAAGTACGATTCTAAATTCAACATTCATAACTCATAATTTATAATTACTTCTTACCTTCGTCCAAAATTTAATACAAATGGAATTCAGGCACATCAAGAAAATACAAGTTCGTTTTGGAGATATCGATTTAATGGGACATGCCAATAATGGCGTACAGTTAAGTTATTTGGATCTGGCCAGGATGGATTATTTTCAGCAGGTATATGGTCAGGTGATCGATTGGAATAATTCAGCTCTTGTTTTAGCACATCTCGAAATTGATTACTTGTCGTCAATTACTTTGCAGGATAAAATCGAAGTGCATACCCGAATTCATAAACTAGGCAATAAAAGCGTTGGTTTGTACCAAAATATTGTCGATTCTGTTACTGGCGAAATCAAAACTAAAACTTCACAGGTTATGGTTGGCTACAGTCAAAAACTAGGAGAAAGTATTCCTGTACCGGAAACTTTAAAAATCAGAATTCGCGAATTTGAAAAAGAAGTAGTGGGGTAACAGTAAACAGTTAGCAGTAATCGGTAAACAGTAAACAGTTAGTAGTAATCGGTTAACAATCAGGTAGAATAGGAGTCGAATAATTAACTCTAAGTACTCAAGGCACTAAACTATTCAAGGTATAAATCAAGCAAACCATCAGGAGTTTCCATTACAATGGTTTTGTTTTCTTCATCAAGGTCGATGAAGTTTTCGTCGGCAAAAGGAATCATCACTTCCTCGCCATTAATTTCTACTACCATAACAATATTGCCTGCAAAATCCTGAATATCTACAATCTCACCCAGTTCACCTTTTTCTTCATCCTCGTAGGTGAATCCAATTAAAACATTAGGATCCAGTTCGTCTTGTTCTTCAATATAGTCTGGTACATCTTTCATTGGAACATAGATATCACAACCAATAAATCTTTTGGCTTTTTCTTCCGTTGCCATATCTTCCAATAAAATCCTTACACTCGAATGATTTCTCGAGTTCATCCCATTTTTAGGAATGAAAAAAGGAACCAATCCTCCATCGATATCGACGAGGATTGATTCCAATTTATTTCTTTCAAGAAGATCACCGTTTGTTTTGGCAACCAATTCACCTTTAACTCCATGAGTTTTAGTAAAGGTTCCAGCTAAATAACAATCTTCTTTTCTAAGCATGCAATTCAAATTAAGCTTCAGTTTCTTCAGCTCCTTCTTCGTTTGCAGCTTCTTCGCCTGCTTCTTCAGCTTTAGCAGCAGCTTCAGCTTCAGCAGCTTTCTTAGCGATAGCTTCTGCTCTGTCAGCGCTAATTTTAGCTTCTGCTTCTAAACGAGCTTGAGCTTCATCAGCAGCAGCTTTCGAAAGACCATCTTTCTTAGCGTTGATTTTAGCTTCTTTCTCTTGTTTCCAAGCCTGGAATTTTTCTTCTGCAGTTGCTTCATCAAAAGCACCTTTCTTAACACCATCTAACAAGTGCTTCTTCATCATTACACCTTCGTAAGATAAAATTGCTCTTGCAGTGTCGGTAGGCTGAGCACCATTACCAAGCCATGTTAAGGCTTTGTCAAAATTTAGGTCAATTGTAGCAGGATTGGTGTTTGGATTATAAGATCCAATACGCTCAATGTATCTACCATCACGTGGCGCTCTGCTATCTGCTACCACGATGTGGTAGAATGCACGTCTTTTACGACCGTGTCTTGCTAGTCTAATTTTTACTGGCATAACTCTTTAATAATAAGATTAATAATTTGCCTACATTATAGTTGTGGTATACATACCACGATTTATAAGCGCGACAAAGATACAATTTTATTTTGGTTTCGAAATAGCTTGTTTAAGAATATTTTGGATGGGTAACTTTCATTTTTAGAGCTGTTTACAGCTTGATCCCCCAACTTTGAACCATAGCTTCAAATCTTACAGCTGATATCCGGGCGTGTCCCTTCGGGTCGGGCTTTTCGTTGCAAGTCCTCGCTCGTTCCTCCCTCCGGGCTTTCCACTTCAATCCCTCACGCAGTCGAAATTGAGAGGTAAACTCTTTGTTCGGACATTTATATAATTACGAATTCGCAATTACGAATTACGAAGAATTAAATAATTGCAGTCAAAACTACGTACTTCAAAACAGCTTGCAGCTTGAGGCTGGTTGCCGAAAGCTTTATTCAATCATTGCGCTAACCCATCTGATCCGAAAGGACGTCAAAGAACTGTTTATTCTTCCAAATCACATAAATTAATTCCTTATCTTCGCATTTCGGCTCCCATTGTGAGCTTAAAATGTAAAATTCCTGATACTGAGATGTTTTTAATATTCGATACCGAAACTACAGGCTTACCCAAAAAGTGGAAAGCACCTTTAGATGATTTTGACAACTGGCCAAGAATGGTGCAGTTGGCATGGCAATGTCATGATATTGAGGGGAACTTTCTATTTGCCAAAAATCATGTAATTACACCCGATGGATATACCATTCCTGATGATGTTGTTGCAGTACATGGTATCTCAACGGAAATCGCTCACGAAAAAGGAATTCCACTTCAAGATGCCCTTCTTGATTTTATGGAGGATGTAAGAAAGTCTACATTTATCATTGGGCACAATGTTTCTTTTGATATTAACATTGTTGGTTGCGAATTGCTACGTTGCGAAATGGAAGAGCAGGAGCTTGTAAGAGCACCAAAGATCGATACCATGACGGGTAGCAAGGAGTTTTGTGATTTAAAAAGACGAGGACAACTTAAAAATCCTACGCTTACCGAACTGCATACCAAATTATTTGGCGTTCCATTTGCTGAAGCCCACAACGCGGCAGCCGATGTTGAGGCAACTTCCCGTTGTTTTCTCGAATTGATAAGAGTTGATGGATTAGGACAGGAAATTCATAGAATGTCTGCTGAGCAGGTTCAGGCATTTAAAATCAATAATCCCGATACCATTGAGTTGGTTGGAATCAAGTATGAATCTTTCAAGGTAAATACTGCTTTCGACGAAATCTCCATCGACAAGGAAGATAGAAAAAGGAAAGAAGCAGCGAAAAATATAACAATGCAGCAAGCCTTTGTTCATCTGCATGTTCATTCGCAATATTCCATACTCGATGGAGCTGCTAAAACAGCAGCAATTGCAAATAAAGCAAAAGAAGATGGAATGCCTGCTGTTGCTTTAACCGATCATGGTAGCATGTTTGGGATTAAAGAATTCCATGTAGCATGTAGCAAGGCTGGAATAAAGCCAATTATTGGCGTGGAAGCCTATGTTGCGAAACGTGGACATTTAATCAAGGAAAATAAGGTCGATGCATCCGGGAATCATCTCGTTTTGCTGGCCAAAGACTATAAAGGCTACCAAAGTCTGTTAAAGTTAACCTCTATTGCACATACCGATGGGATGTACTACAAACCGCGTATCGATAAGGAGCTGCTTGAAGAATATAGCGAGGGCTTGATTGTAAGTAGTGCTTGTCTTGGAGGAGAAGTTTCCCAGCATATCATGGCAGGTAGTATCGATAAGGCAAAAGAAACCATACTTTGGTACAAAGATGTATTTGGTGAAGATTATTACCTGGAAATTCAGCGTCATCCAAACGACGATCCTCGATTGAAAGGAGATGTCTGGGAAAATCAGGTAAGAGTAAATAAAGTAATTCGAGAGTTGGCAGCAGAATTGGGTGTTAAAGTAATTGCAACCAACGATTCTCATTTTATAAATGCAGAAGATGCAGCAGCTCATGACGTGTTGGTTTGTTTGAGTACAGGACGTGATTACGATGATCCGACTCGTATGCGTTACACCAAACAGGAGTGGTTCAAAACTACCGAAGAGATGAATGAGCTCTTTGCCGATGTACCCGAAGCACTTGCCAACACCTTGGAAATAGCAGAAAAAGTAGAAGCTTATGAGCTTGATGCCAATCCTATTATGCCTCCTTTTAATATTCCCGAGGAGTTTGGTACGGTAGAAGAATATCAAGAAAAGTTTCCTGAGGCTGCCTTAAAAGAGGAGTTTCAGGAAGAGCGATACGAGAAACTAGGTGGCTACGATAAAGTGCTGCAGATAAAACTTGAGGCTGATTACCTGAAACATCTTGCATTCGAAGGTGCGAAAGTGAGGTATGGTGAAGAGTTGGAAGATAGTGTTGTTGAACGGCTGGAGTTTGAGTTGAATACTATTAAAACCATGGGTTTCCCTGGGTATTTCTTGATCACACAGGATTTCATCAACTGGGCAAAAGACAATGGCGTAATTGTTGGTCCTGGTCGTGGTTCGGCTGCTGGTTCAGCTGTTGCGTATTGTATCTCCATTACCGATGTGGATCCAATTAAATATGATTTGCTGTTTGAGCGTTTTCTGAATCCTGATCGTATTTCGATGCCCGATGTGGATATCGACTTCGATGATGATGGACGTCAGCAAGTATTGGACTATGTTACCGATAAATACGGACATGATAAAGTAGCGCACATCTGTACTTTTGGAACAATGGCTACAAAGAGTTCCATTAAGGATGTGGCGCGTGTGCTTCGTTTGGATTTGGCTGAAGCCAATCGACTTGCCAAACTGGTTCCTGAAGCACCAAAAATGAGTTTTAAGAAGGCTTATGAAGAAGAGCCTGCACTTCTGGAAGAAAAAGATTCGCCAAATCCATTGATTGCAAGAACCATTAAGTTTGCAGAAGCATTGGAAGGATCAGTAAGACAAACCGGGGTGCATGCCTGCGGGGTTTTAATTGGAAAAAATCCGCTTGACGAGCATTTGCCGGTGATGCCAACCAAAGGCGAGGAACTGCTAACAACTCAGTACGATGGTCGTTTTGTTGAAGATATCGGATTGCTTAAAATGGACTTCCTGGGTTTGAAAACCTTATCCATTATTAAGGAGGTACTTTCCAATGTAAAACTTTCCAAAGGAATTGATGTTGATATCAACAATGTTGACCTTGAAAACGAAAAGACTTTCCAGCTATTCAGTCGTGGAGAAACAACTGCCATATTCCAGTTTGAATCCCCTGGGATGAAGAAGCATTTACGAGCATTGAAACCAAACCGTTTTGAGGATTTGGTTGCCATGAATGCCTTGTATCGTCCGGGACCAATGGAGTACATCCCTTCTTTTATCCGAAGAAAAAATGGAGAAGAGGAGATTGAATATGATCATCCAATTATGGAGGATTACCTGAAAGATACCTATGGAATTACAGTCTACCAGGAGCAGGTGATGCTCCAGTCGAGAGCGCTGGGGCAATTTACACGTGGTATGTCCGATTCCTTGCGTAAAGCGATGGGTAAAAAGATCATTGCCATGATGGATAAATTGAAGGTTGAATTTATCAATGGATGTCATGATAATCCAAAATTTATGGAAGGTGTTGGCGGTGATAATGCCAAAGCCGATAAGTTAATTGAGAAAATTTGGTCAGACTGGGAGGCGTTTGCCAAGTATGCTTTTAACAAATCTCACTCGGTTTGTTATGCTTATATTGCTTATCAAACAGGTTTCCTTAAAGCTCATTATCCGGCAGAATTTATGGCAGCCGTTCTGTCTCGTAACTTATCCGATATCACGAAAGTGACCATTTTTATGGATGAGTGTAAACGTATGGGCTTGCCAGTACTTGGGCCAGATGTAAATGAATCTTATTCAACATTTACAGTAAACAAGAATGGTGAGATTCGTTTCGGAATGGCGGGAGTAAAAGGAGTTGGAGAACAGGCCGTTCACGATATTATTGAGGAGAGAAAAAATGGACCGTTCAAGGATATTTTTGATTTTGTAGAACGTGTAAATTTAAGATCAGTAAATAAACGAACGCTTGAAAATCTTGCCATGTCGGGTGGATTTGATAGTTTCGGGTTAAAACGAAGTCAGTATTTTCAAATAGATGAAACCGATGTTACCTTTATGGAGCACTTGGTGAAGTATGGGAATAAACTTCAGGCTGAAAAGTTAAACAATCAACAAACTTTGTTTGGTGGAGTAGACGATTATGTTGTTACTCCTCCGAAAGCACCAGAATGTGCAGAGTGGGGAAAACTTGAACGCTTAAATAAAGAGAAAGAATTAATTGGTATTTACCTGTCTGCGCATCCTTTGGATGATTTTAAGACAACCATTAATAACTTTTGTAATGCTAGCTTATCGGACTTGTCTTCTGAGTTTGAAAGTTTTGCCAACAAGGATGTTAATGTAGCAGGAATGATTACTGCGATTAGAAGAGGAACAACCAAAAATGGAAATCCTTTTGCCATTGTTGGAATAGAAGATTTTTCGGATTCATATGAATTGGCATTCTTTGGTAAAGATTTTATTGAGTTTGGAAATTATTTTGTTGAAGGCCTTTCCATTTACATTAGCGGTAGAGTTCAAACTCGATCCTGGCCTAAAGATTCTACAGAGTTAGAATTTAAGGTGAAAAATATCATGATGCTTTCCGAAGTTCTTGAAAAGAAAGCAAAAGAGTTTACATTGGAAATTCCCATAACGGCACTAACAGATGAATTGGTTACCGAGATTGTGAACTGCATTGATGAGAACAAGGGAAGTATGAAACTTAACTTTGAAATTTTTGATAAAGGAAAGAAAGCTTTGAAAATGTTTTCGAGGAGTTATCGGGTTGAGTTAACCAATGAATTAATAGAATATTTTGAAAATAATTCGGAAATTAAATTCAAAATTAATTAAATTGCACTAGTTTTAAATAAAATACATAAACGCTAAAAAATAGATTACCATGACAATTGAAGTAAACGATTCTAATTTTGAAGAAGTTGTTTTGAAATCAGATAAGCCAGTATTGGTGGACTTTTGGGCAGAATGGTGTGGTCCATGTAGAATGGTTGGTCCAATTGTAGACGAATTGGCAACTGATTACGATGGAAAAATCGTAGTAACCAAATTGGATGTTGACAGCAGTCCTGCAACTTCAGCTAAATTTGGGATCCGTAATATTCCTACGGTTCTTTTCTTTAAGGGAGGAGAAGTTGTTGATAAGCAAGTTGGAGCAGTTCCAAAATCAAGCTTGGCAGAAAAAATTGATGCTCTATTGTAATAAGAGTATAAAAATATTCAGGGCATAGAGGTTTATCTATGCCCTTTTTTTATCTGAAAAATTAAAATGGTAAAGCAATTATCTGACCTGATACAGTTCGAACAATTCGATAATTTGGAATTATTGGCACATCAAATTGTCGAGGGATTTCTTATTGGTTTGCATCGTAGTCCTTACCATGGTTTTTCTGTTGAATTTGCCGAGCATCGTTTGTATAACAAAGGAGAATCAACCAAGCATATTGATTGGAAACTGTATGCCCGTAGCGATAAAATGTTCGTCAAACAATTCGAAGAAGAAACCAATCTCCGAGCTCATATTGTTATGGATACATCATCATCGATGTTGTTCCCATATAAAAACAAGTATCAAAGCAAATTAGGGTATTCTGTTTTGTGTGCTGCAGCCTTAATTCACTTGTTAAGAAAGCAGCGTGACGCTGTGGGGCTTTGTACCTTTTCGGATAAAATAGATCTTTTAACTCCATCTAAACTATCTCTTACTCATGCTCAATTAATGTATTCTCACTTGCATAAGGTGTACAATGAAGAAGAGATAGGAAAGAATAGGGAAACCAAAATTGCAGATACCTTGCATCATTTGGCTGAAGGATTACACAAACGATCGCTGGTGATTGTTTTTTCTGATTTTACAGGAACAGAAACGCCAAAGGAAATCATGGAGTCCTTGCAACATTTACGATTCAACAAACACGAGGTAATTCTGTTTGCCGTGCGTGATCATGAATTGGAATTGGATTTTAATTTTGAGAATCGCCCTAGTCAATTTGTAGATTTGGAAACAGGTGAAAGTCTAAAACTAAACCCGACTGATATTAAGGAGATGTATCAGAAAGAGCAGCAAAAGTTCTTTACAGAATTGAATTTGTTGTGTAATCAGTTTTCTATCGATTTAATTGAAGCCGACATCCGAAAGGATTTTGCTAATGTACTGCAATCATATCTTTTGAAGAGAAAAAAGTTAATGTAGCTTATTTGTTACGGAATAATTTTTAAGTTTTCAATGTTTAATATATTTTTATTGGGAATAACTCATATTCTTTATGGGTAGCACTAACTAAGAATCTCCTGATGAAATATAAATTTATATTCCTTTTTGCTTTAATTTTATTTGCCTGCGAGCAAAAAACTGATCGTAGTTCCAAGAAAGATCAGGGTTTTGTGGAAAATGGTGTGGTGAAGAAGTACGATGAGCAAAACAGGTTATCAGCAGAGATTAGCTATCAAAATGGTGTTCGTAATGGAGTTACCCGATATTACTATTCTTCAGGAGCATTGAGTGATGAAATCATGTATGTTGATGATGAGAAGAGTGGTGTTGCTAAAAAATATCACAAAAATGGGAATATCTATAGCTTAACACCATACCTCAATGATAAAAAAGATGGGATTCAGAAAAAGTATTATGCCAATGGTAAAATTTGGGCTGAAACTCCTTACATGAGAGGCCAGCCTGGAATTGGACTCAAGGAATATAAGCGCGATGGCAGTTTGCGTGAGAGATTTCCTGAAATTGAGATTCAAAAATTGGAAAAATCAGATCGGATCATTCTGAAATTATTTCTGAGTAATTATTCGAAAAATGTGGTGTTCTATATCACAGAGTTAATGAAGGATAAATATATTCCACCTGCTGCAAAACCCTATTATGCAAAAGGGGGATCAGCCCGTTATGAATTCCTGTTGGATTCGGAGTTAAAATTGGATACTACCTTGAATATTGTAGCTAAATATCAAACCAAAGATTATAATATTCACGTTTCTACACGCGAATTGGTTTTAAAGAATTAATTTATTTCTCTACAAAATTAAGTTCTGTGATTATTGGAAAGTGATCGGAATATTTTTTCTTGATTCGCTTGTAGCTGTGGCATATCATTTTCTCATCATGCAGCACAAAATCAATTCTAAAAGAGGGAAAATCACCAGAATAAGTTGTTCCAATACCTATGCCTTTTTCTCTAAAACAGTCGATTAATCCATCTTTAATTTTGTGATAGGTATAGGATTGTGCTGTATCATTAAAATCACCACAAACAATTGTTGGATGAGGCGATTTAGCGATATGTCCCCTGATGATTTCTGCCTGCTTGGCTCTGCGGATAAAAGCATGTTGTAGGCGGAACGAAATGTCTTTAATTTCTTTTAATTCCTCTTCGTCGGCCTTAAACTCTTTTTTGTTGATGAAAGCATAATTTCTACCTCCCAATCGGTTCGATTCCAAATGAAGGTTATAAACTCTTATAATTTTACCATTCTTTTTAATATCGGCATAAATGGCATTACACCAATTGCCTTTTTCAAATTTAATTTCTCCTTTTCGCACAATTGGATACTTGGAAAAAATGGCTACTCCATTGGCCTTTTTTCCTAAAGACAAATATTTACAAGCAGTGTTTTTTTTAAGGTTGTACAGACTAAGTAATCCGTTACGTGTATTATGAAATTCCTGAAAACAATAAACATCAGCTTTGTTCTGCTTTAATAGTTCCACCATTTTATTTGGTGTTTTCTTGTCTTTGCTCCACTCGTATTTATCGAAAGCTCTAACATTGTAAGTCATTATTTTAATGGATTGCGACTTGCTTTCTTCCGAATTTGATCTGTTGATTTGAATAAAATTTTGCAGATGACCATAGCCTATTACTATCACAAGCAATGGGATTAGAAAACTCCAACGCCTTCTAAGCATCCAATAAACTGCGAAAATTATATTTGCCAACAGCAAATAAGGGTACGCTAAGCCCCAAAAGGCTGGTAACCAAAAATCCTCGGGACTAATATGGGGAGCGATGTAAGAAATAAGCAAGGAGCCTGAAAAAATCAGACTAAATGCAACCAGGGCTTTATGGAGGAAATTTTTCAATGTAGGTTTTACTTTTGATTGCTTGATTTAAATAGAATTTCTTTCTCCTCTTTGCTTAAGCTATCATATCCCGATTTAGCGATCTTATCCAGGATTCGGTTTAATTCTTCCTGGTTTACCTTCTTTGATTTGTTGTATTCTTCATCAGACATTTTTCGAGTGTTTTTATAACTCACCTTCATCTTCTTTTTGCGCTTGAATAAACCAAAAAATGAATCCATTATAGAATTAAATCCACTTGAAATATCTTTTCCTTTGCGTAATTGAGAAATAAATAACCAACCATAAAATGCTCCGCCCAAATGCGCAATATGTCCGCCAATATTTACACTTTCCGACAGGTAAAGTAAATCCATGGCAATAAAGAACAGAGCGATGAATTTTATTTTTACAGGGCCAATAAATATCAAGTGAATCATATGATTTGGTGCGTACACAACAACGGCAAAAACAACTGCCATAACGGATGCTGATGCACCTAAAGCGTAGGCAATGAATTTAGCCTCCTGTAGTGCCGGGAAAATGTTATAGGAGAATATATAAATAGCTGCTCCGGTTAATCCACCAATTAAATAAACACTTAAAAGCTTTTTCTGATCGAGATAGGTTAAGAATATTCTGCCAAACCAGAAAAACCAAAGCATATTCATTAGAATGTGCATGAATTCTGTATGCAGAAACATATAGGTGAATACCGACCAGGGTTGCCTGATTAAAGATTCAGGATAAGCAGGAACCATTAATTGGCGAACAATCACATCATCAATATCAGAGCCCGTTAGCATGCCAACGATCTGCACAAGTTTTATAACAAGAAATAAGCCCAGGTTAATGTAAATTAACTTGGTAAGATTACTTCCTTCTTTAAATGAGCTTTTGATTCCTTCCCAAATGTTCTGATTGGAATAGCTCTGATATGGATTGTTAAAGTTCATGCTCATAATCAATCTTCATTATCGATATAAACTTCCTTATTTAATTTTTATTGTACTTAATTTAATAAAAACGTTTCGAATTCTTCTGCCAATATTTTATCAGGATAAAGCCAAATATCATACCTCCCAAATGGGCAAAATGTGCAATGTTATCGGTAGGATTATTTTGAATAGCCATGTACAATTCAATAGCTCCATAGCCAATTACAAAATATTTTGCTTTAATCGGAATAGGAGGGAATATTAACATCAATTCTGTATTTGGGAATAACATACCAAAGGCCAAAAGAATTCCAAAAACAGCACCTGAAGCTCCAACGGTAGGAACATTTATGCTTCCTTCTAACATTCTTTTTGCAAGGTCGATTGCTTGACTTGTAGTATTTGCATCGTTTGGATATTCTGCCCATTGATTAATGAAGTCATGCACCCAAGGTCTTACTGGTCCAACATGTTCACGTACAAATTGAGACAGTAAATCAGGAGATGGTGTATTTACAAATGCATCTAATGCATTCTTCATCGACATGTAATCAAACCAATTTACCAAGGTGTGGAGTAATGCAGCTCCAATTCCTGTAATTAGGTAGTAAGTTAAAAATCTTTTTGGTCCCCATACACTCTCCAATACACGTCCGAACATGAATAAAGCAAACATGTTAAAAAAGATATGACCAATTCCTCCATGCATAAACATGTGGGTGATGAATTGATGCGGCCTGAAGTATTCTGACTTGAAGAAGTGTAAGGCCAAAATACGATCTATGTCAAAGCCAAATTTGCTACCAACTACAGAAGCGCCAAGAAATACGATCACATTTATGATCAAAAGATTTTTAACCACTGGAGGTAAATTCAACAGTGGAGGTCTATAGTTTGTCATTCGATATGCTTTTTAAAATTCAGTTGAAGTCTAACAATAGTCAGACCAATTTAAAATTACAGGCTTCGGTCCATAATTGCAAGACAGTTTGTCAGGCTAAAAGCCTTGTTTGTAGAATTTCTACTCTTATTTAAAGCGATTTTCCAATTCTTGAGTTTCCAAAACTGAAATTACAGGTTTTCCATCAGGTGTAAAGTTTGGAACATTACAAGCAAAAAGCTGATCGATAATGGAACTCATCTCTTCGTTGGTAAGCGATTTTCCATAATTTACAGCTGAAGCTTTAGCCAATGATTTTGCCAAATTCTCTCTCACTTTCAGTTTAACATCCAGCTGATTGGTTTTATAGTTCGCCAATAGGTTTTCCAATAATTCTTTTGGATCACAATTCTGAATATCGGCTGGAGTTCCATTAATCACGAAAGTTTTCTTTCCAAATTCTCTAATGTCAAACCCCAAAGCTTTAACATCTTCTAAAATCACTTGTAAAAGAGTGTAATCAGAAGCATTTAGCTCAATGGTTTGAGGAAACAAGGTTTGTTGTGCAATTCCCTGTTGATTTTCCAGGGAACTTATGAACTTTTCAAACAAAATTCTTTCATGAGCCTTTCTCTGATCGATAATCATTAAACCAGATCGGATAGGCGTTAGGATATATTTGTTTTTCAGTTGGAAAAAATTCTTTGTCTTTTGAGGTTGATCTACAGCCTGAAGTTTTGGTTGCTGAGCCATTGGATTTTCTGGGGCCTGGAAATAATCAGGAATATTTTCCCTGTCGATTACAGGCTGTTTTTCAATAACTTCTTCTTTAGGAGTTTGATCTTCGTATAATTTTTCCCAATCATCTGGAACTTGCTTTTTAGGAGCTCTATTTGCAGAAGGTTCGGGACTTTTGGCTTTGAATTCCTGGAAAAATGGATTTGATTCGATTGAACTTGCCGATTGTTCGAAAGGATTGTAACTCTTTTCGGAATCAAAAGGGTTGTAGTTCGATTCTGCTTCAAATGGGTTAAACTCAGGATTAACCTTAATCATTGGAGCTTCTACCTCGGTGCTTTCATCTGCAACAGGAATTTCCAGACTTGTATCTTCATCAAAATCGATAGAAGGAACAATATTGAATTTTCCCAATGCCTCGCGAATTGAAGCCTGAATAATTTGGTATATCGCTCTTTCATCCTCAAACTTTATTTCCGTTTTGGTTGGATGAATGTTGATATCGATAATTTTAGGATCTACCTCGAAAAAGATAAAATACGGAGGAATGGTTTCCGGAGGCAAAATTTTGTCGTAAGCCTGAATAACAGCCTTGTAAAAATAAGGATGTCGCATGAAACGATTGTTCACGAAAAAGAACTGTTCTCCGGTATTTTTCTTTGCATTTTTGGGTTTCCCAATAAATCCGGTAAGGTTTACAATACTTGTATCGGTATTAATGCTGATTAAACGGGAATTCATACTTTTCCCAAAAACATTAATAATTCGTTGACGAATATGCGATGCAGGAAGATTGTAAACTTCACTTTCGTTGTGAATTAATGTAAATGCAATATCAGGATGTGATAGCACGATTCTGTGAAATTCCGTAATGATATTTCGAAGCTCAGTTGAATTTGCTTTCAGGAATTTACGACGAGCAGGAACATTGAAAAACAAGTTTTTTACAATAAAGTTACTGCCATCGCTACAAGCTGAGGCTTCTTGCGAAACCAATTCGGACCCATCAATTACAATATGAGTTCCCAGCTCATCTTCGGTTCGTTTGGTTTTTAGTTCAACATTGGCAATAGCCGCAATGGAAGCCAGAGCTTCACCGCGAAATCCCATGGTACGAATACCAAACAAATCACCAGCTTTGCGTATTTTAGAGGTTGCATGTCGTTCAAAGGCCAGTCGAGCATCTGTAACCGACATACCGCACCCATTATCAATAACCTGAATTAGGGTTTTACCTGCGTCTTTTAGATTAATTTTTATGGAACCAGCACCGGCATCTATCGCATTTTCAACAAGCTCTTTTACCACCGAAGCCGGTCTTTGTACTACCTCACCCGCTGCAATTTGGTTGGCAACGTTGTCTGGCAGTATCTGTATCAAATCTGACATATATAAGTTTGAAATTTGATGTTAGCGATTAGATTTTAAACTCTCCATACCACCAATAATCTTTTCTATCAACTCATCCCAACCAAAAACATATACATAGGCTGCAACGGCAAGAATCACAAAGATGATAATTAATCGAACATTTGATTTTTGTCTGGTACCTCTTGCATCAGAATATTTATGGCGCAGTTCACTTTTCATTCTCCCCTTTATATTGGGAATGTACTGTCCATTTTCATCCTTAATTCCAAGTTCTGATTTAACTCTTCGTTCACGCTCTTCTCTTTCTTCCTTGGCAGGATCCCAATAACGAGGCTGCAAATTAAATCTCTTATGTTGAGGTTTTTTAAAGAAACCGCTAGTAAATCCCATAATAAGTTGTTTTATACCTTGTTGTTAATAAGTGGTATAGGTGATTGTTATTCTTCTTTCAACAAAATAATTTCCATTATTCATTGTTGTTTAAAGAGACCTACAAATATACCTATAAAATCTGAATTTGCTTCGATAATTCACAAGGATCGATAGGTTAAAAAATGTAAAAAATCGGTTCTGAATTAGTTCAGTTTCGCTCCGCACTCGCTGCAGTATTTTGCATCATGATTATGTCCTTCCGACAAACATTCGGGGCAAACCTGGGTTGAGGTTTCTTTGGTATTGTGCTTGGTAAGTTCGGCTGTTACAATCCCAGTGGGAACAGCAATAATTGCGTAACCAATAATCATTACCATACTGGCTAAAAACTGACCCAGCGAGGTAACAGGTGAGATATCACCGTAGCCAACCGTGGTTAGAGTAACTACGGCCCAATAAATACTACGTGGGATGCTGGTAAAACCATGTTCGGCTCCCTCTACCAAATACATTACCGTACCAATGATAATGACCAGTGTTAATACACCAAATAAGAAAACGGATATTTTATAGCGACTTTCTCTTAAGGCTCGGATGATGACTGCACTTTCTTTTAAATATCGATTTAGCTTTAAAATTCTGAAAATCCTAAGCAGTCGAAGCGCACGAATTACCATTAAGCCTTGTGTGCCGGCAAAAAACAGTGCCAAATAACTTGGTAGTACCGACAGTAGGTCAATAACTCCATAAAAACTAAAAATATATTTTCGAGGGTGTCTTACAATCCAAATTCTGAGAATGTACTCCAAACTAAATATTATCGTAATAATCCATTCTGCGATTTTTAAAAAATCATGATACTTGTTTTCGATGGAAGGAACACTTTCCAACATTACAAACAGAATACTAAGCAGAATAACAATGAGTAAGGCAAGATCGAAAAACTTTCCTATTCTGGTATCGGCCTCAAAAATTACTTCGTAAAGTCTCTGTTTTATTGGTAGCATGTATTAAACTTTGGATTTATGAGTAAACTTAGAAATAAAACTTGAAAAGTCCATTTTTAATTTATAAGTCATTATTCTTAATTACTCGCTTCGTTTCGTATTTTTGGTAAAAATTAAAAAACATGATCATAAACGATATAAAACAAAGTTTTCTTGATGCTCAAGCTGTTTTAAATGAGTTCTTGGCCGACGAAGAGAACTTTAAAGCCATTGAAAAAGCAGGTGAAGCCATGGCTGAAACCATTCAAAAAGGAGGCAAAATAATTTCTTGTGGCAATGGTGGATCAATGTGCGATGCCATGCATTTTGCTGAAGAATTAACAGGTCGCTTTCGCGATGATCGCACAGGAATGGCAGCTGTTGCCATTTCAGATCCTAGCCATATTACCTGTGTTGCTAATGATTATGGATTCGATTACATTTTTTCCAGATATGTTGAAGCCATGGGACAGCAAGGGGATGTTTTTTTGGGAATCAGTACTTCAGGAAATTCGGCTAACGTGATAAATGCTATTAAATCTGCTAAGGAAAAAGGAATGACTGTTGTTGGTTTGACAGGTAAAACAGGTGGGAAAATGGCTGAAATGTGTGATGTTGAAATTAGAGTGCCTTGGAAAGCTTATTCTGATAGAGTACAAGAAATTCACATCAAAGTAATTCACTGCTTGATTCAGTACATTGAAGCGAAGATGAAATAAGGGTAAATTCAAAAAAATATTTGAAGCTGTAGCAGATTTCTGTTGCAGCTTTTTTTCTGAAAGTCTTGAAGAGTTTGAATAGTGGAAAGGCAGAAAAGTTGTAAAATTCAATGGGCAATACAATGATGTACCGACGTATAGTTCTAATTCCACCTTCACGAAAACTTTCATTTTTGTTGGTGATTGGCATTTCATCATGAAAATTTTGATATGTTTGATCAAACTGTCTAACACACCGTTTTAGCTAGATAAATTAACTCCAGAAATACTAACAGACACGACGGTGAAGTTGCGAAAATATTCATTTTCAATTCCATTTGTAGTTTTGTAATTTGAATTATGTTTTGATTGATTGCAGATTATTGTTATATTCATAGAATCATTCTATCTATATAAGAATATCAAAATATGCTTGTTAAGACTTATGGAAGTGCCGTATACGGCATTCATGCCACTACAATTACCATTGAAGTAAATGTTTTTCCTGGCGTACGCTTTTCCCTTGTTGGATTGCCCGATAATGCTGTGAAGGAAAGTCAGCAACGAATCGATTCTGCTTTGCGCGAAGTAGGTTACAAAATTCCAGGGAAAAAGATCATTATTAATATGGCTCCTGCTGATATTCGAAAAGAAGGATCGGCTTACGATTTACCGCTTGCCATTGGAATTTTAACTGCAACGGAACAAATCTCTTGCGAAAAACCGGAGAAGTTTGTGATTATGGGCGAATTGTCGCTTGATGGCAGTTTAGTGCCCATAAAGGGAGTGCTGCCTATGGCAATTCAAGCCAGGGAGGAAGGATTCGAAGGTTTGATTCTTCCCAAAGCAAATGCGCGTGAAGCAGCCGTTGTGAACAAGTTAAAAATATATGGGGCCGATAACATCAGTGAGGTAATTGGATTTTTGAAAGGAGATACAGAAATTCAACCCACCAAGGTCGATACAAGAGCAGAGTTTTATGCTCATCTGAATAAATTTCCTCATGATTTTGCCGATGTAAAAGGCCAGGAAAATGTGAAAAGAGCATTGGAGATTGCTGCAGCCGGAGGTCACAACATCATCATGATTGGCCCGCCGGGAGCAGGAAAAACCATGTTGGCCAAACGAATTCCAGGCATTCTGCCACCGCTTAGTTTGCAGGAAGCTTTGGAAACAACCAAGATACATTCCGTAGCAGGAACTTTGGAGAAGGACAGTTCATTAATGACGCAGCGTCCCTTTCGTTCTCCACATCATACAATTTCCGAAGTAATTTATACTAACTTAGGGGCATAATAATTAAATATTCTTTACTATGGAAAATGCCGTTATATATACACGAGTAAGTACGTTAGAACAAGATTCAGCCCACCAGATTGTAGCATTAAAGAAATATGCAAATTATAAAGGATACAGGGTGTTACAGGAGTTTGAAGATAAAATTAGTGGTAAGGTAAAAGGTGAAGATCGTGCGGGATTTAATGAAATGACAGAATTTATAGGGAAGAATGATATAAAGCACGTATTAATTTGGGAGCTTAGTAGACTCGGTCGAAAAATGGCTGATGTTATCAAGACCGTCAATCAATTTGCTGAAAAAGGAATCAATATTTATATAAATAAGGATGACTTAAATTCATTGGATGAAAATGGTGATTTAAAACCTGTAACCATGATCATTTTAAGTGTTCTTTCTGGTTTTGCCCAAATTGAAAGAGAGACCATAGTTGAGAGAAGTAAATCAGGACTTGATAGACATATACGTGAAGGGGGTACAAAGGCTAAACCACCTTTTGGTTTTAAGAATGTGGATAAAAGATTAGAAAGAAATGACCAAGAGGGAGAGTTGGTTTTAAAAATATTCCAATTGTATCTTGACACAGATATGGGAGTTGAATTAATTGCTGATGTCTTAAACAAATTAGATCCAAAAAAGAGAATAAAAAATAAATGGGTAGGAACGAGTGTTTTGCATATACTGAAAAATCCAATCTACTATGGTGAAAGAAGGTATCGACATTTTGTGCATTTGAAAGATAAGGATGGTAAGAGAATAGGAATTGACAAGAGTATTAAAGGTGAGTTATTACCACTACCTTCTGATTGCATTCCGTATATTTCAAAAGAGCGGTGGGAAAGGGTTCAGAAGAAGATTATCGAAAATACAAACAGGAAAGATAATTCTAGTAAAAATGTTAATATTCTGCAAGGAATAGTAAAATGTTCAAAGTGTGGAAAGGCTTTATTTTTACATCGAAACCCAGGAAGAAGTAACGCCTATATTTGTTTGGGGAGATCTAAACAGAAAATCTCATCGGGGAAGGCATGTGAGACAAGGAATGTAGACATAGATAATCTTAATAGCCTGATGTATCATGCTATGAATGAAATTGGACCTGTTAACATGGGTGAAGGATTTTTGAAAAAGTTAGAAATTAAGTTTGAAAAGGCATCTCTAGAATTTGAGAAAGCTACGGATAGAATTGAAGAATTAGATGAAGATTTAGACAGATTGGAATGGTTAGCAACTAAGGGTAAAATATCAGTAAATAATTTGGATCAATTTCAAAGAAAGTTAAGTAATCAGATGGTTGCTGCCGTTAATAAAGTTGACTATTGGACAAATGAGAAAGTTTCAATTGAAACCCAAATAGAAAATATTAAAAATTCATACCGATTTGAAAAGGATGAGAAAGGAGAAGAGCATGTGATTTTAACTGATGGAGTTGAAGACTATTCTAGCCTAAACCATTACAGCAGCATTGCATCTATTTTAAAAGTTCAAATTAAGAGTGCAGTCAATAGAGTATACATTGATAATCCCAATACTGATTTTTCTTCTTTGCCAGCCTTTGAAGGAAAGGGGTATCCTACAAAAGTTACCATCGAATTAATAAATGGAAAAAAGTATGATTATTTTATTTCTACTTGGGGAGGATGTAAAGATTATATAAATCCAAATTTTGAAGAAAAGGAACTTACTCAGGAAATTAAGATTGTTAAGAAGGAAATGCAGAACATTGAAAAGCCTAACGGTAAAGGGGCAAAGTAAATATGTCCAGTATTTTGGACTTTAAGTGTTCAAGAGTAACAACTAAAATCATATAAATCAGAAGATGGGAGTAGGAAGAAATTTTTTACACCCATTTCATTTTTATTTACTGATGAGGTGGGAGTAATGGGGTTGACTGTCAAGGAGAAATGATTGTCTATTCCTTTGTGGTCTTGCACGTTTGAACGTATTTAGCGGTATAGTTAATCAAACATAAATCGCTAGTATCATGAATAAACGTACAAACAAAGTTATCGAAATGGGGAAAGTAGTAAACGAAACAGAAAAGCAGTCCAAGGAGACAGTAAAACAAACAACCCCTACCAAACCTACAAGTAAAACTACTAAGGACAAGCAGGACAACGCTACGGCTGAAACCAAACAGGAAAAACAAAAAGTAACTACCGTTGCTCCATCCTACGTAGGTAATGACACTAAAAAGCGTATCAGAATTAAAGAGACCTATAACGGTTTTAAAATTGGTGATGAATTTAAGCACCCGAAGTATGGGGCTTGCGTAATCAAGAATTTATTCATTTCACCAAATGGTCATCAATATGCTATTGGGAAATCTACAAATATTAGGCACAAATTTTATGGGGATTTAAGGGCTGATAGGCTAGTAAAAATTGAGAAGAAGTAATTTCAAGAGTATCAGAAAAAATAAGGGGCTTTTACGCCCCTTTTTTATTACAGAGTAGAATCAATTTTGGTACATTTCACAAATGCCTTTGGGTTACGAATTACTATATCACAAAGGCGGTTAACGGTAATTTCAACCAATCCGTGTCTTTGATAAGTATATGGGTCGATGAGGATTTCAACTCCTCTCCACAAACCAACAATGGCACGGTAAAAGTCACCATAGATTAAGCTTGAATCTGTTTTGGTTCCACCCATTAGAGAAGTTCCAATAGCTGGGTAATCATCAAAGGTTTTACCTCTTGAAAAATGACCTGTTAATATTTGCTGAGTTCTTGTACCGTTATTGGTCACTTTCCCTTTGGCAAATACATCACGATTCATTACAAATATACCATTAGGCTCAATTTGTGCTTCCAACATTGTTAACAACATTCCCGTTAATGCTTGGGGCGTATTACCACTATTATAATTTAAAATGTCTGGGTGTTGTTTAATTGTGTCCAAAACAGTTTTGGTTATGGTAGTATCAATACCTGCCACCATGTCACTAATAATTGAATTAAAAACCTCAGGATTGATATTCATTAATAGCTCTTTTGGGAATATGTCGGTTATCCCAATTCTTGTAGGTTCGGTAATCGCTTTTAATGGTTTATCAACTAAATGGTCATTTGTAATAATTGGTTCTTCTTCATTCTCATACCAAACCGCTTTAGTGTGTTCCTTGTGTAACAAACCTAACTTACCCCTAAGGTTGTCCATAATACGACAACCTAATTGCTTATAAATTGGGCGAGGTACGATAATATCCAAGTCCGAAGCCGTATTTTCATGAATTAGTTTTAATCCGGTAGTTGAATTAATGCCCTCACGATAATTAATAACGCTTGGAGGAATTAATAAACCTGTTGTTCTAAGCCCAAGTTTCAAGGCTTCCTGTTGGGTGGCAAGTTCAGTACCAGTCAAACTATCTCTACCACCAAAACCAAGTTCACGAATAGCCTTACAAATATTGTAGTTTGGAAGTTCGATTTCTTCGGTCGGTTTAGGATTGGTAGCAATTAAATCAACCATTCTTTCGTCACGGTTGCTTGTAGTAGTTTTTGAGCCTTCAAATTCTGCTAATTGTCTTAGGGCAATATCCGTATTAGCGTAAGCGCCATTTCTTACAATGGATACGTCCATTAAAGCTGAGATATTCTCAACATAGCGAATAGCAATACCATCCTCAGCACGTCCCCATTTTACGTCAGCTTTAAAAGTTCCAAATGCAAAAGAAGATTCAAAATAATCTCCTCGTTTGATTTGTTCAACAATGTCATTCCCTAAAGCTGTATTTGGGATATTAATCATGTACTTTAAGCCCTTGCCATCTTTAACCAAGGCTAATGTACCACTACGAGTACGCCCTAACATTTTATTTTTATCGTGGTCAACACACGCTATAACATTAGGGTTTGTTGCTAGAATTTTATCAAAAGCATATGGGCGAATTACCTCATAAAACTTCTTTCCGTTTTCTACGATTATACGGCTTCTTTGGTTAAATACCGCTCCATATCCTTCTATGAAATGTTCGCCTGATTCGGCTTGGCGGTATGATATTTCTTGATTAAAATTTCTTGTTTCTTTATTAGTAATCATTTTTGATCTCTTTTAAAATATATATGTTTCTGAACCCCTTGACTTCTGCCAATAATTTTGAGTTCAGCATTACCATTGGTTGCTATTATTTTATCTACTAATTCGGGTTCTAAGGTTAAGCTCACACGTTCATGGGTATAATAAAATGAGTCAGGCGGTGGTGGGGGTTCTGCGTATCTATGTTTACACTTTATTGGAATGGGGTAACCATCTTGCCGCAGATATAGTTCTGCTCTTACTTTTAATTCCCAATGTGGATTATCTAATGGATATGTTTCCGATATGGAAAAGTCTAAATAGTGCTTAGTGTTTGGCGTTAGATGAATTGTTTCACTATAATCATCGGTTCGTTCTAGTCTTACTATTCTCATTGGCTTGAATAATATCTGTCCAGGCATCATCGCCCTCTTTTCCATGAAAACTATTAAAGAGATGAAGAAACTCTCTTGCTTCTATTCTTGAATCATCACGGTAAAAATTGCAGAAATCATCCCAACTACAGCGAGTGACCAAGTATAAATCCTCAGTACAAATTGCTACTTCATTGGTCATTTTAAATAGTTGTGGAAGTAAGTTGTGTTTGAATTGCTTCCATTGTTGCTTAGGGAGACAAATACGTGCGAAACACCACACGCATAGTGCTAGTATATAAGTTTTATATTTTGCCATGTTATACTGTGTATTTGGAGTTAAATAATTAAGGAGTAATTACCTAAGGCAATTCCTTGTACCTGATTAATTGTTACCTCGAAATAATCTGCTATTTGTCGGTATGTCCACTTCTCTTCTGTTGATAAATATTTATTTACTTCGAGGAAATCTCTAACCTCCCGAACCTTGTCAGGGGTTAATTTTTTAGCTTTTACTTTCATCGTTGTTCTGAGTTTAGTTCTAAAAAACTGCCCCCAAAATATGGGAGCAGTCGTAAGGACGAACTTGAAAATAACCTAGCCTGTAATATTAGCTACAGACCAAGCCTTATCTGAAGTTAGGTCAACCTCAGCATAAGAATCTATTGTCAAAACAATTTTGCCTTTCTTTTGGTAAGTGTATCGGTCAACACCAATGTAAGTACCGTACAAAGCCACGGTAATTTGACTTGGGTCACCAAACATTACCTTTTGCCCGAAGTTATCAGGTAAATCTTCAATGGCAGGGGTAAAGAGCAATTGACCATCAAAAGCCTTTGCGCTTGATTTTCCGCCTGTGAATAAATACCCGTTATTTACACCAATTTGTTTACCAGCTTTAAAAGTGGTAGGGTCGGTAATATAAATACCACTAGTTTTTACAGGTTCTTCAATATTGCATAAACCTGCTACGCCTAAAGTTTGGTCAGCAACTGATTGTGATTTAGCCAAAGCCTTTTGAATAATGTACTTTGTAATTTCTTTATCAATTGCTAACTGAATTGCTGATTGGATTTCGGCATCTTTGTTCTGGCTTTTAAGTAACTCCGTTGAGAAAGTAACCGAAGCCGTGAATCTTCTTCCTTTTAGCTTATCGCCATTGATGTTTTGTATGGTTACATCGGAAGTGTTTAGGTTACCAACTCCGCCAACGGAATCTGTTACAGTTACGATACCTACAGATTGGGGAGCAGCTGATGTAGCTGAATACTCACCAAACTCATTTGATGTAGCTACAATCGTAGTATCATCAGAGAATTTAATGGTAGTTTCGATAGTTTCAATGGTGTATTCATCATCATTAGTATAGGTCTTTTCAGGCATTTTTGTTCGACCAAATACCGTTAGTTTGCCATCACTTTCCCATTTAAAATCGGCAGTTATTTTTAAATCCCATTCATCAACCAAAGCCGCTTTGATGAAATCTGAATATGCAGTAATAATATATCCTGCTCGGTCAGAATCATCAATAACATTAACTCCCATTTTGTAGAAAGTTAAAGCATTGGTATAGGCTTTAAAAATTGATTTTTCAGAGCCTTTAATATCTTCTAAAGCTCTTTCTACTTTTACAGGTTGCATATCATCTTTGCCGTCGGCAGCCTGTCTAACTTGATTGATTGTTTTTGTAAAGTTCATTCTTGTAGAATTTGAATTATTTAAATTGTTACTAATTGCTTGCTGAGTATTTCTATCACAAGTCCTTTTAAACTTCTATTTGAAATGGAGGCGTAAGCCTTCAGTTTGTCTTTTAAGTAGCGAGGTATTTCAATGTTCAATTGACACAACTCGTCGTCGTCTAGGTTTAATGCAGCCCTAGCAAAATTCATTATTTCCCTTTCCGTGTTGTCACGGCAATCTAGGTTTGTGTTTATTCTATCCATATGGTTGTTTATTTGTGTTTTTAACAGTTTTTACAAAAAAGTAATGCAGTAACCCCATTAAGGCTACTGCATTGTTTAAAACAGATTTTCTTGAAGATTTATGTAAATGAAAATCGTATAGTTCAAAGTAAAAATTGAGGGCGGTTAAGCCCCCAATTCATAAAATAACGGCAACAACAACTTAGATTAAGTCCTTGTATAACCTTGGTAATCGAGATACGTGATTACTATATAATTAAAAATGAACTTCAATTTAAAAGAGTAGGGTAGGTAATGTGGAAACCTACCCTAAACTAATTGCAAAATATAATCATGTTAAGAACTCTTTACTCTTTAGGAGAAGGTGTCCTTATACCTATATTGAACTAAATCATATTTTCCTAGTTAAAGAGCTTGAGAGTATTTACAATACAAAGCGTTAAAGGGGGCTGTGGTAAAGCTATTTTCCTATTTATTGGTTCACCGCCCCCATGATTCGAACTGTCGGGAGAAAAAGTTTTGATGAAGGGCTGCTGGTATGAGAGTGTGCATCCACAAAGTAAACTATACCCCCCAACCCATAATGGGAATTTAATTTTTATAGAACTTTTACGCTAAATATGCAAAAATAGTGATGAATATTTTTGTTTAATTCGAATTATTTTATTAGAAGAAAAATACAGTAAGAGTTTCCTGTTTGGAAAACTTTTTGCAGAATGTTAAATGTGGAGATCTTGATAGTTAAGCAATTAACAGGAATGTGTGGATAACTTTGGTGGCGTTTACTGAAAAAATCCACTTTCTATATTTTAAAAGAGTTATCTTTATACTGATAAAACAAAGGCGGCACCTGTCTGGAAAACAATTGAGCCGACCTTTGTATTGTGTAATTATTAAAATTTTACTATTATGGTAAAACTTAGTTTTGAATTCAACAACTCAAAACTTCCTGAATTATTGGGCTTAGTACTGGTACTTGCCACCATAATTGCGGTAGTTTGGCTAGTTGTTTAGATCTGTTGATTAGGGAGTTCGTGATGGTGCTCCCTTTTCTTATTCTAATACAAATATATTACATTGAAATATAATTTACAATCATACGGTTGTAAATACTTCTATTTATAATGATGATATACAATTTGATTAGTGTCTAAATACTAAGGATCTTCATACTTATACTTGTTGCCATGTGGAAACTTTGGATTGATCTATTAAAATTATTTTACCCTACACTTGACGAAACGGATAAGGTAGAAACCATTGGGGTGTCGATTGGTTTAATTGTTGTAGTACTGCTTTGCTATTTTTTTATTGGTATGTTATAATGTTAATAGGTGCAATTATTGTTATATTTGATATTGCGAAATAGAACAATACACTAACTATGATTAAAGACTTCCTTGTCTCTTTTAAAGATAACATTAAAACAAAAACTACTAATCCTTTCTTTGGAACTCTTATCGGAGTATGGATTATCCATAATTACAAATTCGTCTACACCTTATTTAATTTTGAGAAGTCAACCAAACTAAAAGATAAGCTAGAATATATGGCTACATATCTTGATGGTTGGACGTTTGTCTGGAATCTATTCGTTTGTACACTAATAGCATTATGTGTAATGGTAATCTCTTATTTATTAATAAATCTAGCTAGGGTTATTGTATTGACATCAGAGGAAATTATACAACCTGAGGTGACTAGCCGAATAGCTCCCAAGAGAGTTGTTAAAATTGAGAAGTATGATGAGCAGGTTACAGCTACGAAACGTCTTCAAAAAAGATATGATGAGGAATTAGAAGCTAAATTACAATTGCAAAATAAAATAGATGACCTAGAGACAAAGTATCAACAGAAACAAAATGAATTAGTTGAGCTTGAAAAGGTATTTAACAAAAGAAAAGAAACACCAGAGGTAGTAAATCTGGAATTGGAGCCAGAAATAGATGAAATTTTGAAGAAAAGCAATCTATCTTCATTTGGTGCAGATCGGCTAAAAAAACAAGTAATCGATTCTAATGATAATAAATCAAAATACAATTTATCAGAAGATGAGAAAAAGCAAATTAGAGACTTAAGGAAGAATCCCCCTTTGATGGAAGAGTTTGACCGTATTACCGTATATATCCTCAAAAAGCAAAAGGTAGATTTAAATTCAACTGTTATGGATGAATTTTTGATGTTAGATTTAGTTAAGATTACCGAAGAATTTGAGACAGATAGAATCTATGAGTTTACTGAAAGAGGTAGATACCTTCGAGATATCCTTTTAAATGGCGATGCTGGTGATTTAAATTATGCATTTGGAGCTTAAACTATAATCAATATGGAATTAAAAGATTTTGTAAAAAACACATTGGTTGAGATTACTAATGGGATTAAAGAAGCTCAAAAAGCTACCGAGGAAAATGGAGCAATAATAAACCCTAATTTTGGGAAGGCATATATGAGAGACGATATATCTAATGACAATAAGCATATAATAGATTTTAAAGTAGCCGTTACAACTACTGATGAGTCTAACGCTGGTGCAGGAATTCATGTAGCAAGCCTATTCAAAGCAGGTGGCGATATAAAGGAGATCAACAGTTCCGTAAGTACAATTTGTTTTAAAGTGCCTGTAATATTCCCATTCGGCAACTAATTTTTAGATGATGAATATTAAAATATCAGACTTAATTGATTTGGACAAGATTCCTGTAAGGGTTTATATTCTTTTAAGTATTGTTTCCGGTATTATACTTTTTTCAACTCATGATTTTAAAACCTTACTAGGCTTACATGAGTTTGCACTTGAATATAAAAAGTGGATAGGTGTTACATTTTTGTTTTCTATTAGTTTTGTTCTTCTATCCATTTTTTCACTATTATTCAGGCTTTTAAAATTCTATTTTGATAGCTATTGGCTTTATTTGAAAATAAGACAAGGAGAAAAGAAACTTGAAAATCTCAATCACGATGAAAAAGCTATCCTAAGAGAGTTTTTTCTGCAACAGGAAGAATTGGTCTATTTATCCTGTGAAGATGTAGATGTATACAAATTACAACAGGCTGGAATAATAAAAAATAGAACAGATTTGAATAGAGGGGAATTCTTTTTGTATGAAATTGCTGCACCTCATCATAATATAATCACAAAGGATTTATTAGGGTTAGGTAAGGCTGAAAACTATGAGGATATAAACATTTATGAAATTCTACAAAAGAGACCCGAATGGGTAAATCATGATTACCCAGGAAAGGATGCAATAATTTAAAAACACCTAACACACCAATTATTCAATAGTGGGGGTAACGTACCATTTTGCCCTTAAAGTGTCCAAGGGTGGCTAGTTTGTCTCCCTATGGCAGTATTTAGGTTTTAGTTTGTACCAATAAAAGTTTATTTATGGAAAAAGCTGTATTTGAGAAAGCCTTCATCGAAAAATTAAATAAGAATTATCCCGATTTAGGAAAATACTTTGAGTTTGAGTTAAAGGTATTCTGTGAGTTTAATACTCTAATTTTTGAAATCAATAAATGTTTGATTCTTGAACTAAATAGAGCAAGTATAACCCTAACAAATCATTTGTTGGAACGCCTCTTAAAACTCGCTTTAATTAACCATGAAGCTGGAATTGAACCTATACCAATTGAGCAATGGAATGATACTTACAAAAGACCAAATGAAAAATATGGAGGGATGAATTTAGGGCAAACTATTGGTGTTTGTAAGAAGCTAGGGTTAATAATGGATGAGGAGAAAAAACTTCTCGATAAAACTGTTAGAAATTTATTGCGAAATGGATTTTCACATGCTGACTCTAGTGAAATATTAAAAGATATACCTGATAATACAAAAATGTATATGGGAAGCTTTACCAATCCTAAGGAGGGATTGGAGGAAGTAAGCGTAGATCAAAAAATCATTCCTACATTCCAAGCATTACAAATGGAGGAGTTTGCAAAGGCTTATGCAAAACCATATTTTGATTTTGTATTTAAATTGATATTCAAAATTGAAGAACGATTAATTGAAAAATTGAAATAATCCTCTCCACAAAACCAACTTAATAAATACTACTTACTATATATTTACTTACTATATATTGGGTACGGTTTTGTTACCCTAAATACTGCTCTAATCCATTAAAACCCTTGTAAAATAAGCGTTTGTGGTTTTTATGCACACGGTACGGTTTTGTTACCCTAAAACCAATTAGGGGTACGTTATTGTTACCCCTGTTTTGGTTCAGGTACGGTTTTGTTACCGCCATTCATAATCGTCTTTATTTAATTGCTTCTTACCATTTACCACATGATTATGTGGGTGGCTGTGTTTATCCGATTTCTGTTGGTTATACTTTCCATTCAGAATCTTTTTAAAATTCTCAGGCTTTATCACCCAACCAAAAGAAGCTTGCCAGTTTTCATTCACATGCCCTCTTAAAAAATCTGATTTGTTTATATTATCAACGACAGTTTCAAAATCTTTAATACTGTAGTTATTGAACAATTCTGTGAGAGCCTCCTTTTGTGGGAGTGTTAGCGATGTAATATTCTTAAAATCCTCGATACCGTTCCATAATTTAATGACTTCGGCATATTGAGAGGAATCCTCTTTCTTAGGGTTTCCTGGTTTCTCAAAAGACATTGTTTCAATATTAAACAACAATGTGATTTTACGTACTGTTTTCCCCTTCTCATTTATATTTCGCGAGAGGTAGCCAATTTCCTCAAGTTGCTTGAAGTAGTCCTTTATAGACTTTTCACTCTTACCCATAAACTTTGCGAAGTATGAATTGGGGTAAGAAATCTCACTAGCACCATTGGCTAGTGAGAATAGTTTTGAATACAAAAGTTTAGCAGGTAAACTAGCTTTTGATTCCGCAAAGAATTTATCTGAAATATATGTCCATCCTTTCATATCTTACCAAAGTTTCTAAATGAATCTCCACCAATTATTATTTGATATCCTAGTTCTTTTAAACGATCTGCGATTCGTTCTCCATAGATTTCTTCAATCTTCTTAGGTGACAAGTTTGTAGTTAAGAACAGCGTTTGTTGAGGTTCTAAAAAATTTGACTCATTGAACTTCTCATATATGGAAGTGACAATTTCTATAAATGGGTATTTGGGGTTTCCAAAATGACTTACCATCGCTTGTTCTGTGCCTACATCATCAATAAAAACACATTCTTTACTGTGCTTATATCTGAACTTACTACTAGATGATCCATAAATACTCTCAAACATTTTGTCGGCAGGTAAAAATGTATTGGTACTCCGTTCATCTTCACCATGTAGCCATTTACCATTACTACTAATGCACGCCATAAATGCTCTTAACAATGTAGACTTACCTGTTCCCAAATTACCAAAGATGAAAATGCCTTTATTCCTCCCTTTAAAAAGTTCTATGCGGTTAACATCCATTTTGACGGCATAACGAGCTAAGGCTTGAAGTGCATCTTCTTGATCTTTTCGTATATCTGGTTCTTTAACACCAGATTTTTTCACTAATTGTATATATTTATTTTTAATGCGATTGTACGCTTCTTCTATTGTTACTGGCACTTGGTCTCTCCAAGGCTCTCTGCCATGTCTCTGTGTCATGATTTCTTAATTTAAGTTGTTAATACCTATATTGAACTATCAGGAAATATGAGTGTTATAGGAGAGTACAGAATTTTTATAGGGAGCAATTAAGCCCCCTATAATTTGTGTTAACAACTATTTTAGGATAGGTTCATCCAAACTTTCAATGATCAATTCATTAAGCCCCTTAATTTGCTCTGTTATGTAGGTTTCAATTTCAGGACTTAAAAAACCTTCTCTCTTTTTAAATATATCCCAAAAATATCCTTCTTGGTGCATGAGCAAAATTGTAGCAAAAGCACGTTGAAAAATCATGTAGCCATCAACTCTATTCCCGTTGACAATAAGATAGTCATGTGCAATACTATATGAGATTTTAAACTCATCAAGGTTTTTTGCTTCTAAGAGATAGTTAATCAGTTCATCTCTCAAGGAGTGAAACATAGTGCTTAGCCCTATTGCTTTTCCTGTTTGTACGTAGTAGAATCTTTCACCCACTTTTTCAATGGCATTTTGAATTCTTTCTTTTAGTTCTAATTGGCGATTATTTAATACACCAGTATTTGTATCATTTTTTTCCATGATAATGTGTTTAATAAATTAAATAAATGTTACGACAACCAATATCCTAGGAAAGTATTGCAATTGTGGTTGTTCTAAAAAATAAATGTGTAGTCTCTGAGATACATTGCAAATCTAGGGTACAGATTGCAGGTGAAAAAATTTTGCGATAAAATTTCTCTTTTATTTAACCCATAATAGGTCAATTAACTTGTTCTATATATTGGTAGGGGTTGTAACTGTAAGAAATACAGTGAGTTGCAAAATGCCTACTGAACCATATCAAGTCATTATGGTTCAATAAAAATAATTTTCGAGAATTCCCCCGTAGTTCCATAAGGTTACCGATGTAGCTTTAGTCGGCGGCGGAACATATCCTCAACCAGGCGAAATTTCTCTTTCGCACAATGGGGTATTATTTTTAGATGAGTTGCCAGAGTTCAAACGAACCGTTTTGGAGGTAATGCGTCAACCTTTAGAGGACAGAACCATTACCATATCCCGAGCCAAATTCACGGTAGATTACCCGGCAAGTACCATGCTGATTTCTTCCATGAATCCTTGTCCTTGCGGATATTACAATCATCCGGAGAAAGATTGTTTGTGTGCTCCGGGAATGGTACAAAAATACCTGAGTAAAATTAGTGGTCCGTTGTTAGACAGAATCGACATTCATATCGAAGTGGTTCCGGTAACTTTCGACAAGATATCGGATACCCAATTATCGGAAAAAAGTGAAGTGATAAGAGCAAGGGTTGAGCAAGCTCGACAAATTCAGGAAGAACGATTTAAAGAAGAGGAGGGTATGCATTGTAATGCTCAAATGAGCTCCAAATTATTGCGTAAATATTGCCAGCCCGACGAGGCTGGAAACCAACTGCTAAAAACCGCCATGGAAAAAGTGGGTCTTTCGGCTCGTGCCTACGACAGAATCCTGAAAGTTTCGAGAACCATAGCCGATTTGGCAGGATCGGAAAACATAGAAAGCGACCATTTGGCTGAAGCCATTCAGTATAGAAGTCTGGACCGCGATGGTTGGGGAGGGTGATGACTATTGGTAATGAATAATGAGGGTTTTACTTGTTGTGAGGTTCTCAATGATTTTTTACGGAGATTCATGAAGTTTCTGTTAGATTCAGACGCTCTGAAGTGCTCTACCTCAAATAGAAAGTGGCTTCCAACAAAAAAGGCTGAAATTCATTAATAAGTAGAAAAAAATGATGTATTTTCGGGAAATTTTTAGTCCCAAAAATGAACCACTTATAAATGGGCTAAGAATTGCAAAATTGTCGGCGATAGAAAACAAGAAAAACGAGATGAAGAATTTATCCATAATTACACCAGTAAAAGATTCCTTACATACTACCAAGGATACCATTAAAGCTGTTGCAAAATCAACAGTTTCATTTCCTTACAAAATCTATAACGATTTTAGTACAGAGGAAACTACAAAGTATCTTACCAAGCACCAGGAAAGCTTGAATTATACTTTGGTGAACCTGGGGGATATTACCGATACACCATCACCAAATTATAAATTGGTACTTCAGATAGCACAGCAAGAAGCAATAAAAAATGAGTCTGGGCTATTGATTATTGAATCGGATGTGATGGTAAAACCAGATACCATTGAGCAATTGTTTAAGCATAGCAAAGAGCTTGATTCTTGTGGAATGGTAGCTTCTGTAACGGTTGACCGCGATGAGAAATACAATTTCCCGTACAACTTTGTAAAAGAATCAGATCCGGAGATTATGGAAACCAATAAAAGATTGAGCTTTTGTTGTACATTAATTACTTTGGATTATTTGAAAGCATTCGATTTTAGAGAGCTGTCGGATGGAAAGGATTGGTTTGATGTATACATTTCGAAAATGTCGCGAAAGCTAGGCTTTAAAAATTACATTCTTCGCAAACATACGGTTTTACACCTACCACACAGTAGTAGACCTTGGAAGCAATTGAAGTATGATAATCCGTTGAAATATTATTTCTTGAAGTTTATTAAGGGAAGAGACAAAATTTAAAAATATTCTAAGAGCTGTTTCAAATGAATGAAACAGCTTTTTTTTTGCTCTGTTTGTTTGGAATGGTAATTCTTTAGATTTATTATTATCTAACTTAGCCTTGTTCCATTGACCAAAGTGGGCATTGGAAGATCAAGCTGATTATACGCAGAAAACTTTTTAGTAATCCTGAAAGCTTTCGGGAGGGGAAGCTGATCCCGAAATAGATTTTGTAAGCATTTGAGAAGCAAATGCAACAAAAATCATAATCGGGAGAAGATCACCCGCCGCACTTAAATTTTTCAAGTAGAAGAAGTTTGAGCTTACACGCCCTAGTCCCGATAGCTATCGGGATTTTGCTTACTTTTTGATCAATGCAAAAAGTAAGAGCCATGCGGCTCGAGCAAAGCAAAGTTAAACCAAAGAAGCAGGGAAAATTTTTTCAAATAATAATCGGTATAAATTATTTACGCTTTTTAAAAATTCTTTTAAATCGGCCTCTGCGCGCTCGGTATTCCTGGTATTTTCTATCCATATCTACCAAATTTTCAGCACAGACTTCAGGATCAATTCCCACCAACTCACCATACCTTCTTCCAATAATCTTATAGTTCTCTGCTGTGGTATGAAGTTGCTTTAAATTCTCCATTCCTTTTTCAGTATCAATAGGGAAGAATTTCATTCTGTTCAGGTCAATTACACTGTAGGAGTATCCATCTTTTTCTTTGCGGATTAAGATATTCCCGGGAGAATAATCCAAATGAAAAACTCCATTTTTGTGCAATTTGTTTACCGTGTAATCCACAAAACCATTTAAAATTTGCGTTTTGTTCTCTACTTTATCTTCGAGAACATCGCGCAAGTTAAAATCGTGTTTGTGTTGGATGCTTACAAAATAACTCTCTTTTAATACGCCACCATTATGGCACTCAACCCAAGCTACCGGGGCCGGAGTTTCAATTCCTTTGCTCAATAAAAATTCGGCATATTCATACGATCGTTTGGCTTTCGATCCACGAAGGTAACGGTATGCAATTTTATTGAATAGGTTGGGAACTTTATAGCTCTTTACATTTAAAAGAAACCCATCTACTTCGAAAATCTTTACTTCGTTTCGAACTTTATAAATTGACTGACCTTCTTTGGGAAAGCGAATAGGCAGCTCTTCAACAAAGGATTTTAAGGCTAAATAGTTGCTGTTTATTTGATATGGCATAATATTCTTAAAGTATGGCGTAAAACTAATAAGAATTTGCTGAATTATTTAGGATTTGTTTAGCTTGTTATTAATCCTGTTTAGCTTACTAGGGATGATTAAAAATTGTTATACAGGAAAATATGTTTGACTTTTGACGGAAAACACTCAATTTTCGTGATTTAACAGAAAAGAAAAAGACTTCTGGGTAGATATTTATATTGTTTTACTACATTTGTTTATACCAAATGAATTAAGATCGTTGTGCCAAAACGATACTTTTAAAGAAACACTTACTATGGGAAACAAACTAAATGATCCGATAGCAAGACTAATGGGCTTGCGATACAAATCACATCCATGGCATGGATTGGATATCGGAGATAATGCGCCAGAATCGGTAATGGCATTTATCGAGATGGTTCCAACTGATACAGTTAAATACGAGGTGGATAAGGTAAGCGGATATCTTAAAATTGATCGTCCGCAGAAGTACTCGAATGTAATTCCTGCCTTATACGGATTTTTACCACAAACTTATTGTGGCGATTCTGTTGGAGAATACTGTAGCGAGCAGTCGGGAAAGCCTGGAATTAAAGGTGATGCTGATCCTTTGGATATTTGTATTCTTACTGAAAAATCGATCTCTCATGGAGATATTATTGCAGAGGTTCGTCCGATTGGAGGTTTTAGAATGATTGATGGGAACGAAGCGGATGATAAAATTATTGCGGTTTTGATTAACGATGCCACTTACGGCCAGTTTACGGATATCAAGTGCATGCCAGATGTAATTGTAGACCGTTTGAAGCATTATTTCTTAACCTATAAGGATATGCCAGGTTTAGATCGTCAGGCAGAAATTACACATACTTATGGTGTTGAAGAAGCACATGAGGTAATTAGCCGATCGATGAATGACTACAAAACCAGATTCGAGAATTTGGAAGATATTTTGAAACATGTTTAAGCAGTGATCAGTTAGCAGGAAACAGTTAACAATGATCAGTTCATGATATTAAGCGATGGCCTTTGGGTTGTCGCTTTTTTGTTGTTGAAGTCCAAATCATACCGATCATTAATAATTATTACCGTTTCTCTTAAAGCATTTCAAATAACTATCAGGACTGAAATTTAAATTGGATAATAAAAATCCCGAACCTCCAATTGATCAGGAAGTTCGGGAAAAACTTGATGTATTGATATTTTAAATTTTCAGTATTCGAATGCTTTTTCCTCCTACAACTTTAAACAAGTACATGCCAGGTTTACAATCGGAAAGGTCAAATACCTCCTTATTGTTTTGTACATCTTTAATAAGAATCATTTTTCCTAGCTGATTGTACAATGCTATTTTATCTCCCCTTTGCAGGCCATCGATGCTTACTTTGCGTTGTACTGGGTTAGGATAGGCTTTTAGCTCAATTGATTTATTGATTCCATCATCAATACCCGTAACAACTTTAATGATAATGATTCTGCTTACTTCTACAGGATTATAATTTTGATTTCCTTCCTGTGTTGCTGTAATTGTAAGTTCTCCAGCTTCCAGAATTGTGAGTAAATCACCCTCGATAAGTGCAATGTCTTCGTCAGAAATACTGTAGCTTACAGGCAAATCAGTTTCCGCAATAGCAGTTAGCTGTACCTGGTCATCAACCATCAAAGAGCTTAAATCCTGATCCCAAAAAATGTTCTGGTCAGCCTTATCTATACTAATGCTGATAAGCTTACTTACCGAATTGTAGTTATCCGAATTGTTTGGCGTAAAGATCACCTCCACGGATTGTGTTCCTGCGTTCGGAGTAGCAGAAGGATTTGCAAAAGCAAAGCTTCCGTCCACATTGGCAGTTTCTCCTGTAAGGATTGATTCATTCAATGCTTGTCCGTAAGTAATTGTACTTGCCGCTGGCCAAGCACTTACAGTAGCATCCGCTTTATCCACAGTAATGTTGATATTTCCGCTTGCTGTATTGTAATTGCTAGCATCAGTAGGTGTAAAGATAATCTCTACCACTTGCGTTCCCGCATCAGGAGTTGCTGATGGATTTGTAAAAGCAAAGCTACCCTCCACATTGGCAGTTCCTCCTGATAAGGTAGATTCGCTCAATGTCTGTCCGTAAGTAATTGTACCAGCTGTTGGCCACACGCTCACAGTCGCATCCGCTTTATCCACAGTGATGTTGATATTTCCGCTCACTGTATTGTAATTGCTGTTATCAGTTGGCGTAAAGATAATCTCTACAGATTGTGTTCCCGCGTTTGGCGTTGCTGATGGATTTGTAAAAGCAAAGCTACCCTCCACATTGGCAGTTCCTCCTGTAAGGATTGATTCACTTAAGTTTTGTCCGTAGGTGATTTTACTTGCCGCTGGCCAAGCACTTACAGTAGCATCCGCTTTATCCACAGTGATGTTGATATTTCCGCTCACTGTATTGTAATTGCTGTTATCAGTTGGCGTAAAGATAATCTCTACAGA
>NZ_JANQCD010000017.1 GCF_026672275.1 Marinifilum sp. D737 | reverse complement strand
C
The DNA here is from genome assembly GCF_026672275.1 of Marinifilum sp. D737. GTDB lineage: Bacteria > Bacteroidota > Bacteroidia > Bacteroidales > Marinifilaceae > Marinifilum. The sequence goes on along the minus strand of NZ_JANQCD010000017.1, from coordinate 100,452 downwards.
CGATTATGAATTTTGTTGCATTTGGCTCCCAAATGCTTACAAATTCTATTTCGGGACGAAGCTTCCCCTCCCGAATACTTTCGGGATTTCTAAAGGTTTTCTGCGGGTAAGCAGCTTGTCCTTCCAATGCCCCATTGATCTGATATCATTTTCCATTTATTTTTTGATACAGCCCCGTGAAGATCGTAAGTCCTGTTTCGATAATTTCGTCAGGAAAATCATAATCGGGATGATGCAAGGCTGCCTGGTCTACTCCAGCTCCCAAGCCAAAAAATCCGCAGGTGTATTTCTGAGAGAAATAGCCAAAATCTTCGGACCACTTGAAGGGTTTATCCAGATATTGATACGAAAGATCGTGCTCTTCGGCCAAATCCTGAAGCATATCTACACATTCATCTTGATTTACCGTTGCAGGGAATTCTTCGTGATAGGCAATGCTGCATTCCAGATTTTCTTCGGCAGCAATTCTGTTTACAATCTCCTCCGACTTTTGGCTTAAAACCTTCATATCGGCATTCTCGAACGACCGTAGGGTAATGCCCATTTCGCCACTACCGGCTGAGGTTCCAAAGGACTGCTCTCCCATACGAATGTAGATAAAAGTAAGCAGGGTAAGATCAGTAAACAGGGCTTTGTTGTTGAGCAAATCGTTTAACTCACGACTAATTTTTGAGATGGCAATGGCCGGATTTCTTCCCTTTTCAGGCTCTGCTGCATGCGATGTTTTTCCTTTCAGTCGAATGGTCATTCCTTTCGATGCTGCAGAAAAACTTCCTCGTCGCAACAATATGGTATTGGTTTCCTGCCCGGGAACATTGTGCAGGGCAAACATGTAATCGGGGTTCAGATCGGCAAATTTAGGATGAAACAATACATCCTTTGCTCCCTGCTCCACCTCCTCGGCTGGTTGAAAGAGCAGAATTACCTTGCCCTTTCGCGGAGGATTTTCTGACAATTGCTGCGCCAAACCAGCCAGTATGGCCATGTGTCCATCATGTCCGCAGGCATGTGCTACTCCATTGTAAATTGAGGCATACTTTAGCCTCGTTTTTTCTTCTATTGGCAATGCATCCAACTCTGCACGAAATACAGTAGTCTTGCCTGCCTCGGTTCCTTCAAATACAAATGCTCTGCCTGTATCTCCCAAATGAATGATTTCATGAGGTTGATATTCGTCCATAAAATCGACAATGATTTGAGCAGTTTTGTATTCTTTGTTCGATAATTCGGGTTGTGAATGCAATTGGTGCCTTAAGGCTATGAGTTTTGTGTTCATTTTATTAGGCTTTGTGTGTTAAAGGTAAGTGAAAGATAGTGATAAATTGGGTTATTGCCTCATGCGAAATACCTCACCCTAGCCCTCTTTCACTATATTCATCGGGAGTGGAATGAGGTATAAAAAGAAAAAGCCCCACATAAAATGCGGGGCTGTATATAGAATCGTAACGATCTTATTTTTTAGGAGGCTTGTAACCTCTTTGTTTTGCAGCTTCTTCCAAACGTTGTTGGAATTTCGATTTCTTCACTGGCTTCTTCTTGTTTGCCTCGATAGTAGCCAATACTTTGTCTTCGTCAACCATGTATTTGCGGATTGCCCAAGTTTGAGCTACAGTAAACAATGTTGCAATAAAGTAGTAATACGAAAGACCTGATGCATAACCGTTAAACCAGAATAGGAACATTAGCGGCATTAAGTACATCATGGTTTGCATACCTGGCATTTGTTGCGACGACTGCATTTGGCTGTTCATACGAGTGTAAACCAAGTTGGTAATTGCCATCAACAAACAGAATAAACTGATGTGATCACCATAGAATGGAATATTGAATGGTAAATCTAAAATCGAATCGTATGATGATAAATCCTCAGCCCACAGGAAGCTTTCTTGTCGAAGCTCGATAGACGATGGGAAGAATCGGAACAGTGCAATCAGGATTGGGAACTGTACCAACATTGGCAAACAACCACCCATTGGGTTCACTCCTGCCTTTTTGTACAGTGCCATGGTTGCCTGCTGGCGCTCCATTGCCTTATCCTTAGGAATTCTTTCGTTGATTTCATCAATTTGTGGTTTCAACACCTTCATCTTCGCAGTCGACATGTACGACTTATAAGTTAAAGGAGCCAAAATCAATTTGATTAAGATGGTTAAAATTAAAATAATGATACCGTAGTTACCAATATGATTTTCCAAGAAGTTGAAAACAGGGATTACAAACCACTTGTTTACCCAGGCAAACATTTTCCATCCCAAATCAACTAATGAATGCAATTCAATATCCTTTCCATACTTACGTAAAGTTTTGTATTTGTTAGGACCAAAGTAGAATTCCATTGGGTAGTTCTCTAATTGAGATCCCTGGTATGGTAATGAAATTGCAGCTGAAAAGTTCTTCAAGATTGGAGAATTTTCATCCATATCAACCGACTTCAACTCGATTCCTTTGAAAGAATCATCAGCAATCAGTACTGATGAGAAAAATTGCTGCTTAAAACCAACCCATTTTACTTTTGTAGATAAGCTTTCCTCATCTTCTCCCGATGGAGACATACTATCTACATCATCCTCGAAAAATTTATAAGAGATATTGGTATACTGATTTTCGAACTTACGTCCTTTTTCCTGGCTAGGAATATCAGCTGCCCAGTTGAAAGTCAAATCTCTTTGATTCAAAGCAATTACATCCTGCATTCCTACTACATTGATATCAAAACCAAGCATGTAAGAATCTGGCTCCAATGAATACTTGTACTCAATGTATTTGCCTTCGCCAGCATTTAAACGCATGCTAACCACTTGTTGAGCTGTTGATGCATCAACTGTTTTAACCGAATTTAAAGGAGTAAAGTACAAATCCTGAGTATTGATCGCTTTGTTCTGAGCATAGAAAGCCAATCCGAATTTGGAATTTTTCTCACCCCAAAGCATCAACTTCTCTGCATCATGAGTTTTGTAATCTTTCAACTCAATGTTAGCAATCTTACCCCCTAAAGTATTGATGCTAATTTTCACCAATTTGTTTTCAAGGGTAATAACTTCCTCTTTTTGCTGAACTGCTCCGGCAAATGCTCCATATTCACTTTGAAGTGCGGCAGTATCTTGTTTCTTTTCTGCGTACTGCTTTTTTAAGGCCTCGACTCTTTCCGTTTCCAATTGCTCATTACGCAATCTTTCAACACGGGCAATCGAATCTCTGGTCTGCATGGCTTTGATTTCTTCCTCCGATGGTTTTGTCAGGTATGTATACCCGATCAAAATCGCACCGATGATAACCAAGCCCCAAATCGAATTTCTATCCATATTCTATTATTTAATCTTTTCTAAGTAATGTGTTATAATCTACAGATTACTTTTCCATTGCTACTTTTACAAACTCAACAAACAATGGTTGAGGTTTGATAACCGTACTCTTGTATTCTGGGTGGAATTGTACACCAACAAACCATTTGTGACCATCCAACTCAACCGCTTCAACCAAACCAGTATCCGGGTTCATACCTACAGCTTTCATACCTGCAGCTTCGAATTGCTCCAAATATTCGTTGTTGAATTCATAACGGTGACGATGACGTTCCGAAATTTCTTTCTGTTTGTATGCAGTAAATGCTTTCGAATCTTCTTTTAAGATACAGTCATAAGCTCCCAAACGCATAGTACCACCTTTTTCGGTTACATTCTTCTGCTCTTCCATTAGGTTGATAACCGGATGTGGAGTTTTAGGATTCATTTCCAGAGAATCTGCACCTTCCAATTTTAATACGTTACGCGCAAACTCGATTACTGCAACCTGCATCCCTAAACAAATACCCATGAATGGGATGTTGTTTTCGCGAGCATATTTTACAGCTAAAATCTTTCCTTCCAATCCGCGGTGACCGAATCCTGGGGCAACCAAAATACCTTTCAAGTCTTTCAACTCTTCCTGGTAATTGGCATCATTCAATTTCTCTGAATGAACCCATTGAATTTTCACCTTACACTCGTTCACCGATCCTGCATGAATAAATGATTCAGCAATCGATTTGTAAGCATCGTGTAGTTCAACATACTTTCCAACCAAACCAATCTTCACCTCTGCTTTCGGATTCTGAAGACGAGTCAGGAATTTTGTCCACTCTTTTAATTTTGGCTCTTTCTTCAAGTCAAGTCCAAGCTTTTCACAAACGGTTTGATCCAGCTTTTCTTCGCGCATTTTTAATGGTACTTCGTAAATGGTTGATACATCAATAGACTGAACTACTGCTTTTGGATCAACGTTACAGAACAATGCTACTTTTCTACGAACATCAGAAGTCAATTCGTGCTCTGTTCTTAATACCAATACTTCTGGTTGAACTCCTGTTTCCAACAACGACTTTACTGAGTGCTGTGTTGGTTTGGTTTTCAACTCGCCCGAAGCTGCAAGGTAAGGAACCAAAGTCAAGTGAATTACCAGAGCATCGTGTCCAAGTTCCCACTTTAACTGACGAACCGCCTCGATATATGGTAATGATTCAATATCACCTACAGTACCACCAATCTCAGTAATTACAACATCATACTTGTGTTTGGTTCCCAACAGTTTGATGTTTCTTTTAATTTCATCGGTGATATGAGGAATAATCTGAACTGTTTTTCCTAAGAAATCTCCTTTTCTCTCTTTATTGATTACGTTACGATAGATTCTACCTGTAGTAACGTTGTTCGCCTGAGATGTAGGAGCATTTGTAAAACGTTCGTAGTGTCCCAAATCCAAATCGGTTTCTGCACCATCATCGGTAACGAAACACTCACCATGCTCATATGGATTTAATGTTCCTGGATCTACATTCAAATATGGATCTAACTTTTGGTTAGTTACAGAGTACCCTCTAGCCTGCAATAATTTAGCTAGCGACGATGCTATAATTCCCTTTCCCAATGATGAGGTTACCCCACCTGTAACGAAGATGTATTTGGTTGTTGACACTTTATAAACTTTTTTAGTTGATTTATTAAAGCTGCAAAAGTAGTCAAATTATAGGTTTTTAGGAAACAAATTCAATGTTTCAAACTATCATTTGTCGATTTCTTTGCGCAAAGAATAAATTCTCAAACATGAAAAAAGCATTCCCCGCTTCGAGAAATGCTTTTGAACGCATCTATATAATACAATTTTATGATACTAAACCATCAATAACTTTGAGCTTTTCATTCAGGATAGCAAGATTTTGTTTTCCTCGCTCAATCTTCTCCTGAATCTCGCTCACTACATTCGAATTCTTTGATGAAGAGAAAAATCCCACATTGTTTTCCCACAGGGCGATATCACTTTCCAATTGCCTGATTTTATTTACAATCTTATTTCTCTCGATAATGATCTTATCCTCAGAATTGCTCATGGTCAAGAAAGTATCAATCTTTGACTTAAATTTCTGTACCTCCTTGTTGTCACTATCCATATTCATTCTATCATACAAACCATTAATGGCTTTTCTGAATGCTTCCTGCACCTTATCCTTCTTCTTATATGGCACGTGACCAATTTTCGACCACTCTTTTTGGAACTGACGCAATGCATTTAAATTACTATCATTATCTTCTCCAAGTTCGAATGTCTTCACTTTTTCTATTAATGCTTCCTTCAACTTCAAGTTCTCCACTTGTCCGGCATCCGCATTATCGAAATGTTCCGATTTATTATTAAAAAACTTATCGCAAGCGGCACGAAAACGAACCCAAAGGTCCTCGGAAACTTTTCTAGGCACAGGACCAATATTTTTCCATTCTTTCTGTATGGCAATCAATTTATCCGTAGTCTCTTTCCAATCCTGACTATCCTGTAGACTTTCCGCAATAGCACAAAGCTCCTTCTTTTTCTCCAAATTCACATTCAACTTCTCTTTCAAAGCCATGTAAAAGTCTCGCTTCCTATCGAAATATAAATCACAGGCCGCTCTAAACCTTTGATAAATTCTATTATTGTCTTTTTTGGGTGCGAAACCAATGGTTCTCCATTCTTTTTGAAGATCAATGATTTCTTTCGAGCTGGAATTCCATTCTTTATGAGAACCTATGGGTCGATTGGCTATTTCTTCTGCTTTTTCGCAAAGAACAGTCTTTTTGGCCAAATTATTTTTCTGCTCAGATTTCAAACCTTCGTAATACTCCTGATGTTTACGATTAATAACGGTTGTCGCTTCTTTAAATCTTGACCATAACTTTTCTTTCTCTTCACGTGGCACAGGTCCAATTTCTCTCCACTGTTCATGGTATTTTTGAAGTGTATTAAATGCCTTTACTATCGAGGATTCATTCAACAACTTCTCCGCTTCTTCGCAAAGTTTAATTTTCGAAGTCATGTTCTTTTTCAAATCCAGATCACGAAGCTCCTTATTGATTTTAATGTAATCATAGAAATTCTCAACATGATGGTGGTAGTTATCCCACAAGTTTTTTAACGCTTGTTGTGGTACCATTCCAATTTCGTGCCATTTCTTTTGTAAAGCCCTAAATTCATGGAAAGTTTTATCGAATGATTCTTTACGGTTTACCAGCTCTTTAATATCCTCAATGATCTGGTATTTCTTTTTTAGGTTATCTTCCTTCTCCTGTTCTACATTGCGGTTTAATTCTGATTTTTTCTCCTTAAACTTTTGCAACATTTCACGAACCTGAACTTCCAACTCATCCGTACCCATATCAAATTCCTCTTCAGCACCACCACCTGCAACAAACTTTTGCTTCGCAGCTTCAACTTCTTCTTTGTGCTTTTTGTAAAAGTTTTGTTTTATGGCCTCTACTTTTTCTTTTATTGCCGATAAGGATTCATTTTCGAGAAGTAATACCAAGCGATTCTTCAGTTCACCTTTCTCCATTAATGTGTAGTCAGGTTCTTTTTGAAGTTCTGAATTCTTCTCTGAATCAGAATTATCTTCTGAAAGGCTATCCTGTTTAGATTCCGAGGATTCTTTACTAAGATTATCTTCTTTTAAATTTTCGGTTTCATGAGAATCTGCAACATTATCTTTCGCTTCTAAATTTTCATTCAATTCATTCTCATGTGAGGGATTTGACAGGTCTGGTGCTTTCATGTAAATTGAGTTAGATTAAGTTTCGAACAAGGCAAAACTCGCGTTAACAATACCACCTAAAAGAAAACTTTTAAGCCTACTCTTACGAATTTAACTAATTAAGTGCTAATCCTCAAAGATTTTAAATATTTTCTTTCCCCTTAAAATAAAGAGGTTCATACAATGCATGAACCTCTTAACCAAAACAAACTAATTAACTAAGCTAAATTTCTCCTCTTATTCGGAAAAATACTTCTTCTTTAAACCTTACTCTTTATTATGAATATTACCCATTCGAGCCTTTTATTATTTCCTTTATTTGATCTCGATATTATGAACCTCAGGCTTTTTTTCTTCAACCTTTGGAAGAACAATATTTAACATCCCATTTATTACTTCGGCTGAAATGTTCTGCTGATTGATTGTATCAGCCAACTTGAAGCTACGCTCGAATTTGTACACTCCGAATTCTCTTCTCAGGTACTTTGTATCTTCCTTTGTGTCTTTTTTCTCTGCCGAAATTTTAATGGAACCATTTTCCACCTTAATGCTCACATCTTCTTTTGCAAAACCTGGAATAGCGACCTCTATTAAATAGTAATCTTTCTCTTCGACAACATTAGTTGCCGGACGAAAACCACTTTCTCTTTCAACAGCAGCTTTAAAACTATCCTGAGTTTCTTTAAACAATTGATTCATTAATTGATTTGTAAAAAAATCATTTGGTCTTTTTCCATATCTTAATAATGTCATAACTCTAATCTCCTATACTTTTTATTAATTCTTCGGATCCGGATTCCGATTGTTTACTTTTTCAAATTCGATGACCAATCTTCAAATGGCATACCATCACGAAAAACAATTCAAATCGTCAGTTTACCCCTCACTTCTTCATGTCATCTTGTCTCCTTTTGCACAAAACAACATGTCACTTTGTCCACTTTAAATGATTTACCATCTTCATTTTCTATTTTCTTGCATCACTTGTATGTGATATATACTTTTACACAAAATTTAGAATTAATGAGAATCGATATATTAACTGTTGTTCCAGAATTATTGGAAAGTCCTTTGAATCATTCTATAATTCAACGAGCAAAAGATAAAGGCGTAGTTGAAATACACATACACAACATCCGTGATTTTTCGGAAGACAAACACAATAAAGTTGATGATTACGCATTTAGTGGCGGAGCTGGCATGGTAATGCGATTAGAGCCAGTTGTTAAGGCAATTGAACATTTAACCGATCAAAGGGAGTATGATGAAATCATTTTTACTACCCCAGATGGTGAACAGTTCGAACAAAAAACTGCAAATACGCTATCACTAAAGGAGAATATTATAATCCTTTGTGGCCACTATAAAGGAATTGATCAAAGAATCAGAGATCATTTTATTACCAAAGAAATTTCGATAGGAGACTTTGTTCTTACCGGAGGTGAACTTGCTGCTGCAGTAATTACAGACAGTGTTGTTCGTTTGATTCCTGGAGCAATGAACGATGAAACTTCAGCTCTTACCGACTCTTTCCAAGACAATTTGTTGTCGCCTCCAATCTATACCAGACCTGCTGAGTTTAGAGGTTGGAAAGTACCGGAAATATTACTTTCGGGTGACCATAAAAAGATTGAGCAATGGCAAGAAGAACAAGCCTATTTAAGAACTAAAAAATTACGTCCTGATTTATTGGATGAATAAGAAAGGCTCCTTAAAGGAGCCTTTTCTTTTTATTAATAGTTTTTCGCTTTTTTCTCGAAATATGCTTGAGGATGTTCACATGCAGGACAGTTTTTAGGAGCTTTACTACCTTTATGTACGTAACCACATTTGCGACAATACCACTCTTCCTCTTCTTCCGATTCGAATACTTTCTCTGCTTCAAGATTACTTAAAAGCTTTAAGTATCTCTCTTCATGCATTTGTTCAACCTTAGCAATTAATTTAAATGCCGTAGCAACTTTTTTAAATCCTTCCTCTTCAGCAATACGTGCAAACTCAGGATACAATTCAGTATACTCTTCGTTTTCTCCACAAGCTGCTGCTTTTAAGTTTTCTGCTGTTGTACCTACTTTTCCAGCTGGATAAGCAGCTGTAATTTCTACATCACCACCTTCTAAAAAGCTAAAAAAGCGCTTAGCATGCTGCATTTCTTGCTCTGCAGTTTCTAAAAACAAAGCTGCAATTTGCTCGTAACCTTCCTTTTTTGCCTGCTTCGCAAAGTAAGTATATCTACCTCTAGCTTGAGATTCACCAGCAAATGCTTTCAAAAGGTTTTTTTCCGTTTCGGTTCCTTTTATACTTTTTTCCATGGTATTATTTTATTTTGATTCTGTTATACGAATATCTTGATTTTTTACTTCAACATAAAAGAAATCCAATACTAATCAAACAATTTATACTGATTACAAAAAAGCTTAGCATTCAAATCATGTCTGATTTCAAGTATTGTAAGAAAAATAATCACCAAACTAATTAAGTAAATAGATTAAATCAGGATGTATTTTTTAAAAAAAAGTACAATTATCCAAACACACCCCCTAATTTTAAAACCTTTGCGTTAATTTTTTAGTGTTTTTATTAAATATACCCCTATTTTTATTTGTTGTTTTGGATATTTTTTAACTATTTTTGAATCATACCCCCATTAGTTAGGGTTAGAATTAGAAATTAGTTGATTTGCACCAACACTTACCCCTTTTGTAAAGGGGTAAGTGTTATTTTTTTAGTAAAAACCACAATTTATTTAATCGAGATATTACTATTTACCTTAATTATTAATCTAAAACCCATTATTATGATGAGAACTAAAAAGTTAACCACCTTACTTATTGGAGTTATTATCAGCACAAGCTCCTTATTCGCTCAAAATGAAAAAGGCGAAATTTCCCTGGGGGCTGACCTTATGAGCAGATACATTTGGAGAGGTACTCAATTTTCAACTGGTCCTGTAATTCAACCAGGAATAGAATACAATAAGGGAGCATTTACAATTGGCGCATGGGGATCTTATTCCTTCGACGGTGATAATGACGGAGCAGAAGCAGACATTTACGTTTCGTATCGTTTTGCAGACGATTTATTTACTGTAAGCCTTACCGATTATTTCTTCCCAAATGATCAGATTGCAGCAAACAACTCTTATTTCGATTTCCAAAAAGAATCAACAGGTCACATTCTTGAAGGAAGTATTGCTTTTAATGGCACAAAAAGCTTTCCCATTAGCATTATGGCAGCAATGAACTTTTGGGGAGCAGATCAAGATGAAAATGGTGATCAGCAATATTCCTTATACATTGAACTAGGACATAGCTTTACCTATAAAGATGTAAATATTGACTTGTTTGCGGGTTTCACTCCTATCGATGCAGATGAGGACAAAGGAGAATCCGGTTTTTACGGGGATACAGCTGGTTTTGTAAACTTAGGCTTTACAGCATCAAAGGAATTAGCAATTACTGAAAAGTTTTCGCTTCCACTTTCAGCTTCTGTTATTGCTAACCCAATGGCCGAAAATCTATTTTTAGTGTTTGGAGTATCATTTTAATCGCAATATTTTTTCCAATTATTTAATTGATTAGCTTAGGACAAAGAAGGGCATTCAAAATTTTGAATGCCCTTCTTTCTTGTTCTTTTATATATCCTTTATGGTATTCTCATAAATTTATGAGATTGTAAAGAAATATTCCATTTCGGATTATTCTTCACGTACTCCACTATTGGTTTCACATTGTGAACATACTGACTCCATTCAGACTGAAGATACAATAAGCAATCTTCGCCTACATTTTTAGCCAACTCTTCTGCCCATTCGAAATCTTTTTCCAAATCGTAAATAATAACCTTAAGCTCATTGGCTTTTTGATAAGACGATGGTACTGGCAACTTATTTCTCTTTGGCGATAAACAAATCCAATCCCATTCCCCACTAATTTCGTATGCCCCGGAAGTTTCAAGGAAATTCTCAATATTGTGTTTCTTTAGTTCTGTACACAAAGGCTCCAAGTTATACAAAGATGGTTCACCACCAGTTACAACCACCGATTTAGCAGGAGATTCAACTGCTTTTCTCACCACCTCCTCAACTGAAATTAGTCTATGTTCTGCAGGATTCCATGAGATTTTACTATCACACCAACGACATCCAATATCACAACCACCAATACGAATAAAATATGCAGGCTTACCGGTATGATACCCCTCACCTTGAATGGTATAGAAATCCTCAACCAGAGGCAAATCTGTTCCTTTGTCGAATATTTCTTTGTACTTGTCTTTCAAAACCTTCTTCTTTTCTTGTAAAACAATTTTAAAGCTGTGGCTGTTTAGCAAATTGGGCTACAAAATTAGAAGCTTTTTAAGGAATTCAAAATCAAAGCAAGAGATTATTTGATATATCACCTCCAAGCTTAATTCTTAATCAATTGCTTCCAATCAATTTTATATACAGCTTGTGCCTGCTTTGTTGCTTCTGTATTTATAAGCAACTCATTGTCATCAGTAAAAACAACACCTTCTGTTTGAGCTCCTCCTAATGAACTCAAATCTAATCGTAAATATTTTCCTCCAAAGAAGTCAGAATCAAGAAAATTAAAAAAAAGAATCATGTAGGTTCTATAGTTTTTATAGCCAATCAAAGCTACAATCTTACCATCTCGACTAATATCTGCTCCCGTAACCATAAAATCGGTATCAAATTCGGCTTTTGGACTCAAATCGTGATGCTTAACAGATTTTTCCATCACATACATTCTGGTTTTATGATTTTCCCAATTCTTGGTAAAGAAATACAAAGAATCTCCATAAGATAGGAAAGCTTCACAATCAAAGTTATGATTGTGCTTTTTACGCTTGAACTCCTTCTGATCAGCCCACGTAAAACCAATCTCATCAGCCTTAATACTTACCTCAGGCTTGTCATTAATTTTAGATTTATCTACTCTGAAAACTTTTAAATTCTTGCGAGTTCCATTATTATTTCCAAATTCTCCAATGTAAAAATATTTCTCGTCTTCAGCCAAAGCCTCCCAGTCCAGATTCGAACCTCCCTCGATATGCAGTTGTTGCTTTAACTCTCCATTTTTATTGTAAGCATATAAGGTAGCAGCTCCTCCACTATCATTATTCACCCAAATCAAATCATTATGCCAAATCATTCCCGATTGCTCATCTACCTTCTTTGGCAATTGATCTGAAAGTAAAATTGGTTCGTATTTTACCCAGTTGTAATTTTCTTTCTCACCACTTATTAATTCCTCTTTATTTACTTGAGAAGATTGACGGCAAGAAACCAGTATAACAACTAACAGGCTTAATGTGTAGGTATAGTATTTCACAATATATTGTTTTAGTGCGAGGCAAATCTGTGAATTTTTATCGAATATTAAAAATATTTAGAATAAGTCAACTAAATATCTGCAATATGACTTTGCAACAACTCAAAAAGCTTAACTCTATCGATGGGCTTTGTAATATATGCAACACAACCAGAATCTATTGCTTTTTGCCTATCTCCTTTTAATGCATAAGCCGTTTGTGCAATAATTGGCACACTTGGTTTTTGTTCCAATATTTTTTTAGTTGCATGATATCCATCCAAATGAGGCATTTTAACATCCATCAAAACCAAATCAATTTCCGGATGCGATTGCACCATACCTACTGCAGCAACACCGTTCTTTGCCCACAAAATCTTTGCTTGGGTAGGAATTAATATCTCATCCAGTAAATCAAAATTTATCTCAACATCCTCGACAATCAAAATACTTTTACCTTTCAAGTTTGGTGACTTTATGGAGCTTAGCATTTCGCATTCCTTAGAGTCAGGTATGCTTACCACATCGTTTAATTTAAAATAGAAACACGATCCTTTGCCTTTTTCAGACTCCAACCAAAGTTCACCACCCAATAAATTTGCTATTTCTTTACAAATTGCCAAACCAAGGCCAACACCAGATTGCAATCCCCAATATGGCTCTTCTACCTGGCGGAAAATATCAAATATAACTTCTTTATGCTCTTCAGAAATACCAATTCCAGTATCCGACACAAAGAATACAATATTATTATCATGAATCTTGCATCCATAATCAATTTGCCCTGAATCTGTATACTTAATGGCATTATTTAGTAGATTTGTTATCAACTGCATTACTTTGGTCCTGTCCGAGGTAATAAAAATATCACATTCGCTGCAGGACTTAAAGTTGATTCCCAATTCTGTTTTATTGAACTTTTTCACCTCAGCTTTTACATACTGCTGGATGGTATTAAACATTTCAAGCAATGAAAACTGATCAATATTTAATTTCACCTCCTTAGCTTGCAATAACGAAACATCGAAAATAGATTCAATAATTTTTAGCAGGTGTTTGCCACTGGCTTTCACAATACCATTCCATTTCTCTATTTTATCGGGTGGCGATTCCGGTTTCAACAATGTACTAAACCCAATAATCGCATTCAAAGGCGTTCTTAACTCATGAGACATTGAAGCTAAAAATGTTGATTTTAACTGATCACTCTCTTCGGCCTTTTCTTTTGCAAAAATCAGTTCCTGTTCGTACCTCTTTCTACTAAGAACCCCAGCCAACATATCTGCAAAAGTTTTAATATGAATCACATCGGTTTTATTCCACTTTTTTGATTGAGTTACTACATCAAACACTACACAGCCAAGTATATTTTCCTGGGTAATTAACGGAAACACCAACAGAGACTTAACTACTTTCCTGGGATCATATTCGAAATTCCCAAATGCATGAGATGGTAATTTTTTAATATCATTTACTACAAAATTTTTATGCTTTCGAAACCTTTCTATCCACCAAGAAAAACCCTCGCTCAACATCAACTTTGGGTTATCAAACCGAGCTACCTTCTCATTGGAAAACCATTCATGTGTTCTTTCCAAATATTTTTGATTCTTGCTTACCAAGTACATGTAGGCTCTATCAGCCTTTGTATGACTGGCAATTTTCTCTATCGCGGCATCAATCGCTTTATTAATATCCTCAACAGAAGCACTCACTAGCTCGGCAGATATTTTACTGAGAAGTTTTTCGATCCTTGTCTTTCGGGCCAATTCACTCTCTGCTTTTTTCTGCTTGCTAATGTCGCGAACTACCGTCTGAATATACTTTTCCCCATTAAGATCGATAAGGTTTGCCGTTAACTCAACAGGAAACTCCAATCCATCCTTAGTGCAATGCCATGTACGCATAAAGAAACTACCCAATTCCTCAATAATTTCTCTTATTTCAGAGACTTTCTCTTTGCTCAATACACCTTTGCGAACAATATCTTTTGGACTTAGATTTCTAAATTCCTCTTTGGTATAACCATAACGATCAACAGCTGTATCATTTACTTCTATAAAATTCTCAAGACCTTCACCTTTCCATGGATGTACAAAAACTGCTTCATTTAAGGAATTAAACAACAAACGAAACTTACTCTCGCTCAATGTCAGCTTTTGCTCTACTAATTTTCTATCCGTTATATCAGTAATATATCCTTCTATAAACAAAGGTCTACCCAAACGATCTTTTATGGTTAGTCCTTGCTCGAAAACCCACTTTAGTTTCCCTGATTTTGTAATGATTCTATATTCCAGAGAAAATCGTTGGTCTTTTTCACCAGCCTCATCAACTTCTTTACTTACATATTCTCTATCATCGGGATGAATAACGTCATTATAAGATATACTCGCATTGTAATTCAACTCTTCAGAAGTATAACCTGTGAGTTCATTCACTCCTTCACTTACAAACAACATCGTCCAGTATTCATCAACCAAACAGCGATATGCCATCCCTTTTAGATTTCCAATTAAAGTCGTTAACCTTCTTGTAGCTTCAATCACTTTTCGCTGCGAACGTTTTTGCTCTGTGATGTCTCGTATGATTACCGTAACCTCTCTTTCTCCAATCGAACTTAAACGAAATTCATAAAAGCAAACACCCTTATTATCAATATTTTTTCGATAATCAAATATTTGAACTTGTCTTGAATCAAAAGCATCTTCCATAGCCTCCAAGAATTTTTCTCTCAACTCTTGATCGAACAATTTCCTGATATTCAAATGATCAATACTTTGGGGATATGTAAATAATCCATTAGGCTTTCCGTGCAAGTCAATAATCTTGCCATCTCGCGTTATCCGAATAATTAAATCAGGTATGGTTTCAAGCAAGGCTTTGGCTTTGGCTTCGCTATTTTTAATCTGCTGATCAGCATCAATTTTTGCTGTAATGTCCTCAAAAATCGTAAAAACCTTTGTAGGTTTACTGGTCTGCCTATCCAACATTGGCGTTGCTGTAACACTTATCCAAATGTAATCCTGCTTTTCCGGATTAAACACACCTAAAGTAGTCCGCGTAATTTCTTTTCGTGTATCCAATGCTAGTTTTGCAGGATGAGCATTTGCATCCATCGGGGAACCATCGGGCAAAATATTATTTATTCTTGGCTCAAAGCTGTCAACTCCGAGTAAATCTTTAATGGGCTGTCCCAATATATTCGATGCCGCTGGATTTGCATAACTTATTTTTCCATCTGCATCTCTGATAATAATACCCTGTCCTGTAGATTTAAAAAGTAGATTGTACTCGTCGTTGGTTCTGGTATTTTTAAGCTCATTTGCCAAATAAGTATTTTCAGAATCCAGAGCAGATATCTGCATTTGCAATTGCTCTATCTGTTCCTGATACTCAAACAGTCGCTTTTCAAATTCATCCGGCGATATATTCTCAAAACTTTCCGACATTCCTGATTTACATTAAATACCAAATTCGCAATCCATACTAAGTTAGTAAAAATCACGTCAAGTATTTAATCTAATTGGCAAAAGAGTTCAGGAATTAAATTAAATGTAGTATTCGGAACTATGCTTTATTTCTTTAATAACAAATGTACTATTCAGCACACCAATATTTTTTATTTTAGATAACTTATAACGAACAAATTCATGATAATCTTCAAGGCTTTTTACATGAATTTTTAAAATAAAATCGACCTGACCTGCCATGTGGTAACACTCTTGAACCTCCTTTAAATCCTGAATTTGCTCTTCAAATTCATCAATAAATGTCTCATCGTGATAACGCATGGAAACCTGACAAATGGCCGTAACACTTCGCTCAATTCTTTTTTTATCGAGAATGGCCACATATTTTTTAATGAATCCCTGATTTTCCAGTCTTCTGATTCTCTCATACACGGGCGAAGGAGTTAGATTCAGCATACTTGCAATCTCTTTTGCCGTTTTTTTTGAGTCGGTTTGCAATATTCTAAGAATGGTTTTATCTGTCTGATCAAGCTTATCCATAAAAGAAATTTTTACTCTGATTTATAACGTTTGCGGAAACGTAAAAGTAGTTTTATCTATTAAGCGTCACAATATCGGTAATTTTTACTTATTTAAACAAAAACACTATGTTTTTTATCGGAAAGACCTTTACTTTGTCAGTATATAACACTGGAAACAACAACAAATACTCATATAATGTCGGCTATTTAATAGCTAAACAAACACAACACACTTAACTAACAATTAGGGTTAATATGAACACCTTTATTCTCTCAGGATAAAGGTGTTTTTTTTAATTCATATTTTCCCAAAAATGAAAAACTCTCTTTTTTTTACCAAACAAAAATCATTTCATAAAAAATGCGCCTCAAAACTGAGACGCATCCTTATATTTTAATATCAGGTTCTATTTCTTTAAGTCGTAACCATCCATTTTTCCTTTCTTAAGTGCAGGAATTCCATCAATCATCCAAACCGGAGCAGGTTTTCCTTTCAAATAATAATCGAAGAATTGCATGGTTCTAATTGATAAGTCCATTCTATTCGGACGTTTTCTTAGGTTATGCTCCTCGTTGTTGTAAGTTAGCATCCAACATGGTTTTTGCAAACGTCGCATTGCTACAAACAACTCAATTCCCTGGTACCATGGCACTGCACCATCATTATCATTATGCATGATTAAAAGCGGAGTTTTAATTTTTGGCGCAAAGAAAACCGGCGAATTTTCGATGTACTGCAAAGTACTGTTCCAAAGTGTTCCTCCAATTCTACTTTGTGTGCGCTCGTATTGGAACATACGGCTCATTCCACTCCCCCAACGAATTCCACCATAAGCTGAAGTCATGTTACTAACCGGAGCTCCAGCCATTGCACATTTGTACAAGTCGGTTCTGGTTACCAAATAAGCAATTTGGTATCCACCCCAACTTTGTCCTTGCAAGGCAACATTTTCTTTATCGATAAAATCATAACGATCCATCATTGTCAATGTTCCGGTAACAATTGAACTATAAGCCGATTCGCCCGGATATCCAGGCTTGTGATAAGTGATATCCGGCATAAAAATAAGGTAGCCATTACTTACACAATAACTTGGATTAATGATAGACCAGTTTGGTTGTGGCACATGGTAATTGTGTAAACGATCGGAAGTTCTTTCGTAAAAATACACCAACATTGGGTATTTTTTGTTTGGGTCGAAATCTTCTGGTTTGTATAATAAACCTTGCAGCTTTTCTCCATCTCCCGATGTCCAGTCAACCAATTCAACACTTCCCCAGTTGATATTCTTCTGTTGCGGATTGGCATCAGACACTTGAGTTTGGTTGGCAAAATTCAAGTTACTGATCCAAAGGTTTGGATAATCAACGAAAGTTGATCTTTTAAACATGATTTGTTCAGCAGATTTTGCCTTCTCAACTGCATACAACTTTGTGTCCTCGAATAGAATTTCTTTCGGATCGTCTTCCTTTTGCAATTTAAAATAACCAGATTTTTTATTGAACTCGTGGAATGCCCCTAACAAAACCGGCTTCTTCAAATCAATAAACAATTCCTCATCGTCAAGTTTCACGTAATCGAAACGGATGTTGTTCCTGCGCCCATAACCGTTTGTTAGGTTTATTGCAGGCTTGGTTCCCGAAGGATCAATCATCCAAAAATCATAACGATCCTGAATAATTACATTCTTATCGCCTTTGGTCCACCCAACTAATCCATACGGGCTTGGATCGTTTGGAGTATCATGTGTTTCACTGTAGAAATTAGCATTGATTTTCTCAGTTAAAGCAATTGTTTTTTTGCTTTCAAGCTGGTAAGAATACCAAATACTATCCTGCGTTTCGTACCACAATAAATATTTCTGTGCAGGAGAAATGCTCACATCTGAATTTTTCTTTTCCAGGATTAATTCTCTTTTACCAGTGTTGGTATTTACAAGGTAATAATCGGAATACCAATCGTCCCACGAAGTTAATTGTTGATATGGCAGAGGTGAACTTCCCAATGCCAATTCAGAGTTTCCATGATCATACAATTCAACACTACGCATATCTTTATCTGCCAGCTGAACCAGTTTGTTGTTTTTGGTATGGTAAACAGCCATCCATGTGCGCTTTTTCTCTTTCTCGGCCTGAACTTTTTGCTGTGGCTGCAGCAATGGATCTTTCCAGTTCCATACATCTACATGGTATTTCTCCTCATCCAACAAACTATCCTTCACCTCTTTTTCCGGCTTTGGAGCAAGGCCAAAGTAAAGTTTCTCCCCATCTCTCGAGAAAGATATTCTTCCATTTTTACTTACTGTCCAATTCACCTGAACCTCACGAGACAAAGTATCAACAATACGCTTGCTATTGTTTTTCAGGTCGCCATAATACAATTCGTAACATTTGTTTTTGCTTGTATCGGCAGAGAAAATAAAGGAAATCTGGTCTCCATTTGCAGCAATTGTAGCTTTATCCGCTTCTCCCACTTTCTCGAATACCTGATTTACTTTCTCTGTTTTTCCATCGAAGGTTTTAACCAATACAGTTTGGGTGCTATCACCAACCGACTGAATAAAGTTTACAGCATTTCCATTTCTGGATAGCGCATAATTGGTTACATCTTCAAAGTTAAATTCCTTACCATTTACAAAGTTCTTGATAATAAGCTTACCCTTTTTAATCTTGTCTTTACCATTCTTTTGCTTAGGCTTTTTAACTTCTACAGAGTCCTTCGCTAAACTATCTTTTTTTTCCTTTGGCATTTCCAGGTAGTAAGCCATCCAATCCCCATTTTCCTCAGGCATTTGGAAAGACTTTAACTCTGGTAATTTCACCAATTCTTTATTGCTTAAATTCCAAATTCCAATAGAATCTTTTGGCAAATCCTTCTTGTCAACTTTATCTAATTTAGCCTGACGAACTGTGTCGTACTGAGCTTTAATTCTAAAAGTTAAGATTTCCGATTTTGGTGAAAATTCAGCATTAAAACCTCTGGCAATAGAATCTAACTTTTTCGTTTTTATCTGATACAAATAAAGAAATCCGTCCCCTTTTTGTGGATTTACTTCATAAGATATCCATTCTCCATTGTCAGAAACCTGCTGGTTCTTTAAATTTTTCCATCCATCGTAATCGGTATGCTTCAATGGAACTTTTTGCGCATAAGCTGTTGCCTGAACCATAAGCAAACAGACCAATACGGCTTTCAATAAATTTTTCATTTGTTTTTTAGTTGTAGGTTGATTTATAGGTTAATTTCCAATGAATCTAACGAGTACAAATAAAGCTCGGATTCATCAAGTCCTTCTTGTTATATTTTAATTCTATATTGGTATTATATTGCAATACTTTACCTCCCGAAGCTTTAACAATTGCATGACCAGCAGCTGTATCCCACTCCATAATCGGACCAAACCTTGGATAAACATCTGCCTCATTTTCCGCAATCATACAAAGTTTTAGTGAACTTCCTTTCGAAATTAACTTCACCTCTTTTTTATCTTGCTTCCAATTCACAATAAACTGTTTGGTTTCTTCATTCATATGCGATCGGGAACCAACAATAAATGTTTCACTGCGATTTTGTTCCAAAGGAAGTTTGTGAGCTTTTTGAACCAAGGCATCCAAATCTTTATCCCAATCTCTTATCTGATCCACTCGATAAGCACCTAATTCCATATCAGCAAAATACAGCTGTTCATATACAGGAACGTATATCACACCAGCCACTGGGGTTTCCTTAATAACCAGAGCAATATTCACCGTAAACTCATCATTCCGCTTTATGAATTCTTTGGTTCCGTCAAGCGGATCAACAATCCAACATTGCTCCCATTTCTGCCTCTCCTCATAATTCAAATGCTCACCTTCCTCGCTTAAAATAGGAATTCCCAAGTTTTCGATAACAGAAACTATGGCATTATGAGCTCTTTGGTCAGCTATGGTTAAAGGTGTATTATCCGATTTTAATTGTATCTCAAAATCTTTGGATTCATATACTTTCAGGATTTCTTCTCCTGCCAATAATGATGCCGAAATGGCTTCAATCAAAAGCTTTTTTCTTCTACTAAAATTCATGAATAGATTGTCGTAATATTACTTTATTCTATGCGCTTATCTATTAATAAAAATAAATGTATGACAGAATCAAAACTGTAAAAATCATGTAAATGATTGTTAGGGGAAATCCTATTTTGAAGAAATCTTTAAACGAATAACCTCCCGGACCGTAGACCATGATATTCGTTTGATATCCAATAGGAGTCATAAAATTAGCTGCAGCTGCAAAAGCCACAATTAGTACAAATGGCTCGGGATCCAAATGCAAGCTTAAGGCCATTGTTAATGAAATAGGGAAAACAATTGCCACAGCTGCCTTATTGGTAATGTAAGCAGCTAAAACAGAGGTAATCAAGTAAATTCCAAACAGCACTCCCACCTTACCCAATGGAAGAAATACGGATATTAATAAATCTGCAATAATCTCTGCCAATCCTGATTTTATCATGGCGGTTCCAAAAGCCAGCGAGAGGGATATGATCAGTGCCAAATTAAAATCTACCATCCTGGCAATATCCTTAGGGTTGGATATCTTCAAGCCCAAAATTACAATGATCATTACAATCAAGGTCATAAAGAGTGGTACAATATTTAAAGCGGATAATATTACTGCCAAGACTGTTCCTCCCAGCAATAAACCAATTTTATATCCTTCCTGCTTTCTGAATTCTTTTACTTTAGAGATAAAGTAAAAATCTTGAATACGATGCGTTCTTTCTACAAAGTCATCACCACCAAGCAACAACAGAACGTCACCAGCACGTAATTTTACCTCTCCAATTTTTCCACTAACTCTGCCTCCATTTCTATGGATTCCAATTACCGCAGCATCGAATTGCCCTCTAAAATTGGCCTCTTTTACAGTTTTTGAAATCAGGGTTGAATTGTGGGAAATAACAATTTCGACAACCTCGATATGCTTCTTATGAGTAAGCATGCCTACTGTTGGAAGCGTTAAACCTGAATTTGGCAGCACCAAATCTGCAATGGTTTCCGTGTCGCCAGCAAATAAGAGCCTATCTCCTTCCTCCAATCTAAATTCATGCGAAACTGCTGCAACTCTTACTCCTCCCCTGTTAATCTGGAAAAGATAAAGTCCTTTTAAGTTTCTAAGGTCTGCCTCTTCAATGGATTTCCCAATCAAATCGGAATTGGGTTTAACATGTGCTTCTACAATATATTTCCTGGTATTTTCAGAAAAATCGCCTAAAATATCCTCCTTTTCAGGAAGTAATTTTTTACTTACAAACAATAAATAAGCGGCCCCAATAAACATCATTGGCACTCCTACATAAGCAAAACTAAACATGCTTAAGGATTCCAAACCCGTTACAATGGTTTGGTCTTTAACCATACCGTTTACAATTAGGTTTGTTGATGTTCCGATAAGAGTTATACAACCACCCAAAATGGCTGCATAGGAAAGCGGAATTAGTAATTTTGATGGAGAAATATTGTTTCGCTTGCTCCAACTGTGCACGTAAGGCATCATTACAGCAACCAATGGAGTATTGTTTAAGAATGCTGAAAATCCACCAACCAAAAGCATCATTCGGGCCATAAAGGCTTTGTAGCCATTTGCTCGTTGAAATACTTTATCAAAGAGAGTTTCTACAATTCCCAAATCCCTAATAATGTCACCAATAAGAAGCAACATTAAAATTACAACAACCTGATCGTTGGCAAAGCCACTAAGAATTTCTGAAGGTGTTAAAATCCCACTTATCCCTAAAATCACCACACCTATTAAGAATGTAAAGGCAGGACCAATCCATTCTTTGTAGAAGGAAATAAGAATAAAAACCAATACGATTAATACAATGATCGCATCAAGTGAGAGCATAGATAAATTTTTGGGTACATTTCAAGATACGAATATACAAAAATACCTTCAGGTACGGATGTCTTTCTCACACCTTTGCATAAATGTTATACAAGCTATTTTTATGAAAGCAATTATTATACTTTTGTGATAAATTGAATATTACAATGATAGAGCTTAAGACAGATACAATTGTTAAGCATTTTAAAAATCGGAAAATCGAAATAGAAAGAAAGGTATTGGAAATTCCAAAATCAGAAATATTACATTTTCTGAACAAAGAAGAGTTCAATTCGCATTGTAGAAATGCTTGTCCAAACCACAATCGCAAATGGACTTGTCCGCCCAACTGTCCAAATTTTGAAGACTACTCAAAATCTTATTCAAAAATTCAATTGTTCCTATTTGTTACTTCAACAAAACAATTTGATTTTCTGTCTCAAGAAGAATGTTCACTTGGGGCATACAATTTTACCAAAGAAGAGCTACAAAATGATCTGCGTATAAATGAACCCATTGATGGCAAAATGATAGCAGCCAACAGTTGTGAAATTTGTACTAGCTGCTCAATAATCAAGGGAAAATCATGTTATTTCCCTGAAAAAATGCGCTATAACCTGGTAGCTTTCGGATTTAATGTAGGAAAAATACTCACTGATTTGTTTCAACATGAATTAAAATGGTCTGCAAAAAATATCATACCCGAATATGTAAGTAGTGTTGGAGCAATCTTAAAAAAATAGTCTGATATTATACAAAAACCTCCATGATGAATCAGGAATAACACCAACTGCAATGAAAGTATTTTACTTGATATGGGTAATCATCTATCAGCTTCAGCCACAAGTCGCAAAAGGTCGATCTCCAAAGACATTGGCTTCTGGCTACCGGCCTCAACCACTTCTTGATACTTACAATCAGTTGTTGGCAGTTGACCTTTGACCTTCGACAGTCGAAGGCGTTCGACCTTCCTGCTTTGCTGGTCCCGATCACCTGGAATTTTACGTCGAACTCACCTTTAATAGACTTTCAGAAAAAAAAGCTCCCTTTTGAGGAGCTTTTCATTTCATTAAAAATACCTTATTGTGGATTCCGAACCGATATCTGTTCACTTACCGACAATACTCTCTTGTTTTGATAAGATGTAGATTCTATGGCAATAAGTTTCACATTCTTTATCAGCTGAGTTCCTTTGCCAACTTTGAATTTGTATTCTGCAATGCCATTTTTTGATGGCAGTTCTCCAAAACCTTTAGCATCTGCAGGAAAATATTTTCCTTCTATCAGTTCTCCAATGTAGTAAACTACTTTTTTTCTACCATTGCTTAATCTAAATCTTAAAATATACTCTCCGCTTGTTTTTACTCTATCAATCTTATCGACAAGAATTTTTGGAGTAGATTTAAGCTTATTGGAATTGTTGATTTCTTTTAATCCTGTCGAAAGCATATTATCCTTATATACCATCTCGGATTTTAAATTTCCGGATTCCCAATATTTCCTCTGGTACCCATCCTTCTTACCAAGTTTGTAATCGGTTTCTCTGTATACTTTTCCACTTTTGTAATACCAAATTACCTTACCATGCTTTTTACCATCTTGATAAGGGATATCATACTGTTTTTCTCCACTCTTATAAAACGTATTACTTACCCCCACTTTTTTGCCATCCTTAAAAGTGACAATGGATTTGATATTTCCATTCTCGTACTTGTATTTCTTGACACCATTTTTGGGTTGTTTGTAAATAACTTGGTTTTCCTTTTTTACTTCTTCTTGCTTTTTTGTTTCCTGTTTTTTTGCTTCACGACTAATTGTCTTAATTGAATCAACTGCTGAAACAATCAAATCGCATGAGCTAAACATGATGACCACAAGGGACAAATGAATTATTTTTTTCATTTAAATGTTAGTTGGTTAGTTGGCTTCACAAGTTAACTAAAATTATCATAAATAATACTAAACACTTACTATTTCAGATAGTTTTCCATACAGCACATATCCTTCAACTTGATCGAAGCCCAAGGATTCAACCAGTTTTTTATATACCGCTACTTGTTTTACGTGAGATTTTAATTTCTTTTTTCCAAACTTGTAATCAATCACAATGGCATTTTTTCCTTTTCGGATCACCCTATCAGGACGGTACACTTCACCATTCCCTTTTAGAATATCTCTTTCATTCACAACTTCCCAATCTTTAGAGAACCATTTCGCAACCCGATCATCAGCCAGCAATGTTTTTGCAAATGCCAAGACTTCGCTAGCTTGTTTATCATCTAACTTTCCTTCAAATTGAAGTTGTGAAACTGCCTGGTCCAAATCTTCAGCATACTCTATTAATTGGAAAAGCTGATGCAAGATATTACCTCTACTCACAGGAGAAAAAGACTCCACTGATTCAGCTTCTGAAAAATCAAAATAATCTGCAGAATGAGATCGTAACTTTAACCTATCATCCAATAATGAGGCTGGATATTCTATCGACTTTTCTTTTGGAGCGGAAATACTTTTATTCTCCTGACTTGGTAAATTCCCCATCTCAAAATATTTATCCTCCTCGTTCCAAAACTCACCAAGAGATAGTATTTTATCGCCATAAAAATCACTTGAAAACTCATTTGCTTCCTTAAAAACAAAATGCAACAAATCTGCTACTGTTTTTAGCTCTTTGTTTTTGTTTATTGGCGAGTAGCTAATAAATACCTCTTCTGCCCTGGTTTGAGCTACATACAATAAATTCAGATTATCGATGTATGACTGCAGCTTCTCCTCGAAGTATTCCTGATAATATATGGTTTCGCGCAAGGAACTGCTGTAGCGAACTGGCAAAACATCTAAAATATCAAAACCTTCAACCTTAGGCTGGCACCATAAAATATTGGTATGTCGGGTATTATCCAAATCCCAATTTGCAAAAGGCAATATTACAGCTTTAAATTCCAAACCTTTAGATTTATGAATTGTCATGATTCGGATGGCATCCTGTTCATCGGATACCGAAATTACCTCTTTGTCTTTTCTCTCCTCCCAATATTGTACAAAGGAATTCAAATCTGGTGAATCACTTTTTGTAAACCCTAAAACCAAATCTTGAAATGCTTCCAGGAAAGGATAATCATCCGGGTTTTGATTCAAACCAAATATCTTAATCAACTTCTCGGTTAAATCGTACAATGGCTGACGTTTTAACTCTCCAATATGATCTTGGAATTCTTTTGGAAAAATGGAATTAAACTGATCCTCATCGGCAATCACATACAAATCATCAGTACTTGTTTTCTCAGATTCCTGAACGTACAAACGATACTCTTGCTTTAAGAAACCAATGTTTATTTTATCATCAGGATAAACCAAATAATGAAGCAAATGAACTAAAAAATTAACTGTCGATGAGTTCTTTAAATAAAGGGAATCATTGGAAATAACATCGTAATTGATACTCTCTTTTGCTTTTTCGCTTGCGCGATAGGCCATTAAGGTATCGGCTACCAAACCTCCCTCTTTGCCATTTCTTACCAAAATTGAAATGTCTCTTGCCTTGTAACCACTGGATTGTAATTCCTCTATTTTCAAAGGTAAATCTTCCAAAACCTGCTCTACCCAATCCGATTCATTTTCCTTTTCAAGAAAATGTGCTTTAACATATCCCGAGGCTCCTTCCCCTTTATCAGGGATATGCTGATATACATCCTGGTAAGCACTTACAATTTTTTGTTTCTCATCCTCCATTCGATCAGAAATCTCGGCAGGAATCGATTCATTGTAGTGATTTTGCATGATTTGAGCTCCCAATGCGAAAGTAGCATTGTTAAAATCAATCACATTCCTGCTACTTCTCCAATTGTAATTTAAACTTAAGCCATTCACTCCATAAGCGCTAAAGTCTGCATCCAACTGATTTGCCAATAGTTTCCAATCTCCATTTCGCCATCGGTAAATGGATTGCTTTACATCTCCTACTACCAGTGAATGTTGATCTTCAGCCAAAGAATTTCCAACCAATGGTCTGAAATTATCCCACTGCATAGATGATGTATCCTGAAACTCGTCAATCATAAAGTGCTTGTACACATTACCAATTTTCTCGTAAATGAAAGGAGAATCATTGTTTCCGATAATGTCTCTTAACAACCTGCTTGCATCTGATAAAAGGAAGATATTCTCCTCTTCGGAGTACTCACGAACTTTCTTCGAAAGGTCAGTAAGAATTCCCAAAGTATAGATGTAGCTTAGTGTTTTTTCGGTTGAATTGTACAACATCGATTGCTCATCGTAATAATTTACTACAGCTTTAAGAATATCATTCAGGCCAGCTGAAACTGCTGTTTCAACAGCCATCTTGGTTTCTTTTCCAGCTTTACCTGCAACCCATTTTTTGGGAGTATCAATTGCTGTCCTGGCTCTTGCGCCAGGTTCATATTTTCCTCCTTTTCCCAATCGTTCCAAATAGCCAGCTACTCCTGTTTTACCGTATGAAAAATCGGCAACACTTAAGGAGTGATTCTCCATAATTCGTGTTGCTTCTTCCCCTTTTTGGGCAAAAAATTGTTCAAATTCCTCCTTAATCTCATTCAGAATTTTTCGGTAAGAACTTAGAAACTTTTTATCAGATAATTTTTCGATCAAACTGTTCGAGAAGTTTTGGAAATCTTCCTTGAACACTTCACTTCCAAGCGTTAAAATATCCTGCTTAAAATTCCAGGTTTTTCCATCCCTGATCTTGGATTCTGCAAAAGATGAAAGCCAGCTTCTCAATTGTGAATCCTTGTCGACATCCTGCAACAAATGATCTATAACATCACTCAAAACAGAAGTCTGATCCAACTCGATATTGTAGCCCATTTGCAGGCCAATTTCACGGGTAAACGAACGCACAACCTTTTGAAAAAAACTATCAATGGTAGTTACCGAAAATCTTGAGTAATCATGAAGCATTCGATTCAATATCTCATTTGCTCTCCTCTTCAACTCTTCAGAATTAAGTTGATTCGCCTCACACAATTCTTGGGCATATGGCGATTTTTTCCCGGATGAGATGATATGAATCTCTTTTAAAATCCTCGATTTCATTTCATCGGTAGCTTTATTTGTAAAAGTAACCGCTAAAATATTCTTATAACTTAAAGGATCGCTGAAAACGATGCTTAAAAACTCACCAGTAAGTGTATACGTTTTTCCTGAGCCTGCTGATGCTCTATATATATTAAGTTGTGACATTCAAAATTGCTTTATGCCGAAAATACAAATAATCTTTTCAGTACAGTTCTTCATAAACTATAAAATTAATATCAGATCCTTTAATTGTAAAATTCATCTTTTTGATAAATAAATTTCATTAACCTAATATCCTGAATAGTTTAATTTTAAATAATCAATTGAAATTAAACAAAAATCTCTACAACCAAATAATAACAAATCATCCTACACTATTGGACAACACCTTTTATATATTAACAATAATTTCAACATAAAAACTCAACTAAACACACCTAACTCTTTGATATTGTATCATTAATCATTTTTAATTAACTTATTGAAAGTTTTTAAAACATTCACTTTAAACCAAGCAGTTATGAAAAGATTTTTTACTCTATTTCTTTGTTTTATATTTTTAACTGGCTTTACTTATAGCCAGAAAAAAGAAATTAATTCAGAGGGAAAATACAAAGGAATTATTCGAATTAAGTTTGAGCAAGCTGAAGATCAAAAAGTTCAAACCTTACATCAACTTCTTCAAGAAGCCAAAGATGTTAAACTCAAGCAAAAACCAGCTTTTGTTAAAACCAATTTTGAAAGTGTAAATAGGGTTAATGAGCAATTCAAAGCACACAAAATGAAAAGAGTTTATCGTCATGCAGGTAAACACGAAGCTCGACACAAAAAATTTGGCTTACACCTTTGGTACGAATTAGAATTTAATTCGTCAACTCCTGTAAAACAACTAATCGAGTCATACAATAACATTGCTGAAATTTCGATTGCAGAAGGTGTACATGCAGTGAAACATGTTGCAATGGATGATGGAAAGAAAATAGCTCCTACAGCATTGCCTTCCGGCACAAATGATCCACTATTTGGAGATCAGTGGCATTACGAAAATACTGGTCAAAATAATGGTACCCCCGGTGCTGATATTAGCTTACTGGAAGCCTGGCAAATTGAAACTGGAAATGCCAATGTAATTGTTGCCGTGGAAGATGGTGGTGTAGATTTCGATCATGTCGATTTAGCAGCGAACATGTGGGTAAATACAGGTGAAATACCTGGCAATGGTATTGATGATGACAACAATGGTTACGTTGATGATATATATGGTTACAACTTTGGTGATGACACTGGAGAAATATACGTAGGTGACCACGGAACACACGTTGCAGGAACCATTGCTGCTGTTAATAATAATGGTGTTGGCCTTAGTGGTATTGCAGGTGGTAGTGGCAATGGCGATGGTGTTAGAATCATGTCATGCAATGTATTTGCTGCATCAACTGGTGGGTTTGCTGAAGCATTTACCTACGCAGCAGATAATGGTGCCGTTATTTCCCAAAACAGTTGGAGTTACCGATTTCCATATTACTACGATCAGGCTGTGCTTGATGGAATCGATTATTTTATAGCAAATGCGGGTGGTCCAAACGCTCCAATGGATGGTGGCATTGTAATATTTGCTGCTGGTAACGACAATTCACAAAGCAGATACTATCCTGCTTATTATAACAAAGTGCTATCTGTAGCAGCAACAAATAAGAATGATGTTAGATCATACTACTCTAATTATGGCGATTGGGTTGACATTGCAGCTCCTGGTGGAGAATTGGAAAATACCAATGAAGATCCAACTGCAGTTCATAGCACATACCCTAACGATCAGTATGGAGTAATGCAAGGAACATCTATGGCTTGTCCACATGTTTCGGGTGTTGCAGCATTAATCGTTTCAAAATATGCAGGTAATATTACTCCTACCGAACTTTGGAATAAACTGGTTGATAATACTGATAATATTGATGCTTTACAAAGTGCAACACACGCAGGTAAACTAGGTAGTGGAAGACTAAACGCTTACAAAGCATTAAGTGATGATAATCTACCATCTGTTCCTTCGGGACTAACAGCAACCAACGTAAGCCAAACCTCTTTTACCATTGAATGGAACGCAGTGTCGGGTGCCACAAGCTACGATTTACAAGTAAGAGAACAAGGTGGAAGTTGGCAAGATTATAATACCACAGCTACAACTCATGATTACACCAATGCCACCGCCGGTACAACTTACGAATTCCGTGTTAGAGCTAATAATGACGCCGGATCGAGTGGTTATTCCGCAATTGCTAGTGTAACAACTGAAGCTGCTCCTACTGCTCCTGACACTCCTGCAAATCTTACTGCATCAGCAATTACCTACAACTCAATGACTATAAGTTGGGATGCTGTAACAGATGCGGATGATTACGATCTTGATGTTCGTCCGCAAGGTGGATCCTGGTCTACCATTAATCAAGCCGGGACTTCATATGATTATACTAGTCTTTCAGCTGAAACAACCTACGAATTCCGGGTTAGAGCTAACAATGAAATAGGTTCCAGTGCATATTCAGCTGTAGAATCTGCAACAACTCTTGAAGCTCCAACTGCTCCAGAAACTCCTGTAAACTTAATGGCTTCATCAATTACTTACAATTCGATGACCATAAGTTGGGATGCTGTAACAGATGCTGATGATTACGATCTACAGGTAAGAGAACAAAGCGGAAGCTGGACTACCATTAATCAAACGGGAACTTCGTATAACTATACAGGACTAGCGGGAGAAACAACTTATGAATTCCAGGTTAGAGCTAACAATGAAATAGGTTCCAGTGCATATTCAGCTGTGGAAGCAGCAACAACTCTTGAAGCTCCAACAGCTCCAGAAACTCCTGTAAACTTAATGGCTTCATCAATTACTTACAATTCGATGACCATAAGCTGGGATGCTGTAACAGATGCTGATGACTACGATCTTGATGTTCGTCCGCAAGGTGGATCCTGGACTACCATTAATCAAGCCGGAACTTCGTATAACTATACGGGACTAGCAGGAGAAACAACTTATGAATTCCGTGTTAGAGCTAACAATGAAATAGGTTCCAGTGCATATTCAGCTGTGGAAGCAACAACAACTCTTGAAGCTCCAACAGCTCCTGGTATTCCACAGAATGTAATTGCTTCAAACATTACCTACAATTCATTTACAATAAGCTGGGATGCTTTAGCTGATGCCGATGATTATGATCTTGATATTAGAATCGATGGTGGTAACTGGACATCATTCAATACAAGTGCAACATCTTACGATTATACAAATGCTGATGCCTCTACAAACTATGAATTCAGAGTAAGAGGGAATAATGAAGTTGGACCTGGTGAATATTCTAGCATTGGAAGCTTGACTACCGATCCTGTTCCAGCTCCAAACACCCCAACAGGATTAAGTGCATCAAACATCGCATCCACCTCATTTACACTCAACTGGAATTCCATGCAATTTGCCGATAACTATGATATTCAAATCAGAGAATTAGGTGGCGCCTGGGAATCTTATTCAACAGCATCAACCAGTTTCGACTATACCAGTGCTTTGGCCGAAACCACATACGAATATCAGGTAAGAGCAAGCAATTCAACTGGAGATAGTGATTATACTGCCATACAATCCTTAACTACATTAGGAGAATCTCCAACTCCTGAATATTGCGAATCTTACGGTCAAAATACTCAATATGAGTATATCGATTTGGTTGAGTTTGCAGACATGAGCAATCCTTCAGGAAATGATGGTGGTTATGGTGACTATACCGGACTAATCGCAAATGTTGCTCCGGGTGGTTCCTATACATTAAACTTCTCTTTGGCGTATACCAGAAGAACCTATGCAGCCAACTGGAAAATTTATATTGATTTTAATCGAGATGGTAACTTTAGCAGCAATGAATTGGTTGTTTCAGGATATACAATCAGTTCTGGCATATCATCTAAAAATGTAAATGTTCCTTCTGATGCTGCAATTGGACATACACGCATGAGAGTTATACTGAAGCACAGAAGAGCGGCTTCTGATGGCTGTCAAATCTTTAGCCAGGGTGAGGTTGAAGATTACACGGTAAACATTTCGAATACAGCTCCTGCAAATATTGCTAAAAATTCATCATTCGGATTACCATTAAGTGATACACCTCCTGTTGAAGAACTAAAACTTTATCCTAATCCTGCCAAAGACTATGTGAACCTGTTTATCCAGGGTAACATTCAGTCCAGAGTAAAAATTAGCTCGATTACTGGCAAGGTGATAAAAGTGTTAACACTGGACATTGAAAATAACACGCTTGATGTTTCAGACCTTCCTTCAGGAATTTACTTCATATCCATTGAAGATGAAGAAGGTGTGATGACAAAGAAACTACTAAAATTATAATTTGAAGGACTAAATTTAAAGGCAGGTGTTTTACACCTGCTTTTCTTTTTATTAAGCCTTAACTTTCGCAACTTTTTATCTTTCACAACGTTTCTATAATACAGCCTCTCTCAATATTGATTCAATCAATACTACAAGTGTTCTTTTAAGCATTAAAACGAATGAACTATGAAACATTTATTATTTATTCTGGTTGCTCTCTTTTCATTAGCGGCTTGCAGTTCATACTCTTCATTCAATCAACCTGAAATTGTAAATGATAATACAAGTGAGCTTGCAACAAACGAACTTACAGATAGTACAGAATACGAATTATTAATTTTAGATATTGGTTTCGAGAACTGGTTTGTCACACGAAATATGCCAGGCTCAGCACACTCCAATAGCTATTATAAAAATTGGAATCACAGGTATGTTATAGAGTGGAATATAAAACACTCACAAGGACACCCATATTTCGAGAATCATATCTACTACGATCCTTTCGAGGATTATGGTTTTGATATCAATTACAAGTTGTATCACTATTTTCAGTTTGTTGAAGAAAAAACTGGCGTCACCCTAGTTCAAAGGGGAAAATAAGTGCAAAAAAAAGCGGAAGACCATCAATCTTCCGCTTCTGTTTTTTATATCAATTCAATTAAAACTTGTAAGCCAAACCTACACCAACAATCTCCTTAAATTGAATTCTAGGACCTCTATTATTTCCTTCTACATCGTAATAATCAATATCATCATCGTAAACCAATGAAGTATTTACAGTTGCAGTCAAGAAACTGTTAATTTTCATGTTCAACAGTACTTCCCAGGTCACATCAATATTCCCAAAACTATCCGAATAACCGGTAAATAAATCCAGCGTACTTTTTAAATTTACATTTTCCATGATATCTTTATTCAATGATAATTTGGAATATGCACCAAATTCACTTCTGAATTTATCTCCAGGATCAACACCAAAAGCACCTTTATCCGAAAGATCATCATCATTTACCACAGTCATTTTTCCAGTAACTGGTGAAATGTATGCTGAAAACACATCACTTGGTTTGTAATCCATACCCACCGATAGGTTCATGTAGGCAGGAGCTAGAAAATTCGAAATTTTCACATCATCCACTCCTTCTTCACTACTGTAATTATAACCTTTGGCAAACTGCGTCTTAAAATCAAAAAGAGCTGTATAAAACCAATGCCCACCATTTTTATAACCATACTTGGTAAAGTATTCCAGTTTATCGATACTCTTACGCACTCCTTCGTCGCCTTGCTTTACCAATCCATATTCCAGGTTCAATTTATTCTCCCAACTGTTTTTTCCTTTGTTGTAATTGGCGAACAAATTTAATTGAGAATTTGTAGAAATCGCATTATCTCCACCACCAGACCAGTTGGTTAAAGATGTTTGAGAAAATGATATTGAAATCAACCCACCCTTTTTCCAATAGGATGTATCTTGTTTTTCCTGAGATATTGCAACAAAACAAATCATTGCAGCAATAAATGTTAAACCTAGTTTCTTCATGTGTTAAATTTTAGCTTTGTTTATTAGTTAGTTAGAGAGAGAAATCTCAGTCTTAAATTACAAACGAATTTAACGCAAATTATGCATCAAAAAAAAATTCATAAGAAATTTTATCATTGAAATTTACAATTGCCTATTAAAGAATATCTATGATCACTTTAAAACTTGTTATTACTTAACAACTCCTTACCCCAATTATTCTAATGAACAATTGTTGTCTGCGAGAACAACAAGTGCCCACAACCAAGTCGGGATTAACTCGCATGTATATTCATATGCAATAAAATAGATGAATCCTGCGAGTTAAAAATTGATTGTTTGCCACATCTGTAAAAAATGAATACTTTTGCTCCTTGAAAAAACAAGGAGATTTTATTTAATGAAGAAAAAAGTTGTAATCGGACTGTCGGGAGGAGTAGACTCAAGTGTTGCTGCACATTTGTTAATTGAGCAAGGCTATGAGGTTGAAGCTCTGTTCATGCAAAACTGGAATGATACAGTTGGATTAAAATCGGAAGAATGTCCGTTCGAAGAGGATGTTTTGTTTGCACAAATGGTTGCTAAAAAACTAAATATTCCTTTTCACTTTGTGGATTTGAGTACCGAATATCGTGCGCAAGTAATTGATTACATGTTTGCCGAATACGAAAAAGGGAAAACTCCTAATCCTGACGTATTGTGTAATCGTGAAATTAAATTTGATGTTTTCTTAAAGAAAGCATTGGAACTGGGTGCCGATTACGTTGCAACAGGACATTACTGCCAGAAAGAAACCATTGTTAAGGATGGCAAAGAAGTTCACCGTTTAATTGCTGGTGAAGACAACAACAAAGATCAGTCTTACTTTTTGTGTCAGCTTTCGCAGGAGCAATTGTCGAAGGCCATGTTTCCAATCGGACATATCGAAAAACCTGAGGTAAGAGAAATTGCCCGAAGAGAAAAATTGGCATCGGCCGAGAAAAAAGATTCACAGGGAATTTGTTTTGTGGGTAAGGTTGATTTGCCTGTATTTCTTCAGCAAAAGCTAAAGGCGAAAAAAGGAAGAATCATCGAAATATCTGCCGATAAGGCAAAAGAAATTATTCCACAATCAGAGGAATTGAAAGACATTGCACAACCCTATCAGTTTTCTCCTGAAATGGGAGAAGAGGTAGGAACACACAATGGAGCTCACTTTTTTACCGTAGGTCAGCGTAAGGGACTAAATGTTGGTGGAAAAGCAGAACCTTTGTTTGTTATTGGTACCGATGTAAAGGAAAACATTGTTTACGTGGGAATGGGACACGAACATCCACTTCTAATGCGCAAGGCTTTGTTTATTCCTAAGGAAGAAATCCACTTTATTCGCGAAGATTTGCGTCCGACAGAAAACTGTGAAAGAAGATACGATATCAGAATTCGTTATCGCCAACCTTTACAAGGCGGAAGCATTCATTTTAAAGAGGAAGGATTGTACATCCACTTTGATGAACCACAACGTGCCGTTGTTTCAGGACAGTTCGCTGCCTGGTACGATAAAGGTGAATTGATTGGTTCGGGTGTGATTGATTAAATTCTACGATAATATTTTAAAGCCATTCAGAAAATGAATGGCTTTTTTAATTCTCCTCTGGATTAAAATCTGTCTCATAGATTCTATAATCGAACCTACCAGACCTTACCTTTAGAGGATATTCATAATAGTCAGATAGAGCAAAGCCAAAGGTTCCTGATATAATTATGGAAGATTTGTCTTTGCTATGCCTTACATTTCTAAAATAAACCTGTCCAATTCCTTTATTATTGGTCGATGATAAATAATTAGCTTTTAGGTAAGCAAGATTGTTCGTCCCATCTAAACTGATTTTTTGCCCATTCAAATTGATTAAATCTTCAAACTGAATCATTCCAAGTTCAGTTAAATGAAACTCAATTGCCAACTGTTCTTTATCAACATTTCCTACGAACCTAAGTCTTAAGCTATCCTTTTCTTGCCAAACTTTTATGGAAGGTTTATCACTGGCATAATATGGGAAACCAATGGTTACAGACGATTCCCAAATATTATCACCAACATACGCTCCAGCTACATTGTTTCCATCTTCGGTATATTTAGGCAATCGAGGATCAATGGGATCGGGTACAAATTCGGCAGTACAGGATGCCAAAATTAAAACAACAAAACACAAAAACAGACCGAAATTATTTAATTGATATTTTTTCATTGCCGATATTAATTTTGATTCCAACTGCTACAGAAATATTTTTCAAATCATGAGCCTCATCCTTAAAATTGCCCAAATCATCTATTTCATGATAATCAAGCATAGGAAGAACCCCATAGGTAAATCTGGTGTACAAACTCCATCTTTTTTGATTAAAAAAACTAGCTCCAAAAATTAAAGCCAAATCAAATTTGTTGTAGGTATCTTTCCACTCCTCTACATTCGAATCTATCATCCAACTTGGCTCCAAGCCAGTTTGAAAGGAAACATTATCCGATAATGAATAATCGAATACCACAGGAAAAGACAAATAGTTAAACTTAAACTCGTACTCCTCCCCAAACTTCTGACGATAGCCTTTTCTACTAATGTTTAGCTCATTAATTAATGATAATTTTTCTGTATTTCGGAAAGGATAATACTGTATGGAAATACCATAATTATAGCCCAATAAAGCTTCCTTATTTTCTATTGATATATCATTACGTATGTTAGAGTAAGCCAAATTAGAATGTATGTATAATTGAGCTTCTGCTTTAACCGTAAATACAATCAGGAGGATTAGCAGGAATCCAAAGGTTTTTGCTTTCATACTATGTTTTCTTTGGCAATTATTCTTTTAACTAATTGATATATAAAATGATTATTAAAACTTAACACAATCATAAATGTAACGATAATATTTCTAACCTATCTAAGTGACTATTAATTAAGCTACATATAAATCAATGTTTTTCTGCATCACCAAGAGATCTTCACAAAAGTACCTGATGATTCATACAGTTTTTACCAACAAAAAAAGTGCACCTACTGGCACACTTTAATTTATTATTGATTTGTATTATTATGTCGAAATACGAAAAAACTTCAAGCACAAATTTCTCAAATGCTAAATTGATTCTCAATTGTTTTAGATCAATCTGTGTGAATTCGTGTAATACCGATTATTAATTTGTATAAGCCATCGGTGCGTTTCACTTCTAATGCCTAACAAATTATATATCGGCATTATACCTAATCTATTCGAGAGCTTAAAATAGCTCTCTATTTTTTTAATATGGTATAATTTGTGATTTACAGTTACTCTTTTAGCTTTTTCGAAACATACACGAAAAACTCAATTGCCGCAATAAAAAGCAAGGTATAGCCAAACAGCTCACTTCCCTCTTCCACTGCATTTTTTACCCAACGTTGCACTGGTTCCAACTTATCAACATCGAACAAGGCACGCCATACTTTCTTGGTTCCAAACAAACGTGAGAAAACAAATACACTTAAAAAACCTGCAATAAAGGTTCCGAATGCGGGTGTTGTAAAAAACTCCTCAAGGTTTTCCCAAATTTGCTGGCGTTTGCGATACACCAAAAAGATGGAAAACAGCATTACAAACAATGCAAATGGAAACCAGGCTCCGTGATAGATCTTATCGAAATAAACATCGAACTCGCGAATTAAGGCTACCAAAGCACCTCCTCCAAACAGGTAAGAAATGGCTTGATGTCCCCTGGAACGAATCCCCGCCAAAATAAACACAATACTGGTTAGCAACAAATACATTTGCTGCATCCACTCGGTTTGGGAACCTTCGCCAAATTTTCCCCCATCGATAAGAATACCTGCATCGCTTTTAATGATTAATGCCGATGCTACTACAGGAATGGCATATAGAATTACCCTAACTGCAGCAAAAATAATTGGTTTTAAATTCATCTCTTATATTTTTTAAAGTCTCAAAAGTCTAATAGTAAACACCTCTCTGTCCTACCGGACATCTCTCCTGAAGGAGAGAATTTTGGTCTGTGCAGACCATGAAGTGCAATTCATTATTCATTATTCATTATTATCTCTTCTGCTTTCTGCAGTTGCTCTGGTTTACCCAAATCGAACCACAAATCTGATTCATCATTGTAGGCCAACATTTTTTCAGTTTTTGCCAATCGCAGATACAAATCGATAATGGAGAATTTTCCCTCTTCTTCTATCAAATCAAAGAGTTTTGGATCGATTAAATGAATGCCACTAAATGCCAATGGCTCTGATTCATTCATATCAGCTCTAGCCTGCTTCACCTCTTCGGTCTTGCAATTCTTCCAACCCGTTAGCTGTTTCGCATGGTTGAAATACAAATAACGACTGCCTTCGCGCTTTCGCATCACCATACTTACCAAAGCTTTCGCTGATTTATGTTCTTTAATCAAATCAGCCAAATTAATGGAAGAAAGAATATCTACATTATAAATTAAGACTGGAGCTTCGGGAATGAATAATTCTTTCGCCTTCTTTAATCCTCCTCCAGTATCTAAAAGCGCTTCTCTTTCATCTGAAATGCGAATGTCGGCTCCAAAATAATTCTTCTCTTCTAAAAACTTCTCAATCAGATCTGCAAAATGATGCACGTTAATCACAATACGATCAACGCCTAAATCTATTAATTTTATAATGGCTCTTTCGAGCAGAGGTTTGCCGGCAAGTTCAACCAAAGCCTTTGGTTTGGTATTGGTATAAGGCTTTAACCTTGTGCCCAATCCTGCGGCAAATATCATTGCATTCAACATTCTTTTCAGGTTACAGTGATCAGTAAACAGTTATCAGTAACTATCTGTAAAATATTCTGTCTTTATCTATTTCTATCTTTTTCGCCTTGCAAAGTTTCTTGGCACTTTTCGCTACTCTATTGCATTTCGGACAAACAAATTGTTCCGTTTTACAAACCTTCTCCGCATACTCTTCCGGTGACAATTTACAACGCTTCTTACTCATTTTAACTCCCCTCTATTTCTCTTTCAATATGTCGCAAACTAACATTCACATCAAATTTTTCACGCAAATGTTTGGCTAAACTTTCGGCTGAAAAAACTGAGCGATGTCGACCTCCCGTACATCCAAAACTCACCTGTAAATTGGTAAATTTTCTCTTGATGTACTTGTCAACACTCATATCTACAATCGCATAAACCGATGTAAGGAATTCATCCATTTCACTCTTTTCCTTAAAAAAGTCAATTACCGGCTGATCTTTTCCTGTCATTTCCACATACTCCTTATACCTTCCCGGATTATGAATGGCACGACAATCGAAAACGAATCCTCCTCCATTGGTTGACTTGTCCAATGGTATTCCCCTGCGATAGGAGAAACTGTTGATTTCTACATGTAGTTTTACCTCTTCTTCCTGGCCTACTTGCTGTAAAAATTCCGAACCTACCACTTCATTTAGCGCTTTGGTTAACTCCGGTAATTCCACAGGCATATCCAATCTTCCCAATATGGTTTCCAGGTTCTTTAATGCATATGGAATCGATTTTAGGAAATGTTCTTTTCTTTCGTAAAATCCACGAAAACCATAAGCTCCCATGGCCTGCATAATGCGAATCAACACATATCCCTGGAAAAATGAGTTGAAGGCTTTCGAATCCACCTCTTGTACTTTCTGAACCTCTTGAAGATAATGGTCAAACAATTCATCTCTTACCTCCTGAGGCAAATCTGCTTTCGCATCGTATAGTAAGGATGCCAAATCGTACTGTAAAGCTCCTTTTCTTCCTCCCTGGTAATCGATAAACCATGGTTCACCATTCACCAACATGATATTTCTGGACTGAAAATCGCGATACAAGAAGTAATCTCTTGGTGCATCCAGGAGGTAATCCGAAAATTTCTGGAAGTCATTTTCCAGTAATTGCTCATCAAACGGAATCTTGGCCAATTTTAGGAAATAATACTTGAAGTAATGTAAATCCCAAATCATCGATTGCTTATCGAAGCTATCACGTGGATAACATGCCGAGAAATCCAATCCTTCTCCACCTTCAACCTGAAAACGCACCAGCTGACTGATGATTTTCTTGTAAATCAAGACCAAATCGGTAGCGAATCCTTCACCAACACGAAGGTGCAATATGTAATCGAACAGGGTGGTTTTTCCCAAATCCTGCAAAAGGTACAATCCATTTTCATCATCTTGATGATAGATTTCGGGAACTGGTAAATTTTTAGATAAAAAATGCTTGCTAAAACTTATGAAAGCATGATTCTCTTTTAGGTCGGCATTAAAGGCTCCAAGTACTGTTCTCTTTTCACCAATAATTCGTATATATTCCCGGTACGAACCAGATTGCGGAAGAAGTTCTGTTTCAACAACTTTATCTCCTGCCCATTTTTCAAACAAGCTGATTAACGCGTTTTTAGTTTCT
Source organism: Marinifilum sp. D737 (assembly GCF_026672275.1). Classification (GTDB taxonomy): domain Bacteria; phylum Bacteroidota; class Bacteroidia; order Bacteroidales; family Marinifilaceae; genus Marinifilum. The sequence continues at coordinate 60,862 of NZ_JANQCD010000017.1, read as the reverse complement.
TGTTTCAATTCAATATTTTTTTGAAGTTATCCTGATATGCGGATTTACAAATTTATAAAAAGATATAACACAGAAGTATTTCAATTAAAATTGCGGGTAACATATTCAAAACTTTAATTTTTTTAAGCTCTAAAATGCTTATCCCTAAAGCAATTATTAACACCCCTCCTATTCCTGTTATTTCATCGATTACAATTTGGGGAATAATGTCGCCAAACAAAGCTGCCAAAAGGGTTAAGCCTCCCTGGTAAATTAACAGGGGCACAACCGAAAACAAAACTCCTATTCCCATTACTGCCGCCAAGGCTACCGAGGATATGCCATCCATTAATGATTTGGTTAGCAATAAAGTTGGTTCTTTGCCCATGCCTTCCTCTAAGCTTCCAACAATGGTCATTGCACCCATGCAAAAAAGCATAAATGCAGTCAGTAAGCCTGTTGAAAAATTGGCATCTCCACTGCCAACTCTTTTCTTCAGGCCTTCACTTAAGTTCTCAACTCGTTCTTCCAAACGCAGCAACTCTCCCAACAAAGATCCCAACACCAAACTAAACACCATAATCAGCAATTCGTTTGCTTTTAGTGCCATGCTAATTCCCAGGTAAAGGGTAAATACACCAATTGCCTGGAATACAATTTTAAATAAACGTTCAGGAATTTTTGCCCGAAATAAAAGTCCGATGCTTCCTCCTAAAATTATTGCTCCAACGTTGACCAGAGTTCCTATCATAAATCTTCATTTTGATATCGAAACAACTAATTTAAATAAATTAATGGAAGCAAGGTATAGAATTACAAAAAGAGGCTGTCCAAAAAGTAATTCATCTGCATACTCAACGACTTTTACCCTTACATTCCCTAAAGGGAAGTCGTTTAAATCCAGGCTCCTTTTAGGGTTGTGGTAAAACTGAATTTCAATTGATTAACAAACGCACAACTCTTCTGCCTACTAATTATTAATAATGGCTTCAATATTTGCCCTGTCGTTAATATCAGGAAACTTTCTTAATATTTTCCTTGCCAGATCCTTAGCTTCTTTCCTTTGTCCATATTTCACACGTAAATTCAGCAAGGCTATATAATAATTTTGATCTTCCGGATTGATCTCAATGGCAGACTGCAAATATTTAACAGCTTGCTCTCTATCTTTCCTAAAATCGTACATCATGGCTACATTGTAGAAAATGCGTGGATTATCAGGAGATAATTTACTTGCCTTTAGCAGATACTCCATTGACTCATCATATCGTTGACGCTCCGATAAGAATAAGGCATAGGTAAACATGCTTGCACCATCGTTGGGAACATGTTTCAGGTAATCTTTCAATAAAATTTCTGCCTTTTTGTGCTCTCCTTTGTTGTTGTATAAAATTGCCAAATTGATTTTTACAGGATGCAGTAATTCATCTTGCTCAATGGCTCTTTCATAGAATTCCTCAGCCTTATCAGTCTGATTGCTATTGTAATAGAAATTTGCCAAATTAAATTTTCCTGAAGGGAAATCAGCATTGTATTCCAATGTTTCCAAATACTCTTTGGTCGCTTTTTTTAGCTGTTCGTGATATTTCTGAGGAATTTGATCTTTGGCAATCGCACTCAGTTTTGTTGCACTCGCCACTCGAATTGCTTTGGAAGGATCGCCAAGCATTTCCAGAACCTTATTGAATGATTGCTGGTCATCCATCTGAAGGTTTTGAATGGCGTTGTATCGAATATGACCATTGAAATTATTTAAGGCCTCGAACAAAATCTCTTTGCTTTGAGATTGATAATTGGCTCCGAGCAATTGAATTGCCGTGGCACGAATAATTTCAGGGTACACTTCATCATTATAGATGTGTACCAAACCATTAAAACCTTCCTGACTGCCTGTTTGCGCTTCTTTAAATACGGTTCCGTATTGTGCAGGACGACTGATCCCGTGCCATTTGTTTACGTAATCAATGGCCCATTTAGTTGATTTATCAGCATGGCACTGGTTACACGCATTCGGAGTTCCCAGCTTTTCCGTTAAGTCTGGTCGTGGAATTCTAAAACTGTGGTCGTTTCGGTAATCTGGTCCCATATAAAAACGTGCCGGCATGTGACAGTTGATACATCTTGTTCCTTCTCCAACTTCGAATTTAACGCCATCGTCAGCAATTACGGCCTTACCAATTTCCCCTTTCGATTTATGAAAATGATGATTGTAAGTATCGTAATCATCAGCGCGATGACATTGAGTACACAACCTGTTATCTTCAAACAAACGTTTTGTACTGTGAACATTGTGACAATCGTTGCACTTTACATCACGCATGTACATTTTACTCTGAGTGAATGATCCGTACACATAATCTTCATCCAAGATCTGACCATCAATAAAATAGTCTTCTCCTGTTGGCAAATCCGGAATGGTGTGATTGTAAAGATCTGCAGAGTGATGGTAATCGGATAAAGACCCTCGACGAGAATGACAACGCACGCAAAGATCAACATACTCCTTATTGTCAATTCCACTGGTTTTAACCACCAAGCCAAAATTGTTATCCGTTTCACGGGCATATTCAGCCTTGTTGGCCCACTCAAGGTGTTTGGAAGCTGGTCCGTGGCAAGCTTCGCAGCTCACATCTATTTCGCTCCACGTTGTGTGATAGGTATCGGTTTTAGAATCGTATCCTTTTACCAAATTGGTAGAATGACAATCTGCACACATCCCATTCCAGTTTTGAGCCTGGTTGGTCCAATGCAACCAATTGTCATGTTTGATGATTTCATCTTTGTACACGGCATTGGCCATATGATACCAAACACTATCCTTCGAATTCCATGTTAATGGCAAACACTGAAATCTTCCTTTGTCGAATTCAACCAAATATTGCTGTAATGGATAATATCCAAATACGTATTTAATTTCAAACTCCTGCAATGTACCATCTTCTCCATCTGTTAAAGCAAAAAAACGATTGTTCTTCTTGTACAACTTATGGGTCATTCCATTGTACTCAACTGTTTTATTGCTAAAATCTCCCAATACGGTAGAGTCATTGGCATGATCCATTGCCTTGTCGTGGTCAGACCCTACCCAATCGTTGTATTCGTTTAAATGACACTCAATACAAGTTTCCCGTCCTACATAAGTAGCTTCATGTGAAACATTCTGCTCACTGCCATAGGTTTTAAGCAGCAGATACATTGGAATCGAAAGTAATGCTACCAGTATAGCTAAAAAACTAATTCGTTCTGTTCTTTTTCGATTTTCCATTATGCGTAGGTTAACTGCGATTTGTTATAACTTGATCTTTTCACCGGCTTTCTGGTATCTACCAATATTTCCCCCTTTTCAATGCTTATAGGAAAAATATCTAAAGGTCGTGTAGCGGGTGCCGATAGTACTTCCCCAAATTTATTAAACTGTGAAGCATGACACGGACAATTAAATCCTCCGGTTTTAGAATTTGCATTTACCACACATCCCAGGTGTGTGCATTTTACCGACATGGCCAGAAATCCACCATCCTCAAATCTCTTCAGAAAAAATTGGCCAGTAGAAAATGGATATAGTCTATTTTTTTCGAATGAATCAGCTTTTCCTGCATTAAACAAATCTTTGGAAGAAGAAGTATCAATTTTATTTACTCCATCTTTCAGCAAAAATATTGCTTCTATCGATGCTGCAACTATTAATATGCGTTTTATGAATTTCCTTCGGTTCAGTTTCATCAGTCTCTCTATTCAAAAATTAAAATACCAGTTGCATTCCTTCCCCTCTTAGCAGTAGTGAAATGATTAACATGCATACATAAGACGATAACAAAATGCTGGTACACGCCATGATCATTTCAGTATTATTGGCCTTATGTTTTTTATACCAAAACAGCAAATATCCCGCAAGGGGTAAAATATACAGTAAAAATGGAATTACACCGGTACTTACTACACCAGGCAAACCGGAAAACCAAATATCGAAATGCAAGAAGTGATCTAAAGCATAGATTAATATGAAGGTAAATACAAAGCCAATTACACTTGATTGAATACTCATTTTCTTGCCAAGTGAAGAATTAAACCAAACTCCAATGTTTACATTCTTGTATCGAAAGTAAGGCAGGCCAAAAAAGAACAAGGCCACAGAAAATGGTACTATTACAGCACCAAAAAAAGGATGCAAATGCAATAGAAGTTCTTGAGCGCCCAAAAAGTACCAGGGTGCTTTACTTGGGTTAGGACTTTTTAAGGGATTGGCTTGTTCCAATAAGGGTGCTTCATAAAAGACCGATACGACAAATAATCCCCCAATTACAATACTGGCAAGCATGATCTCTTTCCACAATAGATTTGGAATAACATCTACAGTCTTTTTTTCTTCCGTTTTGGGCAATGCAACACCGCCAGCTTTACGCACCAGCCAGAAATGCACACTCATTAAAATCACAAAAAGCAAAGGAATAATTCCGGTATGCAGTGTATAGAAATTAATTAAGGTGTTGCCATCAACAGACTTGCTTCCACGTAGCAGGTATGCCAGCGAATCACCAATTAAAGGGATGTATTCTACAATTTGAGTAATTACAGTTACTGCCCAATAGGCCAATTGATCCCAAGGCAAAAGGTAGCCTGTAAAACTTGAGGCCAATACCAAGAAGAAGAGCAATAAGCCATAGGTCCAGTTTTCTGCTCTTTTCTGAAAAATACTTTGTGAGTAGTATACTCGAATCAAATGCAAAAAAGAGACAAGAACCATCAGTTTTGCCGATAGGTGATGTAAGTTTCGAATGAACTGTCCAAGCAAAGTATTGTCTCTAATTCCAATAATGGAATCATAAGCATGTTCTACTGTAGGGATGTAAGAAAACCTAAGAATTAAGCCGCTTAATGATATGATCACAAATAGCAAGGCAAGTATTCCTCCCAATCCAAATGTTCTGTTGAATTTTATCGCTCTGCTATCAATTTTATTTGGATGAAGATGTAGTATAAACCTCTCAAGAGATGAAGGGATTCTCTGCCCATTTTCCTTATTCGCCATTACTAAAACCTGCTTTTGATGTAAGGATACAAAGAAAGCGAAAATGCATTGAATGTGAAAAAAAGAAACAAAGCACTCTTTGAATAGGAATTACTTGTTGAAAGTTTGACACTGCCTGGATTTATTCCAGGCATATGCCATTAAAATGCGATTCATTGACATTTTCAAAAACCACACCCCATTGGAATTTTCATCAATTAGTTAAAAATATTCCAGGTAAAAAAAACGCTCTTCACCAAGGTAAAGAGCGTTTTTAATGGTTCAAGAGAACCTATATCAGTTGTATGTTATCCAAATAAACGGAAGCCTTTCTTTTTCTTCGACCTACCATTTTTGTTCCTTCCCTGTATTCCTTCGTAGATTTCACCCCAATCGGGTAAACCGCCATAGTTCATGTCATCGATGTACATGTCGGCTTTGATTTTACGGCTGATGCTCTCATCGAAAATCTCTTCCGGGTAGTTCTTGTTGATGGCGTAAAATTCCAAACCTTTGGAACGGCAATATGCTACGGCTTCGTCCAGCTCCCGGCCAGCACGATAGGTCCACAAAATCAACCTGTGTCCCTCTTCCTGCAATAGTTTAAGGGTTGATGTGGCAAAAGGAATCTCCTTCCCCAGTTTGGGATATTTTTGTTCTACTATGGTTCCGTCGAAATCTACTGCTATAATCATAAATAAAGTCTAAAAGTTGAATGGTCGAATAGTTTAATCCCGAAGCCTCGGGACCAGCATCCCGAATCATCGGGAGGAAGTAGAAAAGTAGAAAAGTGGAAAAGTATAATCCCGAATCCCCACCTCCTCATTATTCATTATTCATTATTCATTACTAATTATTCATTGCTAACTGCTAAAGTAGAAAAGTTAAATCCCGAAGCCTCGGGACCAGCATCCCTAATCATCGGGAGGAAGTTAAAGAACCAACTCCCAACCCCCACCTCTTCATTGTTTACTGATAACTGCTAACTGTTTACTGATAACTGCTAACTGTTTACTGATAACTGTTTACTGTATTAGTTTTTTGAGAATTTTGATAGCAATCTCTTACGCCAGTTGTGGTTCCCATGATCTTCGTCGTAGTAACCATTGCCATAGCCATAGCTGCCATAGTTGTTGCCATAGCCATAACCATTGTAAACGGCATCATTCAACACAATACCAATCTGAGAGATGCTCTCCTTTTCTGCCACCTGGTTGATGTATTTGATTTGGTTTTTGTTGGAATATCCCTGACGCAAAACGAACAGGTTGGCATCGGCATGTTTACCGGTTAAAATACCATCCGTAACCAAAGTTACAGGAGCATTATCCAATACGATATAATCAAACTCTTTCCTGGCTTCTTCAATGAATTTTCCAAATTCCTCATTACCTAACAATTCAGCAGGGTTTGGCGGAATAGGTCCTGAATTTACAAAGGATAGATTATTGATTTCTGTTTTGTGAACAATCTCTTTTAGTGTATGGTGACCAATTAGATATGTTGATAAACCAGATTTGTTGTCCACATTAAAAACCTTGTGTAAACGAGGTTTACGAAGGTCGCAACCCACCAACAATACTTTTTTGCTGTCCATGGCAATAATGGTTGCCAGGTTAACAGAATTGAATGTCTTTCCTTCTCCTGGAATCATGGAGTGAAGAGCCAGTACTTTACAATCCTTTTGTTGTTTGAACATGTATTGCAAATTGGTACGCAATCCCCGGAAGGATTCAGCGATACCCGAACGCGGATGCTTTACAATGGCCAATTCCGATTGGTAACTGTTGTGAGCAATCTCTCCCATAATTGGCAATTTGCTCTCCTTTTCAATGTCTTCTTTCGATTTGATGCTATCATTAAAATAGTCCCCAATTACAATGATTAAGAATGGCAATGCCAGCCCAAAAATCAATCCTACCATTAAGTTCAAAGCAGTTTTAGGACCTACTTTCTTTGCTGTTCTTACACGGGCAGGATCCAATACCCTGGCATCAGAAATGTTCGATGCAGTGGTAATGGCCGCTTCCGCTCTTTTCTTCAAAAGGAAAGTGTACAGCTCATTGTTCAAATCGAAACTTCGCTTGATGTTCACCATCTGTTGCTGAGTTTCGGGTAATGAAGCCAGCTGCATACTCACTTCGTCCATTTTTCTTTGTAGTGCCTTGAATTCTGTTTCCGTATTGTGCAATAAGTTTTTCACATTCTCTTCCAATACAGAAAGTGTATTTTTAATCTCCTCATTCAATAGAATCAAACTTGGATTCTTCTCTTTGGCAATTTGAGAAAGTGTAGTTTTACGAGAGTACAATTCTCCCAGCTTTACAATTTGAGCATTCAAAGCTGCATCGGCAATTCCCATAAAAGAAGGAGCTACAATCTTATCCATGCTTTCTGCATCATTCATATAGCTTAGCAGATTTTTGTAATACTCTACCTTCAATTTTATGGCTGTTTCCTGTGCATCCAATTCCGAAATTTTCTCAGAAACCATTTCTGCCTCCTTGCTCAAATCAATGGTTTTGTTTTTGGTACGAAAATCTGTAAAATTCTTACCTGCAGTTTTTAAGGAATCCACAATTCCACTTAGTTGATCATCTATAAAACGAACCGTATTCAAGGAAGTTTTGTTTTTTTGTTGCAAACCAAACTGCATGTACACTTTTGTTAGTTCGTTCAGATAATCTACCTGGCGAGCAGGTTTATTCCCTTGTATTTTTAATTGGATGAGATCTGATTTTTTATCTACAAGACTAACATTAAGTCGTCTTACATAACTCAACGCAAGACCTTCAATTTCGTTAAATACAAAATAATACTTGCCCGAAGGATTTTGCTTTTTCTTGTTAATGGTGAAAGAGAAGTATTCATTCTCAAATAATTTTCCAAATTGTCCATTGCCTGAAAACTCAATCTCTTTTATGCCCCCTTTTGAATATACTTTTCCATTTGCACTAATGTTATAGCTATTTTCACTCTCAGGAACAATATAAATCTCCAAGCCTGTTGGATTGATGATTCCTGTCGGAATCACAACTTCAAAAGGAGCATCCTTATACAAATCACTATCCAAAACAGTACCTTCCTTATACCAAGTAGTATTCCACTCCAGATTTTTCAGAGTTTGCAAGTTAATGGTATACGATTTTAAGATCCCTACATGGTTCTGAATATTGGTTTTACTCCCCAAATCCATGCCTTCAAACAGGTTCTCTACGCCCATTCCTTTCGATTCCTCCTCAACCAACACAACAGATTGGACATCGTAAACCTCTTTCGAATATTTGCTGATGGTGTATCCCAGTGCGATTCCCAAAAATCCACATAGCACAAACCAGTGCCATTTGGAAAGTAAACGATATAAAAAATCTTTGATGTTGGTTCCTTCTTCCATTTCGAAGAATTCCATCATTTCGTTCATGTTGTTGTTCATAGAGATAATGTATATTTCATGCCCGCACAGAGGCGGTTATTTTTTAATAAAGGTTTAGGGTTAAAAAGTGGAAAAGTTAAAGAGTAGAAGAGTAGAAGAGTAGAAGAGTAGAAGAGTATAAAAGTATAATTCGCTTAATAGTTCATGGATTTTTTTAGTTTAACTATACTTCCTGCTAGTAATTTACATTCGTTTCGCAATGCTTCAGCGTTTTCCTTCTCAATGTACTCCATATCTTCAGCCAGATAAAGCATGCTACGCACTTCGCCACATGACGATTTTGCAATGTCTAAAAAGCGTTTAAATTCGGAATTAGACTTTCTCTCAAATCCTTCAGCGATATTATTCATGACAGAAACTGCAGCCCGCTGAATCTGATCTTTAAACCCATAATCCCTGCAAATTTTGAACTGATTGTAGATATCATTAACAAGCTTTCGGGATTCCTGCCAAATCATTAAATCCTCAAAATATTTAACTGTAGCCATTTTTTCCGTTTTAACTTTTCTACTCTTCTACTCTTTAACTTTTCTACTTTTTAACCCTTATACTTTTTAACTTTTATACTTTTTAACTTTTGTACTTTTCTACTTTTATACTTTCCTACAACACATTCAAAATCAAAATCAGTGTCGAAATCGTAGACAGGAACAAGGTATACATTGGTGAATTCAATTTCACGTTCTTGTATTTGTCTGGTTCTACATAGACTACATCATTGGGCTGCAGGAAAAATGCATCTGAGGATAAGAATTTCTTGTTGGTTAAATCCAAACGATAGGTTTTTGCTCCCTTATCGGTGGTTCTCATCACCAATACTTTCTGGATTCTACCGTAATCGGTAATTCCATTGGCCATCGATATTCCGTCCAGAACGGTCATATTGTTGTTGTAATTGTAATACACTCCTGCCTTTTTCACCTCTCCCAGAACCGTAATTTTAAAACTCAAGAGTTTTACTTTTACGCTAGCATCCTTTATATATTCGTCTGCCCGAAGCTGAATGGCTTCCCTGGCCTGGTTTAAAGTTTTCCCGGCAACTCCTACCTTACCAATTACAGGCAGGCTTATGTCTCCTGACAAATCCACAAGAAAACCATTCAAATACTGAGAAGAAGGTTCTCCGAAGTTTTGCTGTGTACCTCCACTAGCCCCAGCGGTTTTGGTAGGATTGAACATAGCATTCACCTCGGGACTCATGGACTGGATGTCCACATACAAATTGTCGTTGGTTTTGATCACATATTCTGCAATGGTTCCAGGCATGCCTTCCAGCAATTCTTCATCACTGGTATTGTTCAAATAAACCAAATCCTTGCTGGTTTTACAGGATGAGAAAAATAATCCTGCCATCAAGAGAATAAAAAGGAATTGTTTGTTCATGTTTATTGTACTATAAATGTAAGTCTGCAAAAATAGGAAAAGTAAAGTAAGAATTATTAATAAATAGTTAAAAAGTCCAATGTCTAAAATCAATCCCTCTTCGCGTAAAGCCAGGGCGGAAAAGGAAGGTCCAAAAGTCTTGAAAAGTGAAGAGGTAAAAATGTGGAAACGTGAACACTTTTTAAAATCATAATAATCACAAAAGCCTTAACAATCTGCGACTTAAAAACTCAACCATCCAACTTCCAAAATCGACCTATCTATATAATCCTTATCAATTACTCAATGTTTACTGATAACTGATCCCTATGCTAAGCTGCCTTCCTTCTCCTTACCCATCCAAAAGGAAAAACAAATCGAATTACTCTTCTTCTTTTAGCCATATGAATTACCCACATGGTTAAGACTATTGCAAAACCAATAACTGCTGCAAACAAAATTTCCGAATGCCAATCTCTACCAAAATAACAAAGAACTACAAAAGCAATATTGCCAAATATAATTCTAAAACTGGCACCTTTGTGAGTGAACCCTGCTCGCAACAACAAATGATGAATGTGCGATTTGTCGGCATGGAAGGGAGATCGCTTGCGGGAAATGCGAACCATCATCACTCGAATTACATCAAATAATGGTACAATCAAAATTCCAAAGGCAACTGCCGGTGATGCTCCAATCTGCCATTTCAGATTTTCCGCTCCATTTAGCTGTATAAATTTCATCACAAAATAGCCCAAAACCAAGCCAACTATCATGGAACCCGTATCACCCATAAACAGTTTATTTCTCCTGCTGTATACATTAAAATAAAAGAAACTGCACAGGGCTCCCATTAAAGAGACTCCTATTAATGACTGGGTATAAAAACCATTAATCACAAACCATATTGTAAAACTTCCGGAACAAACCAAACCGACACCCGATGCCAATCCATCAATTCCGTCTATTAAATTGTAGGCATTGATAATTACCACCATGGCAAATACACTTATCAATAGACTAATGGGATAGTAAATTTCATGCAAGCCCAAAAAACCATGAAAATGATCCAAGCGAACATCGGCAAAGTAGACCATAATCAAGCTGACCACTACCTGGCCCGCCAACTTCTTTACAGGATCCAGAACCAATACATCATCCTTTATCCCAAAGAAAAAGAGGATGACCATACCGCCCATTAAACAATGGAAATCATTTGTATCTGTGCCATTCCCAAAAAAGTTCATGCCGAGCATAAGGCTGGCAAACAGAGCAACCCCTCCCAAGTTAGGCACCCATCCAGAATGAGAACTACGAGCAATTGACTCTGCACAAAGGTTTTTTGCCCTCGCAACCGTTACGATAGAGGGAATACTTAAGTAGGATGACATCCACGAAATTAGAAAGGCAAATGCCAAAAATAGAATATCTTCATGTGATAACATGATTAGAAAAGTTTTGTGGTTTAAATCGTAAATAAGGTTAGGTATTGGAGAATTAATCCAATAGTAAGATTGTATAAAGTACTTTAAAATACCTTACTGTATGAGGCTACAAGAATACCAATCAATTATTTATTGAGTAATAAATGATTGGATTCTTTTTATTATGAATAGATAAATCGTTTTATAATTTTCCTAAAATCAATTTCCAGGTAAATTTTACCAAATGCCATTGACGGAAAATTCGAATGGGCTGCTTTACCAAACGATAGGCCCACTCTAAATTATTTTTCACATACCAATGAGGTGCCCTTTTCACATTTTCAGTATATACATCAAAGCTGCCCCCCAAACCTTGATAAACAGCTGAATGAATCTTCTGCATATCTCGTATCAATAACTCCTGTTTAGGAGATCCCATTGCCACAAAAACAATGTCTGGCTTTTTTGCTGCCACATCTTTAATAAGGTCTTCACGTTCTTTTTCTGATTGCAAATATCCATTACGAAAACCAACAATATTAATCCCATGAAATTGTTTCTTTACTTGATCGATCGTTTGTATTATTACCTCTTGTTTTCCTCCAATTAGGTAAAAACTTTTTTCATAGTAATAGTATTTAACGACATCCAACCAAAGCTCACAACCTGGTATTTTAATCACATCTTTCAATCCCTTTTTTTTCAATGCCCAAACGGCACCCATTCCATCAGAATAACCAATATTCCGGTTAATTAATGATCGTGTTAAATCATTTGCATGCAAAATCTTTTCTGCATTAACAGCTATTAATGCTTTTTTTTGATCTCCTGCGAGCTTGATCAAAGATTCACGATCTGAGAATCCGAATGTTTTTACATCATTTAATGATCTGTAATTCATAATAAAAGTAGGTCTGAATATGATAAAAGATTACACAAAAAGGTTATCAATTATTTTGATTTGAATCCATTTTATTATTGTAATCAAATTATCTATAGTGAAGTTTTTTTAATTCCTGTCTAAAATATAGAAAGACATGGCGTAAAACATGAAGGCATTACTCCAACGCATGTAAGAAATTTTAGAACTGACACCTTTTTTTAACTGGTAATAGAAATAACCTTTCTTATCCTGCATGTTTTCAATGGTCCAATCCAAAACCTTATCCGCCAATTCCTGGTATTCTTTCATCTTTCCAAGTCTTGATAATGTAACCAGCAATTGACCAGGACAGTGAATATCTATTGGATAGGTCTTGTTGTGATAATATTTTGGTGTACCGTCATCCTCAAAAAAATTCTGAATATAGAACTGAAAACCTCTTTTAATATTTCCCTCAAAAGAACGGTCTCCGGTACACTTCTGGTAAGTAATTAAAGCATCCAAATTGTACCCAGTATGGAAACTATCTATCCAATTTTGGACAGGGAGTTCACCATAAACCCAAGAGCCATCTTCTTGTTGCGCATTGATACATGCCAAAACCGATTCTCGAGCTGCTTCAACAAACCGTTTCTGCTTAGAATATTGGTAACAAAGCGCCAGTGTTTTACTTCCTAACAGAGAGGCATTATACACAGTATCGTTTCCCTTCAAAGGAGAATAGGAAAAAAGAAAACCTTCCCGTTTTCGACTTCTATTTAAATCATTCAGGATAAATTCTGCACTTGACAAAGCAGTTTCTTTATATTTCCTGTTTCCTGTAACTTGGTATGCCTCAAGCAAAGCTTGCACCACAAATGAGGTGGCTACAACTGTTGGGGTATTTTTAGGAAATAAAAACAACCTTCGTGCTTGCCAATCGAAATTGTAGCCCCAACAAGCTCCTGAATAACCTGAAGAAACTTTCTCTAATAACAAATCGGCTAAAAATCGAATCTTCTCCTCAACTTCTACCTTTTGTATATCCAATTCTGAATAGGTATTCGCTTTGTACAAATTACAATATCCTTGAAGAAACAATCCCAATCCCTTGCAATTGTATTCTTTAGGAACCATAAATAGTTTTCGAAAATTAATAGGGCTCCTCTTAAAGCCTTGTATCATGATTAAACGACACAAGGCTGATTTTTTTAATGGAAGTGCTTGAAAAATTTTAGAGTTGAGACCGTCGTAAGGATCCCAACCTTTGAAATTTTGATTTTTACAATATGATTCTAAACTAACAAAGCTATTAGCAAAATAATTTTTCATACTCTTCATCAATTTTTTTAACAGAAACACTTGCAAGAAAATTGTTGCTCACGAAGTTTGAATTATATGTAGAAATAGCGGTATTTGGTATTTTCTCAATTAATTTCGATAAATATAGTCTATATTCCTCAACCTTATTACTAGACAAAATATAACCCATTTTTTCATTCTTAAAAAAATCAGGTAATGCTCCAACGGAATTACACACTATAGGTAATCCAAATCCCATGGCTTCAATTACAGATGTGGGCATTCCTTCATATTCAGAAGGAAATAAATACATATCAGCCTCACTATAACATTTCCCTTTTTCCTCACCCTTCACATATCCCTTAAATTCAACATCCTGAACCTGCTCCTTATCTACTCTTTTTTGTAGTGCCTCTAATTCACTACCTATACCTGCAATAATTAGCACAGTCTGTGGGTAATCTTTTTTTATCAACTTAAAAACATCTAAAGCTTTATGAATCCCTTTGTTTTTCGAAATAGTAGATAAAAATAAAATTCTAATTTTATCATCTGCGTTTAATTCTTTAGGCTTGAATGTTAATAAGGTATTATCAATAAAAGTATTGCCAAGACTTGTAACATTTTCAAATCCTTTTTCTATAAATTTATCCTGAAACGAAGAAGCCAGAAACTTTATATGATCCGCCTTAAAAAGGGTTCTTTTTAAAAACTTATTGTATTGATCCAATAAAAATTCATTATCTGGATTCCAACCATGCCAATGCACAAATACTTTTTTTTTAAATAATTTTGCAATCCAAATAAAAATAGCGTCTCTACGAATAGCATTCTTTCCTAAGGATGGATTAACATGAACGACATCTATTTTTTTAAATGCCAGTGTGAAGAAAAAACGAACAAAATCCCAAATGGTATAGACTATTTGTTGAATGGCATTTGCAGATTTCCCTATGGAAGTTAAATAGAATGCAACAAGGTCATTTTTACTATAATCAAACAACATCCTATTAAACTCAGAAACTCCACCTGCAACCGAAAACTTTGGAGTAAGCACCAATACTTTTACTATCATAAATTCTTAATAACGCTGCTTTTTTAATACAAATTGTTTGTACAAAAACATTAAATATTCTATCCACTTATTTTTATAAAAAACCCACTCTCCATTATATTGTACTTTCCGTCCTCGAGAGGCGTTTTTAAATGTATATACAGAATCTGTAGCATGATTACTTGGAGGAATTCTACCAAAGTCATAAGCTAAAAACCCCTCACTTGAAAGTTTTTTAAATATTTCATCATAAAGCACATATGACGAATTATTACTTCTTGAAGCTATACTATTCACTCTATAAATTGAATAACAATGCAAATTGTAGTGATAAAAGATTTGAGCAGAAAGTACAATGTCATCCTTCTTTGCATAAAACATTCTAATATTATCACTTCTGATCAATCTATAAATAGCCTCTGAGTCCAACGAATATTTTAATTTTTTTTGTTTTTTAGTGTCCTCAAATAACCTAACAAAAAGAATCGCGTCCTCTTTAGTAGGATTTAATATTTCTTCAACAATAACTCCTGCCTCTTTAGATTTTTTAACATTTCTTTTCCAATTCGAATCATAATTAAAGGAAGTAGCTAGGTTTAAATCTATGGATAGAGGACTTTTAGATAGTGCTAAAGGTCTTATAAAACCAGCTCGCCTAAAGCCAACTTCATATTCAACATCATACTCTGAAATGGAATCAATTTCAAAACCAATAAAGTCATGCTCAAGTAAAGAAAGCAATCGTTTCCTTATTGTTTTTTCTGTAAAATTTGATTTTATCAATGGAGTATCAATAATTAAAATATTTTTTGTGGAAAAAGGAACTTTTATTTTCTTACCAAAAAACATAATCATTGGATCTATTTCATTATCAACAAAAAAAAGAATTTCCTCTCTTCCTAAAGATAAATACTCATACCAATCTTTGGATTGACTATATGGTATTTGCAAAAATTTAGACTGAATTTCAAAATAACGAGCCTGTGATACTTTAATCATAATATTACTAATCAAACAAGAATATTCTATTTAAAATTTTTAAAAAAGTTATTTTATTTTCAACAATAAATCCGGATTTTAACTGTGATTTAAATGCGGGAATATTATCATTTAATACAATAACTATTGCCTTTTTCTTTTTTAATTCATATAATTTAAATAGTCTATATAAGTTCATTTTAGAATGATATTTTTTCCCTCTATAGTCTGGATGGCAATATGCATCTTGTAACAGTCCCTCATCTGCTCTAAAGGGAAACCTTTTAAAAAATCTAGTAGGAAATTGCAATTCTGCAGTATTTATCCAACAAGAATAAACCAACATATCATTTTTTATAATTCCAAATGCCCAATATTTTCCTGATTCAAATCGAGATTTTATTAACTCAAACTTTGACGCAGTAAAATCATTTGGATCACCTTTCTCAAAATCTGATAATGAAAGTTCCTCCACATCAGAAAAATCGAATTTTTCCATTTTACGATTTATCTCATCAATATCTATTCTGTTGACCATTAAATAATACGATTCGTAATCTATGCCTATTCGTCTTAATAAAAATTTCAAACTTCTACTGCAACTACTTTTTAAACCATATTGCTTAAATTTTGCCTTAATATTCATTTATCCTTATTTAAAAATAATTTTAACAATAGTACTCCAATTGAATCTGATGCATTCACTCCAATTCTTTTAATTCGTAAAAATGAATCATTCTTTTGGTTAAAACCTTTGTCTGTAGTATAAGAAATTTTAATTCCTGATTCAAACATCAGTTCATCACAATCATTATCATATAGACCATTAGGGTAAGCAAATTGTGAAACTGTTTTATTAATTTTTTCTGAAATAATTTTAATAGAAGACTGTAATTCCTTTTTCCTATTAATAGAATTTAAAAATAGGATTGGAGAATGAGTGTGTGTGTGTGAACCAATAACATAGCCATTCTCTGCCAATTCTTTAATCTCATTCCAATTCATCATGAGGCGTTTGTCGGGAAACTCTTTACTCAATTCATCTATCTTTTCAATAAATTTTGAATTCATTTTTTTTCCTGCATTCAATTTTACCAGTTCTTTTTCAGCTTCAATGGCATCTAGTTTGTTCTTCGTAACTAGAAATCGAACCTTATCATGCCAAAGCCAAGAATTAGTATTAGGGACTGAACTTACAATAAAGAAAACTGCAGGAATCTTGTATTTTTTTAATATTGGGTAAGCAATATCATAATTGTCTTTATAACCATCATCAAAAGTCAATAGTATATTAATAATTCCTCGAGCAGTATTTTTACAATAAAATTCTTCAGGATAACAAAATTGAAAATGCTTTTTTAGAAAACAGACTTGCTTTTCAAAATTTCTTTCATAGCCTATTTCTAGTATATCACCACGATTTATTTTATAATTGTTGTATCTTGAGAAGTTATGATAGTTTAAAACAATATAATATCTTTTCTTACGAAGAAGGTACTTTATTATGTGTACTCCTCCAAAAAAAAATAAAAAGCTCCCAAGAACATTCTTTATAAGGAATATTAAAAGTTTTTTCAATCTTGACATTATAATATAGATAGCTTTTTTTGAATATATAAACTAATAAAGCGATGTCTTGGACTATTTATTAAAGCAAGAATAATAGCGAGGAAAAAAGTAATTTTAAGACTAACTGAAAAATCGGAAGAATAAAAGAAGTATGTATAAATAAAGATCATAAATAATAATCGCCTTAATATAGAATTAAAACTAGATTTAAAGTATGAATTATTCCTAAAAATAACAACTGTAAATATTAAAATTACTAGCAAAGCTGAAATCCAACCTGCGGATATAATATCGCGAGTTAACCCAACAACACCATATCCAATACCCAAACTCTCTTTAGTTTGCTCATTCTTTATTGAACCAAATCCTACACCAGTTAGAAAAAAATTTAAATTGCTTGATTTTACTATTATTTGTTTTGTCGTGTTAGATCGTCCAATTGTATTTCCATATTGATCTGTTGCTGATTCATATTCTTTTACATAGTTAATTGCATTAGAAATCACACCTAATGAATTTTCATTGCCTGATAGATCATTGTTTAATCCACGTGAATTCGTAATTCCAAAAATTAACACAGGAAAAAATAAAACACCTAAAATCGTCATTGTTATAAATTTTTTCTGAAAAAACGTTTTAGATATATTACGATCAATCGAAAACATAAAAGTTATCAAAATAAAAATCGGGATAATAAAATAAATTGTCCTTTTTCCACTTGAATATCCTACTAAAAACACACTAGCCATAATTAATAAATATATTAGGTATATTTTTTTAGAATAAAATCTACTATTGAGATATATTAATAATACAATAGACGATATAAATAATGGAAAAATAGTAGCCGTTGTTCCTCCCAAGCTTGCCATTAAGCCGACATAACCTTCAACTCTCTCCCCTAATATTAATAAGTTATATACAGCACCTATACCTTGTAATAAGATTAGAAAAATTGAAAATTTCAATAATTTCAACCAATTTCTTATACCTAAAGAATAGCAATATAATTGCGCAAAAATGAGATAAAAATATACAAAATAACGAATGTACAGAATCGTATCAATAACCGAATTTGAATTCAAAAGACCAACTAAAAATTCAAATCCCAAATAACAAACAATCAACGATAAACCTGGAACAGAAATGTTTATTCTAAAATTCCAGAATATGAATAAAACAATTGAAAAATCAACAACATATCCTACTATTGGTGTTAAAAAAAACAATCGTTCCCACATACCTTGGGTGAAAACTAAAAACATACTTACTAAAAGTAATGTAAACTTTTCCTTACTCATAAAGTGCCACAAAAATTAAAAAGGTTGGCAGCTTGTTTCTCCCAAGTATAGTTTTTAGTCACAAAATCTCTGGATTCGCTATAGAAATTATCATTATTTAAAAGCTTGTTATCTAAAATTTTCTGTATTGCTATTGTCATTTCCGCAATTGGATCATTGGTTGTAGAATTAAAATAAAAAACCAAATCAGAATTTTGTCCGAAAACATCAGTAAAACTTTCCATATTTGGAGCTAAAACCTTTTTCCCCATAGCCAAATATTCCATTAATTTTATTGGACTAGAAACTCTCCAAGCCATAAAATGAGGAAATGGTAGCACTGGAAGATCTGCATTTGCAATATATTGGGGAATCATCTCAAGTGGAACCGGAGGCAATAATTGACACCACGAACTTAAATTATTATTCTCAATATATTTTTCAATCTCTTTGTCCACAGCTATTCCAACTTGGACGAGTTCTATATTATATCCTTTTTTAACTAATTTTTCTGCTGCTTTAATTAAATTAAGATTACCTCTTGAAATAGAAATACCTCCATGATAGAAAAGAGTAAATTTTTCATTAGTCTTTTCCCTGTTGTAATGTATTGGATTAAATAAATCAATATCTACTCCTGAACTCCAATTCACACTCCTATAGTTTTTCAACCTATATTCACTCATGATGTATTCCTCCATGAATGGTGTTATAAAACTGAACCCATGAAAATGTTTTATTGCTATTTGAAACTGACTATGAAAAGATTTCATATCCTTCTCAAAAGTATGTACACCTGTAGGTGTAGTCCTAATATCAGTGATAAATTTATTCTGTTGTTTTAAAATTTTATTAAAAAAAACAGCTGGCAACATGTGTCTAATCAGGTCTTGATTAACCATTATTACACTGTTCTTCCGAAACAAAACAATTGAAATAGCTTTAAAAACAACCAACATCTGAAATTCAATAGCTTTAATAAATCTTTTCCTAAAAAAACCCAAATATTTAATATTTTTATTAAATCCAAAATACTTTTTCTTCTTTTCAAAAGTGCAATAGTAAAATGCTTCAATATTATTATTTAGTGCATACTTTATCGGTTCAATTTCCGTAGAATAATTGGTTACTCTATCCAATTGTTTGGCTTCTATCCAATGGAATTTATTCATATGATTTAAAATAATGATATTACTTTGTCTAAATTCTTCTCAATTGAATGATTTTCTATTGCATATTGGTATGCTTTGTTAGACATATCTTCCCGAAGAATTTTGTTTTCTACCAATAATTCTATTTTACTTGATAATTCTTCTATCGTAGGACAAATAAAACCAATTTGTTGATTAGAAATAATTTCGTCAGGATTTGAATTCATACTTAAAACAACCACCTTTCTCATCCAAGCTTGTACAAATGTATTTGAAAACCCTTCATAATCACTCGTATTAATTAAGATGTGACTTTCTAAAAGATACTTATTTACTTCAGGATTACTCATTTCACCAAGATATTTGAAACTTGATATTTTTTCTGCTCTATCAATCAACTCATTGTATACTTCATCTGATCGACCTATCATCGTAAAATTGATGTTGGGTATTTTTTCAAATTTTTCAACCAATTTAACATACAGTTCTGGACGTTTTATTTTTTTAAAGTTTGCAATCCAAATTATTTTTATAATCTCATTATCTTTTTTGATATTATCTTCTTTACAAAATTGAGTAGATTGATTTATTCTAATACCTGTTCTATTAAAGTATTTTCTGAGTAACTCCTGTTGTATTTTGTTTTGAGTCAATATGTATGTAGCATTATTGTAAGCCACACTAACCAATTTCTTTTCAAAAACGTCTAATGGTTTTAATAAAGAAACTTTACCTTGAACACGCATAAGGTCGCTGTCAGATGCTACTGCTAAAATATGATTTACACTTTGCTGTTTTGCATAATTCGCTGCAAAACCACTCCATGAAGAATATAGACGAGTGTATATAGCATCTGGTTGAATTTCATTAAACTTTTGGAAAATACTTTTTCTATAAAGAATCCATCCTTTCCCCAATTTATTTTTCCCTTTTATCCTTTTTAACGGATGCAATTTAAGCTTAGTTACATTTGAAATTTGCTTGCCATTGTCTTCATACATAAAGTGAACTTCATAATTTTTATCTTTTAGCATATTTACTAAATATGAAATTTGAAGTTCAGCTCCACCCATTGTCTGTTCCCAGTGAGCAGGATGTAGGATAAGTACTTTTTTCATTCTATTCCTGCTTGTTTTAAAAAATCATCAAATCCGTTAAAAATTGCCTTATGTTGTTTCTTATAGTCCTCATAGGCAGGCCCCATTTGAAATTTTATTGGCAATTCAGAGCATATATCTTCACCATTTAAGAATAATCCAAATTCTTCCCAAAAATCTTGAATAACAGGTCGACGATTAAACCTAGTCTGTATACTTCTAGCGTAATCAAAAGCTTCTTCAATACATTTTTCTTTTCTTTTTATATAATACTCTTCCAAATCACTTATTACCTTGGCAGGCGAACCAACAGCAACACTATTTGAAGGAATATCTTTTGTTACAATAGATCCATTCCCTATGATACAATTATCTCCAATTTTAACCCCTTTTAGAACTGTTACATTCCTACCAAACACCACATTATTACCTATAGTAACTCTTCCTGAAGATGGTATAAACTCATTATATTTCCTTCTAATTACATACGTTCCCCAATCATGGGTTATTAAATTGAAATATCCATTGAAACTAATGTTACTTCCAATTGTAACTAAACTTGGTCGGGTTATATCAATAGAAATCGTATTTAACTTTCCGTGAAATTTTATATCATCTCCTATTTCAATACCATTTTTTCTTAAGAAATTAATGTACCTTTTTTCACTAATACGTGATATACGGAGTTCTAGATTTTTTATTTTAGATTTAATCAGTCGCTTAAGCATTTTTATATTTTAAGATTTGAGATTTTACGTTTTGAAAAATTTGAAAAAATAATTCATCCCTTGTAAGAACATAAATAAACAATAGACTTATTGAAAAAACACTTAACCATAATACTCCTGAAATATATAAATTTATCTCTACCAAATTTGTTGATATCATTGCAATTGTATATGCAATAAATGGTTTGTAAAATATTTTAAAGAATGTTATTAACTGTTTTTTTATTGTAAAGTCAATTATTCTTCCACAAAAATACATATCAATTACAACAGATATATAAGCAGCAGCAATTTGACCATACAGTATATTTACCAATGAAGATTTAGCGAAAATTATTAGCGCTACCAACTTTAAACCATTTCGAAAAAAAGTTAAATTTCTATAAATTTTTGAATTATTATGAATTTTAGCAATATTAGAATTTATTGTAACTAATGGGTAAATTAAAGCTATGAGCATAAAAAGTTGAAAAAATAATATTGAAGAAGTCCATTTTACTCCCAACAACAAAACAAACATAGGCTTTGCTATCCCAATAAACACTAATGTCATAACACTTTGTATCGTAACAAATTGAAAAAAAATATTGCGATACAAATTAATCTGTTTTGTATTGTCTTTTTCTTTTGCAATAATTGAATAACTAGTTGTTAAAACCACAGCATTTAACCCCTGTGTTGGAACTTCTTGCATTTTTTGTGCCTGCCTATAAAAGCCTAATGATGCAACAGGATGAAATTTTCCAATAATTACAGAATATAAATTATTTCCAAATTGATTGGTAATATATGATAGCATTAAATTAATTCCGAACCGATACATCTCTTTAAAACGATCAATTTTAAAACAGAAATATGGTCGCCACCTTTCTCTTACTAACAAGTAAAATATATTGGCTAAAGCAATAAAAATAGGTTGAAATGCTAATGCCCAATAACCATATCCATTTAATGCCATTAAATAAGTTAAGCTGATAGAAATAATACTTGAAACAAGTTGCATTTTTGCCAAAATATTAAATTTTAATTCTTTTCGGAGTGATGTTATAGCTGGTAATACAATACTTTTGAGCACTAGAGATAACGCTAAGATCCGTACAATTCCAATAAGTTCTTCATGTTTAAAAAAGTCTGATATCAAAGGGGCAGTTGTATAAATTATTAAATAGAATAACAATGAAGCACATAAATTAAATGTAGCAACTGTTCCAAAATCGTATTTATCTGAATTTTGTTTTCGAATTAGACTGTCTGCGAAACCAGATTCTGTAAAGTTCCATGCTAAGCCCATAATTATTGCTAACATAGCAATTAATCCATAGTCTTCTGGCATTAATACTCGAGCTATCAAAATATTACCAACAAATCCTAATGCCTGAGTTCCGAATTTGCCAATTGCTGACCAAATATAATGTTTAGAATTTGACATTATTTTCTTTTTTTCATTACGCGAGCTGGTACCCCTGCTACAATAGAGTATTCAGGTATATTTTTATTAACTACTGCACCTGCAGCAACAATACTACCTTTACCAACCGTAACTCCATCAAGTATTGAAACATTAGTGGCAATCCAAACATCATCTTCAATTGTAATACCTATGCATTCAGAACCTTGCTGTTTAATTAATTCATTTTTATTTTCATAGTTATGATTACTACCAACAATTACAACATTAGGAGCAATCGAACAAAATTTACCGATATTAACTTTATCTAAAATACTTGTATTTCTGTTTATAGTTGTTCCTTCACCAATATTAATATACTCCAATCCACGAATGAAAACATTCTCATGTATAAAAACATTATCTCCAATATTTATATTCTTTCCTTTAATATTGGTATAATCTCTTATACTTATATTCTCTCCTAGTTTTATTTGACCACTAAGCTTAACTTTTCTCCCGAATTTAATTTTATTAATATTACCAAATAACAAAAAGGATCTAAATCTACTTTTAAATCTTTCTAAAAGATATCTTAATTTATTTTCTATTCTAATTGATAACATCCCAGATAAATTTCACACAAACCTTTCTTATAAATTATATACATACCATTTACAAGCCTCTTGCAAACCACTTTGAATCGAATACTCCGGCTTATATCTCAACAACATTTTCCCTTTTTCAATAGAAGCCAAAGAGTGAGGTATATCACCTGCACGGTTAGGGCCGTGAAGGATTTCTACTTTGGCAATTTCCCGATCGAATTTGGAAAGGTTTTCTCTTAGAGATTGGGTTAATTCGTTGAGGTCGGTACGTTGGCCATAGGCAACGTTAAACACCTCTGAAATAATGTTTAATGATGAATGATTAAGGCTTAATGATTCATCAATTGCTTTATAATATTCAGCTTGTCTTTCTTTGATGACATCTGTTGGGGTAATGGCAGCCAATTGGTTGGCCTGTATTACATTTTCGATGTAAGTAAAATCGCGAGAGTAAGTCCCATCCCCATTGATTACCGGAGATTCGTGAGCCATTAATTTCTTTACGAACAAAGGAATTACGGCTGCGTATGCTCCGTTAGGATCTTGTCGTCTTCCAAATACATTAAAATAACGCAAACCAATGGTTTCAATGCCGTACAAGTCAGAGAAGTTTTTGGCATACAATTCATCTACATACTTGGTAATGGCATAAGGCGAAAGGGCATTGCCAATTTTGTGTTCTACCTTAGGCAGTGCTTTTGAGTCTCCATAAGTAGAAGAGGAAGCAGCATAGACAAAACGCTTTACTTTGGCTTCGGCCGCTGCATGCAGCATTTTTACAAATCCACCAATGTTTACATCGGTAGAGGTCATGGGGTCCTTAATGGAACGGGGTACAGAACCCAATGCAGCCTGGTGCAATACGTAATCACATCCTTCTACGGCCTTTTGGCAATCTTCGTAGTTTCGAATATCTCCTTCCACTAATGTGAAGTTGGGATTGCTTAAGAAGGCTTCAATATTGTGTCGATGGCCTGTCATGAAGTTATCCAAACATACCACATGGTTATTTTGTTGTAAAAGTGCTTCGCACAGGTTGGAACCGATGAATCCTGCTCCTCCTGTTACCAACACCTTGGAATCTTTTATCTTTCTTTCCATTTTCTTTGCTCAAATTATAAAGGATTGCCTGCGGCAACTTATTTTGTCCTCAAATAAGCACAAATCATCACCCGTTTTTTTTTCGGGAGTAGAAATCCGTTAAAACTAGCAGAATGCTTCTTTTATTCTGGCACTGCGTATTCGAACAGATTGCCGCGTCAGCTAACGCTTCCTCGCAATGACACTCATGAATGAAATTTGTGTCAATTGGTGTTTATCTGTGTATTCTATCTTTTTATTTGCAGACTACAAGCGTCCGTCTACCATTTCTCTATCCCAGATGCCCTTGATATCGTAAATCACAGCATTGTGCCCGTTGCGAAGAACAGAGAGATCCATCTCTTTGAATTCCTTGTGCGAAACGGCCAAAACAATACCATCATACTTTTCCTTGGTATAGTTGTCCACCAAGTCCAAGCCATACTCCTCTTTCACCTCTTCCTTGTCGGCCCATGGGTCGTACACATCAACCTGCGAACCGTACTCTTTCAGTTCGTTGATGACATCAATGGCTTTGGTGTTGCGAATATCAGGACAATTTTCTTTAAAAGTGATCCCCAAAACCAATAATTTGGCATTTTTTACTGCCTGTCCTTTTTTGATCATCAACTTCACCACCTGGGAAGCTACCCATTCGCCCATTCCATCGTTCAAGCGGCGACCGGAAAGAATAATTTCAGGATTGTAACCTGTTTCCTGTGCTTTTTGTGCCAGGTAGTAAGGATCCACACCAATACAGTGTCCCCCCACCAAACCTGGTGTAAAAGGAAGGAAGTTCCACTTGGTTCCTGCAGCTTCCAATACGGCACGGGTATCAATATTCATGTTCGAGAAGATTTTTGCCAACTCGTTCACAAAGGCAATGTTGATATCACGTTGTGAGTTTTCGATTACTTTGGCAGCTTCGGCGACCTTAATGCTTGGAGCCAGGTGAGTACCCGCCACAATTACCGATTGGTACAATTCGTCAACCTTCTTCCCGATTTCAACTGTAGAACCCGAAGTTACCTTTTTGATTTTGGTAACGGTGTGTTCCTTGTCGCCCGGGTTGATTCTTTCCGGAGAGTAACCAACAAAAAAGTCCTTATTGAAAACCATCCCAGAAACTCTTTCCAGTACAGGCACACAGTCCTCTTCGGTAGCCCCAGGATATACTGTTGATTCGTAAATCACAATGTCATCCTTCTTCAATACGGCTCCAATCGTTTCTGAAGCTTTTACCAATGGCGTTAAAACCGGACGATTGTTTTTGTCGGTTGGTGTTGGAACGGTAACGATAAAATAATTGCAATGAGCCAGGTCCTCTTTCTGTGTTGTTAAAAACAAACCATTGGCATTATCATTCGTTTTCACCAATACAGATTGCAGGTTGGCATCCTCTACTTCCAAAGTAGAGTCGGTTCCGCCATTCAATTCATCAACTCGTTCCTGCTTGATATCAAATCCAACAACAGAAAACTTTTTCGCAAATTCAACAGCCAGAGGCAGACCTACGTAGCCCATACCAATGATTGCAATTTTAGGATTGTTCATTTACTTATATTTTTTAAACAAAGTATTTACTACTTTATGTTTTGTGCTTTTATTAATTCAATTTATTTGTAATTCTACTGCACGCATCTCCATCGCCATAAGGGTTATTAGCTTTAGCCATAACCTCATAAGCTGCCTTGTTGTTTATCAACAAACTTACTTCGCTGGTAATTTTCTCGTATTCGGTACCCACCAGCTTTACGGTTCCTGCATTTACAGCCTCGGGACGTTCGGTAGTATCGCGCATCACCAATACTGGTTTTCCCAGTCCTGGTGCTTCTTCCTGAATTCCACCAGAATCCGTTAAAACCAGGTAAGACTTGTTCATGAGATAAACAAATGGAAGGTACTCTAAAGGCTCAATAAAGTGAGTATTGGATAAACTAGACTGTTCTCCGAATACTTCTTTTATTGCATTACGCACATTGGGATTCAAATGCATTGGATAAACAAAATCAACATCAGGGTGCTGTTCAGCCAGTGTTTTAATGGCATTGCAAATATTCAAAAATCCTTGTCCGAAATTTTCTCGTCGGTGCCCGGTAATCAATACCAGTTTTCGGTCATCGTTTGTTGGTTGTCCGTTATCTGCCCATTGTGAATTTTCAGCAGCTGTTTCCAATTGCTTCATCATGTAATGTTCAACTACTTCTTTTTTCAAGCCACTTGCCACAAGTTTTTGCTCTACTTCAGCTATCAAGTCGTAACGATTTTCAATCTGGTCAAGCACCATATAAAGGGCATCAATTACTGTATTCCCTGTTACAAATATATCTTCCTCTTTAACTCCTTCAGCCAACAAGTTTTGCTTGCTTAACTGGGTAGGAGCAAAATGATATTTTGCCAGGCGTCCTGTTAACTGTCGATTCGCCTCCTCAGGCCATGGACTGTATAAATTGTGCGTACGCAAACCAGCTTCAACATGTCCAACAGGAATTTGCTGATAAAATGCAGCGAGTGCAGAGGCTGTTGAGGTAGTGGTATCTCCATGAACCAATACCAAATCTGGTTTTGCTTCTGTTAACACATCTCGCACACCCAGAATAACTCGTGAAGTCACATCATACAAATCCTGCCCTTGTTTCATTAGATTCAGGTCATAATCTGGCGTAATCTCAAACAAATCCAATACCTGGTCCAACATTTCACGATGTTGTGCTGTTACACAAACAATGGTTTCGAACTGTTCTGGATTTTTCTGAAACTCCTTTACTAAGGGTGCCATTTTAATAGCCTCAGGACGAGTCCCAAATACCAACATTATCTTCTTCATATCTTAATTCTTTTCAGCAACCAATAGCGAATCTTGAAAATTTTCTTCAGGGATATGGCCATTTTTTAAATAAGCATCCTTATTAACACCACAAAAATCAAGAATTACTTTCTCTTCTCCATTTACCAAACCTTTAAATTCTTTGTGGTTTACCAAAAAGGCTACAATATCTGCCTTCTCATAGGCTTCCTTGTAATTGGTTAGTTTAAATACATTGTGTTCCTCTACATTGGGTTCTACCACCATCATTTCAGCATTATTGGCACGTTGCATTACCTTTTGAGCAATGTATTTGGCTGGTGATTCACGCAAGTCGTCAATATCCGGTTTAAAGGCCAGTCCCATTAAAGCAACTTTAGCTTCACGTCCATTTCTCAATTGAAATTCCAGCATGGCATTGTGTACTTTCTCGGCACACCAGAAAGCTTTGTAATTGTTAATTTTTCTGGCTTGTTCGATAATATTCGATTCGGCAGGATATTCAGATACAATGAACCACGGATCAACCGCAATACAGTGTCCACCGACACCACAACCCGGCTGCAGAATATTTACACGAGGGTGTTTGTTGGCCAAATTGATCAGTTCCCAAACATTAATGTCTGCTTTATCGCAAATCAATGACAATTCATTGGCAAAGGCAATCTGAACATCACGTGAAGAATTCTCGGTTAGCTTACACATTTCTGCAGTACGAGCATTGGTAGCATGCAGCTCACCTGTCACAAAAGCTCGATAGAAATCTATTGCTGCCTGGGTTGAAGCTTCGTCTACTCCGCCAATCACACGATCGTTGTTTACCAATTCAAAAATTACATTTCCCGGCAGCACTCTTTCAGGACAATAAGCAATATTTAATTTTCCTTTCAACTCAGGTCTCTCCGAATAGATCAATGCGGCCATTTTATCTGTAGTATGAACTGGTGATGTGGATTCAATCACATACAAGTCTCCTTCTTTCAACAAAGGAATCACTGCTTTGGTAGCAGACTCCACAAAAGTAATATCAGGCTCATGATCTCCCTTAAAAGGAGTAGGCACCACAATAAAATAAGCATCACACACTTCTGGTTTCAAAGCCGCACGCAACGAGCCATTCTCTACGACAGACTTCACCATCTCTTCCAGACCGGGCTCTACAATGTGAATTTTCCCCTGGTTGATGGTTTCAACAACACTAGGGTTTACATCAACACCCAATATCTTAATTCCATTGTGTGCAGCGATGGTTGCTGTTGGCAAACCAATATAGCCAAGACCCATGAAACAGGCTGATTCAATTCTTTTGCTCATTTTATTATTCTATAGTTTGAAATTGTGTATTATTTTTCTTTTCCGGATTTTCTTCTTTTTCCAGAAGTTCTTCTATTAATTGAGCCGCAATCCAGGTATTTCCCTTTTCCAGTTCTTGTATGGCTTTGCTTACAATTGCTTGTGGCATGCTTTTTTTTAATTAATAATTAGTAATTAAAAATGAAGAATGAGTAGTCTGTAATCATCAGTGACTTTTGATTGAAGAGATCCTTCGTCGCTCCACTTCCCTCAGGATAACTGTATGCTTTCAGCAATCAGTATAGTGACTTCTAATTTTAAAATGCAAAAACACTATCCTTATTAGTGGTACAGGAGTCATCAACAAAGTTGCACTCCCTATTTAAGGATAGTATTTTGATCTAATTTATTTTCTACGGTTTGCCTATCGTAAGTTCAAAGCCAATCCAACACAAGTATTTCTACTACCCGCTTCAATAAAAGCAATCCATCTGTGGTTGATTTTATAGCGAAGCCCCATGTGAGCACCAACAAATGCCTCTGGATCAATATCTGTTAAACCATTCGCGTCAACACCAAGATCTACACCGATGTACCAATCCCAATGGTTTGGATTGATTTTGTGCTGTTTCAAAAAGTGGTAGTTTGACCTTAAATTCAGAGTCCAAAAATTGCCTTCAGACAGGTCTGATTCCTGGGCATAAAGGTTACCCTGTGCTCCCAGGGAAAAACGTTCTGAAACCCTATAGTCGTACATTCCTTGCAAACCAAATTGTCCATCATATTCCGATCCTGTACTAATACCACCCGATAAAATGCTTTTTGCAAACATATTGTCCTTTAAAATGTAGCGAGATTTTATTACTGTTTGTGCATTTGTATTCACATTTAAAAGCGTACAAAGTACTGCTGTTAATAGAGAAAGATTAAAAAATTTCATTTTTGTCTGTTTTAGGTATTTATTAAATTTATAGTCAATAAGTTGAATTGTCGAATAGTCAAACAGCCTGATTTAAAAGATGAACAGTTCTGCAACAGACATCATACTTTCTTCGGAGCTCCAGAAAAACAGGAAAATTCCAAGGTACTTTTTACATTCCAAATATCCGGAAAAAGATTGGTCTTGTCGGCTTGCCAGGCATGGAATCTCTTCAACATGCAAGGCTTCATCAATTCCAAAAACTTTCAATTGGTTTTGCTCCAAACCAGCTTCTCCTTTTGCATTGTTTATCCAGGAGAGTTTTATCTTGCTTGCTTCTTGTTCCATGTGTAAACCCTCTATGCATTTCAGATCTCCCACTGCCAATTGCAATTTGTCAAAATCCGGATTTCCTTCGGCATCAAAAGCCTGTGTATTGATTTTGCAAAAGAGATTCTGTCCTGTCATTCCCCTGCGTTTGGCTTCGGGGTTCCAGTAGGGACGAATCAATTCATCGAGGTTTCGGCTTACAAAAGCAGATGCCGCACGAAACTTCCCTCTTTGATTGCACTGCTGTTCCGTTTGGGGATTGTGAACTTTCTTCGGTCTTCGTTTAAGGTATGGTTTTCCATTCCTGTGCGAGATGATGTGTTCATCCATAATTTCACGCAACAGGCTTTTGTTTAATTTTGTCATATCCCTTTAGAATTTCTTTGCCAGTTTCCAAATGGCTCCACAGCAATACCGTATTTTATCTGGACTTGATCCAGTATTGATCTTTTATCCAAGCATAAAAAAAAAGGTGTAAGCCCTTTCGGTTTTTTTTATTTTTAAGCACAAAGGATCATTAAGGTTTTCACCAGGAAACACAAAGGTATCCCCCATTAACAGTGATTTCGACCTTTTACCTCCTCCCGACCCCTCGGGATTTAACCTTTCTACTATTCTACTTTTATACTTTTATACTTTTCTACTATTCTACTTTTCCAGACTGCTAAACCTTAACAGCAAGAATCAACCAGTTTAATTTCTTCGGTCTGTATTTCGGTATGCACGCAAGCTCCGAGGGATTCAAAACGAAGCACCAAACGGTGTTTGCCACGAATTTCGAGGATCTCCCCTTGCACTCCTTTTAATGGACCAGCAAGTACTTCTACACGTTTCCCTGGTTTTAAATCGGTATTGGTCACTTCCAAACTTCTTGCCTCATCTTCCAGGAAGCTTTTTAAGGCATTGATTTGGCATTCATGAACCGGCACGGCTTTTCCTCTTATGCTTACATAGCAAACTGCATATTGGGAACCAATGGCCTGCTGGTATTCTTTCTTTGATACTTTTACAAAAACATAAGAGGAAAACAAGGGTGCTTCTACCCACTTTTTTCGATCACTCCAAATACGGAGCTCTTTTTTTAGTGGCAAATAGCTTTCAATTCCTTTTTCCTGTAATTCTAAGTGTAGTTTTTTTTCTGAACGAGACTTGGTATATATGGCATACCAAAAATACTCATGCTTGATTTTCTTCAGTAATGGTTCGTTTGTCATTCATCTTTCATCTCCGTATCCGTCCCCTTCCAGATAACAATTTTATATCTAATTAACAGTAGGCAACCAGTAGGTTTTACTCAAATATTCATACTCTTTTTGCATGTAAAATTTGAGCTCCTGATACAGCTTCGCCCCTTCAGTCCCATTTTCACACAGACTGTTTACCTTATTCTAAAATCCTTCTTGCAAAGTCTATTTTTCAATAAAAGAAAACAGACTGTTCCCTAAAAAAAAGCACTTCCTTTTTAAGGCATAACAAATATATCAGAAGCAAGCGTAAATAGGATAAATCACCACATACTATTGATTAAAGAGCCTAAGTGTAGGATCAACAACTTTTATAAAGCTGTCAAGTCTTTTGAAGGCCTGACAAAGAGAATCTGACCAAAAGGATGCGAAAAAGCGTAAAAACACTGTAGCGATAATTATATTTAATGTTTATTGCAACATAGCTTAAAACGATATAAATCAAAAACTATCTAGATTGATCAATACATCAACTTGCTATAAATTCTTAACAATTTTTAACATATAATAACAAAATCCCAATTTTAAGATTTAAAGATCTGATAATTATACTATTCAATAAAAACGTCAGATTTGAGGAGTTGAAGGAAATTTTTTGATGCATTTTGGTCCTGTTAGAAGAGAATTTTACAAGTCAGCAAACCAATCATCGGCTCGCCTGGTGCAAGACTGTTCAATTGAAGAAATGAAGTGAGAAAAGGAGGCGCGAAATGAAATGTTCTTTCATGGAAGAGCTCTTGATTTGTCAAATCTTTTCTCAAACCATTGTAATTTTATTTATGTTTCGCCCGGCGATCCCTGTGCCAGGAAACCATTCATTCCATTGCAGAAGAAAATCCTACTTGTGTAACTTTTAAAATACAGGCTATGACCAAACAAATCTTTTTCATTCGAAAGCATTGAATGTGTGAATCTTCCTATTTGAGAAACTTTATTTTAAGTTTTATTAAACTTTTATTACATTCGAATAGGAACTTCTTGCTTTGCATTGGGGTTTTAAAGTGAATATGAGAGGGGATGGCGTGGTTTCCATCCCTTTTTTTTTGCTGCAGGAAAATCATTTCTGACTTTCCGTGATAAATACTTTCAATCGAACTCAGCTTATTGGGAAAAATGCAGAATCAAGAAAGAAGCTCATATTTCTCAGCTACACATTGTACATCAATAACTTATCGCACCGCAATAAAGTTGCTCCCCGGAAGACTAAGCCTAATTTTAAACACACGATCGTAGTCTTCACACAATGAGCTTAGGTGTTACAAAATCCCAAGCAATGAATTGTCAAAACCCCTAATCTGTTTCATCAAATCATCTCTCAAAACCAAAAATCCACATATGATTTTGAGGAATTTTATCATTAATTTGGATTATTAAAATTTATTTTGATTATTTTAGTTTATCTTTTCACTAATCCTAGTTTTATGAAATTACACTACCCCCTAATGGTCTTGGTATTGGGCATTTTTGTTATTACACAATCCAATGCACAAAACCTGATACCGGTTAAGAAAAATGAATTCGTAAATCAAAACGAAAAATCCCTTCAGGCCTATGACAAAATTAAAGAAGCATTGAGCTTGTATGAGGAGGATTCTCAAAATGCAAACTCCTGCCTTGCATTGCTTTCTGAAGCCTACGCCATCAACAAAGAGAATGCTGAACTCAATTACAATATGGGGCTTTGTCATCTGATGTCAGACACAAAGGAAATGGCCCGAGATTATTTGCTCAAGGCTTATCAATTGGATCCGAAAGTAAGCGAAGATTTGTTGTTTCTTATGGGGCTTGCACATCAATACGAAGGAAATTTCCTAAAAGCCATTAAAATGTTCGACCAAAACATCGAAATCGCCATCAGTGCCAAAGGAAGTCAGAAAAGAAAATTCATTGCCCTGTGCGAGAAACACATTAGTGAGTGTAAGAATGCCATGCTGCTAGGTAGTATGCCTGTAAAACAAAACTTACAACTTTTAAATGGTGAGATCAACTCGGCATACAACGACCTGAACCCAATTGAAAGTGATGGCATGCTCTATTTCAGCTCTCAAAGAGCAGGCAATAAGAAACTGGAAAAGCCATATTACTCCCCAATGCATACTAAAAAAGCAAAAGCAGTTCCACTTTCCTTTGGCAAGGAAGTAAACCTGGCCATTGTTTCTATCCCTGAAAGAAAAAGTTTTATTTTTTATTCGGGACGATATGGAGATGGTGATATCCTTTTGGTCCACCAGAAAGCGGGAAAGTACATGCCTGCCGAAAGTTTGAATTTTATCAACCAGGCCTCTTCAAGGGAAGCTTCTGCTTGCATTGCAGGCAAGGAATTGTATTTTGTGAGCAATCGCAAAGGAGGCTATGGCGAATGTGACATTTATTACTGTACAAAAAACCAGGATGGAAAATGGACCGAAGCAAGAAATATTGGACGTGACATCAACACTCCATATGACGAAGGTGATGTTTTTGTGAGTCCGGATGGAAAAGAGCTTTACTTTTCTTCAAAAGGACACAACAGCATGGGAGGATACGACATTTTTAAATGTACTCGATTGGCAAATGGTTCCTGGGGGATTCCCGAGAATTTAGGTGCAGGAGTAAACAGTCCCTATCATGAAATTCAGTATTTCAAATCGAAATTCGGTAAGGAGTATATGGCTTCGGATCGCAAGGGAGGCATGGGAGGATTTGACATCTACCAGATCAAGGAAATCATAGAAAGGCCAATTGCCGAAAACAAAGCTTCGGAAACCAAGAATGTAATCCCACAAGAAAAGCCAAAAGAAATCCGTAAATACACCAAAGAACTGATCAAAGAGATGGTTCCTGAGCTGATTTATCGCGTGCAAATTTTGGCTTGTAAAAATGAAGCCAGTGCTGAACAGTTGTATCAGGTCTACAAAGGAAAAAGCATGATTGAACACCATAAAATCAAAGGCTGGCACAAATATGCCATTGGAAAATTCAACAATTACAACGACGCAGCAAACTTTAGAGACGCTTGTGGTGTTGAGGGTGCTTTTGTTGTGCTGTTCAGGGATGATGTTCCATTAAAAATGAGTGATTTATAAATCGTATCAAGCCCAAAGGCCAGAGAAGTAATTGTAAAAACTTTTCAAAAGCTTAGGCTTTCGATACACAATATTTCAACCCTTTATCCATAAGAAGGTCTGTCGATTTTCTTGAGGATAAGGGGTTTGTTACAGGATCCCTATGGCATTTCCAATTTTTTCCTTCACTCCGCTTATTTTTCTCTTTAAAGGCGTAAATCTTGAATTTGGTCAAGTTTAATTTTGATTAATCTTATCAGGGCACATTTTTTTCTTATCTTATGATATTCAATCTTTTGTTTTCAGGAAGATTGGATTCACAGAATTTCATTTGAAGCATATGAAAAGTATATTCTTAATACTGATTTTAAGCCTTAGCATTGGATTCGCACAAGGACAAGACTTGTTCAAAGGCAAATCCGAGAAGGCATATGTATTGAAATTTAAGAATGAAGACAAAATGCAAGCTGGAAAACAAAGTGCTGTAAAATGGCTTAAAGACACACAGATTGAGATTCGAGATGGTGGAAAAACCATTCTTGTCAACAACAAAAGCTTTCAAAAAAAAGAATTGCACTATTTATCCGATGTGGATAAAATCTATGGTTTGGATCAATATGATGATTATTCCTGGAATAAGGAACAAAACTGGCAATTCAATTATGAAGTGGTGGATTCGAACTTTTATGTTGTGATCACACAAAAATTGGGAAAAAGATTCCAGATGACCGTGTTTCATTTGGGGGATCGTCATCATTATTTTGAGCTACTCAAAAAGAACTGCCTTTTGCATTGAAAAACAACCCTTAAAACTTTTTGTTTGTTAACAAGATGTTTTATATTTTTAAGAGTGTAAATAATTTTAAGTATTAACCGTGGTTAATAGTTGTAAGGACCTCCCTGTATATTATGGGGAGGTCTTCTTATAGGCCAATGCAATTGAGATCCAGGCAAACCATCCATATTATTTGCCATTCCATCTGTTTGTTTTTTGCTTCCAAATCTTCCTGATCAGCCTGTTTGATTTCTTCAGATGAAAATGATTGATTGATTAATTTTAAAGCTTTGGTTTTGTTTTTTACCATTGGTTCAAAAACACTTTCAACCTGTTTTTTCGTCAGTCTCATACCTCCTCCAAACTGCTCAAAACACCCCTTCTAAACCTTCTTTTCCTTCCACAAAGGGTGAAAGTCTACTCAAAATAGAATATCTTATGCAGCAATGTATTGTAAGAATATTCATACAGAGCTTTTCCAGTTTTCTCCATGGAGCCTCTATTCTTATCGAAAGTTTCCGTAATCTGAAACATGTCAATCATATGGTTTTTCTCCCCATCTTCTTTCCAAATATGTTCGACTATCTTTATTATCATTTATTTGAATTAAACTGTCCCTTACCTCCTTGATAAAATCAAAAAAGAGTCCATTCAGAAATTTCTCATATTCTTCAGGACTCGAATAAGTGTACCCTGCTTTTAACTCCTTGTTTAACTCGCTAATGGTTTTTAGCAATTCATTTTTTAAGCAATTGAAATTTTCTTCAACAATTATTGTTTTCCCCCTATCTTATATTTAATTCTGATTGACAAAAGGCAATCCATTATAAAATCAACTAAAATAACATAAATATTGTTCTATGTAATCTAAAATTATACAGAATAAAATAAATGATTGTTAAAATAGAATCTTGCGTTAAAGC
This sequence comes from Marinifilum sp. D737, assembly GCF_026672275.1. Classification (GTDB taxonomy): domain Bacteria; phylum Bacteroidota; class Bacteroidia; order Bacteroidales; family Marinifilaceae; genus Marinifilum. The sequence goes on along the minus strand of NZ_JANQCD010000017.1, from coordinate 25,226 downwards.
AGAAATGATTTCCCTCATCTCTTTTCTCAACCAATCCCTTTATGCAAGAAAACGGTACTTTTCCCGATATCAGAATCTCTTGGAATTGGATTTTGAGGCATCCCCCTCATATGATCAAGAAGTATCCCATAAAGGGTGAAAATAAAGTTATTCTGATTTTTTTGGAGCCCAGGATTAGCTCAAAAAAAAAATCGGAAATAACTTCAATTGAAAGTCTGGCTTTTAAACCTCAAATCCAGACTGCAAAAATTTTTCAGTCCGGTGATTTTCTATGCATTCACCCACCATGAGCTTCCCTATTTCCTCAGGCTTTTATGTAACTTATTAAAAGTATTTTCCATCTCCGAAACCAAATGTTTTGAAATCTCACAGTCTTTGGCAATACTTCTCCATTGAGAAATTGATTCACTTACCTGCTCCAGAATCCATTCAGGTCTTTTCATCCCAAAATGCCTGGCCAATTCGAGCAAGTGTTTTTCTCCTGGATTTCTGCTCTCACCTGCCACCATTGTACTATGTATTCCATAAGCTGAGCTTGAAAATGTAAGATCATAAGCAGGAGCCATTCTCCAACTCCCCTTTCCATCCATTAAAAAAGAAAAATTTTTACTGTGGTCATCTCTATTGTGAGAAAATACATTAAAAGCAGCCAAACGAAAAACTTTCTCATAGGCCTTTACATGTTTTTCCAAACGAAATGCACAATCCATCAAATGTCCGTAATCCATGGTACTCATTCTGAAATTATCGTGCATTAGCCCACAAGCTGTATGTACATGAAGCCTTCCCTTTTCTGTTCGGTCAAATCGTTTGGTTCCAAAATAAGCCTGACCGGACTCTCCAAGGAACAATCTGCACTCACTCATTTCAATTCCTGCCTTTAATGCCATTTGGTAATAGGCATATTCAATCTTCGCAATTTCTGAATTGTCCTGAGATGAAGGAAATTTAATCAACCAATCTTCAAATCCATCCGGCATTTGCTCGTATCCATGTATTAATTCATTGGTATCCCTATTGAATCCCAGCAAGATTTTCGGCCGTGCCCCACCAGAAGACCCTCCCAGTGCATAAAGCTCTTCTATCATCTCAGTGCTTTGTCCTTTTAAAACATGCTTCATTTCTCTGGCAATTACATCCAACTCCAGTTGTTTGTCGAAATCATGTTTCCCATCCAATTGAGGATGATAACAAAGTGCTCCCATTCCTGAACTTCCAACATAAGCCAATCTATCCATTGGTGTTATGCTGTAAATATCAATTCCTCTTCCACTCAAATTACGATCCAAGAGTAATCTTCCCCATCCATCGGGCAGAGAGTCATTAAAAACGCCATAAAGTCCTTCAAAAGGATCTTTTCCTGCCATGCTAATTTCATTTGTAAATGGAAGTTTTACTGGTGAAATGTTTAATCCCGATTGTAAGAATTCCTGGTGATATCGAAAATAGATTTCCCGATTGTTCATCACCAACTCTCCTACATTGTATGTTTTACCTTCCAAGGAAAGAGTCACCAAAATGTTTTTAACCTCATCCATGACCTATAAGTTTGAGGTAAATAAATTCTCTATATGGGATTGATCCTCCCGGGCTTGAAACAGCTTATTAAAATCCTCCAGGCGGTTGAGTAGGTGAGCCAACTTTAATAGTGATTCCAAGGAAATTTTTCCTGTGGATTCAAAACGTTTCAAACTTCCCAGAGAAACTCCGGAGCGTTCTGCCATTTCTGACTGAGACAATTTTAATCTTTTACGCAAAGCTTTGTGACGTTCTGCCAAAGCTTTACTCATTTCGTATGGTGTTGTAGAAACCGAATACATTTAGCTAATATTTTAGCTAAATATACAAATTAATACTAATATTGGATAATATTTAAGCTATTTATTGAGATAAAAAAGATACAAGCCTCCTTATGTCTCACCACTCCATTTGCAATGCACCTCCAAGCTCCTCGCAGTAAAGACAACTGCATTCATAAATATTTCTTCAATGGCGTGAAAGGCATAAGTCACTCGAATTTGTGCCACTCATATTGGTACAAAGAGGTTCTTTGTCAATTTTATTAATGGGAGGACCTCAAAGATAAGCATTTCAGTTTTCAGACTTTATAGACCTAAATTCATGGGCAAAAATTAATTTGTACTGGCAGGCAAAAACTTTTAAAAAATAAAATAATTATCTTAAATAATAAGTTGCATAATTATTTATTTTTTTAGAAATTACAGGGCTAATAAATTGAAAAACACCTGTCCATCTAATTAAGACCCCTTTTTTATGCACAACGAGATTTTAATCCGAATAGCTTGTATCACTATTCCTACCATTCTGCTAATTATTGCAATTCACTTTAATTTATATCGGAAGTTCTTTTACCTGCCAAATCAAATAATTCTTTGGCTACAGGCTCGAATGCTACGCAAAGTAAAGGCTGTAAAACTCCTGGAAAAAGATACCGATTTTGCTCCTTCATCGATTAGTGACAGTGAGGAATTTTATCTGACAAATGGCAATTATGAACAGAATTACGAGAATCGAAATACTGAATTGCCAGATGACATACTGGAAGAAAAGGTGAATTGTATAAGAAATTATTACAATGATATTCTCAATGCCAATGTAATCAATTCCATCCTATTGGAAAGTACCCAAAAAGGAATTGTAGAATCCTTAATTGAGGCCTACTCCTTCGAAGCCATAAAAAGAAATATCGAAAAACTGAACCGCAATTTATCATCGCAAAACAACTACCAGTTTAATGGTGACAAACTGGGGGTTTACAGCTATGAAAAAAAGAATGGGAAAGTGGAATTGGGTTTGTACAAAACAGATCATTTCACCTGGCTGGTTTTTAAAGAAATCTATAGGGAAAACAAGGCATTGTTCGATGAGCTGATCTTTCTGCTTGATCAATACAATAAAAAGTCGAAAAAATTCAGGTATATCTTTAAGTGTTTAAAGTATTTGTTTTCATCATTCGGCTTGGATATCAGCATTCACGGATATGACAGCAACAAAAAACACCATTTTCTTTTGTGTGCCAGATCTGGAAAAGTAGAAGAGATGAAAAATGGCCTGATCCATGTACCTGTAAACGAAACTTTTTCCATAACCGACTATGAACCTGAGTCAGATCACAACCTATACTGTTTGCATTCCTGTGTTAAACGTGGAATTGAAGAAGAAATTGGGTATCGTGCCAAAAACATCTCAAATGCCAATATCGAATTCCACGATTTTGCCATCGAAACCTTTAATGGTGAAATAGGCGTTAGTGCTTTGTATACATTGCCCAAAAGCATCAGCATTGAACAACTGCAAATTTATCCTGGTCAGGACAAATACCTTGAAATGGATGATTTACTCATTGTTCCATTCCCAAAATCACGCAATCCGTTTAAACTAATAAAACTGGTTAGCGATGAAAATAAAATTAAAGAATACGTTTACCGTGCCGGCAAAATGGATATCGCCTCCCTCAAATGGTTAAATTTTGCCCATCTTGTGATTCAGCGTTCTATCCTAAGACGATTAAAGCTCTCGATATACGGAGAATACTTTATTGCGGCACTTGTAAATATTATCATTGTTGCCGTACTTCTTACCTGGCGTTATCAGGTAGCTGAAACAGCGGGAATAAATCCAAACAATTCTTTTTCTGTTTTGAATTGGGAATTAATCCAAATCAATGGCTCATACAGCCATAAAATCATATTAATACTCGAAGAGTTTATATGGTGGTTTGTTGCAGCCATTGGCCTTGAAATTGGTGTCACCATCATACTTCACAATTTAAAAGACAGAAAAAACGGGAAGAGACGTTTCAAAAGTTTCAAACCCATTTTACCTCAGTGGCATGGCGATGTCAAAGTAATTCAATCAACCGGCTTTGTAAAAACAAATAAGGATGCAAATGCCAATTTAGGCTTAAACTTTATCATTACCGATCCAACAAATCAGCCTGAACAAAGCATATCCAATTTTCACCTGATGCAGAAACCTTATTGCTCCATCAGAAAAGAGGATCACAATACGGAATATCCAGTAAGCTATTTCCCTATATCCAGTAAATTGGACCTTTATCATGATAAGCTATTCTTTTTATTGTACCAATTGGAAAAGTACGATATCTCAAAATTGAGAGTTAAATTTCAGGTTAGCTATGAGCTTTCCCAAGGTAAAATCAAAATAATCAATTGTTCCTTTGTTGAAAATCTTACCGATTTGAAAATCAAAATTGACTCTGATTTTAACAGCAGGGATCCTTTCTTTAAAAAATGCTCTGAACAGCATAAAGATCAGTATCAAAATGCACAAGTTGGTAAATTGGTAATCGACACCAAGTTTCAGCTTTATGATCTTTTGGAATATCATGGCGACTTCTATTGGACTGTTCTTAACAGACCTGGAATGGATCAAAATGCAGAAAAAATACAAATTAACCAGAAGCATAAACCGCTATATAATAAAATTATAGAAGCATTGCAAAAAGAACAGCACAACATGAAGAAGGGCAAAAATTGTAAAACCTTTATTCTGGAAGGGGACTCTATTGATGTGGAGAAAGCATTGAACCAATTTTTAGCTTACGATAGCAATTTTAACCGCATCCACCCCTATGAAATTATGGGACTTCAACTGGCCCTTGTAAGAGAAGATGTTCTTATTGCAGACATTCAGTATTAACCAACAAGAACAAACCATACAGGATTTCAGCTTAAAGCTGATATCATAAATTAATGAATTCATGAAAAACATAAGTCCAAAAGCCATAATAGGAGAAAATGTAATTGTAGATGATTTTGTAGTTATAGCAGATCATGCCCAAATAGGAGACAATTGCAAAATTCACTACTTCTCGTTTGTTGATGAAGGGGTTAGCATCGGTAAGAACACAAAAATTCAGAACAATGTGATGATTCCTCATGGAGTTAGGCTTGAAGAAGGAGTTTTTGTAGGACCCAATGCCGTTTTCACCAATGACAAATACCCTCGTTCCATCACCACAGATGAAAAACTAAAGTCCTCAACCGACTGGACCTTAAGTGAAACCCTGGTAAAAAAAGGAGCATCCATAGGCGCAGGAGCCATTATTGTTTGTGGAATAAATCTGGGAGAATGGTGTATGGTTGCTGCCGGTTCGGTTGTCACAAAAAACGTACCCGATCATGCAATGGTAAAAGGAAATCCAGCCCGAATTTGTGGGTATGTAGACAAAACAGGTACTCCTATGAAACGAATCGAGGAAGAGGAAGATTATTGCCTGTACTACAGCGAAAAAGAGAATGCTGAGTATAAAATTACCAAGCATGCGAATGATCGCAAAATTGATCTCTAAAAGAAATATTTCTATTCAAAAAAATCCTGTGAGTTCGTACTCACAGGATTTTTTTGTGTCTCAATCTCAATACGCCGTAGCGCTCAATATACCTCAAGGCTTGGTTCTTCGGGTTTTCTCTTTTGGGATTTTGAGTCTCAATACGCCGTAGCGTTCAATATACCCCAAGACATAATTAATTCACTAAAAATTATGTGTTATGAAAAGTCTCAATACGCCGTAGCGCTCAATATACCCCAAGACACGGAATCAACCCTACACAATATTTTCAAAGAAAGTCTCAATACGCCGTAGCGCTCCATACACCTCAAGATTAAAGAAAATGAAGTTTCACAGAAACATTTTTTAATTCAGCTAGTGCGTCCTTATCTCAATTAAAATCGATTTACCTCTTATCCATTAATACATAACATTTTCTTACTTAATATATTAATAATTTATTTTTTTTTCTAATTTTAGTGAACATTAAAAAAAGTATAAAATCATTATCAAGATTTTACTCCTTAGTATAATATCAATTATAAAGCTTGGATTATCTATTAAAAAAATATCAACCAGAGATATGATGGAAACCAAAATATTCCTATTAGGTGGTTATGACCTCGAAATGATAACAATAAAAAAACTACTATTAGACAATGGATATAATGAAGGTACAGAGATATTTGACCAAAAACTAAACTGGGGCGCTAATCTAAGCTCCTATGTTCATGTACTTGAATTGAATCCTGAAGCAAAAATATATGGTATTGAATTAAATGAAGATATTGAAACACCAAACAACTATATTTCTATAGACCACCACAACGAAAAAACACACTACCCTACTTCTTTGGAGCAAGTGGCAGAATTGTTGAATATTGAATTAAATAAATATCAAAAACTGGTTGCAGCCAATGATGCCAACTATATTCCAGGCATGCAGGAATTAGGTGCGACTAAAGAACAAATTGCTGACATTAGAAAAAATGACAGAGCTGCACAAGGAGTTAGTCCAGAAGACGAACTACTTGCAATAGAGGCAATAAAAAACAAAAGCATAAAAAATGATATTACAATAGTTAAATCTGAAACTTCGAAGTTTAGCACCATAAGCGATAGACTTTTTGGACAATATAAAGAACTGATTGTTTATACTGACGACCAATTGTGTTATTATGGAACTATTAAAACTAACATCCTTATCAAAAAATACTTCAATTTAATCCATAAAAAAACTGCCTATTACGGTGGCAACAAAAGTTTTTTCGGAATCACAAATAGTAAAACCCAAACTGAGCAAAATATTGAATACTATGTCGAAGAAATCTGTAATCTATAGCAAACACATCTTTCTATTTCCCTTTAGATGGGATTCAGTTACTGAAAATGAAACCAACCTAGAAAACCTTTCAATAAATAAGAGAATAAATATTAATCAGTTTGAAAAAGCACTGAATAAAGAAAATTGGGATTTTTATTCAGCCAAGGATCAATCTCTTAAAGGGTATTATATTGATGAATTTGTAAATTATAACGAGTATGTATACTTCTATGACTACGTTAGAGATGCCTTATATGATGAAATAGAAAATCGAGAAAATATTGTAAAGCATTTCACTTATAATCTCGGACAGGATGCCAGCTACCATATTCATATTAAAACTGATGAGAAGACTACAGGTGTATACCAACTAAATATGAAGAAAATTTTCCTTCATGTTTTTAGCAATGGCGTTGGTTTACTATCATATCATCTTGAGAATAACATTTACAAAGAAAAAGAATCTATTCTACAAATTAATGATTTTGGAAGAAGAATATATCCTCAATTTTTATCGAGTGACGGAAAGGATTCTACAAGCATTATCAAAAGAAGTTTTTTAGCAGATAAAATACAACTGAACATTAATGGGAAAAACATAATAGAAGATTTTAGCAGATATAATTTGCAACAGAATTGCCACGATGACATGTTAACCATTGCCAGCCATCCCATTCAATTGCCAAATTTTATATTAGAGCTTTTTAATACCAATGATCAGGTCATATTTCACAGCTCAACTCGTAATTTACAATATGGACAAATTTGCATTCGTCCTATTATTGATGATCGTATGTTTACGATTTGCTGGTTTGGAAATGATTGGATGATCAATGAATTGAAAGAACATAGACAAGCTGGATTTGATACGGAATACAATTATCACACCAATGAGTTTTGGTACAAGTATATTTTCATAGATGGGAAAAGTTTGACATGCGCCAATAAAAATATGCTTCGCCGTGAAAACATGAAGCATACATATGAACGATTTACTGAAGATGGCACCCTATGGGGAGTATCCAGATATTCACTGGTAGGATTAACCAATACAGAATATTTTGGAAGAGAAATCATATCAACACATGCAACTACAATATATTATCAAATGGTAGTGTTATGTCTGATGCAACGTGCATCTGTTTTAAAGTATTCAAACGAGGTTGCCCGAATTTCCAGAAACATAAAGGAAAAACATCCGGAAATTGAAGAAATCAACGAGTCATATTTAAAATTTATAAACAAGATGTATTTCCGCGAAATTACAGCACAAGATCAAGGAATAGAACTTTATGATATGCTTCAGGAGAACATGAGAATTGAAAGAGAAATTGCAGATCTTAAAAGAGAAATAGATGAAATTTACCAGTTTGCCTCTTTGGCTTACGATAAAATACAACAAGAAATCGATCGAGATCAAAATGAACTAATTACAAAAATTACCATAATAGGTGTTTTATTTCTTCCTCCTTCCCTATTGGCGGGAATTCTTGGAATCAATATAATGCCTAAATATGAAGAAATCCCATCCCTTCTTTTTAATGGAGAAATCTATATCCCATTTGTATTCGGAATAGGAACGATCGTAGTCATTTCTTTGTTATTAACCTGGTTATTAATTAACGTATTTAAACTCAAAATCTTCAAAAGAAACAACTCTGCCAAAATTGATAAACAATAAAACCATGCATAAACTAAGCTTTACACTAAAACAGCATACCCCTATTATTCACTTCCAGCCGACACAGGATGGAGCTACATTACGGGCTACAGAACTAAAACCCAAACTGGATAAATTCTTAATTGAGAAATTTAAACAAGAAGGCACCGATTATGAAGAATGGCTTATTCCTGGGCAACAGGGGGCTTTGGATTATAAAGTAAAAATAATTCCTCTGATTAATAAAAAAACACATAAAGTAATTGCTTATACTCCAAAAGACAAAGAAGATGCTATAAGCTCATACAACAATATCAATGATAATCGGATAATTATACAAACCTTCTTTTTCCCTCTTAAGGAAATGATCGAAAAGAAAATCCGTCAATTCTTTGTTTTACACAATTTTGGCAAAAGGCAAAGTAAAGGTTATGGTTGTTATTCTGTGGAAGATTCAAACATTACAGATATCCTAAAAAACTGCAAACTTGATGTATATGTCAAAAACTATAATAATAATGGTGATGAGTATAATCTAAAATCAGATACTCAATTAGACGATTATTTCTACAAAAATGTAATTAGTAGAGATTGGAGTTTAATAAAAAGTGGAAAGAACTTTCACGGATATGAAAAATCACAATTATTCTATCATTTTAACGACAAAGGACTTAAATGGGATAAACCATTTATTAAAAGAAAATTAATGGAACATTTGAGCAAACGAAATGAAAAGATTTTCCTAATGAGTAAATATGAGAACCGAAAATATCAAAATAAAGTATTGTATGATACCAATGATGAGATTTTTAGGTTTGGAAGAGCAATGTTAGGTCTTGCTGAGCATTATGAATTTAAGGCAACAAATAATCGATTATTTCATGTAGAAGTAAAGCATGAAAACATTGAAAGGTTTAAATCTCCTGTTACATTTAAAGTATATGATGGGAAAATATACCTCATTGTAAATAAACTTCCACAAGAGCTAATAAACGATACTGAGGGCTTCTCATTTAACGTAAAAGAATACCAAGGGAATGGATCAAATAAACAACTCTTAAGTGAATTTAAACTATCAGGAATCCTAAAGCTCCCATCTTTTCATGAATTCAATTTGGATGAATTCATGAACAAAGCGCTGGTTAACAACAAGCTAAACTACAAAAAACTAGTATGAAATACACAGCAATAACCATAGGCCCCACTTTAAAAACACTACAGTTAGCACGTAAAACCCGTGAGCTATGGGGCGCAAGCTATTTGCTTAGTTACATTTGCAAAGAACTCATTCAGCAAATTAGAATTAAGGACAATAAGTGTAGCTTTATTGTACCATATGTACCTAAAGATGAGATCACAGATTTCTACAAACCACAAATTGGTGCAGGTCTATTTCCTGATCGTATTATATTTGAAGATAATTTGCCCGAAGGAAGTTTGGAAGAAATTAAAACTGAATTATTAACGACCCTTGCTGAGCGAATTACTAATAAAATAAAAGAAGATGAAGACAAGGTTGCAAAGTATTTAAATCAATATTTTAGAATAGAACACATAACTAAAGAGTACAATGATATTCTACCTGTAATCTCTATTCAGAATTATTTAGATACAGCCGAACTACAGTGTAAGTTAGTTGAAAACGACTCGCAAAATTACATTTCTACTTTTTTAAACAAGATTACCAACTCATTTTTAACCGAAGAAGCATTTTCAAGAGAGGTAATAAAAGATGGCGATATAAGAGGAAAGTGCTTCCCTTCGATACCAGAATTGGCAAGTGCACAATTTCGAACCATAAATTCTGATGTTTGGGAAATTGCACAAAAGGATCTTTACGAAAAATTAAACCAAAAAAAAGAAGAGACAAGAGAAAATTTATTTTACGATATTTTTAAAGGGCACGACAATACCAAAAATGATTTTAGAACCTATCACAAATACGTGGCCATAGTGCAAGCTGATGGCGATAGCGTTGGTGAATTAATAAGATCATTTGAAAATGGTGAAGTTGAAAAATCAAAAATAGAAATAGCCGACTTATCGAAAAACCTCTTTGAGTTTGCCAAGCAATCGGTTGAAAAAATAAGCAAGTACGGTGGAGAATGTATTTATGCAGGCGGTGACGATTTGTTATTTATGGCTCCGGTAGTGGGTTCACAAAAAGAAAATAACAACTACCAGAATATTTTCGACCTAATCAATACTTTATCGACTGATTTTCAACAAAGATTACCAGAACAAAATATAATTAAAGAAGGAACAAGCATCAATGTAAAACCAACTTTATCATTTGGCGTTTCGATAAGCTATTATAAATTTCCTTTACAAGAGGCACTTTCAGAAGCTACATCCCAACTGTTTGAAAAAGCGAAAAAAACCGAGGGTAAAAATGCTGTTGCATTAAGAGTATTAAAACATAGCGGACAATATTTCGATACCATATTTAAGAAAAACACCGAAGCTTACAACATCTTCTGTTATTTAATGTCGATTTATACCCAACAAAACGATGATAATAATTTCTTAATGTCGGTAATTAAAAAAATTTACGACAATACCGATCGTATTATTGCCATTTACGAAAATGAGAACAAAGACTCTGAAAAATTCAGACAAAGGTTACAATTTACTTTTAATTCAGAGTTCAATAACGACATTCATACGATTTACGAAGATTTAACTACCGGCATTATCAACCTAACAGTAAGTGCATTCAAAATTCAAACTCCTGCCAATGCTATGAAAATGGTTTATGCAGCACTTCGATTTATTAAATTTTTAATCAGAAAGGATACCGATGAGTAAACTATATAAAATACAGCTCATTCCACAAGGATCTTTTTTCTTTGGGAATGAAAATACTTTTGGCGATAATAATCAGAACTACTTTGTTCGTTCTAACTATTTCCCTCAGCAAACTTCTTTGCTAGGTATGTTGCGCTACGAATTGTTAAAATCCTCTCCTGAAGTTTTTAAAAACAATAAAATAACAGATAAGGTAGGAGCAATTAACCTAATTGGAGCCCAAAGTTTTGTCAATGAAAAAAAACGAGGAGATTTTGGAATCATAAAAAACATTTATCCGGTTTTTATTGAAGATTATAAGCATGGAATTAATTGGTTTGTAAAACCTAACGACGAGTCACAGTTAAACAACAAGGATGTTTTGATACCAAACACATTAAAGAAAAATGCAAATCACTTTTTACTCGAAAATTACGATCCCAAAATAGGCTTTACTCCCCTACTGGCTCGCAAAGTTCAAAATCCCAAAAAGGACGAAAAAAAAGACAACAACTTCATGAAATTTGATTTTGAACAGGATGAAAATGGAATAAGAACAAAAAAAAGCGGACCGTTCATTACTTGTGAACAAGTTGGTATTCGAAAATCTATTGGTAAATACAGAGCTGATAAAGAAGAGTCTGCCGACAACAAAAAAGGCTTTTACAAGCAAGTTACGTTCAAGTTGGATGATAATTACTGTTTTAGTTTTTTTGCCGAATTAAACGATACAATACTTGATACGCAAAAAGAGCGCTACATTCAGCTTGGAGGTGAAAAAAGTACCTTTAAAATGGATATTGTAGAAATTGATACAACTGACATTTCAAATTCAATCGAAAACACCTATTATATTACTGCAAAAGCCCCTGAAATCTACAAAAAAGTGATACTCCTATCCGATGCATTTTTAAATCTGAATCAAATAGAAAAGTCATGTTTTCACATTAGTAATACCGTCTCTTTTCGTTGCATAAGCACTACAGTTAAAGAAACCAGTGATTATGTGAACATGAGTAAAAGCAAAGGAAGTAGTCTTTACAAATCGAAAAATATAAACCTAATTTCTAAAGGCAGTGTTTTCTTTTTTGATGCAAAAACTGAAAATGAAACCATTTTGGAAATATTTAAAAATGAATGTTTTCAACAAATTGGTTACAACCATATTCAAATAATTAAGCCAGAAAAATAACATTTCAATACACTAATCATGAATAAAAAAAGATACACCATTGAATGTCTAACCAATTTACATGTTGGCAGCGGAGATATTAACTATGGAACCATTGACAGACTGGTACAACGCGATGCGGTTACCGATTTACCAACCATACATGCATCGGGCTTAAAAGGTGCATTGAAAGAATTCTTTGATGCCAACAACGAAATAAACAACGATTTTTTTAGCATAGTTTTTGGCAGTGTCCCAAACTCAAGAAAAACAAAGAGTAACAAGCAAAATATTGGTTCTTATATTTTTAACGATAGCCATCTGCTTGCCTTACCATTGCGTGCTAACGACGCTCCATACTATATGGCTACTTGCCCCGAAGTATTCAACAAATTTACCAATGCCAATGTACCGGATATCAACAAAGCAGTTTTAATTGGCGGCGAGAGAAAAAATAGCCAGATTGAAGATTTGGAAGAAAATGATTTTGAAGAAAAAGATCCATTTACAGAAGAAACTACCAAATTATTAAAAGATCAGCTTGGCACAAAAATTATTGTACTTCCTTTTAAAGAATTTAAAAAATACTGCAATAACCTGCCTGCAATAGCAAGAAACTATCTTGAAAATGGAGAAAGTAAAAACCTATGGTACGAAGAAGTAGTTCCTTCGAAAAGCATATTCTGGACAGATATTATTGATGGAACAGAAACAAACGAAATTAATAAGAAAATTGAAGATACTTTTAGCAAAATAGAAGAATCTTCGGTTCAGATTGGTGCCAATGCTTCAATAGGTTACGGACAGTGTAAATTTAAATCTGTTTAAAAGAAAAGGAAAATGAAAAAATTAAGCAGTGATGATTACAAAAAAGCATTTGACATTGTCAAAAGAGTTTTAACAATAGAAAATGACGATAACAAAGTAGAAAAAAGCACTAAATCTTACATTTCTTCAATTGGTGCATCGGTTCGTTGTTCGGGTTTAACTGCAACAGTAGCGGCCTACATTGCAACCGAAGGAAAAGAGAAAGTAATAAAAGCCCTTGGACAATTTATTGACAGTTCTATTGACAAGCATGAAACTGTTTTGGAAAAAGTAATTGCCAAAGAAATTTCTACCGAACAATTCGAAAATGCGATCGTAGCTATTAAACTAGCCATTCGTACATTTGATGAAAAATAATCAACAGATGGGAAATACAAATTATCCAAATTATGGCTATCTGTTTTATTATGACTATTACAATAGTGAAAACAATAGTGTAAGTAAAAATAATAAAGCTCATGATGCAATTTTAAACGCAAAAGTTTCTAAGAAAGAATTCGAAGGACTACAATTAAAAACCATATATCCTGGCTTGGTCCTTGGTACTGGATACACACATAATTTAAAAGGAGCAGATGGTTTTAAAATTGGGTTTTATTTTGATCATACAAGTGGACTACCGGTAATTCCAGGAGCCTCGATAAAAGGAGCTTTGCGTAATGCCTTTCCTGGCAGACAAAGTAAAATTTATAAGAATCCGAAAAATAAATTGGTACAAAAAAGACGAGCAAAAAAAATTGAAGAAGCCAAATACAATTACATGGCTTCTATTTTACCTTCTGAAAAAATAAAAAACCTTAATCAGACAGAAATTGAAAATTTAATAGATGAAATTGAATTGGAAATATTCGAAGGAAAAGTAAAAGAAGAAGGCAAAGAGAAAAAGTTACCAACAGCAAAAAGAGACACTTTTTTTAATGCTGAAATTATTAAAGGAAACAAAAATGGTGAAATATTTGGTGATGACTACATTACACATCACAAAGACCCATTGAAGAATCCTACCCCCTTGATGTTTTTAAAAATATTACCCAATGTTACATGGGGTTTTAATTTTAAATTACACGATGGAAAGATATCAGCTAAGGAAAAAGAGATATTATTTGAAAAGATAATTCTTTATTTCGGCCTTGGTGCCAAAACCAATCTTGGTTATGGCCAATTTGAATAAAACCATATCAACTTATAAAAGAAAAGGGTTAGACTAAATTTAGTCTAACCCTTTTCTTTTATAAAGGTCTTGCTACACAATACGCCGTAGCGCTCAATATACCTCAAGGCAATGGTAACACTGGCGATTCTATCGTTAACTCTGTCTCAATACGCCGTAGCGCTCAATATACCTCAAGGCAATTATTATAAATTAGCAGTATCTCAAATCTCTCCGTCTCAATACGCCGTAGCGCTCAATATACCTCAAGGCAAACAAAGATATTTTGAAAAATTACAAAATCCAAGCGTCTCAATACGCCGTAGCGCTCAATATACCTCAAGGCATAGATATGTATAAGTTATGCAAACCAAACCTTAGTCTCAATACGCCGTAGCGCTCAATATACCTCAAGGCAGCAATTATTTACAAATTATTCACCCTTTAAAGTCTCAATACGCCGTAGCGCTCAATATACCTCAAGGCAATATTATTATAAATATAAAAACCCTAAATTATGTCTCAATACGCCGTAGCGCTCAAACCTTTCCCGTTTTTAAATGCAATCAATATTTTCATTCTACCTTGTTCTTTCAGCAGTTTTGCATTAATTCCAAGTCAATTTTCCCAAACCATAGGAGCTGTATTTGCCAATGCCTAGATGGCGAATTAAAGCCAAAAGTTCGGTGTAAGGCAAAATATTTTCGCTTAAACCAGTAAACTCTCCTACAATTGCATCAACTTTTATTTTTTTGCCATATCGCTTGTTTTTCCATACTTCGAAACGATGGGTATGAATCTCATAGTTCATTTCAGGCAATGCCATATTTTCTATTTTCGAAAGAGGAGAACCACAATAAAATTGAGCCAGCAAATTATACTTTGTATGTGCCTGCTGCAACAGCTGTTCCACTAGCTTCTCTTCAATTAAATGTTTTCCCGATTGCAAATGAAGCGGTGTGTGCGTTCTTAATTTTACAAGCTTAGAATCAGGAACTTCCGAAATATTTTCCAACGAAAAACGATTGTCCATGGCTGTATCTTGCTTGTTGGGCAATACACTTTCAAAACTATCCAGCAAAAAGTTGCTTACAATCGAATGTTCTGCATATTTGTGCATCTGGTTAAAAGCCATTATGATGTTGGGTAAATGTTTGTTGGCCGATCCGATTAAGGCAAGATGAAACTCCATTTTTTCGGCCTTTGTGTATTCTGTTTTTTCATTTAATGCTGGCGATAGTACATATCCTATGGGTGGATTGGTGTATTTGCCTCTCCAAAAATGGCCATCGGGCAAAACAGGTTTAAAAAGCTGGCAATAGGAACAGTTTTCTTTATTGCAGCGAATGTGTTTTGTACCAGCATGTCCGTTGGCATTGTAGAGCACCTGCCCAAACAAGCCATGAAAAAATGCAAATGGCGATGTTGGCAGTTCAAAATGATCTGTTCTAAGCTTTAGTACGATTTTATATTGGTAAAAAAAGAGTTTATTGTATTCTTGATTCATAAAATTCTTCGCTTATTGGATTATCGCTTGATGTAATACGAACTGTCAATAAAAGGATGATTCACACTAGCTGCAATCACATCTTTTGGCTTGATTTCGAATCCATGAAGCAATCGCTCAATATCATCCTGGTTAAATTTTAAAAGCTGTTCATCTCCAGCCTCAACATCTTCTCTTACCATGCGGTTGGCATGAATCTGCTTTAATTTTTCGAACAGGTTTCGACACACTCTACCGTTTCCAAAATTCATATCCTTTTCCTCAATCAAAGTCTGAAAATATTCCGAAACAATTGTCATACAATCTTCACTCATGCTAAAGGATTCTTTCTGCATAAAGTTGATGAAGATCTCCAGCAATTCATCCGAAGAGTAATCCGGAAAGTTGATCATATGAGGGAAACGACTTGCCAGTCCCGGATTGGCCGTAAGGAATTCTTCCATATTGTTGGTATAACCAGCCAATATCACACAAGTTGTATCCTTAATCTGTTCCATTTCATCTACCAAAACATTAATGGCATCCGTACCAAAATCTCTCGGACTATCGGGCTTGTACAAACTGTAGGCTTCATCAATAAACAAAATTCCTCCTTTTGCTTGTCTGATTAAACGTCTCATATTTTGTTCGGTATCACCAATATATTGTCCCACTATACTTTGGCGACTTGCCGCTACCAAATGTCCTTTAGACAGTACCCCAATCGTTTTGTATATTTCTCCTAAAATGGAAGCCAAGGTGGTTTTTCCCGTTCCCGGATTTCCCATAAAAATAGAATTCAAGGAAATGGCGTTGTTATTTCCTTTCAGGCGGTTTACCTTTACCAGGTTAGTTAGTGAGGTAACACTTTCCTTAACGGATTGCAAACCTGTTAAATCATTTAGTTTTTTCATGATTTCAGGCAAAGACTTCTGATCGTCTTCTGTGTATTGATCCTTTATGCTTTCCTGAAGATCCTGTTTACTAATGAAATTGTCTCCATCATCAATACTCGTTGTTATTCGTAAGGTATAATGATATCGAGCTTCGCCGGCCAACATGGTTGAAACACCAACATTAAAATCTTTTGTGCTTAAGTAAGATTTCATGTACTCAAAGTACTTTACAGCCAATGCAAGTGCTTCTGTACTTACTTCCAAACCATAAGCTTTTACTTCTTCAACAAAATGTTTCACAAGCATATCAACAGAAACACTATCAAAATGGAAAACATTTTGAAAGCAGATTCTTAATGTTGGTGAAATTGCAGAAAGACGATCCCATCCTTGTTCACTTAGTGACAGTAAAAACAGATTATTGGATTGTTCGATAATATGATTGCATAGACTTTCAATCATCTCCTCCTTTTTAAATGGATCTTGAATCAGCTGATCTCTATTATCATTTTTGTCCATATTTTCGATCAACACAACTGAATTTTCCATGTCCGACAATTTCCCCTCCAAATCACATTTATCAGTCAAATTGCTAAAATCTATTTTTGAAACATTTATATCCTCAAAAAAACTTGATGCAAACATCTTTGTTAATTCGTATGTATCAATATTTTTGTCGTTAACAAAAACACAATTCAAACGCATGGAAAAGAAGTCTTTCTGTTTGGCAAGACTTTCTGCTACCTGTTGAGTATTCTTCACAAAAGAAAGGTAGGATTGAGGAGCCATATCCATTACATCAATAGTAGCCCTCTTCAGTTCTTCTTCATCAACTCCTAAACCCATTGCCAATCGCCATAAAGTTCTTCCATAGCCAGTATCTACTTCTTCTTCCTTCTTTTCAGGCACAATACGGTTTAAGTCAAAAGTTTTCAAAGTAGTAAAATGCGCTTCCCGAAATATCTCCCGAAAATCTGAAAACTCCTCTTTATACCACTTCATGCTTTTGGAACCAATCACAATTGACCTAACAATCTGTTTGTTACTACTTGATGGATACTTTTTAATATCTCTATAATAATTGGTGTTAGCATAGGCAATCTCAATTACTACATCCTTAAGCTTATCATCATCTAAATCATCATGTAAAAAATGTACCGGAAAAATATACTTGCCATCTTTGCTTACCAAGATCATATCAAAACTCTTCCCTGTAAACACACATTTAAAATTTAAACGATTTGCATTTTCACAAACTAATTTGAGATACGGAATTTTCCACTCCTTATCCCATTCGTACAATAATTCTTCACAAGTCCCCAGAGCTTCCTCTATTTCTCCACACCAAAAACTATGATTTACTTCTTCAATGTCTTCAAAATAATCATCTATCATCTCTCACTTGTATTTTCTAATGGTTTAAAAATATTGGGAACATAGTGCTTCTGAATACTTGTAGCAATGATTTGAGCCACCTCTTTTTTCGACATTCTAAGGTTTTCACCAAAATGATAAATCAGATCCAATTCGCCTTTAAAAATATCGTGATCCGAAAGTGCAATTCGAATAATAAAATCGATCAGTGCATATTTTTCAGAAGGGTTAATCTCCAAAATTTCTGTAATGGCCTGATTACAGAATCGTACCACATCCTTTTGGGCAATATCAAACATAAACTCTTTAGGAAACATGCTAAACTCCGACAAGGCCATAATAATTTCCTTGTACTCATCCTCATTAATCACATTATCAACCTGTGCCAATATGATTCCAGCTGTTGCTATAAATATTTTGCGATGATAGTCGATATTGGAATTTCCCGTTTTGATCAGGATACCAATCAGTTCGTCCATTTCCGAATCCAGAATTTCATCATCACCACCCAATAGTCCTTTTTCTGCATAAGTCTGCGATTTTGCAAACAATTCAATGGCTTTTACCCTTATGGGGTTTATGGGATGAGATAAGATATCTGTCCTGGCATTATCCTTAAAGTAAGCCAGTGTTTTTTCATTCTCTTGACTATACTGCACAGGATTAAACATTACTCTTTTCGATGATAATCCTGATGACAATTTGAAAAAACTACTGAGTGTTTTCTCGGCATTCTTACATACCAAATATCCAAAACGATCCGCCGTTAGTTCCGATACCTTGTGCCACAAATTGAGTTTGTGACGCAACATTAAAGGCATATTCAATTCGGGAGGATACACAAACTGCACCAACATGGCAATACGCGCATTTCCACTAATCAAATGACCTATTTCATGTCCTATTACAAAACGCAACTCATCATTATCAAATTTCTCTACCAAAGCAGAATTCAGATTGATAATGTGGTTGGTATCATCATGACTACGAGCCAAAGAAAAAGCATTGAGTTCCGCAGAATTGGTAATGTAAAAGTCTATGGGCTCATCAAACTGCAATTCTTCCTGCACGTTCCTACATAGGCTATATAAGTCTGGTGCCATTTGAGGTCCCAATTTAAAAGAGTGTCCTTCGAGAATATACTTCCAGTTGTTTTCTATTTTTTCTATTTGAGCTTCTTTGATGACTTGTTCAACAATATCGCCCTGTATCAGCTCATTCAACTCTTGTCCTAAGGCAATTTCCAGAGGAATTCGAATTTTTTCGTAATTCATTTTTTTGTTAATGGTACCGTAAGTTATATGATCATTTTTATTCAAAACCCCGTTCAATTATCCAAATAAACAACTCTCAAAAACCACCCCCTACTTCGTTCAAAATAAAATCACGAAATCCAACAAAACAAATCCTAGTATTAACTTCAAACTATCTGGATAATCAAATGGATTTCCAATTTAGCAATTATACATGAATTATTGATATGATAATGATATATATTCTAAAAGCAAGTTGCTTTTACAAGTATTTTAGAAAAACCTGAATTCCTTGAATCACATCTAATTAACATTTTACCATACGCTATACTTTTTAAATATCTTTAGATTTCCTTTTTTCCTCTAACTTTTTCTGCAAATCACTCATATCATCAGAGATCTTCTTATCTAAAATCCTGGCGTAAATTTGAGTTGTCTTCAAAGAAGTATGCCCTAAAATCTTTGATACTGTTTCAATAGGAACTTCATTTGATAAAGTAACTGAAGTTGCAAAAGTGTGACAAGCCATATGCATGCTTACATTTTTATCGATTGCATGTGTCAGCAATTTATTTCAAATAACCATTCAACCTCTGATTGGATATAACGGGAAGCAATCTCCCAGTTCCGGAAATGGATGAATCCTCTTGAAACGATTCCAAGATCTCTTTTGCTTTTGGTAACAATGGGATTCTACATCTCGTATCCTTCCTGTTTCTGTCAGCTACCAGGCATTCATTTCCATCATCACCAATAGCCAAATGCCTATGGTGTAGTTTGAAAATATCTGAATACAAGCATCCTGTATAACAGGCAAAAAAATATATTTTTCACCATATCGAGTCTTTTGGTAGGATCCAATCTAACCTTATACTTGCCATATGGATTCTTCTCCATATACTCTAAGAATATGACTAAATTTAAAATTCGCATTAAATGCTTGTGATAGTTCCATGCGGTATTTTGATGAACTTTAAGTAACAATCGAACTTATCCGGAAAGTGGTAATTGATCTTTCCCACTGGGAAATCATTGATTTTGTATTCGAATTAACAAACTCTTCCACTCTACCTTTCGATGACTTAAACTACTTTTAAGTTTCCATGAAAAACTTTTATGTAGTTTGTCTTATACTATCCAGGTAATAATTAAAAACACTTACACTACCTACATACCTTCCTTTAGCAAGCTTAAATATTCTACTTTTTATATCAGAAGCATTCTCATAATCAATGATGAATCTAACACCAAAATACATGGAAATTTGCATGTGAAAATTACGCAACATGTTTCATTTAGAGAATATCAAATGCGACCAATTCGCATCAGCCAGTTAAGCAGAAGAAATCAAGATTGTGAAATTTTGGTGTGGTCTCGAAATGATCCCTCCTAAATATGCATTTTAAATGCTTTCATTGACATTTTCAAAAACAAAAATGCACTTATTTCAATGAAAATAAGTGCATTTAGTTTCTATCGTGCTTAACAAAGGTGCCCAAGGCGGGAGTCGAACCCGCACGCCCAATCGGACACATGGCCCTCAACCATGCCTGTCTACCAATTCCAGCACTTGGGCAAGGCAAGCAAAATTAACAAAAAAGAAATAATTGCAAAAGATTTTTAATGCCATACAAATAAAAGCATCCAATTAATTCTGCTAACTTGCGTATTGGAGAATACTTTCATGTTTATATCTTTGCGCAAATAAAAATTTCGATATGGCTACTCAGAAAAAGGACTACTCCTATTTAGATAAAATCGCATTGCAAGCAGATAAATGGGATGAATTGAATAAGAATGAATTGCAAGTAATGGCTTTTAGAACCTGCTTTTTATACGGTGAAAGTCGCAACAAAAATATTATTCCCGTTCTGTTTCGCATGTTTGAATATTTAATTGAAAACACTACGAGTGAGGAACGAACAAAACTACTTACAGCCCTTAGCTCTGTTATCAGAAAAAATAATCCGAAAGCGATTATGGCTTTGTTTCCTTTCATTCAGGTTGAGACCGATGGGCAAATTGTTCGAACTGCCAGTCAATTTTTCATTAATCTTTCTGTTTTATCAAATAAAGAGTTCCATTCGGGAACAAACATTCTATTGGAATTGATTAAAGATGCACCGGAAGATAGAAATTCAGCTTATATCATTCTTGGCTTAACTGATATTGAAAATGAAAAAATCAATCAAATGCTAAGAGCAGTAAAACCACAACTAGGCAATGAAGTAATTAGCATACTTCACAACAATGGAGTCCAGTTCTAACCACATCTGTACAAATATCTAGATTTATACATCTTTTAACACAACAATTAAACACTGCAAGGTATTTTTTTATAGTTTTGATTTAGAATTTATTTTTTGACAATAAAAAACTATTAACTAAAATGAACATTGCAAAATCAATGATTTTACTGTTTGTGGTATTATTTGCTACAAATAAAATTCAAGCACAAAATGATTTAAACCAAGCTTTGGATCAAGCCAAAAAAGAAAACAAATTTGTTTTCATGAACTTCTCTGGTTCCGATTGGTGTAAATCGTGTATCATACTTAAAAAAACAATCTTAAACACAGATGAGTTTAAAGATTTTGCCAGAAATGAGCTTGTCATATTAAATGTTGATTTCCCTCGTGCAAAGAAAAACCAACTAAGCAAAGAACAAGTTAAAATAAACGAGGCCCTTGCCGAAAAGTATAACAAAAAAGGACAGTTTCCTACCATTGTAATTCTGAATAAAGAAGGCGAAGTATTGGGAAAAACCGGATACAAAAAACTTAATCCCAATCAATACATCGATCACATCAAATCATTCTTAAAATAATAGAATGAGACGATTACTGATAATAACACTTCTTCTTGGGCTGACTTGCATCTCAAACGGACAAAACAAAACGCACAAAAAGGTTCTGCTTTTGATGGGTTCCCGATTCGAAATTACAGCAATTTCGGAGGATGCAACAAAAGCAAATGAGGCAATTGAAGCTGGAATAAATGAAATCAAAAGGATTGAAAAGTTGATTTCTTCCTGGGATTCCAATTCACAAACTTCAGCAATTGTTCGCAATGCAGGCATAAAGGCAGTTCAGGTAAATCGTGAATTATTCAATCTAATCAGAAGAAGTAAGAAAATATCTGATTTAACGCATGGTGCCTTTGATATTAGCTATGCATCAATGGACAAAATCTGGAAATTCGACGGCAGCATGACTCAAATGCCAGATTCAGCCAGCGTAGCAAAATCCGTATCAAAAATAAACTACAAAGACATTATCCTTGACAACGAGAATACAAGTGTTTTTCTCAAGAAAAAAGGCATGAAAATTGGCTTTGGAGCAATCGGTAAAGGATATGCGGCCAATAAAGCTCTCGAAGTAATGTCGAAAATGGAATTAATCGGTGCTTTGGTAAATGCTTCGGGCGATTTGATTACCTGGGGGAAAGATGAAGATGGCGAAGATTGGAAAATTGGAATATCAAACCCCAAAGAAAAAGATAAGATTTTTTCCTGGCTAAGCATTGGAGAAACCGCTGTTGTAACCTCAGGAAACTATGAGAAATTTGTCTCCTTCGACGGAAAAAGATATTCTCACATTATTGATCCAAGAACAGGTTATCCGGTAAGTGGATTAAGTAGCGTTACCATCATTTGTCCGAATGCCGAATTGGCAGACGCGCTTGCTACTTCTGTTTTTGTATTAGGCGCAAAAAGTGGCTTACAATTAATCAACAAACTAAATGGTATTGAATGTATTTTGGTTACCGATGATCAGAAAATGCTTACCTCTGCCAATTTAAAATTAGAATATCATAAAACAAGCTATAAAAATAACTCACATCAAATTCAAATAGGAAAATTCAATGAGTAAAAGAAAAATCAAATTAATGCTATTTGGACTGCTTGCTGTAGTTGCCATGAACAGTTGTGTTTCGGTGGCGGCATATCAAAAAGCATATCTTAACGATGCTGAAATGGCATTGCAAGCAAAAAAACTAGAAGTTTACGAAACCAATTTCCAGGCGTACCGCGAAGGTGCCGCTGGTGCTAATGGTGGAAAATCGGGAGGAGGTTGCGGATGCAATTAAAAGCTTTATTAAGCCTGTTGTTGTTATTAGGAATTGGCATGACAGGATTCTCTCAAACCGATAAAAACAGTATCGACGATAAACAAGAAGATGGTCGCAAAAAGGTAAAAACTAAGAAATCACCCGAAGATTTTAAAGATACCGAAGTGAACTTCTTATTCAACTATTACGAACAAGATGGAGATCACTCACCTGTTACTGGTGGTATAGGAACCGAAGAGTTGGATAATATCGCGCCAAGTTTTGTGGTTCATGTTCCTTTGGATTCATTATCGGCTCTTGATTTAAACTTTGGAGTAGACATCTATTCATCAGCATCAACTGATAATATCGATTATTTTGATATTGATAAATCATCAGCTTCGAGTAAAGATGCAAGAGCTCATATCAATATGGCTTACTCACACACTTTAGCCAAATCAGGAAATGCATACAGTATTTTAGGTGGATTCTCAAGTGAATACGATGTTACATCATTCAATTTTGGTGGATCATACACTTTCAATTCTGAGGATCAAAACCGTTCGCTAACTCTTGATGCATTGTTCATGAACGACAGCTGGAATTTACTTTATCCAACCGAATTAAGAACCGGTACTGAATGGTTGAAAGATGACGTGAGAACAACTCTAAAATTTGGACTGTCCTACTCTCAGGTAATCAACAAAAGACTGCAAGCTTTGTTTTCAGCCGAAGTAGTATCGCAAAGCGGATTACTATCAACACCGTTCCATAGAGTATTCTTTGATGATGCAAACATCAATGATGATATGGCTACTTTAAAAGGATTAAGTCATGTGGAGCAATTGGATGATAGCAGGTTAAAAATTCCAATCTCTATGCGCTGGAACTATTATTTGAGTGACTTTGTACGCTTAAAAACATTCTACCGATTCTATACCGACAGCTGGGGAATATCAGCTCATACAGCTAGCATTGAATTGCCAATGATGATTTCTCAATCATTCATTATTTCACCTTTTTTCAGGTACCACACTCAAACTGCTGCTGATGATTTTTATGAATTCGGTCAGGCAAGCGCTACCAACACACCTGAATTTTATACTTCAGATTACGATCTTTCGGATTTCGACAGTTATAAACTTGGTGTTGGTTTTCAATATTCGCCTGTTATGGGAATTGGGAAGTTTAAATCGCCATTTAGAAAGGGAAAAGTTGCCCAATTTAAAAGTGTAGGCCTAAGAACAGCTTATTACGACAGAAGCGATGGATTAAACGCCTGGCTAGTGAGCCTTGATTTTGGATTCACATTCTAATTGATATATCGAAAAGACTTCCGGAAGGGAGTCTTTTTTTGTGCTTAAAAATGAACTCCCATCCTACTTTTAACCTGAGTTCGATGTGAAATTCGACACTGTTTGATCTGGTTTTGAGCAGAAATTTACACAAATACGTGAAGGAATATCGGGATATTTCAAACAGATTTGAGGGAATTTATGCCAAAAACAGGCGAATCTTTAAAGGAAAGTTTTCGTGTATCGATAGCTATCAGGAGTGTAATTTTGTTATTGTGCGAATGTGAAATTAGAACTATGCCTTAGTGCATCATTACATTCCCCATTGAATTTCACAACTTTTCTACCTTTTCAAACTTTTCAAGACTTTCCAGAAAAAAAGCTGCTCCAAAAAATGAAGCAGCTTTAATAATGCTAGTTTGTACAGTAAAAACATCCTCCTAAGAGGAAATCTCTTCAAAAGAGCGAGAAACGAGACTCGAACTCGCGACCCTAACCTTGGCAAGGTTATGCTCTACCAACTGAGCTATTCTCGCAATTTCTTTTTTTATTGAAACGGAAAAGAAAAACCGTTTTGAGCGAGAAACGAGACTCGAACTCGCGACCCTAACCTTGGCAAGGTTATGCTCTACCAACTG
>NZ_JANQCD010000016.1 GCF_026672275.1 Marinifilum sp. D737 | reverse complement strand
GGAACGATCAATCAAACATTGGTTGAGCCAATGGAAGTATTCAGTTTGGCATTGCAAAAAAGAGCGGTTAAAATCATATTGTGTCATAATCACCCAAGCGGAGAACTTACTCCATCCGATTCGGACAAAGACATTACCGACAGATTGATTCAGGTTGGAATTATTGTGAATACAAAGGTGATTGACCATTTAATTATTTCTGACAAGAGTTTCCTGAGCTTTAATGACATTGGTCTTTTAGCTGAGCTGAAAAAGAGCACCAGATATGTTCCAAGTTATGTGCTTGAGCAGAGGATTAGAAAAGAAGCAGCAGATATTGCCAAAAGAAATGAGAAAGTTGAAATCGCAAAGCAATTGAAACGAAACGGGGTTGACGAAGAAACCATTGCCCTATCCACCGGGCTTAGCCTTGAAGAAGTCCAAAAACTAAGAGTAAGAAAAAAACAATAGCCACTTGCTATAGCCTTATTGCGCGGGTTTGGTACTCGTGCTCTGCGTAGCAGCATGCTTTTCTGCCCAATGGCAGAGGTCCGAGCTACAAGCTCGAACCAGCAGGTGGGCTTTTATTTCGTTAAGCTATAAATGCCCATAGATCTGCGGCAATGTTCAAGCATGTTTTATCCTTTATTTATAATTCTTTTGTGATGAAAAATCGACTCTCTTAATAATGTTTTGGTTATTTTAGAAAACAAAAGGATAAAACACTTTTACCTTGGGCATTATGCAGAAAGAAATGAAAACAGGAATCATTTACATATCTAAACATGGAACTACGGAGAAAGTAGCAAGGATAATTGCCGGGAAGCTCAATTCAAATGAAACTCAATTGATAAATTTAAGCAAAGAAAAGATCAAGGATATTGAGACTTTTGACAGGATAATAATTGGGGGCTCAATTCATATGGCTACAGTACATAAAAAAATAAAAAAAACCTGCGAGTCTAACAAAAACATTCTTTTGACAAAAACATTGGGATTGTTTCTATGTTGCATGGAAAAAGGTGAAAAGTCTATTGAGCAATTTGAAAATGCTTTTTCTGAAGATCTTCGAAAACATGCAACAAGTACTGCTCTACCAGGTTATGAATATAATTTAGATAAAATGAATTTTTTTGAAAGAGCACTTGTTCAGAAAATTTCGGGTTCTAAGGAAAATATATCTGAGATTGACTATGACGCAATTTTTAAATTTGTAAATGATTTAGAAAAGGAATAATAATGAACCTCCCGCTGGTGCGCGATTCTATCGTGTTCCATTGCATAAATAGATCTACTAAGGAAGCTGAAGAAATAAACAAACATTAAACATGAACAAGAAAATCCCAGATCATTGGTTAACGATAGCAAAAAGAATAAACTCTATAGCTCAATCGGGATTGACCTTTACCAAAGATAAGTTTGATAGAGAACGGTATACCGAATTGCTCGATTTAAGTATTCAGATTTTAAATCACATTACGGAAATAGACAGAGAGAAATTGAATTTCATTTTTAAGCGTGATATTGGTTACCAAACGCCAAAAGTTGGGATTCGTGCGGTTGTATTTAAAGAAGATAAGATACTGCTTGTAAAGGAACGAATGGATAACAAATGGTGCATGCCTGGAGGATATGCAGATACTGGCTTAACACCAAGCGAAATTGCCATTGTAGAGGTGAAAGAAGAATCGGGTTACGATGTTCAACCCAAAAGAATATTGGGATTAATTGATTATAACAAGCACCAAAACAGACCATTTCCTTTTGATATTTACCAATTGTTTATGGAGTGTGAAATTGTAGGAGGAGAAGCACAGGCAGAAATAGAAACCAGTGATGTGGGATTTTTCGACATTCACAATTTGCCTGAACTTTCGGAACGCAGAGTTACCAAAGAGCAGGTGATTAAAATGTATGAACTGTATCAGAATAAAAACATGGAACCTATATTTGATTGATACCGGGTTTTGCATTACTTTGTTTAATCTCCTGATAGAGCGAGTTTGTAACTCGTGCTCTGCGCAGCAGCATGCTTTTCTGCCCAATGGCAGAAGTCCGTGCTATAAGCTGGAATCAGCAGGGGGAGCACGATGCCATACCCTTCGATTATATGCAATTTTAAATAAAGAAAGAAGTGATACATAAATTAAGTTTAGAACTATCTAAAGAACATCCATCATATTTATGGGCGAAAAAACAATCGGATTCTGTAAATGCTTTAGGGCACATTGGAACACACATTGATTGTTACACCACTTCACCCAAAGAATCGGAATATGAATTAGAAGTGGAATTGATTAGATGCTTTAAGGGAATGCCTGAAATGAATGAAATAGAGAAGAGGAATATTCGAGGTAAAGCTTTAATTCTCTATACAGATATCTTAAATAAATTTGGATATGGTTCCAAAGAATACGGCGAAGCAAATACTTTTCTAAAAGAAACTGTTCTCGATTATATTTTGTCTTTAGAACCAAAATTTATTTTAATCGATTCTTGTGGCATAGGCAATCATGGAGATGAGCATATCAGGTTTGATAAGAAATGTGAGACAAATGGCTGTTTTGTTGTAGAAAACATTTTCATGAATCAGACCATTGCTGAATCAATAAGCAATATCAGAATTAAAATTGACATTAATCATCATTCTACAGGAAAACCATGTGAAGTGTATGCCATGACAAAATAAAAGCGTATATCAGCTGGGACTTGCTATAGTGGCCATTGCATACTCGGATCCCCTGATAGCGCGAGTTTGTAACTCGTGCTCTGCGTAGCAGAATGCTTTTCTGCCCAATGGCAGAGATCCGAGCTACAAGCTCGAACCAGCAGGGGTTATAGATCTTTAAATACTAATCGGCATTATACCTCAACCATTTTTTAATTAAGATGGTATAACTTGTATGGCAAACTGAAGCAAGCAGCATGGAAAATCTAAGTCATAGCAGTTTAATGTTTCTGGATTACTTTTTTTTGGTATTCCATTCCCTCTATTGCCTGTTTGCTGTGTTTGGGTGGATGTGGCGAAAAACCCGGTTTGTACACCTAATCACCTCGCTGCTTACCCTGTTTTCCTGGTTGGTTATGGGCATATGGTATGGCCTGGGCTACTGCTTCCTAACCGATTTGCATTGGGATGTGCGCATGGCATTGGGTAATCCTCCAAATTCCAATTCTTACATCTATTTCTTGATTCGGGAAACCACTGGTTTCGATCTTTCTGTCACATTGGTCGATAGGGCCGTTGTACTTGTATTTTCAGCTTGCTTTCTTCTAACAATATCCTTAAATTTAATAGAGTACAAGAAAAAGAGGCAAAATGTTCTAAAGAGAAAATGAGAAGGTCAGTGTACCTTTAATTAGTGAGCGATCAGTTTTCAGAATGAAGCCTTCCAACTTCTTGTGCTAAGCCTAAGTCAATTAATTTTTCGTGAGTGATATGATTCTTGATAGTCATCTTAAGAAACCATTCCGATTTCGATTTTTTTGCGAGACACACTTAAAGTTACATATATGAATTTACTAGTCATTTTGCCTTTTTTTCAGGAGCTGTTAATTTTAATGGTGGTGATTTGGGCTTTCTCTGTTTTGTTACGAAAAGTAGGCATCCCAACCATTATGGGGGAATTGGTAGCGGGAATTTTAATCGGCCCCGCGGTATTGGGCTTAATTGAGCCCAACGAAATTATTGAAGTACTCTCGCAACTTGGCATCTTTTTTATTTTGCTTCATGCAGGTGTGGAAACCAATCCGCGCGAATTTGTAACGGCTCTTAAAAAATCCTTTGGCATTGCATTTATTGGTGCACTCTTTCCTTTTCTAACCTCAATGAGCATTGCCTTGCTTTTTGGATACTCGCTAAAAACTTCTCTTTTTGTGGGAATCAGCTTAACGGCAACTGCTGTTGTTGTAACCCTAAAAATTCTTCAGGATCTCAACCTTACCAACACACGCCTGGCCAGAGTGATTGTTGCCTCCTGTATTATCGATGATTTATTGTCTTTGATATGTTTTAGCCTGATACTATCGGTTGCCAAAAGCGAAAGCATTAGTGCCTTTTCTTTGATGTTGATTGCAGTGAAATCGACTTTGTTTTTTGTGGTTACCATTGTAGCAGGGTACTATTTGTACCCTTTGTTTAAGAATACTTTTCAGCACAGCAGTGGAAAAGGATTTACTTTCTTACTGATATTGGGTTTGGGATTTGGTCTTCTTGCAGAATTGATTGGATTGCATATGATTTTGGGTGCC
Source organism: Marinifilum sp. D737 (assembly GCF_026672275.1). GTDB lineage: Bacteria > Bacteroidota > Bacteroidia > Bacteroidales > Marinifilaceae > Marinifilum. The sequence continues at coordinate 106,407 of NZ_JANQCD010000016.1, read as the reverse complement.
TATTTGGCTGGATTGTTTTTTCGTGAAGAGGTGGCAAATAAAGAATTGGTGAAGAAGGTTGAGGACCGATTGTATGCCATAGCCTATTCGTTTTTGGGACCTATTTTTTTCATATCATTGGGATTTCACATCACCTTCGAAGCTTTAACCGTTCAGGGGATCATCTTAATGATGTGCCTGGTGATTGGGGTGATCATCATACAGATAATTAGTGCTGGTTCTATGGCAAAATTGGCTCAGTTTTCAACGGTAGAGTCTATTACAATTGGTATTGGAATGACAGGTAGGGCTGAAATGGCTTTTATTCTTGCAGCAATTGGGCAAAAAATGCAGATCCTCGATAATAATCTGTTTTCGATTATTGTGTTCTCAACCTTCATCTTGAACTTCTTTGCAACATTTGGTCTGAAATATTGTGCCGGAGTGATTAAGCGAAATCAGGATAAACAATTTAAAATGCAGATGTAATGCCTTTGTTTTTATTCATATTACTGGCTTTGATTCTCCTGCTGCGAAGAAGGAAATGTTCTTCTTGTGGCCGCAAGTTTATGACTACCATTTTAACATACACTGGAAAAAGAGCTTACTGCAGGCGCTGTAGTTAGCTATCAAAACTTAAACACACACACTATTATATAGATAAACCTATCATGAAAAACCTATTGTTCCTAATCTTATTTGTATTTTTCTTGACACCAAGTTGCGATGAGAAAGAAAGCTCGAATGTAATTCCTTGTACTTTTGTAGATTATTGGTATTACAATGATGAACCTTATTCACTCGGTAAAATGTCTGGTGATTACATATTGCTTGGTGTAGAATCAGTCAATACAATTGAATTGATTGAGGAATTTATTACTTCGAAAACTTACTTTGATCAAGGCTTTGAATACAAAGTGCATGAAGATTCACATTACAGTTATATTGCTTTAAAGCTTTACAAAACGTGCACGTGTGAGGAAATTGCATGGATACTTGAAGATGCTAAAGAAAATTCAATCGTATCTTCTGCACATTATACCATCGAATCAGCCGATTGTGACAATCTCATATTTGAAAAATCTGGAGAAGAATGTGTGTATGCTTACAGTAATTTTTTCCATATAAGAGTTAAAGATCCAAGCGATTTGTCGGATTTAAATCATACACTCTCCGAAACAAATACCTGGATCAAAGAACAGAATGATTTTATGGATAATTGGTTTTCTATCTATACAGATAAAGATTCTCGTGGGGATGCCCTGCAGATGGCAAATTATTTTTATGAAACCGGTTTGTTTGATGCAAGTGAGCCAGATATTTTTCAAATAGTGATAGAGTAGAATTGATAACACAGGAATTCAATTCATATGGATCTTAAAAATTAAACTATGGGAAAGAAAATTTTAATCAGCCTGGGAATTATCGTTCTCATTGTAATTCTTTTTATTGCTGGTGTGAATGCACTTGGATACCATATTTTTAGCAGGACAGACTGTGAGTTATTCAATATCGATAACATTGAGTTGCACACTGGGATTAATATTCCTGCCATCGTAGATTCAGACTGCAAGAGTGATGGTAAAATAAAAGAAGCAAGCTTTACCATCGACACTTCTAAGGTGGATTTAAAAGCTTACTCCTTAAGAAATAACTTTACATGTAAAGATTCGGTTTACCTGAATGAATGGGAGACAGATAAAGCCAAATGGGTTGCCACTTTAAACCAGAAAAGTGGCATTTTAAAAATCAAGATGGAATACAAAGATTAGATCTAAAACCTCTTCAGCAAATATTTGTATCGCAATTGGAACAGGGTACAGCAAATGGATAATCCCACCGGAAAGCCAAACCAAATTCCTACTGCACCAAAGCCCCATACAAATGCCGATAGGTAGCTAAAAGGCAAGGAAATTACAAAGTAGGATACAAAGGTGATGATTACCGGAATGCGAGCATCGGCAAATCCTCTGAGTGTTCCTGCCAGTACAATCTGAATGCCATCAACCAACTGAAAAATGCTGCAAACAATTAGCATTTGTGCTGCCAGGTTAATCACCGTGTGGTTGTTGGTAAACATCAGTGGCAAAATGTTTCGAGCACCTATAAATACAAGCATTAAAAGTGCACAATACAGGTACATAAGATGCATAGCGGTTTTGGTGGCTCTTTTAATTCCATGGCTGTTGTTCTCACCCTTGTAATGGCTCACGCGTATGGTGGTTCCGGCTCCCAATCCCTGGTAAATCATGAAACCAAGTGTTGAAAGGGTAATGGCAACCTGGTGGGCAGCCAAGCCTATTTCGCTTACCCATCCCATCATAATGGCGCACAATCCGAAAGCACTGGCTTCCATAACCAATTGCCCACCCAATGGAATTCCCAGTTTCACAACCTGCAGGCATTTGTTCCAACAAACCTGGCTTTGCTGGTGAAGTTTTACAAAGAATTTGAACTTCTCATTTCTATGGAAGAGTACAATAAAAGCTATTGCCATAAATGTTCTGGCCATCAAGGTTCCAATTCCGGCACCAATAAGACCCAGTTCCGGTAAACCCATTTTCCCATACATAAACATGTAGTTTCCCACGATATTGATTAAGTTGGCCCAAAGCATAATTTTCATGGCGGTTTTGGTATCACCAACCCCTTCGGCAAACTGTTTAAACCCGTAAAATATCATCATGGGTATCACCGATATCATAAGAATCGCCAAATAGTCCTGTGATGCTTGCAAAATGGATTCTGGTTGTCCCATGTGTGGAATCAGAAAATACAGAATCAGCAATACAACAGCCAAGGCCACGCCCATTAATGTGTTGGCCATGAGTCCGTTTTTAATCCATGATCCTATGGAATCATAGTCCTTCTCGCCATAGTTTTTTCCGATTAATGGGGTAAGTGCAAAAGAATAACCCATTCCAAATATCAAGACAAGGCTAAACAGGGTGTTGGTAAAGGATGCAGCTGCAAATGGAGTGGTTCCCAATTGACCAATCATCACATTATCGATTAAACCAACCGTAATTTGTCCGGCCTGTGCAATAATAACCGGTATACTCAGCGCTAGTGTTTTTTTATATTCGGTGGAATGTTGCTCCCAAAATTTCATAGTAAGTCTTAAATTGATTTTTGTATTGATACTGATTTCTCATTAAGGAAATTCAGCTTTCTGATTTTCCGGCTGCAAATATATTTCGGTCAAAAGGCAAATTGCTTTACATTTGTTAAGTCAGAATCAAAAAAAGTTTTTATGAGAAATGCGATTTCCGCTATCGATAGGTATTACAAACTGTCAGCTCAGAGCAAAGAATTAATTATTCAGGAATTTGAAGAGATTCACATGAAGAAAGGAGAGGTGTTAATTCATGAAAACATTCGTTCTCCTTATCTGTTCTTTATTGAAAAAGGAGCCGTCAAGAATCATTATATCGATGAGAAAGGAAACAAGAAGGCCGTTTGGTTCGGATTTGAAGGTCATATCTGTTTTTCTTTGAACTCATACATTGATATGAATTACATTCACGAGACTACAGAATTACTGGAAGACAGTTTCTTTTACCGGGTGAAAATAAATCATGTAAAAGCATTGTTTAAAGATCATTGTGACTGGGCCAATTGGGGTCGATGCTTTATGGAAAGTGTTTTTATCAATACGGTTCATGAGCTGGATGAATTTAAATCGCTTACCACCAAAGAAAAATACATTAAATTGATTGAAGGCAATCAGAATGTAAAGGAGAGGGTTCCGCTAAAAGATATCGCTTCCTACCTGGGTGTGTCCCCGGTAACCATTAGCAGGCTGAGAAAAGAATTGAATGAGCTTTAAAATTTGAAAGGCATGCATAAAACCTATCACATCCTAAACGGAGATTGCTTAAAAGAGATGTTACCCAAAAACATCAAGGGAGAATTGATTGTAGCTCGCGAATGTTTGGTTGATGGAGATGTAAGTGGAGAAACACTGGATGAGCTATTGCAGGTCAGGGCCAAGTTTATCTGTAGCCAGTATCCTGTATTTAGCGAAGAAGACTATCATCAGGGAACTTCGGCAGAGCTGAAAAAGATGTTGGAGATAAATGACGAGGATGAGGTGAACCTTTGGTTCGAAGATGATCTGTTTTGCCAGGTGAATTTTTGGTTTTGTTTGAATCTTCTGTTCGAGAATGGTAAAAAGCAGAACATTTTCCTGCTTCGTCCCAATAAAGGCAAGGAATACAATTTTGGCAGAATGAAGCAGGAGGAGCTTTCAGTGGCTCATGAAAATAAAGTGTCCATCAATTCCAGAGCCTTGGTGCAGATGTCCAAATTGTGGAGAATGTATCAGCATAAAGATTGGACAGCTATGCTTGAGATTGCTGATCAGTTAAAAGAAGAATTTCCGTTTTTACTTCCTGCTGTAAATGCACAAATTGATCGCTTGTCAAAGGAAAAGTATGAAGGCAGACCAAAGGAAAGTTTGCGTAAAATCATGAGTGAATTGAAAACCACCGAATTTGCTCCCCTGTTTAAGGAGTTCTGCAAAAGAGAAGAAATCTACGGTTTTGGCGACTTTCAGGTGCGTTGCCTGCTCAATGAAATCCTAAAAAGCAAATAGATTCTGTCTTATCACTGATAAATCTTTTAAAACAGGTGAAAAAGATCTTTATCCAAATAAACTCTCAATTGGTCAAGAGTGCATTCTTAGAGTGAATCAAAGCAGTATTGCCTCCGTAACATATAGCAGGAAACCAGTATTTAAATTATCTATGAAAAATTGTTGGGAAATCATGAAGTGCGGAAGGGAGTTGAACGGAGCGAAAGTGCATGAGTTGGGAGTGTGCCCTGCTGCACTTCCCAGCGAATTTGACGGGGTTAACAATGGAGCCACGGGAGGTCGGTTTTGTTGGGCCATATCCGGAACTCTATGTGAAGATAAAGTGAATGGTACTTTTGCTCAAAAATTTGAAAGTTGTTTTAAATGTACCTTTTTTAAATATGTACAAGACCAGGAAGAGCGAAGCTTTTGTGTAACTCCTGAACAAGCCCGAAAAAAATATTAACCTGAGTTCGATTATAAATATGGTCACAGTTTGAATTGATTTTGAGTAGAAATTTCCTCAAATTTTCGAATGAATATCGGGATATTTTGAGGAATTTTTAAAGTAAAGATTGGATGAAGATGACTTTCTGTGGCATCTATTTTTAACCGAACTCAATTTATTAGAAACTACTCACAAGCTATAAAACCCAAGAGATAAAAAGAAGTAAGACCTTCCTTTTGTCTCTTTTTTTTGAAAGTCTTAAATAGAGAAAAAGTAGAAAAGTTGTAAAATTCCAAAGTCAATTCTATTTACTCATTTAAAGAGATAAGGAAGAGCGGATGAAAGACTAATGATTTTTAGTCCTTCTCGTGAAAACCCAGGAGCCAATAATTGCAGTAAAAGGCGCTACCAATACCAGCCCAAAACTACCAACCAGGGTGTGAAGGATTTCTCCCGATACATAGTTCAGATTTAAAATGTTAATCATGGGAGTACCCTGTGCAATAAATACCATTAACAAGGCTGAAAAACCACCTGAATAGGCAAGAAGAAGGGTAGTTGTCATGGTTCCTACAACTGCTTTTCCAACTTCGAAACCCGAACGGCGCAATTCTTTTCTGCTAATTCCTTTGTTTGCCTGGTATACTTCGGCTTGTGATGCTGAAATGTCCATGGCAATGTCCATAACTGCACCCGAAGAAGAGATGAAAATCCCGGCAAGGAAAATTTCAGTAAGATTCAGGTAATTGTATCCCGAATAAAGCAAGGTTTCGGAAAATGGTTTAATGGCACCATGAATGTTAAAAAGCGTACCAAACAGTATGGCCATAATACAGGTAACGGCAACTCCACTCATTGCCCCTAAAAATGCACTTAAACCTTTTTTGTTGGTTCCTGCTACCAGAAATATAATTACCGATGTTAGCAAGGCTACAATGGCCAAAGAAAGAGGGATAGGAGGGTAGCCTTTTAGCAATCCCGGCAGCAATAATTTCCATATGGCAATGCCAGCAAACATAAAGGATAGCATGGCTTTAATTCCTGTCCATCCTGCAAAAGCCACCAAAATAATTACGAACAGCGCCAAAAGAAAAGCTTCCAATCGAATGCGGTAATGATCTACCACCGTGGCATTAATAATTTTTGAGTTATCCTCGTTTAAATTAAGCACGGTAAGAGTTTTGTCTTTGGGCAGAAAGAATTTGTCGAATTCCATTCTTCCCACCAACTGATTAAAAGCGGTTAGCTCTGCTCCCTTAAACTTCCCGTTTAGGATTCTGATTTTTAAGCTTTGTGTACCTGTTTTAATAATACCCGTTTCAACAATTAAACTGTTATCGGTTTCTAAAACTAATGCCCTAACACGCGTTGTGTTTTTGTCTGCCTGCGTTTCAAAACCATTTGGAAGCAGTACGATTATAGAGCTAAGTACAATTAAAAGTACAATTAGAATTAAATCGGATTTTTGTGGAATGCTGAATTTAAACATATGGCAAAGTTAGGAGATAGTCGAAAAGTCGAAAAGTCAAAAAGTGGAAAAGTAGAAAAGTAAAAGCCCCGCAATTGCGAGGCTTGTAAATTATTTGTTCTCTATTAATTTCATTAAGTTTTTTGGAACGTCGGTATTGTCGAAGAATCCGATAAACAAATCGGATCCAACACCAATGGAACGAATTGGAATTGGTGCCGCTGTGTGAGAAAAAGATGTCCAACCAATACCTGCTTTTTGTGATAAAATATGACACGCCGTTGTTGTGAGTGGATCGTAACTACCATACAACAAGTAAAACTGATCGTCTTTCTTCATTTTCTTGTTGTAGTTCATGCTTTTATCGAATGCAGTTTTTAGTTGCTGCATCTCGAATTCACTTAACTCCAATCCTTTTTCAGCATCTCCTAAACCAAAGTGTTTCTTCACCAATGCCAAACCATCTTCTACTTTGTAATTTCCTTTGTTGTTCTTTTTGTAATCAGAAATCAAGTTTGAGAAACTTTCGTACGATAGGTTTTGGTGTTGAAGTATCGCAAAGTCTGAGTGGTAATGACTACCAGAAAATCCCAAAGCCATTCCACCAGTTTCGTGGTCACCAGCAACTATAATCAAGGTTTCTTTAGGGTGCTTTTTGTAAAAGTCTAAAGCAACGGAAACAGCATTATCAAACTGAATTACTTCCTGAATTACGGTAGCAGCATCGTTGGCATGACAAGCCCAGTCGATTTTACCTCCTTCAACCATCATGAAGAATCCTTTTTTGTTGTTTAGCAATTCGATTCCTTTTTCGGTAAATTCGGCAAGAGAGATATCTGATTTTCCATTTTGATCGATGAAATAAGGAAGAGATTTTCCGCCAACCAATTTTGGTGCAATACAGATTACCTTATCATCGCCTTTTTTTAGTTTGTTGAACTCTTTAACCGAGTTAACAAATTCATATCCTCTCTTTTTGGCCAATTCGATTGAATTTGGCAGTTTGTTTTTTAGATCAACATCTTCTCCCATTCCAAAGTTGGCCATGATGTTTTTACTATCAACTTTGCCATCGCCTTCAGGATGCTTGATGCCTCCACCTGCAAAGTAGTTAAAACCACTTTTACTTAGATCTAAACTAATATTGTAATACATGCTTCTTGTAGGCTGGTGTGCATAGAATGAAGCAGGAGTAGCATGATCCAGTGAAACAGAAGTTACAATTCCTACCTTGTAGCCTTTATCTCTGGCCATTTCGGCAATGGTTTGCAAAGGTTTTTGTCTTTTTGCATCCATACCAATTGTACTAATAGATGTTTTTACTCCGGTTGAAAGAGCAGTTCCTGCCGCTGCAGATCCTGTAATAAATCTGTCGGAAGCATAAGTGGTGTAAAAACCTTGCTTTGGTAAGGTGTTTAGTTTTAATTTTTGGATTCCATTGGTGTTGTTGATGGCTCCCAAATAGGCTTCAGCCGTGTTGGCTTGCGATAAGCCCATACCATCTCCAATAAAATAGAAAATGTATTTTGGAGATTCCCCCTGATAATTATCTCTTTCGCTAGGTTGTGCAAAAACATTGCTAAAGCAGAATGTTAAAGCAATAATCAAGCTAATGGTGATTGGTTTTAATCGTGTCATGTTTTTGGTTTAAAATTTTTTTCAAAACTATAAAAAAACATTTATCTGTAATGGTTTTAAATAGTAAAAGAAAGTTAAATCTATATTAGATTTTATTTCATGCGTTCAATACTTTGTCTGTTTTTCTCGTTAAAGAAGTTTTTGCCTTCAGGAGAATACAAATGGTCTACATACTCTTTGAAATAGGCAATCACCTTATCGCGAACTACTTTCATGGTTGAGTTCAGCAACTTGTTCTCTTCGGTAAATCCTTCAGGCAATATGGCAACTGCAGTAGGCAACCATCGATGCGGGAACATTTCCTCGTATTTTCCACCTGGACGATATTCGTTCATTTCTGCCTGCAATAAATCCAAGGCAGCTTTCTGGCCATCTTCCGTATCCGGGCTTAAGTTTTGCTCCTTCAGTTTGGCTACAATTGCCGCTTTGTTCGGAACAACAAGTGCAATGGTATAAGGGTCCTGATTGTTATACAAGATACACTGATCCATCAATGGCGATTGATCAACAAAAGCTTCCTCGATTCCCTCAGGACTGAATTTTTCACCGTCATTTGCAATTAGCAAAGACTTGAATCGTCCCAGTACATGCAAGAAACCATCTTTGTCCATATAGCCCATATCGCCAGTGTGTAACCATCCATCTTTTAGTGTTTCTGCTGATGCTTTCTCATTTTTCCAGTAACCTTTCATTACGTTACCGCCTTTTATTACAATCTCACCTTTCTGGCCAACAGGTAGCGCATTGCCATCATCATCACAAATTTTCAGGTCCATATTGCTAACCAAAAATCCCGACGAACCCAACTTGTGCTTGTGATGGGCATTTGATGAAATAATAGGAGAGGCTTCTGATAATCCGTACCCCTGGTACATTGGAATGCCAATAGCATAAAAGAATTTCTGCAATTCGATATCCAGAAGAGCACCGCCACCCACAAAGAATTTTAAGTTGCCACCAAAGTTCTCCCTGATTTTCGAGAACAATATCTTATCGTAGAACATGTACATTGGCTTCAGGAACATTCTGCTTCCCTTGCCTTTGTTCCAACCATGATCGTTGTATTTGTATGCCAGGTTCAAGGCTTTGTTGAATAATTTCTCAACCTTTGGACCTTTGGCTTTAATTCCTTTCTCGATGTTCTTTTTGAAGTTCTTTGCCAGTGCAGGAACACTCATTAAAATATGAGGCTTAATTTCCTTGATGTTTTTAGGAATGTTTTTTAGTGCCTCCATTGGCGATTTGCCTTGTTGCACGGCAGCAATGGATGCTCCTTTTAGCATGAAGCTATAGATTCCTGCAGTATGAGCAAAAGAATGATCCCATGGTAAAATCAACAAGGTTTTGTAATGCTCAGGAATGTGCATTAAGCTCGACGATTGAATTACATTGCTGGTGTAATTGTTGTGCGTTAGAATAATTCCTTTAGGATCGGCAGTTGTACCCGAAGTGTAGGAAATATTTGCATTGTCATCGGCTTGTATCTCTTGTTGAATTTTATCTAAATCCTTTTTCTCATTTTCAACAAGCATTTCACCCAGGTTCATAATATCCGAAAGAAAAATTTCAATGCCATCCACCTCAACATCTTCATCAATTACAATGATTTGCTTCAAAGTTTTGATTTCATCCTTAATCAAACGAATTTTTTCGAGATGATTTTTTGATACAATAACGTATTTTGCTTCGGAGTGAATTAGTCTGAATTTTAATTCATTTTGAGCGTCTAGTTTCACAGATAAAGGAACATTTACTGCACCAGCAAATAATATTCCCAGTTCTGAAAGAACCCAGGCATTTCTTCCTTCCGACAAAAGACCAATTCTATCTCCTTTATCAATGCCGGAAGCATACAAACCATAGGCTAAAAACTTAACTTGTTTGTATAGCTCCTTATAACTTAGTGATTCATATTTCTCACCTGTATGTTCCCACAAATATGGATTGGATCCATATTTTTTTACGCTTTCTTCAAAAAGTTGAATTATTGTATTCATCGATATATTATGTCAGTCTGATGTATAATGAATTAAGAAAGCCAAAAGTAATCGATTCGGGAGGTCAAAACAAATTATCCCATTTAAATTTAGTCCCGATTGAGGGGATTCATGTTCAATTCCTATGCGATTTGCTTTCAGGAATGGCTTTGCCAATACTTTTTGGAATGGATTGAAACTAGAAATTAAGCGCTGTTAGTTGTGAGAGGTCGGTGGAAGATTAAATATTGTATTCCTAAAGGTTTTTGTATGCTTTTAAGTGGGTGGAATGGTCATTCTTCTATGTTATTGTTCATTTTGATTGGTAATTAAGGATGATTCTAATCTTTTAAACCCTTAAAAAAAGCTGATATTTCTTCTTGTTTTTGCAGGTGCAAATATCTATTTTGAAACCGATTATCAAAAAAACAATAAGATTAATATTTGATTTTCGTTTTCACCCAAAACAAAATAAAGATTGTCTTAAAGAAAGAAACCTAAAAAAAACCAAGCCTAACCCAATGAGTAGTTTAGAAAAATATTTTAAAAAGTTTCGAAAGAACACAGTTGGTTACGATGCCAGCTTTTATTCTCCTTTTGGAAAGCAAAAGATCGTATATGCCGATTGGATTGCCAGTGGACGTTTGTACGCTCCTTTGGAAAAGAAGATGTTAAAAGAGTTTGGCCCTTATGTAGCCAACACGCATACGGAAACCAACGAGACCGGAACTTTAATGACTCAATCTTACCATCGAGCTCAGGAATTAATCAAAAAACATGTTAACGCAGGCCCTGATGATGTAATCATTCATGCAGGATTTGGGATGACAGCGGTTGTAAATAAACTGCAACGCATTCTTGGACTTAAGGGATGTGGAATGATTGGCAGATATCAATGTCAAAAAGAAAGGGAAAAGCCTGTGGTTTTTCTGACTCATATGGAGCATCATTCCAATCAAACTTCCTGGTACGAAACGAATGTTGATGTGGTAGTAGTTCCTCCAGGTGATGATTTAACCATTAGTTTGGATAAGCTGAGAGCCGAGTTGGAAAAATATAAGGATAGAGAGATGAAAATTGGTTCATTTACTGCCTGTTCCAATGTAACTGGTATTGTTACGCCATATTACGAGATGTCTAAAATTATGCATGAATATGGTGGCATTTGCTTTATCGATTTTGCTGCATCGGCACCATATGTTGATATTGATATGCATCCTGCCGATCCGAAAGCAAAGCTGGATGGAGTTTTCTTTTCACCACATAAATTCCTGGGAGGTCCCGGATCATCAGGAGTAATGATTTTCGATTCAAAACTGTACAATTGTGAGGTGCCCGACAATCCGGGCGGAGGAACGGTTGATTGGACAAATCCCTGGGGAAAATACAAGTTTGTTGATAATATTGAAGCTCGTGAGGATGGTGGAACACCAGGTTTTCTTCAAGCCATTCGTACCGCTTTGGCAATTGAGGTGAAGAACCAAATGGGCACCAAGAATATTGCAGATAGAGAAGAAGAGCTTTTAGATTTGGCTTTTGGTAAATTAAAGGCTGTTAAAGATGTTCATGTCCTTGCCGATAATGTTCAGAAAAGGCTCGGTATTCTTTCATTTTACGTAGAGTACATTCATTACAATTTGTTGGTGAAGTTATTGAATGATCGATTTGGAATTCAGGTAAGAGGAGGTTGTGCATGCGCCGGTACTTATGGGCATTATTTGTTGGAAGTAAGTCAGGAACAATCGGATGCCATTACCAATGAGATTACTTCTGGTGATTTATCGCATAAGCCTGGTTGGGTGCGTTGGTCTTTACATCCAACTACTACAAACAAGGAGGTGCTTTATTTTATCGACTCTTTGGAGAAGGTAATCGAAAATTATGAGGAGTGGAAAAATGATTACACTTACAATCGTAAGGTGAATGAATTTTACTACAGTGGGGATAAGAATGTTAAGAAAAAAATAGAAGTGAACGGTTTATTTGATCTGTAAACCAGAGTTTCTTTAAAATATTGGTTCTATATGGAATTTAGTGGAGAACTAAATCGATCATTAATTTTAAAAAAATCCTATAATTCTTTAGTTTAACTTTACTCTGCTCAAGCCGCAAGGCTCTTACTTTTTCCATTGATGAAAAAGTAAACAAAATCCCGATAGCTATCGGGACTAGGGCGTGTAAGCTCAAACTACTTATACTTGAAAAATTTAAGTGCGACGGCGTGATCTTCTCCCGATTATGATTTTTGTTGCATTTGCTTCTCAAATGCTTACAAAATCTATTTCGGGATCAGCTTCACCTCCCGATAGCTATCGGGATTACTAAAAATTTTTCTGCGTCTAATTAGCTTGACCTTCCAATGCCCACATTGGTCACTGCAACAAAGTAAAGGTAGTTATTGATAATTTTATAGAATTACCTACTGTAAATCATACAGAGCCAAAATATTTAATGCTTATCCGGTTTTCGGATAAGCATTTTTTTTTATTTTAAGTTGTAGATTCGGATTCTTTATTCATTCTCTCCCCAAAAATCATCTTCAAAATTATAAATGTACAAATACAAATATTTTTATATTTTTGGTAAAGATTAACCAATCAGATGAAAAAGTGTACGATATAATAGGAGACATTCACGGAGAGGCGGAAACACTAAAGAAACTGTTAAAATTCTTGGGATATACCAAAGGAGAATTTGGATATTCACATCCTGAAAGGAAGGCTGTATTTGTTGGCGATTTTGTAGATAGGGGACCTGAAATTTATAAGACTTTGAGCATTGTGATGAAGATGGTGACATCGGGAAATGCTTATGCGGTAGTAGGAAATCATGAGTTGAATGTTTTGGCTTATTATACAAAAGACAATGATGGTGTATTTTTACGCGATCATAACCTAAAGAACAAGACGCAAATCAAAAAAACCTACGAAGAGTTTAAGCTTGACAAGGTAAAACGTAAGAAATATCTGAAATGGCTGCGTTCTCTTCCTATTTTCCTGGAGTTGGATGGGTTCAGAGTGGTTCATGCTTCATGGGACGATGAAGCTGTTGAGATTATAAAGAAAGAAAATCCTGAAAACAGACTTAGCAAGAAGTTTTTAAGAAGAATCTATTTTGAACGTGGTAAAGTATTTAGTGCTTTAATGTTATTGCTAAAGGGCAGGGAGTTTAATATGCCCGACGATATGGTTCTGAAAGATGGTTATGGCTTTAAGCGTACTGCCTATAGAATAAAATGGTGGGAACCTATGCAAGGAAAGGGCTTTGAGGATATTTCCTTTGGGAATAAATTTAAACTTCCCAACTACACCATTCCACGCGAACTTTGTTATGACATTCCTCTTTATCCTAAAGATGAATTACCAGTGTTTTTTGGGCATTACTGCCTAAATGGGAAAGCAGGTGTAATTCGTGACAATCTTTGTTGTGTTGATGGATGCATTGCAAATGGAGGCATAATGGTGGCCTATCGATGGAATGGCCAGGCACTGGATTCCAAGAACATCGTAAAAATTGAAAAGGCAAAGAAAGTAGAGAGTTTATAACCATTGTGAAAATATATGAGCCACTGCTTCGCATGCTCACACTGCCTAACATTTTCTACATCGGCATTATACTATTTTCTACAATAGCTCATTAAATATTACTTGCCCATTTTCTTTGAATAGATTAAGAATAAGATTCCTGAAAATGACAAGGGAATCAGAATTAGGAATACCGCCCAACTCATGGTATCAATAAATCCATATAGAGCAATTGCTATACTGCTTACGATCATGATGTAGGCGCTGATTTTTATTTTCCAGAAGGAGAGAAGAAAGCCAGCGCCATAAATCATTGCAAGTGCATAAAATACAAAAATCCAGAATTCGGTATATTCAGATTTGGTGTCAAGGATTTCGATGAATTCCGGAACCATAAACAATAGAAAAACTCCGGCAATACAAAATCCTATGATCCTGGCGATCAGTAGAAAAAATCGCGAGGGATGATCTTGGTAATTCATTCTTCTTTCCATAATTCTATTTTGAATTGGTGAGAAAAATAGTAATGCTTTGCAGATACAATTAAAAGTAATCAATTGTTAAGATAAAGTCAAGCCAAGTAATTTGGAGTTGGATTTTATGGGATTGTTCGTAATTTCGCACAAGATTAAATACTTCTTTTATGGATAAGATTAAGGTGATTGGCTTTGATGCAGATGATACATTATGGGTTAACGAACCATATTTTCGTGAAACAGAAATGAAATTCTGTGAGTTGTTAACCAATGGAATGAGTCTGGATGAGGTAACAAAAGAGCTTTTCAAGATTGAGATTGGGAACATTCCTTTGTACGGATATGGCACAAAAGCTTTTATTTTATCGATGATCGAAACGGGCTTAAAAATTACCAATGGCAATCTATCTCCAGAAAAAGTACAAGCGATTTTGGAATTGGGGAAGGAACAAATTAATAAACCTGTTGAGCTAATAGATGGGATAGAATCCGTTTTAAAATCCTTGTTTGGAAAATATCGTTTGATTGTAGCCACAAAGGGAGATTTGCTCGATCAGGAACGCAAGCTTAAAAAATCAGGATTGCTAAAATACTTTCATCACATCGAGGTGATGAGTGATAAACAGGAAAGTGATTACGAGAAACTAATCAAGCATCTGGACATTGAACCAGAGGAGTTTTTAATGGTTGGGAATTCCTTAAAATCAGATATTCTGCCAGTATTGCACTTGGGAGGAAAGGCTGTTCACGTACCCTTTCACACTACCTGGGTACACGAAATGGTTGAAGAGGAGGAAATTTCCAATTCAGACTTTCAAAAAATCGAGAAGATTGAAGAATTGATTAGTTGCGTTTTATAGATAGGATTTTAACGCGTTTGCTCAGCATTTGTCCCTGGTCTTTTTGTGTTTGGATTTTTTTGACTACATCCATTCCTTTGGTAACTTTACCAAAAGCAGCAAAACCTTGTCCATCGGGGTTGCGCATTCCGCCAAAGTCCAGCTCTGGTTGATTGTCAATACAAATAAAAAACTCGGTACTTGCAGAGCCGGGTTCTAATCTGGCCATGGAAATTACTCCATTGGTATGCAAAATACCAGTTTCTTTGGTGGTTTCATGTTTTATGCTAGGCAGCTTATCCACGATTGAATCATGGAATAAGCCTCCTTGTATTACCTGAATCTTTATATCATTGTTCGGCTGATTGTCCAATCTGACAACACGGTAAAAACAAGCATCTTTAAAAACATTTCCATCAATATTTTGCATGAAATGTTTGGCCGTAATGGGCGCTTTGTCCTCATATATTTCCAATTCAATTTCACCCAAATCAGTATCAATTGTAAGGGTTGGGTTTTGCGAATTGCAAGCAAATACCGTTAGCACAAAGGCAATAATAATGATGCTATATTTTTTCATGGCTGTGAGAAATTAAATCAAACCTCTGGATTTCAATTCCAAATATTTATTTAAACTATTTACCGTTAGATCTTTTGGATCAGTTAATATCGTATGAATACCATACTTTTCCAACTCTTTTGCAATTAGTTTTTTATCGAATAAGAACTTTTCTCCAATGGTTTTTACGTAAATATCTTCAATGCTATCAGCTGTTTTTTTGGTCATTTCTTCAATTTCCGAATTGTTAAAGAAAATCACAACCAAAAGATGATCTTTAGCCAAGCCCTGTAAATAGGGAAGTTGCCTTTTCATGGAATCCAAACTTTCGAAGTTCGTGTACAGCATAAGCAAACTTCGGCCTCTAACAAAGTGCTTCACCGATGAATAAAGCAGTTCGTAATTGGGTTCCGGATAATCGGTTTCCTGGTTGTACAAAACCTCCATGATTTTCTTTACCTGGGTTCTTCTTCCTCCTGCACGAATATTAGAATGAACATTTTTACCAAAGCAAAGCAAACCTGCCTTATCGTGTTTTAAAATTGCAGTGTTCGATATTACCAAGCTTGTATTTATGGCATAATCCAACAGGCTAAGTCCATAAAAAGGCATTTTCATGGATCTGCCACAATCAATAATCGAATAAACAGGCTGAGCCTTCTCATCCTGGTATTGATTTACCATGATCTGTGATTTTCTTGCCGTTGCCTTCCAGTTAATGGTTCTGTAATCATCTCCTTTTACGTATTCACGAATCTGATCGAACTCCATTTGATGCCCAATTCTGCGAATTTTTTTGATTCCAAAATCTGTTAATCGGTTCGAAATTGCCATCAGTTCGTATTGGCGCATTTGCATGTATGAAGGATAACAAGGAATCATTTCCGAATTACCCAACTTAAACCTTCGCTTGATGATTTTTAAGAATGAATAGGCATAAACATTAATTACTCCAAAGTGATATTCTCCGCGACTTAATGGTCTGAGCGAGTAATTAAGCATTTTTTCTTCTCCTGCTTTTAGTGATAGCGAATAGATAAAATCTCTCTTTTGAAATTGAATTGGAATTTCATCAATCAAATCAATGTTAACTGTAAAACTGTAGTTGTGCTGTAGCTTAATCTGAATCGGATTTTCATCTCCATTCGATAATTTTTCAGGACAAATTCGTTCTGCCTGAACAGCGTCTTTAGTTCGATACAACAGAAGAATATCAAAGCCCAAAGCGATTACAAAAAACAGGCAGGCTAATTTTGCTATGGTGTAAAGTACTGGGATAAAAAAGCCCAATACGGATATCACGGCAATAGCGCTAATCAGCCAGTAGAAAAAAGGATGTAGGTATAAAGATTTAATAAACTTCATTATCGTGGGATTTCAATACCTTCCAAAATGTGATGAATGATTTCCTTTGGTTTAATTCCTTCCATTTCCTTCTCAGGGGTTAAAATTAAACGATGATGTAAAACTGGAGCAACAATATTTTTGATATCGTCAGGAGTCACAAAATCGCGTCCATGAATGGCTGCGAAAGCCTTGGCTGCTGTCATTACCGAAACCGATGCACGAGGAGAGGCTCCTAAAATAATTCCAGGATGATTTCTGGTCTTTTGAACAATCTGCACAATGTATTTTCTCAGGTTTTCATCGATGTGAATGGACTGAACTCTATCTTGCATTTCTTTAATTTGATCAGCAGATATTACCTTGTTTATGATTTGAGTTTCTAAAGCTCCTCTTCGTTCGTGTTTGGTTTCAAGTATGCTTAATTCTTCCTCTTCGCTTGGATATTCGAACTCAACTTTCATTAAGAATCGATCCAGTTGTGCTTCAGGCAATCTATAGGTTCCTTCCTGTTCAATTGGATTTTGTGTTGCCAATACCCAGAATGGTTCACCCATTTTATAGGTGTTTCCATCAATACTCACCTGGTATTCTTCCATTACCTCAAACAGGGCCGATTGAGTTTTGGCAGGAGCACGGTTGATCTCATCAATCAACACAATGTTCGAGAAAATAGGACCTTGGTTGAATTCAAATTCCGATTTGCTCATGTTAAAGATGGTAGTTCCCAAAACATCCGATGGCATTAAATCAGGTGTAAACTGTATTCTTGAAAAATCAGAACTGATTGCTTTTGCCAATAGCTTTGCCGATAAAGTTTTTGCAATTCCGGGAACACCTTCAATTAAAATGTGCCCTTTAGAGAATAGACCAACAAGTAGTAGGTCTATGTTTTTTTCTTGTCCAACAATTACTTTTTGGATCTCAAACTTAATTTGATTGATTAGCTGATTTAATTCACCTAAATCAATTCTATTTTCGAATTGTGTGTTTCTTTCCATATGATGTGATTGTCTTATTTGCAATGATTATAGATGTATTCAATTTTGGAGTGGAAATCTTCCAAGCCCTCCTGAGTTAAATGTGTTAATGTTTCAATTGATTTGGATTGATCGAACAGCATTTGCAATGTTTTTTCCGGCAAGCCTGATCGACTGCTCAATTCTTTGATGTTTTCCTTCTTGAATTCGATGTGATATCGAGATCGAATGAATTCTTTAAAGTATTTGAGTTTCTTATCCGCAATATCTTTGTGGTTTTTCTTTGTGTAATACAAGGAACCTAATGTTTGAATAAATTCAAGAGATGTATTTCTCAAGGGTTCAATTATGGGAACAATTCTCTGTTGTCTTTTCCCTTGAAACAGAAGTAAGAATATCAGACAGAAAAACAAAAGGTAAAAACCCAATTTTAATGGCGGATGGGTTAATAGGTACCTTAGTGGCGAACTGTGTCTTAATGCTCTTGTTGGTTTGTAATACTCATCCCAAACAACTGATTGGTTAGGAAGGTAGCTAAAAGCCCCGGCAATGTAATCTGCATTATTAGCTTCAACCACGTTGTAATTGGTAAATGCCAATGGTTGGCAGCTATAAAAGATATTTCCTTTGCCAAATTGTTTTTTAATAAATTGGATGTTCTTATCTACATCTCTTCCCAGTACAATTAAACTGTCTCTGTTAAATTTTTCAATGCTTACAACATCAAAAGCCTTTTCGTATTTGTATTTTTTATTTAAGGAAATGTTGTGGTTTTCCAATTTTTGAATGCGTATTGTTTTTCCAAGATTGGAAAACATTACATTGGGTGTAAGGCTAAGCTCAAGTGTATCTGCTAAGGGATGACTAATTGATGATGCTGCAATAAAAATTTGATTTCCATTCTCAGCAAGCTTCACCAACTTATCGACGTCCCATTTTTGCATTTCCAGATTATTGCTAATGAAAATGTAGTTCTTAAGAGGATCTGATATCTTGCTTTCGGGATAATTAAAAACTGGAACTGTTTTGAATTCTACTTCTTTATTTGGAAACAAATCTGTTTTAATCAGGTCCATTAAAAGATAGGAGCCAAAAGGCCTTTTGTCATCAGAATTGAAGCTTTGTGTCCAGTCAATTGGTGTTGGAGCAAATAGTTCAACAAGAAACAGCAATATCAAGATGACGATAAACGGATAAGTTGATTTGGGAATTATCAGTTTCATTTTATTAGTTTCTTGTATTAAACAATGAGTTAAATTTTTCGAAATCCTGCCCAATTAAGGCATATTCGTCTTGAATTATCGAAAAGTTTCCATACCAAACAGCTTCGTACAGATTGCTTAGCTTATTAAAGTCTGTTTTTACTTGCTGGTCTTTTATTTCCTTGATGTAATCGTAATTGGTTTTTTCGGCCTTCCAGTTGATGAAATTGTTTTTACTAAGTGATTTTAAAGAGGATAAAAACTGGTAACGAACGGCAAGTCGGTATTCCCCCATTTTTACAGCTTTTGCAATTTCCTCTTCCCAATTCACACTTTCAGGATTTACATCATCGGCAAATGGAATATTAATAATTTTTTGATGCGGACTGAACAGTCCACTGGAGTTGCTTTTGATAATAATGTATATGAGAAGAATTAATAATCCGCCCAGAATTATATATCGTAAAAACCATACTACTCCAAGGCTTTTAACTAAAAATACATACCATCGGTTCAGCATCAAGCGAATTTTATCGAATAAGCTGAGGTTTTCAACTTCAGAAAATTCGTAGTTAAATTCCTTTTGTTGGCGATAGTTCTCAATTCTACTTTTAGAAATGTCTTTTTTATAAATCTCTACTTGACCTTTATCAAGAATTAAAGTATCTGCCTCATTGGCTTGGGCAGCAAAGAGTTTGGTTCCCGATAATATCAGGAACCAAGTTATTATAATTAATATTCTAAACGGGCTATTCATCTGTTTATAATTAGATATTTTAGGCCAGATGGTCCCGATAACTATCGGGATTACCAATTCTAAATAATTATTTAGAAATGGATGTTTCATTATTACCAACAGTTTCCAAATCCTTTAATAAAGCCGGGCTTTGTCTTTTCTCTATTAAATTAAAATATTGCATTGCAATGGCGGTTAAAGGCAAAACTTGTATAAGAGCATATCCAATTCCCTGTATCATTGAAAATAAGATCAGTAAGGATTTACTTGGTGTCATTGCATCACCACTGACAATAAATATGGTGCTTGTTAATTGATAAATGGTTGATGGAAGTTGGAACACGAAATTTAATGCAGAACTAATCAATCCCATAACGAAAAGAACGGCAAAAGTATTCCACCAATTGTTCTTAATCAGATTAAAGCAACCGCTAATGGCATTTCCCACACTTTCCTCCTCGAAAACAATGATTGGAACAACCAGGCTAATACAAATTGTAACGTAAATTCCTGGGATGATAAAAAGAACAAATCCAACAACGGCAATTATTGCAGATAAAAGTATTGCGCCAAAAATTGTTGGAACATTGCTTAGCATGGCTTTCCCAACTTCATTTACCTCAAAGTTATCAGCTCCTTTGTCGCGATATAACTTAATGTACTGCATTACAAAGGCAACCGCTACTGTGTATGAAATCAGCATGAAAAAGTAGGAAGCTATTGTTGAATAGATAACAGTAGAAGATGAATAATTTGGACTTATTCCTGAACCGTTTCCCATTGAGAGCAGGGTTTCATATTGCAATAAACCCAAAATAACACCATGCAGTAAACCAAATGGTACCACATAGTACAGCATTCCTTTTAATAAGTTTTTGAAGTTGTACTTTATAAAAAGGAAAGTGTCACTAAAAAGAAGCCCAAAATCTCTTACCTTTTCAAGTCTAAAATTCTCTGTAGTCATTTTTTAAAATTTATGTTGATTCTTATATACTCTAACGGGATTTATTACAAAATACCAAATGATAAATGAAAAGGAACTGATGATTATTGCCCAACTCAGGACCATTGGCATATTGGTATGTCTGGTTACGAAACCTTCCAAAAAGCCTGCAACTATGAATATTGGAAAGATTCCAGCAATAATTTTCACACCTTTTCTAACTCCAATTTGTATGGATGTCTTTCGAGGTAGAGTTCCAGTAAATATCAAGCTATTTCCCAAAACGATACCTGCAGCACCAGCAATTACAATTACCGATATTTCTAGGGCTCCATGTATCCAAATTACCCGGGTCGATTCCCAAAATAAATCGTGTCGCACAAAGAAGTAGGTAAAACTGCCCAGCATAACGCCATTTGAGAATAACACATATCCAGTTCCGAAAGCAGTAAAAATTCCCAGTACAAATGCCATAATGGACACCTTTACATTGTTAATTGTGATACCCAGAAACATTAAGGTTTGTCCATGTTGTTTGTAAACTGCCATTGGATCATTCTTTTCAATGTTGTTCAAAGTCATGTTTACATAGTCATCTCCTAAAATGGTTCGAACAAATGCTTGATCACCTCTTGAAGATAAAACACCAATTAGAACAGATACCGAGAAAATTAAAAAAGCATACAGCAATTGCTTTCTAATATCATATAATGTTAAAGGAAGCTCGGTAGTCCAAAAATTTCTGAATGCTCCTTTTTTTGCCTTTTTGTTCTTGTAAATTTGTTGGTGAACACGCATACTTAACTGATTAAGATATGCAGTAGTTGAAGACTTGGGGAAAAATGTTCTGGAGTACGATAAATCATCAGTAATTTGGATGTATAAATTTGCCAAAGTATCTGGATTACTTTCTGATTGATCTTTAATTAATTGCTCAAATTTTTCCCATTTATTTTTATTTCGATTAAGAAATACAATTTCTTTCATAAATATTAGAGCCAATAATCTGTGTTAGATCGCTAAAGTTATTTTAAATAGTTTAATAAACAAAAGCTGTTTATTGATTATTTACATCTTATTTATTTAAGTTGTAGAAAAACAATGGTCTATAAAGTCTGTTTAATAAATTATGCTTGTAAATTTTCATCTTTTGTTTGCGATAGGTATATTCGTTCTGTATTAAACAAAACTACCTATGTCTAAAATTGGAATTGAAACGACTCAGAATGTACAATTAAATTTCCCACTGGCGAGTGTGGGGGAGAGAATTGCAGCTTACCTGCTTGATGTATTATTTATTGGTGTTTGTGTTTTTTCAACAGCCATGGTAGTTGGTCTTTTGGGAGAGGAATTTGCAATAGGCTTTGTTTTTTTGGTACCAATTTTATTTTATAGTTTACTTTTTGAAACCTTTATGAATGGGCAAACTCCTGGTAAGCGTATCATGAAGATAAAGGTTTGTAAGATCGATGGAGATGCTCCTGGATTTATTCACTACCTAATTCGATGGATGTTTCGTTTGGTAGATATTGGAATAACCAATGGTGTTGCAGCTATTCTTACCATTGTAATTGGGGAAAAAGGCCAAAGACTTGGAGATATTCTTGCTAAAACAACCGTGGTTAAAACAAATCATACCATGAAACTTAGCAATACCATATTATCAGAGGTACCAGATAATTACCAATTGATTTTTCCTGAATCAAGAAAAGTTGTGGATAAAGATTTGGAACTTTTCAAAAGAGTGATACAACAACTTAAAACCATGGACGACCCTGTAGAAAAGTTGACTTTTGGATTAAAAGCACGAGCAAAAGTGATGGAGCAATTGGGCATGAAAACAGAAATGCCACCGGAACAATTTTTCCAAACCTTAATCGATGATTATAACTTTATTCATAAGAACGTATAAATCAGAAGGAATCGACAAAAATTAATTTTTGTCGATTTTTTTTGCGTCCGTTTTTCATATTCTGCGTCTACCTGATTGAGATTAGAATTAAAATGTAGAAAGTAAAAAAGTAAAGAATATGAGTAACGAATGTTGTGGATCGCAATTGTATCATACCGGGATTTGTTGTAACGATGATAATGTGAATGCCGAATTGGTAGACCAAGTTTTAAATGCTCCGGAAGATAAACCTTTAAAAGATTGTGCTTGTAAGGGACTTGGACCATGTCAGTGTTCGCCGGAAAGTAAGGAAAAAAATGATATTGCTGATCAATTTAAAGATATGAAATACATTATTGATGCGTGTGGCTGTGGTGAGGGGTGTGGCTGCTAAATCAACAGAAATATATTTGTATTTTAATAACCACTACTAATTAATTTTCACAAGACCATTTATTTATTATTTCGTGTACGCGGAAAAATAGGTAAGTGGTTTTTTATTTAGAATCGTTATAGATAGTTTCTCAGAATTTATATTTTTGTTCTCTATAGTTTAATTTGAGAATGTATGGTAGAGCATATATGGAGAACATATCACAAACAATTGCTTTCTTTTATTCGAAAAAGAGTATCCGATTCTGCTTTGGCAGATGATTTATTGCAGGAGGTTTTTATAAAAATTCACAATAATATTGATACTTTACATGAAGGGAAGAAGGTAAAGGCCTGGTTGTTTCAAATTACCAGGAATACCATAATTGATCATTATCGTCGCTGTGAACATCATGAAGAATCGGAAATTCAGCTTCTTGAGTTAGAAGATGAAAATGATGCCAATGCTATGGCTGATATCCAGTCTTGTATTGTGCCTATGATCAAATCTTTGCCCGAGGATTATCGAGATGCGCTTTTGTTAAGTGAGTTGAATGGATTGAGCCAGAAAGAACTTTCAGAGAAACTTCAAATTTCATATTCTGCTGCTAAATCGAGAGTTCAGCGTGGAAGAAATCTTTTAAAAGAAGCATTAAATAAGTGTTGTACTTTTCAAAAAGATTCGAAAGGACGAATCGTAGACTACGAAAAAAAGATTAGCAGTTGTGATAACTGTCGTGAAAATTAAAAGCCATTAGCAAGGAACTAATGGCTTTTGATTATTAATATCTGTTATAAAACCTTCGTAACTCTTCGGTTAAATCTTTGTAAATGGGTTTGGTAAACTCAACAAACAAATCCTGATGTGGAGGAGGAAGAATTGGTTCATGTTCACAAATTTCAAGCTCTTCCTTGCTTAATGCTCTCTCATCGCCATTAAAGTGTCCCCACTCATGAAACCAAATGAATTGGCCGCCAAATCTTTTGTCATTGATAATTTTTTGATTGCCAAATTCAATTACCTTAAGGGATAGTAAACCTTTGGAAATAACTTCTCTTTTGTGAATGTGAAGCTTTGCCTTTACTTTATTATAGACTTTTATTTTATCTCCGTTTTTAAGGGTTGTACTACCTACCTCAACACTATCTGCACTAATGGCTTCCTTCTCGTAATTTGTGTCATGAGTTTCTCCAACAACAAAATCTTCAAATCCCATTGAAATAATATGGTCCGGATATTCAAGCTTTTCAAGTTCAGCTTGTTTAGGAGTGTAAAAGCGTACAAATCTTCTTTTGATATTGTGGAAAAGATATTGTGTTACCTGGTCCTGGAAAAACTCAGAGCTTAACTTGTATTTTTGAGAATTCACAGGGATGTGTTCAATAATTACTTTTAGGGTTGCCATGTATTCAGCTTCCTCAAGTTTAATTTGAACATCCTTGTAATTGGGAACAAAACCATTGGCTTTTTGGAAGTGGTTGTAGGCATTGATTCCATCTTGTCGGCCACCTTTTGCCAAAGCATTTAAGCCAGCCTGGTAACATTCAGGTGCAGCATTTAGCTTTGCCTGTTCCAATTCATACTGGTATGATTTAGGATTTGGAATCAAACGAATGGCTGCCGGGCATCTGTTGATATCGTTATACATGCGATTTAGCAACTGGTATTTATCCACAGATTTGGTGTTTTTAAAAGGATCAGCAGAAGCCTGTAAATTGTTAATTTCTCTTTCGTACCATTGTACTGCCAGCGGGTAGCTTGAAAGTAAGGTTTCCTGGGCTTTTACTTTATCAGGATTTGATCTTAATCGATCAACCGATTTGCTTACGGCTGCAAAATAGTTTCCATGTTGCAATGCTTTTTCTCCGGAACTGCATGCCGTTAAAACAACAAGGCTTGATAATACAATGTAGTGTAATAGTTTTCTCATATGTGTGGGATTTTTAATGTCGTAAAAATAAATTTAAAATGAATACTACGGTGATTTGAGTTTATGGTTTCTTAAATTTTTATGCATGAAGAAGCAAATATCTGGCCAAAACTTAATGCTGGTGACTCATAATGAAAAATAAGAGGTTTTCTGCGATGAAGATCCATAAATGTTAATTTTTGTGCCAATTATTAAGCTTATATCACACCTTTTCTTAACTCATAATACTTTATTCTTTACCATTTTGTAATGTTTTTCGTCAATTAACTTAACAAGAGCGATTTACATTTGCCTATAATCAAGTAGTTGAATATATGGCGAAAAATAAGCGAAAGGTAGAAGTTGTAGTTTTATCTGATATACATTTGGGAACTATCGGATGTAGAGCAGATGAGCTGCTAAAATATCTAAACTCCATCCAACCCCAAAAATTAATATTGAATGGTGATATTGTAGATATCTGGCAATTTAAAAAGAGATACTGGCCCAAGTCACATATGCGTATCATCAAACACATCACATCATTATTGTCAAAGGGAGTACCAGTGTATTATGTAACCGGAAATCACGATGAGTTGTTGAGGAAATTTGAGGGATTTACACTGGGCAAGTTGCAAATTGTAAACAAGCTGATTTTAAATCTAAATGGCAAAAAAGCGTGGGTGTTTCATGGCGATGTATTTGATGTTACCATGCAGTATGCAAAATGGCTAACAAAGCTTGGTTCCATTGGATATGATCTGTTAATCATGATCAATTCCATGGTGAATTATCTTGCTATGTTAATGGGACGAGAGAAAGTTTCTTTATCAAGAAAAATAAAAAACAGCGTAAAATCTGCGGTAAAGTACATCAATAGTTTTGAACAAACAGCTGCGGAAATTGCAATTAACAAAGGCTACGATTACGTTCTTTGTGGTCACATTCACCATCCGGAATATAAAGAGATTACTTCCAAAAATGGATCTGTCATGTATTTAAATTCCGGAGATTGGATTGAAAGCTTAAGTGCATTGGAGTATCATAAAGGAGAATGGAGCATTTATGAATACCATAAAGATCAGAATGCAAAAGTCATGGAACTCGATCTGGAGAGTTATCAATTGGATGATAGCAATAAGATATTTAAAGAACTACTGGTAGAATTTACCTCTGGAGAAAAAACTGCTGCATCGTGATGATTTTTATCCTCATTTTTCTGAACAAGCTTTGATGAAGAACAATTAATGAAAATATTATATGGAATTCAAGGAACAGGCAATGGCCATTTGAGTAGAGCCATTGAACTGATTCCTTATTTAAAAAAAGAAGCTGAGGTTGATATTTTAATTTCAGGTTTGCACCATGATTTAGAATTTAATCATTCAATAAAATTTAAGAAACAAGGTTTAGGCTTTTTCTTTGGTAAGAATGGTGGGATCGATATATGGAAAACCATTCGAAAGTTTAATGTTTATCGATTTTTAAAAGATATCAAATCGTTGCCTGTTGAGGAATACGATTTGGTAATCAGTGATTTTGAACCTGTAACTTCCTGGGCCTGTAAACTGAAAAAGGTTTTTTGTTTGGGATTGAGTCATCAGAGTGCCATGTTGAACTCTCGTACTCCAATGCCTGAGAAAATTGAATTTTTGGCTTTCCAGGTTTTAAAAAATTATGCGCCATGCAATCACAATGTAAGTTTTCATTTTAAAGAATACGGGCATAACATGTTCACCCCTGTAATCAGAAGAGAGATCAGGTTATTGGAGCCTAAAAATAATGGCTATTATCTTGTTTATTTACCTGCTTACTCTGATGAGAAACTGATTTCGGTATTATCTCATTTTCCAAATATTCAATGGGTGGTTTACTCAAAGCATAGCAAGTTAAAGTATCGATCGGCTAATGTAGACATCAACCCGGTGAATGGTGAAGCTTTTATTCGGAGCCTGAAAGATTGTGCCGGAGTATTATGTGGTGCAGGTTTTGAAACACCTGCCGAAAGTTTGTACCTGGGAAAGAAACTTGCGGTGATTCCCATGAAAAATCAATTTGAACAAGTCTGTAATGCTCATGCATTAAGAGAATTGGGAATTCCTGTTATAACAGATTTGGAGGGTGATGGTCCGGCTAAAATAAGAGAATGGATCAAAGAAGAAGGTTTAATTACAAAACTAAACTATCCCGACAATGCCAAATCGGTAATTAAATACCTTATGAATCATTATGCACGAAAGGATAATCTAAAGTAGAATCGCTTGGGTTTGTAAGCGAATGGCATTTGTTGTATTTTAATCTGATAAACTGTAAAGCATTACATATGTCAGAATTTATTAATAACAATGCTGCCCGCATTGATTCATTATTCCAGTTTTGTCTGGATCTGATTAAAGGGAAAAATGGCAAAGAATTAATTGAAACTCATCAGGAGGCAATAGATCATTTGTGTCCAAACGATATCATTCAGGTAGTTCATAAGTTGGTTGAGGAAGATTTGCCTATGGACGATTTAAAAATTGGGATCAATAAATCATTGAATGTCTTTCACAATGCTATTATTGCTCATGAAAAACCCAAAGTGGATTCAAATCATTTCCTGGGAATTTTGATGCAGGAAAATAGAGAGTTGGAAAAACGATTGGGGGAAATCAAACCATTGGTAAAATCGTTTAACAAAGCTGAAACTGAAGATGATTTAAGGAAAGATCTAGGAGAAATCCATTCAAGAATAGAAGAGTTTGCGGAATTTGAAAAGCATTATTCACGAAAAGAGAATATTTTCTTTCCATATTTTGAGAACCTGTACCCGGAGTACAAATGCTTGGGGGTGATGTGGTCCATTCACGATGATATCAGACGCCTTAGGAAGGAATTGTTGCAAGCTCTTGCCGCCGAACAAGCAGAGCTGAAATTGATTAACAAACTGATTGGAGACCTGTTCTTTTTAAAGTATACCATCATTTTCAGGGAAGAATATTTGCTATTCCCTGTTGCATTGAATGCCGTATCATCTGATTTATGGGATGAAATGAACCAACAAAGTTTGGAAGTAGGCTTTAGCTTTATCTCTTCGCCGGTTTTCACTCCTGATCAAAAAAGTAAAAAATCCAAGTCATTTTCATTCGAAGGAAAAGAGCTAGATGCAAAACAATTGGGCAAAACCTTACTGAATTTCGATACAGGCTTAATGACTTTGGACCAGGCAATGATGCTTCTGAATCATCTACCTGTTGACATCACCATGATTGATGAAAATGATAGAGTGAGATTCTTTTCTAATCCTAAAGATCGGTTCTTTACCCGTTCCAAGGCCATTATTGGCAGAACAGTTCAGAACTGTCATCCACCTGAAAGTGTCCACATAGTAGATGAGCTGTTGAAAGCCTTTAAATCGGGAGCAAAGGATAGTGAACCCTTCTGGATTCAGATGCAAGGCAGGTTTATTTTAATTCAATATTTCGCTTTGCGCGATGATGAAGGAAACTACAAAGGATGTATCGAAGTGAGTCAGGATTTAACTGATCTTAAGAATTTGGAAGGAGAGAAGAGGCTGATGGAGTAAATCGAAAACAGATATTTTTTCAAACAAGTAAGCCCTGAAAGATTTTTCCTTTCAGGGCTTATTGGTATTTTGCATATCAAGTGATTTTACAATCTGCTCATGAATTTTACAGGATCGATAATATAGCGAACGTGGAAAGCAGAACCAATTGGTCCATCTTCGTCAGCTGCTTCAATTTCGAAACTTAATTTTTTACCATCCACTTTTACCAATTTTGCAGTGCAAGTAATTTTAGCACCAAGCTTGCTGGCTTTGATGTGTTTGGTGTCAATTTGAATTCCAACCGAATCCATTCCTTCTTCAAGATCAGTGTCGATACAAGCTACTGCAGTTCCTTCCATAAAAGCAACCATTGCAGGAGTTGCATAAACATCCAATTTACCTGATCCGTGATATTTTGCTGTATTTTGTTCGCCAACAATCATTTCTTGTGTGGCAGTTAATCCTTCTTTTAAAGCCATATTCTGTCTGATTTAAAATTCTGATGTAAAATGGAATTCAAGATTCGGATAATTTGATTGTGCCATTTGAAGCATGTATCCTGAATCTGCAAGGAAAACATCTCTACCGTGCTTGTCTTTTGCCATGTATTGATATTTTGCCTTCTTGAATTCTTTTAATTGTTCTTCATCCTCGGTCTTAATCCAACATGCTTTGTGAAGCATGATTGGTTCCCAACGACAGGATGCACTGTATTCGTGTAGCAAACGGTACTCGATTACTTCGAACTGTAGCGCGCCAACGGTTCCAATTACTTTTCTTCCGTTGAACTGAGAAACAAACAACTGAGCAACCCCTTCATCCATTAACTGGTCAATCCCTTTTGCCAATTGCTTCGATTTCATCGGATCGGCATTTTCGATGTATTTGAACAACTCAGGAGAGAAACTAGGAATTCCTTTAAAGTTGATTTTTTCACCTTCAGTTAGGGTATCACCAATTTTGAAGTTTCCGGTATCGTGCAAACCTATGATATCGCCCGGGAAAGCTTCCTCGACAATTGATTTTTTCTCGGCCATAAATGCTGTTGGACTCGAGAACTTCAATTTTTTGCCATTTCTTACATGCAGATATGGTTTGTTTCTTTTAAAGGTTCCCGATACAATCTTTACAAAGGCAATTCTGTCTCGGTGATTCGGATCCATATTGGCATGAATCTTAAACACAAAACCAGAGAACTTTTCTTCTTCAGGTTCGATCACTCTTTCAACAGTCTGACATGGCAGTGGAGAAGGAGCTACTTTAATGAATACATCCAATAATTCGCGTACACCGAAATTGTTCAAAGCTGATCCAAAGAATACCGGAGCAATCTTAGCATCCAAATACTCCTGAACATCAAATTCAGGATAAACTCCCGATACCAAATCCAATTCCTCGCGAAGCACTTCTGCATCTTCTCCAATGTATTCTTCCAATTTTGGATTGGAGATATCATCAAATTCGATACTCTCTTCTACAGTTTGAGTAGCAGGAGTAAACAAGCTTAAATTTTTGTGATAGATATTGTATACACCTTTAAAGTCAGGGCCCATATTAATTGGCCAACTCAAAGGATTTACACTCAATTGCAATTCTTTTTCAATTTCATCAAGCAAATCAAAAGCATCCTTACCCAAGCGGTCCATTTTGTTAATGAATACGATCACAGGTGTTTTACGCATTCTACAAACCTTCATTAGCTTTCTGGTTTGTGCCTCAACCCCTTTGGCAACGTCAATTACAATAATTACACTATCGCAGGCAGTTAAGGTACGGTAGGTATCTTCTGCAAAATCCTGGTGACCTGGAGTATCAAGGATATTGATTTTATGTCCTTTGTACTCGAATCCCATTACCGATGTTGCAACCGAAATACCTCTCTGACGTTCAATTTCCATGAAGTCAGAAGTTGCAGTTTTCTTAATCTTGTTTGATTTTACAGCACCTGCAACGTGAATTGCACCACCAAAAAGAAGTAATTTTTCGGTTAGTGTAGTTTTACCGGCATCCGGGTGTGAAATAATTCCGAACGTACGGCGTCTTTTAATTTCTTCTTTGAAACCCATTTATAGAATTGTATTTACTTTCAAAATTTAGCATGCAAAAGTAGTAATTAATACCGACAACTTATGCGATATATTTGGTTTAAAACTTTAATTACTGGTTAAAAATTGAATCTTTTTCTTATCTTCACGCTTCCAAAATTCAAAACACACTTAAATGAAGCAAATTGGGTTACTTTCCGATACGCATGGGCATCTTGATTCTGTTGCATTAAAGCATTTGAGTGATTGTGATGAAATTTGGCATGCTGGAGATATTGGAAATATTGAAACGGCAGAAGCTCTTGATCAAATCGCACCTCTCGTTGCAGTTCATGGCAATATTGATGGTCAGGAAGTTCGTTCGCAATATTCAAAGCATAATCGATTTACTTGCGAGAATGTGGATGTATGGATGACTCATATAGGAGGATATCCTAAAAGGTATGATGTAAATGTGAAGCCGGAAATTTTTAGCAATCCGCCACAACTTTTTATTTCAGGACATTCCCACATTTTAAAAGTTGTATTCGACAAGGAGTTGAACTTGTTACACATTAATCCTGGAGCAGCAGGATTACAGGGATTTCATAAGGTGCAAACTTTAGTGAAATTTATAATCGATGGTAAAGAGATTAAAGACCTTCAGGTGGTCGAATTCGGAACAAAGGGTAGATCTCTTTAAAGGAATTTAAATTCAAACCTGAAATCAAATTTATTAGGGGGAATTTTTTTTGGTATACTAAAATTATGCCAAAGGTGTAAATTTTGAGTTTTCTTAAACAAGAAATTCACCTTCATCTTTTTAAAATACCAAGTTTTTGTTATATTTAGATATCTAAATTTGATCTTACTTAACACTCGTTTATGAATCTTAGGTAAGGCTAAAATATTGAGATTTAGAAATATCAGCATTTGCGGATATGTGTCAAAAATACACATAAAAAGATCGGGAAATCCGAAAAGATTGATTCGCATTCTGGGATTTTCGATTGTTAAATGCTGAAAGACCAAAATTTGAATTAAAAATTAATCAAAAATTCACTAGACATGCTATTTGATTTTGAATTGATAAAATCTGTTTACGAGAAGATGCCCGAAAGGGTGAATAAAGCCAGAAATGTTCTAGGCAAACCACTAACCTTAAGTGAAAAAGTATTGTATTCACATTTATCTGTTGAAGAAAAAGGTGAAAAATTTGAAAGAGGAGTAGATTACGTAAATTTTGCTCCGGATAGAGTTGCAATGCAGGATGCTACAGCTCAAATGGCTTTGCTTCAATTTATGAATGCAGGTAAGGCTAAAGTAGCGGTTCCATCTACAGTGCATTGTGATCATTTGATTCAGGCATCAATAGGAGCTGAAAAAGATTTGGCTGACGCTAAGGATCAAAACAATGAAGTATATAACTTTTTGGAATCTGTATCTAATAAATATGGTATTGGCTTTTGGAAACCAGGAGCTGGTATTATTCACCAGGTAGTTTTGGAAAACTATGCATTTCCGGGAGGTATGATGATTGGTACCGATTCGCACACTGTAAATGCAGGTGGTTTGGGTATGGTAGCCATTGGTGTTGGCGGAGCCGATGCTGTAGATGTAATGGCAGGAATGCCTTGGGAATTAAAAATGCCAAAATTAATTGGAGTAAAACTTACAGGTAAATTAAGCGGATGGGTTTCTCCTAAAGATGTAATATTAAAAGTAGCTGGTATTCTTACCGTAAAAGGTGGTACTGGTGCAATTGTAGAGTATTTTGGAGAGGGTGCCGATGCCATGTCGTGTACAGGTAAAGGAACCATTTGTAACATGGGTGCTGAAATTGGTGCAACGACTTCTATTTTTGGTTACGATCAGAATATGAGCAACTATTTGCGTCACACAGGTCGTGAACAAGTTGCAGATTTGGCGGATGTAGTAATGGAGCACTTGCGTTCTGATGAAGAAGTGTACCAAAATCCTGAAAAATACTACGATCAGCTAATTGAAATAAATCTTTCAGAGATAGAGCCATATATTAATGGTCCGTTTACTCCTGATTTGGCCCACGATCTGTCATCTTTTGCCAAAGCCGTTAAGGAGAATGATTATCCTCAAACTTTGGAGGTTGGTTTGATCGGATCTTGTACGAACTCATCTTACGAAGATTTATCGAGGGCTGCATCACTTGCAAAACAGGCTAAGGATAAGAATCTGAAAGTGAAGGCTGAGTTTGTGGTAACTCCTGGTTCGGAACTGGTGAGATACACTACAGAGCGAGATGGAATCCTGAAAGAGTTTGAAGATATTGGAGGTGTGATCATGGCCAATGCATGTGGACCTTGTATTGGGCAATGGAAACGTCATACCGACGATCCGACAAGAAAGAACTCAATCATTACTTCTTTCAATAGAAATTTTGCCAAGCGTAATGATGGGAATCCAAATACACATGGCTTTGTAGCTTCGCCTGAATTGGTGACGGCTATGGCTATTGCAGGAGATTTGTGTTTCAATCCAATGACTGATACTCTTGTTAATGAAGATGGAGTAGAGGTGAAGCTTGATGAACCAACAGGACTAGAATTTCCACCAAATGGATTTGATATGAAGGATTCAGGTTATCTGGCTCCTCAGGCAAATGGTTCGGAAGTAGTTGTGGATGTGAAAGAAGATTCGGAGCGTTTGCAATTGTTAGCTCCTTTTGGAGAATGGGATGGTTCAGATTACAAAGGATTAAGCCTGTTGATCAAGGCCAAAGGAAAATGTACAACAGACCACATTTCTATGGCAGGACCGTGGTTAAGATTCCGCGGGCATTTGGATAACATTTCGAACAATATGCTGATTGGAGCTGTTAATTACTTTAACGAAGAGACCAATTCCATTTTTAATCCGGTTAGTGGTTCTTATGATGAAGTTCCTGCTACAGCTAGAGCGTTAAAAGCACAAGGAGTAGGTTCAATCGTAGTTGGGGATGAAAACTATGGTGAAGGATCATCAAGAGAACATGCTGCAATGGAGCCGCGTCATTTGGGTGTTAAAGCCGTTATTGTGCGTTCGTTTGCTCGGATTCATGAAACCAATTTGAAAAAACAAGGAGTTCTGGCACTTACATTTGCTGATAAAGCGGATTACGATAAAATTCAGGAAAAAGATCAAATTGATATTATCGGTTTAACTGATTTTACTCCTGGAACACCATTAACACTTGTTGTAACACATGAAGATGGAACAAGTGACAGTATTGTAGCAAATCACTCATACAATAATGTGCAAATTGAGTGGTTTAAAGCAGGAAGTGCACTGAATTTAATCAGAAAACAGAACAAGTAAAACAAAAAACAATGAATAATCCTGGAATCAATTACCCCACTTGATTCCAACTCTAAAGTATAGACCATATGAAGAAAACATTAAAACAAACTTTGTCTGTGAAGATTGAAGAACACAGACCAAGAACAAAACGCCTGTTAAAGGAATATGGAGATGTGGTTGTAGATAATGTAACCGTATCTCAAGTGATTGGAGGAATGAGGGGATTGAAATCACTGGTTACTGATATTTCTTACCTGGATCCTGAGGAAGGTATCCGTTACAGAGGATATACACTGGGAGAAGTAATTGAAAACTTACCAAAACCTAAAGGTGGAACAATGCCTTATGTGGAAGGTTTGTTTTACCTGTTGCTAACCGGCGATTTTCCAAATCAGGAAGAAGTAATGCAAGTAGTTGATGAATTTAGCAAGAGAAGAATTGTTCCTCGCTATGTTTATGAGGTAATTGATTCTTTCCCATGTTGCAGCCATCCAATGGCCATTTTCTCAACTGCAATTCTAACATTGAATCGTGAATCGGTGTTTAACAGACAATACCATGCAGGTTTAAATAAGAAAGATTACTGGGAAGCAACATATGAAGATGCGCTTAACCTATTGGCTAAACTTCCTGAAATTGCTTCTTATATCTACAATAAATTGTATCGTCAAGGACCAAGAATCCAATCGAATCCTAACCTGGATATGGGTGGAAACTTCGCACATATGATGGGAATTGATAAACCTTACGATGATGTATCAAGATTGCATTTTATTATTCATAGTGATCACGAAAGTGGTAACGTGAGTGCTCACACCGGTCACTTGGTAGCAAGTTCATTATCGGATATTTACTTGTCGATATCAGCAATGATTAATGGCTTGGCAGGACCACTTCATGGTTTGGCTAACCAGGAAGTTTTAAGATGGCTACAGGATGTGATGGATAAGATGGGCAATAAAGTGCCTACCGAGGATGAGATGAAACAATTTGTTTGGGATACACTTAATTCGGGTCAGGTAATTCCAGGTTTCGGTCACGCTGTATTGCGTAAAACCGATCCTCGTTACATGTTGCAACGTGAATTTAGCTTAAAGAACTTGCCTGATGATCCAATTTTCAAATATGCTGACTTACTTTACAATGTGGTGCCTCCAATTTTGAAAGAGCATGGTAAGGCGAAAAATCCATGGCCAAATGTGGATGCTCAGTCAGGTGTAATTCAGTGGCATTATGGTGTTACCGAATATGATTTCTACACAGTTTTATTTGGTATTGGTAGAGCTATAGGTATTTGTGCCAATATTATTTGGGACAGAGCTTTAGGTTATCCTTTGGAAAGACCAAAATCGATTACAACTGATATGCTTGAAAAAATTGCTGGTATTAAAAAGGAAGTAGTAGAAACAGAACAAAGTTAAACGATTATAAACCAAGACAGAAAGCTGATTTCAATTTGTTGATTTCAGCTTTTTTTGTATAAAAAAAAACTGTAAAAAAGTCTGGTGATAACTTTTTTACAGTTTTGAAGCAAAAACTAACAATATGGAAAAGTTCCAATAAATACAATTTAATAAGTGGGAAATACTTCAAATCCTACTAAACTCTAACCCTTACCTAAACAAATGTAGGATTTGAAGTATATTCGCAGTTGAAAATTAAACTACCTCTCTACTCACTCACAATGCTTGTATGGTTAAACATTGTGATTTCCCTTTCACATTACAAATATGGTTGCTTTTGAGTCAGGAAAATAGATTGAATTTACCCAAACTGCAGGGATTATATACTCAAAATGCAATGGGTATTTTACGCCATAGTAGACATAAATAAAAGTGAGGTTTAATAGGAAAGTGTTCTTGGTAAGAAAAAAGCCAATCTTTTTATGACTTGTAAAGATTGGCTTTTGTATCTGTTAGGATTCTGTTTTTATCAGAATACTCTTAATTTCTCCTTCGAGTTTTTCCAGATCTTTCGAGACTTGATTTTTCATGTCATTGTATTTATCTGAAAATTTCTGCGAAAGACCTTTGTAATAGTCAACACCACTTAAAAGATTTTTCTTAAATCCTTCAAGAGATTTAACTTGTTTAGGAATTGGATTCTTGATTTCGGATACTTGTTCTTTTAAGTAGTCGTAATACAAATTCAATTCTTTAATAAACATGTGAGGTCTGTCTTTTCTTTCGATCAAATTGGTACGATCGTAAATGTGATCAATCATCTCCTTTAGCTTCACTTTTTTCGTAAAATAAGCAAGGTTTGGTCCTGGACAAATTGAAACACCGTCACCGTCTTTTTTCGTATCAATGTCATTTACCAAATAGGAAGCCGTTGATAATCCCTTGCACAAACAAGTTTTTTGAAGTAAAAGATTAATCTCCTTCTCAAGTTCTTCTTTTGGTAAGTTTTGCTCTCTTAAGTGAGCTAACTTTAATTTCTGGTATTGTCGTGAAGCGGTACAAATTGGTTCCTTGGTAAACTCAGTATTTGCGATCATGTATCGCTTGGTACAAGGACTTCCTGGTTTATTTTGCTTCAATCTGTCCCAAACATCGGCATCTCTGGTGTTGCTATTCAAATTATTAAATCTTACACCAAGAGGAGAAGCGTGGCTCAAAGAAAGATCTTCTTCATCTGCTTTTTCAAGCAACGACAATGTTTTTTCATCAACATCGCAAGCTTCTGGAACCATTAAAAACGGAGATCCCCAGCCAATCGAATCCAAATTGTACTGCTGCATTAGGAATTCATGTTCTTCTGCAGTTCCTACACCTCCCTGAGCGGTTACTTTAATACTTAGTGGCTCGGAAGGAACAGTTTTTCCTTTTTCCTTTAAGGTGTCAAAAAGAACAGGATTAAGACTATCTCTTAATTCATCTCTCTTTTCTTTGAACTCTTGAAGGATAGGGCCCATTAAAAAACCATCGGTGGCAAATGCGTGCCCACCACAGTTCAAGCCTGATTCAATTCGATATTCCGAGATCCAAATTCCCTTTTTGGCAAGAAAGCGTCCTTGAATTAGAGCCGATCGGTAATCGCTCACTTTCAGAACAATTTTTTTCTTGATATATCCATTTGCATCTGGATAGAAATCATCGAACTGCTCAAGGTAGCCATACAAACGTGGGTTCATTCCAGCAGAAAGGACCATGGAGCTCTCCAGGTTACTCATCGCAAATCCACGAAGAGCTGCATGGGCATCATTGAATTCTACAGGTAAATCTTCACCTTCATATTGGTTTCCCTTGTCTAATTTGGTCATGATATTTACATCAATCGACCCAAGAGGAAGGTTATTGCTTAACCATTCTTTTGCTTCTTTCACATAAGGATTATCAGCAAATTTTTCTTTGAACTCTTTCTTTACTTCTGAAAAATCAGGAAGTAAATCCAAGTATTCCTCAATTTCTTTTCCTTTATCCTGAATGGATTCTTTAAGATTTTCAAACTTCTCCTTCACCAAATTATCTAATAAATTTAGATAAGATGTAATTCTTTCTGCACGAAAATCTTTGGTCTTTTCTGTAATAGGCTTAAATGGAAGGCTTAACTTCTTGCAGTACATTTCTCGCATTTTCTCTACAAGAACATCATCTACGATTGATACTACCGAAGAAATTCCCAAATGAGCCACTTTTACAGGAGTATCCACAGTAAATCCTGTACCCATAACAGGAATGTGGAAACTATGTCCTAAAATTTTACTCATGAATTGTTTTTATTGATTTAATGATACTTTACCAATGTCATGCATCGACTTTTTTATCGTGTGGCAAGTTAGATGAAATAGCCATCAAATCAAAGATAATTCAAGAGAAAGTACTTTATATTAAAGATAGAGTGATTTAAAGTTGAATAAAAAGTATCGTAGTGATTTTCAAAAAATAAATTAAGCCTTAAAATAATTCGAATTGTTGTGAATCATTGCCCAAATCGATGCCTTCTATTTGTAATAGTTTTGCTTTAATATTTAATCCTCCGGCATAACCTGTTAGTTTTCCATTTTTACCAATTACTCTATGACAAGGAATGATAATTGGAATTGGATTTTTTGAGTTGGCCATTCCAATTGCTCTGCATGCATTGGGTTTTTCAATGGCATTGGCGATGTCTTGGTACGATTTG
Source organism: Marinifilum sp. D737 (assembly GCF_026672275.1). Taxonomy (GTDB): domain Bacteria; phylum Bacteroidota; class Bacteroidia; order Bacteroidales; family Marinifilaceae; genus Marinifilum. The sequence goes on along the minus strand of NZ_JANQCD010000016.1, from coordinate 68,532 downwards.
GTTTCGCCAAAAGGAATTTCTTCCAATTGTTTCCAAATTTGTTTTTGAAAAACCGTTCCATCTGGATCCAACTGTAATTCAAATTGGACTAGATTACTATTGAAATAGGCAAGGAGTTGTTCTTTTGCCTGTGAAAGTTTCTCCGTACTTTGTTCCCAGGTACTTGAAATTTCGAAAGCTTTGAATTGATCTTCAAAAAGAATCTTTTTCAAACCTTTATCGCTTGCCAAAAGTAACAGGTCTCCTATTGGAGTGTTGATGATATCGAAATAGAGCATATGCTTTAATCTATGAATTTAAGAGTCAGCCAATAATCCTTTAATTACTACTGATGAAATAAAACAACCAAACAATGGAGGCATATAAGAGATAGTTCCTACATTTGATTTCTTGTTCCTACTTTCATCCAAAATTACTGCATCTTTAGAAACATCTTCAGGAGAAAATACTACTTGTACTCCTTTGTATACACCAAGTTTATGAAGGCGTTTTCGAAGCATGCGCGCCAGTTTGCAATTGTAGGATTTTGAGATGTCGGCGATCTGAATCTTACTTGGATCTGTTTTGCCGCCAGCACCCATTGCACTTACAATTTTTAAATTGTTTTGCAGACTATGGTAGATCAAGAAAATTTTTGGAGCCAGTGTATCAATGGCATCAACTACATAATCATACTCGTCTTCTTTTAATACTTCAATCATTCTTTCATCTTTAAGATATTCATTAAGAATCCTTAAGTCCAAATTAGGATTGATATCTAAAAGGCGAGCTCCCATTACTTCTGCTTTGTCTTTGTTTACATTTGAGCTTGTTGCTGGTAATTGTCTGTTAATATTTGATGTATCAATGGTATCTCCATCAACAATTGTCATTTTTCCTACTCCTGCACGACAAATCTGCTCTGCTGCATATGCTCCAACTCCGCCTAATCCAACTACAAGAACATGTGAATTCTTTAACTTTTCTAGTTTTTCACTTCCCAATAGCAGATTCGTTCTGCTCAACCACTCTTCACTCATATTTTTTAAAAACACTTTAGGTAATTTAATAGAATTTGTTCTTTTAAAACGTCAATCTCAATTCCTTTAATTTCTGCTGCTTTTTGATAAATTTTTCTAATATCAATTTGTTTATCATCAGTTTCAAGAAATATTTTATCCAAAGGGATATCATGAAAAACGCTTTGAAGTTTTTCGTTTCTTAACAAGTTTTCTCCAAATGAAAGGAAAAATCCAAACTTTAATAAATCTTTTGCCAATTGTAAGCTTTTGTTATAGCCATGAAAAACCCATGCAGTGCCAGTGTCGTTTTCTTGTTTAATCCTAAGCAGTTCTTCCTGAGATTTAACGCAGTGAATGATTACAGGTTTTTGTGTTAATTTGGCCAGTTGAACTTGGGCAGTAAAAAACTTCTCTTGAATCGAGAAATTAGTACCAATCAATTTATCAAGGCCAATTTCACCAATGGCAATACTACTTTTATCAGCAAAAAAATCTTCTAAATAATTGTCTATGGAATCGATCTCTAATTTCTCAATGTCCCAAGGATGAATTCCAATTGAATAGGCTTGATTCCTATCCAATTCATTTTTGTTTTCACTGATACTCCTATTCACAATAGAAAGGATTTCTGGGTCAGAATCCGCTTGATGTGTATGAATATCTATGTAAGGAATTGATGTCATATTGATGATTTAATAAACGCAAAAATAAGAATATTGCACGGTAAGCCAAAGTGAAGAGAATATGTGACAAATAAAATTATTAATAAGCATTTAATTATTTGAATGTTGCAATTACTTCTGCTTGCGATTCGTCAAAAATGTATGAAAAAATCACTGAAACCCTTGTTTAATGGTAGATTCTTGCTTACTTTGCAAGTAGAAACAGAACGTTCTTTACATACAAGATAAACGCATTCCGCATTAATTAGCGATTGTTAAACTCAACAGTTATCACATACCGAGAAAGCAACATGCTTGCAAAAGCAGGCCCCAACCTTCGGGTTGCTTCGGCACAGGGGAAACTTGACCAAGCAGGCACTCAAATCCTGTCGTACAGGAGTTTAAAATCCCAATAATTAATGCGGTTTTTTTATGCTTTTTTTCTAAAAGTTTTGAATAGTGGAAAGGTAGAAAAGTGGTGAAAATCAATGGACAATACAATGATTCACTAACGCATCGTTTTAATTCCACATTCACAAAATTACACTCCCTATAGCTATCGGGACACGAAAACTTTCATTTCTGTTGGTGATTCGTATTCCATCATGAAAGTTTTTATGGTTTTTCTATAAAGAACTGCTTTCTACCTGTTTTAATTTATAGCTGGTGCCTTTTTCTTCAAAATTGGGTTCCAATACTTCCCAACAGATTAATTTTACAAGAATTCGTTCTGCTTTATATCTGCTTATTTTTGCCAGTCTGCAGAATTTATTCAAACTAATGCTTTCATTAATTTTTAGGTGATCAAGCAGTAAACTTTCAGTTTCGGTATATTCCAGGTAAGTTCCGGTAGGTTTGGATTTTCGTTTCCAAACTTCCAGAAGTATTCTGTTTGCTAGCTTATTTTCATCATCTTTTCGTACGTATGCCAACCATTTTCCATTTTCATTTTGTGCATAATGGGGCATATCATCTGATGGTTCTATTGTAATTTCAAGTACATTTTTACCATGTATGGTCCAAACCTTACTTTCGAATTCGATTTTAGGTTTGGAATACATTTCTGCTGCTGCTTGTATCATATGAAATTCTTCATCAACAATGGTTCCAGCAATTTTCCCATTGTCTTTAACACCAATAAGCAGTCTGCCACCATCGGTATTGGCAAAAGCCGATAATGATTTGGCAATTTTTCGTGAATCGGTAATGCAAAATTTGAAATCTTGCTGTTGGTGTTCACCTTCACGAATTAGTTTTTCTATATAGTGAACCATAATCAAAAAACTTTAACGGTTCGTAATATCAGTTATTTCAATTCGGAGATTATCCGAAAATAATCTTCATTTCGCAACGCTGACAGTTGAATTCCAACTTGTAGCGATTTTTATTATCTACCAAAAACAATGCCTGATTTTTCTTTTTTTCAGTCTTCGTTATCTTTTGGCACATTCCAAATTCATGACGCAAACAATGTTTTGTTGTCATGATGGTTTTACCTGCATGATTTTTTTGTAGCTCGAATCCCTTTTCGATTTTTTCTACACCGCATTTATGATAGAACTCCTCGGCCTTGCAATTCACCACATTTCCCGTATAGCTCAATTCTTTTGCAGGATATTGTGGATGAGCAATCAATGGTCGGTTTTCTTCTTGTTTTGCAGCTTCTATTCTAATTTCTGTCAATTGCTCCAGGCACTGTCTTCGCAGATCATTTAATTTCTTGGCCTGGATAAAAGGAAGCTTATCAAAGTTGATTTCGATATTGTTGATTTGAAAGATGGAATCACCACTTTTTTGAAGTTGCTTTTTGATGTTACTCAAAGCCAACTCCTCATTTTTCGCACTTTCTAACTCTTCCTGAATTTGAATGTTGGCAGACATTTCATCTTCATCTATGGCAGTAAGATTTACACAGTCATCGAAAATATCCAAATAGAATTCAACTCCAATTTTTCTAATGGAATTGTCCTTTTTCAGAAGTTTTGCAAACTCATGATCGTTGTTACGAAACAAGCTAACTCCTCTTTGAAGCATGCTCATGTCATTGGGGAAAATCTTGTTGCCTTCAACTCCATTTACCTGAAATCCTTTTAGAAGCTTATTCTTGTTAAAGAAACAAAGTCCATCGCCATTGTGCAGTTTAAATTTACTATCAACAACAATGTGATCCTTTTTCACTTCCCGAATTTTCCCAATTTCTTTACCCATTGATTTTGGCGTATGGAAATTGGCAATTTCAGGAATTCTGCCTGTAAAAAAGTAAGATGTATACCCACGATTAAAGGTAACATCAGGATCTGGTTTAAAACCAGGCTTTATTGTTCCCGATGAAGCTTTCTCGAATTCTCTTTTCTTATTGAAAATTTTATTCAAAGATTGACGGTAGTAACTTGTTATATTTTTAAGATAGGAACTATCCTTTAACCTTCCTTCAATTTTCAAAGAACAAACTCCAGCATCTACAATTTCGCGTAAATGATCGGACAAATTCAAATCCTTTAGCGATAGAAGGTGTTTATCTTTAGCGATTACCTTTCCTTCATCATCAACCAAATCGTACTTCATACGACAAGCCTGACTGCATTCTCCACGATTTGCTGAACGTCCGCCAATGGCATGAGAGAAATAGCATTGTCCACTTAGTGAAACACATAAGGCACCATGAACAAAATATTCCAGTTCTACCGTTGTATGCTTTCTGATATTTTTAATCTCTTCGAGGGACAATTCTCTTGCAAGAATAATTCTTTTGAATCCAACTTTCTCTAAAAATTGAATTCTCTCTAAATCGTAGTTGTGCGTTTGGGTACTGGCATGCAATTCGATAGGAGGCAAATCCATTTCCAGTATTCCCATGTCCTGAACAATTAAAGCATCAGCACCCATTTCATACAATTTATGAATTAGCTTTTCAGCTTCGTTTAATTCATGATCGTATAATATGGTATTCATGGTAATAAATACTTTAGCCCAGTATTTATGAGCATATTGTATTAGTTTACCAATGTCTTCCAAAGTATTACCTGCAGCAGAGCGTGCTCCAAACCTGGGTGCTCCAATATATACGGCATCGGCTCCATAATTTATGGCTGCTATTCCTGTTTCCAGATTTTTAGCAGGAGCCAGTAGTTCTATTTTCTTCATGCTTATCGCTAATTTCAAACAAAGATACCAAGCAATGTTGAAAGCGCTTAGCAATCTTCAATCATATTTTAATTTGCTTAAAAAAAATCTTTATTATCAATTCATTTTAAGATTTTTTAATAAAGCTAATTTTTTGGTTCTTGTTCTTATTTATATCTTGTATAAATAAAAATAGTAAAAGAATATGACTAAAAATACATTGCTAAGCAATTTCTCTATAGGAGATTTACAGCTAAAAAATAGAATGGTTATGGCTCCAATGACCAGAAATAGAGCCGGAGAAGGTAATGTTCCAACAGAATTGATGGCTGAATATTACCGACAACGATCTGGAGCAGGCTTAATCATTACCGAAGCAAGTCAGATTTCACCTCAGGGAATAGGATATCCGGCAACACCTGGAATACATTCAAAAGAACAAGTGGAGGGGTGGAAATTGGTTACCAATGCTATTCACGGAAAAGAGGGAAAAGTATTTATTCAGTTGTGGCATGTGGGGAGGATTTCTCATTCGGATTTTCACAAGGGACAATTGCCAGTAGCTCCATCGGCCATAAAAGCAGCTGGGCAAGCTTTTACCTATGAAGGGTTAAAAGATTTTGAAACACCAAGAGCTCTTGAACTGGAGGAGATCAAATCGATTGTTACAGATTATAAACTTGCAGCAAATAACGCCAAAGAGGCTGGTTTTGATGGAATTGAAATTCATGCCGCCAATGGCTATTTAATTGATCAGTTTCTGACTGATAAAACCAACCATAGGGAGGATGAGTATGGAGGAAGTATAGAAAATCGCGCTCGCTTTTTATTTGAAGTAATGGATGCTGTTTGTGAGGTTTGGCCAGGTAATCGAGTAGGAGTTAGGCTATCGCCAAGTGGTTTATTTAATGACATGGGTGATTCTGATCCGATTGGCTTGTTTGCATACGTAATTGAGAAATTGAATGCTTACAAGCTGGCATATTTGCACCTGATTGAGCCGTTGATGCCAATTGATGAACATCCAAATTTGGTTCAGGATGTAGCTTCTGAATTTGGCAAATTGTATCATGGCGTTAGAATGGTAAATGGTGGATTTACAAAAGACAGCGGCAATAAGGCCATCGAGAGGAATATTGCTGAATTGGTTTCTTTTGGAGTTCAATATTTGGCAAATCCAGATCTGGAAAAGAGATTTGAATTGGATGCAGAATTAAACTTTCCAAATCAGGATACTTTTTATGGCGGAAATGAAGTGGGGTATACTGATTATCCAAGTATGAAATAAAAAGGTTCTATATGGACATATAGTGGGTAACTAAATCGATCATTATTTAAAAAAATTGTCCTAAGATTATTTAGTTTAACTTTCTTTTGCTCGAGCCGCATGGCTCATCCTTTTTCCATTGATGAAAAAGGATGCAAAAAATCTAGGGCGTGTAAGCTCAAACTATTTATACTTGAAAAATTTAAGTGCGGCGAGGTGATCTTCGAACAAGTTCTCAGCTTCCCCGTCTTACTAAAAATTTTTCTACGTCTAATCAGCTTGACCTTCCAATGCCCACTTTGGTTAATGCAACAAAGTAAAGGTAGGTACTATTGAAATACCCACACCACATCTTACAGAGGCAATAAAAATAACGGCAGTTCAATTGTGAACTGCCGTTTTATTTTATACCATTTATAAAAAATAGAGAGCTATTTTAAGCTCTCCAGTAGTTTAGGTATAATGCCGATATATAATTTGTTAGGCATTAGAAGTGAAGCGCATTAATGGCTTATACGAATTAATAATCGGTATTACTCATTTATCTCGATAGAATATTCTGCTGTGAATTTCTTTTCCGGTTCTAATTGCTGTAACAACTCCTTACTTGAAAAATCTCTGTTGGTATTGGCACTGTCAGCAATTCCTATCCAAGGCTCTATACACACATATGGAGCATGTGGCTTTGCCCAAAGTCCCAAATATGGAAAATCATCAAAGCGAACTTTCAATTCAAAATTAGATTTCTTGCACTTTAAGCTTACTGCTGAAGATTTTAGGTTTTTCAATATTAAGGCATCCTTGGCAAAAATCTCCGGATGAAGATCGATAGCGTTTGAATTGTTTAAGATTTGTTTCCCTTCTGATCCAATTAAACCACCTTCGGCCAAATTCCAGGTGTTTAAAGTCTCATTTTGCTCAAACTCCAAATAATAATCGCTGTACTCTTCACCATCTTTTAATTGACAATTAAAGGCTGGATGGCCTCCCAGGTTGAACAACATTTCATTGTTTCCGGTATTGGTAATCTCATGAACGACATTCAATTGGTTTGATTCAAGAATGAAGTGAATCTTGAACTCAAATTCGAAAGGATAAACTTTGCGTGTATTCTCATTCGAAGATAGAATGAAAGTCAGGCGGTCTTCGCTTTTTTCAAATAGTTTTACATCTGTATTGTTGCGAATAAAACCATGTTTGGGCATGGCATATTCTTTTCCTTCATGAATAAATGCATTTTCTTTAAGGCATCCGATAATAGGAAATAGGTTGGGAGCGTGGCTTCCCCAAATATCAGGGTTTGCCTGCCAAATATATTCAGTTTCATTTTCAATGGATTGTATACTGCACAGTTCAGCACCTTTTTCAAGAACGCTTACTTTTAGTTGATCATTTTGTATTGTATATCTCATTTTCTTCTTTATTGATGCATAAAAAAAGCTGCTAGTAAAACTAGCAGCATATCTTATAAATTGAAAGAAATTTTAAATCATTTCAATGTTTTCTTTTTTTAGCCAGCCTTCGTTTCCATCGCTCAACTGAATGTTTCTCCAATCTCCCAATTGATCAATCACTTTTACTTTGGTTCCTTCGTGTAAAAGAAACAGCTCGGTACCACTCGCATCTGGCGAACCTTTAATGGTAACGCTAGGGCTAAAAACAATTGCATACTCACGATTGGTAATTTCATCGGTTCGGGTCGATGCAAAAGAGTAACTAACAATGCTTAGTACTAAACTGATTCCTGCGAAAAAGAAACCTAACTTTTTTAAACCAACCTTGTTGCTGTACAAGTAGAAACATGCAAACAGCAAACACAAAAAGAACAATCCGATGGACAGGTACGACCATAAATCTGCGGAGAAGGCATTTCTGATTCCTGAAAACCATCGTTTAATGAATAATTCTGGTAATACTTCCAGCTTGTCTAGAACATGAGCCTGAGCCATTTTTAAATTGTACTCCACATCTTTGTCTTGAGGAGCAAGAAGTTTGGCTCTTTCGTAGTTTAAAATTGCTGGAGCGATTTGTCCTGTCTTGTAATATGAATTGGCAAGATTAAAGTAAATCTCAGCAGCTTCTATATGGGTTTCCAATACAAACTCGTATGATTTAATTGCCTTTTCGTATTCTCCTTTTTGGTAAAAATCGTTTGCTTCACGAATAGGAGTATCCTGTGCCTGAGCAGCAGACACAAAAAGTAGTGCAATAAGGATATATAATAATTTCTTCATTTCTATTCGATTTTACTAGATGCTCTTTTCTAATTTGGTAATTGTCTCCATTGTTTTCTTGTACAATTCATCCATCTCTGATGATCCTGAAGAAGGAGCGTAGCGTGCAAACTCACAAGTATCCAAAATATTCAGGAAGTCTTGAATCAGTTCTTCTTCTACATTTTTTCCTTGTAGAATGTCAGTAATGTTTTCCTTGTTCAAATCAGCCAGGGGTAGGTTTAACTTATCGGAAGTATAACCCCAAAGAGCTTTTAATATTTCATCGTAGAATTCTTCTTTCTTCTGCGCTTTTAAACTTGCCGAAGCTGCTTTTAATCGCTTCATGGCAACGCGGTTGGCACGTTTGTTTTTAACACGAGTAAGGTCTGCATTCTCTTTAATTCGTTTTCTGTTGAAAACAAAAGCAAGAATGAATACCAAAAATGGTATCAAGTAGGCAAGATAGAAATTGGTGGTACCAAAGAATACCTGACCTTTCAATCTTGGTGTAAACTCGTTGGTTTTGATAAAACGAATGTCTTTGCCAATAAACTTCACATCTTCTTTCGAGAACGAGCTGATAACAGCACTGCTTGCATCGCCACTACCTTTTCCAACTTTTATATTGAATTTAGGAGTTGATCGGGTACGGTAAATACCAGCTTTTGGATCAAAGAAACTAAAGTCAACCGGTGGAATTTCATAATCACCGGCATGACGAGGTATGATCAAATATTCAAAGGTAGTTGAACCTGTCATTCCTTTTGCAGTGCTTTTTAAATCCTGGTTGGTTTTAGGATCATAAACCTCAAAGTCTGCTGGGAAGTCAAATTCTGGTGGGTTAATTAGTTTTAGGTTCCCATTTCCCGAAATTTTTACTTTTAAAGTAATCGCTTCATTTGCTTTAAGAGAATCTTTATCAACATTTGCTGACATTCTAAAGCTACCAACTGCACCATCAAAACTTGCTGGTTTGCTAGCAGGAAACTCTTTCACACGAATGGTAACAGGTTTACTTTTTCTTGGAACACGAATGTCTTGATAGTTATCGAAGAAATCATCAAAGAATCCTCTGTTACCACTTGATCTGCGTTGACGAATGATACATTCCAATTCAAACGGATCAATGGTAATTTTCCCGGTATGCTGAGGGAACAGAATCAATTTACGGATTACACCGGTATTGTAAATGGTACCATTCACATTTTCTCTTTGCAGAGAAATTTGTCCCGGAGTTGGAATTTCCTGACTCAAAAATCCGTTGAACGAAGGAAATTTTGAATCACCAAATCCTGCAATGTTTAAACGAGTGTAAACTTTAATGGTAGCCACAACATGCTCGCCCATGTACACACTTTTTCGATCAACATCAACCTTTACAAACAAATTGGCTTGAGTGATTTTATTGGCTGATGCCTGTACAGCTTGATTACCTTGATTTTTTTGTGGTTTTTCGTTGGCTTTAACTACTTCTATGCTCACCGAATTGGAGTTGAACTCATAGCCTTTTACCTTAATTTTAGCTGGATTTACTGTGAATTTACCTTCTTTTTCAGCCAATAATACATATGTGTAGGTATAGGTAGTTGACGAACTCCATTTTCCATTGATGTACTGAGAGCTGGAATTGCGGGAAGTAGAAGGTCCCATCAATACTCTAAAACCTGATAAAGAAGGCAACTGAATGTCCTTGGCTTTTTCGTTTACCGTATAAACCAATCGAAATTGTTCGCCCACTTCTACCACACGAGGTCCTGCAGCTGTAAATTTAACTTCTTCTGCAAACGAGGCAGAAGTAATGAATAATGTTGCTAATAGTAAGAAAAATATTTTCTTCATCCGTAATGTTCTGTTTTTCAGATGTGTTCTTTTTGTTTTTTCCTGATAAAAAATCTCGTACAAATGTACTTAATAATCATCAGTATTTTTAGTTTGATCAAGTTTAAATAAAGTAACAAGTATCAAGACGGGAGGTACAACTTTTGACCTTAAGTACTTAAGTCACTCATAAGTATTTTAAGTACTGCAAACTACCAATCCTTTTTAATTTTTGTCTTTTTCGCTTTCATGGCTTTGGCCTTGGCTTTTTGAACTTTCTCCTGAACTTTCTTCTCGTCGTTCTCCAAAGCCTCTAGCAGTCGTTTAGCATCTTCTTTCGAGATTTTAGGTTGTTGCTGCTGTTGCTTATCCTTATCTCCTTTGTCTTGCTTGTCCTTATTTTGTTGATCTTTATTCTTGTCCTGATCCTTTTTATCCTGATCTTTTTTGTCTTGATCTTTCTTATCCTGGTCCTTTTTATCTTGATCCTTCTTGTCCTGGTCTTTTTTATCCTGATCCTTCTGATCTTTATTTTGATCTTTGTTCTGATCTTGTTTTTTCTGCTCTTCTTCCTGTTTCTTTTTCATTTGGCGAGCATATTCCAGGTTGTATTTGGTTTCCTGGGAATTTGGATTGTAACGCAAGGATTGCTTATAAGCTTCTATACTTTCATCAATCTTTTTACTTTCCAAAAGTGTGTTTCCCATATTGTGAAACAAGTGACCAAGCTTCTCAGGATTCTTTTCGTTAACAGCCAAAGTTTGGAATTGTTTTAAAGCTTCTTCGTATTTTTTTTGCTTGTACAATGCATCACCCAGGTTGAATCCGGCCTCGTAAGAATTGATTTTCTTACCCAAAGCTTTACGGTATTCCACTTCCGAATTCTCAAATTTCTCTCCCTCAAAAAGTTCATTCCCCGAGCGAATAAACTTTCTTTCCTTTTGGGCTACTGCCTCCATACTTAGAAGACAAATCAAGCTAATGAATATCAATAATACTTTTTTCATAAGTGAGGATTTGTATCGTTCTACTTTGATGGATTAAATAAATTAATGTCTTTTAAATGACGGTTCTTACGTTCCAAAACAAGGAATTCAATGAACAAAAGTAACAAACCGATTGCCAGGAATATCTGAAACTTTTCGTCGTAGGCAGTATATACTCTGGCTTCCAATTCTGTTTTATCCATTTTATTGATTTCTTTAAATAGAACGTTTAAACCCGTGGTTGTGTTATTGGCAATTACTGCTTTTCCACCTCCGGCGGTTGCAATTTCCTCCACCATTTGCTGATCCAGTTTCGAAATCACAATGTTGCCTTCGTCGTCACGTCTAAAATCACTGGAACCAGCTCTTACAGGAATAGGTGCCCCTTCGGGCGATCCCATGGCAATGGTATGAACTGCAATTCCCATTTCCTTAGCCATATTAGCTGCCTGTACTGCATCATCTTCGTGGTTTTCACCATCGGTAATTACAATAATGGCTTTGCTGGCTTCGCTATCTGGTGTAAAACTTCTTGTTGCCAATTCGATGGCAGAACCAATGGCGGTTCCCTGTATAGGAACAATATCGGTACTAATGGAAGACAAGAACAGTTTTGCCGAAGCATAATCCGTTGTAATTGGCAATTGAGTATAGGCTTCGCCTGCAAAAACAATCAGTCCAACTTTATCGTTGTTTAGCTTGTCAACCATTTTCGAAATGGCACGTTTGGCACGTTCCAAACGGTTTGGCTGAATGTCTTGTGCCATCATCGAGTTGGAAACATCCAATGCAATGATTACCTCAACACCTTTTCTTTTTATCTTCTGAAGCTTTGATCCAAATTGTGGACCTGCTACACCAATAATGATAAAGCTTAAAGCCAATATCAAAATTGAAAATTTATATACAGGTCTGGTGAATGAAGCATAAGGCATCAAGTGAGAGATGATGTTCATCTCACCAAATTTTTGCAAAGCTTTTTTCTTAATTACATGGCTTACCCAGTACAACACCACCAATATTGGTATGAGTACGAATAAGTATAGAAATTCAGGATGATCGAAACGAAACTGATCCATTTGTCAATGATTTTCGGTTTATCAAAAAATTACAATTAAGGAATGTTCCTTAAAATTGAATTGCGTAATGCAATCTCCAATAGCAAAAACAATGCGGCAAGCATTGCAAAAATTAAGAACTCTTCACTTTTGGTGCTGTATTGTTTTACTTCAATTTTACTTTTCTCAAGCTTATCAATTTCAGCATAAATCGCCTTTAGCTTGTTGTTGTCAGTTGCACGGAAATATTGGCCACCAGTCATTTCAGCAATTTCTTTCAGTACAGATTCATCAAACTTAACCGGCATGTTTCTCATGCTGATACCAAAAGCAGTTTGCACAGGGTAGGGAGCCGTTCCTCTGGTTCCTATCCCGATTGTGTACACGCGAATGCCAAACGATTTGGCCAGCTCTGCAGCGGTTAAAGGTGCAATTTCACCACGGTTGTTATCACCATCGGTAAGTAGAATTACCACCCTCGATTTCGCTTCACTGTCTTTCAATCGGTTCACTGCGTTTGCCAAACCCAAACCAATGGCGGTACCATCTTCAATCATACCACTGTGGATATCCTTGAACAGATTAATCAATACAGCATGGTCGGTAGTTAGCGGACATTGCGTAAAACTTTCCCCACTAAATATTACCAAACCAATTTTGTCCTCAGGGCGACCTGTAATAAATTGTGTTGCTACATCTTTGGCAGCTTCCAAACGGTCTGGCTCAAAATCGCGAGCCAACATACTACTCGAAATATCCAAAGACATTACAATGTCGATCCCTTCGGTAATGGTATCCTGAAATTTGTTGCTTGACTGCGGACGAGCCAGTGCTATAACGATAAATGCTATTGCCAAAACACGAAATACAATCAGCGCATGACGCAGATAGTATTTGTAAGTTTTTGGCGCAGCATTAAAACTTTTTACAGTTGAAACCTGAATACTTGCATGTGCATTTTTGTCCTTCAGAATGTACCAAAGGATAATTGGTACCAGAAGCAACAAAAGGTAGAAATATTCCGGATTTGCAAATTCTATAGAACTCATAGTCTATTGTTTCAATGTTTACTTTTTATACTCAGATTTTTCATCAGCTTCCGATTCGTCCTCTTTTTTCTCTTCTTCCTTTTCTACCAAAATGGTTGATTCAATAATTTGGTAGGCATATTTCAAACTTTGTTCGTTTTCGTTAGGAAGAGGTTGGAATTTCGCGAATTTGGCCAAATCGGCGCGCTCAAGAACCTCTCTAAGATTCACATGCCATTTGTTGTTTACTTCAACCGAGTTTACTGCCTCAAGAATTTCATCGGTAGTAGACTCTTGAGTAGACATGTTATACCTTTCATCAAGATAAGTTCTAATGGTATCCGTTAAATCTGAGTGGAACTGTTTTACTTTTCCTCCTTGCCATAATTTCTGCTGTTTGATCTCATCCAATTTCTTCAGTGCAATAACATGAGCAGGTTCAATTGGTTTCGATACCGCAAATAAAGGCTCATCTTTCTGACGGAATCTGAAATACCAGATTAGGAATACAATTAGTGCAAGTACAAGTAATCCTCCCAATAGCCATGGAGCAATTTCAGCAAAAGATACTGGCGTTTGAATCGGCATTACGATGTCGAAATTTCCTTTTGTGGTATCAATTTGCATGGTTTTAACACCCAATAACAAAGTATCGGTACGTAAAATCTGATTTACGCTGCCATAAACCTGAAATTCGAAAGGTTTTAACTTGTATACACCGCCATCGAATGAGGTAATGGTGTAATTCTTATCCACCTTAATTACGCCATTTTCAAGTGCAGTTGTATCCTGAGGAGTTTGCTTTATAATTTCAACTCCATTTACAATGCTATCGGAAAAAACAGGGAAACCAATTTTAAGCTCCTTTGGTTGCTCTACCGATAATTGCAAATTAATCTGATCTCCAATTACAATTACATTGGTATCTAGTTTTACTCGGTAATTAATGCCTCCATCGTTTTGAGCAAACGAATTGTGAGAGAATAATACCAAAGCAAATGCCAAGGTAATAGCAAAAGCCTTTGTCAGGAAGTTAATATGTTTTTTTATTTGATTTGCCATAGTTCTCAGTTTCCTGATTAATGTCCTCTACGTTGGAATAGGTTGATCAGTGATCTAACGTAATCCTGATCGGTTCTGATGTTCGCCACATCAACTCCCGAACGCTTAAAAACTTCGGTGGTATTTTCTTCTTGCTTTCGCCACCACCCGGCATATTTTTCACGAACTTTTTTGTTCGATGTATCTACCCAGGAATATTCACCTGATTCGGCATCTTTAATTTTAACCAAGCCAATGGAAGGAAGTTCCGTTTCGCGTTGATCGTAAATTTTAAGTGCCACCACATCGTGTTTTTTGTTCGCAATGGTCAAAGCATTTTCATAATCCTTATCATCGATAAAATCTGAAATCACGAAAGTGGTACAACGCTTTTTAATGGCATTGGTAAGGTATCGCAATGCATTGCTGATATCGGTACTTCGGTGTTCAGGTTTAAAATCGATTAACTCACGAATAATTCTCAGAATATGAGTTTTCCCCTTTTTAGGAGGGATAAATTTCTCGATGGTATTCGAAAAGAAAATCACCCCAATTTTATCGTTGTTTTGGATTGCAGAGAATGCCAAAACAGCTGCAATTTCGGTAATCTGATTTTTCTTCAGCTTCGACATGGTACCAAACTCACGGCTACCACTCACATCAATCATCAACATTACGGTAAGCTCACGTTCCTCTTCGAACAGCTTAACGTATGGATTGTTGTAGCGCGCCGTAACATTCCAGTCGATGTTTCGGATATCATCACCATACTGGTATTCGCGAACTTCGGCGAAAGTCATTCCTCGACCTTTAAACGCAGAATGATACTCACCCGCAAAAATATTGCGGGAAAGACCCCTGGTTTTAATTTCGATTTGCCTTACGCGTTTTAATAATTCACTAGTCTCCATAAAATAATTAAGAATGAATAATTATCAATTAATAATTAAGTCGTAACAGTGATGAATTACTTCATGATATTCAATTCATAATTCATAACTATTAATTCATAATTGTTTACGGTACTTCAACAGTATTTAGAATTTCGCTAATGATATTTTCGCTGGTAATATTATTCGCTTCTGCTTCGTAAGTCAAGCCAATTCTGTGACGCAATACATCGTGAGCCACTGCACGAATATCTTCAGGAATTACATATCCTCTACGCTTGATGAATGCATAGGCTTTTGCTGCAGATGCCAAAGAGATACTTGCACGAGGCGATCCACCAAATGCAATCATTTCTTTGTATTTTTCCAATCCGTAATCAGCAGGGAAACGGGTCGCGAAAATGATATCAACAATGTATTTTTCAATCTTTTCATCCATGTAAACATCCTTAACCACATCGCGTGCTTTAATGATATCTTCTGGTTTTAAGATTTGTGATGCTTTAGGAAATGCTTTCAAAAGATTCTGACGCATGATTAATTGCTCTTCCTCTTTTTTAGGATAGTTAATCACCACCTTAAGCATGAAACGGTCAACCTGTGCTTCAGGAAGCGGGTAGGTACCTTCTTGCTCAATCGGGTTCTGAGTTGCCATTACCAAGAATGGTTCTTCCAGTTTATAAGTAGTGTCGCCAATGGTAATTTGACGTTCCTGCATAGCCTCCAGTAAAGCAGCCTGTACTTTTGCAGGAGCACGGTTGATCTCATCGGCAAGTATGAAGTTGGCAAAGATAGGTCCTTTTTTCACCACGAATTCCTCTTTCTTCTGGCTGTAGATCATTGTACCCAATAAATCGGCAGGCAAAAGGTCTGGAGTAAACTGAATACGGCTAAAGTCCGCATCAATAGTAGTTGAAAGTGTATTAATGGCAAGCGTTTTTGCCAAACCTGGAACCCCTTCCAATAGGATATGACCATTGGAAAGCATACCAATTAAAAGGCTTTCAACAAGGTGTTTCTGTCCAACAATAACTTTGTTCATCTCCATAGAAATCATATCCACAAAAGAACTTTCTCTTTGGATACGCTCATTTAGCTCTTTGATATCAACTGTTTGGATCATAGAAATATTTATTTGTTTACTTAAATTTTGACATAAAATGTTCCGGATTCCCGAAAAACCTCTACAAAGATAAATTTTTGATGATTTTATAAAAGTTTAATGCCGTTAAAAAGTGTTAACGTTTGGAATGCTTCAAGACCTAAATCCCAAATTACAAATCGCAAAACGCAAGGATAAAGGAGAAAGGAGCTGACCGCTGACCGCTGAGCGCTGATTGCTTTTTGCTCTTCAAGACTCTTCGACTGTTGGACTGTTGGACTGTTGAACTTTTGTTCTTTTTACTATTTTTGTCCCAGATTAAAGAAAAACTATACGATTTGAACAAACGATATTTTATCAGATTAAGCTATAAAGGCACAAATTATCATGGATGGCAGATACAACCCAATGCAATTACAGTGCAGGAGGTTTTAAATAAGGCATTATCTACCATCTTAAATTGCGAAATCAATGTGGTGGGCTGCGGTAGAACCGATACAGGGGTTCATGCCAGCGATTTTTATGCACATTTCGATGTGGATGAGCAAGTGACTTTTGATTGTGACAAGCTGACTTTTCGTTTGAATCGTTTTTTACCTCATGATATTGCCATTAAGCAAACTTTCCAGGTGAGGGAAGAGGCGCACACACGCTTTGATGCTACGGCCAGAACCTATCATTACTTTATCACCAAGGAGAAAAACCCTTTCAGATTGGAATCGCATTGGAAGGTCGCTTACAAATTGGATGTGCAAAAAATGAACGAGGCGGCTAAAATTCTGTTCGAATTCGAAGATTTTACCAGCTTTAGCAAGCTGCACACCGATGTGAAAACCAACAACTGCAAAATCTACCAGGCAGAATGGAAGGATAATGGCGATGAGTTGGTGTTTACCGTTAAGGCCGATCGTTTCCTTCGCAATATGGTTCGTGCCATTGTGGGAACTTTAGTTGAGGTGGGTCGAGGAAAAATGAATCTGGAAGATTTCCGCCAGGTAATCGAAAGCAAGAACAGATCGAATGCAGGTTCATCGGTTCCTGGTCATGGCTTGTTTTTGGCTGCAATAGATTATCCTGAATCCGTTAGAGATTTGTAGTTGCAAAATAAAACTTGCAGATCATTCTCCTCAAATGAAGAGAGCTTAATTGTCAGGTACATTTTATTGAATGTAAAGTAATCCTGACTGATCGATCAAATAGGTGAAAAACAGAGATAGTAAGAATGCAATAATTGGAGCGATAACCCACATGATAAAAAAACGATCGACTTCAGTTTTTTTGAATATGTTACGAAAGCCTAGTTTGGCAACTCCAATGCCGATTATTGCTCCCACGTTAAGCTGAACCAACGAGGTGGGTATTCCTTTTATTAAGGATGCACCCAGAAGAAGGCTGGCCGAAATGAATGCAATAATTACAGCTTCTATTTTGCCAAAAAGAACAATTTGCTTTCCTGTATTTTGAACAATTTTATCTCCAAATATGGAACTGCCAATACTAAAGCTTGGTGCTACAATTAGTGTAGCAAGTATTAACACCTGTAAATATTGATTTTTTGCAACATTAAGCTCGATACACGCCATGGATGAAAGGGGACCTGCTGCATTTGCCACATTATTTGTTCCTATGGAAAAGGCGACATACATTGACATTGCAAGTATCAAACCTTTTAAAATATAGCTGTTGTTTATTTTTTTGGAGATGGTATAACCCCGTTTTCGAATGGGCTTGTAGATGTATTTCCCGGCCATGTATGCCAGTACAAAAGAGAGGAATGGCATAACAAACCATGTTGGAATAATTTCATACAATAGTTTGTCTGAATTTAAGGAATCGAAATACAAAGCAGGTGCAGTAACCGCCATAACGGTTGCCTGACTGGTAGATTGTGGGATTCCAAATAGATTTGCTATAAGCAATGAAAAAGCTACAGAGAGCAAAATAATGGATACAATTGAAAAGCTCATCAGTTCAGGACTAAGCAAGCCTTTTCCAATGGTTTTAGCCGTTTCTTTGCCTCCTGTAATTGCACCAAGAAATACCATTAAGCCAAATAAACCGGGAATTAAATTCTTTTTGATGACATTAGCACCGTAGGCAGCTGAAAATGCTGGAGCAGTACCACTTCCTCCCATGGTAATGGATAAAAAAATTGCAATGACAAATGGTATTAAAAATGGAATTAACATAGATTGAATATTTTGATTTTATAGAAAACAAAAATATCATCCGCTAATTCTGATAGGAACAGTTCTAAAGCGTAATGTTGTAGGTGTTTGTGCGTATTTTAACTTATTAATTAAACTTCGAAAATGTGATGTTTGATGGCGTAAACAACAAGAGATGCGGTGTTTTTTGATTGAGTTTTTAAGAGTAAGTTTTCGCGATGTTTGTCAACGGTGCGTTTGCTAATGCATAATTGGTTTGCAATTTCATGGTTTGATAGCCCTTTACAGATATTATAAAGAATCTCTGTTTCTCTTTGGGTAAGATCGGATTTGTTGTCGTATTTATGACTCAGGTTTTTAAAGATGCTTTCAAGAATTTCAGTTGAAAAAAAGCTATTGTCGTTGATTACCGCTTCAATGGCTTGTTGAACTTCTTCGAATTTGGAATTTTTGAGCAGAAAAGCCTTTGCCCCCGCGTTAATCATTTCCGAATAATAGTTCTCATTGGCGTGCATGGAAAGGGCAATGATTTTTGTATTGGGGTATTTTTTGCATACCTCTTTGCTTGATTCAATTCCATTCATTACAGGCATTTCGATATCCATTAAAACAATATCAGCATACCAACCTGATAAAAGTGTCATTAAATCCTTTCCATTGCCAGCTTCTTTAATTTCACAATTTTCCATTTGCTGTTCAAGAAGAAATTTCAATCCTTCTCTGAATAGTTCATGATCGTCTACTACAGCAATCTTTAGTACTGATTTCATTTTTCAGGAATTTCAATTTTCACATAACAACCTCTGTGTTGTTTATTATTCATCTGAACAGTGCCATTTAAAGATCGTACCCTCGATTTGATATTAGAGATACCCATTCCTTCCGTGTTATCCTGTAAAGGAGAATAAGCTTTCCCATTATCAGTATAAATTAACTGCAATTTGTGTTGGTATTGTAAAAGAGATATGTCAATTTTAGAGGCATTGGCATGTTTTGTTGTGTTGGTAATTAACTCTCCAATAACCCTGTAAATCACAAGTTCTATATTGTAATCACCCCTTGTATTGTTCAATTTTAGATTCAGAGTTATCTGAATTTGTTCGGGTAGATGTATGCCTTCAATGAATGTTTTAATGGCCTTTTCCAATCCGAATCGCTCAAGAATATGGGGGCTTAATTTGTTCGATAGCTCTTTAATCGAAAGAATGGCTTCATCGGTAGCATGATCGACCTTTTGCATTAGTTCTGTGTTTTTGGGATGATCAATGCTATTGTTTATGGCAGAAACAGTCATCTTAATGCTCGATAAAATTGGACCTAAACCATCGTGCAGCTCTTTTGCAAAAATCTGACGTTCGTTCTCCTCTGTTTTAATCACAGCATTTAATATTTTGGCTTCACTATCTTTTCGAAGTTTATTAATTTGATCCTGAAGCTGAAAAATTCTTCGGATGTAGAAAGCTCCAATGAACATTAAAAGTGAAATAAAAACAGCAATCCAGTTGGCGAGCGTAAAAATATCGGTATTTGGAGGAGCGGTCCACAGGTGAACCAGTTCGATACATCGTCTGGTCGCCATTAACAAAAAACCAGTGGATATGAGTATCCAGGAGCTGTTGAACTTTGTTTTAGGGATTAATTTTATTGTGATATAAAATGCCCCAAATTGTAATAGTACTGATATTATAAGTGCCACATGCAAAATCATGTTACAATATTAGGGATATTATTTATGAAAGACTTACGTGAATAAACGTATAATTTCAATTGGAAAATAAAATTCTTCTTATGCCACATTACAATCCTTGGATTGTAAAGATGTGGATGGTGTTTTTGGCTGAGAACCATGACCATGAAACCATCACGAATTTTAACTTTGACTAGTTCTCTTGTTACTTTCTGCTGTTTGAAAAACTCCTCTTAAAATCAGAGCAAACAGAGAGGAGGAATTTACATTTTAATATTTTTGGGATTCTGACTGGAGTTCAGGTTTCCAATTGTTTGTATATGGATTTCATGACAATCTAATCTGGCTTTTGAGATTTTATTGTCGATTATTAATTTTCTCGCAAACCCAAATTCTTCTGGCGAAATTGGCTTTCTCTTTTTTGCGAACGCTACAATGATCGGTTATGCTCATGCCTGCATTGTTTACAATTTCAG
The DNA here is from genome assembly GCF_026672275.1 of Marinifilum sp. D737. GTDB lineage: Bacteria > Bacteroidota > Bacteroidia > Bacteroidales > Marinifilaceae > Marinifilum. Next base: position 48,009 of record NZ_JANQCD010000016.1, on the reverse strand, counting down.
AAATGTCTGTGGTAGAAACAATCACCAAACGGTTGGTTACTTTGGCTGACGACTCGATGATGTGAGAGATGGTATTCTCATCAGCATAGCTAAACAAATTGTATGGCAAGTCGATAATGGCAGCATCGTACCTGTTCTCGATATCTTTAATATCCGAGCGATACACAACTGTATCGTAGTTGAAATGAGCAAGGTTTTGGCGTGCTTGTCGGCATACCTTCCAGTTGATATCATTACCTTCAATATGGTATCCGGCAAAACAAGCTTCGAGCATAATGGTTCCAACACCACAGCAAGCATCCAAGAGTTTTGTTTCCTTGTTGGTTTTGGCAGCCAGGATTACCAGTGCTTTGGCAATGTTAATATTGATTGAATTGCTGTAGGAAAAAGGTTTTTTATTGTGTTTCTCCCAGGCAAAATCATTTTTAAGCAAGGTTCCAAAATACCAGGTTCCTTCGTGATAACAAATGGCATAAGTGATTTTCGGCTTGTAATATTCGGGCATGCCATTAATATTGTAGCCAACATCTCTTAGTTTGTCCAGACGATCCTTGTACTTGGTTTTGTCGCCATTTAAAACCACATATTCCACCTTGAAATCATCTACCGAGATCTTTTCACTTTTGATTTTCTCGATCAGTTCCAAATAGTCCTCAGATTGGAGCTGAACATCAATTCTTTTTCGGATGAAAGCGCTGCACTTAGGTTCGATCTTGATATTAGAAATCAATAGCTTGCTCTTTTCTTCCTGGTTGAAAAGATATTTTGATTCGAGCTTACAAAGATCACTTTCGTGATTGTCGTAGATGTAGGTGTATATGTATTTGCTTGCTTGCATTTGTTTTCTGAAGGTTTAAATTCCTAAGAATGCCCGAAATTATTAAAACCACCTTAACTAACAAAAATCTACTCAAGTAAAGTTCAATTGTGATTTTTTAGATTCTGGTTTTAAACCATTTGTAAAATTGGAAGTCATAGCAGCATAACAAACATACATTGTACATCATGAAGAAATTTCTATTGGCCTTTGCTTGTTTCCTTGTTTTGGGAAGCAGCTTATTTGCTCAAGACTTTCAGGGCAAAGTTTACTATGAAAGTAAAACGACTGTTGATTTCGATTTTGGAGGAAGACAAATTCCTGAAGATCGAAAAAAGATGATTCTGGAACGTATGAAACAGATGAGTGAGAGAACTTACATCTTAAGTTTTAACAGAACAGAATCGGTATACAAACAGGAAGAAAAGTTGGAACAGCCAGGAATGGGACAGGGCCGAGGCGGCATGCGAATGGGCATGATGATGGGTGTTGGTGGTGAAGATTACTACAAGAATGTGAAGTCGGGAAAATATGCGGTATCGAAAGATTTGTTTGGAAAGATATTTTTAGTGAACGATAGTTTGCCAAAACTACAATGGCAAATGCAGGCCGAAACCAAAAAGATTGGCAATTATACAGCTTATAAGGCTACCGCAGTGAAACATGTGAGTGAGCCAAATATGAGGGCGGTTTTTCAGCGAAGAGGTAGAGATCAGCAAGCAGATAACAAAGAGCCTGAGGTGATTGAAAAGGAGATTGAAATTGTAGCTTGGTATTGTCCTGAGATTCCTGTGAATCAAGGTCCGGGCGAATATTGGGGATTGCCAGGTTTAATCATGGAATTGAATGATGGCAAAACCAGTATTCTATGCTCAAAAATCGTAATCAATCCAAAAGAGAAGATCGATATCAAAGAGCCTAAGAAAGGCAAAGAGGTAAATCAGGCTGAGTATAATGAGATATCGCGTAAGAAAATGAAAGAGATGCGTGAGAACTTCAGAAGTATGAGACCTGGAGGAAGAAGAAGGTAATTATAAATTATGAGTTATGAATTCAGAATGAATTTGAATTCAATAAAGAAGGCTGATTTGGCATCTCTTTTTTCAAGTTATTTTTTTGCAAAAAGCTAATCGCTAGATCAATAAGGAAAGTGAGAAGCAATTTATTGGATAAACAAATTGAGTAACTCAAGCTTGAAATAAATCAAATATCCCACTACTTCATTTAAATTGAAAGGAAAATCATGAAAAAGTATTTTTTCATATTGATATTGTTGTGTGCAAGTCTTATCACTTTTGCGCAGGAGAATGTCAATCTTAAAGGAATCGTTACGGATGATTCTGGTAAGGCCATTGAAATGGCCAATGTAATTGCAATAAATACGGAGACGAACTTGTTGGAATCCTATTGTGTTACCAATCATAGTGGTTTGTATAAGGTGAAGTTGAAGTCGGGTTCGGTGTACAATATTAAGGTGAGCTTTATTGGCTATGAAGCTAAAGAGTTCCGATACGAAGCTACTACAGAAGATGGAAGTCATGATGTGAGCATGTCGGAGGAGAACAGCATGTTGAACGAGGTTGATGTGACTTACACCATGCCTGTAATGGTGAAAGGCGATACCATTGTTTACGATACTGATTCGTTTACCGTGGGAACCGAGCGCAAACTGAAAGATGTTCTGGTTACTCTGCCAGGAGTGGAAATGAACGACGATGGACAGATTGAAGTAGAGGGGAAGCAGGTGCAAAAAGTGATGGTGGAAGGAAAGGATTTCTTCGATGGCGATTCTAAAATTGCTGCCGATAACATTCCTGCCGATGCAGTAAGTAAGGTGGAAGTGCTGAGAAACTACAATGAAATTGGACAAATGAGAGGCCTTACAAACGACGAGGATAATATTGCTTTGAATATTCGACTGAAGAAAGGGAAGGATAAATTTTGGTTTGGTGAGTTCACTCTTGGTGCAGGTCCTGATGAGAAGTATTTGGCGCATCCTAAACTGTTTTATTACAGCCCAAAATTCAGTTTAAACCTGATTACCGATGCCAATAATATTGGTGAAGTTCCTTTTACCCGAAGAGATTTCATGAATTTTACGGGTGGTTTTAGAGGTTTTAATCCAGGAGGAGGAAGTTCCATTAGTGTGGGAGGAAATTCTCTGGGGATTTCTACAGCTCAAAACAATCGTGCCAAGGATATTGAAACCAGGTTTGCAGCTTTGAATTTTAGTTACGAATTGAAAGATAACTGGGATATTGGAGGATTTGGAATCTATTCCTACACCGGAACCTTAATGGAAACTCAAAAAATAACTACCTACGAGTTAGAGGATAATCAATCGCAGGTGGAGAAAAGCATAAGCAGGAACGATCAGGATGTAGAGTTGGGTTTGTTCAAATTCAATTCGGTGTACAAGCCAAATGCAAACTTCCAGTTTGATTACGACATATTTGTGAAGCAATCGGACGATGACGAGGAAGAAGAAGTGGAGTCGACGGTTGATGATGAATTGGATAGAATTTACCAGTTGAAACAACAGGAGCCGATTACTTTGCAACAATCCGCTAAAATCTATTACACGGCAAATGATAAGAACATATTTGCTTTCGAAGGTCAGTATATGTATCAAAACGAGGATCCGTTTTACAATTCAGTTCGTGATGAGTTTGCATTTACTGACTTATTTCCGATAGATCATTCGGTGAGTTTGTACAATATGAATCAGGAGAAGAGAATTGTTACCAATAAAGTAGATGCAAAGCTGGATTACTATTTGGTAACCGGAGACAAGAGCAACTTGCAGTTTAGCTTGGGAACTACGCAGAATCATCAGAATTACGATACGGAGATATTCCAAAAGTTGGATGATGAATTTGATTTGGAAATGGCAGGCGATGAATTCAAGAACGATGTGAAATTTAATGTTTCTGATCTGTTTTTCGGATTTCACTACAAATTGAAGGCGGGGATGTTCACTTTTAATCCTGGCTTTACCATTCATCAATACGAAACCAAGAGTACACAGCATGGTAAAAAAATTAAGGATGATTTGACTTCTGTATTGCCGGATATCTATATCAATATGCAGTTGAAGAAATCGGAAAATTTGCGATTCAACTACAGAATTACCAGAACCTTTACCGATGTTTCGAAATATGCTGAGGCCTTTGTGCTGAACAATTACAATTCGGTTTACGGTGGAAATCCTGAATTGGAAAGCGCTTTAAAACACAATGTATCTTTGAACTTCTTTAGTTTTAACATGTTCAACTTTACACACATGTTTGCGAATATCAGCTATACCAAAAGTATTGAAGGATTCAAGAACAATGTGATTCCTATGGGTATTAACCAGATCAGTTCAACCATTAATTCTGATTTGTCGGATGAGTCGTTAAGTGTCAATGCAAGATATCAAAGAACCTTTAAGAATATAAAAGTATCGGCTAAAGCTAATGTTTCCTGGAGCGAGAACAACAATTTGGTGAATTCTCAGCCAACAAAGTCGGAGTCATTTAATCAGAACTTTACAGGATCTATTGGTACGAACTTTAAGAATGCTCCAAATATTGAATTTGGCTATAAGTATAGCATCAATAAATATGATAGAGGAGCGACTACAAGTACTTATTACACCAAGCGTCCATTTGCAAGATTAGATATGGCTTTCCTGAAGAACTTTATGCTTACGGCAGACTACGATTTTTATTCTTATACCGATAAGGACAAGACCATAGAGAATGAGTATAGTTTTTTAGAAGCTGATTTGACCTACAGAAAACAGGATAGTAAATGGGAATTTGGGATCAAAGGAAAGAACCTATTGGATACGGATTCTTTGGATAGGAATAGTGAGAATGATTTTTCCTTTACTTCGTCAACTTACTTTGTGCAGCCAAGGTATTTCCTGTTTACAGTGAAATATGACATTTAAATCAATTACGAATTTTTAATTATAAATAAAACAGCCGGCGAATAATTTCACCGGCTGTTTCAGATTTAAGTTCATTTAATTAATAATTCATCATTTATAATTAATAATTATTTTCGTTCCAGATTTCCCAATTCTTCTCAGCTTGCAGGTGAAGCATTTTTAAACCATTGTGTGTTTTGGCTCCTTGTTCTGCACCTTTTTTCATGAATAGTGTTTCGGCCGGGTTGTACACCAAATCGTAAAGAAAGTGTTCCTCACTTAAATGTAGGTATGGAATGTTTGGGCAAGTATCATCTTTTGGAAATGTACCCAGGGGAGAGCAGTTTACGATTAATTTATAATCCTCTATGATTTCCTGTGTCAATTCCTCGTAGGTGAATTGGTTTTCTTTGGCTGATCGACTTACAAATCGATATTCGATACCCAAATCTTCCAAACCTCCGGCTACTGCTTTCGATGCTCCTCCTGTTCCAAGAATCAAGGCTTTTGGTCGTTTTTCTCCAATAAATTCCTTTAGTGATTCCTGAAAACCGTAAATATCAGTATTGAACCCTTTCAGTTTTATTTCATCACCATTTTTAATAATCTGAACAGAGTTTACAGCACCCAATTTAGCTGCTAAAGGATCGATTTTATCCAAAAATGGAATTACTTCTTCTTTGTATGGAATGGTTACACAAAAGCCTTTGAGGCGATTGTTTTCATCCAAAATTTTAGGCAACTCCTGAATGGAAGGAAGCTCAAAGTTCAAAAATTCAGCTTCGATATTTAAGTCAGTAAATTTCTCTTCGAAGTACTTTTTCGAGAAGGAATGTCCCAAAGGATATCCAAGAATGCCGTAGGTATTCATTGTGCTTAATTCAAATTAATAGTTGATGTTTATTTTGATTCTTCAGGAGAATATTTTTCCATGATCCAAATTAGCAAGAATCCAGCCAGAGCCAAAATTAAAGCAAAGTACAGTTGGGAATCTTGCGCTTGAATCGACTCAAAGGTTCCAGGTAGAATGTTCTTTTGAAGTACGGGAATAACCTCTCCATGTCTGTCAATTCTTGTGGTAATGGTTTCTTTCCAAGGCCAAACTTTGTTTAATGATCCAATCATGAATCCTGAAAGCAAACCAATGGTCATGTTGTGATATTTTTTAAGCAACCAGCTTAATAGGTGAGAGAAGCTTAGGATACCCACGCCTGCACCTGCGGCCACGGTTGCAATCACATCAACTTTAAAGCTACTCAAAGCGCTTAGGATATGATTGTATGATCCTAACAAGACCAGGATGAATGCTCCTGAGATTCCCGGAAGAATCATGGCACAAATTGCCAAAGCGCCAGATAGAAATAAAAACCAGTAGCTGGTTGGAGCCTCGGCTGGTGTTAATTCAACAACCATATAAGCTATAACAGTACCGATAATCATGGCAATTATGGTTCTGGCTTTCCATTCGGTTATTTTTCGGGCAACCACAATTGCCGATGCTACAATTAGACCAAAAAAGAAAGACCAAATTAAAATGGGTTGAGTTTCCAGCAAGTTCTTCACAATCTTAGCCAATGTATAGAAACTAAATCCAATACCTGATAGTAAGGCCAAAAGGAAATTCCCATTAACGGCTTTCCAAAAATCTTTCAACTTAAACTGCAAAAGAAGCTTTATGGCACTTAGGTTTACCGATTTAATGGTGTTGATTAATTCTTCGTAAATTCCAGTAATAAAAGCAATGGTTCCACCCGAAACTCCAGGTACAACATCAGCAGCTCCCATACCCATACCTTTTAGGGCAATAAGAACATAATCTTTAATTTTTCTAGGCATAATTGTTTTGTGCGTGAAATTAAGTAGCAATATATTTTCTATGCGGAATAAGCCGCTATAATCTTCTTGAATTGTGGGTTTTCTTCCAATTCAGGAAACTGAAGGAAGATTTCGTTTAGATTTTCGGCATCAATATCCGTTGATTTCTTGATATAATGCTCTGTTGCATTTAAATCACCCGAAAGCATGTAATAAGCAGCCAAATTGTTGAAAAGTTCCGGCGATTCCGGATTGTATCCACAACTCTCTAAAAGAACATCGATGGCAGTTTCGACCTTTTCATTTCTATGGTAGAATTCTGCCAGAGTGATCGAGAAAGTTGGATCGTAAGGATCTAAATCAATGGCTTCGCGAAAGGCGCGAACTGCTTTTTGTGGAGTTTCTGATCTTGAATAAGCCGATGCCAAAGCAAACCAATAATCAGGATTGTCACTATCTAGTTTATTAGCCTTTTCAAGATAAACCAAGCTCTCATCAATTTTGTCCTGATACATCAAAATCAATCCCATTCCAAACCATGGATCAGGAAGCTCTTCATTTGTTTTTATGGCAGTTTCGTAATAGTTCAGCGCTTGATCGTACTCGTTCAACTTTTCGAAACATTCGCCAATATAAGAATAGGTTGAAGCATGATCATCTTCAAATTCCAAATATTCGATATAATGCTTAATGGCCTCCTCAAATTTGCCGGAATTCGCCAGGGCATTGGCAAGGTTAAAGTAAGCCTTGCTGTGCTGTGGATTTACTGCCAAAGCAAACTCGTAAGCTTCTATTGCTTTTTGAAAGGTCGCCATGCGATTGTAAACAATACCGATGTTGTACCAGGCATTATCCGAAAAAGGATTTAGATCCAGAAATTTAATGTAAGTATCGATACTTTGCTCATCCAAACCAAGTTTCTCGTAGCAATATCCCAGTTCAAAAAGTACTTCGGAGTCTTCCTCGTTCAATCTTAATGCTTCCTCTAAATAACCAATTGCCAAATCGAATTGGTTGAGTTGTTCAAAAGCCATTGCAATTCTAAAAAGAAGGTCTTCTCTGTTTTCGTGATCTTTCGTTAAAGCTTCGTCGAATTGTTTTTTAGCACTTTTGTGTTTTCCCATCAGGTTGTAGATATTGCCTTTTAAAAGCCATATCTCCTTGTTGGATGATTCGATTCCCTGAACTTTATTTAGGATTGCCAGTGCTTCGAGATGTTGCCCACGATTGATTAATACCTGGGCTTTTTTAATTTGAATTGAAATGGCAGAGGGATGCTGCTTACTGGCAATGGTGGTAACTTTCACCGCATCGCTATATTTATTTTTTTCGATATAATGATCTATGATGTTTTCAAATTCGTGAACATCAAAGTAATAAAGCTCATTCGCTTTAATCATTTCCTCATATCTACTTACAATTGTAAGTACATCACCATCAAGATAGTTTTCTGTATTATCTATCATTTATCAAATTAAAATGATTACTGCATTGCAAAAGTAGGATTAATTTTAAAAATACCAAGTTGTAAGATATTAACAAAGTGGGTGTTTTTATCACTAAAAAATTGGTATTAGCCTAAAAATAAAAGGTCTTGCATTGCAAGACCTTTGTTGATTATATCAATAATCTTGTGGTATGAATGGTATTATAAGTTTCTGTGTTCGATTCGTAATAAGTCGAAAACTGTTTTTACCGGATTAAAGGTAATGATAGGAACTTCTACAAATATGGTGTTCCAGTCAGACATTGCACCATTCCAAAGGCCTGGCAACTCCATGGCTTTTAAATCTCTTCCATTGTTTGATTTTTCAGAAATAAAACCAGTTTGAGGATCGATAAATTTGCTTAAGTCAAACTTGTTTCCCTGGTAATCCTTGGTTCCACAAATCAAATCAACTGGGTTGAAGTGTGTGGCTCTTTCAAAAATGTTTTTCTGTCTAACATCCGATTTGTCAATTTGAGAACCTTCAATAATCTGTAATGAAACAGAACCATCTGTATTTCTTGCCCAGAAAGGACCACCACCAGGTTCGCCTTCATTTTTCACCATTCCGCAAACACGAATTGGTCTGTTGAATTTATCGAATAAGTATTTTTTAAGCTTATCAGGATTATCCTTTTTTAGGCTGGCAGGAGGAGTGGTGCAAAGTTTTTCTTCAAGGAAAGTCAACATTTCCTTTAGAGTATCTTCAGAAATTTCTTTGTCTTCTTCCAGCAATTTTAAATAATCGAAAATGATGGATTGATTTTCCAATAATAGACCTGCTAAAACTTTCTTAAACTTGTAGGTAGTTTCTTTTAGCCTGTCAGGAACCACATTGTCGATATTTTTAACGAAAATAATATCTGCTGTAAGTTCGTTCAGATTTTCAATTAATGCACCATGCCCACCCGGACGGAATAGAATTGATCCATCTTCGTTGCGGAAAGGTTCATCATTAATATCAACTGCAATTGTATCTGTAGAAGATTTTTGAACAGAATAGGATACACTCAAATGACCCTGATATTTTTCTTCAAAGGTATCTCTGGTTTTATGGTAACGATCCTGGAATAATTTTTTGTGATCTTCAGATACAGTCAAGTGGATGTTCGCATTGCCAGCTTCATCTTTGGCATAGTTCAGTGCTTCAACCAAATGTTCTTCGAAAGCTGTTCTGGAATAATGCTTGTATCTGTGGAATTTCAACAATCCTTTTGGTAGGTTCCCGTAATTAAGACCCTTACTATTCAAAAGCATGGCTAAAATTTCCTTGAATTTATTTTTGTCTGCCATTTTATCCAAATCCAAACCTTCTTCCGTCATTGCATTTTTAAGATCGCCGTAAAAGGCAAAATCTTCCAAACGGTCAAAGAAATTGAACATGGTTTCAGGTCCTTTATTGCACAGGAATTTCAGATATTCATCTTCAGTGTCCTGATAAGTGTTTAGAAAATCATAAAGGATTTTAAACATTCTTGATGCTGCACCAGAGGCAGGAACAAACTTTAAAAGTTCTAGATTTTTAGAATGTGTGCTATACACTTCTTCGTAAATCTCAAGTTCTTCATCTTGAATTTTGGTAATACCGTCTTCAATTGTAGCCGGTTTTTTCAGTTTCATCTTCGGAAAGCCATTTTTAAAATTGCCAATCTGTGCTTCGATTTTTTCTACAGAAATTCCTTTAGATTGAAATTGAGATAGATCTTGTTCTGAAAACATGCTTAAAGTTTTATTAAAGTGTCCGAAGCAAGATAAAGAATACTTTCATAAAAAGAAAAGTCCTATGGCTTTAATAATGAAAAAAATTATGCAATACAGTGAATTTGTTTAAATACCAAAGAAATAGGGAAAGTGTATGTTTGTATCCTACATACATTACTAGTAGGGAGGAATCAAAATGGGATTGCCGGGTTTTGAATTAAAATTCTATTTGTATTTTTGCCGCAAAATAAATGATAAATGACTGACATTACTTACCCATGGGGACATGAGGGACGATACAACGATTTTCCTTCTTATTTTAAAAACCGATTTGCTGAAAGAATCCAAAAAGTATCGATAGATGCTGGCTTTACCTGTCCTAACCGTGATGGGAGTAAGGGTGTTGGGGGTTGTACTTATTGTAACAACAATAGTTTTAATCCAGCTTATTGCAGTCCGCGCAAAACAATTACAACCCAAATTGAGGAAGGGATTGATTTTTTTAAGGCCAAATACAAAACGCAGAAATATTTGGCTTATTTTCAGGCATACTCGAATACCTATGGTCATATCGATAAGATAAAAGAACTGTATGAAGAGGCTTTGGCTCACGAGAAGGTAGTAGGCTTGGTTATTGGAACAAGACCCGATTGTGTTGGTGATGAGGTATTGGATTATTTGGAAGAGCTTGCCAAGAGCAATTACATTGCCATAGAGTATGGAGTTGAATCGGCAAATGATGATGCTTTGCTGGCTATTAATCGTGGTCATACATACCTTGAAGCAGAAAGAACCATTCAAAGAACAGCCAATCGAGGCATTCATATAGGTGTGCACCTGGTAAATGGCCTGCCGCATGATAGCAAAGAAGACATGTTGAATCATGCAGTTGAATTATCGAAATTGCCTATTGAAACTTTAAAATTGCATCAGCTTCAAATTCTTAGAAACACTCAAATGGCTAAGGAATATGAGCAAGCCCCTGAGCGTTTTTACATGTTCGAACTCGATGAGTATTTGGATTTTATTGTGAATGTAATTGAGAGAATAAATCCTGATGTGATGTTGGAACGCTTTACCAATCAGGCTCCTCCGGGGTGGTTAATAGCTCCCAAATGGGGCATTAAAAATTATCAGTTCGTGAACAAACTGAATAATCTTTTAAAGGAGAGAAATACCTGGCAGGGCAAGTTGTTCGAGAAGTAAAATATAAAGACCTGACAGTGTTTCAAGCCTGTCAGGATCTTGTTTTGAATCAATTAAATTTCGGAACAGTGAATGTAGTTACTGAATTTGCTTCAGAACATCGGCGCCTTTTTTGTATCCCATTTTAACCGACGCTTTGATGTCTTTTACGGCGCCATTTTTGTCACCATTTTTTAGCTTGGCAATTCCACGTGCATAATATGCTCTATCAAGTTTCTTGTCTATTTTAATGGCTTTGTTGTAATGTTTGATGGCATCATTAAAATCGCCAGTACAATCGAGCGAAACGGCTTTGTTGTAATAAACGCCAGAGGAATTTAAGCCAATTTTTATGGAATGGTTGTAATCTTCTATGGCTCCTTTGTAATCTTCGATATAATATTTGCATATGCCGCGATAGTGATATGCTTTAATGTTTCGAGGATTAATATTTAAAACATGTGAATAATCTTTTATGGCCTGCTTGTAATTTTTCTGATTCTCATAAAGAATTGCACGATTTAAATAGGCTTCTTCCTCAAATTTCTGTTTGCCAATTACAACATTTAAATCTTTTATGGCAACCCGGTTATTGTTAAGATATGAATAAGCAATGGCACGATTAAAATAGGCAGGCAAGTAGTTTTTATCTTCTTTTATTATAGAGGTAAAGTGCTTTACAGCTTCTACAAACTTTTTGTTTGCCAGCAATTCAATCCCTTTCTCATTTTGTCTGTCTTGTTTTGATTTTTCACAATTTGTAAACAAAAAGATGAATCCGAACAACAACAAATATTTAAAAGTCGTTTGGTAAAATGGTTTCATAAATTAAGCTTAGAGTTTGAACACCTAATGTACAACTATATAGAATAATAATAAAGTATTACCTGTTTAATGTCATTAAAAATATTATTAACAGTGTTTATTGCTTGTTAAACTATCTAAATAACTTGGTGAGTAAATCTTTTTTGCCCATTTTGATTAACTCTTGTTTAATGGCATCACGATATTCTTTTTTATACCAGAATAGGAATTTTCTTTGCGACAATTTCTCTTTTTTAGTTTTGGCAGTGTACACCTTTTTTAAAGTATAAGGATGATAACCTGAATAATAAATCACGGTTGCAACTGTCATTGGTGTAGGCGTAAAATCCTGCACTTGTTCCAGCTTAAAATCCAACTCTTTGGTTTTTATTGCCAAATCGGCCATGTCGGTTCCATGACTTCCAGGGTGACTAGAGATAAAGTATGGGATAAGCTGTTGGTTCATGCCTTCTTTCTTGTTGATTTCATCAAACAGGGTTTTTAGTTTGTAAAACAATTTGAATGAAGGTTTTCGCATGATTTCCAGAACTTCATCCGAAGTATGTTCTGGTGCTACCTTAAGTCGGCCGGAAACATGATTTTTAATCAATTCAACCGCATATTCCTTATTGGATTTATTGGTGCTTTCATCTTTTGATTCATGCATCATTAAATCGTAGCGAACACCACTACCGATGAATGATTTCTTAACTCCAGGAATCTTATCTACTTTTTTGTAGATATCCAGCATTGGCTGATGATTTGTGTTTAAGTTAGGACAAACATCAGGGTGAATGCAAGAAGGGCGACGGCAAGTTTTACAAATCGATTCAAAAATCCCTTTCATCTGGTACATATTTGCAGATGGACCGCCTAAATCAGACAGATAGCCTTTAAAGTCAGGCATTTTTGTAATGTGCTCAACTTCTTTTAAGATTGATTTTTCCGATCGGTTGGCAATAAATTTTCCTTGATGAGCAGAAATGGTACAGAAGGAGCAACCACCAAAACATCCCCTGTGCATATTAACCGAAAATTTAATCATTTCGAAGGAAGGAATGTGTTTGCCTTTGTAACGCGGATGTGGGAGCCTTGTGTATGGCAAATCGTAAATCTCATCCATCTCTTTTTCATTCATCACCGGATAGGGCGGATTTACAACAATTTGCTGATCACCGTAGTTTTGAGTTAGTTTCTTGGCCATCATGGCATTCGATTCCATCTCGATGTATCTAAAATTGCTTGCAAATTTCTTTTTGTCAGCCAAACAGTCCTCATGCGAAAAAAGCTCCTGGCTTTGCCATTGCTTTTTTGTGGCATATTTTTCATCCTGATTTACGATGAATGAGGTTTGAGGAATGTTGGTAAGCGAATAAAAAGGTACACCTCTTTTCATCAAGCGGATAATTTCCTTTAATGGTTTTTCTCCCATTCCATATACCAGCATATCAGCACCACTATCCATTAGTATGCTTGGTTTCAATTGGTCTTCCCAATAATCGTAATGAGTTAACCTTCTTAAAGAAGCCTCAATTCCACCTACCAATATTGGTGTTTCAGGATATAGTTTTTTTAAGATTTGAGTATAAACAACTGTAGGTTTGTCTGGACGGAATCCATGCTTTCCTCCGGGAGTATAAGCATCATCATGACGAAGTCTTCGGTTTGCAGTGTAATGGTTCACCATTGAATCCATATTACCAGCGGTAACTCCAAAAAACAATCTTGGCTGTCCAAGCTTTTTAAAATCTCTTAAATCATCACGCCAGTTGGGTTGCGGAACAATTGCAACCTTTAAACCTTCGTGTTCAATAATTCGTCCAATTACCGAAGCACCAAATGATGGATGATCCACATATGCGTCTCCGCTAAAAAGAATTACATCCAATTCATCCCATCCTCTTTCTTTAACCTCCTTGGCCGATGTAGGTAGCCATTGATTATATCTAGTTGTTTCTTTATTCGCCATAAGTCTTGAAATTACTGCAAAGATAGGATTATTTAAAAATATTTTAAAGAAGCGAGCCCTTATTCCTAAGCTCATCTCGAAAGTTCTCGATATTGCATTATATTTGCACAACATAAAACGAGCTAATGAAATATTTTTCATATCATACACACTCCACTTATTGCGATGGCAAAGGAGAACCGGAAGAATACATAAAAGAAGCAGTTGATTTAGGAATGAGAGCAATTGGTTTCTCATCTCATGCCCCTTTAAATGAAAGTATTCACTGGGCAATGAAAACTTCGAATGTTAAAGCTTATCAGGAAGAGATCAGTCGCTTAAAGGAGGAATATAAAAGTGAGATTGAAGTATACCTGTCGCTGGAGCTGGATTATATTCCAGGAATAACAAAACCCTTTAAAACCTGGAAAAATTCCGCAGGATTGGATTATACAATTGGATCGGTACATTTGGTGAAAGGGGATTCAAATGATGAATTTTGGTTTTTAGATGGTCCTGATACCAACTATTCGGAAGGAATTCAGAAACTGTTTCGTGGTGATGTTGAGAAAGCTGTATCTGCTTATTTCCATCAGGTGATAGAAATGATCGAAAGCCAGAAACCGGATGTGCTGGGTCATATCGATAAGGTGAAGATGAATAATAAGGGGCGATTTTTTGAGGAATCGGAAGAATGGTATCTCAACTTACTGAATAAAACCTTGGATGTAATCGAAAAATCAGACTGTATTGTGGAAGTGAACACCCGTGGCATTTACAAAGGGAAATCTGACAAGCTGTTTCCTGATGATTATTTTTTAATAGAATGCTGTAAGAGAAATATTCCTGTAACAATTGGTACCGATGCACATCAACCTGCTGAATTATTAAGCCATTTTGATGAAACTGGAAAAAAACTGAAACAGATAGGTTTTAAGCAAGTTAGTGTTTTTCATAAGGGAATTTGGATTAAAGAAAGTATTTAAATAAAAGAATAGAGTAGTAATTTAACCAAATATTGAAGCTCACATATAAGAAATAATACTATTTTTGCCTAATTAAGACGAAGTGTTCGATTGAAACGAATGCTACCCAAAGGACAACTAAAACAAAAACTAAGAAAGGAAGTCAATCTTGTTGTTTAAGTAAGATTTTACCTTAAGGAGAAGGGACTTTCAGGAAAATATTAATATATGAAATTAGTCGATCCGAAAGATTTGCTAAAAGCCAGCGAAAGTTTAAATTGGTTTGGCGGTGAAAGCTTTGCCAAATTTCTAATGTACATTTTAAAGTTAGACAAGCTGAACAAGCTATACTCTGATAATTGTTGTAAAGACGGGATTGAGTTTATAGACGCTTTGATTGAAGAGCTGGGAATCAAATTTGAATTTGATGAAGAAGAATTAAAGCGAATTCCTACCGAAGGTGCTTTTATTACCATTTCGAACCATCCATTTGGAGGAATTGATGGGATTATTTTGATAAAACTATTAAGTCTTGTTCGACCGGATTTTAAGGCAATGGCGAACTTTCTGTTGAAAAAAGTAGAGCCAATCCAGGATTATTTCCTGGGAGTGAATCCGTTTGAAGATAGAAAAGGTGCTGCATCCAGTACAGGAGGCTTAAAAGAAGCATTAAGACATTTAAGTGATGGAAAGCCATTGGGAATTTTTCCGGCAGGAGAGGTTTCAACCTATCAATCGGCTACTCATAATATTTCGGATAAGCAATGGATGCCTTCCATTCTTAAATTTATTAAGAAGGCCGATGTACCGGTAGTTCCAATTTATTTTCAGGGGAATAACAGTTTAATTTTTCATTTGTTGGGGATGATTCACCCAAGTTTGAGAACTGTGAAACTTCCTTCTGAACTCTTAAATAAGAAGAACAAGGTTGTACGCATTAGAATTGGTAATCCGATTTCTCAAAAAGATCAGAAAGGCTTTACGGATATCAATCAATATGGAAGATTTTTGCGCGCAAAAACCTACATGTTGGGAACACCAATCGAGGTAAAGAAATTTTATCGCTTTAAGCGCAAGGCCAAAGTGGTGAAAGTAGAGGATATTATACCTCCTATCGATGAGAATGTGATTCGAAATGAGGTAGACAGCTTGAAAGAGGATTATTTGTTGTTTAAAAGCAGGTCGTATTGCGTGTATTGTGCGCCTTCATCAAAACTGCCAAACATACTAAATGAAATTGGTCGTTTGCGTGAGATCACTTTCCGTGAAGTAGGTGAGGGGACAAATCAGAGTATTGATATCGATGAGTTTGATCTGTATTACCATCAGCTTTTTATTTGGGACGAAGAAAATCATAAGATTGTAGGAGCTTATCGTGTTGGTAAAGGACATGAAATCTTGTCGGGTTATGGATTAAAAGGCTTTTATTTGCAAAGTTTGTTCCGAATGAGCAAGAAATTTCAGCCTATTTTAAGTCAGTCTTTGGAGCTTGGGCGTTCTTTTATTGTGAAGGAATACCAAAGAAAGCCAATGCCTTTGTTCCTGCTTTGGAAAGGGATATTGTATTTCCTGCTTAAGAATCCTGAATCTCGTTATTTGATTGGGCCGGTTAGTATTAGCAATAAATACTCGAATTTATCGAAAGATTTGATCATTAAATTTATAATGGCCAACTATTTCAATTATGAAATGGGACAGCATATCAAATCGAGAAAGCAGTTTAAGGTTAAAATTAAGGACTTGGATGTTGATATTTTACTGGAAACAGCTAAGAATGATATCAATAAATTAGATAAGCTAATTGGTGATTTTGAAATTACCAATGACAAGTTGCCGGTTTTATTGAAAAAGTACATTTCATTAAATGCTAAAATTGTAGGGTTTAATATTGATCCGAATTTTAATGATTGTTTAGATGGATTGCTTGTGTTGGATTTGTTTGATGTTCCCATGAAAGTGATTGAATCCTTATCGAAGGAAATAAACGATGATA
Source organism: Marinifilum sp. D737 (assembly GCF_026672275.1). Classification (GTDB taxonomy): domain Bacteria; phylum Bacteroidota; class Bacteroidia; order Bacteroidales; family Marinifilaceae; genus Marinifilum. The sequence continues at coordinate 31,379 of NZ_JANQCD010000016.1, read as the reverse complement.
CAATTCTTCAAAGATTTTCGTCGGATGATATGGAATTTTAAGAGATTTATTCCGAACTTTGCGATTCAATTTTGTTAACTGAAAAAGACGATTAGTTGGAATTTCAATATATATTTAAAGGGATAGTTGTGGGCTTAATGGCTTCAATACCGTTAGGACCCATTGGTGTTCTGATCATTCAAAAAACGCTGCAGAAGGGAAGGCTGGCTGGTTTTATTTCAGGATCAGGAGCAGCTGTTGCTGATACTTTATTTGCATCCATTGCAGTTTTGGGCTTGGGATTTGTGATTAATTTTATTCAAGCCCAGGAATTTTACTTCAGATTAATTGGCTCTATTTTCCTGATTTTGGTTGGATTAAGGATTTTTCTGGCCAATACGGTGAAGCAGTTTAAAAAGTCGCAGTCGCCAGGAAAAAGAGGAATGTTTGGTGATTTTTTGGCGATCTTTTTTCTAACCCTCTCTAATCCTATTGCGGTTCTGTTTTTTGGAGCCATGTTTGCCGGTGCTTCAGTGTTTGGAGATGCTCATTCTGCATTAACAGGTCTTTATTTATTGCTAGGTGTATTGTTGGGTGGAGCATTGTGGTGGTATGCCTTATCAACCATTGTGGACTTGTTTAGAAAAAAGTTTCGACTAAAACAGATGTTTTGGATCAACAAAATATCCGGATTAATCATTGCCATTTTGGGATTCTTGGTTTTTCTTTCCTGCTTTGAGCCGATCAAATCATTCTTGAATTCTTAATTTTCAAAACAGATCTTGAGTAAATCTGACTTTCTGGGGCATCTGTTTTTCAGGGAACTCAGCTTAATAGCTGAAAAATATCATTTGCTGAAGTATGACGCTTCATTGCATCGTGAGTTCAGCTAATTAAAACTATTCCACGTTTCGACTCTTTGACTTTTCGACTCTTTGACTTTTCGACTGTTGGACTGTTGGACTGTTGGACTGTTGGACTGTTGGACTGTTGGACTGTTGGACTGTTGGACTGTTCAAAAAAAAGGAGCACAATTTCTTGCACTCCTTCACTCATTCTTTATAATTCGGAATTATCGTATCGTTACCATTGTAGCTCCCCAGCCATATTCTTTAAACGAAGCATCTTGCTGGTAGTGCTTTTTGTATTTGCGTCGTAATTCGTCGTGTACTTTCTTTTTCAAAGTTCCATTTCCAATTCCATGGATGAACACAATTCTTTTTCCTTTCGAATTTTGGTATTGACGCATGATTTCATGAAACTTGTTCAATTGAAATTCCAGAATGTCCGCATTTGAAAGACCAGTTACCGAATCAATCAAAGAGTTGATGTGAAGGTCAACTTCAATGATCTCCTCTTTGCCTTTCACATTGATTTGTGGTTTTGATGATTTATTGGCAGACTCTTTTTCACGAATCACTTTTTTAAACTCTTTTTGGCTCAGTTCCTCCAATTTGTGTTCTAAATCTTCACCAGTTAGTTTGTGAAGAATTACATTTTGCTGAAAATAGGGAGTGTCTTTGTAGCTTGTAGACTTGTAGAACTTTACCGGTTGAATCTTGATGTTTCGTTCAAGAGGCTTCTTGATGTCAGACTCACCTGGTTTGTAGAATAAAATCTGAAAGAAGCAGCTCGATAATTCATTTAACTCCTTAAGGTCATATTCGTTCAGCAGGATTTTTGATTTTGGATCGAGGTTACCCGCTGTTTGTCCTTCCATCTTGTTGCCTTTTTTATCATAGAATCCATACAGAAGAATATGATTGGTATCATTAATCAGGTAAAGTTCCTGAGGACTCTCCGTTGGATTATAGCCTTCACGCGGAGCAAATGCTACATATACTTCTTCTTTCTCTACAAATAAGTTTTGTGCACTTGCTTTAACAGTGGAGCTTTCTGATGTAATATGTGTGGTTTGCTGCTGATTTGCTTGCTCGCCACCTGCTGCTTCAACTACTACAAGATTTTTTTTTATGCTTGGAATCTCAAATTCATCTTCATCGTTCAACACCATAACGGTATTTGCATCGATAATTTTGGTTACGGTTCCTCCGCCTATATCATTTAAAAAACGGACTTTATCGCCTATATTGATTTGCATTTGATCTGATTTTTTTAATTCCCAACAAAGTTAGCTATTTTTGCCGATCAAAATGAATTGCCGCATGATAATGTGTGGCGCACAGATGAAGGAAGATGGAGATTAATACAGAAAACAAAACATTAGAGACACAACAGATTGAAATTGCAAATTTTACTTACGATTTGCCCGATCATAGAATTGCAAAACACCCTTTGGAAAATAGAGATTTATCTAAATTGTTAATTTATCGCAATGGTGAGATCAATGAATCTGTATTCAATCAACTTCCGGAAGAAATAGAGTCGGGAACGAAGATGGTGTACAACAACACCAAGGTAATCCAGGCAAGATTAATTTTCCATAAAGAAACAGGAGCACGTGTTGAGATTTTCTGTTTGGAACCCTTGAATCCTGCTGATTACAACCTGGCTTTTCAGGCAACTCAGAAGTCTACATGGAAGTGTATTGTGGGGAATTCAAAAAAATGGAAATCCGGAGTGTTAAGCATGTCTTTCTTCGTGGATGAGAAGGAGTATCAATTGCAGGCAGAGAGAATTCAATTGTTGGATGGAGCCCAGGAAATTCAGTTTAGCTGGAATCATGAGGAGCTCAGTTTTAGCGAAGTATTGGAGCAAACAGGTAAAATTCCAATTCCTCCTTACTTGAATCGAGATACTGAAGAAGGTGATTTACTTCGATACCAAACGGTTTACTCCAAATTTGAAGGATCTGTGGCAGCACCTACTGCAGGTTTACACTTTACCGATAAGGTTTTTGCAGAAATGGATGCCAAAGGAATTGAACGTGAAGAATTGACTTTGCATGTGGGTGCAGGTACGTTCAAGCCTGTGAAATCTGATCAGATTGGGGATCATGAAATGCATACCGAGCATATCCAGGTAACTGCAGAAAGTTTAAGAAGTATTGCGGCTACAAAAAATGGAGTCATTGCAGTAGGAACAACATCGGTTCGTACATTGGAAAGTTTGTATTGGATGGGAGTTAAAATTCTGACAAAGGCAGAGGATCCTAAATTATTGAAGCAATGGGAAGCCTATCAATTGCCTAAGAATTATACGGTAGAAGAATCATTTCAGGCCATTTGTGCTTATATGGAAGAGAATGAAATCAGCCTGTTTAATGCGGCTACGCAAATTATTATTGCTCCAGGTTACGATTTTAAGGTGATCAAAGGATTGGTTACCAATTTTCATCAACCACAGAGTACTTTGTTGTTGCTAATATCAGCATTGGTGGGTGAAGATTGGAGAGAAATCTACCAGCATGCCTTGGATAACGAATTTCGTTTCCTGAGCTATGGTGACAGTTCACTCTTAATGAAAAGAGAGAGACTTGCTTAGTCCAAAGGTCTGGAAAGTAGAAAAGTAGAATGGTAGAATGGGACACTTTCTCCTTTTTCACCATTCTACTATTTTACTTTTTGTATTTTCTTCCGTCACATGTGTGAATAATGAACAATTAATAATGAGTAATTAACAATATAAAATTACAGCTTTGAAATTGTTTTTTTAATCATGCTGATCTTTGCGAATAGCTTCGTTTGTGTTCATCTGTGGACAAAGCTTATCAACGAAAATCATATCCATCATCAAGATCTTCGTAAATCTCCTTCCTTTTACCTTTCACCTTTTTCACCATTCTACTATTCTACCATTCTACCATTTTACTTTTCTACTATTCTACTATTCTACTATTCTACTTTTCTACCATTTTACTTTCTCCTTTCTCCTTGTTGCCTGGTATTTGTGATTTGTGATTTGAGATTTGGTCCCGAAAGCTTTCGGGATTGTGATTTGTGATTTGGGATTTGTGATTTGGGATTTGGGATTTGTGATTTGGGATTTGGGATCTGAGGTTTGGTCCCGAAAGCTTTCGGGATTGAATTTTGGGATTTATTCCAAAAATCCCTATTTTTATTTATGTTCATCCCAAACATTGTAAAAGTATGGCTGCCAAATTTCAACTGACTTTATTGTTTGTTTGCTTTGCTTTTCTGCTGTCTGCTCAAAGTCGATTTTTGAGAAGAGGAGAGAAGGCCTTTGTGAAGACTCATTTTGCAGAGGCAATTGCAAATTTTAAAAATGTAAAAAACAAGAACCCTGAAATCAACCGCAAGATTGCAGAGTCCTATTACTTCTTGGGCGATTACCAGGAGGCTGAAAACTATTATCAAAAAATATATGATAGTGAGAAATCTGCTGACGATTTGTTGGCCTTGTCTCATATCCATTTAAATGCGGGAAAGTATAAAGAGGCAATATTGTCTTGTGAAAGAGCTGCAGAAAAAGGTGCGAATCAGGTTCATGTAGACAAGAGAATCAAAGCCATACAGGAATTAGAGAAAGCTACTGACGCTTCAGGAATGATTTTACGCGCCATTCATCAGCAGCCCAAATCGAAAAGTTTGGGTGTAAGTGTGGTGGGGAATAAAATCATATATTCTAATCTGGGTAAAAAGAATGCTCGTGGACTTAAGAACTATCAACTGTTTTACAGTGAGTTTGCCGATCAGGAATATTCAGAATTGAAGCCTTGGGCCGATCAATTGAACAATGCTGTTGATTTGGGCGCTATTGCTGTTTCCGGAGATGGGAAAAGCATGTATTACACAAGTTGGTACACCAGGAAAGGCAGGCAATATATGGAGATTGTTGAAGCTGAGTTCAAAAATAACCGGTGGAAGGCAAGTTTTGTTCTGCCATTTAATGGACGAAAGTATTCATGTGCTTATCCCTGTATTAGCAAAGATGGCAAGAGTTTGTATTTTTCTTCGGATATGCCAGGCGGATACGGCGGCATGGATATCTATGTATGCCATAGGAGAGGGAAGTCCTGGGGAAGACCAATTAATTTGGGAGAAGAAATCAATACCAAACATCATGAAATTTACCCTTCCATTTTAAAGGATGGAAAGTTGTGGTTTGCTTCCGACGGGCAAGTGGGCTATGGTCGTTTGGATCTGTTTTATGCATCGAAAACCAAAGAAGGCGAGTGGGGAGAGGTGAAGAATGCAGGGCCTGCTTTAAATTCATCGCAGAACGATTTTAGCATTCAGGATAGTCCTGAAAAAGGACAGCTTTTAATGGTTTCGGACAGAAACAATAAGGGGATTCGAGATCGAATTTATTCATTTGGTGCAGATCGAAAAATGCAGGTAGAACTTTTTGTGAAAGAGGTGATCAGCAGGGAATCCGTTTCGAATGCGAAGATTGAAGTGGAAAAGGTGTTGAGTAATCAAATGATTGTGCCCCAGCAAATCGCTGCAGATAGGTTTCAGTTTGATGTCTCCTGGTATGAATTGGGAGAGGGCATTCTTTACGAGATAACTGCAGAGAAACAAGGCTATGAAAGCACACATTTGAAGTATTACCCCATGGAATCAAATTTGAGTGTTGACATACTACTTAGGAAGCTAGAGAAAGATATGGAGAAAGGTTTTGCCAAAGAGTTGAGCCCGATTCATTATCCTGACAAGAGAATGATGTTCCGTAAAATTCATTTTGATGCGGGGCAAGAGAGTTTAAATTCAGAAGCAAAATTAACTTTATCGAAAATGGTGGGTTTCTGGAAGATGTATCCCGACTTGGACATTGTGATCAACTCTCATACCGATTCGAAAGGAGCTGCTCAGTCCAATAAGACTTTATCCATGAAGAGAGCAAAAATGGCCAGGGAATTCATGATTGCCAAGGGTGTTGATTCCAATAGAATCATCTGTAATGCCTATGGAGAACGTTTTGTTGTAAATGGATGTGTCGATGGTAGTGAGTGTTCGGAAGAACAGCATCGACAGAACCGAAGATTGGAGTTGTTGTTTGTAATCAAATAGCTTTGTCAGTTATCAGTTATCAGGGAGTTTGAGTTTTGGTTTTTGGAATTTGGGTTTTGGTTTTTATCAGTATTAATATAAAATCTTAATTGCGAATCATCCGAAAATTATTATATTTACTACGAATATTGTGTCCAATTTATCTCTGTACCCTATTCTATCTTGCACTATGAGAAACATCTATTTTATCATCTGTTTTGTTTTATCGGTTGGGACCATCGGCTACTTTTCACCGGTTTTAAATTTCAATTTTAATGTAGCATCATCTGGCAGTACTTCTTATGCTGTTGAAATTGCGAAATACAAATATCCTGTTTACACCGATTATTTTGAAAACCTGGAGGGGGTAATTGAGTTGAGTAGCGAGGAAGGTGATTTTCATTACATTTCAGGGATTACCAAGTCTTTGGATGAAGCAAAAGACTTGAGCGATAAGATAAAAGAAATAGGATATGCCGAGGCAAGGGTTGTTGATTTGTTGGAAGAATTTTCGGAAGAAGAGTTGGAGGGGATCATCGAACCGACCACTCAAGATAAGAATGTTCAAAAAAAGAAATCTGCTGAAATCGCAATATCAAAATTGACCGATGTAGAAAATGCCTATTTCTACACCATTAAATTAAAAGAATCAAAAGAGATTTTAGCGGCAGATCAATTTAAAGCTTTAAAACCGAAGGTACACAAACAGAAAGGTTTGTACTACTATTTGTTAGGGAAGTTTGAGGATGTTGGCAATGCAGAAAAATACCTAAATGATAAGGTGAAGAGCAAGTATGCCAATGCAGAATTGCTTGTAATGAACAAGGGGCAATTGGTGAATGTTTCCAAGGCCAAAAAGGCAACAAAAGCCCAAAAGACCCATGAAGGATCATACAATATGGGGCGCAAAATGCGTGGCAAGGAATATGTCGACTACTACTACGAGTCGTCAAGTCTGAAGATCTCCAAATCCCCAATTTACTATATCGAAATTGGTCCATATGCCGACAAAAAGGAAGCCGATAATGCAGTTCAAAAACTTCACGATTTGGGGTTTACCAAAGCAGGCGTGAAGGATCCAAGTAAAAACAAGAGAGTTGTAAATCAGCCTGATGCTTTAGCTGATGCTCATTATACCATTCAAATTTTTGCCGGAAAGAACAAGATAAAAAGCTCTCGCTTTAAGCTGGAAGATGTAAGCCAATCCTATGACCAGCACGATAAACTGTATCGCTATTTTGTAGGCAACTACGACAACTACTGGGTTTGCCGCCGCGAATTGCGCGAAGTGCGCAAGAAAGGCTTTAGGGATGCGTTCATTGTAAAACTGTAAACTATAAACAATTAATAATTAGTAATTAATAATGAATAATAATTATTAATTCATTGGAGTGCGAAAAATATTTTAATACTATTATTAATTACTCATTGTTAATTATTAATTTTGTCGTCAGGCAAACCGTTCTATCGCTGTTTCGCAAGAAAGAGAGGAAAGTCCGGGCAACGCAGAGTAACATACTTCTTAACTGGAAGAAAGTCGAAAGGCTTTAGTAGTAGAGCAGAAAATAACCGCTCCAATTTATTGGTGTAAGGGTGAAAAGGTGAGGTAAGAGCTCACCGGTACCTGTGGTGACATGGGTAGCCGTGTACCTTATGTGTTGCAAGATCAAGTATACCGTCAGCTGTAGGCTTACTCGGCCGATGTCGGGGGGTAGATTGCTAGAGACATTTGGCAACAAATGTTCAAGATAAATGATAGAAACTCTTTTGAAGAGGACAGGACCCGGCTTATAGGTTTGCCACTTTATTTTCAATGAATATCCCGATAGCTATCGGGAATCAATGAATAATACCATCTCAAGCTTTTGAGGTGGTTTTTTTGTATCTGCTCATCTCAAATCCCCAAAGCAAACTCTAAAGCTACTGGGATATAAAGCCAGCTTGCTGGTTCCGACTCTTCGAGATATAAAATTACGAATTGTCAATTACGAATTACGTTTTGTAAATTCAATTTCCGAACTTTGCATACTCATTACTCATTACTCATTACTCATTACTCATTACTCATTACTCATTACTCATTACTCATTACTCATTACTCATTACTCATTACTCATTACTCATTACACTTTTCTACTATTTTACCATTCTACTTTTCTAAAGACTTCAAATATAGTTTGTTAAAATAATTATTTAAAGCTGTGTAGGGTAATGCTTGAATAATACGGTATAATAATTGAAAAAAAAGTAAAATGAATACGCAACCGTTTGTGTAATTTATCATCTGAAAAGTAATGGCTTAGGCTATGATGAATGGATGCTAAATCAATGTAAAGGGATTTTTAGTTTTGATTAAAAAAAAATAATGACAAGTTTGACACTTGCTTTTGATAAATTAAGGCTGTACTTTTGTCAAGTTGACCATACGAGTTAATAATGCTACTTATACTACTATAAATTGTTTATTATGACTTTACCTAAAATTAACATTTTTGATAAGACAACTCCACGTTGGATTGTTTTTGTGATCGATTTAGCCATTAGTTTAGTTTCGATTACAGCTGCTTATCTTCTGCGTTTTAATTTTAATCTGGAAGAGATTCATTTGAATGCTGCAAAGGTAATTATTCCCATGTTTGTATTGTTAAGGGCTTTGACTTTTTTATATGGAGGGACTTATGCGGGAATTGTTAGGTATACAAGTTCAAAAGATGCAGAACGGATATTTGTGGTAGTTTCCATAGGATCTGCAGTCTTTACCTTATTCAATTTGTTAAGTTATGTGGCGAGGGATGGTGTCTTTATTGTACCTTTTTCAATTTTGATTATCGAATACATTGCGGTTGTCTTTTTAATGACCAGTAGTCGTATCATATTCAAGGCTATTTACTATAGGTATTTAACTCGCTCTAAGATTCGTGAAAACATATTGATTTACGGAAGTGATGAATTTGGGATCATGGCAAAGCATGCTTTGGATAGTGGTAGCGAAGTAAATAGTTCTATCGTTGCATTTATCGACCACAATAATAAAAAGGTGGGAAGTAAACTGGAGGATGTGAAGATCTATAGTACTTCCGATTTGCAGGATCTGATTGAGCGCAAGGAGGTAGATAAGGTCATTATTGCCAAAAAAGATTTAACGCATACTCAAAAGAGCGAGGTGGTTGAGAAATGTCTTGAATTCAATTTAAAAGTTTGGGAGGTGCCTAAATTTGAAAGTTGGGTGAATGGTGAATTGAGTGTGAAGCAAATTAGGGCCATTAAAATTGAGGACTTATTGGAGCGCGATCCAATTAATCTCGATTGGGATCAGATCAACGAGCAGGTGAATGGAAAAACTGTTTTGGTTACAGGGGCTGCTGGATCTATCGGTTCCGAGATGGTTCGTCAGGTTGCACGTTTCTCTCCAAAATGTATTGTCTTGTTCGACCAGGCGGAATCTCCATTGTATGATATTGAACTGTCTTTGAAAGAAGAGTTGAATTTTTACAATGCTGAAATTGTAATTGGAGATGTGCGCGACAAGGAGAGAACCCAAAGGATGTTTGATGTGTATAAGCCCAATTTGGTGTATCATGCAGCGGCATACAAGCATGTTCCCATGATGGAAAACAATCCTTCCGAAGCGATTAAAACAAATGTGTTGGGAACAAAAAATATTGCCGATCTTTCTCTTGAATTTGGAGTGGAGAGGTTTGTGATGGTTTCCACGGATAAAGCGGTGAATCCTACCAATGTGATGGGAGCATCGAAAAGAATCGCGGAGATATATACACAATCATTGAATTATCCGGGATGTCCTACGCATTTTATTACCACGCGTTTTGGTAATGTTTTGGGATCGAACGGATCGGTGATTCCAAGATTTAAAGCTCAAATCGATAAAGGAGGGCCAATTACGGTTACTCACCCTGAAATTACCAGGTATTTTATGACCATTCCGGAGGCTTGTCAGTTGGTGATGCAGGCTGGAGCAATTGGTTCCGGAGGGAAGATTTTTATTTTTGATATGGGGAGATCTGTTAAGATTGCAGATTTGGCCTATAAGATGATCAAATTAAGTGGATTGAAATTGGGAGAAGATATTCAGGTTCAATTTACAGGTTTAAGGCCTGGTGAGAAATTATACGAGGAGTTGCTGAATGTAAAAGAAAATACCATTCCAACCAAGCATCCTCGCATTATGGTCGCTAAGGTGAGAGAGTATGAATTGGCAGAGGTGCAGTTGCTGATTGAGCAGTTTTATGAATTGTTGGAAAGTAACGATAATTTCAAGATTGTAGCTCACATGAAAGCCATAGTGCCGGAGTTTAAATCGATGAACTCAATCTATGAGCAATTGGATAAACGTTTCGTGTCAAAAACCAAGTTGGTTGGGAAGCAAAGCCTGTCTGAAGAAATCAAAGAGATGTTGAGTTAAACATCTAAAAAGATAAGTCAAAAGCTGTTTTGCATCATGTGTAAAACAGCTTTTGTTTTATTCAAATGTTAAGGATCTGGAAGGCAATCGAACTTGACACTTTTGACAGCTTTTTTATTGAGATATTCTTATTACTATTACACGCTAAAATTAAAGTAGAAAAGTGAAAAGGTAGAATGATGGAAAAGTTCAGGAAGTAAGTAAATAGTTAGCATTCCAATTTTGTAGTCATCTCTCTACCATTCAGAATAGGGAGAAGGATTTCTCTCAATTATGAATGGTTAATGATTCACAGGGGAATGGTCATTGTAAATAAAGCCCCAGGGGGGCGTAATCTTTATAGCCTTGGGCAAATGAGCAAAGCGAATGTAGCCCAAGCTATGTGTTTTAGGCAAATGTCGTCGCAAATACATGCCCTTGATTAATGAAGATCGTTTACATGCAACGGAAGAAAATTCAAAAAGTAAAAAGGTAGAATAGTAGAAAAGTAGAAAGGTGGAAAAGTGGAATGGGTATGCAGGGTTTGGAACGCATAGCTACTTTATATTCCGAAAGCTTACTGGATTGGATTTCGTCCTACGTTTACCCTTTAATTATTCCTTTTAGTCATGAGACGCTTCGTTTTGTACTTTAAAGTGGCTTGTTTAATGCAGAAAGAAAGTCCCCTTCAGGGGATTTAGGGGTAAAAAGAGGAATAGAAAAAAGAAACAGACCTTATGCTCTTCCGAATTATCGGAATGTAGGGGATACTAATTACTGCTTACTGATCACTGTTCACTGAACACAGCGTTTAGGTCATTAAACTTGGGTTTTGGTCCCGAAAGCTTTCAGGATTGAGTTTTGGGATTTTACTCTTGTGTGAAAAATATGTTAGAAAAAAATAAGATAATACAGGTTCAAAAATTAGGGAATTGGACGACAGTTTTTTATTTTTGCGCAACTGTAAAAATCTTTGATCAGACAAAAGTGGGGTTTGATCAAAGCAAAACGGTCTAGATTGAATAAATAGGTGTAAACCATAAGCATTTTAATAAAATACAATTATGATTCGATTATTTCGAAAAACTCTTTTCCTCGGATTGATCTTCGCTTTTGCTGCTCTGGGAGCAGAGGCACAAAATACGAATATCAACCCGGCTACGGTAAATGTAAATGCATTAAGCGACAAGCAAATTGAAAGAATCATCTCCGAAATGGAGAAGAATGGGATGAGCCTGGAAGAAGCCATGGCTTTGGCTCGTGCTCGGGGAGCTTCTCAAATGCAAATCGATCAGATGACTCAGCGCATTCGGGAGTACAAGATGAAGAATCAGTTTGGTGGCAATCAAAACAATGCATTGCGAGATACCAGCATGTTTGCAGATGAGCAAAGAGAGGAGCTGTCTGAGAAGAAGGAGTTCGAAGCGACGGAAAAAAACAAGGAGATTTTTGGTTTTCATTTTTTCAATTCAGAGAATTTAAGCTTTGCACCCAATGTAGATGTTCCAGTTTCAGATTCTTATGCCTTAGGAATAGGAGATGAAGTGAATATTGCAGTCTATGGTGCATCTCAACAATCATATATGTTAGTGGTTCAGAAAAATGGAGCCATTATGATTCCTGACTTGGGTCCGGTCAATGTATATGGAATGAGCTTTGCGAAAGCCAGTGCAAAAATCAAATCCAGGTTAATTTCCATCTACAATGGCATGAAAGGGAATCAGCCCAATACATTTGCCGATGTGAGCCTGGGGGCATTAAAAGGAGTGAAGGTAAATGTGATTGGGGAGGTGAACCTGCCAGGAACCTACGCTTTACCGGCAACCGCTTCTGTTTTCAATGCCCTGTATTTGGCAGGAGGACCAAATGAAAATGGATCTTTCCGTGTAATCGATTTGATTCGTGATGGAAAGGTGATCAATTCGGTTGATGTATATGAATATTTAATTGATGGCAAAACGCAAAACAATGTGCAATTGCGTGATCAGGATGTGATCATGGTTCGTCCATATGTGAATCGCATTAAGGTAGCGGGCGAATTCAAGCGTACCGGTTTGTTTGAGGCCAAAGATGGCGAATTGGTAGCCGACATTTTGCGTTACGCAGGTGGTTTTACCGATAAGGCTTATACCCATGCTTTGGATTTGTATCGCAACAATTCTCGCACCTTGAGTTTTGTAGATGTAACTGCAGATCAATACAGTGAAATTACATTGATGAATGGAGATTCCATTCAGGCAGGTGCCATTACAGAGCGTTTCGAAAATCGAATCAGCATAGAAGGGGCAGTCTATCGTCCTGGTGATTACCAGTTGTTGGAAGGAATGAAGCTTTCTGAATTGATTGCAAAAGCAGAAGGTCTGAAAGAGGAAGCCTTTATGGAGCGTGGGGTAATTACCCGCAAGCAAAAGGATTTAAGCCTGGAGGCCATCTCATTTTCACCACGTGAAGTCTTGAATGGTAAGACAGATGTGTTCTTGCAGCGTGAAGATCGAATTCAGATCTCTTCCATTTTCGATCTGCGCGAAGCGCGTACGGTTGAAATTGTTGGGGAAGTACAATTCCCGGGAAGCTATGCCTGGGCAGAGAACATGAAAATTGCCGACCTGATTTTCCAGGCAGGTGGATTTCTTGAAAATGCAGAGGTTAGCTCTGTAGAAGTAAGCCGTGTATTGGATTACAACGAAACCAAAGAATTGACCAAATCATTATTGCATACCTATCAATATGGATTGGATCGCAACCTGAAGCTGGATGCAGAAGGGGAAGCTTTTATTCTGAATGCTTTCGATAAGGTATACATTCGCCGTGCACCGGGATATCGCCCTCAGGGAACAGCCAGTGTGCAGGGGGAAGTAAAGTATGCCGGAGAGTATGGAATCACCCGCAAGGATGAAAAAATATCTGATGTCATTCGCAGGGCAGGAGGTTTGACCCCTGAAGCCTATGTGAAAGGAGCCTCTTTGCGCAGAAGAATAGAATTGAGCGAAGCAGAATACCAGGCAAAGCTGGCCATTGCCATACAGGATACCACCATGAATGCCGAAGAGGTAGAAAAGGTACAGTATCAAATTGTGGGTATTGATTTGCCAAAGATTATGAAGAATTCGGGTTGTGTGGAAGATCTGCAAGTTTTGGATGGGGATCAGTTGATGGTACCTTCCAAACTGCAAACGGTAATGGTTTCAGGATCGGTATTGAATCCGGTGGCACATACCTTTACGGACAAGAAAAAAGCAAAAGATTACATCATGAGCTCAGGTGGTTTTGCCCAAAGAGCCAAGAAAGGAAAGGTATATGTGCTCTATGCTAACGGAACAACAGCAGCTACAAAAGGCGGATTATTCGGAAGACGCTTCCCAAGAATCGAACCAGGCTGTGAAATCATCGTTCCGGAAAAACCAGAAGTGGACAAAGCTGCAAACGCAAGCAAGTGGCTGGCCTTCACATCAACATTGGCGAGTTTGATTACGGCAATAGCGGTGGCAACGAGATAAAATAGTCAGTAGTCAGTAGTCAGTAGTCAGTAGTCAATAGTCAATAGTCAATAGTCCAAGTGACGAGTGACGATTCAACCAATGACAAGTGACCAATGACCAATCAACCAGTGACCAGTGACCAATGACCAATCAACCAGTGACGAATTAAACGAATAAAGTTATGTCAGACTTAAAAGATTTACAAGTTTATCAATTGGCCTATTCTTTTGAAGAGAAGATTTGGAAATTGGTGGATGCCTGGCAGTATTTCGAAAAGTCGACAATAGGAAAGCAATTGGTAAGATCGGCCGATTCAATATCAGCTAATATTAGTGAAGGATACGGACGATACCATTATAAGGAAAATAAGAATTTTTTGTTTTACGCTCGTGGATCTTTGTATGAAACTCAAAATTGGTTGAGAAAAGCTAATGATAGAGACTTAATTGATGAAGCCATTTATAAGGATTTGAAAGAAGAAAGTATCCGGATAGCAAAAATGCTAAATGCATACATTCGATCAATTGGAAAAAGATAGTCAATGGTACACTGGTCAATGGTCAGTAGTCAATAGTCCAAGTGACGAGTGACGATTCAACCAATGACAAGTGACCAGTTAACCAATGACCAAATAAAAAGATATAATGACCAATATAAAAGACACAAACCAAACCGATGCAATTCGTTCTCAGCACGAAGACGAAATCGACCTAATTGCACTCGCCAAAACCCTATGGGAAGGCAGAAAGACCGTCATCAAAACAACCGTCATCTTCATGTTTATGGGCCTATTCGTAGCCATCTTCTCAGAAAAAGAATACACCGCTTCCTGTACCATGGTGCCGCAATCTGCTGAAGGTGGATCAAAGCTGGGAGGAAGTTTAGGTGGTTTAGCTGCAATGGCTGGAATTAATCTTGGATCTATGGGAGGTGGATCAGATATCCCTCCAACACTTTACCCTAAGTTAATGGAGAGTGTGCCCTTTTTAAAGGAAATGATGAAAACACCTTTGACAATAAAAGGACAAGAGGGCAAAGTAACCTTTGCAACATACTACAATGAAATTTATAAGCCTGGGTTGTTTGGTTATATAAAGAATTATACTGTCGGATTGCCAGGTTTAATTATTGGGGCTATCAAAGGAAATACATCTGCTAATGTAAATGTTGAATTGAATTCAGAAGAGGGTTTGCAGTCAATATCATTTGTTGAGAAAAAGTTAATCAAGATCTTGTTGTCGCAATTATCTTTAGAAGTAAATGATAAAGATGGCTACATATATCTCTCCGCACAGATGCCGGAAGCTAAGGCAGCTGCTCAAATGGTACAGAAGGCACAAATACTATTGCAAGATGCCATTACAGATTTTAAAATTCAAAAAGCAAATGATCAACTGTCATTTGTAGAAGAAAGGTACGCTGAGAAAAAAATGGAGTCGATAAAGGCTCAAAAGAATTTAGCAAGCTTTTTAGATCGGAATAAAAATGTTAGTAAAGCTACTGCACAAACAGAACTGGAAAGGTTAACCGCTGATTATAATTTGGTTTATGGAGTTTATTCTGAGTTGGCCAAACAGTTGGAAAAACAGAAAATACAGGTTAAGGAAGATACACCGGTTTTTACTATTATAAAACCTGTTGTAATTCCATATGATAAATCTAAGCCTAAACGTTCCATGATTTTGGTAATATGGACATTTTTTGGAGGTGTTATTGGAGTGAGTTTGGTATATGGAAAACAACTTATTGCTAAAGCTAAGATTGTGTGGTTAGAAGAAAAAGTTGAATAAGCGATTGATAAATACAACGATAAGAGAGTGATTGTTTGAAAAAGATGTTTGTGATCAATTCTTTTCTGGTTAGCTATTTGAATCTTATGAATATGTCTAATTATAATTAATAAAAATAATCCCATAACAATTAATAAAATCATGGATAAAAATATAAAAGTTGCAATTATTGGTCTTGGGTATGTTGGTCTACCTTTAGCTGTTGAGTTTGCGAAGAAATTTCAGGTTGTAGGATTTGATATCAACCAAGAGCGTGTCGATGAATTGAACTCGGGTGTTGATTCAACTTTGGAGGTAGATAATGAAAATTTAAAATCAGTATTGGTAGACGAACTAGGCGATGGGCTGTTCTTAACTACTACTAATGATTGTTTAAAGGACTGTAATTATTATATAATCACAGTTCCAACGCCTACAGACAAGAACAACCGTCCAGTTCTAACACCTCTTGTAAAAGCTTCAGAAACTGTTGGGCGAGTATTATCAAAGGATGATGTTGTGATTTATGAGTCCACTGTTTATCCTGGAGCAACTGAGGATGACTGTGTGCCTGTATTGGAGAAAGTATCAGGTATGAAATTTAATAAGGATTTCTTTGTGGGATACTCTCCTGAGCGAATCAATCCGGGAGATAAGCTACATACGGTTACTAAAATTAAGAAAGTTACCTCTGGTTCAACTCCTGAGATCGGTAAAAAGGTTGATGAATTGTACCAATCAGTAATTGTTGCAGGTACTCATTTGGCTCCTACCATTAAGGTTGCAGAAGCGGCAAAAGTGATTGAAAACTCACAACGCGATATCAATATTGCTTTTGTAAATGAGTTGGCAAAGATTTTCTCGAATCTTGGTATCGACACGAAAGATGTTTTAGAAGCAGCAAGTACAAAGTGGAATTTCCTACCATTTACACCTGGTTTGGTTGGTGGACACTGTATTGGTGTTGATCCTTACTATTTGGCGCAAAAAGCTCAGGAAACAGGTTACAACCCTGAGATTATCTTGGCTGGACGTCGTATGAATGATGGAATGGGAGCTTGGGTTGCATCTCAAATCGTCAAGAAGATGATTGCTAAAGGGCATGCCGTTCGTAATGCCAAAGTATTGGTGTTGGGAATAACTTTTAAGGAGAACTGTCCGGATATCCGAAATACCAAGGCGATTGATGTGATCAATGAGTTGAAAGAATATGGATGTAAGGTAGAAGTGTATGATCCATGGGCTAACAAAGAAGAAGTTAAAGAGGAATATAATCTAGATTTGGTTGATTCTTATGCGGGTGTGAAGTATGATGCTGTAACGCTTGCGGTAGCACATAATGAATTTAGAGACCTAGACCTCACGCAACTACGTAATGGTCATGATTCGGTGATTTATGACATTAAGGGAATTTGGAATAAGGAATTGATAGACGGTAGATTATAATGACTGATAAGAGAATCATTGAGAACTCAAAAGTATTAGTAACGGGTGGAGCTGGTTTTATTGGCTCCAATCTTGTTGATAGACTTTTAGAGCAAGGAAATCAAGTAGTTTGTTTGGATAATTTTGCTACTGGGAAAAGAGAAAATTTAGAGCTTGCCTTGCAGAATAAGGATTTTACCTTGATTGAGGGGGATATTCGTAATTTTGAGGACTGTGTAAAAGCAGTTAAAGGGTGTGATTATGTGCTTCACCAGGCCGCTTTAGGGTCTGTTCCTCGATCAATAAAGGACCCTATGACTTCAACCGATGTAAATATTGGTGGGTTTGTGAAAATGTTATTTGCAGCAAAAGAAGAAGGAGTGAAACGCTTTGTATATGCAGCATCCTCTTCTACTTATGGAGATTCAACTATCATGCCTAAAGTGGAGCATATTATTGGAAATCCTTTGTCTCCATATGCCATTACCAAGTATGCAAATGAAATTTATGCTCAAAACTTTACAGATACATATGGAATTGAGACTGTAGGTTTAAGATATTTTAATGTTTTCGGAAGAAGACAAGATCCCAATGGAGCATATGCTGCTGTGATTCCGAAATTTGTAATGCAGCTAATGGCCCATGAAAGTCCTGTCATTAATGGAGATGGTAAGTTTTCAAGAGATTTCACTTATGTGGAAAATGTTATTCAGGCAAATCAATTAGCTGCAATCGTTTCTTATGATAAGATACTAGAGGTTGGAGTTGGTAGTAAAAGTGTTTTTAATGTTGCATACGGAGATCGTACGGATTTAAATCAATTGTTCAATATTCTTAAAGAAAACTTATCAAAGTTTGATTCAGAAATATTAAATGTGGATGTTATACATGGAGAGAATAGAGTAGGAGATATTCCTCATTCTCTTGCAAATATTGATAAAGGTAGATCCATTCTAGGATATGATCCTGAGTATGATATTCGATTAGGTTTAAGTGAAGCATGCAAATGGTATTGGGAAAATTTAAAATAATTTCCTTGTATTGATTTTGATAACTTTTCAATTATCCCTTAAAAAACATATATGCAAAAAAAAGTATTAACAGATATTGCAATTATTCGTCCATTATGCATATTGAGTATTGTAATAGGACACTCATTTGCCATTTATTCAGGAGTTTGGGAAAAGCCTGGACATATTCTTGATGTTACTTTTTATCAATGGATAAATCCATTTTTTATTAGCTTTCAATTGCAAGCTTTTGTGTTTGTTTCAGGTTACCTATTCGGATATCAAACAATAACATTAGGGAGGAAAGATGATCCAAAGAAATTTATAGCAAAGAAATTTAAAAGAATTTATTTGCCCTGTCTTCTTTTTGGTTTGTTATATTATCTTCTTTTTGAATATGCGCAAAAAGATTATAGTCTAATTGATTCACTTCTTGTAATATCTAATGGAGTTGGTCATTTATGGTTTCTACCAATGATTTTTGCTTGCTATATTGTGGCGTATTATACAACTAATATTCTTATGAAGAAACCATTTTGGATTATATTACTTGCTGGTTTACTCCTTTTTGTCTCACCATTAGTACCGAATGTTTTTGGAATTTCTTCCATGATGTCATACTTGCTATATTTCTATTTAGGGTATTTATATGTGGCTAATAAGAATCTGTTAACCCAATTTTTAAGTTCATATAGAAATGTGCTGATTATAACATTGTTATTTCTAATTTCTTTTGGCCTATTCTATTTCATAAAATATAGCTATGAGCCGACTATGGTTTTAAAAGTTATTCTTTTTGCATTAAAGGTACCTTTGTCTGTTTTGGGTATCCTATCACTATTTGGATTTGTCAATAAATATTTAGTAAATAGAAATACTCTTAGTAAAGTATTTTTATATTTAAATGATTGGTCCTATGGTATATATGTTGTGCATCAATTTGTGTTAGTTTGGTTGATTGATTTCACATCCTTATCAGAAAAGGTATCATCGTTTGTATTTCCATTTTACATTCTGATTATAACATTATCTGTTACATCTCTTATTGTAATAAGTTTTTTGAAGACTAAAGTTGGACGATATTTGATAGGTTAGTTTACGCATGGTTTTATCAGGATTAATTGACATATTTAAAGAGAAGTTAGCGAATAGAGATATAAGAACTTTGCTTGAAAACTTTATTTCTCTTTCAGCTCTACAGGTTGTAAGTATTATAGTGCCTCTAATTACTTTACCTTATCTTTTGAGAGTTCTTGGGACATTCAATTACGGAACAGTTGTATTAGCATTTTCTTTAATAAATTACTTTATTACAATAACCGATTATAGTTTCAGGGTTACCGCTACGAGAGAGGTTTCAATTCATAGAGGAAATTTGAAATCTATTTCTCTTATTTATAGTAGGGTGATGCTAGTTAAGATGGCCTTATGTGTCATGTCTTTAATTATAATTTCTTTAATTGTATGGTTTTATAAACCATTTTTTGCTGAAAGTAATGTGTTTTTCTTAACAGCACCAATTATAGTGGGGTATGCACTTTTTCCAGAATGGTTTTTTCAGGGAATCGAGAAGATGAAATACATTACAATCTTTAATGTTAGCATTAAAGTTTTTTTTGCCATTGGTATTTTCCTATTCATTAAAAAACCTGAAGATTATTGGCTTTATCCTCTTTTTCAGAGTCTTGGTTTTTTAATATCAGGTATTATAGGACAATATGTTTTAATTTCAAAGTATAAATTAAAGATCTATTGGATTGGCTTTTCTCGAATGAGAAAGACTTTGGTTGATAATTATCCGATATTTATTAATCAATTTATGCCTAATCTGTACAATAATACTAGTACTTTTTTGCTAGGAGTTATAATTGGTAATAGTAGTGTCGGTACGTATGATGCTATAAAAAAAATTGCTGAGTTAGGTGTTACCTTAATTGGAATCGTTTCAAGAGTTTTCTTTCCATATCTCAATCGCGTAAAAGAGGCATTTAGTAAGTTTGAGAAGAGTATGTTGCTATGTGGCTTGGTTTTAACTTTGGGGCCAATCATTTTTTATAAATTGATTTTTTGGTATCTAGCGATAGATTATGAGTATGCTTTTGGTGTTTTAACCATATTATCTATAAGTATATTTGTAATTACTTTGTATGAAATTTACGGTTTGAACTACTTTATTGTTATGAGAATGGATCGACTGGTAATGAAAAATACTTTTGTGGCTTCAATAATCGGGTTTGTGAGTGCTTTCCCATTGATCTATTATTTTGGCATAGTTGGAGCTGCATTAAATTTGACTTTATCAAGAGCTATAATGGGAGGTGGTCTATTCTATAAATTTAAAAAAATGAAACAAGATGAAAATAGCAATTCATAATGGCACAGGATTAAATGAAAAGAGCATTAAATACTGTGAAGCTAATGGATTAAATTATATTACAGTCGATGCCTATAGTGCTGATATAATTGAATATCTGAAGAATGAAAATGTAACACATTTTTTATGGCACTTTAATCATAATTTGCCGGAAGATATTTTAATGGCAAGAAATGTATTGTATTCGCTAGGCAGTTGTGATATTAAAGTATATCCTGATTTTAATACAGGTTGGTATTTTGATGATAAAGTTGCTGAAAAATACATTTTAGAAGCCATAGATGCTCCTGTAGTAAAATCTTGGCCGTTTTATCACAAGGATACTGCTATGAAGTGGCTGAGGGATGAGGCCGAATATCCTATTGTAGCTAAGCTAAGAAGAGGTGCAGGTTCTTATAATGTCGTTCTATTGAAAAATTTTAGACAGGCTAAGAAATATTGTAATAAAATGTTTAGTTCTGGCTTGTCTCCAGCACCCAAAATTCTAGCAGACGTGTCGACAAAACTCAAGGTTTCAAGAAAAAGAGGTGATGTGTTAAATCGATTAAAGCGATTGCCAAATTTTGTGAAATATATGACTCACGCTAGAAAACAGTTTCCTAAAGAAAAGGGATACGTATATTTTCAAGAATTTATTGCTGGTGCTGATTGTGATTACCGAATTGTGGTTGTAGGTGATCGTGCATGGGGAAGCATGAGAAAAGTTCGTGAAAATGATTTTCGAGCGTCAGGGGCGGGAATGTCCTATGAAGATCCAACTTTGATTCCAGAGTTTTTAGTGAAAGTTGCCTTTGATATTCAAAAAAGACTAAAAGCACAATCTATGTCGTTCGATTTTGTTTTGGATAAGGAAGGTAATCCACATATTGTTGAGATTTCATATTGCTTTGGTTTTGATGGTGGCGATGGTTCATTTTACTGGAATAGAGAATTAGAACTGGTTCATGAAGACTTTACTTTGGAGGAATTGATTCTAGAACAATTTCTCAAAGATCACAATAATAATTAGTACATGTTTTTATGTCGTTAATGATTGAAAGTATTTCGAGATATACTTGTGCAGCTGTTTCTTATAATACCTCCGAGCAAGATGATTAAAGAAAGAATGCATTATATTTATGCTGATAAAACAAAATTGGGAGTATTGGTTGTGTTTGTTATTTTATTAATGATAAATACATTAGGTGCTGTTAATGATGTTCCAATTTACAGAATGTTGCAACAAGTCTTTAAGCTGAGTCTTTTTGTTGCACTTGTTTATTACAGTGTAAAGGTTCAGTGTATTAAGGGAGTTGGACCGTTACCTAATACATTAATTGTATTATTCTGTTATGTGCTTTTACTATATTCGATTTTTTCTTTCTTTTTTCAAAATGTCTTGGTCTCTTTGAACGTGTTATTGTCGTTCTGCTTTTTCTATTATATAGGTTATAAAAAGCAAGTAAAGGAAAAGGACTTGTATTTATTCTTCGTTTTAACTTTTATTATATCATCACTAAAATTTGTCTTTTCCTTTATGAGAGATTTAAGTGAGTATGGTGATGTTGCGGGTCTAGGAGGAGATAATTTAGGTTATATGTTAGCCATTTTATTTCCAGCATTTATTTTATTTGCTCGTAAAAAAATGTCTATTCCTATAATTATTATTGCATTTCTTTTAATTCTATTTTCAAGAAAAAGAGGGGCAATTATCGCTGTGTCCTTACCTTTCATTTTATTAATGTACTCTTTTTTTAAAATGAAGAGTAGAAATATATTGGTGAAAGGATTAAAGATCCTGATAATTATGGCTGTTCTTGTTGGATTATATAATGTATTGCTTAATTACTATGATATAATCCTTGGGAGGTTTGAAAGTGGAGACGGAACTTCAGGAAGAGCGTTATTGTATATGACTGTATTTAAGGGATGGTATAATTCTGAATCAATTTTAGAGATTTTATTTGGACACGGATTTTATTCTACAACTATTATAACTAAAGAGAAATTTGGCATCGCATTATACGCTCATTCTGATTGGTTAGAACTTATATATGATTTTGGATTAATTGGGTTAACGATTTATGCACTTATATTGTTATCGCTTTTACATTACTTAGTCCAAATTTTTAGAAAGTTTCGACATTATTTACTCGCTTATACTTCTTGCATGATAGTTTTTGTTATTAAATCTGTTTTTAGTGGTGTGTATTTGGATGCGGATTGTGTAATATTAATGTCTATTATTGGTTTGATTATTGGGTTGGTAGAAAGAGAGAAGAAAAATAATTTTCCCATACTAAGTAATTAAAACTGTTTATTGTAATCTGGAAAAGTTTATATTAAATGAATTTGAATATATTACATCTAACTACATTAAAAAAAAATAATGTTAGTGGGATGAGTTTTAGTGTTCCCAATCTAATCGAGGGACAGGTGAAAAATGAATCTAATGTTGTTGTTTTCAATTTATATAAAAAGTTATTTATTGATTTTACTGCGATAAGAAAGTTCGATGTGGTTTGTCTACATAGCTTTTATAAGTTTAATTATATATTGTTGCTGTTCTTTTTAAAAAGGCAAACACCTATAGTTCTTGTTCCCAGGGGTGCATTTAGCAGGGAGCTTGGTTTCTCTACAAAAAAGAAGATTTATCATTATCTGTTTTTTATAGCAGTTAAGCTATTGCGAGTTAAAGTTGTGGGGCATTATTTAACAGAGAATGAAAAAAAATTAAGTATTCACAATTTAAAAGAATCCTTTGTTTTAGGAAATTGTCTAAAAGTTCAAAACGATTCAATTGATGATAGTGTATTAACGCAAAGGTATTCTAATAAGAACATAGTATTTCTTGGTAGATACCTTGAGAAAATAAAAGGTCTGGATTTGCTTATTCAAAGTATTGTTGAAAATAAGGAAGTTATATTGAGTTCAGGTCTTAAGTTTACGTTTTATGGGGCAGATAATGAGTATAAAAATCACCTTAAAGGTATATCGAAAAAATCAGGACTGGACAAAATAGTTATATTAAATGGTCCTGTTTTTGGTGAGGAAAAAGAAAAAGTTCTGAGAGGTGCTTATTTTTCCATTTTACCTAGTAGATCTGAAGGATTTCCTATGAGCGTTTTAGAGAGTTGTCAATATGGCGTTCCTCAAATTTTGTCAGAGGGAACCAACTTATTGGATGAATTGTATAAGTTTGAATTTGGGTGCAAATTTGATGAAAACTATATAAAGAAAATTGGACAAGTAAGTTTGGAGGAATACCTTCGACTTTCACATAATGCATATCAATTCGCGATGATGTTCGATTACCAAAAAGTAGGAAAACAATCTATAATTAACTATTCAAAATTTTTATAAAAGATATTATATATGTTCGATTTTTCAGTCTCAATTTCTGTTTATAAAAATGATAATATCACTTTCTTTAAGGATGCCATTGAAAGTATTATTCATCAAACATTAATTCCAAATGAAATTATTTTGGTTGTAGATGGTCCAGTGTACGATAACATGAAAAGCGTTATTAAAGGCTATGATCAAAACTTGGATATATTAAAGGTAATTTGGCTTGATGAAAATATGGGGCATGGTAATGCCAGGAGAATAGGCTTGGAAAACTGTACAAATAACTTGGTAGCCTTGATGGATAGTGATGATATATCATTGCCAGATAGGTTTGCAAAACAAATAGAATGTTTCAAAAGACATCCTGAAGTTAGTATTGTTGGTGGTTATATAGATGAGTTTATCGATAGTACTAATAATATTGTTGGTCGTAGATTGGTAGAATTAACAGATCTGGATATAAAAAAATATTTAAAATCCAGATGTCCTATGAACCAGGTAACTGTCATGTTTAAGAAGTCTGATATAATTGAAGTAGGGGGGTATATAGATTGGTATAACAATGAAGATTACTACTTGTGGGCTAGGATGTGTTTAGCAGATAAGATATTCATGAATTTGGATGAAGTACTAGTTCATGTTAGGGTGGGAAATGAGATGTATAAGCGTCGAGGAGGTTGGAAATACTTTAAAAGTGAACAAGAATTACAAAAATTTCTAATGAAAAACAATGTTATAAATCTTTTTAAGTATTCCTATAATGTCATTATTCGTTTTATAATTCAGGTTGCTCTGCCTAATAACTTAAGAGGCTTTATTTTTAAAACACTATTTAGAAGTTAAATATTATGAAAAAATACAAAATTGGTTACACTACGGGTGTTTTTGATTTATTTCACATAGGACACCTTAATATTTTAAAGCAAGCAAAAGAGATGTGTGACTATTTAATAGTTGGTGTTTCTACAGATGAGCTTGTTCAAAAATATAAGAATAAAACACCGGTAATACCATATAAGGAGAGAAGGGAAATTCTAGAATCGATAAAATATGTGGATGAGGTAGTTCCTCAGGAACATAGAGATAAAATTGCGGCTTATGAAAAATACAAGTTTGATGCAATGTTTGTTGGGGATGATTGGAAGGGAAATGTGTTATTTATTGAAGTAGAAGCAGAGTTAAACAGGAGAGGTTCTTCTGTTGAGTATTTTAAATATACGGATAATGTTTCGTCGACTCTTTTACGGTCGGTTTTAGAGAATATATATAATAAGTAGGAGTGATATGTTTGCATATTCGGATTGGAATTTTTTTTGTAAAGAGTTAAGCAAGAACAAAAAGCAATTATTAATTGCTAATGAACTATCAAAATTAAATGAAGACAATTTTGTTTTAATAAAGCATGATGTCGAAACCAATGCTAAAAAAGCGTTGAGAATAGCAAAGATTGAAAGCAATTATAATATAAGATCGACCTATTACGTTCAGTCATATTTATTAAATGATGAATCTAACCTTGAAATCTTTAGAGAAATCCAGGATATGGGACATGAAGTCACTTATCACTATGATGTTCTAGACTCTAATAATGGTGATTGGACTGCAGCAGAACTAGAATTCGACGAGACTTTGAAAAAGTTTAAAGACTTAGGGTTCGATGTAATGACTGTTTGTCCCCATGGTAATCCCGTGATGAATAGAAATGGGTGGAGCTCTAATAAGGATTTTTTTAGGAAAAAATCTATCAAGGAGAAATACTCTAACATTTTAGATATTGTTGTGGATTTTCCTTCATTATCTAAGAATAAAATTGCCTACGTTTCGGATGCTGGTTATAGATGGAATTTAATTACAGATATTGCAAACAATGATAATACTGAAGCGCCAAATGTTCCCTTAAAAGGAATTAAAGGTTTGGTTGAATTATTAAATAAGGAACAGTCGTTAATAATAAGTTCTCACCCTCACCGTTGGGTTAAATTTAGATTCTTACTATTACTAAGAATATATATGTTTAAGGTAATAAGATCAACTGTCAATTTATTATCAAGAATACCGTTGGTGAAGAGAATATTAAGTAAATTTTATTTTTTAGCAAAGAAACTCTAGTGAAAATGGAAAAAGTTGAATTGATTCAAATTCAAGAAAAAATTCTTGAGATTGTTGAATATATGGATTCTTTCTGCAAGGAACATGGAATTACTTATTATTTGATGGGTGGATCTGCCCTAGGTGCAATAAGGCACAAAGGATTTATTCCATGGGATGATGACTTTGATGTGTTCATGACATATGATAATTATGTGAAGTTTTATCGTGCTTGTGATAAATATCTTGATAAGGACAGATTTTATTTGCAAAAGGAGGACACGGAAGAATGGCCTATGTTTTTCACAAAATTGCGCATGAATGGAACAACCTTTATAGAGCAAGATACAAAAAGTAGAGATATGCATAAAGGATTCTATATTGACATTATGTGCCTTAATAATGCATACAGCAATAAAATTTTAAGATATATTCAATTCTTTTGTGCACGATTATTGACAGCAATGACTATTTCGAAACGAGGATATAATACGGACTCGAAGGTTAAAAAGATTGGCATGTATTTCTCACAAATGTTTATTAGAGGTTCAATCAAGCGTTTTTTAATTGGTGTAGTACGGTCAAAAAATCAATCCTCATCAATGAAAGTAGGACATTTCTTTGGTAGGGCTAAGTTTAAAAACACCTCTTTTCCAACTGAATATTTAGGGAAAGCTAGATATGTGACATTTTCGCAATTAAATTTACCTGTATTGGAAAATGTTGAAGGTTATTTGGAAATGCGATATGGATCAGATTTTATGAAAATGCCCAATAAAAAAACAAGGCAATTATATCCAGCCCATGCTGCTTTCATTGATATAGATAATGATTATAAAGTATATGATAACCAAGAAATAAATTTGTCATGAAACAAATCTTTGATATAACTCTTTCATTAATAGGTTTGTTGTTTTTTATACCTGTGTTTCTTATCGTTTGGATATTAATAAGAATTCAAATGCCAGATGGTCCAGCACTTTTCAAGCAAAAAAGAGTTGGTAGAGGTGGGAAGTTGTTCACAATGGTAAAATTCAGAACCATGACTATATCTCATTCAGGAAGTTCTGTTTCAGTTGCTGGAGAGGCGAGAATTACACCAATTGGATCTTTTTTAAGAAAATACAAATTGGATGAACTGCCTGAATTGTGGAATGTACTGAAAGGAGAGATGAGCCTAGTTGGTCCTCGTCCAGATGTTCCTGGCTATGCAGATAAATTGCAAGGAGAAGACAGAAAAGTATTGAAGTTAAGACCAGGTATAACAGGACCTGCTTCTTTAAAATATTCGAATGAAGAAGAGATTCTAGCCTCTGTAGATGATCCTCAAAAATACAATGATGAAGTAATTTTTCCAGATAAGGTTAAAATCAATTTGGATTACTACTATAATCATTCTTTATGGGGTGATATCAAAATTATCTGGAATACGGTATTTAGAACAAACTATTAATATAGATATGAAACGTCCATGAGGAAATAACTATTAAACTTTAATGAATAGTTATTTTTTCATGGTAAGTTCCATATGGCAACTATTAAGAAAATTATTATCATATGAACCCAAAAATATGGCTCTCCTCTCCACACATGGGAGGAAACGAAATGAAATACGTTCAGGAAGCGTATGATACCAATTGGGTAGCCCCACTTGGCCCTAATGTGAATGGCTTTGAAGAAGATTTGCAGAATTATACAGGATCAGCTCATGCTTCAGCTTTGAGTGCAGGAACTGCTGCAATCCACCTATCATTGGTTTTGTTGGGAGTAAAAGCAGGAGATGAAGTAATTGCTTCTTCTTTTACTTTCTCAGCTACGGTAAATCCAATTACCTATGTAGGTGCAACTCCAATTTTGGTGGATTCTGAGAAGGATACTTGGAACATGTGTCCTGTTCAATTGGAAAAAGCCATTCAGGATCGTATTGCCAAAGGAAAGAAACCAAAGGCAATTCTTTGTGTGTACCTGTATGGTATGCCAGGTAAGGTTGATGAGTTGATGGCTGTCGCCAACAAGTATGATATACCTTTGATTGAAGATGCCGCTGAGGCTTTAGGTAGCAAATACAAAGGACAGTCCATGGGAACCTTTGGTAAATTTGGTATTCTTTCTTTCAATGGAAACAAAATCATTACTACATCAGGTGGAGGTGCCTTAATTTCTGATGATCAGGAACTGATTGAGAAATCAAGATTTTTGGCAACTCAAGCAAGAGATAATGCACCTCATTATCAGCACTCACATGTTGGTTATAACTACCGAATGAGTAATATTGTGGCTGGTATTGGTCGTGGTCAAATGGAAGTATTGGATGAGCGTGTTGCACAACGCCGTGCAAATTTTGAATTCTACAAGGAACTGTTTGCAGATGTCAATGGCGTAACTTTACTGGAGGAGCCCAATGAGGATTATTACTCAAATTACTGGTTGACTTCAATTTTGGTTGATCCTGCAAAAACAAATGGAATTACTCGTGAAGACATTCGTTTAGAGCTGGAAAAAGAGAACATAGAGTGCCGTCCACTATGGAAGCCAATGCACATGCAACCAGTTTTCGTTGAATGCCCATTTTATGGAGATGGTACTTCAGAAAAATTGTTTGAAGATGGATTATGTCTTCCTTCTGGTTCAAATATGACGGATGAAGAAAGAGATAGAATCAAAATGGCAATTCTGAACGTATTTAATTAAGAAATAACATCGGCGTACCAACTCAATAGTAGGTTAGCACTCAAGAGGCCGATTGTAAATCAAAAGCCCAAAGAATTTTCTTTGGGCTTTTTGGTGTCGTTACTGTAACTGATCATACAATTAGAATTGTATGAATTGATTTTCTAAATATTTTGATCGATAAAAGCTTTTAGTACAGTTAAGTCTTTTTTGTCTTTGTTATAATGAAATGTTTTTATTCCAATTGATTCCGCGCTTTTTACAGCATCAATATGATGTTCAAAATAAATAACATCCTTTATTGTTAGATTAAAATGATCTAGCATTTTTCTGTAATAATTAGGGTTTGTTTTTTCGGGGTTATGTTTCAAAGTGAAAACTTGGTATGGCATTTTATTTAAGCCAAATTTCTTTATTTGTATATCGTCAGCACCGGTAAGGATTATTTTTCTATTAGGAAATTTTTCAAGCATTTGATACATCTCATGGAAAATTCCTTTGTCCAAAATTACAAACGTATTAATAGCATCTACTAATATTGTTTTCATCGCATTATCGATTTAATTAATATTTACAGCTAGTTGCAAGGTAAAAAGAAGATTTAAATAAAAGGAAATATTAAAGGATGTATATTTAATATTTTGTGTTTTACCGCCTTAGTAGTATCGTGTACTTACAAAGCCGAATGTATAACAAAAACCCGAAGAATTTATTCTTCGGGTTTTGTATTTTATAGGCTTTTTAGATAATGAATTATTACTAATGTGTAATTAGTAATATGAATTTACAGTTTCGAAACCATAAGGTTTTTAAGGAAACAGTTTCATTTGTGTTCATATGTGGACAAAAATCATATCCATCATTAAGATCTACGTCTAGTTCTTCAAGTTCTTGGTGGCTGAGCGTAGTCGAAGCCCTAATTCTTCATTACTCATTGTTCATTATTAATTACCAATTGATAGAGAGATCCCTCGCTTCCTCGGGATGACAACTGGCTCGAACTGCCTGCTGAAAGCTGGCTGTTTTTATCTGTGTTTATTTGTGTTCATCTGTGGACGAAACTTATCCGCGAAAATCATATCCATCATAAACATCTGCGTCTAATCCTTTGAGATCTTTGTGAATAGCCTTTGTTTTCCTTCGTGGTACTATTTGTTATTGCCAGCTTTGCTAAAGCTATGGCGGACATTTTGTGTTTAACCGTAATTCGCAATTCGTCATTCGTAATTTTTCTGAAGACCTATTTTATACTATCCATCATCCACGTCTAGTCCTTTGAGATCTTCGTAAATCTCCTTCCTTTCTACCTTTCTACCTTTCCACCTTTTTACCTTTCTACTTTTCCAGACCCTTCCAGACTTTTCAACTTTTCACACATTTTGACTATTCGACTGTTCAACAGTAAGAATAAAAGAGGCACAGCCCTCTGCACCTCTTGTTTAATTACTCATTGTTCATTATTAATTGAGAGTTCGCACCTCTTGTTTAATTATTCATTGTTAATTACTAATTGAGAGTTCGCACCTCCTTGTTCATTCTAATTTTAATGAAGGACAAATTCAATTACCTTTCGACTATTCGACTATTCGACTATTCGACTATTCGACTATTCGACTGTTTGACTGTTAAACTATTGGACTATTCGACTTTTCATTCGACTGTCTCAAGTTCAATCTCCAGCACATTGGTTTCTCCCAGTCGATGAATCAGATCCAAGCTGATGCTTTTGTAGGTAACTGCTTCCACTTTTACGGTATAAGTGCCAGGTTCCAGGTTTTTGATTCGAAAACCTCCTTTTGTTCCCTTCACTTCATGATCCAAACCGATGGATTCGATAATTATGTGAGCTTGTGGAACGGGCAATTTGGTGTTTTTATCCAAAATGGAACCTTTCAAAGCCAATTGGCTGGAGTAGGCTTTCTCAATTTCCGAGGCTTCCACATAGGTATGATAGAAATCAGGTTCCGCATCCTCAAACATCGATTCCATCACCTTGTCCAACCTTTCCTGAATGATGAGCAGACCCTCTGTATGAGCATCGCTTAGGTCCTGTTGGGCAATTTTCTGTTTGCCAATCAAAACCTTTGGCCTTGGCGCCAGACCTTCGTAGCTGATAAACAGGGTTTTCAAATCTTCCAAATCCTGAGCTGAAAGGCCGGTTTCGCCAATCGTTTCACCCAATTTTTCCAGGTATTGAATGCTGTATTCAGTTCTACTAATTAACTTTTCGTCTGATAGTCGTTTCAAATAAACATCACTACCTCTAAAATTAGGCAATTCATATATGATCTCATTTTTAATACAATAGTTGTACACCAACATATTGCAATTGGAAAGATGCTTGGCCAATTGACTTTTCACATTCTTTTTGCTAAGGGTAGAACCCGAATAATCCTGTGTGAGGATTTCCCAGGACAATTCAAACTTGTTGAAGCTGACAAATAAGGCATCAAAAATTTCCTTCAGAACAGGAATGGCATCAATTTTTGCCTGGTTTGCATTATAGAAGTCATCAAGTCTTCTTTTCATTTCGCGATAAGTAAAAAATATTCTTTTCATTGCTTGATTGGAATTAATGACAAGTACTGCGCGGGCAGGAGCATGTCAGATGAAAAATAATTGGTATCTACAAGTGGTATTTTTGACGTTTATAAATGCATTCGCTAGGCTATCAAATGATAGTTGAGAGAGATTCAATAGTTTAAAGCAGGAGTACTTGAGTTTCTGTTTTATTCCTATTGGTTTTCATGTATTAATAGTGGGGGCTGTATCGTCAAGCGGTGTTTTTATGTCATTCCCGCAACTTTTTGTGTCATAAACGGAGCTCGCTGTGTCGTCCCCGCACTTTTTTGTGTCATAAACGGAGCTCGCTGTGTCGTCCCCGCAACTTTTTGTGTCATAAACGGAGCTCGCTGTGTCGTCCCCGCACTTTTTTGTGTCA
>NZ_JANQCD010000015.1 GCF_026672275.1 Marinifilum sp. D737 | reverse complement strand
TGCTTACATTAAGCAATGGAAAATACCAGGAATTTCACGACTTAGAAGATGTTGTTGAAATTGGTTCGATATTATACAATACACAAACGAATCAAGTTGTTGGATTTGTACAAAAGGACAGTCTGGCTATGAATGTAGGTATGACTCCGCATTTGGTTAGCCGTTGGATGTGTGCTGATCCGCTTTCGGAAGAATATTCAAGTTGGTCTCCGTACAATTATACAATGAATAACCCTATAAAATTTATTGATCCAGATGGTCAAAAAGTGGTATTAGCTGGCGGTGCCACAAATCGTCATGTTTCTGGGAAAACCTTAATGCAAATTGCAGCGACAAATAAAGGTGGTGCAAAATTAAATGCTCTTATAGGTCATAAGTCTACATTTACAGTTGGTAGAAGTTGGAGTTATAGGGGAAACACCTATGACCCAGGTAAAGGCAATATTAGTTACACTTCTACTTATGGTGCGTTGTATTCCTTAAGAGAAAAAGAAATAGGCACAACGAATACC
Source organism: Marinifilum sp. D737 (assembly GCF_026672275.1). GTDB lineage: Bacteria > Bacteroidota > Bacteroidia > Bacteroidales > Marinifilaceae > Marinifilum. The sequence goes on along the minus strand of NZ_JANQCD010000015.1, from coordinate 115,594 downwards.
ACTGTTCGGCTAGGGCATGAAATGAATCACGCCTATGATTTAAGAGATGTTCCATTTTATATGGCAAACCCTGTTGCAGAAAACAATAAGGAATCATTAGAGTATAATGCTGTTGGATTTGATAATTACCTAAGGGATGTTTACGGGATTTCTGATAAAAGAGGGAAGTATACTTTTGCAGATGGAAGTGTAATAGGCACACCAACTAATACGAATTCAGAAGGTGAGAAAATAACAGGATTTGAATTATTAAATTTCGATGCGAATGATCCAAATTCTGCTTTATTATCTCCAGGTAATCCGTTGGAAGCAACATATCAAAAAATTATTGGAGATGGAGAAGCACAAACATATTGGATACGAATGTCCATTAATAAGAATAATGAAATAAGTTATCAAATCTATAATTCTTATGAAGAATTCAGTAAAAAGTAATTTAAATTTTGTGAGATATAGGTGGTTAGGGTTCTTCATAATTGCCATTGCAATAACTTATATTATATCTGACTTTATCGAATGGTACATCTACAAGAGCAAATTTATATTGGGTTTAAATCAAATGCCATTATATAGAAGATTTCTTACTGATTTATATATTATGCTCTTAGGTTATGGTGGTTATTTATTAATACAAGAAAGCTCCAGAAGTTGGGACTTAATAATTATTTCAATGACAAGTGTAATTTTGTCATTTTTCATGATTCCTTGGGTTTGGGGGATTGCTTTTTACACTAACTGGATTGAAGATTTTCCCTTACTCTTATGGTATTTTTTTTCCATGGCAGTTGTAATTATTTTAGTAATTAAAAGAAAAGACTTTGGAGTTAGTAACTGGATAGGTCGATTATCTATAATACTGTTGATTAATATTGCTATTAGACTTCTGCATGAGGTAATATTTTATAATGTTGCTAATGTTTAACTGGTATAACCCCTTTAATCTACAGTATTATTTAATAGAGAATAGCAGAGGTCATCTTACTTGATGACCTCTGCATTGTTATGGCGTAACCTTCTCATTCCACAACTCATCAAAAGGAGCTAACATAGCTTTCCAATGTTTGTACATATAAACTTTCGATAAGTCCCATTTTTCGCCTTTACTGGTATCTGGAATGTAAGCCCGAACTGTAAGAACAGGAACATGTGAAATCATATCCTCTGCATTGAATTGTTGAAATGAACCATCAGCTTGTGCATGGGTCTGCATTCCACCACTTGTGACTTCCGTATCTTCAATATCTGCTTGAACCATCCAATAAACCCATTTGCCAGTCATATCACTGCCAAAAGAGCTTTTCTTCAAAGTCCAATAAGCAACTCTCATATATTTACGAACTCCATTAACAAGAATAGGTAAAGCCTGGTTTCCTCCTCTTGGTGTTAATTCAATGGTGTCACTATCAGAGAAGCTTACATTAAAGTCAAAATCTTTCAATAAGAAAGTATTAGCATGATGCCCAATCTGCAAAGCAGGAACCGCAATTTCTCCAGTGTAATTCTTTTCGACTGTGTATTGATCTACCTCTACATTGGCTTGTTGTGCATCCTGTTTTTCCTTACTGACCAATTCAAAATCATTACTTTCCTTTCTGAATCGATAGTAAGCCCAACCACTGGAAACTTGACTGTCTGCACTTGCGTCTGTACATTTCACCAACTGACCATTTGACAAAGCTGGTCTTTTGGCATTCATGTCTCCATAATCAACTGCTACTTCAGTTCCGAAGTCGTTAATCTCTTGAATTGGGGCAAGAGCTTTTTTGTAAATCTTGTGAAAGACAAGCTTAGACTGATCAGCATTTGAAATATCATCTGGTATCGGCAATTTGACAAATCCCAAAAGCACATTTTCAAGCCAATCAATACCACTTAAATCTGGCATTTTACCCAAGCCCACTTTGTAGGTCATCCCGTTACTTCCATCTGTAACCAATGGGGAATAAACTGCTACATACATGGTTTTTCCTTGTATTAGGTTTGCCCATACACCAATTGAAATATTAACATTTTTTACCCCGAACGTTCTGTCTCCACTATACCTTTTGGCTGGGATGTTTTTCATTTCGGGATAAGGATCTAAATAAACTTTGATTTGTTTGACTACAGATGAATAATCGGCTTTCATGTTAAAATCCTCCATAATCTTAACATATCTGCTATTTTCATAAGCTGTTAGCACCCTTAATTTATCATCATAGACAGGCTCAACTGTTAAGCCATCAGTGGGAGTGCCGTTTAAGTTTAGTCTTTTCTCAGCTGGTGCCAGGCAGTTCTTCCAATATTTGTACAATTTGAAATCTTCCTGTTGCAGATCTATTCCAGCTCTGGGTACGGGACAAGTCACACTTAGCAGAATAATATTGGATGAAGTTGCAGGATCGTAAGGCCTTTTTACATCAAAAGTACTGGAAGCACCACCATAATAGGTAACCCAACCATTAAAGGTGCCATTTTCATCATCCAATAGCTTGAAAGCAATATCCCAGTGGTAATGAGTTCCAGCTATTTTGTTGCTGGCAGTATCCAGGTTAAAAGTAGGAGTTCCAATTCCAAACCAACGAATTCCAGCACTAGTTTGTACAGGTATGTTCCTTCTGCTCTCACCGCCAATAAGCTTTAACTGAATGCTGTTTGCACCTTCAACTTTTTCGATTTCAAAGTCAAAGTCTTCCAGCAAGTATCCATTTTTTAGAGGATTGTGATGTTCAGGCACAAACAAATGATTGTCGGCAGTAACACGAATGGTTTCATTGTCCAGGTAATTGTCTTGTTTTAGTACATTTTTCCAATGCTTAATCACCAGGCAGCTATCAACATCAAAAGTATTGGTATCTGCTTTTAATGTTGCTTTTACCTGTGCAATTGGATATAAAATACCATTATGCCTGGTTTCCTTTGTGATTTCCTGAAAACCTGTTGCATCAGGTCTGGCCACACAAACTAGACCAGAAGCACTGGTGTATTCGTCAGTAATTGCAGTGTAGAGTGTCCAGTAGCAATCTGTATCTTCCGTTACAGCTTCATGTTGAGCATATCCTTCACCTATTTTGAAAAACTTTACTTTAGGAGTAAGAATGTGAATGAAATCTTTGGAATAATTCCTTCGATTTAAGTCGTTTATTTTAATCCATAAAGTAGGCTTTCCACTTATCGATGAATTGTCAAAGGCGAAATCAAAATCCTCAGTAAGTTTCCAGTTTGCAGGAAAAGGATTCATTTCGCTAAAATGAGTCAGTTTACTTTCAGCATTTAAACCAATGCTTAATTGATCAGGCTTGTATCCATTGTGCTGCCTTGAGACCAATTTAAATCCTTTGTTGACAAGATTGTTGTAGTCTTGTTGATAGGTTGCCCACCCTTCAGAAGGATCGGGTGCATCGCTATTGTCTAAAACCCTTGCAATTTGACCCGATGGAATATTGGTGTAATGAAAGGTCATTTCTTGATAGTTCTTGTACTCCCAATAGTAGGGACGTACAAAAACTTCATTGGGAATAGAGTTCTCATAGAATCTGAATACTTGTGTATTGTACTCATCCAATTCATTGTTCTCATTCATGAACAAACGAGCTGAAGCAAGCGGTAAAAACTTTCCTGATTCTCCTTCCAATGTTCTTGGTAAGTCACAATTGAATTCCTTTTCAACGACAAAAACAGGATAAGTGGTGTATTTGCTTGTCACTTCCAAATACCAGGTTAAAAAGCAACCTTGACCATGCTCATTGATGAAAGAATTCAGCTCTTCATTTGTAAAGAGTTTACTTGTCAATCGGTACTTTCCACTAATGCCGTTGCTGTATCTTTTCAAATAATCACTGGCATTAACGCCCCAGGTAAGATGAGCTTTTCCTCCAGGGTATTTAGAGAAATGAAAAGAAAAACGCTCATAGAACTTGATGGCCTTATCGAGTTTGAAATCTTCCAGGTTTACAATGTTTCCCTTGCTGTTTTTAGCAATGGTGCGATTATCAATTTTAGCTCCAGTATTTGGCTTACTTATTCTCATTACTCAATATTTTTTTTGTGAACACATTGTAAGTCTGATCACATGAATTGTATCTGTTCTTTTCACACTGGGCGTTACCACCTTTGGCAACCTGGATCACAATAGAACTATCGTATTCTGACATAACACCACCTCTTGCGGTTCCAGCTGTTGTACTTTGAAAGATCACCAGCCAAATTACATTGGGATACTTTTCAATTAACTTTCCAAAATCTTCCTGGGAAAGTAGATCTTGCAATTTGCCCCAGCTGTCAATTGCAATCACATCAAAGCTTTTGCAGTAAGCTTCCAGTTGCGTCATATTACACTGACCACTTACACTCACATTTTTAAGGTTCTGTTTTCCGATGTATGAAATGTAATTTCCAAACAGTTCAGATTGTGGGGACACTTCCAGGGAAAGAAATAAAGACTTCAAATTTTGCTCTGCAAAAAGATCAATCAACTGGCAAAGCAAACGAGTTTTACCAGCACCTTTTTCACCCCTTAAAACAATGGCAAAGCGATCTTTCTCATAACCGCCAATGAATTTACCCAGCTGTCCTTTTAAAGCTGTGATATTGGAATTCGGTTTCCAGTTGGCCAGGTTGGTAATCATCTTTTCATTGGTATGTCCCAATAGAGTAAGTTGTTTGGCTTCCTGCTTTTTCTTGCTTACTGTTTTAGGCTTTTCTGTTTTTACTTTTTTTTTATCCTTTTCCTCCTTGGCTCTATTAGTCATTGATTTTGGAACCAGCTTAGAAAGATCAATTCCTTCCAAAAGATAGTCGGCAGCATCACAAGCATAGCCGTAAGCTTCCACCAGGTTTTTATCTACATCACCTTTGGCTCTGCTCAACCAGCCTTTTAAATAGGTAATTCCATTTTGGCGATTGTATTTCAATCCCAGTTCCGTACAAATAATCATAGCACCCATTTCAGCCACTAATTCCTCATTTGGATATTCTAGGCTTGCAGAAATACCAAGTTTCCCTCTTCCTAGTCGTTTTGGGTTCATGGTACTGTGGGTAATCTCATGAAACAGGGTAGAGTAGTATTCAGCAACTTTCTTGAACTGCTTGATATTTACCATGTGGATTGACTCATGATTAAAATTGAGTGCGCTATGTGTATAATAGCACCTGTCTGCCTGGTCAGTATGAATTTTAGGAACACGTTTTCTTTTTACCAGCTCTTTCAAGAAATTTTCAACGTATTGGTTGAATTCATTGTCTTTGAAAAATACCTGTTTGAAAACTGGCTTTTTAATCCCTTCGCAATAATCAATATTGACGGCACGATGCAATTTTGGCAACATCCAATCAGGTTTACGAGGTGTTTTGTCCTCCTTGTCCTTAAACATTGGAATGTATGATAAAACCGAAATAACCTTTGATTTGTCGATGAGTTTGCCACCCTTTTCTTTAAGGGCTGCCATAGTAATGAAATAAGGGCTTTTCCCTGCATTTCTTTCCATGGTAAGAATGTTTGTGCTGTTCTTGTACAAACGACCTGAAACGTTTCTAAATCCACTTAAAACAATTCCTGATTCACTAAAAACCAATCCTGCTTTCCAGGGCTTTTCCCACTTGGTGAAAAGGAATGTTTTGATATCATTAATCAGTTCCAGTTTGAATTTTTCCTTGTCATCCTTCCAGCCATCCAGGTTGGAATCAAACAGGCCTTTCAGGATTTCACTTGTTCTGAGTTTGATTCTGCTTACCCTTTTTTTAACAGCCTGTTTGCTTGTGCTTTTTAAAATATATCCTAACATCTTTAATTGAATAAGTTTTGAAAGAACCCTTTCTTTTTGGATTCATCTTTTTTGTTGTCCTGATCCTGGTCGGTTTTTGTGTCAATTTCAATGGAACCGCCCTTTTTAGTTTTGATATCCTTGATTTCAATATTGGTTTGCTGGGCAGGAATTTGACTTTTACCGTATTTGTAGCCAATGGCCATTCCAAAACCAAGGCCAGTTGTTAGTAAAAGGATTGCTGATAGTATGGTTATTTTACGTTTAAGCATGATGTTAAAATTTAGTGTTTGGTGAACTGTTCCGTTGCTACAGATCCAACACAGGCACAAGTCAGAATAACCAGTTGTTGGATGTATTCAATCGGAACTTTGAGTATTACTCCAGTTATGGTGGATGCAACCAATAAAAGGGAAATTTGCCTTTTGAAACTTGGGACTCCTTTGTTGTCCGATAGAGTCTGTCTGAACCAGTTTCCTTTTGTCTGTTGTTGCTCCATTGTCCAGTCTGTAAGTAATTAATTTGATATCTGCCTGAATCTCTGTTTGTGATACATGAAGTCTCCAATTGCTGTATAGAGAAAGCATGATCAGAAAGACCAGTACAGCATGTTCTGGAGAAAAGAATCCTTTGATTTCGTTTGTTGTCATTTGCTTTTGTTATTGGTCAAAAAAAAAGCGTCAAGCCAAGCAAAGCAACCACTCCAAAAGAAATCCCGACTGCACCTAAATGAGTTTTCAGAAAAGCAATGCGATTGAGCCAACCTCTTTTAAACTGAGGTTGAGATTGAGCCAGTTGATTGATGAATCTCTCACGTTCCAAAAGTAATTTTGCAGCAATCTCATTGGCATCAAAACGTTTCAAAGCTCCCTGGGTTTTTGCTCCCACAATGCCATCTACTTTTAGAAAAGCTCCCATGCTGTTTAAAACAGATTGCAAACTTTTTACTGCTCTGCTTTTGCCTGAGTTGACAGCATAATCAAAAAGCTGATTGGCCACAACCTGAGGCATTAAACCACATTGAAGCGGCACCCAAAAATTAGCACGATAAAAATGACGAACAGGCATAGCGAGGGCAGAAAAGAAAGTATTCCTTTTGATTGGTTTTACTTGCTTGTCAATGAATTTCCAACCTTCCCAATTAGGAAATGCAGCTCTTGAAATTCCTGCATAAGTTTCTTTACCATGATCATGAGGATGATTTGAATATCCTCCTTCCATCATTTCTGTAATGTGATAGCTTGTTTCAAATGTTGCCATAATTAAATTGTTACCCCGATTTTAGATAAGATGGATCTTGCAATTGCCATTTCCTTATTGTCAAGTTCATTGTATAGCTCAGCTACCAAGGTTCTTTTTCTGGGCATTCCGTATTCACGACCAACCAGGAGCCAGTCGGCACTATTCTTTAGTACCCTCAGATTGCTGTACACTTGCTCTTCATAAGTACCCATGTATTCAAAAGCATCCAATAGGGATTGAGCAATACTTTTGGCAGTTGCAGTTCCAATGGTAGGTTTGACTCCTACTTTTGAAATCTCATCATTAATTTGATTCTGAATTTTGTTCTCAGCTTCTTTTCTCTCTTTCTCACTTTTGGCTCCAGTAAACCAGTCAATCATTCCATTCATTCTGGAAAACATTTTGTAACCAGCATAAATAGCCAATCCCATTACCAGCAAACCGCCTATGTTGACCATTTGCTTTTGAGCTGGATCAAGATTTTTATATTTTTTGGCTCCTTCCGCAACTACCAGTTTGGTTGCAGCGGCCTGAGGTAAAATTCCTAGCATAAGTGTCGGTATTTGTAAGCGTTTGCAAGTAATTTATTCAAGTCTTTTCCTGAGTTCTGGAAATACTCAATGATTCGTAAAGACTTGTCATTTAAAGGGACTGCAAAGCTTTCTAAAAGCTCGACTTTTTCCTCCTTACTGAATTTCTTTTTCTCTTTGCTTGTTGGCATGTCTTTATCCTTTTTGAATTACTACTGTGTTGTTTGTGTTTTGGCTTGTAAAGTCTCTTGTTTCAGTTTGAGAAATCAGAAATAAACCTTCCTTTTCTGCAATTTCCGAAGCTTCAAGAAACACCCAGAAATCTGCTTCCTCTGTAATGTCTTCTATCTCCAGGCTTTCTTTTGTTTCCAAAGGATAACCGATTTTGGATGAAGCATTAGGGTGGAGAATAGCAGTTGATTTTGTTTTGTTGGTAATGATCAATGCCTTTGAAGCTGGAACACTTACCTTGATAAGTCGCCCAGCTTCAACGACTGATTGAATGTTCTCAAAAAGTCTCATTTGTAACCTATTTTTCCAAAGTGAACACAAGTGCACCTTTTACCTCTGCACCTGTAATAAATGAGGTGGCAATTCGAATAGAATTGTTTGAGATGGGTTGTTCCAAAATCATTTCTTCACGTCCTGTTCCAATTTTGAAGTAATCCAAAGGAACACTTTCAACAATGGATAATTTGCCGTCATGAGTTTTGATTTCTACGTCAATATTGCCCCCGTTTTCTCCGATCCATGAAACTGCTTTCAAGTGGTTGTAATCATCAAAACTAACCACCTCATTAGAGGTGGCTGTTGGGTCTGATGATTGTTTATTGATGTTATAAACAAATCTTTTCATTAGGCGTGGTTTTCAGTGATTTTGTACCCAACAAAAGCAACTTCAATTACTATGTCTTTGTCAACAGGACAAGGAGCATTGAAGATGTTTAGTTCAGGTAAAATGGTTTGATTTGGAGCAATGATAAAAGGACTAACCTCATGAGCCATGTCTACTGTTTTATCATCACCAGCTTGCTCTGGAGTCATGTGACGCAAAATGGCCTTCATTTTTTCTTTATTGGCTACTTTGATTGATAACTCATTGTTGAAAAAGCTTGCAAGAGTTGGATTTTCCGAACCAACATTGAACTCCTGTGCAGAGATTTCATCCTCGCTGGCCAATTTTGCCGCACAATTTGCGGTTGAGATCAAAATCCCAGTTACCAGGAAAGCAACACCACCAGTCAAACGTGCTGAATCGATGTTACGAACACCATCTTTTTCCACGTCCTGAGGTTTCATTAATTGCTGAATTCCTGTTTTCCCTGCCAGGGATTTACGGAAGTACAAAACATCTTTTTCGATCTGAGCTCCGTCAGTATCAAAAGTGATTTGCTTGTTTGCTTTTGCAATCGCTCTTACGTTTGCTTTTTCTTCTAAAACTTTAACTAATTCCATGCTATTTAAACTATTACTCTATGTTTTTATAAATTGATTTTTTCCTATGCGATTGTTTTACAAGGCCTAGTTTACCTCGTTTAATTCGTAGCTTCCACCTTCATAACCACCATCTGAAAGAGCTTCCAAGGCATTGATTTCATCTTGCTCTTCCATGTCAAGAATATCCTGGTAGCTGCCTACTGCATTCAGTTCATCGCTCATGTCGTCTTCTGTGTATTCAGACAATTCAGCCGCACCAATTGAACCATGAAGAGCAGGGATAAAACCAGTATCTTCCTTGGCAAAAGGAGTCATTGCAGATAAGGCTCCAGCTGTAGCAATACCAGCACAAATGCTTTTGTATTGAGCAGGAACTTTTAAGGCTCCAACAGTGCCAAGAGCTGCAACACCTACACCTAGTCCCACCTCTTTTAATTTCTTTTTCTTTGGGTCAACTTCCTGGTCTACTTTCAAAACCTTCTTACCCATAACAACCGCATATCTTCCAGCCATTACGCCACCTACGGTTTTAGCTAACTCCATACCAACTACGGAAATGTTGTTTTTTCTCATTACTTAAATTTTAGATTGATTTACTTTTTCTTATTTGCTCCCCACAACAAACCACCACCAACTAAAAGCAAGGCTCCAATGGCTAAGGGGTTCATTCCTGCTTGTTTTGTATTGTTAGCAGTTATAGGTTGAAATGAATTTGACTGACCAGATTCAGTTTGATATGCTCCTGGATCGGTTGAGATCTGAGGATTCGGTACATTGTAATTCGAATTAACTGGCAGTTTGACTGCTGGCTTTTTCTTATCGAGTACCCGATTAAAAATTACCAGGTTGTTTTCAGCTCTGCTTTTCTTTTGTTCCAGGAGTAACCTTTTTGCAGGATCAGTTTCATTTTTGATTCTTTCACTAAGGTTGCTGATTCTTTTTTCCTTCATTTTCTTGATCATGTCACCCAAGCCAACAGCTTTCAAAATGGAGAAGATAGGAACCAGGATCATGGCTACTTTCTTTGCAATGGCAGCACTACCAATTGCAGTTGTAGTTGCTACAACTCCCAATTCTTGCTTGGCAATGTCCTTATGAACCAATTTCAAGAAAGCCAATCTTTCCTTTTCGTATTTCGACATAGGTTTGGAAGATTGAGTATTCGACTTTTTCAATAGTGCCAATTTTTGAGCACTTGCTCTACGTTTTCGGCGGCGTCTTCTCCTTCTTCTTCCTTCCAGTTGGCCTAAATCTCCAGCCAGGTTCATGTATGGAAGACTTGCTTTCTGAGCTGCTTTTTGCCAGGCACTTGCCAAGACTCTTCTTAGTTTACTTTCCTTACCACCTAAAAAGCGGTATTTCTTGGCGAATTTGGAGTAAGCACGTTTGGCCGCATTGTAATCTTTGGTAGAAATTCCCAATTGCTTGGCCTGGGCAGCTGAAAGCAAACCATAACCCATTTTAAGAGCCAATCCCTTCTTGTTGTTTTTGATTCTGGAACGTAAAACAGCACGAATGGCAATGTTAATCGGGTTGATTTTCATTAAGAATTTGGCAACCTTTTTAAAGCCTTTGGCAATGAACTTTCCAGCCTTTTTAACTGTTTTTCTGGCATATCGACCAAACTTTTTGATTTTACGTCTGAACTTTTTGAAAAAACCATCCAATGCAGATAGCAATCCAATGGTTTCACCATTTTCACCAGCCATTCCATTAAGAGGAGAGAGGTTTTCTCTTTCCCATTTGGAACCATCTGTCAGTTTAATGATGATACCATCCAGGGATTCTCCATCTTTAATCGCTTGTAAAGCTGCTTTCATGTGTAACCAGAACTTCTGACCAAAACCTAAGGCATGGTACTTTTCAGGTTCCAACTCATATTCCTTAAGTGTGGTTTCCAGTTGGGTTTCTCCCAGGACTCGAAGAGCTTTTTCCTCTTCCTCCAGATTAGAATCCCCAACTCCGTTGACCTGTTCAGAATCATGAAGTCTTTGCATGATGGTGTCGTAATTGTCGCCACTTTCATGCAATTGGTTCAATGTTCCAAGACCGTCAACAAATTCGGGATCTGCTCCAACCCCAGCCAATGTTTCAATTTGCATTTGTTTGTCTTTTTTAGATGTATATTCAGCTTCACAGTTGAAGCGGTGTAAGACGGTATCGATACAAACATCACCAACAACAACATAGACATGTGAAAAGGGCTTACCCTCGTAACCAGCTATTCGAATGGAAAAAGGAATACCAAGACAGTAAAGAAGAGAGCCAACAAATAAAGAGTGATCATCACAATCGCTTGGCGTGTTTGGAATGGATCGGTTTAGCCATATCCTTGCAGGGGTGCTAAGCTGTTCTATACCTGGAGTATCTTTCTTGTACTGAATGTGATTAAAGACAAAATCCCAAATCGATTTTAGGGTTTTGTACCTGGTATCACGTTTCAGACTATTGGCCAACTCCTTTACTTGTCCATGGTGCTTTTTAATAATATTGCACATGATGGAAACGGTGTCATCTACCGATCCTTCAGTGAAAGTGCTGGTGAATTTGACATCGCTGGTATCAATTAAATGATTGAATTCAATGCCAGGTTTGATCTTTCTCACCCCTTGGTGTACAATCTGACCATTAGCAGTGCGGAACACTACATCTCCGTTTTTGTTAGTTGTTTTTAAGACGGTTTCCATTTTATAACTTGCTAAATATGTCAGTTAGAACAGATGCAGGATTGTTAATTGTTTTGGCAATGTCCTGCCAGGTTCTGCTAATATCAATTTTGATGCTTGGCATATCAATGCCGTTAACTTTCAGGTGATCCACATACATGCGTAGGCTGTGCCCCTGTAACTCCTTCGTCTTTAATAGTTGAATGATGGAAGCCAGTTTTACCGAGAAAACATACTTGATTTCAGTCTTGGCATTCCCAGTAACTTTCTGGTTTGGTTGTTCCAAAGGAGTTTTTCCAAGTAATATCTTTTGATCACCTTTTTCCAGGATCAGGTTAATCTGGTAGGTGTTTAAAGTGGCAGTAAATCCAATTTTACTGGTTAGCTCCATACCACCGTTCAGGTTTAAAGCACCTCTTTTAAAATCTACTTTAATCCTGGGAAGACCTTTGGGTTTTACCTCTATTTTGTTTGTGGTATATTCCTTAATTTTATTTTCCAGCTGATTGGCCTTGTTGCCAAGGTAGGGAACTAGTTTATCCCTAAAGTAGAAAGCTGTTGCAAGGCTACCAATAAGTATGATGTGTCCTGTTTTCATACCCCAAATATGAGGATATCAGGTTAACAGTCAATATGTTTGAATGAAGCTGAATTGAAGTGAAAGACTATGCAAATTGCTGATTGCCATTTTTAATGAAAAAGTATTTTGACAATCTAAAATGATATCCCGATCAGGCATAAAAAAAAGGAACCTTTGAAAAGCTCCTTTTATCCTGTATCCATGTTTGTAAAATGGTTTATATGTCTTCTTCTTCCTGTTGTTCTTGTGAAAGATACGCTTGTAAGGTTGTGAATATCTGCATTTGTTCCTGATGAGTTTTAGAGAATAGGACGTATAACATCTGTCCCAGATAGGCTTGTGCATCAGGTTGCATTCTGCGAATGGCGTCAATGATTTGACGTTCCTGGATATTGAATTCATTTTCTACACTCCCCAGTGAGCTAGAACTTTGAGGGATTAGGTTGTTAGCAAGCATACCCAATGTAGTTTGAACCGCAGGCATTTGGGTTATGGCTGTAACAGTGTCCTTAGTTGTGCTTTTCTCTGCTTGCTCCAATTCTTTAAGGTGATTTTCCTTTAATTCTGAAATCTTGTCTTCAAGTTTTTCAATTTTAAAACTCTGCCTTAAGTTGGTGTCTTCCAGTACTCTTATTTTACCTTCGTATTCTGTCCTAAGGTTTAAAATGGTATTAAAATTCTCTCTTTCCAGAGCTCTTAATTCTTCAGAGGCATTCATCATTTGTTGTTGATTTTGGGAACTTATCCCGTTTTCTGGATATATTCCATTTAATTCATTAAAATATTTTTCGGCTACTCTTTTCTTTCTGGCCTCGTTTTGACATGATACTGAGCAATATTTGCTGTCTGATCTTCTGCCAATAATTGGTTGATTACATACAATACAATTCATGATTTCTTGTGCTAAGTGGTTATCGGGATAACTGAATATCTATTTAATCTTTAGGTGATTAATTAAAATATCCAGTTATAGGGGTAAAAGTATGGGTAAATGGAATGGCAAGGATTTACAAGTTCTATCAGAATATCGCAAAATGGCAACGACTTTTGAAAATTCTGCAGGACATCTAAATGACTCTTTAATATTAGATTATGGTGAGATTGATGAACTTGACACATTTGGCAGAGAAAATTAGTATAAAATAATTATACCTTTATTGGTTATGTTGTTGCTGCGGAGTGTTGCTTCATTTGGACTTCAATATCCAGAACTGAAATAAAAAGGATGTGCATCTTGATAATAATAAGTTAATGTATGAGTATAGAAAAATACAGTTTAAAATATAACCCCTATTCTAAAACGTATCAAAATTTATCAACTAGATATAATAACTTAAGGATAGAAAAAGAAGAATTAGGAAGTAGTATAAACTGGCTTAAGAATAAGAATAAATTCGATCTTGAAAACAATGTTCAGCTTCTAAATGAAAAAGTTAATAGAGCACAGAGGCAAATTGAATTGATTCAATTGAAAAATATCGAAGTCACAAATGAATTCAATTCAAAAAAGAAAAAAGCATCATCTAAATTACTTTACTCTGGCACAAAGAAACAACTACTAAAAGAGTGTGAAGATTTAAAAGAAGAGGTCAATAAGGTAAGGAAGATTGGAAAAAAAACAAATGAAGAGTATAAGAGATTAAAAAACAAACTTGCTGTCTCAGAAAATGACTTAAAATATTATAATTCTCTTAATAAGGAGATGTGTCTAAGAAGGTATGAAATTGTTTCGGTAGATGTGGAACGTATAGAGAATGAGAAGAGTGATGTTTTTGTGAAAAAATCTAATCTGGATAAAGACCTTTTGCCAACAATTAATAGATTAAGTGATATCGATCGTGAAATAAAGGATGTGAAAAGCATTATTAATAGGGCAGAAAATTATGCAGGTAAATTGGATGTAGAAAGTTCTCCTAAAAATAGATCGTTTGTTCATAAAGCCTGTGAAAGAGAATTAGGTGATGGTAGGCCACAAAGGATTATTAATAAAAATAAGGGCTACCTCGAGATGTTAGAACGAGAAATGAAGAAGCTTGAGATTAGAGCAGAGAGGATTAGTAAGCGAGGCACATTGAATATTAATACTATTATAATTGATGGTAATAATATGTGTTATGAAAGCGGAGAATTTTTTATAGGACTTAAAGCTTTAAAACCTGTGGTCTCAGAATTAAAAGAAAAATTTGAGATTATTGTAGTTTTTGATCCAGAAATAAGCTTTTTATTAAAGCGAAATTATAAAAGGATAAAAGGAAGTTTTGGGAAGGGTGTTAAAGTTCATATTGTTGCATCTCGAGAAAAAGCTGATGAAACGATAGTAAATATGGCATCTAATAGATCGGACATATATATTATAAGTAATGATAGGTTTGTAGAGTATTTTGACAAGGAAGTTGTTGCAGGAGAAAGAATAATCTGTCATGAAATAGTAAAAAACAAAGTACTTATTAATGATCTAGGGATAGATATAGTTTGGTGATAATTACTGTAAATAATATAGGAAGAGATAAAGGCTTTATAACATACTTAAAATGATTAACTTTAAATTAGGGATTATGGAAGAATTAAATGTGTTTTTTTATTCGCATCATGGGACTTTGGTGTTTATAGTATTAGGTTTATTATTTATAACAACTACAATTCTATCATTAACAGGGCGAATGAGAAATGGAAGGCCTGGTCGAGCTTCCTTAATACATGGAGTCATTCCTTCTTTTTTTCTTGTACTATTTGGCTTAAGATATAGAACTTCTTATGCCCTTTACTTTTGGTTAATTATAATCACGATAATAATTAGTTACAGTGTTGGATTTCCCACTGCAAAATAGATATGCAAATAATAGGATTATTTTGAAAAAATTAGGTTGCAACTGTAATATTTGAACTATGACTAAAAAATAAATATGTATAGAAATAAATTTTATTTACTAGTGCTATTTGTAATTGCATTTAGTAATCAGTTATTTGGCCAATCTTTTGAAGAGCTTAATAAGCATGCAGAGCAAGGGGATTGGTTAGCTCAATATAACCTTGGAATATATTATTACCATGGGAAAGAAACCTTGGTAGATAAAAAAAAGGCTTTTTATTGGATAAAAAAAAGTGCAGAACAAGGACTTGATGAAGCACAATATCATATAGCACATGCTCTTATTACCAGGGAGATGCAGTCTTGAGAGATATGAAGAAAGCATTTTACTGGTTTACAATGTGTGCGAAACAGGGACATGCAAAAGGTCAATACAACTTAGGACTCATGTATTTTAGGGGGGACGGAGTGACAGCAAGTGATTTAGAAGCATTTAGGTGGTATAAGAAAAGTGCAGAGCAGGGGTATTCACAAGGCCAATATAATCTTGGTCTAATGTATTTTTATGGAGCTGGTACTTTGATGAATAAAAAAGAATCTGCCTACTGGATAAAAAAAGCTTATGAGAGTGGTTATAATAAAGCAAAAGGGTTTTGGGATAAGAATGATTTGTGGAAGTATTGATCAAAAATAAAATATATTTGTGGAGGTACTTACACTATTGAGTTATAATAATGTAAGCACTCTCCTGTTTAAATCATCCACTAACTCGTTATCGTAATCAAAATATGTATCGGTAACTGTTGTTTTGCCATGGCCAAGAGCCTGGGCAATCAGCGGTTTGCCTGCTCCTATAGGTTTTTTAGCTGCTATGCCTGCCCATGAGTGGCGGGCATGGTACATCATTAAATCAGGGATATTAATACTTTCATGTTTTCCCAGTTCCTTAAGGTGTTTGTTCATTTGCTTGGTAAGGTTCCTGGCATTTGCATATCGTTCCTGGTAAATCAATAGGAGATTTTCACCTTTTCTTCTTTCGAAAATTTCCATTGCTTCGGGTTCTACTTTTACAGAGTAGCTTTTGTTAGTTTTGTTTCTGTCGTATTCTATTCGTCCTTCCGTAATTGAAACAATATCGTAAATGTCAGAATTATTCATGCCAATTAAATAGAATGATAGCATGAAGAAATCACGAGCCAGGGCAATGTATTTGTTGTCTGTTTGGAAATCTCTTATTTGTCTGATTTTTTCGATAGGCAATCTTAAATTTCGAGGCTTACTTTCGGCAAATTCAAATTTTCTAAATGGGTATATTTCTTGTCCGATTACTTCGTCAAAATCGATAGCTCTATTGAAAATTGCACGAATGTTTCTAAGATCAATATTGGTTGTTGCTGCACTGGAATTTTCAAGTCGATATTCTTTGTATCTATTTAGCCAGGCTTTAGTGATATCATCAAAGAAAAGTAAGTCAGTACCCATGTAGTCTTTTAGTTTTACAAGTGTAGTGTTGTATTTTTCTTTGGTACTATTATTCTTTATTGTAGGCACGTATTTTTCTATATACTCCAGGAAATTTACAGCAGATTGTTGCTGTTTACCTCCATTCTTAATATAGTCGGCAACTTGTGCCACACTCATAATATCAATTCTCCTGCGTTCTTCCAGTTCTTCAATAAAGTCATCTGCATCGAGTAGGAGAGAGGCTAGTTTGTTGTTGGCTGTGCGGATATTATCTATGTCTGGACAGCCTCTTTTTATACGTCCATTGTCCCAATATTTTTCAGGAATTGCAAAATTTGCACGTATATAAGAAGTTTTAGATTTGTGAGAAATTGCTAACTTTATCGGGAAAGTGCCGTCTTTCTTAGCTTTTCGAGTATCTAATATCAGTTTTGCAGTAGCCATTTAAGATGTTTTTTTTTTTGCAAGTTTTTTGCAATCTTTTACACTTTTAAAGCTACAAAAAGCATCTTAAACCGCAATATCTTAGAGAAAATAAAGCATGAAAAAAGCGATAATAACAGTCGTAAAGTGCTGTAAATCATCGCTTAAAAAATGTCGGGGCGAGAAGATTCGAACTTCCGACCCCACGCCCCCCAGACGTGTACTCTAACCTGGCTGAGCTACGCCCCGAATAGAATAACAAATATAGTTTATGAAAATCAACCTACAAAAAGTTTGCTGAAAAGAGATTAATTGGGCGTAGAATAGTAAAAGATCGTTTCATATTAAAGAAATAATTCCTTATAACTACACTGTGAATTATAAGGATTTCCGGATACTTATTCTCTGAACCAAGAGTATCCTTCTCGCTAATCATAAATCAATTAAACTAATAAAATTTCTTTTTCATTTATATGGCTTGATATGCATAGAAGAATGATGTTGATATGTATAAAGAAATCATTAGTGTTTTGAAGCGATTGGGTAATTATACCTATTGATAGATAGTTTATTAATATGCATTTTTGCTTCGTAGAAAACGTTGTTGGGTTTTCGTTTGATGGCTTTTGTCATTTTAAAACTTGCTCTTTATATGTTGTACAATATTTCTGGCAATTTTTTGACAAAATTCGAAAAGAACAACTAATTGTGATTAATAATCTGGAAAACAGATCGATATAAGAAATGATTTTTAGCTAGGTTTGATATTCAAACGTTTACGCTGGAAAGTGCTGTTTTTAAACAGTTTCTTATCTACAATGAAAGTATTTATATTCGTCCATCAATATTGAAATAATTCTTTAAAGAGGATTGCGGTTTAAATACAGACTTTATTAATTGATGTAAAGATTAACTGCTCAATTAAAAGGATAAGAATTAAAAGAAGAATTGAATAGCAATTGAAGTATATATAGAAATTCCTTGAGATTTTCTTAGCAAATTACTTGAAAATAAATATTAAAGATGAAGGTATCTGAAAAGTTAGATCTCTTAAAGAAAAAAAGAGAAGAAGTTAAAATGATGGGCGGGGAAGCTCGTGTTGCCAAGCAGCACGACAAAGGTAAGCTTTCCGCACGAGAGAGAATAGACTTGCTTTTTGATGAGGGAAGTTTTAGAGAATTGGATATGTTTGTGGAACACCGTTGTACAAACTTTGGCTTCGAAAATACTGAAATTCCAGCTGATGGTGTTATTATCGGTCATGGTTTAGTAAATGGTAGAACAGTATTTGCTTATTCTCAAGATTTTACTTCAAGAGGAGGATCTTTAGGTGAAATGCACGCTGCAAAAATCTGTAAAGTAATGGATTTGGCTGTTAGCGCTGGAGCACCTGTTGTAGGATTGAATGATTCTGGTGGAGCGCGTGTAGAAGAAGGTGTTGATGCGTTGAAAGGTTACGGTGAAATTTTTATGCGTAACTCAAGAGCATCGGGTGTGGTTCCACAGATTTCTGCAATTATGGGTCCTTGTGCTGGTGGTGCAGTATATTCTCCAGCTATGACTGACTTTGTTTACATGGTTAAAAAACAGAGTCACATGTTTATTACATCTCCATACGTAATTAAAACAGTTACAGGTGAAGAGACTACTTTCGAAGAGTTGGGAGGAGCTATGGCTCACAACGCTAAGAGTGGTAACGCTCATTTCGCTTGCGATACTGATGAAGAAACAATTGAAGCAATTCGCGACTTGTTAAGCTATTTGCCAAATAACAATTTGGAAGAAACTCCACAATTGGCAATGGGTGACGATCCTCAGCGTATTTGTGAAGAATTGGATACAATGATTCCTGATGATGCAAAAACACCTTACGATATGAAGGCTGTTATTGAATCGGTACTTGACCAGGGAGAATTCTACGAAGTACACGAGCACTATGCTGAGAATGCAATTATCGGTTTTGGTCGTCTAGATAACCAATCAGTTGGTATCATCGCAAACCAGCCATTGATTCAGGCAGGTTGTTTAGATATCGATGCATCTGATAAGATTTCTCGTTTCGTACGTACTTGTGATGCTTTCAATATTCCAATGGTAACATTTGTTGACGTTCCGGGATACCTTCCTGGAGTACAGCAAGAACTAGGTGGTATTATCCGCCATGGTGCAAAACTACTTTGGAGTTATGCTGAGGCTACTGTACCTAAGTTTACTGTAGTAACACGTAAGGATTACGGTGGAGCTTACCTGGCAATGTGTTCTAAGCCATTAGGAGCTGATATGGTATTTGCTTGGCCAACTGCTGAGATTGCAGTAATGGGTGCTAAGGGTGCTGTAGAGGTAATCTCATCTTACAAGAAAGAAATTGCTGCTGCTGACGATAAGCAAGCTAAGACTGATGAGAAGATTAAGGAATACGAAGACGCATTTAACGTTCCTTACTTGGCAGCTCAGCGTGGATACATTGATGATGTAATCCTTCCTAGCGAAACTCGTGCTCGTTTGATTGACGCATTAAATGCAATGAAGACTAAAGCAGAGGTATTGCCAGCTAAGAAACACGGAAATATTCCATTGTAAGAAAGATTTAAAAAAAAGTTAATTATTAATACCAAATAATTATGACACGAGAAGAGAAGATTAAAAAAGCAGTGGCTATTGCAGTTGCTCACTACGTTGAGCAAGAAAAAGCTGAAGCATTGAAGGTTGAAAATTCAAATAGTAGCTCTTGGTCACGTACTGGCATTAAAATGATGATGACCAAACGTAAGGTAGTACAACTTCGTGGTCGAAGTCTACGAAGTGCATAATTTATTTTCCTGATGCATTGGGAAAAGTATTAATTCAAAAAAAGATAAAAAGATGACATTCGATAAACACGGGGTTTTAGAAATGGCCCAACTGAACTTTGACAAAGATCGTCCAAAGGCAGAGAATCCAATTAAAATTAATGATGTAAGTTTACGTGACGGACACCAGTCGCTTTTCGCAACTCGTGGTCGTACAGAAGATATGCTGCCAGTTGCAGAAATGATCGACGATGCAGGGTATAATGCTGTTGAAACATGGGGAGGTGCAACTTTCGATACTATGCACCGTTTCTTAGGTGAAGATCCATGGGAGCGTTTAAGAGTGTTGAAAAAGCACATGCCTAAAACTCCATTTTCAATGCTTCTTCGTGGGCAGAATGTAGTAGGATACCGTAACTATGCTGATGATGTAGTAAGAGCTTTCGTACAGCGTTCTATCGATAACGGTATGGATATCTTCCGTTGTTTCGATGCATTGAATGACTTCAGAAACTTCGAAACTGCAGCTAAAGTTATTAAGGATAACAAGAAGCACTTACAAGGTGTTGTATGTTATACTTTGAACCAACCTCGTTTAGGTGGTGAAGTTTACAATATGGAATACTACATCAACAAAGTAAAAGATTTGATTGAGTTTGGTGTTGATTCTGTTTGTATTAAGGATATGGCCGGTTTGGTTGCTCCTTATGATATTTACAACTTGGTACGTGAAATCAAGAAGTTTACTGATACTCCAATTAACTTGCATACTCACTTTACCTCAGGTATGGGTGACTTGGCTATTTTCAAAGCAATTGAAGCAGGTGTAGATATCGTTGATACATGTATCGGACCTTACGCTTACCGTACTTCTCATGCTGCTGTTGAGCCATTGATCATGTCGTTATTGGGAACTAACCGTGATTCAGGAATGGACATTAATAAGATTAATGCTATTGCTGAAGAGATGGAGAAATACATCCCTAAATATAAGCACTTAGATAACAATCCTAAGTATGCTACAACTGATATCAACGTATTGTTGCACCAAACTCCAGGTGGAATGCTTTCTAACTTGGTGAACCAGTTGAAAGCTATGGATGCATTGGATAAACTTCCTGAAGTATTCCGTTTGCTTCCTAAAGTACGTAAGCAACTAGGAAATATTCCATTGGTTACTCCTACATCTCAGATTGTTGGTGTACAGACAGTAAACAATGTATTGTTCGATTCTTACGAAGGAGAATATGCACAGATTACTAAAGAGGTAAAAGACCTTTGCTACGGATTGTATGGTAAAACAACTCATCCAATCGATCCTGAGGTACAGAAGAAAGCATTGAAGGATTACCCAAGAGGTGAAGAGCCAATTACAGCTCGTCCTGGATCTATTCTTGAGCCGGAAATGGAAGATGTTAAAGCTGAGTTTGGTGATCTTGCAAAAGATATTGATGACGAAGTATTGTGCGCACTTTACCCAGTAACTGGTAAGCGTTTCTTGAAATGGAAGTATGGTATGGAAGAAGTTCCAGCTGATGTAAAAGCTAAAACCATGGCTGAAGTTGAGAAAGAGCAAGAGTTGATTAGAAAAGCACTTTCTGGAGAATTGACTTCTAAAGGAAAAGGAGCTGGTCGTGAGCTTGAGGTTACAGTTGATGGCGAAACATTTACTGTTGAAATTAATGACCCTAACGGTCCTGCAGCACCTCAATTCAAAGGTCGTAAGAAAAAAGAATCTGCCGCTGACGAAACTGCAACAGGTAGTGTTGTTGCACCAATCCCAGGTATGATTGTTGAGTGCAAAGTAAAAGTTGGCGATGAAGTTAAAGTAGGAGATACATTAGTAGTACTTGAAGCGATGAAGATGATGAATAATCTTGATGCTAAAGCTGAAGGTATTGTAAAAGAAATTAAATGTGACTCTGGCGATTCTGTTGCTAAAGGTGATTTACTTTTAGTAGTAGAGCCAAAAGCCTAATGACTATTTAATTATTGAGTTTTTATGGCCCCCTGAAGATATTCAGGGGGTATTTTTTTACCCTTTTGTAAACTCTTGATCGCTAATCTCGTGTTTTTCTGATTGATTAAACAAACAACTAAGATCATTAGATAAAATTGATTCAGTGATTTAATCTTTCTATTGATGAATACAGTTAATTATCTGGATATTTTTGTAGATTTGTTTGTCCAATTATTATTTAGAAACAGAATAGGTAAACATACATGGAATTTAAATCAATGAACCTAAACGAAAAATCACCTGTTGTCCCTGAAGGTGATGTTGAGAAAGTTAAATGTTTAATCGTTGGTTCTGGACCAGCTGGTTATACTGCGGCAATTTATGCTGCTAGAGCAAATTTAAATCCTGTTGTGATTGAAGGTCTTCAACCAGGTGGTCAGTTAACAACTACCACCGAAGTAGATAATTTCCCTGGTTATCCTCAAGGAGTAACAGGACCTGATATGATGGCAGATTTAAAGAAGCAGGCAGAACGCTTTGGTACAGATTGTCGTTGGGGTTTGGTTACGGCTGTTGATTTTTCGGTATATCCACACAAAGTTGTAGTTGATGAGAAAAAGGTGATTGAAGCGGAGTCGGTTATCTTGGCAACGGGAGCAACTGCAAAATATCTTGGTTTCCCAACTGAAGAAAAGTATATGGGTTCTGGTGTTTCGGCTTGTGCTACCTGTGATGGCTTTTTCTATAGAGGAAAAGATGTAGCTGTAGTAGGGGGTGGTGACACTGCTGCTGAGGAGGCTACCTATCTTGCTGGCTTGTGTAATAAGGTATATTTAATTGTTCGTAAGCCATTTTTACGAGCTTCTAAGGCAATGCAAGATCGTGTTTTTAAAACAGAGAATATCGAGGTTTTATTTGAGCACAATACCAAAGAATTATATGGCGATGGAGTTGTAGAAGGAGCGAAGCTTATCAAGAGAATGGGAGAGGCTGATGAAACAGAAGTGGATATCAAAATTGATGGATTCTTCGTTGCAATTGGTCACACACCAAACTCGAGAGTATTTGCAGATTACTTGAAGACGGATGATCAGGGATATGTGATTACTGAGCCAGATTCAACCAAAACAAATGTTCCTGGTGTATTTGCTTCAGGAGATTTAAAAGATCCTCATTATCGTCAGGCTATTACATCAGCAGGATCGGGATGTATGGCTGCTATGGATGCTGAGAGATTTTTAGCTGAAAGAGAGTAAGTTTATTTTGATAATATAATAAAGCCTGACTTGTAAAAGTTGGGCTTTTTTTATGCTTTTGAGTGTTGTAGTTTGGGGCTAAGCTCACTCCTCATAGCCGGAGACGATTTTTCCTGGTTAATAATGGGAGTATCTGTCAGGTTTATTAATTGCAGGAAAATAATCACCTATATAGCTCAAGGATAGAGGTCGAATATTATTGAGAAAAAAAACGACATCCTTTCGAATGTCGTTTTTAATATCATAGTAAATAGTAAGATTACTGCTTGAATACATCAGCAAATTTATCTTTACTATATTTTCCATCTTTCAATTTCTGAGCTACATCTTTAAATGCATTAACTGTGTACTCAACATCTTCAAGAGAGTGCATTGCGGTTGGAATCAAACGAAGCAATAACTGTCCTTTTGGAATTACCGGGTAAACTACGATAGAACAGAAAATGTTATAATTTTCTCTTAAATCCATAGTAACCTGAGTTCCTTCAGCTACACTACCAGAAAGATAAACTGGAGTTACAGGAGATTCAGTTACACCAATATCCAAACCAGCATCTTTTAAACCTGTTTGAAGAGTATTTGCAACAGACCAAAGTTTTTCACGAAGTTCTGGCATGGTTCTCAACATATCCAAACGCTTCAATGAACCTTCAACGATAGGCATTGGAAGAGATTTAGCAAAAATTTGAGATCTCATAGTATATCTTAGGTAAGTACCAACTTCTTCATCACATGCGATGAATGCACCGATACCAGCCATAGCTTTTGCGAAAGTACTAAAGTGAAGATCAACTTTGTCTTCAACACCGAAATGTTCGATAGCACCAGCACCATTTTTACCCATTACACCGAATCCATGAGCATCATCAACCAATAGACGGAAATTGAAATCATCTTTCATTGCACAGATTTCATCCAACTTACCCAGGTCACCTGCCATACCGAATACACCTTCGGTAATAACAAGGATACCCCCACCAGTTTTTTCAACCCATTTGGTTGCACGTTCTAATTCTTTACGAAGATTATCCATATCGTTATGAGGATAAACGAAACGCTTACCAGGGTGAAGTCTAAGACCATCCATAATACAAGCGTGTGATTCTGAATCGTAAACAATTACATCATGACGACCAACAAGAGCATCGATAATAGAAACCATTCCTTGGTATCCAAAGTTCAAAAGGAAAGCGTCTGGTTTTCCTACGAATTCAGCAAGTTTTGATTCAAGTTCTTCGTGGAGGCTTGTTTGTCCCGACATCATACGAGCACCCATTGGGTATGCTAATCCCCATTTTTCAGCTGCTTCTGCATCAGCTTTTCTAATTTCCGGGTGATTTGCCAAACCAATATAGTTGTTCAAACTCCATGTTAACACCTCTTTCCCACGAAACTTCATTCTTGAGTTAATTTCACCTTCCAGTTTAGGGAAAGCAAAATATCCATGAGCTTGTTTTGCGTATTGTCCGATATTCCCTTTTTGGGTTTTAATTTTGTCAAAAATATCCACGATTTATGCTTTTTTGAGTTATTTTCTTTGTAACTGTGCAAAAGTAATCTTTTTTGGGTTCAAACCAATAAATTATAAAGAATTGTATAATATACACGAGAAAGTGTGCTATATTTCATATGAAAACTTTATCTTTGCAAAATGCAAAAAAATATAGTAGCAAGGCCTATGAGAAAAATTGTCTTACTGTTCGTGCTTTTCGCCTTCGTTTTAGGAGGATGTAGCGAGTATCAAAAATTGCTGAAAAGTTCCGACAACTCTCTGAAATACAAAAAAGCTGTTGAATATTACAGTTCGGAAGATTATGCAAAAGCAGCCACTTTGTTTGAAGAATTGCTTCCTATTTACAGAGGAACAAGTAAAGCAGAAACCATAAGTTATTACATTTCATATTGCTCATATGGGCAAGGAGATTATATTGGTGCTGGATATTTTTTTAGAAACTTTTTGAAAACATTTCCTGATAGTCCATATTCAGAGGAGTGTTTATATATGAGTGCATATTGTTACTATTTGGAGTCGCCAAAACCGAGATTGGATCAAACGCCAACGCAAGATGCTATCGATGCATTTCAGTTGTACATTAATCGTTATCCAAACTCAACACGAATTCCTAAGTGTAATGAATATATAGATGAGATGCAGGATAAATTGGTATATAAGTCTTATTTGAGTGCAAGAAATTATTACGATAGAGAGAAGTATCCTTCGGCAATTATTGCTCTTCAAAATAGTATTAAAGATTACCCTGGTTCATCGCATAGAGAAGATTTGATGTTTATGCTTTTAGAATCGAAGCATCAGTTGGCTTTTAAGAGTATACCTTCAAAACAAAGAGAAAGATACAACAATGCAAAAGAAGAATATTATGCATTTGTTGATGAATACCCTGAAAGTAAGCACATGAAGCGTGCTGAAAAAATGCTAGAGGATATCGAAGCATATTTAAGTAAGTTTAATATAAATAATTAAAATAGATCTAATTCTTACACAGTATGGATTATAAAAAAACAAATGCAGCAAGTTCTACAGTTACTCGCAACATGAACGAATTGAGCAAAGAAGTGGGTAATGTTTATGAATCTGTAATGATCATGGCGAAAAGATCAAACCAGATTGCTGTTGAGCTGAAAAGTGAGCTGAATAAGAAATTGCAAGAATTTGCTTCTTATACAGATAACTTGGAAGAGGTGTTTGAAAACCGTGAACAAATTGAAATCTCAAAATACTATGAGAGATTACCAAAACCTACATTGATTGCGGTTGAGGAATTCATTAATGGAGAAATCTATTATAGAAATCCTTCTAAAGAACAAAAATCAGAAGACTAATTAGTAAATAATGGTCAAGTTCCCTTTTTATTCAAAAGGGAACTTTTTATTTTTTAGAAAAAGTTTATGTTAAAGGATAAGAATATAATTTTAGGTATTACTGCTAGTATTGCAGCATATAAAGCAGCCTCTTTGGTTCGTTTGCTAGTAAAAGAAGGTGCTAATGTTAAGGTTATCATGACTCCATATGCGAAGGAGTTCATCTCACCGGTAACTATGGCTACTTTATCTAAGAATACAGTATTGTCTGATTTTTTTAAGCATGATGATGGTTCTTGGAATAGTCATGTTGATCTGGGAATTTGGGCAGATGTAATGATTATTGCACCAACTACTGCAAATACTATGGCCAAAATGGCACACGGTATTTGTGATAACTTACTTCTTACAACTTACTTGTCGGCAAAATGTCCCGTTGTACATGCTCCAGCGATGGATTTGGATATGTTTAAACATCCTGCAACACTTCGCAATATGGATATACTTAGATCATATGGCGATACATTTATAGAACCATCGAGTGGCGAATTGGCAAGTGGATTGTACGGAAAAGGAAGAATGGAAGAGCCGGAGATTATTGCTCAGAAATTAAGCCAATTCTTTGAGGATAAAAAAAAAAGTTAAGTGATAAAAAGATATTAATCACTACAGGGCCTACTTACGAAAAAATTGATCCAGTTAGATTTATTGGCAATTTTTCATCAGGAAAAATGGGATTTGCCATTGCTGAAGAATTAGCTGAAAATGGTGCAAATGTCGTTTTGGTGAGTGGGCCAACAGCTTTAAAAACAAAGCATCCAAATATCAATAGAATTGATGTTGTAACTGCGCAAGAGATGTATCAGGCATCTATCGATAATTACCCTAACTGTAATGGTGGGATTATGACGGCAGCAGTAGCCGATTTTACTCCTTTAAATCCCGAAGATAGAAAAGTAAAGCGTGGAAAAGAGAATTACTCTATCGAATTAACACCTACCAAAGATATTGCAGCATCTTTAGGAAAAATCAAAGCTAAAAATCAATTTCTTGTTGGTTTTGCACTTGAAACCAATGATGAGGAATTTAACGCAAAATTAAAACTAGAGAAGAAAAATCTGGATTTTATTGTGCTTAATTCTTTGAACGATTCGGGAGCAGGCTTTCAGCATGATACCAATAAAATCTCGATTATCGATAATGAAGGTTCAGCTAAAAAATTTGAATTGAAACCTAAGATAGAAGTTGCGAAAGATATCGTAGAAGAATTAATTCAGTTTTATGAGAAATAAGTTGGCATCTGTTTCGTTATAATTTTTAACTTTAGCTGTGAACTTTTGATTTATTATTATGCGTAAATTCTTTCTAGTATTATTTATAACATTGTTTTCAATTCCTTTGTTTTCGCAAGAATTCAGATGCAATGTTCAAGTGGTTAGTCAAAAAATTCAAGGTACCAATAAGCAAGTATTTAGAACCATGCAAACTGCCATTAACGAGTTTATGAATGCTCGCAAATGGACAAACCATGTGTACAGCTACGATGAGAGAATTGAATGTACTTTCATGTTTAATCTGACGGAACAAATTTCGGCAGATGAATTTCGTGGAAGTCTACAAGTTCAGGCAAGCAGACCAGTTTATAACTCCTCTTATAATACAGTGATGCTAAACTTTAAAGATGATGATGTTCAGTTTAAATATGTTGAGTATCAATCTTTAGATTTTAACGAAACAGTTACTCCATCGGAATTAACTGGGCTTTTGGCTTATTATGCTTACCTTATATTAGGTTTGGATTATGATACTTTTGCGATGGATGGTGGAGCGCCTTATTATGCTAAAGCTGAAACAATCGTGAGTAAAATGCAGAATTCAAATACTACGGGTTGGAAAGCATATGAAAGTCGAGATAATAGGTATTGGTTAATCGAAAATATTCTTAACAATGCATATAGTCCGGTTCGTGAATGTTTGTATCGATATCACAGGTTGGGATTAGATCGAATGGCAGATCACTTGACGGAAGCAAGAGCTGAAATTGCCGAAAGTTTACGATTGATGCAAAAAGCCTATCGGGCAAAGCCAGGAGCCTTTATTCTTACCATATTTTTCGATGCTAAGGCTGACGAATTGGTTAATATCTTTAGTGAATCATTTACAGATGAGAAAAAAAGGGTCTATAATATTCTTAGTGAAATAGATCCGGCAAATATCAAAAAGTACAAAAAAATTATAGGACAAAAATAGGCGAGGATTTTGACTTGGTTTTTCTCTAATCCTTATTTTTGTTGCAAATAATAATTTTAGTTTGAGATTATGCTTCAATCAATATCTATACAGAATTTTGCTTTAATTAATCAGTTGGAAATCGATTTTTCGGATGGATTTTCTGTAATAACAGGAGAAACCGGATCTGGTAAATCCATTTTGCTAGGAGCTTTATCTTTGGTTTTGGGTCAGAGATCAGAAGGAAGTGTGCTGAAGGATAAAGAGAAGAAGTGTATTATTGAATGTTCATTCTCAATTGAAAAGTATAATTTGCAGGAGTTTTTCGAAAAGAATGAATTGGACTACGAAAAGGAGGCCATTATTCGTCGTGAAATTTTGCCTAGTGGAAAAACGCGTGCTTTCGTAAATGATACTCCTGTAAACTTAAAAACATTAAAAGAGCTTGGTGTATGTTTGGTGGATATACATAGCCAAAACCAAAATCTTGTTTTAGGAAGTTTTGAATATCAAGTTGGTATTGTTGATACTTATGCCCGGAATGCAGCTTTACTTGCAAAATATCAACTATCCTTCAAGAAATATCAAGATTTAAGAAAAGAGTTAAAAAATCAGGAAGAAATTGCTGCCAAGGAAAAGGCTGATTTGGATTATTTCCAGTTTCAATTGGAGCAGCTTAACGAAGCCAATCTGGTTGAAGGGGAACAGAAAGAGAAGGAGGAGGAGTTAGAAACTCTAAATCATGCCGAGGAAATTAAATCAGGACTGTATCAGGCATATGGATTTTTGTCGGAAGGCGAATCATCTGTAATTTCTCAAATAAAAGAAGCCAGAAGTGCAATTGCTAAAATTCAAGGAGTATTTGCTGATGCAGATTCTTATTTTGAACGTTTGGATAGTTCGCTAATAGAGTTGCAAGATCTGTCTCAGGAGTTAGACAGAAGTAATGAATTGGTGGAATTCGATAATGGAAGAATCGACTTTTTGAATCAACGTTTGGATACAATATACTCTTTACAACAAAAGCATCGTGTTGATTCTGTTGACGAATTGATACAAATTCGTGAAGATCTTGAAGAGAAGGTTGGGAAAATTGAGTCGAGTGATGAATTAATTGAAGATTTGAAGGAACAATTGGCAGGGCAAAAGATAAAATTGCAGAAAGCTGCTGATAATCTTTCGAATAGTAGAAAGAAGGCGATCCCCAAAATAGAAAAAACAATTGTAAATCAACTTGTATTACTTGGAATTCCTAATGCTAATTTTAAAGTACAAATCATCAATAGCGAAGAATTTCAGCAATTAGGAACCGATAAAGTGACCTTTTTATTTAGTGCCAATAAGAATGGTAGTTTAGAGGAAGTACAGCGTGTTGCTTCAGGGGGAGAGTTGTCTCGACTGATGCTGAGTATTAAGTATTTAATATCATCTTCAACTGCTTTGCCTTCTATTGTTTTCGACGAAATTGATACGGGTGTATCGGGTGAAATAGCCGATAAAATGGGAGCTATGATGAATCAAATGGCTGAAAATATTCAGGTAATAAGCATCACACACCTGCCTCAAATAGCTGGAAAAGGAAAATATCATTACAAGGTTTATAAAGCCGACGATGAGCATGAAACCTATTCAAATATCGTACTTCTGGATAAGCAAAAGCGTATCGAAGAACTTGCCAAGATGCTAAGTGGAACAGATCTAACGAATGCCGCTTTGGAAAATGCTAAAGTGTTGTTAGGTAGCTAGATGGTTGCTTGAAATTTCAATTAAAGAATTTATTCAGTCTTAATTAATAGGCTTGTTTAGAATCATTATAAGAATTAATGGTTATCTTTACAGCCTGAAAAATTGAAAATTTCAAGTTATGTCGTATAATTTATTAAAAGGAAAAAAGGGGATTATTTTCGGGGCATTGAATGAAATGTCGATTGCCTGGAAAGTTGCAGAATTGGCTGTAGAAGAAGGTGCAGAAATCGTCTTGACCAACACACCTGTATCAATTCGTATGGGAACCATTGATGAATTGGCTAAAAAATGCAATGCAGAGGTAATTCCTGCCGATGCAACCAACCCTAAAGATTTGGATGAATTATTTACCAAATCAATGGAAGTGTTGGGTGGAAGAGTCGATTTCGTTTTACACTCTATCGGTATGTCTCCAAATGTTCGTAAGGGACACTCTTACGATGACTTAAATTATGAATATCTTAAGAAAACTTTAGATGTTTCAGCAACATCATTCCATAAAGTATTGCAATCGGCTAAAAAGTTGGATGCCATTAACGAATGGGGATCAGTAGTTGCGCTTTCGTACGCAGCAGCTCAAAGAACCATGTATGAGTACAACGATATGGCAGATGCAAAAGCAATGCTAGAATCTATCGCTCGTAGTTTCGGTTACATTTATGGTCGCGAGAAACGCGTTCGTGTGAACACCATTTCTCAGTCGCCAACTGTTACAACAGCAGGTAGTGGTGTAAAAGGATTTGATTCTCTGATTGATTTCTCTGAAAGAATGTCTCCTCTGGGTAATGCAGATGCTCAAGAGTGTGCTAACTTCTGTATTACTTTGTTCTCTGATTTAACGAAGAAAGTAACCATGCAGAATTTGTTCCACGATGGAGGGTTTTCTAGTATGGGTATGAGTTATAGAGCGATGAGCCAATACAACAAGAGTTTTAAAACTTGTGATGATTGTGAGTAACAAGAATATTATAATTGTTTTAAAATCCGGGTTGTAAAGCTCGGATTTTTTTTTGCTTAGATGGTGAATTATATAGATTGATTAGATTTTTAAAATCTAGTGATAATATGTACATTTGCCTTTAATTTTCTGAAGCTTGGTAAAGCATATAGGAAATAACTGTTTTGATAGCCCAATAATAGATTGAAGCCGTTGCTAATGAAATTATTGATGTAGAGATTTTTTGAAGTGTAGAAATACACTTGAGAATATGTGAAGGGAGACTTGAACGGACTTAGAACACACCCCATTGGGTAAGAAGAGAAGTAAATAAATTATTTTCGAATGAAGGAATACAATATTAATCATTTAAGAGAACTTGAGGCGGAATCTATTTTCGTAATTCGTGAGGTTGCTGCTCAATTTGAAAATCCTGTGATGTTATTCTCAGGAGGAAAAGATTCCATCGTAATGTTTCACTTGGCACGTAAAGCATTTGCTCCGGCAAAAGTTCCATTTGCTTTAATGCATATCGATACAGGTCATAACTTTCCAGAAACGATTCAGTTCCGTGATGAATTGATGGAAGAAACGGGAACTCGTCTAATTGTTCGCTATGTTCAGGATTCAATTGATCAAGGAAAAGTAGTTGAAGAAACAGGATTTGATGCAAGTAGAAACAAATTGCAAACTGTGACTCTGCTTGACGGAATTGAAGATTTACAAGTAGACTGTGCTATGGGTGGAGGTCGTCGCGACGAAGAAAAAGCCAGAGCAAAAGAGCGTTTCTTTTCACATCGTGATGAATTTGGACAATGGGATCCAAAAAATCAACGTCCTGAATTATGGAATCTGTTCAATGGTAAGAAGCACATGGGAGAGCACTTTAGAGTATTCCCAATTTCAAACTGGACAGAAATGGATGTATGGCAATATATCTATCTGGAAAATATTAAAATACCAAATATTTACTTCTCTCACGAACGTGATGTATTCGTACGTAATGGAAACTTATTATCAGTATCTGATTTTATTCCAATGCGAGATACCGAAACGGTTGAGAAGAGAATTGTTCGCTTTAGAACCATTGGTGATGCAACATGTACTGGTGCAGTAGAATCGGAAGCGAATAGTTTAGAAGATATTATTGAGGAAGTAGCAGCATCTCGAACTACCGAGCGTGGAACCCGTCATGATGACAAGCGTTCCGAAGCAGCAATGGAAGATCGTAAGAAGGAAGGTTATTTCTAAAAAGAAAATTAGAGTTTTAAGCTAATGGCTAAAAGCTAAAAGCTAACAGCTAAAAAAATAGATATGTCAGATAAAACATCAGGATATTTAGATATGGAACTTTTACGATTCACTACAGCAGGTAGTGTTGATGATGGTAAAAGTACTCTTATCGGTAGATTATTATACGATAGTAAAGCCATTTTCGAAGATCAAATGGAAGCTATCGAAATCAGTAGCCAAAAAAGAGGCGACGAAGAAGTTGACTTGGCCTTGTTAACCGATGGTTTAAGAGCAGAGCGCGAGCAAGGGATTACCATTGACGTTGCTTACAGATATTTTGCTACTCCGAAACGTAAATTTATTATTGCTGATACTCCAGGTCACATTCAGTATACCCGAAATATGGTAACAGGAGCTTCTACTGCGAATGCTGCTTTAATTTTGGTTGACTCAAGAAACGGAGTGATCGAGCAAACATTACGTCATTCATATATTGCTAACCTTCTGCAAATTCCTCATATCATTGTTTGTATCAATAAAATGGATTTGGTTGATTACTCTGAAGAGACATACAACAAAATCAAGGAAGACTACAAAAAGGTTGCTGAGAAATTAAATATTAAGGATGTTCGCTTCATACCAATTTCTGCAAAATTTGGTGATAATGTTGTGGATGCTTCAGAAAATATGGATTGGTACCAGGGGGCGACTTTATTAAACCTTTTGGAAACAATCGAAATTGTTGATGACAGAAACCATCAGGATGCCAGATTCCCTGTACAATATGTAATTCGTCCTCAGTCTGATGAATACCATGACTACAGAGGTTATGCAGGTCGTGTTGCCAGTGGGGTTTTCCGTCCAGGTGATAAAGTGAAAGTATTGCCTTCAGGATTGGAAACGACTGTAAAATCTATTGATACTTTCGATGGAGAATTGGATATGGCATTTCCTCCACAATCAGTTACACTAAATTTAGCTGATGATATAGATGTATCAAGAGGTGACATGATTGTTTCTGCAGAGAATGCTCCAAAGGTAGAGCAGGAAGTTGAAGCAATGATTTGCTGGATGAATGAACGTGCTATGATGCCACGTGGTAAATACACAATCAAACATACATCAAATGAGGCTCGTTGCATGGTTCGTGATGTAAAATTCAAGGTTAATGTAAATACTTTGGAAGAAGTTACTGATGACAAACAAGTGGGATTAAATGACATTGCTTGTATTACTTTCAAG
This sequence comes from Marinifilum sp. D737, assembly GCF_026672275.1. Lineage (GTDB taxonomy): Bacteria > Bacteroidota > Bacteroidia > Bacteroidales > Marinifilaceae > Marinifilum. The sequence goes on along the minus strand of NZ_JANQCD010000015.1, from coordinate 82,490 downwards.
TCTGCTAAACCTTTATTTGTTGATTCATATAAAGAGAACAGAATTACTGGTAGTTTTATCATGATTGATGAAGGAACCAACGAAACTGTTGCTGCAGGTATGATTTTGTAAGCATTTGAAATGATAATATATGAAGCTGATATCTTATAGGTATCAGCTTTTTTCATGCATAAAAAAAGGTGGCTTTATGCCACCTTTATCTTGTAGTAGTGTTAGGATTAAAACTTAAATCCAAAAGTAACTTTTACTTCATGTTTTTTATTATTCTCTTTTATTTGATCTGAAGAGAATGAGAAATCAGGATTAGGATCGGAATAAGAGTAGTATACAAACTGGTTTTCTACATCAGCATAGTTATAAGCAAAATCCATGAAGAAATTGTTTTGTCTGAATCCAAAACCACCTGAGAATACATCAAAGCTATCATCGGCACCCGAAACTTTAAAAGAATTACCCATTTTTGCGTATCCGGCACGAAGGCTAAAGTTAGGTGTTGCCCGAAACTCTAATCCAGTTCGTAAATTGCCTGTACTTTGGTAGCTGGCTTTAATAATGTCATTGGTATCTGGATTATCTGGAGTGCCGTTAAAATCTTCACCATTATCTCCATCATAGAATTTTGCCTTTGAATAATCAATAAGCTCATAATCTGCACTTAGAATTAATTTTTTCTTCAAAACCAATGCTGCACTAAAGGTAGCTTTTAAAGGAGTTCGATATTTATAAGAGTAATTACCTTCAGGAGATCCTATGTAATAGCTTGAATAACCATTCTCGTCAGCTGTATTAAAGTTCGAAGTAATTTCACTATAGTATTCTTCATCGAAAGTATAAAAAGTTGGCGTGTGAACAGATGCCCCTAAGCGAAGCCATTGTTCTGGTTTGTATATCACACCTAGTTTAAAATTAGCACCTACACCCGATGACTTAAATGATTCTTCAAAAGTGTAGTCGTTAAAATCAGAATCACTATCAGGTAAAATACTTTCCGAAAAAACTTTCGTTGATTTATAATAAATGGATTGAATTCCTAATGAACCCCCAATGTATAATTTGTGATTGTAATTGGCCGCAAAAGCCAAAAGGAATTCACCAGCATAGCCTTTTTCATCAATGGTTTGTACTTGATTTAAAATTTCATCGGTAATTGCAATATATTGATTGTTACTACCACTAATTGTATCAATCAAATAAGTTTCATAAGCCAAATTTTCTCGAAACCGATTTAATGAATTGGGATGTATACCGTTTGAATTGTTTACCATTACATCTAACAGCGAAGTAGGAGCTTTGGGTGCATTCGATCTTGCATTTTTTCTGTAAGTGTTCAATTTGTTGTATCCAATTGCAAAGTTAAAGCTTTTCCAACCTTCTTTTGACTCAATTCGAGCTTTGTTCGTTGATACATAACCTATATTTGAAATTCCGAATGAATAATTATCTTCGTTTAAACTGGTTTTAGTCTGTAGGTTTAAGCTTTTGGTATCAGTGAAATTAAGATTTGATGAAAAAGTGAATTCTGAAGTTCTGTAAACCGCTAATCCTGCAGGATTAATAGCGATACCAGTAAAATCGCCACCTAAAGCTCCAAAAGCTCCACCCATTGCAGCAGATCTGGCTGTTCCGTTAAAATACTGTTTTGAGTAACGCAATGCATCATCGGCTGTCTGAGCATATGTAGCCCCCGCCATGATTATTAATGAGATGAGAATATATATTCGTTTCATAATTTTAGGTTTTAATATTAGAACCCATATTGGGAAAATATGTACTAATTAAATTATAGTCGTATTATTTGTATAGGGAAACTGGAGGATTGTTTCCCTATCTGTTTTATCTTCTTCTTGATCCACCAGATGATGATCTGGAAGTACCACTTGATGAACGTACAGAACTACCTGACGATCTTGATCCGCTGTTTGAAGGTCTGTAAGTACTACTTCGAGATGAGCTTGATCTGGATGATGATCGGTAAGAGCTTCCTCTGCTTGAGCTTCTCGAATTACCTCTCACTTTAGAATATGATGATCTTGTTGCAGATCTGTTTGAATAGCTCGAGTTTCTTGATCCTCTTGTAGAATTGTAAGTAGGTCGGGTAGCATTTCTTGTTTTATTATAGCTAGGTGAACTACTTCTTGTTGTATTCGAATACGTGCTGCTAGATCTTCTTGTTCTATTGGTTTGTGTACCGTAACGAGTTCTCGAATTAGTAGTTGTGCTACTTACACTTCTTCTTGTATTTGGGTTTGTACCATTATATGTTCCTCTAGTACTGTTGGAACGATTACTGTATGCACTTCGGTTTGCAGAACTGTATCTTGAAGCAGCTCTGGTTCTTCTTACATCGGCTGCAGATGATGAATTTACAGATCTTCTTGTTGCTACATTACTGGTTCTACTCGTAGTTCTGTTTGTACCGCTTCTATTAACATTAGTTCTTGCATTTGCTCTTCTTGTTACATTTGCATTAGAACTTCTGTTGTTTGTGTAGGTAGAAGTTCCAACATGAGATCCTGTTGCAGTTCTTCTTCCATGATATATATTTTTTCCGTAGTGTCCATCATAATGTCCTGCATAGTGGTGATGGTGATGACCATAGTATCCATAGTAATTACCATATGGGTAGTAATAACCACCATGATAAGGGTAATGATAATTCCATCCAAAATGTAGATCCCAATACCAGGAATCCCATCCAAATCCAACACTCCAGCTAGGGTATGAATAACCATATCCATAAGGATAGTTATAAGCAAAGTAATTGCCATATCTCATGGTATGGAAATTGTATGAATTGTAGTAACGATAGTTGGTCCAGGTAGGTGTCCACCATACTTTGTCACCATCAACGTATACATTCCAATCAGAATTTCCAGCTAACCACATGGCTAAACTATAACCACTACCATCGTTATAACCGAATCCCTGCGGATACATTGCTCTTAATCGTTCAGCTTCTTCACGATCATTTTCAGATCCGGAGAAACCACCATAATAATAACCAGTTTCTTCAGCTTGATAAATCAATGTATCTATACTGCCAATTGAATCGTTTTGAAGAATTGCAGCATACTGCTTTTGAATTTCAGAAAAATCACGATCATCAACAGGAGCAATACTTGATTTAGTTTCTGGTACTACTTTTGTTTGATTTTCTTGAGCAGGAGCTAGTGGATTGTCTTTTTTTGCAATCACAGTTTTGCTTTCAGTTTTTTGCACAATCAAAGGTGCATCGCTTGGGTCATAGTAAATATCGTCGTCATAAAGGGAAGTTCCCATATATGAAGGCGAACATCCTGTTGCAAACAGGGCAGAAATTAATAGAATTTTGAAATAGGTTTTCATCGTAAGTCCTCCAATAATGAATATATAAGATAATTTTATACTTTTGTATTGAATTTTATTCAGCCTAAAAGTAGCAAATACTATACCAAAACTATATCGAATGGCAAAAGTTTTAACGAGCAGAAGCGAAAATTATTCGCAATGGTATAATGATCTGGTAATGAAAGCAGATCTAGCAGAGAATTCTGCTGTGAGAGGATGTATGATTATTAAGCCTTACGGTTATGCAATCTGGGAAAACATGCAGGCAGAACTGGACAAGATGTTCAAGGATACCGGTCATCAAAATGCATATTTTCCATTATTGATCCCAAAATCATTCTTGAGTAAAGAAGCAGATCACGTAGAAGGATTTGCAAAAGAATGTGCAGTTGTAACCCACTACCGTCTGAAAAATGACCCCAATGGGCGCGGTGTAGTTGTTGATCCTGATGCTAGATTAGAAGAGGAATTAATTATCCGACCTACCTCGGAAACCATTATTTGGAATACATATAGAAACTGGATTCAGTCTTACAGAGATCTTCCTATTCTTTGTAACCAATGGGCAAATGTAATGCGTTGGGAAATGCGTACTCGTTTGTTTTTACGTACTGCGGAATTCCTGTGGCAAGAAGGGCATACTGCTCATGCTACCAAGGAAGAAGCATTGCAGGAAACAGAGCAAATGATTAATGTTTATGGCGATTTTGCTGAGAACTTTATGGCAGTTCCAGTATTAAAAGGTCATAAAACAGAGTCGGAAAGATTTGCAGGTGCTTTGGATACTTATTGTATTGAAGCATTAATGCAAGATGGAAAGGCATTGCAAGCAGGTACTTCTCATTTCTTGGGACAAAATTTTGCAAAAGCATTTGATGTAAAATTTGCGAACAAGGAAGGAAAAGAGGATTACGTTTGGGCTACTTCCTGGGGAGTTTCAACTCGTTTGATGGGAGCATTAATTATGGCTCACTCTGATGATAACGGATTGGTTTTACCTCCAAAATTGGCTCCAATTCAGGTTGTAATTGTACCAATTTACAGAAAAGCAGAAGAGTTGGAAAAGATTGCTGCTAAAATAGATCCAATTGTTGCGAAGCTTAAATCGATGGGGATTTCTGTGAAATTTGATGATAGCGATAACCGCAAACCAGGGTGGAAATTTGCCGAGTACGAATTGAAAGGTGTACCTGTACGTTTGGCGATTGGAAATCGTGATTTGGAAAATGGAACAATCGAATTGGCTCGTCGTGATACTTTATCAAAGGAAACTCTTCCTATTGATGGTATCGAAGAGGTGATTGAGAAATTATTAGAAGAAATTCAAGCTAATATTTTCCAAAAAGCACTTGATTTTAGAGCTGAGAAAACAACTAAGGTTGATTCATATGATGAATTCAAAGAGTTGTTGGAAACAAAAACCGGATTTTTCCTTGCTCATTGGGATGGAACAGCTGAAACAGAAGAGCAAATTAAAAATGAAACCAAAGCAACCATTCGCTGTATACCTTTCGATGCAGAAGAGGAAGAAGGAGTGTGTATGCTTACAGGAAAGCCTTCGAAAAGACGTGTTGTTTTTGCGAAAGCGTACTAAGAAAGTATTCAATACAATCATAATAAAAACAGTCATCGAAATATCGGTGACTGTTTTTTTGTATATTTAAAAATTACCTTAAACAACTATACAATGAACATATTGAATACGAAAACAGCCATTTTAAATACGATTCGTGAAAAAGCTACCTTAAAGCAACAAGTATATCAGAATACAAAAGAGATATTTGAAGATTTACGAGATGTTTTGGAAGGTTTGGTACTTGAATATAATGCGGAGCTACAAGATGCAGATGAGAAAGTTCTACTGGAGTATGAGGATAGAGGCGAATTTGAATTTCAAATAAAAGTTGCCTCTGATATATTGGTTTTTAGTTTGCATACCAATGTATTCCAATTTAATCGAGATCACAATGTTTGGGAGCAAAACTATGTAAGAACAAATCCGGATAACGCTTATTCCGGAATCATTAACATTTACAACTTTCTTTACGATTCATTTAAATATGCTCGCTATGATGATTTAGGATATTTGGTAGCCCGTATTTTTATCAATCGTGAGAAACACTATATCGTAGAAGGAAAGAGACAAATGGGACTTTTGCAAACAGATTTATCGGCCAGCATGGCAACTAAAGAAAGTTTACGCAGAATTGTTGAAACGGCAATTAATTACTCCTTAAATTTCGATTTGTTGGTCCCACCATATGATAATGTTAAGATTATGTCGGTAGCACAAATCTTTGAAAAAATGCAGAATGCAAGAATCCAAACTGGTAAACGATTAGGCTTTCAGTTTAAATCGGATGACGTTTAAAGAAAATGATGAACTAAGAATTATAAGTAATGAATTCATATTAAAGGATCATTTTAGTAATATTGTAGGCGCTTCAATTTTTTGAAGCGTTTTATTTTACCTGAGGGTGAGACTTATACTATTAACAATACACAACAATGAATACTGTAGTAGATAAATTTTTAAAATACGTAAAGTTCGATACCGAATCGGATACAGAAACAGGTTTGACACCGAGTACACCAGGTCAAATGGTTCTTGCAAAAGAGCTGGCAAAAGAATTGGAGGAAGTTGGACTGGAAAATGTAAGTGTTGACGAGAATGGATATGTAATGGGTGTTCTTCCTTCGAATATTGATAAGGAAGTTCCAAAAGTGGGTTTCGTTGCTCATATGGATACAAGTCCTGATTTTTCCGGAAAGAATGTAAAACCTCAAATTCTGGAAAATTATAATGGTTTGGATATCGTTCTAAATAAGGAGCAGGATATCGTAATGAAAGTGGCTGATTTTCCTGAATTGACAAATTATAAAGGTCAAACTATAATTACAACAGATGGTACAACTTTATTAGGTGCCGATGATAAAGCCGGTGTTGCTGAGATTATAACTGCAGTTGAATATTTGGCTAAAAACCCTGAAATTAAACATGGTGCTTTACATGTTGGTTTTACTCCGGATGAGGAAATTGGAAAAGGAGCAGACTTTTTTGATGTTAAGAAATTTGGAGCCGATTTCGCATATACATTAGATGGTGGTGAAATAGGAGAGTTGCAGTACGAGAATTTTAATGCAGCCTTTGCTAAAATTACCTTTAAGGGACGAAATGTTCATCCAGGAATGGCAAAAGACAAGATGATCAATTCCATGAGCATTGCAAATGAATTTGCTGCTTGTTTGCCAAAGGATGAAGTTCCTGAAAAGACCGAAGGGTATCAAGGTTTTTATCATTTAATTGCGATGAATGGTGGAGTGGAGAGCAGTTCTCTTCAGTATATCATTCGTGATTTTGACATGAACAATTACGAAGCTCGCAAGAAGCTCATTGAAGATTTGTGTGCAGAATATAATCAGAAATTAGGGGAAGGAACAGTTACGCTTGAAATGACCAATCAGTATTATAACATGCGTGAAAAGGTAGAGCCTGTGAAGTATATTGTTGATATTGCGGAAGAAGCCATGAAAGAAGTTGGAGTTTCTCCAATGGTGATTCCAATTCGTGGAGGTACCGATGGAAGCCGATTGTCATACATGGGCTTGCCTTGTCCGAATATTTTTGCAGGAGGGCATAATTTCCATGGTAGATTCGAGTATGTTCCGGTTCAATCAATGGAAAAAGCTGTTGATGTAATCCTTAAGATTGTTGACTTGATTGCAAAAAGATAAATCAACTTAAATGATAAAATGAAAGGCAGCCAATAGGTTGCCTTTTATTTTTCCAATAGCTTTCCTGCTCGGAACATGGCAATCAATACCGGATGTATTTCATTTCCCAACTTACTTAGGCTATATTCTACTTTTGGAGGTACTTCGGGATATATTCTCTTTTCGATAAAACCTGATTCTTCCAGCTCTTTTAGGTTTTTACTAAGCATTCTATCACTCACATCAGGAATGAGCTTCACCAATTCCGAATATCGTTTTGTACCTTGTTTCAGGTGCAAAATAATGGTTGCCTTACGCTTTCCTTTTACGTAATTAATAAATGTATCGATAGGACAAATTCCTTTTTCCAATTTTTTTGAAATTTTTATGGCTTGATAATCAGTAAATCAGAACAAAATGTTAGTATGGGATATAATTGTAAGCTCTTGATTTGTAGATTAAATGCACGTAATTTTGTTGCAAGATAAGAATAAAATACAGAACCGTTATGGATAAAGAATTTAAAGCACTTCGTATCAGGGAAGAAAATGGAGAATACAAAAGAGAGATTGTAAGCAGAAAGATTGAGGATTTACCTGAAGGTGAAGTTTTAATTCGAGTGCGTTACTCATCATTAAACTACAAAGATGCCTTGTCGGTATCGGGAAATAAGGGAGTAAGCAGAAATTATCCTCACACGCCGGGAATTGATGCTGCAGGTGTTGTAGAAGAATCATCAAGTGATCAATTTAAAGTGGGTGATGAGGTAATTGTTACCAGCTATGATTTGGGAATGAATACCGATGGAGGTTTCGCTGATTACATTCGTGTTCCTGCCAATTGGGTCGTGGCTTTACCAAAAGAATTAAGCTTTCGCGATGCTATGATTTATGGAACTGCAGGTTTTACGGCTGCACTTTCTGTGTATAAACTATTGGCATCAGGTCAAACACCAGAAATGGGACCAGTTGTAGTTACAGGAGCTTTAGGTGGTGTGGGAAGCATTGCCATTAGTATTTTATCATCATTAGGTTTCGAGGTGGTTGCAGCAACTTCTGAATCTATAGGAGAGGAAGATGTATTACACGAACTGGGAGCTAGCAGTCGTATCTCAAAAGAGATTACTGATGATCAGTCGGGAAGACCATTGCTAAGACCTCTTTGGGCTGGTGCCATTGATGTTATCGGTGGAAATACTTTGCATACATTATTGAAAGCTTGTAAGCCTATGGGAACCGTAACTTGTTGCGGAAACGTAGGATCAGGAGATTTACCCATGACCGTTTATCCATTTATTTTAAATGGTATCAGTTTGATAGGTATCGATTCTCAAAATTGTCCAATGGAGTTAAGACAAAAAGTTTGGGACAAATTGGCGGCAGAATGGAATGTATACAAGCATAAGGAACAGGTAATTGAATCTTCTTTAGAAGAATTGGATACTTATATCAATTTAATGCTACAAAAGAAAAGTAGGGGAAGAGTAATTGTAAAACTTTAAACTTTCATTAGATACTTATCGTTTAGGGCAGCCCGTTGGCTGCCTTTTTAATTGATATCTATCAGTATTTTAAACAAAGGATTCATTTAGAATTTAAATAAGGTGAGTTCGACGTAAAATAATGAGTAGTTTTGAAAATCCATACTATAAAATCCATATCATGAAAAATACCTATTATCTCCTAATTGTTTTGATTGCAATTTTTACAGCTTGTACAAAGCAACAAAGTTTAATTGTTCCATTCTCAAACTCAGAAATAAAATATTCTGGAAGAATTGATACTACAAGTTTTGATCACGCAGAGCTGTATTGGTCGGGTAGCTCGATCAAAATAAACTTTGAAGGAGAATCGCTGAGTGCTTTAATGAAGGATGAAAAGGCTGATAACTATTATAATATTATCATCGATAAGGACAGTATTGTACTGTTTCGCCCCGATACAATAAAGGAGTACCATGAATTGGCTACTAATTTATCGCCAGGGAAACATAGTATAGAGTTGTTTAAACGTACTGAATGGGATAGGGGAGCAACCAACTTTTATGGTTTTAAGATTGGTGGAAAAGCCAAGCTATTAGCCAAAGCAGATGTGCCCAAAAGAAAGGTAGAGTTTTATGGGAATTCCATCACGGCAGGATACGCAGTGGAAGATACTTCAGGAAAAGACTCTCCGGACAGTACTTTTACAAACAATTATTTAAGCTATGCCTCAATAACTGCCAGACATTTCGATGCCGATTACCATTGTATTTGTAAAAGTGGTATTGGAATTACAATTAGTTGGTTCCCTTTCGAAATGCCAGATATTTACGATCGATTAAACCCTGCAGATTCAACCAGCAAGTGGGATTTTTCCTTGTATGCACCCGATGTGGTGGTGGTAAATTTATTTCAGAATGATTCATGGTTGGTAAATATGCCCGAAAGAGATGAGTTCAAGAAGAATTTTGGTGAAAAATCTCCAAGCGAAGAATATTTGATTCATGCATACCAGCAGTTTGTAGCAGGGATTCGAAATCACTACCCTAAAGCAGAAATCATATGCATGCTGGGAAATATGGATGCTACGAAGGAAGGCTCTCAGTGGCCAGGCTATATTAAAAAGGCAGTTGCTGGCTTAAAAGATGATCAAATCTACACACATTTTGTTCCTTTCAAAGAAACAACAGGACATCCATCGATTAAGGAACAAGAGGAAATGGCCAATAGCCTGATTCAATTTATCGATGAAAATATTAATTGGTAAATTGAAAGAAATAAATATCCCTTTGCTTTATGAAGTATCTGATTTTAATTATTTTCTCGATTTGTACCCACTCCTGTTCTACTCAGGATGTTCAATCTTTTCATTTTTTGGAAGGTACCTGGCAGGTTGAAGGCAAACAACAATTTGAAAAGTGGGAGGTAAAAAGTAATGTCTTAATTGGAATAGGATACCAATTGGTAGATGGCAAGCAGAAAGTTTTGGAGAGTTTAGTTATTAAGCAGATAGAAGGAAAAGTGGTTTATCAGGCAACTGTGTTTGATCAAAACCAGGGAGCTACAATTTCTTTTCCTTTAAATGAGTCCATTTCTGACTATTATTCATTTGAAAATCTTGAGCACGACTTCCCCAAGAAAATTCAATATTTCAAGCTAAGCAATGGTAAATTAAAAGTAAATATTGCAGGTAATAATGGGCGAGTATTTTCTTTTTGGATGAACCGGGTTTCCAATTGAACTCACGTTAAATATCATTTTGCACGCATGTTTAAGTCAAGGGGATGTGGAAATATTTCATCTTAACGCATAAATGAGTAACATTTACCTGGGTGAATGAGATTCCAACCCATGTGTGAATGATGCTGACGCAGGAAAATATCATACAAACGTACGTTTAGATGAAGTATTTGTGGAAATATATGAAACAAACGTAGGAATATCTCATATTTTCCTAGGGTGGATGTCATCTAAACAGGTTTTTAGGCAATTTTAGGTGCAAAAAGGAGACTCTGATGTAGGTTTTGGACAGGCAAATGTGTGTTTAGAACAGCTTTTTTTATGAAAATATGAGATATTCCTACGTCTGGAACAGATTTTTGCGCGTTCGGATCAGCTAAACGTACGAAAATATCATTTAATACCAGGTAATGGTTTAATTCGCACCCATGAGCAAGATCATTTGTATGCAATCCAAATGTTAATATAATCTCATCCTACATTTAATCCTGATTTCACATCAGATTTATATAATTCATCTATATTACCCTCAGAAAGCAATTCTACGCATCTTTTACTTAAATTTGCGGCATGCGAAAACAGCTTACATTTCATATCACTAATCCGAGCAGGTTTAAGGAGCAACTTCTATTTTGGAGCAAGAAGTTCGAGTATGTTAGTATACTCGATAGTCATGAGGTGAATCAGAAAGTAAATTCGAAGGCCGAATACAATACCTACGAATTGGTTGCCGGTGTTGATGCGCTTCAAATTGTTGAACCAAAACAGGATTGTTTTCATCATTTGAAAGAGAACATTGAAAAATCGAAAGATTGGTGGTTTGGTTATTTGGGCTATGATTTGAAGAATGAGATTGAAGAGCTAAAGTCTGAAAATCATGATGGATTGGCTTTTCCAGAAATGAACTTTTTCCGACCACGTTGGGTCTTCCTTTTGGATGAGGATACGCTGATTGTTCATTATTACAATGAAGAATTTACTGAAGATGAGGTGCTTTCTTTGGTTCAGAATCTTCAAGATATGGAATTGCATGGTGAAAAATCCATTTCTGTAGATCAAATTCATTCAAGAATTTCTCGTGATGAGTATTTGGAGGCTGTTAATCAACTGAAAGATCATATTCGAAGAGGAGATATTTACGAGGTGAACTTCTGCCAGGAATTTTATGCCGAAGATTGCTACATTAAGCCTCGCGGCACCTATCAGAAACTTACCGAAGTTTCGCCTACTCCCTATTCGGGCTTTTACCAAATGGGCCAGCAATATTTGTTGTCGGCCAGTCCGGAGCGATTTATCAAGAAAGTTGGAAAGAAAATCATTTCTCAACCCATAAAAGGAACAGCCAGGCGAGGAGCAAGCGAAGCCGAAGACAAGCAAATAAAGGAGACTTTGTTTAACGATCCGAAAGAGAGAGCAGAGAATATCATGATTGTAGATTTGGTACGAAACGACTTATCGAGAACCGCCGAAAAAGGATCGGTAATCGTAGAGGAGTTGTGTGGGATTTATTCTTTCCCTCAGGTGCACCAAATGATTTCGACTGTTGTTTCGGAGCTTAAAGAAGAGGTACACTTTATTGAAGCCATTCGTCAGTGTTTTCCTATGGGGTCGATGACCGGTGCTCCTAAGGTTCGTGCCATGAAACTGATTGAAAAGTACGAAACAACAAAAAGAGGATTGTTTTCGGGAGCTATAGGATACATTACACCTGAAGGTGATTTTGATTTTAATGTGGTAATCCGCAGCATACTTTATAATGCAAGAAATCATTATCTTTCGTTTATGGTTGGTGGGGCCATTACCATGCAGGCTGAGGCTGAGAAAGAATATGAAGAGTGCATGTTAAAAGCCAAGGCCATCATGAAAGTTCTAAAAAAACAGTAATAAAGTGAATGTATAATTGAATTAGATTAGAATTATTTAAATATGCTACTCTGATTTTAAATTATTCATTGTTAATTACTCATTATTAATTATAAATTGCCAATTGATACCGTGTTTCGTAAGTTAGTTCGCTTTGTAGAAGAAGAAAATCTGTTTTATCGTGATGAAAAAATTTTGGTTGCGGTAAGTGGAGGAATCGATTCTGTTGTTTTGCTTCAGATGTTATTAAAAATGGAAGTAAACTGCGCAATTGCACATTGCAATTTTCATTTGCGAGGCGATGAATCGGATGGTGATTTTGAATTTGTAAAAAGTCTGGCCAAGCAATACAATCTTCCTTTTTATTCTAAAGATTTTGACACCAAGGCTTACGCCGATAACAATAAGCTTTCAATTGAAATGGCAGCCCGGGAACTAAGGTACGAGTGGTTCGATCAAATTCTGGAATTAGAGAATTACCAATACATTGCCATTGGACATCATGCCGATGATGTTGCAGAAACGGTATTGATTAACTTGGTAAGAGGGACTGGAATTCATGGTTTAACAGGAATAAAACCAAAATTGGGTAAGATAATTAGACCACTGCTTCCTTTCACCCGAAAAGAGTTGGAAGAGTTTGCAGAAAGCGAAGGTTTAAATTATCGCGAAGATTCAACCAACCGGGAAACCGATTTTGTAAGGAATAAAATTCGCCACCAGGTAATTCCGGTATTAGAGCAAATTAATCCAGCCATTAGAAAAACCATGAGCGAAAATGTTCAACGATTTAAAGAGGTTGAACAGATTTACAATGATGTAATTGAAGAGAATCGCTTGCATTTGGTTTTTCAGAGGGAGAATCAACTGTTAATCTCCATTGCACGATTGCAGGAATTGCCTTCTCCATCATCTCATTTGTTCGAAATATTATCACCTTACGGATTTCACCATCGTGATGTAAGAATGATTGCCAAGTCATTAGATTCCATTTCTGGTAAAAGGTTCTTTTCATCCACACACCAGGTTTTAAGAGATAGAAAGTATTTGATTTTATCTGAATTGGAAGAAAATGATTCCAGCGAATATCTGTTGGAGGAAAAATCAGGTTCGATTGAATTTCCAATGGAAATGGAGGCATCATTTATTGATAGAACGCCAAGTTTTAAATTTCCAAGCAATCCTGAAATAGCATGTTTGGATGCCAGTAAATTGAAGTTTCCGCTTAAGCTGCGTAAATGGCAAAAGGGAGATAGTTTCCGTCCGATAGGCATGAAAGGAAACAAGAAAATATCCGATTTCTTTATCGATCAAAAGTTTTCCTTGCAGGATAAGGAAAATACCTGGTTATTGATTTCTGGCGATAGAATTGCCTGGGTTGTTGGCCATCGTTTGGATGATCGATTTAAGATTACTCACGAAACAACCAAGATATTTAGGTTAGAGTTGAAGTAGAATTTGGTAATATTACGCTGCGCTGCACCTGTCTTCTCATCACGATTACTTTCTATAAATATAACGCAACTCTGTTGCTTGAGATATATGATTTTATGAATAGGGTACAGAGTACCTTAATATTTATAGAACGATATTGTTTGTTTTACCAAAGGTGCAGCGCACCGTAATATTTCGTAAGCCTGTGATGATCTGCTATATTATTTTATAACTTAGTCGAAGTTTATAACAACCAACCATTAACAACTCACAAAATGATAAAACTAAAACACAGCTTAGCCATCCTCTTGTTAGGCTTGCTTTCACTTTCAGGATTTTCTCAATCTCAGGAAATTAAAAGTGAGATTGAAGAGCTTAAGAATTACAATGAAAACTTAGATCACCGATTGGATCGTCTTCAAAAAATGGTAGATGATATCATTTGGTTCGAAAGATTAGGAGATGTTGCTCATATCGATAAATTATACATTTACGGGCCACCAAAGTGGAAAGAGAAAAATCCAACGGCAAAAGGAGCAGGGAATCCGGTAAAGTTTTGGACCTATGCTTTTTTTCCAAAAAACTTAGATGTCAATAAAAAATACCCTTTAATGGTATTGCCGCATGGTGGTGTACATGGCGATTTTACAACCTATTACACGCATATTGTTCGTGAGTTAATTGCCCAGGAATATATTGTTGTTGCTGCAGAATATCGTGGCAGTACAGGGTATGGAAAAGGTCATTACGAGAAAATAGATTACGGTGGATTAGAGAATGAAGATGTTTATGCAAGCCGTAATTACATGATTGAAAATTATGATTTTGTTGACAATAACAGAGTTGGAATCATGGGGTGGAGTCATGGAGGAATGATTACGCTCTTTAATTTATTTAATCACCCAAAGGATTATAAGGTTGGATTTGCAGGAGTTCCTGTAAGCGACTTGGTTGCCCGAATGGGATACATGACTCAATCTTATAGAGATTTGTACTCGGCTGACTACCATATTGGCAAAACAGCCAATGATAATTTGGCGGAATATCGCAGACGATCACCAGCCTGGAACACTCATAAATTTCAGAATACACCCTTATTAATTCATACCAATACCAACGACGATGATGTAAATGTTTTGGAAGTAGAGCATTTAATTAAATCGCTAAAAGCGGATGGTAAAACATTTGAATATGAAATCTATCAGGCAGTTCCTGGTGGGCACTCTTTTGATAGAATGGATACAAAGAAGGCAAAAGAAATTCGCGTAAAGATTTATAAGTTTTTGGCAAAGCAATTAAAGCCCAATAAACCTATAAATACTTTTAAAGATATTCAGAAAGCTGGTTATCGATTTTAAAAACAACAGCATATATAAAGAAGCATGACTTTTAAGCCATGCTTCTTTTGTTTTTAATCTTGTCTATAAAGGAATATTTCCGTGTTTTTTAGGAGGATTTTGCTCGCTCTTATTGGCGCACATTTCCAAGGCCTGAATCAGCTTGTATCTACTTTCCTTAGGTTGAATTACTTCATCAATATAACCCAACTCTGCAGCTTTATATGGATGAGCAAACTTATCACGGTAATCATCAATCGCCTCTGCACGTTCCGTTTCGGTTAAACCTTTGTGCATAATATTTACCGCACCTTCGGCTCCCATCACAGCAATTTCTCCTGTTGGATATGAATAATTGATATCAGCACCAATATGTTTTGAAGCCATTACGTCGTATGCACCACCATATGCCTTACGTGTAATTAATGTGATTTTAGGAACAGTTGCTTCGGCAAATGCATAAAGAAGTTTAGCACCATGCTTTATAATTCCACCGTACTCTTGAGCTGTTCCGGGAAGGAATCCAGGGACATCTACAAATGTGATTAAGGGAATATTAAAAGCATCGCAGAAACGAACAAAACGGGCAGCTTTGGTTGAACTGTTAATGTCTAATACTCCAGCCATATTTGCTGGATTATTAGCAACGATTCCAACTGGTTTACCAGCTAAACGAGCAAACCCAATGGTAATATTCTGAGCATACAATGGCATTACCTCAAAGAAATTGTGATCATCAACAACAGTTTCAATAATCTCCTTGATATCATATGGCTTGTTAGGATCGGCAGGAACCATGCTTTGAAGTTTTTCATCTTCGCGATGAATATTATCAGTACAAGGTTTAACCGGAGGATCTTCCATATTGTTTGAAGGTAGGAAGCCAATTAACTCTCGCAACATCATCATTGCCTGTTCATCATTATCGGCGGTAAAGTGAGCAACTCCACTTTTTGAGTTGTGAGTAAGAGCTCCACCCAGTTCTTCTTTGGTTACCTCTTCGTGGGTTACTGTTTTAATAACATCAGGACCAGTTACAAACATATAGCTTGTGTCTTTCACCATCATAATGAAATCGGTAAGGGCAGGAGAATACACAGCTCCACCGGCACAAGGTCCCATAATTGCCGAAATCTGAGGAATTACTCCCGATCCACGAACATTCTGATAGAAAATATCGGCATAACCAGCCAAACTTTGAACTCCTTCCTGAATTCTTGCTCCACCAGAATCATTTAAACCAATAATTGGAGCTCCCATTTTCATTGCCAGTTTGGTGATTTTTACAATTTTATCGGCATTGGCTCTACTTAGCGAACCACCAAAAACTGTAAAATCCTGCGCAAAAACATAGACCAATCGTCCATCCACTTTTCCATATCCACAAACAACTCCATCACCCAGAATTTTGTTCTTTTCCATTCCAAAATCTGTTGACCGATGTGTTACCATCTTGTCCACTTCAACAAATGTTTTAGGGTCCAGTAGATCATTGATTCTTTCTCGAGCTGTCTTTTTCCCAGCTGCATGGTGTTTGTCAATTCTTTCCTGTCCACCGCCAATTTCAGCAGCTTTATTTAGTTCTTCAAATTTTTTGATTTTATCTTCTAATGTCAACATGTCTTACTTTATTACGAATTATTAATTGCGAATCTCAAAATCTGTTTCCAATTCGAGTTTAATCAATGAATACAAGAGGTTGATTTCCATCAATTGTGTCATCTTCTTTTACAAAGATTTCTTTCACAACTCCATCTTTCATAGCTTTATATTCGCTTTCCATTTTCATTGCAGAAATAATGATTACGGTATCTCCCTTTTTTACCTCTGTGCCTATTTCAACAGGAATTTTAACAACCTTTCCAGGCATAGGTGATGATATCGTACTTTCTGCTGCTTCAAGGTCGCCAGCGTTTCTCGCTTGCAAATACTTTGTTTCAGCATCAATTACTTCTGCATCGTATGAGTGATAAAATGTGTTGACAGTGTATTTTTTAGGAGTTCCATTTTCAATTAACTCAACATTAAATGAACGTCCTTTGTACATTACGGAGTATACTCCGTTTTCAACCTGTTGCATGTCTAAATCATATTCTCTGTCGTCCACAATGATTTTAACATGGTTGCCATCTTCAGCAAGAAGTTCAACCTTAGCAACTCGGTCATCTAATTTAATTTCTAGTGCCATAATTAATTTTTTTGAAGTTGAACCATTTTAATTTTCACTTGCTCTGTAAACACTTCTGCGTCTACCAAAATCTTTCCATCGGCTTGATTTTGATTCTTCTTGTCCTACCTGAGCATTCTTTAATTTGTGATGATAATCTAAAAAGGCAGTAACTATGGCCAGATCTTCGAATTGTTGCTTGGCTTCGTCACTGGCTAGCAAAAATTCTTCATTGTTCTGAATAAAGTGGGTGTCGTAAGTTCCTTCTCTAAAATCACGGCAATCCATGATTCTTTCGAGGAATTTAATTGAGGTTTTCACCCCGGTAATTTTGTATTCATAAAGTGCACGACGCATTCTTTCAATGGCTTCTTCGCGAGTACGTGCCCAAATAATTAACTTGGAGATCATTGGGTCGTAATGAATAGGAATTTCATATCCTTCATATACGTATCCGTCGGTTCTAACACCTAATCCCATTGGTTCGGTTATGTGTGTTATCAAACCAGGACTTGGCATAAAGTTGTTGTCAGTATCTTCTGCATAAATTCTGCATTCGATTGCGTGTCCAAACTGAAAAACTTCTTCTTGTTTGATATTTAGCTTTTGCCCTTCCGCAATTAGAATTTGCTGCTTTACCAGATCGTAACCTGTAGTTCTTTCCGTAATTGGATGTTCTACTTGCAAACGAGTATTCATTTCCAGGAAGTAGAAATTGTGATCGTTATCGGCAAGGAATTCGATGGTTCCGGCACCATAATAATTTACCGCTTTAGCAGCTGCTACGGCTGCGTCTCCCATTTTTTCTCTAAGCTCAGGTGTCATAAGTGGAGAAGGGGTTTCCTCTACAACTTTTTGATGACGACGTTGCACAGAACACTCACGTTCGCAAAGGTGAACTACATTTCCATGTTGATCACCTAGAATTTGGAACTCGATATGGTGAGGAGAAGAAATGTATTTTTCCACGTAAACGGAGTCATCTCCAAATGCTGATTTTGCTTCTGATTTTGCTGCTCTTAAAGCACTAAGGATATTTTCTTCCTTATCAACCATTCGCATTCCTTTTCCACCACCACCAGCAGAAGCTTTAATCATTACAGGAAGTCCTATTTCTCTGACCACCTTAAGGGCGGTTTCTTCATCGTCAAGATTCTCCTTTGTGCCAGGAACTACAGGAACACCACCATTTATCATGGTTTGTCGGGCGGTAATTTTATCACCCATTGTTGATATTACTTCGGGTGTAGGCCCAATGAATATGATGCCTTCTTCCTGGCATCTTTTCGAGAACTCTGCATTTTCACTTAAAAATCCATAGCCTGGATGAATGGCATCCGCTTTGGATTTTTTAGCTACTTCAATAATTTTTTCAATGTTTAGGTAACTTTCAGCAGATGCTGCAGGACCTATATGAAATGCCTGATCGGCATATCGAACGTGCATAGATGTTCTATCAACATCGGAATATACCGCAACGGATTTAATCCCTAATTCTCTACACGATCGCATTACGCGCAGAGCAATTTCTCCTCGATTAGCAACGAGGACTTTTGAAATCTTCGTAATCATAGTTTTGGTTAATTGTTAATTAGACTTTATAAAAGCCTTGTTTTAAGTCAATTATTTACCATTAGATTAGGAATAGTTTCCCAAAAAAAAGATAATATACAGCATAAATATGTTGTACAGCATCTCAAAAATAATTAAAAAATCGAAGTTTCCAAGTAATTAAATATGAACATGTATCAATGTGATTTGACATAAAAACATGATAAATATCATGTGAAATGCCTTGTTTTCGAGAGAATCTTAATAAATATAAGAGTTTGTTTATACAGCTTATTCAGGTGTAGTTTAATTGTTTTTATTTAGAGTGTAACTACCAGTTTATAAGTTTGTTGTTTGTGTTTGTTGTGCAGGAAAGTAATTTTTTTAGTTTTTTACATTATCATCAAATTCAAAACCTAAACTCTCTATTTCTTTTTTGATTTGAGAAAGCTTAATTGATGTTCCAACCATGCGCAATATTTTCTGCTCAAGATTAACTTCTGCAATCTCTATATTACAAAGTGCACCAATGTGTTTTTCAACACTATTTTTACAATGGTTGCATTTCATTCCATTTACGATTACAAATTTTTCTTCTTTTTGAGGTATTGTAATTTGAGTTTGTAGTGCTTTTTTAGATGATAAGTATTTCTGAAAATATCCATTAATGATTAAAAGTGAAAGACTAATACTACTTCCCCATTTTAGCCAATTGGGAAGTTCCCAATGACCTTCATGTCCAGTCATGTGATGATGTAATCCACCAAAAGCAAACCACTCTCTTGGAAGAAAGTTATCGATTAGTAATCCAAACACAATGGCTCCACTAATTATTGAGATAAGGTAGGCCCACATCGTTTTTCTACCAAGTACTTTATTCAATACAGTTATGGTTGCTGCATTAGTAGCTGGTCCGGCCATTAAAAAAACAAGAGCAGCTCCTGGTGATAAGCCTTTCATCATTAAAACTGCTGCTACTGGCACTGATGAGGTTGCACATATATATAATGGGATGGAGGCTATTAGTATAACCAGCATTCCTATAAGATCATTGCCAATAAAATTTGTAAAGAAATCATCAGGAATTAATACAGAAATTACTGCGGCCAATACCAAACCAATGATTAGCCACTTGGAAATATCTTGTAAGAACTCTACAAAGGCATAATGGAAAAGTGTGTATATTTTTGATTTCTGTTTCTTATTGTTTGGTTCACAGCCACAATTGTCTTTTTCGGATGTAGTGCAACAATTAGTTGCTTGTTCAGAGGTTTGAACTTCAACAGAATCATCTACTTTATTGGTTAAAACGCCACCCAAAAAACCAGTTGCCAAAGCAATAAAAGGTCGAATAATTGCAAATGGCAGTCCTAAAAGCGAATAGGTAACTAGTATGGAATCTACACCAGTTTGTGGTGTGGAGATAAGAAATGAAACAGAAGAACCTTTGGTAGCTCCACTTTTAAAAAATGAAATTCCTGTTGGAATAACCCCACACGAACAAAGTGGTAATGGGATTCCAATTAAAGAAGCATTTAATACCGATTTACTATTTTTTTGTCCCAAATATTTATCTATAAAACGTTGAGGAAAAGCCACCTTTAGTACTCCGGCAAAGAGAAAGCCTAGCATCAAATAAGGGGACATTTCATTTAGTATTTCAATAAAATCAATTATAAATTGGTTCAGGTATTCCATTCTGTTCTTTCTGTTTGTATGAATTATCTGGATTCAAAAGTATTAAAATATCTGGATGCTTTAATGTTTAAATACAATGAATTCTGCTCTGAAGTTAAAAAATACCAACATGTAGGTATTTTTATTTATTAAGACTGAATCTAATTTTGTCGCAGATAATAACACTAACGATTATCAGAATTAAAACCTAAGAAAAAACGAAATGAAGAAAGTATTATTACTATTAGTTATCTGTTTTGCATTTGGTGCTACCAATGCACAAGATCAGAAAGAGCCACAAAGTATAGGATCAACAATTTTAGAGAAAATTAAGAGTGAGAAATTGAGTATTGGAGGTTACGGAGAGGTTCACTATAATCAGCAAATTAGCGGTAATGAAAGATATAATGGAAAGATGGATGTTCACAGAATGGTTTTATTCTTTGGATATCAATTCAACGAAAAAACATCTTTTGTAACTGAGATTGAGTACGAACACGTTAAAGAGTTGTATGTAGAACAAGCATTCTTAAATTACAATATCAAGCCAAATACAAGTATTCGAGGTGGTTTGATGTTGGTACCAATGGGTATTATTAATGAATATCATGAGCCAACTACTTTTAATGGGGTTGAGCGTCCTAGCGTTGATAAGTACATTGTTCCAACTACTTGGAGAGAAATTGGGGTAGGTATTACCGGTAGATTGGCAAATGCTCCTTTAAAGTACCAATTGTATGTTATGAATGGATTTAACGGATTTGATGGTAGTGGTAAACTAAGAGGATCAGATGGATTAAGAAAAGGTCGTCAAAAAGGGGCTGAATCTACATTTACTTCTCCTTCTGTATCAGCAAAAGTTGACTACTATGGAATTAAAGGCCTTAATCTTGGTTTATCAGGATATTTTGGTAAAACTCAATCATCAGAATTTAATGGTTTAGATAAAGATGATGATTTTGCAGAAGCTGTAGCAGATTCGACTCGTGTTGGAATTAGCATGTTAGGTCTTGATTTGCGTTACAAACTTGATGCATTCCAGGTTAAAGGTCAATATATTCATTCTTACATTAACGATGTAAAAGAGTATAACGATAAGACGGGAAAAGATTTAGGAAAGCAAATGAGAGGTTACTATCTTGAAGCTGGTTACGACTTGTTACATGGTAAAGAGCAAGCTTTAGTGCCATTCGTTCGTTACGAAAACTATAACACGCATCACAAAGTTGATGGTATTACAGCTAATAAAGCTTACGATCGTGAGGATTGGTTTGTTGGTTTAAGTTATCACTTGGCAAAAGGAGCTGTGGTAAAAGTAGATTACCAAAGATTTAAAGATGGTAATGATGTAAAGAAAAACTTTATCAATTGCGGTGTTGGAGTTTGGTTCTAATTCGTAATTTTTAACAAATTATATACTGCAGAGCGGGTTATATCCTGTTTTGCAGTTTTCTGTTATTTAAAACTTACTATGAAGAGATTATTGCAAGTATTAATTGTTGCATCAATTGTATTGATTTACGATGATGTAAATGCTAAAGATTATCCGAAGCCAATTCAGAAAAGAATTGATAAAGCCATAAAAAGTACTTTTGGTACTGAAGATGTGAGTTTTATAGATTTATCTGAACCTTCATATGATATTACAAGATTTCCGGGGATTGAGAAAGTATCTGTTAGTAAACTAATGAATGAAGGAGCTGAAATTGGCTTAGCGGCTTTTGCCAGTTCGAAAGGAAAGAACGATCTGTTTGATTATTTGGTATTATTTGATAAATCAATGACCATTAAAAAAGTTGTAATTCTTGTCTATCGTTCATCATATGGTGGCGAAATAATGGCCAAATATTGGTTGAAACAGTTCGAAGGAAAGCATAACGGACAACAGCTTGAATTCAATAAAGACATTGATTCAATTTCGGGAGCCACCTTATCAGCTCCAGCCATTACAACTGGAATTAAATCCCTTAGTTTGTTGATGGTTCATTTAAAAGAAGCTGGAAAGCTTTAAAATAACAAGTGTTCAATTAAGATTCGAAGGCCAATTAGTATTAATACAATTCCACCTAATACTTCGAATCTTTTGCTGGTTTGACTTCCAATCTTTTTACCAAGCAGCATTCCAAGCATAGAGGCAATAAATGTAACAACGCCTATTATTACTGCAGGCCACCAAATGATTACATCAATAAGTGCCATACTAAAGCCTATGACCAAAGCGTCTATACTAGTTGCAACAGATATGCCAATTAGAACGGTTAGTTTTAAAGGATTAAAGGAGGAGTCTTCTTCATGATTAGATAAGCTTTCATAAATCATTTTGCTTCCTAGTCCAGCCAAAAGGATAAAAGCAATCCAATGATCAAACTCCTTTATCAATTCGTTAATTTCCCAGCCTATAAACCAACCAATAACTGGCATTCCACCTTGAAATAAAGCTAGAAAAAAGGCAATTTTTACAGCTTGAAGAAATCGTATTTTTTTAATAGCTAATCCACTACATACTGATGCAGCGAAAGAATCAACAGAAAGCCCTAAGGCAATTAGAAAAATGCTTACTAGTTCCATGTTTTATTAGATTGGAGGGCAAATATAAAAGGAAATACTGAAGCTAAAAAAAGCGATTCCAAAAAAGAAATCGCTTGGTAATTGTTTAGATTTTTTCTAAGCTATTTTTAAACTCAAGATAAATTCACTGCCTTTATTTTCTTCGCTTTTTACCCAAATATCTCCACCATTTCTTTCTGCGAATTCTTTACAAAGAATTAAGCCCAGTCCACTACCAGTTTCATCTGCAGTACCCACTGTTGTATAATTGCAGTCTAGTTTAAAGAGCTTCTCTTGGTTTTCCTTACTAATACCTATTCCTGAATCTTTAACCTTTAGAAACACAAATTCATCTTGTATATCGGCAGAGATAGTTATATCTCCATTTTGTTCAGTGAATTTTAGAGCATTACTAATTAGATTTCTAAGAATTGTACTCACCATATTAATGTCGCCATAAGCTTCAGTATGAGGAGGGATATCAGAGCTTAATTTAATTGCTTTATCTGCAGCCTTCAATTTGAAAATAATAAGATTTGACTGAATCAAGTGATGAAGATCAAATTGAACTGGATTAAATTCCAGTTCACCTCGCTGGCTTTTTGCCCATTGCAATAAGTTTTCAAGCAATGTAAACAAACTATGCGAAGATTCATTAATATTGGTATTGTATTCTTCAATTAAATTAAGATTTTTACTCTCCTTTAATTCACTTTTGATCAATTCTGAAAATCCTAGAATAGAGTTGAATGGTGAACGTAAATCATGAGCGATAATGGAAAAGAATCTATCCTTGGTAGCATTGGTTACTTTTAGTTTTTGATTCGATTCTTCCAGCATTCCATTAATTTTATTGATCCTTTGGTTGACTTTTGTTTTTGATTTATATAAAAAGTAAACCAGTATTAATAAAGACATTGTGATTACAAAAAACACAATAAGATAATTGGTGAATGCTTTTTCCTTATCTAATTTTTCTTGAGTTAACTCATTCGTTACTTTTAATATTTCGTTTTCTTTTTCTTTTTTTTCAGTTTCAAATTGCGTTTGCAAATGAGCAATTTTATCAGATTTGCTAGCCTCTATTAGGCTATCTTTGAGTTTGTTGTAGTTCTCGTATGTTTTGTAAGCTTTTTTATAGTTTCCTGCAGAATAGTAGTATTCCGATTTAAGTTGCAAGAAGCTACGTTCCATTGTTTTTATCTTAAGTTTCTTGCATAACTGTAAGCCTTCATTTATAATATCGTAGACCTTTTGCAGTTTTCCGGTAAACAAATAAACTTTAGCTAGCGATTCCAGGTTATAAACAATATCCGTTTCTAATTTTAATTTTCTATTTATTGCCAGAGAATTATCGATGTAAAATATAGCTTCTTTGATATTTCCAGTTTTGAAATAGTTTTCCCCTATATTATTCATGGCAAGGGCTTCTCCAGCTTCGTTACCTATTTGGTTGTTGATATTCAGACTTTTTTTAAAGAATTCTAAAGCTTTCGCAAATTCTTTATTTTCTTGGTGTATGGTAGCTATATTATTATAAACTATAGCTTGAGAATCCAGATCTTTGTCTTTGATTGCCAAATCAAGAATTTTTTGATAGTATTCAAGGGCAACATCATTTCGACCTTCATCAGCATAGATATTGGCTATATTAAGTAATAAAACCAATTGTGAATTGGTGTCATTTAACTCCTCAGAAATGCGATAAGCTTCCAGGTATTTTTTTAAAGCTACTTCTAAATTGCCACGTTCCCAGTAAATGATTCCCAAACCATTCAGAATGCTGGCATGTATTCTATTATTTTTTGATATTTTACAATATTCAATAGCTTTATTAAAATTTTCTATAGCCTTGTCATATTCACTATTGTCAGAAAAGTAATAGCCAAAATTGTGGTAAAACCTACTTAATAAAGCAGTATCTTTTAATGCATGGGCCAGACCTTTTGCCTCCAATAGATATTTGTATGCTTTTTCGGATTGTCCGAGTTGAGAATACCTGTTAGCTAAATTTAAACCAGCTCTGACTAAAATCGATTTTTCCTGATTGATTTTGGCAAAATTGTATGCTTTGTTAGCATAGAGAAAAGCACTGTCAAGGTTAGTTACAGCATATTTTCCGGAAATATTGATTAGTAACTTAGTTTTGCTACTGTCTGGTTCTATTTTCAACTGCTTTTTTAGTTGATCTATTTTCTCTTGTGCAAAAATGGAATAGGGGAAAAGACAGAAAATTAATAATACAAGTTTAAGGGGAAATTGCATTTTATAAAAGATCGTTCGTTAACAATAGCTGTTTGGTGTTAGATGTACGTTAAAAAAGAGAAATTGTTATTAGGTTGTTGTTTATTTAGATTGGTTATTACTAGAATGGTATATGGTTTTATTACTGATTGCTAAATATACCATATTTTTGTTATTCGCAAGTTATCAACATTAAAAAAGCTAGCGAAAGTTGAAAAAAAAACCTTCCTAAAATATAGAAAGGTTTTTAATTTTGTTAGCCTATTTCAAGCATTCTTTGAATGGATGTTATTGCTTTTTTTGATATTTCTTCAGGAACTTTAACTTCATATTTTTCTTCCTGTAATGCTTCCAGCACCCCTTGTAGTTTCACCCTTTTCATAGAGCCACAAATGGTTTTTGGATGAATAAGAATAAATTCTTTTTCTGGATTTGCTTTTTGCAATTGATGTAGAGTACCCAATTCGGTTGCAATGATAAATTGTTTTTTGTTTGATTCGGCTGCATGCTTGATAATACCAGCTGTAGAATAAAAGAAGGCATTTGGCATGTTCAAAATTTCATCATCATTGGCACACTTGCTTTCGGGATGAATTAAAATGTCTGCTTCTGGATATTGATTGGCCATATCAACAATCATATTGCTGTCTATTCGTTCATGAACGCAACAATCGCCGTTCCACAAATCCATCTCAATACCTGTTTTCTTTACAATGAATGCACCAAGATTTTTATCAGGAGTAAAAAAGATTTTTTTGTCTTTTCCTAAATGTTCTACCACCTGAATTGCATTGGATGAAGTACAGCAATAATCGGTTTCAGCCTTTACTTCAGCAGTAGTGTTTACATATGAAACCACTAATCCGTCAGGGTTTTTAGCTTTCCATTCCTGAATGTCTTTACCAGTAATACTTTCAGCAAGCGAACATCCACACTTTTGTGCAGGAATTAAAACTTTCTTATCTGGTGAAATGACTGATGCAGTTTCTGCCATAAAATGAACGCCGCAAAATACAATAATATCAGCTGTTGTATTTCCTGCTTCACGTGCTAAGCCCAATGAATCACCAATATAGTCTGCTATATCTTGTACTTCAGGATGTGTATAATAATGAGCAAGAACAATTGCATTCTTTGCCTTTTTCAACTCCTCAATCTGTCTTATAATCTCTTTATTTTCCATTTTAGGAAACCTCTTTCTAATTAAACTATAGAATAATATTTTGACTGATATCTAGTGCTTTTACCGAATGAGTAAGTGCTCCAATTGATATAAAATCTACACCTGTTTCAGCAACACCTTTTAATCTTTCCAGGCTCATATTTCCTGAAGCTTCTGTTTTAGCTTTACCATCTACAAGATGCACGGCTTCTGTCATGGCTTCGTTACTCATATTGTCAAGCATGATAATGTCTGCACCTGCAACAACAGCTTCTTTCACTTCTTCAAGATTTGTTGTTTCCACTTCAACTTTGATGTGTGGAGGAATGGATTTTCTGATTTGCTCAACTGCAGGAGCAATTCCACCTGCAATTTTGATGTGATTATCCTTGATCATTACCAAATCATACAATCCAATTCTATGATTGGTTCCTCCTCCGGTTTTAACCGAATATTTATCCAAAGTTCTAAGACCAGGTACAGTTTTTCTGGTATCTAATATCTGAACATTTGTATGCTTAACTTCAGCAACATACTTTGCAGTTTCGCTTGCAATCCCAGACATTCTTTGCATTAAGTTCAGGGCTAATCGTTCACCTGTTAGTAATGCCCTAAAGCTGCCTTGCATTTCAACAATTACATCCCCTTTTTTAATGGTATCACCATCTTTTACCAATGGTTTCCATATCAAGTTCGGATCTAATTTTTTAAAAACTTTTTCAGCAATTGGTAATCCTGCAATTACACCATCTGCTTTTGCAGTCATACTTGCTTTTGCAACCGAATTCTCTGGTACCAGGTTATTGGTTGTGATATCGCCATCGCCAATATCTTCACGAAAAGCGTGTTCGATTATATATTCTAATTCTTGAATATTCAATCCTGTTTCTTCCATTTGAATGAAGTGATATTATTCTGATTTTATTTCTACAGGTACAAAAGTAAGCTCTTTATTTAATTGTTGTACCGAGTGAGCAAGAAAGTCTTCATTTTCGGTATTAAAATCTTTACGATAATGACCTCCACGACTTTCTTTGCGAGCCAATGCTGCAGTTGTAATTAAATTACAAACACTTAATAAGTTTTGCATACGAATACTGTAGTATTCATTGGTTTTAAAAGGAAAATTGGATTTTACTTTATCTAGTAAATCCAGAACCTCTTGTAAATATTGAGCTGTTCTTACAATCCCAACCTTTGTATTCATTGCTTGGGCGATTTCATTAACATGATTTAAGAACAAATCAGATAAAGAATGATCAATAGAAATTCCTTCTTGATTTGTTTTTGATGGGGCAAACTGGGTATGTTCTCGAGCGTCTTGAATGGCCCTTTTTCCAAATACTAAACATTCTAAAAGTGAATTTGAGGCCAATCGGTTGGCCCCCATAACTCCTGTTGATGCTAATTCACCACAAGCATAAAGCTTGTCGATATTCGTTTTTCCCTTATAATCGGTTTTAATTCCACCAACGGTATAATGAGCTGCAGGTGCAATAGGAATTTTATCTAAAAAATCAGCTCCTGATTCTTTGCATTTTGCATATATCGAAGGGAATCGATTCTTCAATTTTTCACTATCCAGGTGTTTTAAGCTTAACGTTACATGTTTATCGCCATACTTTTGCATTTCATAAAAAATGGAACGGGCCACAATATCTCGGGGAGCCAATTCTGCCAATTCATGAATTTGGGTCATAAATCGTTCCCCTTTAGAATTAATTAAATGAGCACCTTCGCCTCTGACTGCTTCACTAATTAAAAAAGTATAGCCTTCTTCGGAATAAAACGAGCTTGGATGAAATTGAATAAATTCCATATCAGTAATTTCTGCACCTGCATTATATGCAAGAGCAATTCCATCTCCAACTGTAGTTTCCGGATTAGTAGTTCGTTGATATACTGCTGAAGCTCCTCCCAAAGTTAGTATGGTAGATTTTGCTTGAATGTAAAGATTCGAATTGTCGTTTCGATTAAAACTTCGTGCTCCCAGGCATTTTTGTTTTTCAACCAAAAGTTCATAAACCATTTGGTTTTCGAAAATTGTAATTGAGGAAGTATTTAAAACTTTTTGGATCAGAAATCTCACCAGTTCTTTTCCGGTTGAATCGCCACCTGCATGCAGAACTCTTCTTCTGTGATGACCACCTTCTAAACCTAAAGAAAGTTCACCATTTTCTGTATCGAATTGCATTCCAAGCTTTATCAAATCCTTGATTCGATCAGGACCTTCATTCACCAATATATCAACAGGAGTATAATCACACAAACCTCTGCCGGCAATAAGTGTATCCTCCAGGTGCAATTGAGGATAATCGTCAGAATCAGTTACCGCAGCTATTCCTCCTTGTGCATAGTATGAATTACTAACATCTAATTTAGATTTGGTTACGATAGCAACAGAGCCATATCTTGAGGCTTCGAATGCTGAATATAATCCTGCAAGTCCACTTCCGATTATTAAAAAATCGAATTGTTTGTGTAACATTTTAGAAAAATCTTGGTTCGTGCGAAAATAGCTATTTTCCAGCTATCAGTTATAAAATTGGAGAAAAAATACTGATAGAATATTAATTCTAACTGAATATCAGAAAAAAAAGGTGACAATATTGCCACCTTTTTTTTAAAATCTTTAGGCTCATTAATTCAATTCGGAAAGTAAACTGCGAACTTTAGCTACAGAGTCGACTTTATATTTGGCCGCTGTATGTTTTAAGCCTACTTTAATGGTAACGGATGATTCTGGCAGTTCTCTGAACATGTATTCATCTGTCCAATCATCGCCTATAGCCAAAACAAAATCGAAGTTTTGGTTTTGTAGGAATTGCAGAGATGCCATTCCCTTATTGATACCACCACTTTTTACTTCAATTACTTTGTTTCCTTCCAATATTTCAAGATTATGATTGGCAATCATGGTTGTTAATTCATCTTTTAGTTCATTGGCTCTAAGTTCACCCTGTTCAGGTTCAGCTTTTCTAAAATGCCATACTAAGGAATAATTTTTCTCCTCGATAAAAGAACCTGGAGTTCGATCAACAAAAGTTTCCAGTATAGGACGAATACCAGGTTTCCAAGTATCATTGGCATTGGCAAGCATTTTCCATTCTTTGCCATGTTTCTTTATCCATACACCATGTTCAACAATTAAATTGATTTTGTGTCCTTCGAACCAGTTTTCCAAACTTTCACGATCACGTCCACTAATAATGGTAATTATATTTTGAGGATTTTCTTCTAGTTTGTACAGAATTTTGTGCAATTCTTCATCAGGTTTTGCGTCATTCGGGTTTTTCTTAAATCCTGTAAGCGTTCCATCATAGTCAAGGAATATGGATCTTTTTTTCGCACCTGCATATTCAGTTTTTATTTTCTCTAAAATAGAAGAGCTTACTTTCTTTGCATATATAGAATTTTGAAGTTTCTCTACTTTTCGTAATGATTTTACAAACTCCGATGACCATTTGAAAACATCATAACGTTTGATTCTATCTTGCAAATAAATCATACGTTCACGCTGCTCTTCAAGAGGCATGGTTAGTGCCTGATAAATGCTGTGTGCAATTTCTCCCGTGTTATTAGGGTTGATCATTAGCGCTTCACCCATTTCTTTGGAAACACCAGCCATTTCGCTCAATATAATAACTCCGGTTCGGTTGGTACGTGAAGCCACATATTCTTTAGCTACCAAATTCATTCCATCTCTTACAGGAGTAACCAAAGCTACATCACAGGAGCTATAAAGTTCAATTAGGCTTTCGAAAGGCATGGATCTATAGAAATACCAAACGGGCGTGTAGTTAATGCTACCAAATCTACCATTTACATTACCTACCAACTCCTCAACTTCACGTTTAAGGTTGATGTAGTGCTCAACCGTACCTCTCGAAGGAACAGCCAGCATAATTAAGGTAACTTTTCCAATAAACTCCGGATACTCTTCCAAAAACTTAGCAAATGCCTGAAGTCTGTTGGGAATACCTTTCGAATAATCTAATCTATCAATGGATAGAATCAGTTTTCTGTTTGGAGAAACAAGAAAGTATTTTTCCAATTCTCGATGCAGCTTTGATTTCTCTTGCAAAGGTTTTTGAAAAGTTTGTGTGGCAGCATCTCTAAATTTGTCGTAGTCTATTCCCATTGGAAATGAATCAACCAGGATGATTCTATCTTCAATATGAATTTCGTTAAAGGATATTTCATACCCCATTAATCTGCGAACACAACTAAAGAAGTGTCTTTGATAATCGAAAGTATGAAAGCCAATTAAATCGGCGCCAAGCATTCCCTGAATCAGTTCCTTTCTCCATGGAAGAATTCTAAACACCTCGAATGAAGGGAAGGGAATGTGTAGGAAAAAACCAACTGTAACTCCTGGTTTTTTAGATTTAATCATTTCCGGCACCAGAAGGAGTTGGTAATCATGAATCCAAATGGTGTCTCCTTCTTCAAGAGTTTCAAGAGCTTTGTCAGCAAATTTCTGATTCACGTTCACAAATGCCTCCCAAAGTTGTGGCTCATAATCGATGTACTGGGCAAAGTAATGGAAAAGAGGCCAAATGGTTCTGTTACTAAAACCATCGTAATACAAATCTATTTCTTCCTTCGACAGATGAACGGAAACACAATCTTCTTCAACTAATTTTTCTTCAATATCTGCTTTTAAATCATCACCTAATTCATCGCTAGGTAAACCTGGCCATCCAATCCATTTGCCATTATATTCTTTGTATACCGATCTCATACCAGTTGCCAGACCACCAACACTAGGTATCAGTTTGATATTGTCGTTTTCTACGTTTATACTTACAGGAAGTCTGTTGGAGACAATGTGAATTCTATTCATAAAATGTGGTTTTTTATTTTGGTAGAAATGTTATTAATATTCGTGAAAAATCTCTATTTTCCGAATCATATCTAACGCAAACAATTAAAATTTAACAATTACTTAATCTTGATATTATTTTTTTGATATCAATTTACTTTCCTTAAGTGTTTGATTGTTTGTGTGTTTTGTGTTGTTGTGGATTTGTCAAGCTCAAATGAATTGACAAATCATATATTGTTAAGCTCTAAAATAGTAATTTTTTATGAAGAATTTAAATTATGGAATAATTGGTAATTGCCGAAGTGCTGCTTTAATTTCAGAAAAAGGATCATTGGATTGGGTTTGTTTGCCTCAATTCGATTCTTCATCGGCATTTGCTAAGATTTTGGACCAGGAGATAGGAGGGAGTTTTGAAATTGTTCCAGAGAATTTGTTAGAAATAAAGCAAGAATACAGATCAAAAACCAATATCCTAAAAACAAGATTTGAATGTGTAGATGGAGTATTTGAGGTATTGGATTTTATGCCAAGGTTTCTTACCGATGATAAAGAATATTACGCACCACCTGATGTGATACGATTTTTTAGGTTGGTATATGGAAAGCCAACTTTTAAGCTAAAATATGATCCTAAATTGGACTATGCCAGAAATCAAACTGAAAATCTTATTTCAGAGGAAGGTTTTATAAAATCATTTACTACAAAAGGCAATTACGATTCGCTTTATTTGTATTCAAGTTTTGATAATAGAGCTATTCTGGATGGTGAAGTAATAAGTTTGGTGAAAAATGAATTTTGCCTGATCAGCTACAATCAGAAACTTTTGAAGCAGGACATTGAGCGTGTTTATTTAAAGCTACAAAGAACAAAGACTTATTGGTTAAACTGGAGCGAAAAGACAAAAATATTACCGGAATACAATGAACAGGTTACCCGAAGTGCATTGGTGTTGAAGTTACTAAGCTATCAGAAAAGTGGGGCTGTATTGGCTGCATTAACAACTTCGCTTCCTGAAACTATTGGAGAGGTTCGCAATTGGGATTATCGCTTTTGCTGGATTCGCGATGGTTCAATGGTAGTGAAGATATTAACTCAACTTGGACATTACAATGTTGCCAGACGTTATTTGAAGTTCATAATGGATATTATTCCTGAAAAGAAGGAGAAAATTCAAATCATGTATGGTATTAATGGAGAAAAGAAATTGTCAGAGTTTGAATTGGATCATTTATCCGGTTATGAAGGATCTAAACCAGTTAGAGTTGGAAATGCGGCATACAAACAGAAACAAAATGACATTTACGGTATTCTTTTGGATCTGATTCATCAGCATTTTGAAATGTTTGAAACCTCGCTGGAACATAGCGAGGAATTGTGGACCATTGTAAGAAGTATTGTTAAGGTGGTTGAGGAAAACTGGAAAAAACCAGATAGAGGGATTTGGGAAATACGAGGCCGAAGTCTGCATTTTACCTTTAGTAAGGTAATGTGTTGGGTGGCGTTCGATCGTGCTGTTAAAATTGCCAGTTTACTCAAGCGCGATTATTATATGGCAAAATGGAAAGTACTAAGACATTCGGTTAAGGACGATATTTTGAAGAAAGCATGGAGTGAAAAGAAACAGGCATTTACCCAATATTACGGATCGGAGGATATGGATGCTTCGGTTTTGTTAATGGAACCTTACGGATTTATTGATGGCAAGGATGAGAAGTTTAAATCTACTGTTTTAACCATCCAAAAAGAGTTGGAACACGATGGTTTAATGTATCGATACAAGAATCAAGATGATTTTGGAACACCAAAGTCAGCCTTTACCATTTGTTCATTTTGGATGATTAATAGTTTGTTTAAAATCGGCAAGAAAAAGGAAGCAAAAGAAAAATTTGAGAAGCTCCTTACTTATTCGAATCACCTGGGTTTATTTGCTGAAGATATCGATTTTGCTACCAAGCGAATGTTAGGAAACTTTCCTCAGGCTTATTCGCATTTGGCAATAGTGGAAACAGCCCTTAATTTTTCAAACTTTTCAATGGATGATGAGGAAAACTTACTCGATCAGTTAACGAGCTAAGAAATTAAGAATACATTGAATAAACAGCATCAGGTTTCAGAAATGCCCGATGCTGTTTTTTTATTATTGTTTGTTCTTCTATTTCACCAAAAGCTTTCCTTTGTAAATTTTTTCACCAGAAAGATTAATGATATGAACTCCAGGTTTAAGTTGTTCTCTGTTAATGATTACGTTATTTCCGGTGATATTTTCGATAATACGAACGACTTTACCACTGGCATCAATAACAATTAATCGGTATTGTTTGTTTTTTTGATTTGGAAATTTAACTGTGCTTTGACCTACCATAGGGTTAGGATAGATTCGTAAATCTTTAATCGAATTGTCAGTGATGTTGTCATCAATACCAACAGGCTGACCTCCTACATTTATGGCTGCTGTAATGGTCTGTGTATCTTCTCCAATAGGGTTTGCAACTGTAAGACTAACACTATAAGTCCCTTCCTGATTGTAGCTTATGTTTGTTGGATTTTTCTCTGTTGAATTTGAGGGTGTTCCTCCTTCAAAGTTCCAATTCCAACTGTTAATCCCATCACCAATCGAACGGCTAATAAAATTGGTTGATTCATTTACTTGCAATTGATTATTTTCGATGCCAATGAGTGCCTTTGGGAGAGAATTGCTAAAATCAATATTCCCGGTAAAAGCACCATTGCCATGCGTTCCTATGGCAATAAAACCATCACGTCTGCTTTTAACCATTGCTGATATGGTGGTTCCAATTAAATTTTCTGCTTCCTGAGTCCAAATTATTGGATTAGCATTTAAGTTATCGGTTTTGTAAAGACCGGTACTTGTTCCTGTAAAATAAAGGGTTGTATTAGGGGTTGGCATAATGGATACTGAACGAACCGAAGGGCCATCGCCTTCAGGATTTCCATTTTCTTCCAGATTTCCACTAACAGCTGTCCAACTATCTCCTTTATCGGTAGAATGATAGATACTTTCTATTTTGTAATTGGAGAAACCAACCATTAGTTCATCTCCGTTTAAAGGATTTACAGCAATTGATATCACGTTACCCTCCGGCATATTAGAAGCTGTGATTTCTACTCTTTCGGCATTTGTTGAATTGGCATTGTCAATTCGATATACTTTCCCATTACTAGTACCATAGTAAAGGATATTGTCAGGGTAGGTTGATGTGGCAAGTGCACTAACCGTTCCTGTTGCCTCTGAAATATCTAATTTTTCCCAATTTACTGTGGCTTTATCGTTACTTAACTTGGGTATTTCATAAATATTGAGGTTTCTCCAGATAAATTGACCTGCTGCATAATACATTAGCTTGGGATTATTGGTATCGATTATAAAAGGGTTAATAAACAATTGCCCTTCTGCACCTTCAGGATCAATTCTTGTAAAGTAATAGTTGTCTTCATCGTATACATTATCTTCTAAATATGTTGTTCCATTTTGCGATGAGGAGATAATTGTGTTGCCATTGTTGGTTATGCTACAGAAGCTTCCATCACCCGATCCCCATCTTATCCAATCTGTTGTTGCATTGGCATTATCAGCTACCCAGGTTCCATTGTCCTGAAATCCGGATATAAGAGTTGTTCTGTCAACATTGTCATGATCAATTGCAATGGTGTAAGATTGTGTGGTTAAATATCCATTATTTAGCAATTCCCAATCTACAGGTTTGTTGTTTTCTGGTGTATTTTCATTATCATCTTCAATTCCAGAATCATTGGTCTGCATAAAATTATTGGTAATACTAATGCCTCCATCGTGACCACTTAATAAGGTATTGGCGTCGATAAATGTTAAGGCGTGCAAATCAGCATGATGCTTGTCATATTGACTAACATCATTTTCAGCTGCGTATCCACCAATCCAATATGTATTAGAATTGTTGGTAATGCCATCACTTACAGGTGATGCCTTTGTTGCAAATGCGTCATCAGAGCGAAACAGGTTTGTTCCTCCAATAAAAACAACATTTTCATTAGAAGGCGATACTTTAATCACCATATTGTATGAATTTTGTGAGTTGTATCCGTTTACATCTCTGTCGCCTTCACCTCTTTCAGGTAAATTTTGTGAACGATCTTCCCAACTAGCAGGATTTGTTGCAGTAACATCATAAGTCAATTTCCAAAAACTATGATCTTGAAAGCCATCACCGCTGGTTCTGGCCAGTAAATAAACGATATCCTTTGTGGTATTGCCAGGGGCATGTGCCAAAACAATTCGATCATAGGATGTAGGAAAATTCTCGGGGCTTATGTTTTCCCAACTTACAGAACCACTTGATTTTCTCCAGATACCTTCATTTTTATCTCCTCCAGAACTAATACTTGCATATTTGGTACCATCAGGAGTACAAATCACATCTGTGTAAGGAGCGTAGTTAGGATCAGTAGTATTAAATGATTCCAGTTCACGAGTCCATGTTGTACCCCCATTCTTTGAAATATAAATTGCTCCATATGTTGCAACATATACATCTCCATTGTTAGGATCTACACATATATTCCAGCAGATGTCGAAAAAACGATCGAAGGAGGCAAAAGTATTTTCGGCAGTACTAGGTAAAAGATCCCAGGTGTCGCCATTATTTGTAGATTTAAATATTCCGTTTCCAGCGTAGAATGCTCCATCTTCGCTAGCACTACCTAAATATTCTCCCGTAGTATAGTACCAAATGTTTTGTGAACCACTTCTTGGATCTTGTGCGATTGCGGTAACGCTTGGGTGTTCGTCCAGGTTTGTGGTTCTGATCCATGAAACACCTCTGTCAGTTGACTTCCACATCCCTCCTGTAACTCCACCTGCCAGTATTGTATTGCCTGATGCGTCGCTGATATCGGTT
This sequence comes from Marinifilum sp. D737, assembly GCF_026672275.1. Classification (GTDB taxonomy): domain Bacteria; phylum Bacteroidota; class Bacteroidia; order Bacteroidales; family Marinifilaceae; genus Marinifilum. Next base: position 46,524 of record NZ_JANQCD010000015.1, on the reverse strand, counting down.
GCCAAAGCTCTTGTTCTACCTCCAACGTTCCGTGGTCCACTAATTTGATAGGTAAGTTCATCGGCTTTGAGATCACTTTGTAATTTTGATTTTGCAGAAAGAACATATCTTTTTTCCAGGAGTTTGATGTTTTTTGGGATCCTTCCGGTTAAAGGATTTTTGAGCTGATTGAATTCAAACTCATTTCTTCTTATGGGATCATCGGCAAAATTGTATTTACCTGATTTACGATCCGCAATTTTGGATAATTTGCTTTTGTTTACACTTCTGTTGGTAAGATTCAGGAAAGTTTTCTCTGTGATGATAATGTTTTTCACTTCAAATTTTACTTTCTCATCTGACGGTTTCGGCTTGTTTTGAGCGAGTAAAGTAAAACTAAATATAGAGATCGTTATCACAACTAATAAATCTTTCATTTTAATCAGTGTTTGTTTAGCACTTAAGGATTAGGTGCATTTTAACTATAAATATTAGTATTACTTATCAAAAACAATTTGTCTAAGAAAGTGTAAGAGGAGTAGTAGGATATTTTAATTGGTAAAATTATTGTTTGATTTCAATGAGCTTCAAGTACGAATTATTATTCATTGTTGTTACTTGAGAAATGACACATGAGATGGTTTCGTAATTTTTAATTTCTTTTAAATGTTTATCTGATAAATTCAATACAATTTCTTGATTGGCATTAAAAGAGCGTGTAAATCCTGAACCATAACCGTGTATTTTAATGACTTTTGCTTTTATGGTTTTGGTATCAAAAGAATTCTTCATGAGTGTAACAGTTAATAAACAAGTAGCAGGTGCAATTTGTTTAACCTTTTTGTCATGATTGGATATAGGAATTTGAGGTTTAGGATTTGATGTTTGTTTAGCAGTATTACATCCCCCAAAAATAATTGCAAATAAAAAGATACGACATATGTTCTTCATAGTTTTTTTTTAAACAGAATGGATATAAGTTACAAAAAAGATTGCATTTTTGGGAATAGACAATTCTAAATGTTGAATTGCTTGAAATTGAGAATTTAAAGTGTTTGCAGTTATTATTCTGTTAAATGTAAAAATGAAGTAGGTTTAAATTTTGAATAAATAAAATGTAATTGTACAATATTTATATTGCTTATATATTCTTTATTGAAATTTTATATATCCTGTAATGTTATTATATTTATTACCTCTTTTTGAAAAAATGATTTATACAGCTATATAGTATTGATGTTTAGTTGGATTTGAAACTTATTTAAATTACACTTATGAGAACTATAATTCTAAATATAATCTTGATAATGCTATTCTTTGGATGTGCAACGAAGAACAAATTGAGTGAAAAACTAAATGAAAGTGACCAGATCACTTATCAGCAGTTTGCTAAAGATAAGTTTGGAGAGGAAGTCGAGTTTAAATTTAATTCTGACAAAAGTTATGTGATTTGTGAGAAATTAAATTCAAAATCACAACCTAATCCAAATCAGTTAAAAGAGTTTTTTGTGTATGATATTATAAATGGAGTTATTGTTTATGAAGATAAAATTGCCAGCGCAAAGATCGAATGGCATAACAAAACACAACTTCTAATTACCATGCAGAAAGGATATATTACAAATCCGAAAGATACAGGGAAATGGACTTATGTGTTTGATCTAATAGCAAAGAAAAAAATAACTGAAACAGTAAAAAATAAGAAATAACTAATTAACCAATTAATTAACTAACCAAATCACTAATTAACTTTAAAAGTTTATGAAGAAATTTTATTATCTACTTGCGGGTGGACTAATTGTTTTATCGGGGCTTGCGGTAACGAAGTACATTAAGCAGGATAAAAAACAATTCTCGAGTAATGATTTTACGCCTGAAGAGTTCTGGCAAAATCAGTTTCAGAAAAAAAAGGCAAAAAGAAAAGTAGGCTACAGTAAGGCAGATAAGCCTGATATGTATAGCAAGTACTTTAAGGCTATTACAACTCGAATGGGAGAGGATGAGTCTGGCTATGAAATGAATTACAAAACAAAAGAACTTCAGAAAGCTCGTAAATTTCGATTGAAAGTTAAGAGTTCAGAAACTAAATTGAACTTTATATCTAGAGGGCCAGCCAATGTTGGAGGACGTACACGTGCCATAATCGTGGATCCTGATGACTCAAATAAGAATACTTGGTTTGCAGGAAGTGCAACAGGAGGTATTTGGAAAACTACGGATGGAGCTGAAAACTGGACGAATTTATCGAATGATTTGACGAATTTATCAGTTAATGCATTGGTAATGGCTAAGTCAAATCATAATATTATATATGCAGGAACAGGTGAGAGCTTTCCCGGAAGTGCTCAGAATTTAGGAAATGGAATTTGGAAATCAGAAGATAGAGGTGAAAGTTGGAGTCAATTGGCAAGTACTGCAACAGATGAGAAATTTGGATACATTAACCGTTTATTCGTGAACCCAATTGATGCAAACATTGTGATTGCAGCAACAGAAATGGGAATTTTTAAATCGGTTGACGGTGGTACTACTTGGAATCAGGTTTATGAAAGTACCGATGGAGTTGAAGATTTATCTGCATTTCCAGAAGCAAGAGATACAATTTTTGCAGGAGAAAATGGAAAAGGAGTTTTACGTACTATTGACGGAGGTGATAGTTGGAAAGTATTTTCAAAAGGGCTTTCTGCAGGTACTCGTTACGAAGTAGCAGTTTCTCCTGTTGATCGGAATTTTGTTTATACAAGTGTAAATATCTCAAGTAAAGAATCACATGTATTCTTATCCAAAGATAATGCAAACAATTGGTCGAAGTATAACGATGATCAAAACTTTCTTGGAGGACAAGGAGGATATGACAATACCATAGCGGCTCATCCATTTATTGATAGTGTAGTATTTGTTGCCGGTGTTGATATGTGGCAGCTTGCTTTTAACAAGACACCATCGGAATTAAATCCGGCAGTTAAATCTGCTTATACCGAAAATACCGACTTTCTATCATTTGTAAATTTTGGGGGAAGTCATTTGGATGGCGGTTTAAAAACAGATATAGGATCTAATGTGTTGTCAACAGATTGGACTTCGGTAGAGCTTAGATTTGGTCCTGGATTAAGCCAGAAAGCGCATCGTTTTACTGTTCCTGACAAGAGAACTTCCGGAGTGGATGATGCAGAATATACTTATGTGGATTATGTAGACGTTCCTTTTGAGGTATGGGATATTACTAATAATAAGCAATTGATGGTTTCGTTTCGAGATCAAGAGAAAGATGGAAAATTTAATTTATATACTCGAAATGGGGAAAGTGATGCTTATGGTGATCTAGGTAGAGAGTATCTATATATTAATGCAATAGAATACAATGCAGATGCAGCTGATGCAAGTGTGGCAGTAAATGGAGGTCATGTACAAAAGGCTCTTTATATGATTTGGCCAGAGCTAAAAGCTGGTGCAACCTGGGATGATGCAAATCTTCCTAATTCGAAAATTATTATCGAGTATGGAGGTGTAGAAGTGTTCGATGGTAAGAAAACCAGTGTTGCTGATGCTTATGGCAATTATGGAGGTTCAAATGGTTATGACCAAGGTGCTGGGCTTGGAGATACAAAAATTCCAGGTTTACATCCAGACCATCATAATATTACTATAATTCCGATGGATGGGGAGAATTTCCGTATCGTAAATGGTAATGATGGAGGTATTGGGGTATCAGAAGATAATGGAAAAACATTTACACAAAAGCCTAATAATTATATTACCACTCAATTTTATGGTGTTGCAAAAAATCCTAATGCCAATGAGTATATAGGAGGAATGCAAGACAATGGAACTTGGCAATCTGCAGCTGGAGAAGATGCTGCTTCAACAACTAAATACTTTTTCCGTTTGGGTGGAGATGGTTTTGAATGTTTGTGGCATAGTGAAGATCCAAATAAATTGCTTGGTAGTATATATTATAATGCAATCTATAAGTCATTAAATGGAGGTAAAAATTGGTCTTCGGTAAAAGGAATAACTGAAGAAGATGGTCCTTTTTTAACAAAACTATCTGCTTCTAAATGGCATCCGGATGTTGTTTTTGCAGTAGCTAAAGATGGAGTTTATAAATCAACTGACTTTGGTGCAAATTGGACTCTTAAGAATATTGATGCTGCATGGAAAGGAGTATCCAGTCAGCACAATATAGAGGTATCCTTGGCTGATCCAAAAATTGTTTGGGGTGGTGCAGCTATGACTCAAAGTGGTAGTTATAAAATTTTTGTCTCAAATGATGAGGGAGAAACTTTTACAGGGGTAAATGCATATACTGAGAGAGATATGGCTGTATATATTAGTGGAATTGCAACACATCCAAGTGAACCCAATACAGCTTATTTAGTGTACTCTTTAAGTAAGGCTCCGAAAATACTTAGAACAAAGGATTTAGGTCAAACTTGGGAAGATATTACTGGTTTTGGAGCATCAGGTACTGTAAGTGCAAATGGATTTCCTGATGTAGTAACTCATTGTATGTTAGTAATGCCGCATGATACAAAAACTTTGTGGGCAGGAACTGAGATTGGAGTTTTTGAGTCAAATGACGATGGTGTTTCATGGCATATGCTAGAAGGAAATTTACCGCCGGTTTCAATTTACGATATGCAGGTGGTAGGAAATCAAGTTGTTCTTGCGACTCATGGTAGAGGTGTATGGAGTGTACATGTTCCTGAAATCGATCGTGTTCCAGTAATTACAGAATTGGTTGAGGTTGAAGATAAGGTTGTTAATATAAGTATGAATGTAAAAGTTGATTATCAAAAACTTGAAATTTATATTAATGGTAACTTAGATAAGACCATTGACACTCCTGATAAAGGAGATCAATCATTTTCTGTTACTTTGAATGAAACAGGTACATATAATGCATATGTAATAGGATATGTTGCTGATAAATCCTTTAAATCAAATCAGAAAGAGATTGAGATAATAAGTAAGCTTCCTACAGTTACTAGTTTAGAATTAGTTGATGATAATAAATTGTTACTAAAGGCTCAATTCCCGGTTGGATATGATAAAGTTGAAATTTATTTGAATGATGAACTTTATGAATCTGTAAATAGCGGTTCAATAGGTACATCTAGTTATGATATCGATTTTGAAGAGTCTGGAAAATATAATGCTCATTTAATTGGATATAAGTTTGATTCTCCATTCCAATCAAATTCATTAGAAATCGATGTTATTGCAACAGGAATTGATAATGTTCTTGAAGAAACTACTAAGGAGTTTAAAATGTATCCTAATCCTTGTAGAGGTGAATTTAAACTTGCATTGGGAAATGCAGCCAAAGAATTTGCTGTGGAGATTTTTGACTTAGGAGGTAAGAAAGTACTTTCAAAGAGAGGCAATAATTCTGGAGAAAATACGATTAAAATCGAATCATTAAAAGCTGGTTTGTACATTGTTAGAGTTCAAGCTGGAAGTGAAAATTATTCAGGTAAGATTCAAGTTGTTCGATAGTATTTTTAGAAGATAAATAATATTGATTTTGGCCTCAGGTAACATTTACCTGAGGCTTTTTTTTGGTATAGTTTTATAGAAAAAGCAGAATTACGCATTCTTTATTGATAAAAAAAATGCCCCTGCATGGCAGAGGCATTTAAAGTATATTTCAAATGAGATTATTTATTTTCAATAATCCAGTTTTTAGCATTTACGAAAGCTTCAACCCATGGAGTTAGTTCATCTTCCATTCTATTTTCGTCGTAATATGCCCAGTTCCAAGGATAAGTAGCACGCTCTAAGTGAGGCATCATAGCTAAATGACGACCATCGTTCGAAGAGATTGCTGCTGTAGCAAATGGAGATCCATTTGGATTGGCAGGATACTGATTGTAAGCATACTTCATAGGAATGTTGTACTCTTCTTCGGCATATGGTAAATCGAACTTACCTTCACCGTGAGCAACCCAAATTCCTAATTTACTTCCTGCAAGAGAAGAAAGCATTACCGAGTTGTTGGCTGGTACTTCAACGCTAACAAATCCCGATTCGAATTTGTGAGAGTTGTTATGAAGCAGTTTTGGATGCTTTTCATGCTCTGGATAGATCAATCCTAGCTCAGAGATCAACTGACAGCCGTTACATACACCCAAACTTAAGGTATCAGGTCTGCTATAGAAGTTGTCAAGAGCAGCTTTTGCTTTTTCATTATAAAGGAATGCTCCGGCCCAACCTTTAGCCGATCCTAAAACGTCAGAGTTAGAGAAACCACCAACAAATACGATCATATTTACATCGCTAAGATCTTCACGGCCAGAGATCAAATCTGTCATGTGAACATCTTTCACATCCATACCAGCCAAATGCATGATCCAAGCCATTTCTCTATCTCCATTCACACCCTTTTCACGGATGATAGCAGCTTTAACACCTGACAAGTCTTTTCTCTTAGGATCGATACCGTATTGAGCGAATTTACCAGTGAAGTTCTCAGGGAACTTGTATGTTAATTCATTCTTCTTATAGCTTTCGAATCTTTCCAATGCAAGATCTTTGCCTGATTGGTTACGATCCAATAAGTAAGAAGTCTTGAACCAAAGGTCACGTAAACTTGCAATATCTAAATTGAAAGATTGATCATTTTTAGCAATTGAAAGTTTTCCAGCTTCAGCAGGAGAACCAATAAAGTGGAAACGAAGACCATTATCAGCAAGAGTTTTGCTAACAGCATCCTTGTCCGCAACCTGGAAAATAACACCTGGATTCTCGCTGAAAAGTACTTTAATTAAATCTTTCTCTTCAATCGAGCTTAAGTCGATGTTCGCACCTAAATTGTTGTCAGCAAAACACATTTCCAATAAAGCAGTAATCATACCGCCGGCAGAAATATCGTGCCCAGCCAATACTTTTCCATCAAGGATCAATTGCTGTAATGTTTCAAATGCCTTCACAAAGTAATCTGCATCGGTAACATCAGGAGTTTGCTTGCCTAGTTTGTTAACGATTTGAGCAAAACTACTACCACCCAGTTGGAAATCATCTTTAGAGAAATCAAGATATACCAAGTGAGAGTTTGCATCATTTTTCATTACCGGAGAAATCATCTTTTTGATATCGATAATCTCACCTACAGTTGAAATGATTACAGTTCCCGGAGAGTAAACAACATCATCTTGTCCATACTTTTGAGTCATGGAAAGTGAGTCCTTACCAGTTGGAATGTTGATTCCCAATTTAATTGCAAAATCACTGATAGATTCAACGGCATTGTACAAACGAGCATCTTCGCCTTCGTTTTTACATGGCCACATCCAGTTTGCAGAAAGTGAAATTCCTTTCAAACCTTTCTCAATTGGAGCCCATACCATATTGGTTAACGATTCAGCTACCGACAAGCGGCTACCATTTTTAGAATCAACCAAAGCAGCTACAGGAGTGTGTCCAATAGAAGTTGCAATCCCTTTTTCACCCTGGAAGTCGATAGCAACTGCACCAAGGTTATTCAATGGTAATTGTAAAGGTCCAGCACATTGCTGCATTGCAATTTTACCTGTTACCGAACGGTCAACTTTGTTTGTTAACCAATCCTTACAAGCTACTGCCTCTAATTGAAGAACATCCTCTAAATATTCTTCAAATTTGTTAATATCATATGAAACAGCTTCGAATCCTTCATTAACTGTCTTGTCATTCATGATTGTTTTTGGTGGTTTACCAAACATTTCAGAAAGTCCAAGGTCAATAGGATTTTCACCTGTCTTTTTATCTTCAAAAGTAAATCTCATATCACCAGTTGTTTCACCAATCTGATAGATAGGAGCTCTTTCTCTCTCTGCAATTTTAGTCAAAAGCTCAACATCTTTTTCCTTCATTACCAATCCCATTCTTTCCTGAGATTCGTTACCTACAATCTCTTTTGCAGATAGGGTAGGGTCACCAACGGGAAGGGCATTCAAGTCAATCTTTCCTCCGGTTTCCTCAACCAACTCCGAAAGACAATTCAAGTGTCCACCTGCACCATGGTCGTGGATAGAGATGATTGGATTCTCATCAGCCTCAGCCATTGCACGAATCGCATTACATACACGTTTTTGCATTTCAGGATTCGAACGCTGAACGGCATTCAATTCAATGGAGTTATCAAATTCTCCGGTTGCAACCGATGAAACGGCTCCACCACCCATTCCGATGCGGTAGTTATCTCCACCAAGCAGAACCACTTTATCACCTTTTTCAGGAATATCTTTTTGAGCTTGCTCCAAACGACCGTATCCGATACCTCCGGCCTGCATGATTACCTTGTCGTAACCATACTTTTTGTTGTTTTCGAAGTGCTCGAAAGTAAGAACAGAGCCAACAATAAGTGGCTGTCCGAATTTGTTACCGAAGTCAGAAGCTCCATTTGATGCCTTAATAAGGATCTCTTCAGGAGTTTGATACAACCACTTTCTTGCTTCAGTTGCATTTTCCCAATTTCGAGATGCTTCCAAACGAGGATATGAGGTCATATAAACTGCAGTTCCAGCCATTGGAACAGAGGCTTTACCACCCGCAATTCTATCACGAATCTCACCACCGGTACCAGTTGCAGCACCATTAAATGGTTCTACCGTAGTAGGGAAGTTGTGAGTTTCTGCTTTAAGCGAGATTACAGTTTCAATATCCTTGGTATAGAAAAAATCTGCTTTGTCGTGTGAGAAAGGAGCAAATTGCTCAGCTTTAGGTCCACCAAGGAAAGCACAATTGTCTTTGTATGCAGATACAATTCTGTTGTGGTTTTCTTTTGATGTCTTTTTAATTAATTGGAATAATGAAGATTCTTTTTCTTCTCCATCTATAATAAAGGTGCCATTAAAGATTTTATGGCGACAGTGTTCTGAGTTTACTTGAGAAAAACCGAATACCTCAGAATCTGTTAATTTTCTACCAATTTTTTCTGAAACATCATTCAAGTAAGAAATTTCATCAGCACTTAATGCTAAACCTTCTTGTTGATTGTATTCTTCAATATCATCAATGTAAACAATTGGCTCTGGTTGCTTGTTAATGGTATAAACTTCCTGATCCAGGCCTTTATACATCGACTGAAGCATAGGGTCAAAATCAGCTTTGTCGGAATCAACAAGTATGTATTGCTCTATTCTTAGCAAACCGTCAATTCCCATGTTTTGAGTGATTTCCACAGCATTTGTACTCCAAGGAGTAATCATTTCTTTTCTTGGACCCACAAAAATTCCATCAAGTGTGTCTTGATCTAATTTTTCTGCATTACCAAACAGCCACGATAGCTTGTCAAGATCTAATCCATTCAATTGGTTTGTTGTCTGAACAACAAAGTGTACTTCGTCTTTTTTGAAGAATAAAATCATCTTAAAGTCAACTTATAAATTTATAAAACTGGTTGAATGTTGTTTCAAAGTGCAAATATAAATAAAAGACTTGCATTATTGTCTTTATTTATATGCTGATTTATTTGAATAATCAAGAATAATTTTCCGTATAGCTAGTAAATAAATATCGTAGGTGTTCTCGCCCAATATTTTGTCAAAATAGAACCGGAGTTTTAGCTCTTTAATATGCTGCAGAGATATGTTTTGTAATAGTAAAAATTTTGTCATTTAATTTGAAAAAAACATTTTCCTTTGGAGTGCAATTCAAAATGACGTTTAATTCTGCAAAGGTTTTCGAAAAAAATATATGAAATCGTTATCGTAATACTCGAATTAAAGTGTTATTTTATTGAAATTCAACAAGTAAATAGGTTTTTTGGTCGTAAATCAAGAATATGTTGAAGAACAACTTTAATAATGTTCAAGATCATTGACCAAAATTTTTTGATTAGATATTTTTGTCCAAAATAAATTTTTAAAAATTAACTAGTATGAAACCAACGCATATTGAACATATCGGTATCGCTGTAAAAAGCTTAGAAGAAGCAATTCCATTTTATGAAAAAGTATTGGGATTGGAGTGTTACGCAATTGAAGAAGTTGTTGATCAGAAGGTGAAGACTGCTTTTTTTAAAGTTGGAGACGTAAAGATCGAGTTGTTGGAGTCTACAGATCCTGAAGGACCAATCGGAAAATTTGTAGAGAAAACAGGAGGTGGTATGCACCACTTGGCTTTTGCTGTTGAAGACGTACAAGAAGCATTGAATGATGTTCAGGAAGCTGGTTGCCAAGTAATCGATAAAGCTCCTCGTGGCGGTGCTGAAGGTTTGAAGATTGGATTCTTACATCCAAAATCAACCATGAGAGTATTGACAGAGCTTTGTGGTGAAAAATAAAAACTCATAATTACATAAAAACTCAATAATTATAATATACTAATTAACGTGAGCTCGAAATAAATTTCTAAGGATGGAATTTTAGGTCGGACTCACGTTAAAATAATAACTCAATAAAAGTTATGGCTAGTCAGGATAAGATTAAAAAATTAATTGATTTAAGAGCAGAGGCTAAGCTTGGTGGAGGTGAGAAAAGAATCGAATCTCAACACAAGAAAGGCAAGTATACAGCTCGCGAAAGAATCGACATGCTTCTTGATGAAGGAAGTTTTGAGGAATTCGACATGTTCGTAAGTCACCGTTGTACTAACTTTGGTATGGAAAAAACCAAATTCTTAGGGGATGGTGTTGTTACAGGACAGGGTACAATCGATGGACGATTGGTATTTGTATTCTCTCAAGATTTTACTGTATTTGGAGGTTCATTATCGGAAACCTTTGCGCAGAAGATTTGCAAAATCATGGATATGGCAATGAAAATGGGTGCGCCAGTTATCGGTTTGAACGATTCAGGTGGAGCTCGTATTCAGGAAGGTGTTACTGCTTTGGCAGGATATGCTGAAATCTTCGAAAGAAATATTCTTGCTTCTGGGGTTATTCCTCAAATTTCTGCAATTTTTGGTCCATGTGCAGGTGGTGCTGTTTATTCTCCAGCATTGACAGACTTCATCATGATGACTGAAGAGAAATCATATATGTTTGTTACCGGACCTAAGGTTGTAAAAACTGTAACAGGTGAAGATATTACAGTAGAGGATCTTGGTGGAGCTAAAATGCACGCTTCTAAATCAGGTGTTTCTCACTTCATGTTGGAAGATGAGGAAGAAGGTATTGCTATTATTCGTAAGTTGTTATCTTACATGCCTTCAAACAACTTGGAAGAAGCTCCAATCGTAGCGAGTAACGACCCTATTGATAGAATGGAGGACGTTCTTAATGAAATTATTCCTGACAATCCTAACATGCCTTACGATATGAAGGATGTTATTTATGCAATTGCTGACGATGCAGAATTCCTGGAAGTTCACCGTCACTATGCTAAGAATATCATCGTTGGTTTTACTCGTATGGGCGGAATGTCAGTAGGTGTGGTTGCTAATCAACCAAACTTCCTTGCTGGTGTTCTTGATATTGAATCATCTAGAAAAGCGGCTAGATTTATCCGTTTCTGTGACTGTTTCAATATTCCAATTTTAACATTGGTTGATGTTCCTGGATTCCTACCTGGATCAGGACAAGAATTCGGTGGTATCATTACTCACGGTGCGAAATTAATGTTCGCTTATGGTGAAGCTACGGTACCAAAAGTAACTATTACTCTTAGAAAATCTTACGGTGGTGCTCACGATGTAATGTCTTCTAAGCAACTTCGTGGTGACTTGAACTACGCTTGGCCAACTGCTGAAATTGCAGTAATGGGTGCTAAAGGGGCGATTGAAGTACTTCACGGTAGAAAGCTTGCTGAACTGAACGATGATGAAAAAGTGAAGTTCATTGAAGAAAAAGAAGTTGAGTACAATGAGGCATTTGCTAATCCTTACAATGCTGCTTCTTACGGTTATATCGATGATGTAATTGAGCCAAGAAATACTCGTTTCCGTGTGATTCGCGCATTCCAGTCTCTACAGACTAAGAAGTTGGTGAATCCACCTAAGAAGCACTCTAATATTCCATTGTAAAAAATAGCACTATGATGATGAATTTATTATCTATAGGAAGTCAAGGAGGATGGACAGTAGCATTAGTAGGGTACTCAATTGTATTTGTTGCATTGGTACTTTTAGTTATTGTTTTCACCAATTTGCCTAAACTTCTACAGCTTAATTTAAGAAAGAAGCTTGTAAAAGAAGGTAAGCCTTGCGCAGAAGTTGATGATTTAACAGTTGAAGGAAACGTAAATGCAGCTATTGCAATGGCTTTGCATATGCACTTCAATCAATTGCACGATGAAGAAAGCAATATCATCACAATTAAAAAAGTTACTAAGAATTATTCTCCGTGGAGTTCTAAGATTTATGGAGTAAATAATCAACCAAGATAAAAAAATGAAAAAGTTCAAATTTACGATAAGAGGGCAGGAGTACGATGTAGAAATCAAGGATTTTGAAGGATCGAATGCCAAAATTGAAGTGAACGGAACTAGCTATGATGTAGATGTACATGTTGAAGAAAAAGCAACAAAAACTCCTACACTAGTTCGCAAGCCTGTTATAAACAAGCCAGGCGAAGGAAAAATTCAAAAAGGTGGTGCTGGAGCAACTGCTGTTAAGGCTCCACTTCCAGGTAGCATTATTAAAATCAACGTTGCTGTTGGTGATACCATTAACCCAGGTGATACTCTGTTGGTAATGGAAGCAATGAAGATGGAAAATAATGTTATGGCTGAAAAAGGAGGTACTGTTAAAGCCGTTAAGGTTGCAGTAGGCGAAAGTGTACTTCAGGACGATGTTCTTGTTGAAATTGCATAACATTTTTGAATTTAAAGTCAAAGAACTGACACAATGAGAAAACTTTATACATTGGTATTCTCGATGATTTTGATAATGGGGTTCGCAATAAACTCTATTGCTCAAGATCAAGGGGATGCAACAGCTAAACTAACAAGCGGAAAATGGGTGAACCACGCTGATGGTTATATTCCAAATCCTATTGGTGAATCGAAAATAACGGTAAAACGTTACAAAACTATCGAGTTCAAGAAGGATAATACCTTTACAATGGACTCTATTAAGCAGAGATTTACTGGTCATTGGGTGCTAAATGGTGCTAAATTAACGATGACTTTTAATCCTAAAAAAGTTACTCACTTGCATAAGAATACTGACCCTAACTCAGGTTCAAATGCATATGTAACAACTTCAGAAGTTCTTCAAATTGCTGAAAGAAATGCAAAAATTGAAGGTGACTTTCTAAACTTTGGAAACCCTGTATTAGATAGCGAGCACAATTCAAGTGCCGTAGTTGGGTTGAAAAACTTTTATGAGTTTACCGGATTTGCAAACGTTACGGCAGGAAACTTATTAATGGTTCTAATTGGTTTGGTATTCATTTTCTTAGCAATTAAATATGATTACGAGCCATTACTACTGATTCCTATTGGTACTGGTATTATTATTGGTAATATTCCAATGTTCCAGGCCGTTGACTTCAACTTAAAGTTGGGTATCTACGAACCAGGATCAGTAATGAATATTCTATACTCCGGGGTTGTGAATGGATGGTATCCGCCACTGATATTCTTGGGAATTGGTGCAATGACCGACTTCTCATCCTTGATCTCGAATCCAAGGTTGATGGTATTGGGAGCAGCGGCTCAGGTTGGTATTTTTGCTACTTTCCTTGGTGCTCTTTGGTTAGGATTTGCTCCACCGGAAGCGGGTGCAATTGGTATCATTGGTGGTGCTGACGGTCCAACGGCTATCTTCCTATCGTCGAAACTGGCAAATGGTATGAACGTTATGGCCAATGGTGAGACAGTGAAGAACTTGATTGGTCCTATTGCGATTGCAGCTTATTCATACATGGCATTGGTACCTGTAATTCAGCCTCCAATCATTAACTTGCTTACAACCAAGAAGGAAAGAAAGATTAAGATGAAGCCACCTCGTGCGGTAACTCGTCTTGAAAAGATTATTTTCCCTATTGTAGGTTTGTTGCTGACTGCATACATTTCACCAACGGCTCTACCTCTATTGGGTATGTTGTTCTTTGGTAACTTGTTAAAAGAATCAACTGTAACGAACCGTTTGGCAGATACTGCAAGTAATGCATTGATTAATACCATTACAATCTTATTGGGTGTTACTGTAGGTGCTTCTACTCAGGCTGACGTGTTTTTAACTGCTGACTCAATTATGATCTTCGGTCTTGGTGCTGCCTCATTTATTGTAGCAACTGCTGGTGGTGTGATTTTCGCTAAAATCATGAACTGGCTTTCACCAAAAGATCGTCCTATTAATCCTATGATTGGGGCTGCAGGTGTATCAGCTGTGCCGGATAGTGCACGTGTAGTTCAGAATATGGGACTACAGAATGATCCAACTAACCACTTGTTGATGCATGCAATGGCTCCTAACGTATCTGGGGTAATTGGTTCAGCAGTAGGTGCTGGTATCTTATTGAGCTTCTTAATGTAGCCAAATATCTATAGTTAATATATCAAAGGGGCTGTCGTGTTATCGACAGCCTTTTTTTTTATGGTTCTTATCGGATACGTAACGATTTCCATCTTGCTTGGAACAGCTTCATTGGGATAAGAGTGCTTCTCATTAGTGGTCTTGCTTTCGGGTTTAGAGCTTATCTATTGGAACAATAAGTGGTTATCTCGGGGCTTTCAGAAGGTTTAACCTTTTCAAATATCCGATTTTTTTATATTGAAGGGATGTTATATATTTATAACAACTAATTATATCAGATGTAAAAATGGTTTTAATGGGAGAGGCGAAAAGGATGTGGTTTTTTCGTTTCTCCTGTTTCTGTTTTTATGCATTAGTACAAATAAAAAAAAAGCTTCGAAAATCGAAGCTTTATATTACCATAGTTTAAATCTATTACCTTGAGTACTTTCTTCCTTTTTAACGATTTTAGGAACTTCTACGTCTAAAATACTATTTATGTACGACATACACTTTCCACATCCCGTATTAGCTCCTGTGTATCGTCTGATTTCTTCTATTGTAGTGGCATTTTTATCGTGAATTGCTTTATCTATTGTGTTTCTGTCTACCATTTGACAGTTGCAAACTATATCTCTCATGTTAATCTGTGTTTATATATAATTCTGATGTAAATATATATATTCTTCGATTTAAAACAGAGAAATAAAGTAATTAATTTAAAGTAAATCTAAATAAAGATATGATGAGATGATTATAGGTTGTTTTCCAGATAGATTTTCATTTGTCTGTACATATCAATAACCTCGTCTTTTTTAGGTAATGACTCGTAGATTTTTTTTAGATAGTTCTTTTCGCTTACCACTTTAAAGCTCTTTTTAAAGTTTAAATCGTAAACCCACGACATTTGATGTAGCTTTTGCTCGTTAAGTGTAAGAACATCCTTTTTGCTAACCACCTTTTCGTCCATAACCAATTTATAAACCATTTTTGAGATTTCTGGTTTATCTGCCAGCTCCATTTCTAATCTTTTATTAGCGCCAGGCTTATATTCGGTATAGTACTTTGAAAGAATGTTTAGAATGTCTATTCTATCAGCATCTCTAAGTAGCTTAAGAAATGTTAAAGCATTTTCGTTTACGGATTTAGGTAAGTTATCGATATCATGATAGCGAATGCATTCGAAAATGATTTGTGCGGTATCTTCTTCGAGTTTTCCAAGTACATTTTCCGATTTTAAAAGATCGATTCCTAAATCGATATGGTTATCCTGTTCGTTATCCGAGAAAGTTTCGTGTTTCAATAATTGCTCGAATCTTCCAACATCATGCAGGAGAGCAATTGTTTTAGAAATTAATAACTGTTCATCATTTAATTCACATTCTGATGAAAGTTCTGTAATGAGCTCAACCGTATTAAAAGAATGATTTCTTTTAAGGTCAAAGTTCAATTGAATTTCTTCATTCTCGCTTGAAAAACTGTTCGAGTATGTTTCAAACCAGGATTCTATATTTTGGTAAATTTCTTGATTCAAGATGTGTGTGTTAAAATAGCACGCAAAACTACATCTTTTCTATAAAAGCGGAAAGAATTTGTACAATAGAATTGATAAGGATTTGACCAATGTTCATGTTTCATGACAAGAGGCTAAATCCTTTGGTTTAATACTTAAATTTTCACGATTTGAGATTGAAAAAATGCGACCAATTATTGATCGCATTATCTGAATTATCGTTTTTTAGTTTGTAGGCATATTCTGAATGATATCCACCAAATGCTGCCAGAATTTCTCTACCGTTTCGATATTAATTCTTTCATCAGGAGAATGGACATCTCTTAAAGTAGGTCCAAATGAAATCATATCCATCTCTGGATATTTTTCCAGGAATAAACCACATTCTAAACCAGCATGAATAGATCTTACTACCGGGTCTTTACCAAATAGCTTTTTGTAAGAATCTACTGCAACCGTTAAAATTTCCGAATTAGGATTTGGGGCCCATCCAGGGTAACCATCGGTATGTTCGATTTGAGCTCCTGCCAATGTTAAAGAACTTCCAACCATTTGAGCGATATTGTATTTTTCACTATCCACATCGCTTCGTTGTGAAGTTGTGATTTGGATTTTACTGTCATCAATAAATTTTACTGAAGCTAGGTTGGTTGATGTTTCAACCATACCTGGCATTCTTGAGCTCATGGTAAAAACTCCGTGCGGACAAGCATAAATAGCATCCATTAAATTATTGCTGGTATCGACATCTATCACAAAATCTGGTTTTTCAACAGACTCTAATGTAATTTTAAGTTTAGGCTCGTAAATTTCCCAAACATGTTCCATTTCTGCAGCGTAAATGTTCAAGTCAGCTCTAACATTTTCTTTAAATTCTGAAGGTATGGTAATAATAGCATAAGCTTCACGAGGAATTGCATTTCTTAGATTACCACCATTAAATTCGTTAATTCGAATATGGTATTTCTTGTTGATCTGCCATAAAAATCTATTCAGTATTTTATTTGAATTTCCTCTGCCTTTGTTGATTTCGTCTCCTGAGTGACCGCCAAGTAATCCCTTTACATCAATTCTAATGGCGAAATGTCCGTTTGGAACCTCCTCTTTTTGATATTCCATATTGGCTAAAGTGTCAATTCCTCCGGCACATCCAATAAAAATTTCGCCTTCGTCTTCTGAATCCAAATTCAATAAGATTTTCCCATCAAAAAAACCTGGCTGTAGTGCAAACGCACCAGATAAACCTGTTTCTTCATCTACAGTAAAAAGACATTCTATAGGACCATGTTCAATATTATTAGATGTAAGAAGAGCCATTTCTGCAGCCATACCAATGCCATCATCGGCACCAAGAGTAGTTCCTTTTGCTTTTACCCAGCCATTATCAATCCAAGGTATAATAGGATCTGTGTCAAAATTGTGAGCTGTATCATTGTTTTTCTCACAAACCATATCCATATGCGATTGCAAAACCACTGTTTTCAGATTCTCTTTTCCTGGAGTAGCTGGTTTTTTAATTAAAACATTGCCAATCTCATCTCTTTTAGTTTCTAAATTGTTCTTCTTTCCAAACTCAATTAAAAACTCAATTATCTTTTCTTCTTTTTTAGATGGGCGGGGAACCTGACAAATGTCTTCAAAGTGTTTCCAAACTTCCTTAGGTTCTAATTTGTTTAATATATTTTCCATTGTTGTTTAAATTTTTTTTCAAATGTAAGAATAAGTAATTGTAATATCTCCTCAAATTGTATTTCAATAAATGGTCTTTTATTAATTAACGATATTTTTTTACTCTGAATATAAAAAAAGAACTAATCTAATTAAGAAGTAAAATATAATTTGTTTGTGAATGATTTATAGTTTTTTAAACATTAAATTTTCTCAATTATTTAAAGAAAAAAAACACTAAACATGATAAAAGTCATATGTTTCTGTGGTTTCAGAGGTCTGTTAAAATTTGTTAAAAACTATAATTGCATTATATTTATAATCTCAAATTACCATTAACCAGATAGAATCTTTACTTAATTACTAACTAAAAAGTTTTTTTTATGAAAAAAATGATTGGACTGTTTGTATGTCTATTTATAATAGGTATGCAAATGGTAAATGCACAAAGTAAACAGATATCAGGTACTGTAACAAGTGCCGAAGACGGACTGGGGATGCCAGGCGTATCTGTTGTTATTAAAGGTACTACTATTGGGGCTAGTACTGATATTGATGGTAAATATTCCCTTAAAGCTGATCCATCGGATGTTTTGATGTTTAGTTTTGTAGGAATGGTTACCCAAGAAATTACAGTGGGAGATCAAACTGTAATTAATGTTGTTTTGGAATCTGAGTCCATTGGTATGGATGAAGTTATTGTAACCGCTTATGGTACATCAACAAAAGGAGCTTTTACAGGATCTGCAGCCGTAATGGACGCGGAAGTTCTTGAAAAGCGTCAAGTGTCAAATGTTTCTCAGGCATTGTCAGGTTCTGTTGCTGGTGTTCAGGTTTTAAGCAATAATGGTCAGCCAGGTGCGGAAGCTACTGTTAGAATTCGTGGTGTTGGCTCCATTAACGCAGGATCAAATCCATTATACGTTGTTGATGGTATTCCTTTTGATGGAGACCTATCTTCTATCAGTTCAACTGATATTGAATCGATGACAGTATTGAAAGATGCTGCTTCTACAGCTTTGTATGGTGCTCGTGGTGCTAATGGTATCATCATGATTACAACCAAAAAGGCTAAGGCTGGAAAGACAAAAATAAATTTTGACATGAAGGTCGGTGTGAATTCTCGCGCAATTGAGAATTATGATGTAATGACCAGCCCACAGAATTACATGGAAACTGCATACAAGGCCATTTATAATGCAGGTATTTATAATTTAGGATTATCGCCAGAAGCAGCAAATGCTTATGCAAATTCTACAATTGTTACTGATACTGATGGAGGTCTTGGTTACCAGGTGTATACTGTTCCTGATAAGGAGTTGTTAATTGGTACTAATGGTAAATTAAATCCTAATGCAACATTAGGCTATAGTGATGGTGAGTATTATTATACTCCTGACGATTGGGCTGATGAAACATTTAAAAATAAAACAAGACAAGAGTATAATTTGGCAATATCTGGTGGTACTGACAAGAGTACTTATTATATCTCTTTAGGTTATTTGGATGATAAAGGAGTAGTTGATGGTTCTGGTTTTGAGCGTTTTTCTGGACGTTTTAAAGGAGATCATCAGTTAAAAGAATGGTTAAAAGTTGGGGCAAATGTAAATATCAATAAGATTACAAGTGATTACCCTGGAGAACAAACATCTACAAGTTCTAGTGGTAATGCATTCTTTGTTTCTAACTATATCGCACCAATTTATCCGATGTATGTTCGTGATCCGGAAACGAAGCAAATTGTTTCCAATAATGGACGTAAAGTTTATGATTATGGAGATGGTGAAAGTACAAATATGGACCGTTCGTTTATGTCTATTGCAAATCCAGCTGGAGATTTGATTTACAATAGAACGGATTACCTTATGGATATTGTAAATACTACATGGTTTGCAGAAATTACTCCAATTGATGGATTAACCATTACTGCTCGTTATGGTTTAAATGTTGACAATACTCGTTACAATGATTTGGGTAACGCTTATATGGGACAAAGTGCTTCGTATGGTGGTACTGCTTGGAATCAGCAAACAAGAACTCAAGGGTTTAATCAGCAGTATGTAGCAAACTATCAGTTTGATGTAAATGATATTCATCAGGTTGATATTACAGCGGGTTATGATGGTTATGAATATGAAACGGAGTATGTTTATGCTTCAGGACAAAACTTATATAATCCAGAAAATTACTATGTAAACAACGCTATCGATCAACTTAGAGGTGGTGGATCAAAAGATTCATATGCAACCAAAGGTATGTTTGGTAGAGTGAATTATTCATACAATGATACATATTTCTTTAATGTAGCTTACCGTCGTGATGCATCTTCACGTTTCCATCCAGATAACCGTTGGGGTAACTTCTACTCTGCTAGTGCTGCTTGGATTCTTTCCAATGAGTCATTTATGGAGTCTATTGATTGGATTAATATGCTGAAACTAAAAGGTTCTTACGGAGAGCAAGGTAATGATGCTATTGGTAACTATTATGCTTGGCAGGATCAATTTGAGGTTACAGGTTCTGATGGTGTTTTTTCTGATGCAACTTTGGCATATAAAGGAAATCCTGATTTAACATGGGAAACATCGACATCTTATAATATTGGTGTTGATTTAGCTTTATTCGATAATAAATTGTCTGGTGCCATTGAGTATTTTGGTCGTAAGTCAAGTGATATGCTTTATTACAGACCGATGTCTGCTATTAATGGTTATACTTCTATTCCAATGAATATTGGATCTATGACCAACTCAGGTTTAGAAATTGATTTGTCTTATACAATCTTTAAAAATAGTGATATAACATGGTCTGCAAGTGCCAATGCAACATTCCTTAAGAATGAAATTAATGAATTGCATCCTGAATTGGGTGGTCAATTAATTGACGGTTCAAGAATTTATGAGGAAGGTGAATCAATGTATCGCATGTACCTGGTTGATTATGCCGGTGTTGATGAAACCAATGGTAAAGCTCTGTATTGGGCAGAAGATGAGGAAGGAAATAGAATAAAAACAGATGATTATTCTGTTGCAACTGATTATAAGGTAGCTTCTGACGATTTATTACCAACAGTATATGGAGGATTTGGAACTACTATCAATGCATTTGGTTTTGATGCTTCTGTACAATGTTCATATCAGTTGGGTGGTGAAATATATGATTCTGGATACCGTCGCTTAATGCATGGTGGTACATCAAGTGCTGCTGGTCAAAACTGGCACAAAGATATTTACAATGCCTGGACTCCTGAGAATACAAACACAGATGTTCCTCGTTTGAATGCGATTGATAAATATGCAAACTCTACATCAACTAGATTTCTTACTAGTTCGGATTATTTAAGTTTGAACAACATTACTGTAGGTTATACATTACCTCAGGAATTGGTGCAGCAACTAAAGCTTGAGAAAGTACGTATTTATTTAGCAGCTGATAATGTTGCATTATGGTCAAAAAGAAAAGGTTTAGATCCACGTCAAAGCTTTACTGCAGCTTCAACAGCTCGTTACACGCCAATTAGAACAATTTCTGGTGGTATTAATTTGACGTTTTAACAATTTTAAAGGATAGATATGAAAAAAATATATAGATATGCGTTTATTGCATCCGCTTTGTTTGCTTTTTTCGGATGTGAAGACCTGGATACTATTCCCGAGGGAGATAATGTAACTACGGAGCAAAAGGAAGAAGTGGTTCTAAATGACCCTTCCAAAGCTCAAGCTGGTGTTAATGGTATATTTGCTCAATTTTCTCAGATGACACCTAATGAAGACGCATTAGGAGCTAGTCGACACAATGATTTTGGTTATCCATCTGTAATGCTGTTTTCTGATGCCAATGGTATGGATGTAGTTCAGGAGGATAATGGTTACAATTGGTCTGGAAATGACTTGGATTATACGGATCGTATACATACTTCAAATGAATGTCAAATTATTTGGAATGACATGTATTATATGATCAGAGGTGCCAATAATGTGATTGGATCTATAGATCCTGAAACTGATGATGAAACTATTCAATTTTATCTTGCTCAGGGTTTGGCGGCACGTGCGTTTAGTTATTGGAATTTGGCTCAATTATTTCAGTTTAATTATGTAGGACATGAAACGGCTCCTTGTGTGCCAATTATTACCGAAAAAAATGCCAAGGAGATTGCTGATAACGGTGGAGCACCTCGTGCTACAGTTCAGGAAGTATATGATCTGATATTGGCTGACATTAATAAAGCAATTGATTTGTTTACAATTGCTGAAGGAAAAGGCATTAAACGTGATGATAAGCGATATATTAATTTGGCTGTAGCTTATGGACTTCGTGCACGTATTAATTTGACCATGCACAGATATAGTGAAGCAGCAGCCGATGCAACAAGTGCAATTGCTGAATCTGGTGCTGCACCATCAAGTATCAAAGAAGCTAGTGATCCAGCTTTTTGGACTGTTGATGAATCTAATTGGATGTGGGGTATTATTATTTCGGAAACTGATGCTGTTGTTAATTCTGGGATTGTAAACTGGATTTCACACATGGGTTCTTTCAATTATGGTTATTGCTGGTACAATGGTGGAAAGCAAATCAATAAAGCACTTTTTAATACCATTGCAAGTACTGATGTTCGTAAAGGATGGTGGCTTGATGGAGATGGTAATTCAGATAATCTTACTGATGAAGAAGCTGATGTAATGGCTGAAAAAAATTATCCTGCTTATACACAGGTGAAATTTGCTCCATACAAAGAAGAGCTTAGAGCTTCTACAAATGCAAATGATATTCCTTTAATGAGAATTGAAGAGATGTATTTGATCAAAGCAGAAGCAGAAGCAATGAGTGGAGGTGATGGTAAAACAACACTTGAGAACTTTATTAATAACTATAGAGATCCTAGTTATGTTTGTCCTGTATCAGGTACTGATATTCAGGATGAAGTATATCGTCACCGTAGAATCGAATTATGGGGAGAAGGTTTGAATTGGTTTGATATCATGCGTTTAAATAAAGATGTTGATCGTAGAGGTGGTGGATATCCTAATGCAAGTATGGTTTTCCATATTCCTGCAGGAAGCGATATTTTATTATGGAGACTACCAGAAGCGGAAATTGAAGCTAACTCTTTATTAACAAATGCTGATAATAACCCTTCTGCATCAGTTCCAGAACCGGTTGCTGATGTTGATTAATAGTGTTTTACAGTTTAAAATTAAACATATGAAAATTAATAATATATATATAACAGCTTTGTTGCTGATTGCAGCGTTGTTTGTAGGCTGTGATGAATATGAGGATACAGTAGAGGCGAGCCCGAGTGTCGAAGGTACAAAAGCGATTCGCTTTGCTGACGAAAATCCAACAGATGTAAAAGTTTATTTGGCAATAGACAATACATTTTCATTAACTATTAAACGTGATGATGTCTCTTCTGCTTTAGATGTACCTGTTAAAGTGATAACCAATGAAGAGAACATGTTTTCAATTCCTGCTAATGTATCTTTTGCTGCAGGTGAAAATACTGCTGAATTAAGTATTGTGTTGAGTCCAGGTTCGGTTATTGATCAGGCTTATGATATTGAACTGGAATTTGCTGATGAATATTATACGAATCCATATAAAGTGGAAATTCCTACTTATAGCGGTCAGGTTACACAAATATACTATTGCCCTCTTGACAATGGAATTAATGACCTTGAAGGATCATGGGGTGGTACTGATGGTACTCATTGGCAATCTACTATTACAACAGCACTTGTTGATGGTAAACTTACAATAAGTGGTATTAGTGAAACAATGATCGGTCCTGGTTTTTGGCAAGAAACAATAACAGAAAGAGGAACTGTTGTTGTGGATGTAAATATTGCAGCCGGAACCATAAGTATCCCAAGACAATATATCTATACCGCTCTGTATGATGGAGAACTATCTACATATGAAATTAAAGGTACTGGTGTGTGGTCTAATTGTGAGGCAACTCCAACTATGTTGATTGAATATGACATATATTATGAAGGAGATGCTGTAGGTATTGCTGGTAATTATGGAGCAAATAACTTAGGCTATACCGTCTTTACTGCTGACATACATTTAGAATAAATGTGAAGAATAAACAACTAAGCTGTGGTGGATAACACATAGATTAAAGGTTTAGTTATATGAATAGGGGCAGATCCGTTTGGATCTGCCCTTTTTCGTTTTATTTAATGATTGATTTTAATCTATGAATTATTACTAATACAAATAAATTTTTCATTTGAATTTTGCATTAACACCTAAAGTAAAAAAGGGGTATGAAATTATTTTTTATAAAAATCTGTAAAAATAGATAGCTTGTGACATATGTTAATATGTCTGCGTTTTTTTTTAGTAGTAGATGTTATTATTAGATCATTTGTACATTCATTTAATCAATTGTTTAAATGAATGTACAATTCCGATTATTATAAAATCATAATCAAAGTAAAAAGTAATGGTAACTAAACAAAATGTTTGATAATTTATTACGTAATCGTTTGAATATGCATGCGTTTAGATGTGTTAAAATTTGTTAAAACCAATTAAAGTGCTATTTTTATCCTCAAGAATTACCATTAACCATTTTGCATCTTTACTTAATTACTAACTAAAAAGTTTTTTTATGAAAAAAATGATTGGACTATTTGTATGTCTTATTTTTATGGGCTTACAAGTAGTAAATGCGCAAAGCAAACAGATTTCTGGTACAGTTACCAGTGCTGAGGATGGTCTAGGCATGCCTGGAGTATCTGTTGTTATTAAAGGTACCACTATTGGTGCTAGTACCGACATTGACGGTAAATATTCCTTAGAAGCATCCCCTGAAGACGTTTTAATGTTTAGCTTCGTAGGTATGGTTACCCAAGAAGTTACAGTAGGTCAAAAAACTGTAATTGATGTGGTTTTAGAGACTGAATCTATTGGAGTAGACGAAGTTGTTGTTACTGCATTAGGTATTACTCGTGAGAAAAAGGCATTAGGTTATGCTGCACAAGAAGTAGGCGGAGATGAATTGAATCAGATACAACAATCCGATGCTGTTAGTGCATTATCAGGACGAGTAGCAGGTGTACAGATTGCCTCATCTGGAAATATGGGAGGTTCTAGCCGAATTCTTATTAGAGGGGCTAACTCAATTACTCAGGAAAATCAACCTTTATTTATTGTAGACGGAGTTCCAATGGATAACTCTAACTATAATGCTGGTGGTGCTGCTTCTGGTGGTGGAGGTATTGACTATGGTAACATGTTGAACGATATCAATGCAGATGAGATCGAAGATATTTCTGTTTTGAAAGGAGCTGCGGCAGCTCTTTATGGTTCTCGTGCTGCTAATGGTGTTGTCTTGATTACTACAAAAAGTGGTAGCAAAGGGAAGAAGGGATTTTCTATTGATTTCAGCCAAAGCATGAGCTTCGAAACAGTAGCTACAATTCCTGAAATGCAGAAAAAATATGGTGGAGGTTCTATCGTTTCTGATGATGCTGGTGGAGTAAATGGTTTCGCAACAGTTACTGTTGGTGGACAAACTTACTTACATCCACAATATCAGGTTGATGAATCATGGGGACCAAGATACAATCCTAATGTGAACGTTGTTCATTGGGATGGTTTTAATGAGGATGGAACAGTTAAAGAAACCAGACCTTGGGTTGCTCCGGCTAATGACGTTGAGGACTTTTGGGAAACAGGTGTTACTTCAACTACATCAATTGGTATCAATAAGTCAGGTGAAGATTACGGTGTACGTTTAGCATATAAATACACTGATGTTGACGGTACCATGCCTAATTCATCACAAAAGAAACATGACTTTAAGGTTTCAACCAGAGCAGATCTTACCGATAAGTTATCAGTTAATGGTAGTATAACTTATGTGAGAACAGAAGCAATGGGACGTCCGGAAATTGGATATGGTGATAACTCAGTAGGTCAGAAGTTTTTCCAGTGGGGACAAAGACAATTGGATTATAAGAGATTGAAGAACTATAAGACTTCAACAGGTGAGCCTATTACATGGAATAGAAAATCATTTACTGATCCACATCCTAAGTACGCTGATAACCCTTATTGGACAGCTTATGAGAACTATTCTGACGATATGAGAAATAGATTCTATGGTAATGTATCTGCTTCTTATGAAATTATAGAGAATCTTCTTGTTAAAGGTAGTGTTTATGGTGACTACTATAACTTCACAATTCGCGAGAGAACTGCAGTAGGTTCTCAGGCAACTCCGTCTTATTACGAGGCAGCCAGAGAGTACAGTGAATTTAACTATGAAGGAATTGTATCTTATTCGAAAAAAATTAATGATTTCGATTTATCTGGTTTAGTTGGTGCTAATCGCAGAGATGTAAGATTTGATTTATTACGTGGGCAAACATCGGGTGGTCTTGTAGTTCCTGGCGTTTACAACCTATTAAACTCGGTTGACCCTGCATTAATGAATGATTTCACAAGTGAGAGACAAACAAATTCTGTTTTTGCTCAATTTGCAGTAGGTTATCGTAACATGCTTTTCTTAGAAGCAACTTATCGTACTGACTGGTCTTCTACTCTTCCAGGTTTTGAGAATAAATATTCTTACCCTTCTATTTCAGGTAGTTTTGTATTCTCAGAATTACTTCCAGATATTACCTGGTTAAATATGGGTAAATTGAGATTAGGTTGGGCAGAAGTAGGTAATGATACTGCACCATATAATGTTCAAAAAACTTACGAATACAATGGTGATGGTGCATTTATGAACACACCACGTCTAGGTGTTCCAGATGATTTATTAAATGAAAATTTAAAGTCTGAGACTACAAGATCAAAGGAAATTGGACTTGATTTGAACTTATTTAACAATCGTATTGATTTAAGTGCAACTTATTTTGACAATACAACTTTTGATCAAATTATGCCATTGCAGCTTTCACAGGCAACTGGATACGCAAGTAGATTTATTAATGCCGGTGAAATGACAAATAAAGGTATTGAGATTGCATTAGGTGTTACTCCAGTTCGTACTAAAGATTTTGAGTGGAATGTAATGTTCAACTATACTAAGGTTAACAACAAACTGGAAAAGTTATATAATGACCTGGAATCATTAGATATTCAGAGAGCTCCATTTGGTGGTGTTTTCTTGAGAGCTAGTTTAGGTGATACTTACGGTACGTTATGGGGAACTGATTTCCTTTATGATGATGCTGGAAATAAAGTAATTGGCTCTAATGGTTATTATGAGTCTACATCAGATCTTGTTCCTCTTGGTTCAGTATTACCTGATTTTACTTTAGGTATCCGTAACGGTTTCTCTTATAAAAACTTCGACATGAATTTCTTGATTGATATTCGTAAAGGTGGTAAGTTTTACTCACTTTCTCACATGTGGGGTATGTACTCAGGTATGTATAAGGAAACAGCAGGTGTAAATGATAAAGGTAATGAAATTCGTGATGCAGTAGCAGATGGCGGAGGTCTTCGTCTTGACGGTGTTACTGGTGATGTAGTTTGGAATGAAGATGGAACTTACACTGTTTCTAATACAGCAGCAAATGAGAAGTATGTTTCAGCTGCAGGATGGGGTGCAAGACACTATCATGGTTTTGGATACCCAAGTGCTCAATCTGTATTCGATGCTGACTATGTGAAGCTTAGAGAAGTAACTATTGGTTACAATATTCCAAAGAGTTTCCTTAATGGAATTTTCAATAGTGCTAGAATTTCTGTGTACGGTAAGAATTTATTTACATGGGGCTTGGCTAAGAAAGGTTTCGATCCAGAAATGGCTGCAAATGGTTCCGGTAATGTTCAAGGTTTAGAAGGAGGTTTACAGCCAATGTTCAGATCTTATGGTTTTAACTTGAAATTAAACTTTTAGACATTAAAAAATGATGAAAATGAAAAATATTAAAATATTACTTGCGTTCAATCTGATTCTGTTCATGGTGGCGTGTGATGTGGATTATTTTGAGAATCCTAACGAACCAACCACTGTACCTACAGCAGCATTGTTTAATAACAATATGAAAAGAGTTGTTGATGCAACTCAAGACACATGGTTCTCTGGTCGTTTTACCTATGCAACAATGCAATATTGGCAACAATCAGAATATGGTGATGAAGACCGTTATGTATATAGAGAGTCTATGAGACAAACTCAAAATACTCTTTATGAGATAGCTGAAAACTTTAGAGAAATAATTCGCTTAAATGAAAATGAAAGTACAATGTCTTCTGCTGCGGCATCTGGAGACAATCAAAATCAAATAGCGATTTGTCGTATCATGCTTGCCTGGACCTTTAATTTAATGACTGATACTTGGGGTGATATTCCTTATTATTCATACGGAACTGAGGATCCTGATTTCCAAGCGTTAAGAGTTTCTGGTTTTGGAGATGCTGAAGCTATTATTAGTCCTGTTTATGCTACTCAAGCTAAAATTAATGAAGATATCCTAAAGGAACTTCAAGCTGCAGCGAACCAGTTAGATGAGTCGAAGACTGGAATCAGTGGTGATAATGTATTTGGTGGAGATGTTGCAAAGTGGAAAGTATTTGCAAACTCACTTCGTTTAAGAATAGCTAATAAAATTAAAGGTGCAAATGCTACATTGGCAAATACGCATATTGCAGATGCAATTGCTTCAGGTGTTTTTGCTGCAAATAGCGATAACGCTATGTTCAAATACGAAAGTGGAGATAAGAATGCTTCACGTATGTACAGAGCATGGAATGTATCTAACCGAAGTGATTTCGCAGTAGGTCATAGTTTCATCAACTTACTAAAAGGTGAAAACTTAGTAGATCATACACATACTACTATAACTGCTGGTGCAAATGCGAATCCGTTTTTAGGAATTATTGATCCTAGAATCCATGAGTATGCACAGAAAAATAGTAATGGTGATTATGTTGGAATGTTCATTTCTGAAAGTTCTGCAGAAGCTGCTACCTTTACTATTGAATCTTTACCAGGTGTTGATATTATCGATAAGCCTGATTTTGCAGAAACATTGATGGAATATGCTGAAGTTTGTTTTATTCAAAGTGAATTAAATGGATGGGATCAAACTTGGTACGAAGCTGGTATTCGCGCATCTATGGAAAAATGGGGTGTAAGTGAGGCTGATATTACAGATTATCTTGCAGCTGTTCCTGCAGCAAATGAGGAAAATGTTTTAACACAAAACTATATTGCTTTATATATGCAAGGACATACTTCATGGATGAACTATCGTCGTACTGGATATCCTAAAACATTAATTCCTCCATTTGCAGAATATAGTGTTTATGATCCAACTGCTGACACATGGTTAGATAAAGTATTTACTCCATTGGTAGAAGAGGTAACTGATCTTCCTTACAGAATGAGATACCCTGCACAAGAGCAAACGCTAAACGGTGCAAACCGTAAAGTTGCTGCAGACGCATTAAGTAACGGAGATGTAATTTATTCTAAATTATGGTGGGATGTTGACTAATATAGTCAATTAGAAATCATCAAAAATATAGCCGGTAAGCATTGCTTACCGGCTTTTATTTTTTGATTAAGTCAGTAAATGTTAATTCTATAGCTGATACTGTAATCCTATTACAAAATTCCTTCCAACACCGGCAATTCCTGAGGAATACGGACGATATCTTTTGTCAAATATATTCTCGATTGAAAAGTTAAGATTTATTGAGTTTGTAAGTTTATAATTGTTGTTCCAACTAACAATTAACCACTCGGGAGAATAAGGATTGCCATTCTTATCCTCAGCATACAGATAAGCTTTGTCTTTTTCGACCTCTGCAAGATCTTTGTAAGCTATTTTAGCATTGTACTCTAATGCAATATTGGAAGATAGTTTATTTGACTTATAATCCAGTTTAAATGAGCTAAACATTGGGGCAACATGCCTTACAGGGCTACCGTCTTTGTATTCGCCCTTGTTGTAGTTCATATTTGCTGTAGCAGAAAAGTTTTGATTGATTTTTGCAATGCATTGGAAGTTTACTCCCCATATTTTTGCATTATCAGCATTAACAATGGCTTGAACTTCACTTTCTGCACCATCGTAAATTATGGTGTTTTGACCATTAAAACTGTAGTCGCTTCGGATCATTGCATCATCAAGAAATGAATAAAATGCATTGATATCAATAAAAAATTTCTGATTAAAATTCTTACTGACATTAAAGTCGAGATTGTAAATATATTCTGGTTTTAAGTCTTTGTTGGGAACAACCACTTTTCCAGGTTCAGAATCAAAGACTTTACCTATGTCATCAATGTTCGGAGCTCGAAAACCTGAGCTTGCATTAAATTTAAAATCCCAACCAGAATCGGAATTGTATGTAACACCTACGCCTCCATTAAGTGCCCCGGTTGATAAATCAAGATTGGTAAATGGAAAGTCATAGTAGGTATGATCAAGTTCAGAATTGATCCGGATATGAGAATATCTGATCCCTGTATTTAAGGTCCAGTTTGAATTCAATTTGTGTTTGATATTGCTGTAAAAAGCAAGTGTTGAGTATTTTGATTGATCAGGATAACGACTTGCAATTTCCTCAAAAGTATTGGTTTCAATATGGGAACTGTGTCCTTTCGATCTTAACCGATTGTGAGTCATTTCTGCTCCCCAAAACAAATGGGTTGATTTTGATAATTTTTTTTCAGCATCGGCATTTACGATATAGATCTTTAATTTCTCCGATCGATTTCGTTTCGTAGTAGAGGAGAATTTTCTGTCGTGGCGACTTTCTTTATAATTTTGAAATGCTGCAGTTAACCTGAATGAATCATACAAAAGATTGGCTTTCTTCAATGCAAGTTGAAAGTTGTGCATTTGTAATGTTTGTGGCCCGTAATACCATTCTGCATACTTTAGCTTATCTCCTTTGTATTGAATTAATCTGTCGTAACGAGGAATATTAGAACTTGTTGTGTAGTGAAATCCATAAAGCAAATCGGTATTTTCAGAAGCTTTGTACCTGAGCTTCTGAACCAGGTTGAATTGCTTGTAGCCTGATTTTTTTTGGGTTTTAGGATCAGAATTAATGATTATTTTGTCCGTCCCATTTTCTCTAATCACATATTCATTTCTTAAATACTCGTTTGGTCCATGACTGCCCATTTTTTGATCATCAAAATCACTGTAAGTAATGCTTCCGGCATAACTCAAACGTTCTTTCCCAATATTATAGGAAACATGGTTCATGAATTCATTATTGGCCGATGAATAGCGGTTTTTGTATCTAAAATTGGTATTGGTTTTTCCTGAGGTAGAAAAAAGTGGTTTTATGGTATGAAAATCCATCACACCTCCAATTGCATCGCTACCATATATAATTGAACCAGGTCCTAAAATTACTTCTGCAGATTCCAGACTGTTGGCATCAATACTGATCACATTTTGCAGGTTACCACTTCGGTAAATCGCGTTATTTAAACGAACGCCATCCACAACCAGAAGAACCCGGTTTGCTGCAAAACCTCTAATCATTGGGCTACCACCTCCTAGCTGACTTTTTTGAATGTAAACCTGATTACATGATTTTAAAAGCTCAGCCGTGGTTTGTGAGTTGGAATTTGTGATTTCGGCCTTGTCTAATTTGTGCACTTTTAAAGGGACTTCTTTGACATTTTGTTCCCATTTATTTGCAGAAACTACCACCTCTTGTATGGGGAAAATATTTGAATGTAGTTTAACAATGTAGTTTTGATTTTTGATATCGTTAAAATCCACTTCCAGGTTCTGATAAGATGGATGCTGAAAGTGTAAAAACTTTTTTTCTTTAAATTCTGATAAATCAGCAATCCCAAATTTGTTAGTTAGTATGGAATTGTATTTGTTAAATATGTATACATTTTCAATTGGCTTATTGGATTCTTTATCAATAACTTTAATTTGTTGCGAAAAACTTAAAGTTGCAATTAATACAAGTAAGAAAGAGCTTAGTAGGCGTAACATATATTCTATTATTAAAGAGAAAACTCAAATATATGATTAATCTTTTATTTTAAGTATAAAAAAGGGCATCTCTTGGATGCCCTCTAAAAATTACATGTTACAAGCAATATTACTTTTCAGCAATTATTACTTTTTCTCCTTGATCATAAGTTAAGTCTTTAGGAATTTTTGCACGTTGAATTCGATATAAATCTTGCAATAATTCATTTCTGATATAGCCTTTATCCTTTATAAGTTTATCGGCAGCTGCGTAATCACCATTCCCTTGAATTTCAAGAACCATTTTTGCAAGCGATTCAATTGCTTTTTCCATTTTGTAATCATTGATTTTATAGGTTCCTGTATTCTGATGGTATTTAAAAGCTTCATGTTCCTGGAAATAATAGAAGCGTATCATATTTGCTACACCTTGAGCATCTGTAACACCAAATCGAATCGATCTAAATACATCGGCCATATAGGTTACATAGTTGTCAAGCATATCTATTTCTTCTATTTGTCTCATGTTGTGAACCTGATTTAAAAGGTACATTCTTAGTACATCATTTTTTAGCTCATTAATTACATTGTAATGCTCTTTTAAGGCATCTTTTACATCTCCATTTCCATTAATTGTGTTGGTGATATCAATTCCACTGGTTAGTTCAAAGAAAATGGTATTTAAGAAAAACGATTCAAAATTTACATGTTTACGTTGCTTTTCATCTATTACCAATTCACTTATTGGATTTAATATTTTGTTGAATTTAGCTTGCATTACATTTTTGAAATATACTCTTTTTGCATCTGAGGCATTTTGAAGTCCCACAGGAAGATTTAAACCAATTAGTTTATTACCAGCGTTGCAATAGCCTGAGTTATATAGAACATTATAAATTGACAGGTTGGCCTTGCTACTAACAGATTCAGCTTTAAGTTTGTCATCTACAGGTAAATTTTGTTGCAAGAATGGCAATAGTGAAGCGTATTTGGATACGTTGTTGGTACATTCGTTATCTCTTAATAGAATAAAGGCACCATAGGAATATTTTGTCCAAATTAAGTGATCTTCTGTATTTACAATAGGACCTGCAATAAAATCAAGTTGGTTGTTGCTAAGCCCTAGCCAAAGCTGATCACTTTCTGTAAAGTTGTCAGAAGTAAGATCATTAGCTCTTTGGAGTAAATATTGCTTGAAATCGTCAGACTCAGATAGAATTGCAGCTTTCTTCAAATGATCAGCAGCCAATTGCAATTGCATTTTATAAGTAACATGATATGGAACGACTTTTAATTTACCATTATCATCTCTTGTTAGGTTTGTAAATGCACCGTATTTTTCATCGTTGTTCAATTGAAAGAACTCTTCCTGATTGATATCAGCAGGAAAAAAGCCAATGCCTAAAGGTCTTGGAGGAAAGTCTTCTGTAAAAGGTTTAAATCCATCTAATCTATCCCAAGGACCATAATTTATTTTGGCATACTGTTTCATATCAGGATCTTTGATGTTATTTAGCAGGGCATTTTTATCCCCATAGGCTTGCATCCAATAAATATCATCAATGGCGTCGGCAGCTTTTATTAAATGAGAGAACAATTTTATTTGTTGAGCAGAGAGGGAGTTTAAATCAGCAGAAAGTTTAACTTCTGCATAATTGGCTAATTTTCTTTGTATCACAGTATCGCCAGTTTTTTTGTCTTCTGCCTTTTTTTCAGGTTGACAAGACACTGCAAATGCAATTGATACAATCAGACCGAGTAAAAATATGCTATTCCGTATCATAATAGTAGGGTTTTGGGTGAAGATTAAGTAAACAGATGCTTATACATCATATCCATTTCACATGAAAAACTAATATGTTTTGCATGAAGCTGGCCACAATCTATAAGTTACAAAAAATAGGAGTGGGAAAAAAATTGAGTTTTCCGAAACTGAGGGTGAAAGTAAGCTGGATCAGAATGAAGAGAGTTGAAGGGTAATAACTACTGATATTGTTGTTTTAGAGTGCACGCTATTAGTAGGATTCAAGCCGAAGTTTTTAGTGGTTTAAAGGGGAAGTCTATAACAAGCGTGCTTTGCCGTTCTATTTTTGATAGGTATTAAAATTATTCTTAACGCATGTCAAAAATGATTTAGACACGTGTCAAAAAATATTTTAACACGCGTCAAAAACCATTTTAGCATGTGTCAAAAATGATTTTCACACATGTTATAATTTGCAAACGTAATTTCGTATCAAATAAAACGAGCTTAGGTAGAAAGGTCTATCTAAGCTCGTTTTATCTTCAAGTTAATTAATTTTTGTTTTTTATCTCTTTTGGATATTCAATTCTTGCATGGTACACATTAATCAAGTTGTTGGTGAAAATCTCCTTTATTTCGTTGATATTCTTAAAGGTGATATCCGCATTGGCGAAACGATTTTCTTTTACCTGCTTGTCAATAATTTTATCGATCAACTCGCGAATGGTTTCGGGAGTTTTTTCTTTCAAACTTCTCGAAGCAGCCTCAATACCATCAGCCATCATTAAAACAGCGGTTTCTTTGGTAAAAGGATCTGGACCAGGGTATTGGAATTTCTCTTCGTCAATCTCTTTATCGGGATACTTGTTTTTAAAGGATGTGTAAAAGTACATCACTTTACCTGCACCATGATGAGTTTCAATGAAGTCGATAATTTGTTGAGGCAATTTGTGTTTTTTTGCAATTTTTACTCCATACTTTACATGGTCGGTAATGATTTGTGCACTCTTATCAAATTCAAGATCATCATGAGGGTTTTTGTTTGACATCTGATTTTCGATAAAATAAACCGGATGTTTCATTTTACCAATATCATGATAAAGTGCACCAGTTCTTACCAGTAAAGGATTACCTCCAATTTTATTGATTGCAGCTTCGGCAAGATTTGCAACCTGCAAGCAGTGTTGGAATGTTCCTGGCGAATGTTGAATTAGCTGTCGCAATAGTGGATGGTTCTGATTCGATAACTCTATTAAGGTAACATCTGAAAGGAATCCAAATAATTTCTCAAAAATGTAAATTAATGAGTAGGAGAAGGTAAGTAACAGTCCATTAAAAGCGAACCATACAAAGTTGAACCATTCAATTTCTTCTATACTACCTTCTTGCGTGATCGCGAAAGCGAAATAAACTACACTGTAGGTACAGAATGTAATAATAGCGGTTAATACAAGCTGACCACGTCTCTCCAATCTAGGCAAACTGTAAATGGCCATAATACCTGCTGCCAATTGAAGGAATACAAACTCGAAGCCGTTAGGGGCTAAAAATCCGGTGATTAAAACCGTAACAATGAAAACAAACAATGCTGTTCTGCTATCCATTAGTGTTCGCACCACAATGGTGATGAGTGCAAATGGAATAATGTAAATGTTAACATCAACGTTTTGATTCTGGAGTTTTAATACCAAAGTGGTGAGAGCAACGAATAATGAAACCAACAGAAATATGAAAAGAAGTTTTTTGTTGTCGTGTAAGATTTGTTTTCTAAAGTTTCGCAGGTATAGAAACAAGAGAATCACACAGGAAATGATTAATAGTGCTTGTCCACCAACAATTAGGTAATGATTTTGCGATGCACCTAAAAAGTTTTCATATTCTTTTTTTAGTGATTCTAAAATTAGAAAGGTATCGTCGTTAATTACATCACCTCTTAAAACAATACGAGTTCCAAAATCAACTTTGCCCTTGGTTAGTGAAACGTTTGAAAGCATGCTGTTTTTAATCTGATCGGACATGGTTTTGTCGTAAAACAGATTTTGAGTCAGGTAAGAATCAAGATTTAAATTCTGAAGAAAACTTTGAAAAACAGGCTTGTTGTAATCAGTTTTTAAATTTTCACTAATGTTTTCATAGGCAGTTCTAGCCGAGTATACATTATTGGTAAGAACTTTCTCATTAATGTTGTTTACTGACCTGTTAATTGATTCAGGTATTTCGAAATTGTATTGTAGCTTTTCGTTTTGAAAATCAGCAATCCCAATGTTATAATAATTTTTAAGGTTTGTTTTTAGGTAATTATAGCATAGTAATTTTTCGGCATCCGATCTCTTTTGAGAATAATTTAGCTTTTTATAGGCTGAAGACCTTTCAAAACTTCTCCATTTTTTCTCAAAATTCTTTTCAAACCTTTCTATTACCGATGGGTAAACGGAAGTGTCAATTTTAAAATAAGGGCTGAATCGATTCAAAATACTATCTCGATCCTGATTTAATTCCTGCTCAGTTTTTAATATGGAAAAATCGAAAGGAGCAATAAGTGTTTCATGCATCCAAGGCTTACCTTTCTGATATTCATACTTAAAGTTTCCCGTATTCGGGAATAGAAGCATGATCAGTACAATGGTAATTGTTGTAATGGTAAAGCGATAAATGTTACTTAAGTTTTGTCGAATTAACCTAAAGTATTTATTCATTCTATTCTGATTAGGAGTGTTGAAATTCTTTTTATAAAATTAGTTGAATATTTTTTGGTAAAAAATATTTATTCCTTTCTTTTACCTTCGATATATACAGCAAATATATCAATGCAAATGTAAAAACATAATTATATTTTTTATATTTGATTGATAACAATCATTAAGCAACCACTACATGAATTACGGAATTTCCGATTTAAGCATCATCCCGGTTCGAAGCGAACCTGCTGAAAAAAGCGAAATGGTAACCCAAATTTTATTTGGAGAGCATTTTGAAGTTATTGAGGATGTTGAAAACTGGAGCAAGGTAAGATTGGCCTACGATAATTACGAGGGTTGGGTTGATACTAAAATGATAAGTGTTATCAATGAAGAATTTTTTAATCTGCTAGCTACTCAGTCACCAGCGGTTGCAAATGATACTTTTAATCTGGTTTTTCAGGAGAAAGATTATTCAAATAAATTGATTGTACCTGGAAGTTCCTTCCCATTTTGCGATCGAGAAGAGAAATCTTTTAAAATAGGAGAGAAGAAGTACTTCTACCAGGGAAAAGTGACAGAAAATGGAGATGAAACGAATGTGCGTGATTCCATAATTGAAGCAGCATTAAAATATTTTAATGCACCTTACCTTTGGGGGGGAAGAACACCTTATGGAATAGATTGTTCTGGCTTAACACAAATTGTTTACAAGCTGAATGGAATTAGTTTACCTCGCGATGCCAGTCAGCAAGTTTTGGTGGGTGAACCATTAACTTTTGTAGAAGAAGCAATGCCAGGTGATTTGGCCTTTTTCGATAATGCCGAAGGTAAAATTACACATGTTGGTATTATTTGGGACAGACACAAAATTATCCATGCTTCCGGTAAGGTGAGAATTGATAATGTCGATCATCAAGGAATTTTTAATGTAGACACCAAACGTTACACGCATAAATTAAGAGTAATTAAGCGAATTATTGCCCAAGTCTAATTTATTTTACTCATTTACTCATTCACTCATTCATTCACAAACTACATCATGTATACATACGAATATCCACGTCCGGCATTAACTGTTGATTGTGCCATTTTTTGTAAATGTGAAAGCAATCACTATGTGTTGTTAATTGAAAGAGCTAATGAACCTTTCAAAAATAAATGGGCATTTCCTGGTGGTTTTGTTGATATGGATGAAGATTTGGATACTGCAGCGTATCGTGAGTTAAAGGAAGAAACAGGTTTTGAAGGCGTTTTTATTTCACAGTTCAAGACATATGGAGCTGTAGATCGTGATCCTAGAGGACGCACGGTTTCGGTTGTTTATTTGGCTCAAATGGAGGCAGAATCCTTACCACAAGTTAAAGGCGAAGATGATGCATTAAAAGCTCAATGGATTGATGTAAGTAAATTACCTGCCTTGGCATTCGATCATGATGCAATTATGCAAGATCTTAAAGATCACCTTTCATTACTTTAGGCAGGATTCCAGATAGTACGAACTATCAGGACCTAAATTAAATATCAAATCCAAAATGCTTAGGTTGGGAATGAAACCATGTTTATCGCCAAAAACTTGAGTGTAAGTTTGTGGATTGAACTTGGTATCATCTATTCCTTTTTGGGGTTTTGGATGAATTACATTTCTAAAATCAGCAATGTTAGGAGTGTTTACAGGAATAAAATCATCGGTTAGTGAGTTCTTGTTTTCTATTTCCAGGATTTCACAAATCTCTGATTGAATTTCAAGATTAAAATCTAAAAGGAAGTCCCATTTTTGCTTAAAAAATCGTTCTAAATCATCGATGTAATATTCGTAAAAAGGCGATGATTTATAAGCAGATTCTATCCCTTTCCAATGCAGTTTTTGCCAGTTGGTGTCGTAAGAGATCTTAACATCTTTGGTGAATACCTTTTTATTGGTAGCCTTTGCCACTGGAACAGAAATAGCCAATGCTCCGTTTGCTCCATAAATATTACACCTGTTGCGATACGATTGCTTTGAATAGTTTTCCCATTGTTCAATCATCACATTAGGATACTGAATCAATTTGCAATAGTACTGAATTGGTGCAAAATATGCTGTTGAAAGTAGAGCTTTAGTATTTTCCATTGTTCTTCTGTTTGGATTGCGAAACTATAAAAAATATAGATAAAAGAAAAAGGCATCTTTGCAGATGCCTTTACTTATATGATTTCAATATCTTAG
The DNA here is from genome assembly GCF_026672275.1 of Marinifilum sp. D737. Lineage (GTDB taxonomy): Bacteria > Bacteroidota > Bacteroidia > Bacteroidales > Marinifilaceae > Marinifilum. The sequence continues at coordinate 8,414 of NZ_JANQCD010000015.1, read as the reverse complement.
TGTATCCACTTGAAAATTCTATCCCATCTGATTTTTCCAAAACCGCTTTGATCCTTATCAAGCGATAGCCAGATGAATGAAGCTTTACCTACCACATGGTCTTCCGGAACATATCCCCAATAACGAGAATCTGCTGAGCGGTGACGATTATCACCCATCATCCAGTAGTAATCCATTTTAAAAGTGTAGGTATCTGCAGCTTTCCCATTGATGTAAATAATAGAGTCTTTTACTGTCAAATCATTAGCTTCATAGGCATTAATTGCTCTTTCATACAATGGAAGAGTTTTCATGTTCAGCTCAACGGTTTGTCCTTTTTGCGGGATTACAAGAGGTCCAAAGTTATCTCTGTTCCAGTTGTAATGTTCGCTAAATGGGAAAACATCTTCTGGAGTGCCCACCCCATGAACCATCTTCACCAATGATGAAATATTGCTTAGCTTACTTAGTTTATCGGCCTTTTCTTTTGATAAAGGCATGTGATAAACCGAACCACTATGGCTAATTTCGTCTTTCGCGATATTCATTTCCTCTAATTTACGAGGATTGATCATGCTGCCATTGGTACGTATTTCATAATTGTATTGCACTTCTCCAACTTTATCTTGAGCTTTCCCATTGATATAAAGCTGCCCGTCTACACTGGAAATGGTATCACCTGGCATGGCAACGCATCTCTTTATATAGTTTTCACGTTTATCAACCGGACGAGTGGCAATTTCCATATTTTGAGCGAAGTATTTGCGAGCAACTTTCATATAGGCATTATCAGATTGAAGTGCACGTCCTCTTCTCATGTCATTTTCCTTTATGGTTGCAGTAGCAGCTCTTAATTGAGAATAGTAATCTGGATTTTCGGCTCCTACCACAATGGTATCTCCTGCGGGGAAATTGAATACCACAACATCGTTACGTTTTATCTCATTCAATCCTGCAAGACGCTTGTAAGGCCAGTTAATCCATTCCAAATATGATTTGGTTTTGCTTGTCCCAGGCATGGTATGGTGTGCAAAAGGGAAGGATAGAGGTGTGTTAGGTACTTTAGGACCATAAGCTACCTTACTTACAAATAAGTAATCGCCAACAAGTAATGATTTTTCCATCGAACTGGTTGGAATTGTGTAAGCCTCAATAAAGAACATTCTAATGATTGTTGCGGCGACTACTGCAAAAATAATGGCATCAATCCATTCAACAGTTGTACTTTGTTTCTTAACTCCTTTTTTCTTCCAAAAGGCCCAATGCACCCTTTTGCTGATATAAACATCAAAAAGGATAGGTAATCCTAATAAAAGCCAATAATTGCCAATCCAAATAATCATTAATAAAGTAATGATTAGCGCGATTGAAAATTTAAACCATTTGTTTCTTAGTATGTTTGCCATTCAATTGTATTTAAATGATTACTCAATTTTCTTTTATAGTTGAAGCAAATCTTTCATGCCATAAAACCCTTCTTTTTTCGGCATAAACTCGGCTGCCAGCACTGCTCCCAAAGCAAATCCTTTTCTACTGTATGCTTGATGTTGAATCATAATTTCATCAACTTCGGAATGCCAGGTAATGGAATGTGTACCAGGAACTGCACCGTGGCGTTTGGCCAATATGCTAAGTTCATCTTCCTTCATGCTGGTAGCTTCAATCCACTTTTCCTTTTTAGGATGATTTTCAATAATCCCATCAGCTAATGTCAAAGCAGTTCCACTCGGAGAATCCAATTTGTGAATGTGGTGAATTTCCTCCATATCCACATTGTATTCCTTAAATGGAGCCATTAGTTTGGTTAGCTTCTTATTCAATTCAAAAAACAGATTTACGCCCAAGCTAAAGTTCGATGCATAAAAGAAACCTTTGCCTTCAGCACATTGTTTCTCAATTTCTGGTAGTTGATCAAGCCAGCCAGTTGTTCCGGATACAACAGGAACATTAGCTTCGAAGCATTTTAAATAATTGCCAAACGCCGAATCTGGATTCGTAAACTCAATGGCAACATCAATATTTTGTAAATGATCTGCACAAAGATCTTTTGGATTGTGCTGATCGATAATTAATCCGATTTCATGGCCACGATCCAGAGCAATTTGCTCTATTTCTTTACCCATTTTTCCGTAGCCTATTAATGCAATTCTCATTTGTGGTTTATTTAGTGGGAAATTGGTTTGGTTAATAGCTTTCCCTTGTTATGATTTCAAAAATAGTAAATCCAAAGCATAATAATGTCAAGCATTGCAGCTATTATTATGCTTTTTCGATAATGTACTTACTGAGGGCAATAAGTACTAATTATTAGGAGTTGAAACGTAAAAAAGGGATTGTGAAACACAACCCCTTTTCAAAGTAAATAATTTATAGTACTATTTAGCTGCTTGTGCTTTACCCACTACAGCTTTAAATGCTTCTGGATGATTTACAGCTAAATCTGCTAAAACCTTACGGTTAATTTCGATGTTAGCTTTGTGCATCAAACCAATTAATTGTGAATAAGAAAGACCTTCAAGTCTTGCTGCTGCGTTAATACGCTGAATCCACAATGCTCTAAAGTTTGATTTCTTTTTCTTTCTATCGCGGTAAGCATATTGCAAACCTTTTTCGAAAGTATTTTTGGCTACTGTCCAAACATTAGCTCTTGCTCCAAAGTTACCTCTGGTTTCTTTTAAAATTCTTTTTCTTCTAGCTCTTGAAGCTACAGAATTTACTGATCTTGGCATAATTCCTAATTTTTGAATGTTAGCGTTCCATTTAAGGACTCTTTGGTGCTAACCACTCGGTTAATAACTAAAAAAATCAATAACTGATTCTTACAACATGTTAAGCATTAACTTAACGTTTTTCTGGTCTGCTTTATTTACAGTACCGAAGTAGGTAAGATTTCTCTTCCTTTTAGTGCTTTTTTTAGTCAAAATGTGACTTTTAAAAGCGTGCTTTCTTTTGATTTTTCCAGATGCAGTCAAAGTAAATCTTTTCTTTGCACTGCAATTTGTTTTCATCTTAGGCATTGTACAAATTTAAAAATTAATGTATATATAAATTATTCTACTTTTTCTTTGGAGTAATGAACATAGTCATACGCTTACCTTCCAAACGAGGCATTTGTTCAACTTTCCCTAATTCTTCAAGATCTTGAGCGAATTTTAACAATAAAATCTCACCTTTATCTTTAAAAAGGATTGAACGTCCTTTAAAGAAAACGTATGCTTTAACCTTAGCTCCTTCGTTAAGGAATTTTTCGGCATGTTTCAATTTAAAGTTGTAATCATGTTCGTCGGTATTTGGTCCGAAACGAATTTCTTTTACAACAACTTTAACCGCTTTAGCCTTCATTTCCTTTTGTTTCTTTTTCTGCTGATAAAGAAACTTTTTGTAATCGATGATCTTACAAACTGGTGGATCGGCTTTTGGTGAAATTTCAACTAAGTCCAATTCTTGTTCTTCAGCAAACTTTAATGCTTCTGAAATTGAATAAACTCCTGGTTCTACGTTATCTCCAACAACGCGAACACTGCGGGCTCTAATTGCTTGGTTAATCTTGTGTTGAGCCTCTTGAGGTCTTCTTTGACCTCTATTGTTTCTGTGATGAAATCCAGCTATGGCTAGGTCCTCCTATTTTAGTTAGTAATTCTCGATAGAAGACAATTGTGCTTCTACTTCTTTATTAATAAATTCTGAAAATTCTGTAATAGTCATAGATCCCATGTCACCTTCTCCTTGTTTACGAACTGAAACTGTATTTTCTGTAGCTTCTTTCTCGCCAACAATAATTAAGTATGGGGTCTTTTTCAACTCGTTGTCACGGATTTTTCTTCCGATTTTCTCGTTGCGATCATCTAATACGGCGCGAATATCGGAATTATTTAACGAATTTAAAACTTTTTTTGCATAATCGTTATATTTTTCGCTAATTGGCATGATAACAGCTTGTTCAGGTGTTAACCACAATGGGAATTTACCTCCTGTATGTTCAAGCAATACTGCAACGAAACGTTCCATAGATCCAAAGGGTGCACGGTGAATCATAATTGGTCTATGTTTCTGGTTATCACTTCCTACATATTCCAATTCGAAACGTTCTGGCAAGTTGTAGTCAACCTGAATTGTACCCAACTGCCACTTACGACCAATTGCATCCTTAATCATGAAGTCAAGCTTTGGGCCATAGAATGCAGCTTCCCCGTATTCCACTACAGTGTTCAAGCCTTTTTCTTCTGCCGCTTCGATAATTGCTTTTTCAGCTTTATCCCAATTTTCTTCAGCACCAATATATTTTGCATGATTTTCTTTATCACGAAGAGATACCTGAGCAACATATTCGGTAAAGTTCAATGCTTTAAAGATGATGAAAATGATATCGATTACCTTTTTAAATTCATCTTTCAATTGATCTGGAGTACAGAACAAGTGAGCATCATCCTGAGTAAAACTACGAACACGAGTTAATCCGTGAAGCTCTCCACTTTGCTCGTAACGATAAACGGTTCCAAATTCTGCAAAACGAACAGGAAGGTCTTTATAAGAACGAGGTTTGAATTTATATGCTTCACAGTGGTGAGGACAGTTCATTGGTTTTAGCAAATACTCTTCTCCTTCTTGTGGAGTTTGGATTGCCTGGAATGAATCTTCGCCATATTTGTCGTAGTGACCTGAAGTTTTGTACAAATTAATGTTACCAATGTGCGGTGTGATAATTTGCTCGTATCCAAATTTCTTTTGAACTCGCTTTAGGAATGATTCCAGGCTTTCGCGCAATTGAGCACCTTTTGGCAACCAAATTGGCATCCCCTGACCAACATTTTGAGAGAAAGTGAACAATTCCATTTCCTTACCCAATTTTCTGTGGTCACGCTTTTTAGCTTCTTCCATCATTACCTCATACTCGTCAAGGTATTTTTTCTTTGGGAAAGTAATACCATAAACACGAGTAAGCTGAGGACGTTTTTCGTCGCCTCTCCAGTAAGCACCAGCTACCGAGTTTAGTTTGATAGCTTTGATGTAACTTGTGTTTGGCAAGTGTGGACCTCTACACAAATCGGTAAATCCACCTTGTTGGTAAAAGCTAATTGTACCATCTTCCAATTCGTTGATCAACTCAACTTTGTACTCCTCATTTCTTTCACCGAAAAACTGAAGAGCTTCCTCTTTTGTTACATCGGTTCTTTTATATTCGTTCTTGCTACGTGCAAGTTCAAGCATTTTCTGTTCAATCTTAGGAAGATCTTTGTCGGTAAGTACCGTACCATTTCCTAAATCAACATCGTAGTAAAAGCCCATTTCAATTGCAGGACCAATACCAAATTTTACTCCTGGGTACAATACCTCTAAGGCTTCAGCCATTAAGTGAGCTGAAGAGTGCCAAAAAGCGTGTTTCCCTTCTTCATCATTCCAAGTGTGAAGCTTAATACTTGCATCTTCGTTAATCGCACGTGTAAGATCATACAACTGATCGTTAACGGTTATCGACAAAACTTCTTTTGCCAATCGACTGGAAATGCTTTTCGCGATCTCGATACCAGAGATGCCAGCTTCAAACTCTTTTACTGTTCCATCTGGAAATGTAATTTTAATCATCCTATTGTTTTTAATTTTTATTCACACCGCTACAAACCAGCATGATATACTTAAATAGAAAATATGAATTTCGTGCTAATATTCAGTTAATTGAGATAATAAATCAACCATTTTGAAATTCAATCCACAAAGATATAACTTTCTGTTCAAATAGAACTTTAAATTGTGAGCAATATTTAGCATTTCAATAGATTTGGCAATTTCTTACGATAACAGGTTAATTTAAGACGAGGATGGAGACTTGTAATGCTTGTTAGTTCTGATTTATATCAGGATTAAAAATTTTTCTTTTCTCTAAAAAAGTAGAATCTTTGGACTTTGTAAATACAACCTATACAAATTGTAAATAATTCAACAAACATGAGAAAAATAAGATTGATTTTAACATCAGCTATCGTGATGTGTTTCTCACTCGTAGTTTTTGCACAACAAGAGGTGAAGAAAATAAGCATGGAAGATTTGATGCTAAATCGCACATTTGGGCAAAAATCGGTGTATGGCTTGCGCTCGATGAATGATGGTGTACACTATACCACATTGGAAGGAAACGGAACTAAAATTGTAAAGTACAGTTTTGCGACAGGAAAAGTTGTTGAAACACTTTTCGATTTAAGTGAAATGAAGGATACTGACTTAAAGTATATCAGTGAATATACATTTAGTAATGATGAGAAGAGGCTGCTTTTGACAACAAATCAGGAAAGAATTTACAGAAGATCGTTTACGGCTGATTATTACGTTTATTCGTTTAAAAATAAGGAGTTGGTTCCCCTTTCGAAAAATGGAAAGCAACGATTGGCAACTTTCTCGCCAAATGGCAATAGAATTGCTTTTGTAAGAGACAACAACTTGTTTATTCATAATGTACTTTTCGGATCGGAAATTAGAATTACCAAAGATGGTGAGTTCAATAAGATTCAAAATGGTACACCTGACTGGGTTTACGAAGAAGAATTCGAATTTAATAAAGCCTTTACATGGTCGCCTGATAGTAAGTTTTTGGCATACATGAAGTTCGATGAGAGCGAAGTGAAGATGTTCAACATGAATAAGTTTGAAGGTTTGTATCCACAAGTAAAAGAAAATGCTCTTTATCCTGAAAACTATACTTACAAATATCCAAAAGCAGGAGAGAAAAACTCAGAAGTAAGTGTATGGGTATACAATGTTGAAGATCGTATTACCAAGAAAATGAATGTAGGCGAGGAGAAGGATCAGTACATTCCACGATTGAAGTGGACCAAAGATCCTAAAAAGCTAAGCATTTACCGTTTGAATCGTCATCAGAATAAATTGGAGTTTTTGTTAGCTAATGCCAAAACAGGAGAGTCGGATGTAATGTATACACAAGAAAACAAGTATTACGTTGAGGAGCGTAATTTCGATTTCTTAACTTTCCTGGATAATGGAACTCAATTCATTTATCCAGATGAGAAAGATGGATTCAACCACTTGTATTTGTTTGATATGATTACTGGAAAACCAGTTAATCAAATTACATCAGGAGATTGGGACATGACAGATTTTCTAGGTTTTGATGAAGCGAAGAAAGTATGTTACTACGAATCGGCAGAGGTTTCGCCAATGGACAGAAATACTTATTCTGTGAAATTGAATGGAACTGGAAAGAAATTGATTACTCCTGCTAAAGGAACCAACAGAACAGTATTTAGTAATGGTTTTAAATACTATATCAATTATTTTTCGAGTGTTACACAGCCAAACACAGTTAGCTTGTATAACTATAAAGGAAAATTGATTCGTGTGTTGGAAGATAACAAGGCTTTGGTTGAAAAGTTGAAGAGTTATCAATACAATCCAAAAGAGTTTACCATGTTACCAGCAGCTGATGGTATGACCATGTTGAATGCCTGGATGATTAAGCCATTCAATTTTGATCCTTCTAAAAAATACCCTGTGGTAATGACTCAATATAGTGGACCAAACTCCCAAAGTGTTGAGAACAGATGGAGCTTTGATTGGTACCAATATCTTGCTCAAGAAGGATATATTGTGGTTTGTGTTGATCCTCGTGGAACTGGTGCTCGTGGTCAGGAGTTCCGCAAGTGTACCTATATGCAGTTGGGAAGATTGGAATCGGACGATATGATTTCAGCGGGAAGAGCATTATCCGGGGAATCCTTTATCGATGAAAATAGAATTGCAATATGGGGATGGAGTTTTGGTGGATTCATGTCATCGCTTTGTTTGGAGAAAGCTCCTGATGTTTTTGCAGCGGCAATTGCAATTGCTCCGGTAACCAACTGGAGATACTATGATTCGGTTTATACAGAACGCTTCATGAGAACTCCTCAGGAAAATCCTAAAGGTTACGACGATAATTCTCCAATTAATCATGTAGACAAACTACAGGGAAGCTTATTGCTTTGCCATGGAACTGCAGATGATAACGTTCATGTACAAAATGTTTATGAGTTTGCTGAGAGATTGGTTCAAGCTGACAAGCAATTCGAGATGCAAATTTATACCAACAGAAATCATAGCATTTACGGAGGTAAAACCAGGTTACATCTGTACAAGCGTTTTAATAAATTTTTAAAAGATAATTTATAAGAACGATTTATGCTGATTTAAATATAAAAGGGAAAGAATTGAGAAATTTTTTCCCTTTTCTTTTGTACAAACACTCAGAAATTTAGGAGGACAATTGACATTTTTTTGAAAAAAACACTTGCGAAAACCTAGGGAATATCTATATTTGCATCGCAAAAGTAAGAACAAAGGTTCATTACAGAATGCGAGAATAGCTCAGTTGGTAGAGCATAACCTTGCCAAGGTTAGGGTCGCGAGTTCGAGTCTCGTTTCTCGCTCAAAACGGTTTTTCTTTTCCG
>NZ_JANQCD010000014.1 GCF_026672275.1 Marinifilum sp. D737 | reverse complement strand
AATTCATCAGAAAAGCAGCAGAGCTGCGTAAGATTTATAGTTTGATCATCTAAGAGTCTACTTAGGTACAGAGTACCGTAACTTTCATTTTTGTTGGTGTTTTCCCTTTAATCATGAATGTTTTTCTGAAAGTCTTGAAAAGTTTGAATCGTGAAAAAGTAGAATAGTTGTGAAATTCCAAAGTCAATTCAAGCACTGCTGAGTAGTTTTTATTCCACAATTTTACACAATAATAAAATAACGAAAAGCTTTCATTTCTGTTGGCGATTCTCATTTTATCTTAAAAGTTTTTGTGGATTGTAGTAGTATTCTATTGTTTTGTAAGGTATTTTTATTTCCAAAATATTGCATAGCTTTGCAGCAATTGGGTTTCTTGTTTCAAGAATGAAAAGGGAATTTGGTGAAAATCCAAAGCTGTCCCCGCAGCCGTAATACTTTCCTAAGATAGTTAAGTCGGAATACCTGCCTAATTAATGAAACTATTTCGTGACTTCGGGGAACTGAGTAACGAGAGTATAATTTTGAGAATTGTATTTTCTTATCATCCTTCCCCACAATAATTTGTGGAAGAAATGAACTTATTAAAAACGATCGGCCTAAACTTGTTGCTTCTGACTGTTTTAGGTTTTGTTGCATGTCAATCAGGAGAGCAAAAAAAGCAGACTTCACAAAATTCAGAAACTGGCGTTGCTGATAAGGCTTTTTATCATCACACAAAACTGAAGTATGCAAAAGGATTCGAAATCAACATTCTGGATAATAACTTAAAGGAGTTAATTGTTTGGGACCCTTGGAATGAAGGAAAGGTTTTTCAGAAGTATTACCTTAAAAACAGGGGAGATCAATTTAAAGGAAAACTTCCTGATGATGGTTTGCTGGTAGATGTTCCCGTTAAAAGTATTGGTGCACTTTCGAATACTCAAATCGGAATTTTAAAATTTTTAGGCGTTGAGGATAAAATTGTAGCTGTTTCTTTACCGAATAGGATTTACGATGAGGAAATTGACAAGAGAGCTAAGTCTGGTGAAATTCAGGCAGTAGGTCATTCTGAAACACTGAATTTTGAAAAGATTGTTGAAATCGATCCGGATTTGGTAATGGTGGCTGGTTTTATGAAGATTACCGATAGAGAAACCAAGTTGATGCAAGCAGGATTACCTGTTGCCTATAATATAGAATGGATGGAATCTTCGCCTTTGGCTCGTGCCGAATGGGCCAAGTTTATTGCGGCCTTTTTTAATAAAGAAGCAGAGGCCGAGCAGCATTTCGATGAGGTTGAAAAAAGATACAATGATTTAAAATCAATTGTAGCTACCGTTAAAAATAAGCCAACAATTCTTTCAGGATATAACTTCAAAGGCACTTGGTACATGCCAGGAGGACAATCATATTTGGCTCAATTCCTTAGGGATGGAAAGGCCGATTATTGCTGGTTTTCGGATAGTACAAGCGGAAGCATGCCTTTAAGTTTTGAAACGGTGTTCGACAAACAACATGATGCCGATATTTGGTTTGGTCCGGGGCAATGCCGTACCATAAAAGACCTGGAAAATCTGGATGATAGGTATACTTTGTTTAAGTCGTACAAAACAAAGCAGGTATTTTGTTACACCAAAAGAATGAAAGAGAGTGGTGCCAATGATTGGTTTGAATCTGGAGTAATGCAGCCTGATGTGGTATTTAAGGATATTATTAAAATTTTACATCCGGAATTGTTACCGGATTATGAATTGCATTTTTATCAGAAATTGAATTAACAGAACTATGATTTCTCAAAAAGGTAAAATTGTATCTATTTTATTTGGGGGTTTAGGCCTTATTATCATTGCTTTATTGCTGCTTGATCTAATTTTCGGATCGGTAAATATTCCTTTTGAGAAGGTGTTTGCAATATTGTCGGGCAGCGAGGTGAAAACTTCATGGAATTATATTGTGCTTAATTTTAGATTACCCAAAGCTTTAACAGCCATTTTGGTTGGAGCTGGATTATCGGTAACAGGATTAATGATGCAAACATTGTTTAGAAATCCTTTAGCAGGACCTTTTGTTTTGGGAATTAGTTCGGGAGCTAGCTTAGGTGTTGCTTTAATGGTAATGGCCTCGGCAATTGTTCCAGCCTTTTTCGGAGCAGTTTCTGCTTTGCTAGGAAACTGGGCTTTGGTGGTGGCGGCCGTTGCAGGTGCGTCCCTAGTGTTTTTGCTGGTAGCGTTAGCCTCAATTCGTATATCCGATAGTGTCTCTTTATTGATTATAGGAATCATGTTTGGTAGTATTACCGGGGCAATCGTAAATATATTACAATACTTTAGTGAACCCGAACAAATACAGAGTTTCATTGTTTGGACATTTGGTTCTTTGGCTGGTGTAACATGGACAGAGATGCAGGTAATGGGGCCAATTGTATTTACAGGTTTAGTTTTGGCATTTTTCCTGATAAAACCTATGGATGCACTACTGTTGGGAGAAAACTATGCCCGAGGAGTAGGAATATCAGTAAATAAAACCAGAATCGCTGTAATCATTAGCACGGCTTTAATCGCAGGAACATTAACGGCATTTACTGGACCAATTGCTTTTGTGGGGGTTGCAGTTCCGCATATTGCACGATCTATTTTTAGAACAGCAAGTCATAAAGTGTTAATGCCAGCTGTGGTTCTCATTGGTGCAGCAATCATGTTAATTTGTGATATATTTTCTCAATTGCCAGGGAATCAAAATACATTGCCTATTAATTCTGTAACAGCCTTATTTGGTGGACCAGTAGTGATTTGGGTAATTATGAGGAGTAGAAATGTAAAAGCATCCTTTGGTGGATAATGGAACTATGAAAGAGGAGAGAGAGCATCAAAATATATTGGTTACCAAAGATCTTGCAATTGGTTACAAACAATCGAAGAAAGATACTTTGTGTTTGCTGTCTGATATCAATCTAACGATTCGTAAAGGTGAAATGGTTTGTTTGCTTGGCCCTAATGGAGCAGGTAAATCTACTTTGATGAGAACCATTGCCGGTATACAATCTCCATTAGATGGTTGTACGTTGGTTGAGGGCATTCCAATTCGAGATAGAAACTTTAAAGAAATTGCACAGCTCTTAAGTATCGTTCTTACGGAAAGGATTAATGTTGGTAATCTTACCGTATATCACATAGTTTCTTTGGGGCGTCATCCGTATACTTCCTGGATGGGGAAATTATCTGATGCTGATAATGAAAAAATAAAATGGGCTCTCGAGCAGGTTGGATTACTGCATTACGCGAATCACTACATCAATCAATTGAGTGATGGTGAACGTCAGCGAGTAATGATAGCAAAGGCTTTGGCACAAGATACGCCGTTAATCATGTTGGATGAACCTACAGCGCATCTCGATCTGCCGAACCGTGTTGAAATTATGCGTCTCTTACATCGTTTGGCAAGAGAAACCAATAAAGCCATTTTGATGTCTACTCATGAGTTGGATTTGGCTTTACAAGCAGCCGATTTAATCTGGTTGATGGCAAGAAATCAACCCGTAAAGGTAGGTGCTCCTGAAGATTTGGTATTGAATGGCAGTATTGAAGATACCTTCCAGAATAAATCTTTCAATTTCGATAGAAAGACCGGTAATTTTATCATGAATTACCAGAAAAAACAAACCATTCAACTTTTGGGTAATGATGTAATGGGATTTTGGACACAGCGTGCTTTGTCTCGTGAAGGATACCAGGTTACCTGTGAGCAAGTGGGAGACTGTTGCGTGAAATTACTGGAAGATACTATGAAATGGGAAATCCACCAGAATGGAAGCGTTACATGTTGTAACAGTATTCAGGAGTTAATTACCTGCCTAAAAGAAACTTTACACACGAATTAATTGAGCTTGAAAAAGATGTTGAATAAACGATCTTTTTAAGAAAGTTGTAGCGAAAATTTGTATACATTTGCGCTGCATTTGGTTTTTTACTTCTCTATTATCAGAAGTAGAAATGAAAAGGGAATCCGGTGAAAATCCGGAACTATACCCGTAGCTGTAAGTTCTAATACAGCTTTTTGAAATACTCCTTGCCACTGTCCCGATACATAGGGATGGGAAGGCCTCAAAAAGTAGAACAAGTCAGAAGACCTGCCACTGCAAACATTTAAGTCATTGCTTTCGGGAAAAAGAGCAAGCGAATGAAAAAGTAATAAATAACTAAATAAGGATTTTTCTGCCAAAACTGGTCCTTTACGGTATGTTGTGAAATTTCTTTTAAGCTCCCTGTCTGCATTGCATTAGTTAATCTTATTTTCATTTTATTCTTTAAAGACATGAAAAGAACGTTTTTAACTGCTTTTGCATTGCTGTCATTATTTAACGCTGCTGTAAAAGCTGATGAAGTGCCAAATTCAACTGATGACAAAAAGGTTGTAAAGCATTTGAATTTAGAGGAAGTTGAAATTAATGCTTCCAGAGTGAATGCCAAACTTAAGGATTTACCGCAAAAAATTGAGGTGATTACTCAAAGAACCATTGAAGCATCACCAGCCGTTGATGTGGCAGGCTTGTTAAAAAGATCAGCATCGATTGATATTTTGCAATATCCAGGTGTACAGGCAACGGTTAGTATGCGTGGTTTTACTCCTTCGCCAAGTGTAAAGTATACTGTGATTTTAGTGGATGGAAAACCAGCTGGTACTGAAAATATTGCAAGTATTAACTTGCAGAATGTAGAACGAGTAGAAATATTGAAAGGTCCTTTTTCTGCCCAATATGGATCGGCAGCTATGGCTGGGGTTGTGAATATTGTAACCAAAAATAGCACAGGAGAGTTAAGTGGAAGATTTGATACTGAGTATGGAAGCTTTAACACCTCAAAGTTAAACTTAGGATTAGGAGGAGCTGTTTCTGAAAGGATGGATTTTGACCTGGGATTTGCATTCAACAATCAAGGGAAAGATTACAAAACCGGTAATCGTAACTTGTATGACGAGAAGTATGCAAAATCGATTCTCGATGAAAGTACTTATGGAGAAAGAATGGAGAATACGAAATTCACTACCTACAATTTGAATACTCGATTGGGAATTAAACTAGCAGAAGATTGGAAGATTAACCTGAACGGAGGATACTACAGAGGTGATGATATCGAAACTCCTGGTAACTTCTGGCATACCGAAGGAATGGACTCTAAAGATATCGAACGTTTTACAACTGGTTTTGATGTAGTGGGTAAAAACAAAAATCATAGCATCAAGTTCTCTCCATTCTATTCAAACGAGGAGAATAAAACGATTGATGTTGGTTCTGATGGATACGGTGATTTTGAAAGCGTGTATAAAAATTACGGTTTTCAATTGACAGATTCCTACCAAATAGGAAAACACAATCTTGCATTAGGTTTGGATAATAAAACTGAAAAATACGAAAGTACCAACTTCGATACCAGCGGAAATGTTGAAGCTCCTTACCAGCCAGATTATAAAAACATTGCTACAGGAGTTTATACCCAGCTACAATTCAAATTACTAAACGACAAGTTGAATTTGATGCTTGGAGCAAGAGGAGATCATATCAAGTTTAAATTGGAAGCTGATGATTTGTTAGGAAATGATAAAAGTAGTGAAGACTATTGGGAACTAACAAGCAATATTGGAGTTAAATATGAGATGCTGAAAGGTTTATCTGCTCATATTAGCTATGGAGATGCTTTTTTAGCTCCGAAAGCATATCAAGTTGCGGGAAAATACACTCGAGGTACATCAACCACAGTAGGAAACCCGGATTTGAATCCTGAAACATCTAAAACAATAGATTTTGGATTATCTTATAATAGCTATAGAAAAGGCATTAATTTCGATTTTACCTACTTCAAAACGGATCACAAAGATAAAATCATCAGAAGTTATTTGCCTGATTACAGTACAACCTATATAAATGCACAAAGTGCAGATATGAATGGATTGGAATTAAGCACTTCCTACGATTTTGGTGCATTAAAAGACTATGATTATTCTTTGAGATTGTATTTAAATTATACTCACTTGATTGATGCTACAGTAAAATATAAGGATGCAGAAGACAATCAGTTGGAAGGAGAAATGAGATACGTGCGTGATAACACAGCTTCATTTGGTATTGAATTCGATAACTTAAAAGGATTTTCGACAAGATTGAATGGAAGATATATTGGTCACAGATACGAGAATAACTACATGTACCTTGCGGATTATTCCAATTGGCCAAACATTACGAAGGAACCAATTGTATATAATGAAAAAGAGGTGCGACCAGATCTAGTTAATGATGAATTGTTGCGTCACCCGGTTTCTTATGTGTTTGATTATTCAGCCAGCTATTCTTTTAACGAGAACTATACTGTTGGATTTTCAATTTCAAATTTATTAGATGAAAACTATACCGAGAAAGATGGATATAATATGCCAGGAAGAGCATTTATGGCAAAATTCTCATATCAGTTTTAAGATATAACATTTACGACAAAACAAGGGGAATCTATCTTAATAGATTCCCTTTTTAGTATAAGTGAATGTTTTGTTAATGACTGATAGACAGTGTGTTTTAAAATAGTTTGTGAATAGTGGATTTATTGGTCTTTTTTCATACATTTGCAACGCATTTGGTTCTCGTACATTTGTTTCTTAACAAATTGAGATGAAAAGGGAATCCGGTTCAAGTCCGGAGCTGTTCCCGTAGCTGTAAGCTCAAATAAAAAGCTTTTATACTGCGATACCACTGTTCCTAATAGGGATGGGAAGGTTGATAAAAGTTGAGCAAGCCAGAAGACCTGCCAATCTGCATACAATTTTTCAAAACATTCGGAGAAGGTGTTTGGAAAACGATAGGTTTTAGTAGCTCAAACTGTTGTTATCCCAATGTTTTCTTCATTATATAGATGATAATGAGAAGAGTATTTGTATATATCCTGTTGTTTTTTGCTTTAAGTCCGGCTTATTCAAATTATACCGATGGTTATCTTAGTTCAAGTGATAGTACTTCTGTTTATACAAATAAAAAGAAAATTGTAACGGTATTTGATACCATTCTGTTGAATGAAGTTGTGAGCTATGGGAAGCTAAAGAAATACCAATCAGGGGCAAAAATCGAAACCATTCCCGTTTTGCAATTTGATGCTCACCGCGATGGAAGTTTAGAGCAGTTATTGTCAAGAACTTTGCCTATCACTTTAAAATCAACGGCTGGTACATTATCAACTATACGCTTACGAGGTACTTCTCCTGATCATACCAGTGTCAATTTTGGAGGAATTAACCTTAATTCTTTAACACTTGGACAGTCGAATATGAGTAATGTGCCGATGTACTTGTTCGATGAGGTAGGTGTTCAATTTGGTAGTGCCAGTACTGTTAATGGTTCAGGAAGTATTGGAGGAGCTATTCATCTGGGGCTAAAAAACAATTGGACAAAAGGGGTTAAAGCAGAGGCTAGAATATCTCATGGTTCTTTTGGTGAAGAGTTGTATGGTGCAAAAATATTTTTAGGAAATGGAAAGTTTGAATCGGTGACTCGTGCCTATTATTATAAAAAAGACAACGATTTTAAATTCACGAACACCGAGGTACGTGATTTTGAAAATGGCATTTTTCAGCAAAAGGATAAACAGCGAAATGCAAATGTTGAAAACAAAGGTTTAATTCAAGAATTCAATTATAAATTTTCCGATCAGGAAACACTCCTATTTAATCTTTGGTTAGAGAAAGATTGGCATTTGATTCAGCAAAACATGCAAACTAATCTTACGAAACCTGATTTTAAAGAACCATATGAAGACAAGCATATCAGATTGTGGACATCTTATAAAAACCATAAAAGAGCCATTAAGTATGAGATTAGTGGAGGCTATGTGTATGACAATGGTATTCATAATGATCATACAGATGATACTATTCAAACTCAACGAATAATTGGAGAGGCATCAATTGAACATGAGCTAAATAAAAAAATAAGTTATAAGATCGGAGCAAAAGCTAGTAGAATTTATCCTACAGTTTACACTTATTCCAGTGATCTTGATTATGAAGATAGAGTTGATTTTTATGCCTCTTATTATCACAAAATTAATCGTAAACTAACGGCAACAATTAATTTGCGTCAAGGTTTGGTAACTGATTACAGTGTTCCGTTTACACCAAGCCTGGGCTTTAAGTACCTTCTGTTTTCAAAAGAAATTCATGCACTAAGTATAAATGGAAATATCGCTAAAAGTTATCGTGTACCTACCTTTAATGATCGTTTTTGGGGTGATCAGGGGAATCCTGATCTGAATCCAGAGAAAGGAATGAATTATGAGTTGGGTTTTAAGTGGAATTATTCAAACAAAGAGATTTTTGGGCACTTTCAATTGAATGCTTTTTATTTAAATATTGATGATTGGATACTGTGGGTGAATGATAATGGTTGGTATCCTAAGAATGTTCAGGAAGTAGAAAGTAAAGGGTTGGAATTAATGACACACTTGAATTACTCACTTTGGGGATTAAAGGCAAGTTCAGGATTAAATTATACTTATACCTCGACAGAACGTAAAAAATCACAGACTAATTCAAGTGCAATCGGGCGCCAAATGGAATATGTTCCATTACATAGCGGTAATGTCTACTCAACAGTTCGTTATAAAAACACCAATTTTTCGATAGATTGTAAGTATACCGATAAACAATTTACCAACGAAGAGGATAAAAACATTCTGTCATCTTATTTCCTTCTAAATTTTTCGGTAGGTCACCAGTTTAAATTGAATGACAAAAATAGAATCAAAATAAAAGGTCTGGTTAATAATATCCTTGATGCTGATTATCAGTCTACATATGGATATGCGATGCCAGGTGTTAATTATAGACTAAGCTTAACTTATAATATCAACTAAAATAAACTAGAAATGAAAATCAAGTTCAAATTTTTAACAATGTTAGCTATTGCTGCTACTTTATTTGCTTCATGTAGCTCAAGTGATAGTGATAATGATCCTGGTGTAGGTACTTGTTATGTAGTTAATTATGGTGCTTTTAACGGAGCTAAATCGAGTATTTCGGTTTACGATAAAGAAAGTGATATTATAACCAACGATCATTACGAAACCGTAAATACTGTTTCAATGATTTCTAATGTGCAATATGCATACAATTACGATGGCAATGTATACATGATGGGGAACAATGCAGATCAGGTTTTTTGGATAGATAATAAATCATGGAAGCAAACAGCAAATGGACTGGAAGATGACATTATCAAACCACGTTATTGTGTAGCAGATGGAAATTACCTTTATGTATCATGTTGGGGAGGAGATATTTGGACTGACATTACACTTTCTTACATTGCAAAGGTAGATTTAGATACTAAAAAAGTTGTTAAGAAAATTGCTTTAGAAGGTGGACCTGAAGGTCTAGCTATAGTTGATGGTAAGTTATATGCTGCCTTAAATTATAAAAAGAACATTGCAGTTATTGATTTAGATACAGAAGATATCAGCTATATAGAAACTCAAGCTGTATCGAGTTATTTAATAAAAGACGATAATAATAACCTTTACGCTTCTCAAGTTAGCAGTTATTCATCTCCTTCAACTGAAACAGGCTTAGCTTATATTAATACAACTACAAATGAATATGAGTTATTGAAATTAGAAGGTATCAGTTCCAGCTATGTAAACATTATGTCCTTCAATAATGATTTTTCAAAGCTATATGTAATGACTTCAGCTTATGATGCTAGTTACAATATATCTGGTGCTATTGCAGTACTTAATACAGAGTCTAAAAGTTTTGCAGCTACAAATTTAGTTGAAGGCATTTCGGGAATAAATGGAGTAGGATTCTACGATAACAAAGTATGTGTATTTACTTCGTCAAGTACTACATCAAATGGTAAGTTTGTGACTTACGATACTGAAGGTACTTTGATTAAAGAATATGAAACTGGTATTGCTCCATTTATGCTTTTAGAGATTAAGTAATTGTAATGATTGCATTGAATAGAATATAGAGCAAACGTAAGTTTGCTCTTTTTTTTATATCTAATTTACTTGCAAATTCAATTGTTAAATTTGAACGAGAAGCATATTTGTGAGTAAATCCTGACACTGTCCCAGAAAGTGTGTAAAAGAAACTCCTCAAGCAATTGAGGAGTTTTCTGAATTAGTTTAAATTCTTTTTCATGATGGATTTGTTATCCTTTTTGTCAGCTTCAAATCCCATTTTTTCCATGTATTTCAGCATTTGTGTAGAATAACAGTATACCGATTTGATATTGTGATCGCTTAAGCTTTGTTTTAAGCTTTTGTACAAATAATCGCCAACTTTAAAATCTCTGTATTGAGGAAGAGCGTAATCCAAGTCTATTTTTAATTCGTTATCTTCTTGTGTACCGATAAAAATTCCTGCCACAGCCATATTTCTCAATACAAAAATTCCCAACTGCTTCTCTTTCTTTTCAAAATTTGGAAAGAAATTACTAATGTCTTTTTTGTAGTAGTCTAAAAGGTGTATTAGCAATTCATCGTTATCTTTTATCTCAATTACTTTAAAATCTTCTTTTTGTCCATACATCTTTTTCAGATTGTAAATATTGGCACACACAATTAAAAAGTTCATGATTCCTACAGGTAAGGAGCCGATTAAAAATCCATAAGTCGAGAAGAGAATAGCTCCTGCCAAATTGTACCATCGAAGTTTTATAATCGATGTCATGCTTAATGATACCAGTACAAGAACAGATGCAGCGTATCCAATCCATTCCAATACAGAAATACCTAAAATGTTAAATTCTAACATAAGAGTTAAGTTTAAATAAATAATAAATTAAAATGGGAATGGTTGTGAAAGTAGAAACCTTTCAACACAATGTTGAAAGGCTTCCCAAATTTACAAAATTATGTGGAATTACAAACCTGTCATTAAAAACAATGGCTGAAGTTCAAAACTATTATACTTTGGTCTTAATCTTTCTATATTGTAATATCGATCAACATCTACCAATTTTTTCGAGCTGGTGACGATGTCAATAGGTGCATTGTCGTATCTTCCGTTACGCAAAGTGATTAAACGTCCGTGAATTCCTTTAATAATTAAATCCAATGCCAAATTACCAAAGGCCATCGGAACAATTGAATCAATTGCATCCGGATCACCACATCGTACCATATAGCCTAGCTTTTGATTGATAACATTAATAGGTTTGGAATTATTGAACTTAGGAGATAGAATCTTCATTTGTTCGGATACTTGATCGCCAATACCACCGAGTTTTTTGTGACCATAGTCATCCATTACATGATCCTGGAAAATCATTTCTTCGCCAGTAAAAGCTGCTCCTTCCGAAATCAGCACAACCGAGTATCTGCTTGGGTTTGAAAATCGATCCTGAATCATTAACTCTGTTAGGCGTTCAATATCAAAATTGTGTTCAGGAATAACACAACGGTTGGCTGCACCGGCCAAAGTGGGCAGAATAGCTGTAAATCCGGCATAGCGACCAAATACTTCAAGTACCAATAAGCGTTCGTGCGAACCAGCCGATGTTCTTAAACTGTGAGTGAGTGATATTGTTCGGGTAATGCATGTACTAAATCCAATACAATAATCGGTTCCAGGAACATCATTATCCATGGTTTTAGGAATGGCAATTACTTTAAAACCTTCCTGGTATAGACGAACTCCGTAACTTAAGGTATCATCACCTCCAATCGGAATCAAATAATCTATATTTAAGAAATCAAGATTGGCAAGAACTTCTTCCGTCAAGTCATTTACATCCTGATCATATTTGTCTTTCAGGTGTGTAGGAACTCTTTCTCTGGATGTTTTAGATGGATTTACTCTTGAAGTATGCAGAAATGTACCTCCTGTACGACCTACTTTGTTTACCAACTCTTCGGTTAAAACTTCAAAGTTTTCACTATTGTCCGCCTTTTCATCTCTTACGATATCAATCAGACCTCTCCAGCCTTTTCTAATACCGATTACTTTATAACCTTCTCTTAATGCTCTAATGGTAACGGCACGAATTGCAGGATTCAATCCGGGAACATCACCGCCACCTGTTAAGATGCCTATTATCCCTCTACAAGAATTATTATTTTTCATAGCAATAAACTTTAGTGATTGATATCAAATTTAAAATCATTCAAATCAAGGAGAGAAAAATCCTTTTGGATATATTGTTTCCTTAAGCCTGAAAGCTCTTACTTTCTCCATTGCTGAGAACGTAAGCAATCCCAAAGCTTTCGGGATTTCTAAAAGTTTTCTGCATATAAATAGTTTGACCTCCCAATGCCCTTCGAACCCAATACATTTCGTTTATATCTTACTTTATGCAAGGTTCAAAAAACTTTTCAACTCTTGATTTGTATAAAATCACTATAAGTTATCATTTTGTTAATGAAAATTCAAAATGTGTATGAAGTATTAAGGTAGAAGTGATGGAGAATTAGGTAATTAAGAATAAATCTAATTACTGAAAGCAAAAGAGATGATGTTAGCACCCATTTTTAAGGCTTGTAAATGTTTTTCTTTGGTATCATTATGAACTGAAGTATCTTCCCATCCATCTCCTAAATCCGTTTCGTAGGTATAGAAGCAAACCAATCTTCCTTTGTAAAAAAGTCCAAAACCCTGTGGTGATTTTCCATCATGTTCGTGGATCTTAGGAAGTCCGGTTGGGAATTTATAGACCTGATGATATATAGGATGAGAAAATGGCAGTTCAACCAGATCTTCGTTTGGGAACACTTTTTTTATTTCTCTTCTGAAATAAGCATTCAATCCGTAATTGTCATCAACATGTAAGAATCCACCGGCCATTAAATATTTTCTAAGATTAATAACTTCCTGATTGCTTAGTACAATGTTACCATGTCCCGTTAAATGGATAAAAGGCAAAGAAAATATTTCCGGGCTACCCACTTCAACAGTTATAGGTTCTGCCTGAATGTTTGCAATTTGATTTTTGTTGCAAAACTGAATAAGGTTTGGCAATGAGCCCGGGTTTGCATACCAATCACCACCTCCATTATACTTTAGCAAACCAATACGTACCGTTGTATTTTGCGATCGACCGCTAAAGCTCAAAAGTATGAGGAATGTAAGGAGTATGTAGTGTTGAATTCTCATTTTAATAGTTTGCAAGACTTACGATATTGCAAGCAACAACTCCTGCTGTTTCGGTTCTCAAGCGACTTTCGCCAAGGGATATTTCCTGAAATCCATTTGCCTTGGCCAATTCAACTTCTTCGGGACTAAAATCGCCTTCAGGACCAATTAATACCAAACATTTTGCTTTGGGCTTGCATAATTGTTTAAGGTGAGTTTTTTCTCCAGGATTACAATGAGCTATGAATTTATCACCCTCGAAATCAGAAGTTACCAAATCAGCAAATTTGGTCAAGTTGTTTAGTTTTGGATGATATGCTTTTAAAGATTGTTTCACAGCAGAGGTAATTACTTTAAAAAGCCTATCGTGTTTTACCACCTTACGTTCCGAGTGAGAGCTCAAAAGTGGCGTAAACTCACTTGTACCAATTTCTGTACATTTTTCAAGAAACCATTCGGTTCTGTCGATATTTTTGGTTGGAGCCAAAGCCAAGTGTAGCTCATAATCCAACTTGCCAAACTCTTCTTTCTTTTCAATACATTCAACAGTACATCGTTTGGGATGTGCGTCGATTATTTTAGCCGTGAATAGTGTTCCTTTTCCATCAATCAAATGAATTTCATCTTCTTCTTTCAACCTTAAAACACGAACACAATGCTTCGACTCAACTTCATCAAGTTGATAATACTGATCTTTTATATCTGGAGTGTAAAATAAATTCATATTAAACTGCGCTTGTTAATTGGGCTGCAAATTTAGGCTTTGTTCAGTTATTTACCACATTAATGGCTGATATATTGCAGCCAAAATAAAGGCAGCCACAGATAATATTAACCCGTACATGAAAATGGTATAGGAAATTCTTAAAAAGCGATACTTTTTACCCAACACTTTCCCCAAGTAGTACTGATCTTTAATCAAACTGTCATACAATTCATCGTAATCAGTCATCATTCCTTTTAAGGCTTTTGAATAAATTCCCAAATCCATGTCGTGGAAATTTCCGAAGAAAAGAAGGTTTACTCTTTTCTTTTTTACATCTTCCTCCGAGAATTTACCATCGGTAACAATAGGACGTGTTGCCATAACCGAATAGGTGATGGTAACCAAACAAACAATCAGCAAAATAATACAAGGAATAATGAAATGAGGAACATCCATTATATTCTTAAAAATAAAGAAGATTGCCGATATGATGATGGAGTTAACGGAGATCATTAAGTTGGCCTTGCTGTCGGCAATCGAACTAAGGTTAATTTGGTTTCTGGCAGTCACCTTAAACATAGTTTCAATACCTCTTTGAGGCATTTTCAGTTTTATGTTCTGACTTTCTAATTTCTCAACTTTCTCATTTAGTTTTCTCAGTTCTTTCTCGTGATATCCCTTGATTTTAGCAACTACTTTTTGGTAGTTCAGTTCCTTCTTTTTGGCAAAAAGCTTTTTACCATACTTGGTTTTGTATTTGTGGTTTTGCAAGAATACCAAAGTACCTTCCCAATACTCTTTTGGAGGAATTTCACGTTTGTATAAGGCTTGTTTCTCTTCACGCAATTGCTCAGAGCTTTTCATGTAACTCTTCGAAGCCAAATGATACAAATCAGCATCACATAGTGCATTGCAAACCGGGTTGTCGCACGGAGGATGAGGTATTTTTGTGTGAAGAATGGCTTGAGTGACCTGATCAATTTTTTCTTCAGGGTAATTACGAGCTTCTAAAAAAACTCTCGCATTACGCGCACTTAGTTCCTCATGATTTGAATGATCTTCATAATATCCCGAATCATGAAACCATGCTGCTAAAATGAGAATTTCTTTTTGCTCCTCGCTAAATTCTAATCCTTCACTAATTTTAATAGAATGCTTAACTACATTCTGGGTATGCTCCAAATTGTGATAAGTGTATATGGGTTTAATTGCATCTTCAATTAGCTTAGTGATGTATTTTTCAGCCTCCTGGATCATATTCATAATTTGAATTTTTCAGTTCTTGAGATATGTTTTTTGACTGAATAAATATAATCATTAAACATGAAATCTTTTTGTTAGATGAATATAAATGCTTCAATTGCCCTTTTTTTATTGGTATTTGAGGCTTATTTGTTAATTTTATGATTCCAATTATTAAAAGTTAGATCTTTCGTATGACAAAAATATTTCACACAATAATTTGCTTGTTTGCCCTTGTGTTTTTTCTTGAGGCATGCGCCCAAAAGAAAGATCAGAAAATGATTTATTTATCGGAAAGTTATGAAAAGTTTCCTTATGACATTTATGAACCAGATAAGAAATATGAACTAAAAGATCATTTGAGGGAAATATCAGCCTTAAGTTATTTTACGGAACATTCTCTTTTGTGTGTGAACGATGAAAAAGGAATTATCTATAAATTCAATCACAAGAAGAAAGAGGTCACCAAAAAATATGAATTCGATAAACCCGGGGATTACGAAGGGCTTGAAATGGTAGATTCATTGGTATACGTCTTAAGATCGGATGGGAGAATTTTTAAGGTTGATCACTTAAAGGATAAAAACATTCATTCGGTAAAGCGAACTACTCATTTGAATGCTGGTAATGATGCCGAAGGTTTGGGTTATGATCCTTCAACAAATTCATTGTTGGTAGCCTGTAAAGGAAATCCTGCACATTCCAATAAATACAGAGGAAAGAGAGCGATCTATGAATTCTCGATAGATAAAAATGAATTGTCGAAAGAACCAAAGTATCTGATTGACCAAGATCAAATTCGAAAAATACTGGAATTTGATGCTTATTCGAGATTTTCGGTAAGATTAATGGAAAACATTAACCCTTCGCAGGGAGATATTACTTTTCAGCCATCAGCTGTAGCAGTTCATCCTATTACAAAGAATTTGTATGTTGTAGGTTCTGTGGGTAAGCTTTTGGTGGTGCTTAATCCTAAGGGAAATATTCAAGCAATCGTGAAGTTAAAGCGTAAAATATTCCGACAGCCTGAGGGGATTTGCTTTGCACCCGATGGAACCATGTTTATTTCAAACGAAGGGAAGGGAAGCAAAGCAAATATTTTAAAATATCGTTTCAAACAATAATTGAAATCCACTTTTCGTAATTGATTTTATAAAATCAAAAATTTATGAGAAAGATATATTCACTTTTAAGTCTGTTGGTTTTTGCTTTTGCGGTTTACGGGCAAAACAATGAAACTCCAAATGCAAATTTACTAAAGCACTCTATATTTTTTATTGGAGACCTTGGTGAGGCAAATATTGTAGATGCCAATCTAAATATGCTGAAGGAGCAACTGAATCAGGCAAATGATAAGGCTACTCTTGTTTTTCTAGGGAATAGCATATCAAAAGAATATGCCAAGCAGGAAGTTGAAGATATCAGTATTGGAGATCAAAACTTAATTAAGCTTTTGGATTTGGCCAAAACTTTTAAAGGAGAAAGCATATTTATTCCTGGTGAGAAAGAGTGGAACCTGGGTCACAAAGGAGGTTGGGAAGCCATTATGAATTTGGAAACCTATATTGAAGATTATATTGGCAAGGGAGATGTGTTTTTACCAACAGGAGGATGTCCTGGTCCGGTGGAAATTGAGATAGGTAATGATGTTGTTTTACTTGTAATTGATTCTCAGTGGTGGTTGCATGTGGCAGATAAGCCAGAGGCTGAATGTGGATTTGAAAGTTCATCAGATTTTTTAATTCAATTAAGTGATGCACTAAAAAGAAATAAAGACAAGAAAATTGTATTGGCAGCGCATCATCCAATCTATAGTGGAGGAAAACATGCCGGTAATTTTCCATTTGTAGGACCAGTGGAGTTGTATCGTAAAATATTTGGAACTCCTCAAGATTTTGCATACCCATTTTATAAAAAGATGAGATATATGGGGAGAAAGTTTTCCAGGGTATATGAGAATCTTATTACGGTGTCGGCGCATGATAATAGTTTGCAGTTTACCGAGAAGGACAACTCATTTTTTGTAGTTTCAGGATCGGGGAGTAAGGCGGCATATGTATCTGATAAAAAGATGGATGTTGCTTTAAGGGAAATAGGTTTTACTCGACTTAACTTTTATTCTAATGGTGAAGTTTGGTTTGAAATTTGGTCAGTAGGAAAGGATGGTACTGAAGATGCTCGTCTTGCCTTCCAGCGCAAATTGTTTACGAAAACTATGCCTACCAGGGAAGACTTGGTAATAAAATATAAGGATTTAAATTTTGCAGATAGTACAATTACGGTTGCAGCGAGTGATTTGTATTCTACTGATAGCAAGTCGAAAAGGAGTTTGTTGGGAAACAACTATCGTAAGGAATGGGAAACGCCAATTGAGGTTCCTGTTTTTGATATTGGAACTGAAAAAGGAGGATTAAAAATTCTGAAACGAGGAGGCGGTCAGCAAACTCGCTCCTTGAGATTGGAAGCAAAAGATGGTAAGCAATATGTGTTGAGATCGGTTGAGAAGTATACAGAAAAAGCAATACCGGCAGCTTTAAAAGGAACGTTTGCTGCTAAAATTGTTCAGGATGGTATTTCAGAATCCTATCCTTATGCAGCCATTGCAGTACCTAAACTGGCAGATGCAGCAGGTGTTTACCATACCAACCCAACAATTGTTTATGTGCCAGATGATCCAAGATTTGGGATCTACAAGGAAGATTTTAAGAATGAATTGTATCTTTTCGAAGAACGTCCGAATGATGACATGTCGGATGCTGATAGCTTTGGCAATACCAAGGATGTATTAGGAACAGATAAGTTAATCGGAAAAAGATTCAAGAATGCAGACTTGGTAATTGATGAAACCGCTGTTTTACGAGCAAGATTGTTTGATATTTTCCTAAATGACTGGGACAGGCATGACGATCAGTGGCGTTGGGCTACTTTCGAGAAGGATGGTAAAACCATTGCAAGACCCATTCCTCGTGATCGAGATCAGGTTTTCTTTTACAGCGATGGTAAAATTCCATGGTTGATTCGAAGAAAATGGGCAATGCCAAAATTTCAGGTTTTCGATTCGATTCCTGAAAATGTGGTTGGTCTTGGGTTTAATGCTCGTTATTTCGATCGCAATTTCCTTCAGTCGAAAAGCAAACAGGATTGGGTGGATATGGCCAATGAACTAAAGCTGAAATTGACCAATGAAATTATAGAAAGTGCAATAAAAGATCTGCCCAAAGAGGTTTATGCTATTTCTGCCGGTGATATTGTGGCAAAATTGAAATCGAGGAGAGACCTTTTGCCAGAATTGGCTGTTGAGTTTTACAATTATTTGGCACAGGAGGTTGATATAGTCGGTACAAACGGGACAGAGGATTTTGATGCAGAGTGGGATGAGGATGGAAACCTACATGTTAAAGTTCGTCGTTTGAGTAAAAAAGGAAATAAGAAAGAAAAACTTTATGACCGTAAATTCATGAAGGACGAAACCAAAGAGGTGCGCATTTATGGTTTAGGTGGTAAAGACGAATTTGATATCGATGGAAAATATTCGAAAGGTGTTAAGCTAAGAATTGTTGGAGGAACCGGAAAGGATAAATTCAAGATTGACAGCACACGAAAATCTAACGTGGCAGTTTACGATAAATCCAAAACCAAAGTAAAAGGGAATGGTGCTTTTAAAAATCGTCTGTCGAAAAATAAGAGTGTGAATGTTTATGATCGTAAATCTTTTAAATATGATATTGTTAGTCCTGCAGCTAATTTAAACTTCGTAAGTGATGATGGGCTTATACTTGGTGCCGGATTTAATATTAAAAAGCAAGGATTTAGAAAAGAGCCTTATGGTTCATTGCATAAAATTTTGGTGAATTATGCATTCATGTACCCATCGGCCCAAATTAAGTATTCGGGCGAAATGATTGGTGTATTTAAATCATTGGACTTATTGGCCAAAATAGATTACAATACTCCAAATTTTCAAGGATATTACTTTGGGCTTGGAAATGAAACAGAAGCCGCTAAAACAGGGGATAAAGATTATCACCGCATTCGAATGGGGAGAACGCAATTGGACTTGCAACTGCGAAAAAATCTAGGTGCAAATCAGAGTGTTTCTTTTGGCCCATTCTTCGAACAGTTGGAATTAAAGGCAACTCCTGATAGATTTGTAACCGATTTTAGCAATTCGGATAATGATTTGGATCTGCTAAGCGATTTTGATACCAGAAAATATTTGGGAATAAATATCAAACATGAGTGGGATACACGAGACAGTAAGGTGATACCTTCTCGAGGAATGTATTGGACCAATTCATGGAGTTTTTATCGTGGTTTAGAGAAAAACGACCATAATTTCCAGAAAATGGAAACCGATATGCGTTTCTATACAAGCTTAGGAAGACCACAACGTAGTATTTTTGCACTACGAGTAGGAGCAGCTCACAATACAAGTGGCTATTCATTTTATCAGGCCAATAAGCTGGGAATGAAATCAAACTTAAGAGGATATCGACAGGATCGATTTGCAGGTGATGACATGGTATATCAGAATACCGATTTTAGATTTCGCCTGGCAAGGTTTACATCTTATTTCCTTGGTGGAGAAATTGGGGTGTTAGCTTTTAACGATTTTGGTCGTGTATGGCTTGATGGTGAAAGCTCTAGCAAATGGCATCATGGATATGGTGGAGGTTTTTGGGTTTCGCCTTATAAATTAATGGTATTAACTGCTAATTTTGGCATGTCGGAAGAAGAAAATATTTTCTCTCTTGAGTTTAAATATATGTTTTAGAAATAGAAAGTACTTGGAGTACTTAAAGTGCCTAAAGTACTTGTAAGTTTGTCATTTGAAACTCTTAATTTTAAAGAAGTTTGAAGTACATTTTGAGTAAAACTATGGTGGCTGTTGATTTTATTCAACTTTAGGCTCTTGTAACTTTTAGTACTTTTAACTTAAAATTTAATCATTAACTACTTAATAAGAATATGAAAGTTTGTATTGCGGAGAAACCAAGTGTAGCGCGCGAAATCGCCTTAATTTTAGGGGCAAAATCGAAAAGAGATGGTTATTACGAAGGGAATGGATATCAAATATCCTGGACTTTTGGACATCTGTGCACATTGAAAGAACCGCATGAATACGACTTGAATTGGAAATACTGGCACATGAACGATTTGCCTTTAATTCCTCCGCGCTTTGGAATTAGGGTAATTCCCGATACTGGCGTTCAAAAACAGTTCGACATTCTGGAGAAATTAATTGCCAATGCCGAAGAGGTGATAAATTGTGGTGATGCCGGCCAGGAAGGAGAGGTGATTCAGCGTTGGGTTTTGCACAAAGCGAAATGCAATGTTCCCGTTAAACGTTTGTGGATTTCGTCGCTAACAGAGGAAGCTATTCGTGAGGGATTTGAGAATTTGAGAGAAGGAAGTGATTTCGATCGTTTGTATGCTGCTGGATCTTCGAGAGCCATTGGAGATTGGCTGCTTGGTATAAATGCTACACGATTGTATACTTTGAAGTATGCTGGAGGCAAGTCTGTCTTATCCATTGGGAGAGTACAAACGCCAACTTTGGCATTGATTGTAAATCGTCAGAAGGAAATTGAGAATTTTGTTCCGCAAACATATTGGGAATTAAAAACCGTTTATCGCGATGTTAGTTTTGCAGCAACCAGAGGCCGATTTGATAAAAAAGAGGAAGGTGTAGCATTTCTGGATAAAATTAAATCAGAGCCTTTCGAAATTGTATCAGTTGAAAAAAAGAGTGGTAAGGAACAGCCTCCCCGATTGTACGATTTGACCTCTTTGCAGGTTGACTGTAACCGAAAGTTTAACCTGTCGGCAGAAGATACATTAAGGATTATTCAAACCCTATATGAGAAGAAGTTGACAACCTACCCAAGGGTTGATACTACTTACCTTTCGGATGATATCTACAAAAAAATTCCTGGAATTTTAAAGAAGTTAACACCTTATAAAGAATTTATTGATCCGCTTTTGAAGGAGAAAATCAGAAAATCGAAAAAGGTATTCGATGATAAAAAAGTAACCGATCACCATGCAATTATTCCAACTGGGGTTATTCCTTCAGGTTTGCGCTACGAGGAAAAACAAGTGTATGATTTGGTTACCAAACGATTCATTTCTGTATTTTATCCGGATTGTAAGGTAAGTAATACCACAGTAATGGGTAAGGTTACCGATATTGATTTTAAGGCAACAGGAAAGCAGATTGTAGAGCCTGGATGGAGGGTTTTATATGCCAAGGATAGTAATGTGGGAGAGGGCGTAATTCTGCCAGCTTTTGTGAAAGGGGAAACAGGAGAACATCAGCCTGATTTGGCTGAGAAACAAACCCAGCCTCCCAAGTATTATTCTGAGGCAACCTTATTGCGTGCCATGGAAACGGCAGGAAAACAGGTGGATGACGATGAGTTGAGAGAATTGATGAAGGAGAATGGAATTGGTCGACCTTCAACTCGTGCAAATATTATCGAGACCCTTTTTAAACGCAGATACATTAAGAAAGAAAAGAAGCGATTGGTTGCTACCGTAACAGGGACACAACTGATTGATACCATTCAGAATGAATTGCTAAAATCAGCAGAGCTTACAGGACAGTGGGAGAAAAAGCTTCGTGAGATTGAATTGGGAAATTTTGAGGTAAATCAATTCATGGCAGAGCTAAAGAATATGGTTGTAGGTATTGTTTGGGATGTAAAATCCAGAAAGAATATCAATGCCATTGAGGTAATTGATGAGGAGAAAGAAAAAGAGAAAAAGAAAGCTGAGGCTAAAAAGAAAAAAGCTGCTCCTGCTGAATTAGCTTGTCCTAAATGTAAAGAAGGTAAGATTGTTAAAGGAAAATCGGTTTGGGGGTGTACCAACTGGAAGAATGGATGTGAAATTAGAATACCATTCGAATATTGCGGCAAGAAATTAACCGATAAACAAGTGGAAGCATTGGTATTAAAAGGCAAAACCCCAAAAATTAAGGGATTTGTTGTTGATGGTAGTAAGATCACGGGAAACCTGGTTCTGGACCCCGATTTTAGCTTGAGTATTCTTGAAGAGGAAAAAGAAGTACTGACTTGTCCTGTTTGTAAATCGGGTACTTTACTAAAAGGGAATGCTGCATTTGGATGTTCAAACTACAAGAATGGTTGCAAGTTTATCGTGCCATTTGTATTTATGGAGAAGACACTGAGCGAAGCACAAATCAAATCTTTGGTAAAACAGCAAAAAACTGGATTAATCAAAGGATTTATCGATCCTCAAACCCAAGAGAAGGTGAATGGGAAATTGATTCTGGATAATCAGGGGAAGATAATATTCGGAAAACAGTAATCAGTGAACAATTAGTAGTTGCCAAAGAACAATGAAAAGGAATCGATGAACAGGGAATTAATTGTTAGTTATGTTAATTCTACTTGTTTTAAGAATTGAAAATAGTATTCTGGCAATTTCATCAGTTGGTAAGTATAAATTATCGAAATCAGTTTTTCCAATTAATTTTACTTCTAGTAATAATTCTAACCAATATTTGGTTTCTAATGTTTCTTTATAGGCTATGCTCACTTTATTTGAGAAGTCAGCTTTAGAAATAGCTCCATTGGCTTCAGCAAGGTTTGCTCCAATTGAAGTTCCACACTTAAGAAGTTGATTTGCTAATTCAAACTCTTTCTGCTCTTTTTTTAGAGTTTGACAGAAAAGAACAACTTTCGAAGCTAATTGGAAAGCTTTTTTATATG
This sequence comes from Marinifilum sp. D737, assembly GCF_026672275.1. GTDB lineage: Bacteria > Bacteroidota > Bacteroidia > Bacteroidales > Marinifilaceae > Marinifilum. The sequence goes on along the minus strand of NZ_JANQCD010000014.1, from coordinate 98,661 downwards.
CAATGCTCTTATTCACAGAAAACTCTTAATTTTGATTACTGATTACTGATTACTGATTACTGATTACTGATTACTGATTACTGATTACTGTTTGTATTTTTTCGGGAATTCGTAAAGGCAAACCTTACCCGATCGAGCTTCAACGTCCTTCCAGTCGTTAATATCGAATTCAATGCCTATAACGGTGCAAGTGGGTACATATTGGTAGAACTCAATACTTAAATTAAAGGCCAGGTATTCAATGCTTGGGTTGTGACCAAAAATCATTACTGATTCGTTCTCGTTGCCGTATTGATCAAGCATTCCTAAAAACTCGTGCGTGGTAAAACCATCGTATAGCTCATCCAATTGTACTATTGATTCTTGCTGATAATTTAAAATATCAGCAAACAAACGGGCGGTTTGAATTGCCCTGTTTGCCGTACTCGATATTATTAAATCAGGAATGGCATCTTTAAGCAGTAACTTATTTGCAATTAAGTTTGAATCGTTAATTCCACGTTCTTTCAAATTTCTTTGAAAATCAGTTATATCATATCTAATTACTTCTGTTTTGGCATGTCGTACCAGAAATAAACGTTTCATAGTTTTGGGCTTTAAGTTACTGTGTTTTTGTTCTATTCTTTTACCGATTCTTTTTCCTTCTGTGATTTTTCCTTTTCTTTTAGGAATTCAGCAATGGCAATTTGTGATCTCACTTCAGCTTCGCCATCCAATCTTTCTACCGGAACATTATCAAGCTTGCCATTAAGGTAACGAGCACTTACGTTATCAGATAGCTGTAGCTTTAAAATGTGAATGATTTCATTTTTAATATCTGCATCATGAATTGGAAATGCACACTCAATTCTACGTTGCAAATTACGGTTCATCCAATCTGCTGAAGAAAGGTATAGTAACTCCTTTCCATTATTGTGGAAATAGAATACCCTTGCATGTTCCAAAAACTGATCAACAATTCGAATAATTCTGATGTTTTTAGAATATGACTGTTCTGGCTTCAAGCAACAGATGCCGCGAAGTATCAGGTCGATTTTCACTCCTTTTTCACTGGCTTCGTAAAGTTTACGAATCATTTCACGTTCCTGCAGGCCATTCATTTTTAAAAGAATGTAGCCTTTTTTGCCATTTTTTACATTTTCAATTTCCTGATCGATTAGCCTGATTAACTCACTTTTTAGGTTGAACTGACCTACTAATAATTTGTTGAATGTGTAGCCAGGAGTTTTATTTTCAAGATAATCGAATAGCTGCTTCATCTCCTGAATCATGACTTTGTCTGAAGTTAAAAATCCATGGTCGGCATATATTTTAGCGGTTTTCTCGTTAAAATTACCTGTGCTTAGGAAGGCATAATCTCTCTTGTCATCTTTACGGATTACCAAGGCAATTTTTGCATGAACTTTAAGCCCTGGTATGCTGTAAATTATCTTGATCCCTGCTTTTCGCATTTCGCGGGCTGAACGCAGGTTGGCCTCTTCGTCGAAACGAGCTTTAACCTCAACAAAAACAGTTACTTTTTTACCATTGTGCGCCGCATTGATCAGCGCATTAACTACAGCCGAATTATCGGCAACACGATACTGTGTTGCCTTAATTTCTTCCACTTTAGGATCTAAGGCAGCCTCGTTCAAGAAACGGATAACGTACTTGTACGATTGATATGGAAAATGAAGAATTCGATCTTTCTTGCGAATGGTTCTAAAGATGGATTTGGTTTCCCCTTTTAACTCCTCAACACTCAGCGGATGATAGGGTTCCAATTCCAATTCAGGATACAGAGGATTAGGAAATCCAAAGAAATCCTGGAAGTTGTGATACCTTCCACCTTTTACCATATCATTTGGTTGCAGATCGAAAGAATCTTTTAGGAATCGAAGAAATCCGTTTGGTATCGATTCATCATAAAGGAATCGGGAAGGAGAACCTGTTTCTCTTTTTTTCAGACTTCTTTCAATCATATCAATCAAATCGCCTGAATATTCATCCTCAATTAATAAATCGGCATCGCGGCTGAGTTTAAAACTAAAGCTTGAATCAATTTTATATCCCGGGAACAGCATCTTCATTCTTAGCTTAACGATATCGTCGAGAAACATGATGTAATGTTTACCATCTACTTCTGGCAGTTCAATAAAGCGTGGGAAGTGGTGACATGGAACTTTAATGATTGCATAACGAGCTCTGCGTTTTTTACTAGTTCCATTTTCTTCTTCCTTTTTGTGTCCTCTCTTAAACAGTTTAACTGCCAGGTAAACGGAGTTGTTCTGAAGGAAAGGTTTAATCTGCTGTTTTAGCAATAGCATTGGTTGTGCATGTGGAAGAATATTCTCTAAAAAGAAATCTTTCACAAACTGGTGATGTTCGTCGCACAACATTTCGTCCTGTACCAGAATGATTTTATTCTCTCGAAGTTCAGGAATAATATTACCTCTAAATACCTTTCCAAATTCAATTTGCTGTCGATCTACCTCGGCATTAATTTTCTTGAGAATTGTATCTGGATTTTCTCTTAAGTTTTTTTTGTCTTCCGGTGGAAGTTCGGTAAACCTCTTGTAAGTTCCTACTCGTACACGATAAAACTCATCGAGATTTGAAGAATAAATAGCGAGGAATTTTATCCTCTCATACAAGGGTAAATCTGGATTTGTTGCCACTTCTAACACCCGATTGTTAAAAGATAACCAACTTAAATCCCGGTTAAGGAATTGATATTTTGACATGTATTGATGTTGCTAATTGTGAAAATCTATGTCATTAAAAATAGTCAATTTTTTGGTTCTTTGTGTTACGAATTTGCGATGGATGAGGGGAAATTTTGCACTGTTGGAATTTCTTCTAGATCACATTAATGCCGTCTGTACGATAATACATCAATTGAGATTTATATTATCATTCGAAATATTTAACGCCCTTCCAGTTCTTTAGATTGTATTTGATGTAATTGCGAATACGCTGCAATGCTTTCTGATCTTTTATGATGTGATCGTAAAAGCGGGAATGCCATTCAAAATTTGGATTGATTTTGTGGGCTTCTTTGCTTACGATTGATTTGTATGATCCAATAATCGATGAGATGGTGATATTTCCTTGGTTTTGAAATCTTTTTCGCCCTGGATTTTGATCGGATTGGTTAGGGACAAGGCAATGCCTTGTCTGTACATTTTGCCAATTATAAGGATTATCAATCACCAAAATGCAATGAATATGATTGGGTGTCACAATGAATTCATCCAGAGGGATATACGGAAAATGATTAAGGTTTTCGTGTCAATATCCATCAGCCAATTCTCCTATTTCATTCCGGAACATTTTTTAATTAGCAACTTTGCCAAAGAAGTGTTTCATTTCGCAGGTGCAAATCGTAATAAAATATTTGCCATTGCTACCATAATCCCAATTTTGCAATCGGGTAGAATCGATTCTGTATTTGTTTTGGAATTTGGCAGACATTCTTGCCTAAGCGTTGATTATCTCTACTTCTGATTCTTTCAAAAAGGAGATTAATTTATCACATTTAATATCGTTTTTAAATTTGAAGTATGACTCAAAATCATTATTCAAAACAAATCTGATTTTGGTATTGCGTTTTGTCTTGGCAATGTATACCGTTTTGATATCCTCAGGCTTGAATTCTTTGTCGTGCATCTTTTTTGCTTTGCCGTATTTGATTATCAAATAGAATATAGTGAACACGCATAAAGAAAAGTTGAATGGATAAATAATCTGATCGAATAGATCTGTGCTATGGTAATGAGAATATAGACCAAAGCCACTAGAAAAGGATAGAAAACCAAATCCCATTATAATCATACCAATTAAACCGGGATCATTTCTTAAGCTAATCTTGTAATCATCAAATAAAAGTTCACCATTAAGGTTTGGGCGGCCTTTTAGTGTTATAATCGTAGATTTCATGGGGCTGATTTTAGCTTTTATAAGTAGGTTAAATTTACATCAGCATCCTTTAAAGTCTGAACCAACTTGCCTGAATAACGATCTTTCGTACAACCAATTTTGTAGGTGGTATTGTCATTTAAGTGTATGCTGATTCGTAAAGAATCAGCCATTTCACTAATGGCAACTTCTTTAATGTCTTGTGGTGCAAACTCGATGAGGTTAATTTTTCGGGCTGCTACATATTTAATCATTGAAAATATTCCAAGAGTAATTGCTATAAGTCCAATTATAATTGAAGCGATACTTATGCTTGATTCAATAGTAGTATCATAAATGTTGAAAGCACTACTTATTGTTACCAAAGACATTGCAATCGTACTTAGTAAGGCTGCCTTTGGATTGGTATGAAAAATGATTTTTTCATGATCGAACAGCAAATCACCATCTAGGATTCGCTGTCCGTAGATTTTTGTCATTAGTGAGTTCATTTTCTACTCGGTTTTGTTTTCAAGAAACTCCTCAATAATGGGTTTTGCGGTTTCTAAATCGCCACTCGATATGCAAAGCTTTACTGCACCAGCAGTACCTCCAGAGTGATGAGGAGCTATTATTCCTGTATAACCATCTTTAATGAAACTATTGATTTTGTGATCTTCCAAAATTGTCTTTAGCATTTCAACTTCCCATGAAAGTCCTGTGTATACTTCTATCAATGTATTTTCTGTATTGCTCATATGTGTTTCGTTTTTTATGTAGTCATATAAAGATAGTTTTATTGGAGAAAAATACAAATGAATTGAACGTAAAATATAGACTGTTTTAGAGGGTGGAATTGAATTGTATTTAAAATAAAGGTTTGTGTATGTGTTTGTTGTAAAACTAATCGATATAATATCAACTGTTACTTGATGTTAAAAAATGCAAAATACATAATTTGAATTGAATTTTTAGATTTATGTTGTGTGTTTGCTTGTGTAAGCCCCCAATTGTAATGATTGTGAGCTTTTTTATGAAGGAGTTTCGAAATCAGAGAAAATAGCTTCGAAATCTAACTAATGAATTGAAGATGTTGTTTATTGCATTTTGGCAGATTCATGACATATCCGTTTGATTCGAATTATATGTTTAGCATTTTTAAGATAATTGACATGTTGCCTGGAATTGCTTTGGATTTGCGATTTGATAATAGAGGAGATTGGGTAGAGACCGCATTGATGCCTCATTGAATTATTACCAACATAATATGATAATCTCCCAAAATCGCATTACATTTGTATAAGGGACTATTAAAAGCCAAGATTATGAACGAAGGAGATAAAAGAGAAAATATTAAACCTGGTTTGAAGGTAAAGATTGTTTTAAAAGAAGATCAGCGTAGCGGAAAACTGACCGAAGGCATTGTGAAAGATTTGCTGACCAATTCGGCTATACATCCACATGGCATTAAGGTGCGATTGGAAAGTGGGCAAGTGGGACGTGTACAGGAAATTGTGAAATAATTTTACTGCAAAGTTTAACCGTAAAGTCTAACGACTTAGGCCACTAAGGTTTTTCACAAAGACCACGAAGAATAATTAGATTTATACATTAAATAATAACGCCACATTCTAATAGAGTGTGGCGTTATTTTTAATTATAAATCATAGGATTGCAAAAATCTAGCATAAATGCTGGTTCTGCGATCAATCATTATTAATCTAAACCTTTTTATCCTTTGCGAAACTTAGTGAATACCTTTGAGCATCCTTTGTGGTTAAGCTTTTGTTTTCACTTTGTGTTCCTTTGTGAAAGCCCTTCGTTTACCTTTGTGGTTTATCTTTTTAATCTTAACAGATCATGATCATCTGCGTTTAAATTTTATTTAAAATTCATGCGCTTCAAGAACTTCGTCTTTTTAGAGCGTTGTGTAATGATGTAGGAATAAGGATTCTTTTTCAACGGATCTTTAAACTCACGTTTGTCTTCTTTGGTCTCGGTAACAATGGTGTTGAACTCACCATTCGACGATCGCACAAACATTACCCCATGATGGTATTGGAAGAAATACCAGGTTGATTTATCGATTTCAAGATAAATGGTAAGTTTATTCCCACTTCGTTTTTTATCGAGCTCTACCTTGCCTTTAACGCTCTTGTTGATTTGCTTGCCGTTGATGTTTCCTATTCCGATATCACCAATCGAATGGTAGGCTTTTGTTTCCTTATCCCAAATAAAATCGAGGTTGTTAAAGTAAATGGTATGCTTCAATTCCTTCGGTAACTCTTTGTATATGCCATTCTCATTGCGTGCAAGCATTGCCTTTTCGGCTTTGGCTTTGCCCATGATTTCGGCAATCTTTTTGGTGTAATTCTTTTTGTTGAGCTTACTGATTGCCACAGTGGCATTGGCAAAGTCGTTTTCCATGATTTTCATGGCCTGATCGTTCATAAAGAAATCAACACCATAAATAAGGTCTAGTGTAACGATATTGCTGCTTAAATCGTGCTCAATATTACCCGAAGCTACCTGCTTGATTTGCCCCAATTCTGCACCTAAATCTACTTTACCTTCTCCTTTTATATTGCAGTTGTTTTGGTAGAAAGAAATCATGCTACCCTGTACATTCGGATCTCTTAGTTTGTCTTTTCCTGCAATTTGGTAGGCTTGTAGCTTTTCGTTGTAGGTAAGATATCCCTTGGCATCAAGCAAAACATTATCGGTATAGAAAATTCTTCGCGATAGGAATGACGAATAGATGTGAATGGAATCGTTGGTCAGGAAGAAGGAGTTATATAGTTTCAACCTGTCATCGTCTATGGCATGAAGATCTACAGGGATCAATATCTCATTTGGATCGATTTTCGATTTAAAATCCAACCAATTGTCTTTAATCTGTCCGCATTTGTTGTGTATGTGTGCCTGACCATCAAAAAACAGGGCAGAATCTCTGGCTTCCAACTTCACTTTTCCTTTGTAATCAAAATGAGGACTTAGGGTAAAAGCTTTTTCTTCCGTGATATTTCCCATGGCAATGGTTTGGCCTGTGGAATCAACATCAATTACATCGAAAGTGAGCAGCTGCTCTTTGTTATCCGCAGTTTTGTAGATATACGATCCCGATCCCGAATAGGAGTTTTTGCCATGCACATTAATGGTAGCATCGTAAATTCGGTGGAATTGGTTGATGGTATCGGCTATTACTTCTGTATTTCTAAAAGTCTCCATTCTACCACCTTTTGCAATGTTCACATTACCACTATCCGGATAAAGTTTAGCATCGGCCACGTTTATGCTCTTTACAAATTTGGCCGAAATGGTATTGTCCATGGCATCGTAACGGGCAAGTGGAGTTATAAAACTCAGCGAGTCTTGTTTTGGATCGATGGAAACAAATGTATTGAGTGATTTTTTATCCAAATCACCAATTTTTCTTGTTCGCCAAAGCGCTGCAAGTGTTGCTTCATCTTCTTTCCCAAAATCGATCATCTGCTCATCCATATACCATTTAAAATTGTTGATATAACTCATGTAGCGATTATCGGGAAAGATACTTTTCTTGTTGGTATTGGTATTTTCGAAAGCTCCTGTTCGGCTCACAAAATCGATGTTTGCATTAACTGATTCGGTTTCGAAAGAGTAGCCGGTTGAATCGGCATTTAAGATTTTAAAACTTGCCGAATCGGCTAAAATGTTTTTACGATTGTAGGTAAAATAATCCGATTTAATTTCGGCATTCACCAACTCCATATTTCCCATTCCGGTGATTCCGTTTGGTGTTATTTTAAGCGTTCCCGATAAGGTGGCCAGTTTTTGATACATGTCAAGTGGCAAGGCGCTACTCTTCACATACATTTCATCTTTGTATGGGAACCACTGAACGTAAATCTGCTTCCCGTTTATTTCAGGGTTGTTCATTTTGGTATCGTGTTCCTTCAATTCGAAACTTTCGGCATTGGTATGCATTTCTTCAGGTCGGAAGATGAAATCACTCGATTTGGTTTCGGATACCAAATAGTTCACCGTTCCACTACCTCTTAAACCTTGGTTCGAAAGGAAAACCGTATCGGTAAAAACACCTTTGTCGTAGGCAGAGAATCCATTTGCTGGTGTGATATGTTCGAATCCCAACGAGTTGTCTTCTCGAATGGTTAAAGGCTCTCTAAAGGTTGGGAAAATGCTGTCGGAGACAAAAGTTCCTGCCAGTTCAATATCAGAACGATCGAAATTATTAATGTTCGTGATGGTGTAAGGATCTACTTTAAAGTAGAATTCATCGCGTTTGTATACGCCATCCTGAATATGTGGTTTGTCGTAGAAAACATAACTGGAATCAACACTATTGAAAATAGGGTAGTCGGCAAATTTCTTGTTTCCTGATTTGTTGTTCGGGTCGTCAATCAGCAAGTCACCCGAAATGTTTTCGACCACACTACCCAGCAAATTGGTGTATCTCTTCCCAAATCTACTTAAGGAATCCACTACCACATTCATTTGCAAGGAATCGATAGATTTTAGATCTACCTTAAAGTTATCGTAAGAAAAATCGAAGCCTTTACCATGAAGATCGATTAGGCCGGCCATTAATCGACCATCAAACTCAAAGTCGCGGTTCTTTTTCAGTACAATTTTGCGATGCTTTGGGAAAATCACCACATTCTGTGAATCACTTACTGCAATTTGGCGAACTCCATTAATCTGAAGATTCGAACTACCTATAAAATAGATGGCATCCGCTTCTTTGTCTTTGGTCTGTGTGGTAAACTGGATTACATCGTAATCCTGGCGTCCCATTCCACTCTTGATGTAGTCGTCTAATCGCTTTTGTAGTGTTACTTCATCGGTGTTCATGTTGTAGCTCACAAAGCCTTGAAACGAAAGAGTAAATAGTTGCTGACGAACCTGATTTACCGGCTTTTTAATGTAATTGGCATATTCTTCGGCAGTGAAAGTTTCCACATAAATGTAGTCGGCAAATTTTCTAAGCAGCACCAGTGGATTTTGCTCATCCATTCCCTGGATTCGCATGAATCGGTTCATTCTAAAATAGTTTGATGATTCGAAGTGTGCCTGACGCTTGGTAGCACCTTTCATCTTGGTAAAGTGCATCATGTTTTCATCCAATCGCCAAACCAACATGCCAAAATCCATAATCAGATTGTGGTAGTTGTTAAAATAGGGACTTTTTGAAATGCCTTCGCCATCGCGAAACAGGTTCAATTCTTTCTTTTCAGGGAAATATTTAAACAATAAACCTGGATGATAGATTCTACATGTATCAATTAAAATTTCAATTTTAGTATCCTTACCGGCAATTTGATCGTTTTGAAATGCAAAGTGTTCCGACTGTGCTACCAGGAAGAGGGTGTCATTTCTGGATATCTGAATTTCGGAAGGATGTTCAGGACTTCCTTTCCCGATAAATTTTGCACCATGAATTGCAACTCCACCTTTGTAATTTACATGTTCGTATATCTCGTGGATTTTAATTTCATGTTCGAACGATTCAAATCGTGGATACAGTGCTCTTTTAGGATCTTTAGTTCTTATGGCTTTCTCAATCAGACTTCCGTTTAGTGTTTTATCTGATAACTCAGGATTGAAATACTGCACAGTATCGATGCTAAATGTTGATTTAGAGGCATCGATATAATAGGAATCGAATGTGGCATATTCCGTATCGATATCTTTACCAGCTCGTTCCCAGCTGATTTTTCCATTGTTTCCTTTCCAAGCCTTTTCAAATGGGAAATAGATCCCCCTGGTGTTGTAAATGCATGAAGTATCCCTCTGTGCGATGCAAAGCAAATCAGCTTTATCAAATTCAATACTTAGTTTTTCATCGAATGTATATTTGAATTGAGCATTTTCTGCTTTCCACTCCACTGCGTACGATTTGTTTATGATACTGTCGTTTAGCAGGTGCTGAGTCTGAATCAAAAAATCCTTGCTTTTGCTCAGTTTTACTTTTTTATTGCTTACATGCTGTAAAAAACCAGTATGCCAGTTTGTAAAGTCGCTTGCACTTCTATTTTGCTGCTGAAACAGCATTAAGGTCTGAAAGTAGTTGTAAAAATCTGGAAAAGATCTTGCTCTTTTTTGTAAGAGGATATCGCTAATTTGATATATTTTTTGTCTTTCTTCCGGCCTCAGATTTGGAGATAGCCAGAAGGTTGGGAATTGTTCAGCAAATGCTTTGCTTTCCTTCTTTTTACTTGGGTGATCCATAAATTTTAGGAATTCTTCCTGGAATTGAATGGAATCGTGAGGAAATGATTTTATAGACTGTCCAAATACGTTGAATGAACAGAAAAGGGGAATTATAAGTAGTAAAGAACGAAAATTTAGAGTCATAGGTTTTGTTTTTGCCCAATCAGGAATTGTGATAAGGCAATTTAACAAATTTCTGGGAACAAATGATCAAACTCCAAATCCCAAAACTCAAAGAGAATTTGAAGTTTGGATTTTGGAGCTTGGAATTTTTTTATGCTTGGGATTTGATATATTTTACTGCCACCCAATTTTTATCTACTTTGTGACTGATGTATTTTAATCCATTGTTTTCGGCTTCGGCTTGAATGTGTGGCAAATCTTCAGTGTAAAAACCACTCATAATCAACTCACCGTTTTCAGGTAAACAAGCTACGTAATGCTTCATGTCGTTTACCAAGATGTTTCGGTTGATGTTTGCCAATACCACATCGTAGGTTTTGCCTTCCAATAATGCTGCATCACCCAAGAATACAGAAATGTTCTTGGCTTTGTTGTTCTTGATGTTTTCCAATGAGTTTTTGTATGGCCACTCATCAATGTCAATGGCATCAACTCTAACTGCATTTCTTTTCGATGCTAAAATGGCCAATAAGCTGGTTCCACATCCCATATCCAATACTCTTTTTCCTTCAATTTCAGTTTCAAGGATGGTTTGTACCATTAATGAAGTAGTAGAGTGGTGACCCGTACCGAATGACATTTTAGGATCAATTACGATATCGTAAGGAACCTTAGGTGTATCGGTATGAAATGATGCACGAATAACTACTTGATCGGAGATGATTACTGGTTGAAAATTTGATTCCCAAACAGCATTCCAATCTTGTGATTCAATGGTTTGATGTGAATAAGAGATGCTATGATTTGGAAGAAGGTTTACCGTTAATTCTTCCACTTTTTGCATATCGAAAAGAGGAGCCTGAATAAAAGCTTCAACCGTATCGTCGGTTTGGGTAAAGCTCTCGAAATCGATCTCACCAAGTTCTGCAATTAGAATGTCTGCAATGTCTTCATCAAAAGGAGTTATCTGGCATTTTAGTTCTATGTAGTCCATCTGTTTTATTAGTTTGTTTTTATTGTTGCAAGGTATGCTATAAGTGCAGAAAAAACAAAAGCCGACACTGCTTGTATCGGCCTTTATTTTATACTATTCTGTTCTTAGAATGCAGTAATAATTCCCATGAAGTCTTCTGCTTTAAGAGAAGCACCACCAATTAAACCACCATCTACATCTGCGTTTTCGAATAATTCTTTTGCGTTAGAAGGCTTACAGCTACCACCGTAAAGAATTGAAGTGTTGTTTGCAACCTCTTCACCGTATTGCTCTACTAAAGTTTTGCGGATGAAAGCGTGCATTTCCTGAGCTTGATCAGAAGAAGCAGTTACACCTGTACCAATTGCCCAAACTGGTTCGTATGCCAATACAACTTTTCCAAATTCTTCAGCTGACAAATGGAACAAACCTTCTGCGATTTGGCTTTTTACAACCTCGAAGTGCTTTTCAGCTTGACGTTCTTCCAAAACCTCACCAATACAGAAAATTGGAGCAAGACCATTTTCAAGAGTTAGGTTTACTTTTTTAACCAAAATCTCGTTGGTCTCACCGTAATATGTTCTTCTTTCCGAGTGACCAAGGATTACATATTTACTACCTGTTGATTTGATCATAGAAGCTGAGATTTCGCCAGTGTAAGCACCGCTTTTTTCGTCAGCACAGTTTTGTGCAGCAACCCCAATTTTTTCACCTACAACTTTATTCACTTCAGTAAGATGAATAAAAGGAGTACCGATAACAACATCTACATCATTGATCTCAGTGTTTTCTACTAGATCGTTGATTTGTCCAGCCAACTCAATACCTTCTTCAAGAGTATTGTTCATTTTCCAGTTTCCTGCAACAATTTTTCTTCTCATAATTGTAATCATTTTCTTGCTCTTGAACTTCTGCTCACTATAAAGAATAAACAGATTAACAACAGCAAAGTTGAAGTAATACTAATAAATACTAGTTTGATATTTAATTTTTGATGTTTTGAAATTGAATATGCTGCCAAATCACCTTTTAGTTCTTCAACAGCTGGGAAATCATTATAATGCCATTTGTCCAGAATGGTTCCGTTTTTAATCAGAATTAATCCCGGATTTGATCTGACAATTGTTTTCAACTGAATTTCATCTGTATTGTAAAATTCAATTGGTAATTCATGATTTGCTTTAAAATCTTCACATTCCTGAGTTCCTGATGCTGTTAATGCAATAAAGGAGTAGCCTTTTTCCAGAGCATACATCCACAGGTCCTTAATTTTTGGAAGACTTTTCTCATTCAGTTTATCAATTTCTTTTGATACCAAAATGAAGGTGTAATTCTCATCATGTAATACCTTATCGGTAATATCTCCCTCTGTTTCATTTGATATCGAAAAATCGTGAATAGGTGGCGTATAGCCTTCTTTAATTTTGATCTGTTCCGAGTCAACAAATACCCAAGTGCTATCTTGCCATGGATAATTGGTTTCGTCGAACTCTTTTACCACACCATCTTTCTCATACTTTAGAATACTTTTGTATTCGTCAGCAGGAGCACCTTCTGGAATAATCATTCCATCATTGATATTTGCCCCAATGTGATAGGGCCTAAAATCAATAATTGGCAAATGTTTGTATGAGTATACCGAAATCCAAATTGAGAATACAATAGAGAAAACTACAAGTAAGTTTTGTTCCCATAAAGGATATGATTTTTCTTTTTGTTTTCTGCCAAAAAATAAAATCAGTGTAAGTAAAAGGATAATTACATTCTTGCCAAATGTTTCCCAGTTACTAAGAATTAAAGCATCACCAAAGCACCCGCAATCAGTAACTGGATTGGCGATTGCCAAAACCAAAGTTAATGGCGTAAAAATGCCCATGAATATCATAGCACCCCATGCAGAAAATTGTTTTCTTGCGTTGAATACAAGTGCCATACCAACCGCAAATTCCAATGTTGACAAAAGAATTGCTAAAGGGAATGCAAGCGAAGTAAGTGCATCTAATCCAAATGCGGTAAAATAATCGGTGAATTTATAGGTCGATCCCATTGGATCAACTGCTTTTACAAATCCGCTGAAAACGAAAATTAAACCAACAATCAGACGGCTGAAAAATCGAATTAAACTCATTTGATTTTGGATTTATTTAGGCGTTTTCGAATTCAATTTTAATCAGACCAAAAACAGAATAATTAATCATATCAAAGTAATTGGCATCAATTCCTTCTGAAATGATGGTCTTTCCCTGGTTATCCTCAATTTGTTTTGTGCGATTAATCTTCATTAGAATCAAATCGGTGAAAGAACTTACTCTCATACTTCTCCAGGCTTCATCGTAATCGTGGTTTTTTGCTTCCATCAACTCTTTGGCTTCTTTGAAGTATTTTTGATACAATTCCAAAGCTTTCTCATGGTCCATTTCTTCATCAGAAGTACCTAGTTCCAACTGAATGATTCCCATGATTGCATAATTCACAATACCAATAAATTCTGAACGGATATCATCTTCAATTTTGCTAGTTCCTTTGGTCTCAATGCTCCTGATACGTTGCGCTTTGATATAAATTTGGTCAGTCATGGAACTTGGGCGAAGAATTCTCCAGGCAGTTCCATAATCTTGCATTTTTTTAGTGAAGATATCTGTACAGATGTCAATAATATGATTGTACTGTTGGTCTGTGTTATTCATAGTTTATTTAGAAATTTTCCCGTAAAAGTACTAAATAAGGCAAAGCCATGGTATTTTATTTTACTTTTGCTTGGGTATTTGATCAGTCAAATTGCTTATGCAAAATTAAAAAACTAATTGTTTTAACAGCGATATTCCTATGATTAAGTGTGGTAATCATTCAATAAATTTCGAAACTCCTTTGGTAATGGGGATTTTGAATATCACTCCAGACTCATTTTATGATGGTGGAAGTTATACCGAGGAGAAAACCATTTTGAACCGAGCGGAGAAAATTCTATCAGGAGGTGCAGATATAATTGACATTGGAGCCTTTTCTACAAGGCCTGGTGCTGATGATGTTAGCGAAGCTGAAGAGCACAAAAGAATGGCTCCTGCTGTAAAGGCAATTAGAAATGAGTTTCCCCAGGCAATATTATCTATTGATACTTTTAGGGCAAACATTGCAAAGAGAATTGTAAATGAATTTGGAGCATGCCTTGTCAATGATATTTCCGGAGGTACTATGGATGATAAGATGTTTGAAACCATCGGTGAACTTAAGGTTCCATACATCATGATGCACATAAAAGGAACACCGCAAACCATGCAGAAGAATCCATATTACAATGATTTGATGGGTGATATTAAAACTTTTTTTAAGGATAGGATCTTGAAACTTAACAATTATGGGGTGAAGGATGTGATTCTTGATCCTGGTTTTGGTTTTGGAAAAACATTGGAACACAATTACGAAATTGTAGCTCGATTGAATGAGTTTTCGGATTTTAAACTTCCTGTTTTAGCTGGTTTGTCACGAAAATCAATGATTTATAAATACCTTGGTGGTACGCCTGATTCAAGTTTAAATGGGACTACTGCATTAAATATGATGTGTTTGGAGAATGGAGCAAATATTCTGCGTGTTCATGATGTAAATGAGGCTGTTGAATGCGTAAAACTCCATAATATGATCAAATCACAATTGAAATAATAAATATTGATATAAAATTGTAATTTTGTTAATAGACCGAATTTAAATATATAATGATCACTGCTTTTATCACTCTTGGGCTTTTCGATATTTTGGATATTCTTTTGGTAGCCTTTCTTTTGTATCAAGTTTACCTTCTGATTCGTGGAACTGTAGCTATTAATATTTTTGTGGGATTATTTCTCTTTTATCTAATGTGGCTGCTTGTACGCGCTCTTAATATGGAATTGTTGAGTAGTATTCTTGGACAATTTATTGGAGTTGGAGTGATTGCATTGATTATTGTTTTTCAGCAGGAAATCAGGAAATTTTTGCTGATATTAGGCTCACGATATAATGTAAATCAGAAATTTAGTTTAGAGAATTGGTTTACAAAGGATGAGGTTGGTTTTCAAGAACAGGAAATTGCCTCTATTGTTACAGCATGTGAACACATGTCTAAATCGAAAACCGGTGCTTTAATTGTAATTGCGAAAAATTCCGATTTACAGGCTTACGCCGATACAGGAAAGATTGTAAATTCAAGAGTTTCCGGAACATTGTTAGAGTCGATATTCTTTAAAAATTCTCCTCTGCATGATGGAGCAGTAATCATTGCCAATAATAAAATTCTTGCGGCTCGTTGTATTTTGCCAGTTACGGATAGTACTAATATTCCCGGAAGTTTGGGCTTACGACATCGTGCGGCCATTGGAATGAGCCAGGCAACAGATTCGCATGTGATAACAGTTTCTGAAGAAACGGGGAATATCTCTTACATCATGGGAGGAAATATTAAAGTACGAATTACAGGTGCCGATTTGAAGAAATTTTTAGCAGGAGATTATTCAGGATTTATCGTTTGAATCAATTCATCTAAATCCTGATTATAAACTGAATCTTTTGGTAACTGAAAGAAAAATTCAAAGCAGATGAAAATTGCAATATCAGGAAGTAATGGATTGGTAGGTTCACATTTGTGTAATTATTTACAAACTGAAATTGGAGCTGAAATTGTAAAGATTCCCAGAGAGAGATTGTATGGTGATACGAAAGCTTTGGCTAATCTTCTTGATGGTGCAAATGTAATTATTCATCTCTCGGGTGCCTCAATTCTTTCTAGGTGGACTAAAAATAGAAAAAAAGTACTTCGTGATAGTCGGGTGGAAACGACTAAAAATCTATGCAAAGCAGTGGCTATTATAGAAAATAAGCCAGACCAATTTATTTGTACATCGGCAGTGGGTATCTATTCTTGTCATAATGAGCATTCAGAGGAAAGTGAAGCATATTCTCATGATTTCTTAGGTAAAGTTTGTATGGAATGGGAACAGGCCGCGATGGAAATGCAAAAGCTGGATGTAGCAACCGTAATTTTTAGACTAGGAGTGGTTTTAAGTAAACATGGAGGAATCATTCAAAAATCATTGCCGTTTTTTAAACTAGGTATTGGTGGTCGTTTGGGATCTGGTAAGCAACAGTTTCCGTTTATTCATATTGATGATTTGATAAAGGTGTATGCTTTTGTGATTAATGAAAAAAACAAAGGAGTATACAACTTGGTTGCACCAGAAAGAGTTAACAATGCTTACTTCACAAAAATGATGGCAAAAACAATAAATCGTCCGGCGTTTTGTCATATTCCATCCTTCATTTTGAGATTATTACTTGGTGAAGCTTCTACTGTTCTGTTAAATGGACAAACTATTCTTCCGAATCGCCTGAAAAAAGAGGGGTTCGAGTATAAATACTTAACACTTGAGGGAGCTCTTTGTGCTCTTATTTAGGGATTTAGTTGAAAAACTTAATAGCCATTTTCGGATAGTTGACCAAGATTTTTGTACTTCTCAAGGAGTTTTAAGCATGGTTAATCACAATAGCATTGATTTTTAGGCGTATTCGTTTTAATTTTGATTAAACAAAGAATTATGGAATAACTAAAGAAATGCCCAGTTTAGGGTCTTTTTTTTCTATAAATGGTTTTAGTTAAGATTAATCAGTAGCGTATGGGATTTAATTTTACTCCGGAAGTATTGGTTGTGGATGATAGATTGGAGAATTTGGATCTAATAGGTGCGGTATTGGGAAAATTAGACGCAAAACTAGAGTTGATTCAATCCCCATTAGATGCCATCCGAAAAATAGAGGAGAAAGAATATGCCTTAATTCTTCTTGATATTCAAATGCCACAAATGGATGGTTTTGCTCTTGCTGAGAAAATCAGATCTGGAATAAAGAATGCAGAAACTCCGATTATTTATATAACCGCTTTTTATCTTGATAAAGAAAGTGAACAAAGAGGTTACGATTGTGGTTGTGTCGATTTTATCATGAAACCTTTTAACTCAACAATTTTAAAAAACAAGGTAAATATCTTTTTGGATCTGTATAATAATAGAAAACAGAAGGAGGATCAAAATGTAAAGTTGAATCTTGCATTAAGAGATAAAGAACTTTTTGAAAACAGGCTTAAAAACCTTGCAAGCAATTACAGAACCATTATTGAAGGACAGAGTGAGTTGATTCTTAAAATTAACGATTCATTTAAGATAGAGTTTGCGAACAAGGCATTTACAGATTTCTTTAACTACTCTTTAGATGGAGTTGCCGTTAATTCAGTTGCAGATATCAATAGTGAACTTTCAGATCAAATATCGGTAGCCATTAAACAAATGAATGGTAAAAGCCAGTCGATTATTCTGGAAAAACCAATAAAGAATCATTTGTTGGAACAAAAATGGATAGAATGGACCGTTTTTAAGCAAATGGAATTTAATGAAATGTTCTATCATATCGTAGGTCGGGATGTTTCAGATAAAAAACTCTTGAAGGATTCATTAATCAAGAAAGAATTAATGATCCGAAAAATACAGAAATTGGCACGGGTAGGAAGTTTTGAATGGGATTCTTATACAAATATACTTCGAGGATCGACAGAGTTTTATCGCATTTATGAAATTTCAGATAAGGAGATTGATAATGTCTTAGCCTGTATAAAAGAGAAGTTTCACCCTGAGGATTTATTGTCTTTTGATAAAGTCTTAAACATTAGAGCAAAAGAGAATCAAAAACTTGAACTTAAGCATAGAATAATTACAAAAGACCAGAAAGTAAGACACATTCATCTTGAAATAAATGCTGAGTATAATTCTAAAGTAGACTTACTTATTTATACAGGAGTTGCTTGGGATGTGACTGAAGATGTTGAAATAGAAACAACTCTGAAGAATTGTCTTGGTTTTGAAAGGGAGGAGTATCATGACAAAGCATTTGTTGAATTAAATGAAAACAATGAGATCGTTTATGTCAATAATTTTGGTTGCAAGATGTTGGAATGTAATGATCTGAATAAAACGACTAATGTAAGTTTCTTTAATTTTATTCCTGTTCCTTTTGCGGATAAAGTGGAGGAGTTGTTGAACTTTAGAGAAAAAAAGAGAGATTTTGTTTTTGATGTTATTAATCTTCAATCTAAAAATGGGAATTTTAAGAAAGTGGTTTTAATCGCTTTTTCATACAATGGCAAAGGAATACGTTTGTTGATGAATGAATTGCCTCAACCTAATGGTGAAGGGATTATCGAGAATAAATATCAATCTGTTATTTCAGATTTAAAAGTGCATGAAAAAGAACTTGAGCGGAATGCATCAGAAATGCAGAAAAAGATTAATCATGAACTATTGGTTAATGAGTATCAAAATCAACTGTTAACTCAAAAATCCGAACTCGAATCTTTAGGGAAAATGGCAAGTAGTGTGGTGAATGAAATCAATCAGCCGCTTTCCGGGATATCCATGATTGTTGACAATGTTTTATTGAGATTGTCGAAAGATATAATTGATAAAGAATACATAGAAGAGAAGTGTCAGCAAGTATTTAAGGATATTGATAGAATAAAAGCATACCTATCTCAAATTAGTATTTTTAATTCATCACAAAATGAAAGTTGCGATGCCTCGGTGAATGTAAATAATGTTGTTCAGGATGCTGTCAACTTAATGAAAAAGCAATACAAAAACTCTAATGTTGATATTCAATTAAAAGTTGATCCTGATTCGCTTTATATATGCGGAAATAAGTATAAACTGCAGAAAGTTATTGTCGATATTTTGAATAATTCATACGAATCAATAGGCGAAAAACTGAAAAGAAGCAATTCCAATGAAAGTATGGAAGATAAAATTCAAGTAAAGACAAAACTTGTAGAAAATGAGGTGGTTGTGTCGATTAAGGATTTTGGAGAAGGAATTGATCCAAGGAATTTGAATTCCATTTTTGAACCTTTTTATTCTACAAAACAAGAGAAAAAGAATTCAGGCCTGAGTTTGTATGTAAGTAAGAATATAGTGCAGAAAATGAATGGGGAAATTAAAGTTCGCAGTAAGAAAAATCAGTACACAGAAATGAAATTAATTTTCCCATTTGAACAAATGATAGAGAAAAAATAGGTATATTTTAAGGAAAGTTAACACTATACAACCACTATGATTTCAGTTAGTAATCTTAGAATTCTGATTTTAGATGATGAGCAATTGGTTCGCGATGAGCTGAGTGAGTTCCTTATTGATCCAAATTTTCAAATTTTTAAAGCCAGTACACCTTCTGAAGCTTTTGAGATTATGAACTGTAATGAGGTGCATATTGCGATTATTGATGTTAATTTGCCTGAAATGAGTGGTCTGGAGGTTCTTGAGAAGATAAAGAAAGAACATTCAGATATTGAAGTAATCATGATTAGTGGTTATAGTGAAATGGACTCGGTAATTCATTCTATGAGACTTGGGGCTTCCGATTTTTTCACGAAACCATTCCGCTTGAGAGATGTTGAACATTCCATAGAGCGAACCAAGAAATTTGTGAACCTGAATAAGAGTTTGCAGGAAGTAAAGCGAAACTATTCAATTATATCTAAAGAATTTTATGAGGCGATGGGCTATGAAATTGTAGGGGAAAGTCGCCACATGAAGAACCTTATAAATTTAATTGGTAAGGTTGCCAAAACAGAGAATACGTCAGTTTTAATAACTGGAGAAAGTGGTACTGGTAAGGAGTTGGTTGCCAGGGCAATACATTATTTGAGCAGTAGAAAAGAAAACTGTTTTTATGCGGTGAATTGTAGTGCGATTCCTGAAACCTTGTTCGAAAGTGAATTTTTTGGACACACCAAAGGTGCTTTTACGGGTGCTTCTGATACCAAAACAGGGTGGTTTGAGGCAGCAAATAAAGGAACACTTTTTTTGGATGAGATTGGAGATATGCAGTTAAATCTACAAACAAAGTTTTTGCGTGTTCTTGAAGACCGAAAGATTAGAAAAGTAGGTTCTAATATTGAAATTCCATTTGATACACGAATTATCGCTGCAACCAACCAAAATTTAGAAGAACTAGGTAATGAAAAGGGGTTTCGTTTAGATTTGTATCACAGGATAAGCTCTTTTGTGATTCATCTAGAGCCATTACGTAATAGAAAGGAAGATATTCCTTTGTTATTGGATTATTTTGTGAAGTATTTTAATAGGATAATGGCTAAAAATATTAATGAAGTAGATGAAGCAGTGGTTAGAAAGTTATTGGCCTATGAGTTTCCTGGAAATGTGAGAGAGTTGAAAAATATGGTTGAAAGAGCAGTTATTATTTGCGATACCAATAAACTTGGATTGTCCAATTTTCAGCTTAATGAGATTAAGGAAAATTATTCTAGTCATTACCATTATCCTTCTGAAGAAATTTTAGATTTGGAACTGGTAGAGAAGAACTGTATTCTAAAGGCTTTAGAGCGTTCGAATTATAATAAATCTAAGGCTGCAGATTTATTAAATATCACCTGGCAGTCATTGGATCGGCGAATCAAAAAATACAAAATAGAAAAGTGAAAATCTGGATTATTCCAGATTTTTTTTTACATCCATTTTCGGATATATCCACTTTTTGAAGACCGTCTTAAATTGTAAAATCAATAAAATCAAGCTATTCATAAAAGTACTGGTATTAACCAAAAAATGATGTCCGAAATTGGATAAAACTATGGAGAAAAATGTATGTACTAGAATAGCAGGCTTTTAGTATTCTGTTTTACTATTCTTAAACATTTATATCCGAATGTGGATATTTGGTAATACCTTAAAAATAACTCACGCAAGTGTTAAGGTTCGTATAATCAATATGATAGGCTTTTTGGTATTTTAATTGAAAGTAAAGATTCGTTCTAATATCTAATTGATATGGGTGTTTTAATATTGGAAGGTGATAGTTTTAAAATTCTTCCTTCATCAGGAATGACAATGAATATTTTATTTATAAAAGAGAACCGATCGCTAATAGGTGAATTGAAAGAGTATATTCACAGTTTGGATGCGCAGGCTTATTTTGCTGATGATCCATTGGAAACTGAAGTTATTCTTAGTCATACATCTATTGATTTGGTAATTATTCCACTTAAAGCACTATCTAATTTAGATATGCTAAAATTCATTAATGATAATTTTAAGAAAACAAAAGTTGTTATTACTGTTGATAGAGAAGAACAGAGTTCAAAAATTGGAAACCGTAAAACTTTATATACAAATTACGATCTGTTGCAAAAGCAATTAAGATTGTTTGACCTTAAAAAAGCTATTGGTTCCGGATTGGATTATAGTCCGAACTAATTACTCTATTCACTTTAAAACCTAACCATGATTTGGTTAAAATTTGCAGAAATTAGCTTGGTGTGGGAGTAGGCAGTTTGCTTACTTCCCATCCGGTTAAAAGAAAAGAAAGAAACAAACCTTATTACTCAATTCTATTCATTTTAAAACAACAGTTATGACACAAGAAGTTCAAGACGATTTGGTAAGAATTAAAGAGAGACTTAGAATTCTTGATGACAAGAAGAAAAAAGTAGCCAAAATTATTGGAATAACGGATGTTTACTTGTCATATATTCTTAACGGAAAGAGACCTCTAACTGCTAATGTTAAATCAAAACTATTTGATTACTTAGGACTAAGCTAATTTTTTTTAGTCGTAGTCGTTTAACTAATATTAAAAATCAGGAATAGCTTCGAAATATTGAAATTATTACCTGATTTTTTTAATTGGTTTTTGTTGTGTTATGATGACTATTATTTTGTAAATTGAGTGTAAGTAAAAGATAATCAAAGTTTAAGAAAAGGCAAACAAACTTTTAAATTTGTTTTATGAGGCTGAAGGCATACATAGTAATTGTAGTTTTAGTACTTTCTTCTTTCTCTGAAATATTTGCCCAAGGACGTGCCGGGGTATGGTATTTTGGCGAAAATGCAGGTTTGAATTTTAATGTTGACCCTGCGGCACCATTAACTGATGGTGCATTAAATACTGAAGAGGGATGTGCAACTGTTTGTAATGCTCAGGGCGATCTTTTATTTTATACTGATGGAATAACGGTGTATAATAAAAATCACGCTGTTATGGCAAATGGAGATGGATTGGATGGAAATGTTTCTGCAACTCAATCTTCAATTATTGTGCAGCAACCAGGTAGTAGTGTATTGTATTACATTTTTACTGTTGATGCTCATCAAAATGCTTTAAGAAATGGTTTGAGATATTCAATTGTGGATATGTCAATGAATGGTGGTTTGGGGCAAGTTACCACCAAAAACGTTATAGTGTTTAGGAATGAAGTTTGTGAAAAGGTTACAGCAGTAAAACATGCAAATGGTACTGATTTTTGGGTGCTTACTCATGAGTGGGGGAATAGACGGTTTTTAGCTTATCAATTAAGTGCAGCAGGTTTGTCAGCTGCCGTTACTAGTTCCGTAGGTATCGTTCATAATTCTGACAGAAGATCTTCTATTGGTTATATGAAAACTTCACCAAATGGGAACAAACTTGCAGTTGCAATATATACAGAAAATATGGTAGAATTATTTGATTTTAATTCTTCCACCGGACAAGTGTCAAATCCAATACAGATTAGTAGTTATACTTCACCTTATGGTGTGGAATTTTCTCCATCAGGCGAATTTTTGTATGTAAGTTTGTATACTCTTGGTGAACTGTATCAGTTTAGTATTTCATCTGGTAATCAGGCTACTATTAATGCTTCGGCACAGCTAATTGGAAGTGGTGCCTGGTATTATGGTGCATTGCAATTGGCACCGGATAATAGAATATATTTAGCCAAAACAAATAATTCAGCAACAAGTGGGAGTTTAAATTTGGATGTAATTAACAATCCAGATGTTGCTGGATCAGGAAGTAATTTTGTGGCAGACTCTAAAAATTTGTCAGGAAAAAGATGTTGGTTAGGCTTGCCCAATTTTGTCACAAGTATTTTTAGTCTTGAATTTGCATATCAATTCGACTGTGAAGGCGATAATACAGAGTTTACCATTACTTCAGATTTAACCAATATTGCAAGTGCAACCTGGGATTTTGGAGATGGAACTTCACAAACAAGTAATGTAAGTCCGTTTACCGTGACCCATGTTTTTCCTGTCTCAGGTACTTACGATGTTAATTTAGAGGTAAATTTAATTTCGGGAGGTACTGATAATGTAACCCAGTCCATTGTTATAAATGCATTGCCAACGGCTAATGATCAAACTATTTCGGTGTGGGAAGATGTGATTGGTGGTGGTGCAGCTTCAGGAATTGATCTTACCACACTTGAAACAGCAATAAACGGAGGTGCAGGTATTACTTATGCATGGTACTCTGATGTTGGTTTAACAACTGTAGTTCCTGATCCTACTAATGTAAGTGCCACAAATGGTCAGCAATTTTGGGTGCAAGTAGATGATGGAAATTGTACTAATGTAGCCGTAGTAACCGTAACAGTGAATGCTTTACCTCAAGCTGTAGATCAAAACCCTGTAGTTTGTGAGGATAATTATAATTCTGGAATTGCTTCGAATATTGATTTAACCCAACTCGATAATTCAATTACAAATGGAAATGCACTGCCTGTTAATTGGTTCCATGATGTTGGGTTGACCAAGCCAGTTACCAATCCAACTAATAGAACTGTTTCCAATGGAGAAGTGTTTTATGCTGAGGTGTCTACTTCAACAGGTTCAAGTGTTGCGACAGTAACGTATACAATTGAAAATTTGCCCGAAGGCAATGACATAACAATTCAGTTGTGGGAGGATACTTTTGGAAGTGGAACAGCATCAGGTGTTGATCTAACTTCTTATGATAATGCTGTTTCTAGTGGAGATCCAGTTGTTTGGTATGAAGATGCAGCATTTGCAAATTTGGTTTCGGGTCCTGGAAATATTACAGTAAGTGATGGAGATGTTTTTTATGCATTTATCGATAATGGTAACTGTACAAATCGTGGAAGTGTTGAGTTTGTTGTGCGTTCATCTCCTATAGCGAATGATCAGAATATTAGTATTTGTGAGGATGTAGTTGGCAGTGGACTTGCTTCAAATATCGATTTAACTGCATTGAACGGAGCCATTAATGGTGCAACAACAAGTGCCGTTACTTGGTATGATGATGCAGGGCTTACGATTTTGGTAGCAGATCCTACAAATGCTACTGTTAGTGATGGGCAACAGTTTCATGTTTTAGTTGAGAGTGGAGGTGAGTCTAACACTGCTATTGTTACCTACTCGGTATTGCCATTGCCTATTGCAAATGACCAAAACATTACTGAATTTGAAGATGTTCCGGGATCAATGACGGCGACAGCTGTTGATTTAACAGCGCATAATAATGCCATAACTGGAGGTCAGCCTGTAAATGTGGAATGGTACTTCGATTCTGGATTAAGCAATCTGGTTCCGAATCCTAGTTCGCAGGACGTGATGGATGGAGATATCTTTTACGTTCTGGTTTTCGATGCAAGTTGCTCAAATATTGCTACAGTTCAATTTTCAGTTTTAAACACTCCTGTTGCCAGAGATGTTTTTCCTGAAGTATGTGAAGATGTTGCTGCAAGTGGTAGTGCATCTGTAGATTTAAGTTTGCTTGAAAATCAAATTAATGAGGGGAATGGCGATACATTTACATGGTTTTTTGATTGGCCAACCGAGCCCAATGGGTTACCAACAAATTCTATTCCTGACCCAACAAGTGTGAATGCTACAAATGGTGTTAGATTTTTTGCCGCTGTTGATGATGGTTTAAATACAAATGTTGCAGTAGTAACCTATACGGTAAATGCTTTACCTACAGCATTAGATATTGTTGTTGATGTTTGGGAAGATAGATTCGGAACGGGCTTGACAACAGGAATAAATCTTTTGAACTACAATTCGAGTGTAAATGGAGGAAGTACCTCCTCCGTCACTTGGTTTACAGACATAGGTCTGACAAATGCAGTTTTGACACCTGATAATGTTAGTGCTGCTGATAATGATGTTCTTTATGCTTTAGTGCAAGATGCTAATTGTTCAAATAGCGGAAGTGTTACATTTAATGTAAGACAGTTACCGGAAGCTAATGACCTGCAAATTCAACTTTGTGAAGATGTTCAAGGTTCAGGAACAGTGGCAGGTTATGATTTGACTCGACTTGAACCTGCTGTGAATAATGACCCAGGAACTGTAAAAGAATGGTTTTTCGATTTTGGATTGACTCTTCCGGTATCAAATCCATCAAATATAAGTGTTAGTAATGGTGATGATTTCTTTGTGAGAGTGAGTTTTGGAGTGGAAAGCAATGTTGGGCAAATAGACTTTACGATTAACTCCCTTCCTCAGGCACAGAATCATTCTGTAGCTCTTTGTGAAGATAATTTTAATACAGGAGTTGTTAATGGTGAAGACCTAAGAATTTATGAGAGTAACATCAGTACAAGCCAAGGTATATCTTTAGTTTGGTATTCTGATGTATTACATACAAATGCGATATTGAATCCAAGCAATGTGCAGGTTTCCGATGGGGATATTTTCTATGCCCGTGTTTGGGATGGAACATGTGAAAGTTTTGGAGAACTTGATTTTACAATTACAGCTTTGCCTGAAACCACAACGGTAACAGAAAAATTATGTGAAGACACATTTGGCAGTTCTACTATTGGTAATATTAATCTTGCAGATTTTGAAAGCTCATTAAGTCAGGATCCTAATGCTGCAATTCAGTGGTATGAGGACGATCGTTTAACTATTCCCGTAAATGACCCAGCTAACCAAATTGTGAGTAATCAAAGTGCTTATTACGCACTGGTAACGAATAGCAATAGCTGTGAGAATACTGCAAGATTAAACTTTTTTGTAAATTCTTTGCCATTAGCGAATGATCTAAACATTGAATTGTGCGAAGATGAAGCAGGAGGAGGTGTGGTAATCAATTATAATTTGTCAGATTTAGATGTAAGGGTATCTAGTTCGGGTTCAATTATATCATGGTTTCAGGATGTAGGTATATCTGACCCTGTAAATAACCCTTTATCATATCGAATAAGCAATAATTTGACTTTGTATACTCAGGTTACTGATGGTATGTGTGAAAATACATCCACCGTTAATTTTACCGTTCATGATAGACCTACTTTTGATTTAGGTGCGGATACAACTATCTTTTATACAGAGAGCAAAGTTTTGACTCCAGCAATCGAGATAAGATTTTTACCAGGTACCTATTTGTGGCAAGATGGAGCCACATCTTCCACTTATACAGTAACAGAAGAAGGAAAATACTCATTAATATTTACTGACTTCAATGGGTGTGTGGGAGAAGACGATATTATGGTGTATGTTGATCGATATAGAATTTTTGTTCCCAATGCATTTACACCTAATGGCGATGGATTGAATGATACATTTGGCCCGGTAATTACAGGAGATATAGCAGGAGAAGAAATTGAAATGTATATCTATAACCGTTGGGGCGAAATGATTTATGAATTTACTGATTTAGGAGTAGGATGGGATGGAACCTATAAAGGGAAACCTGTAAATACTGGAGTTTATGTATGGACTCTTATTATTAATGGGAAGTCAAAGCAAGATGGCTCCGTTTCTTTAATAAAGTAAGATGTTAAAATGGAGAATTATTCATATTATCATTTTGATTGTGCTTTCGCAGAATGTCAAGGCACAGGATATTGAATTCTCTCAATTCTATGCCAATCGTTTGTACTTAAATCCGGCTTTAGCAGGATCAGAATTTGCTCCGGTTGCATCATTGTCCTATCGAAATCAATGGCCGCAAAACAATAAACCTTTTGTAAGCTATACGGTTTCTTACGATCAGTATGTTGATATAATGCATGGAGGATTAGGTCTTTTGCTGATTCAGGATAATCAGGGAGATGGAGCAATTAAAACTACAATGGCTTCGGGTATGTATTCATACTCCCTTAATATAAATAGAAATTTTTCAGTTAATACTGGTTTGAAAGCTACATATGTACAAAGAAAGTTGGATTGGGAATCTTTGGTTTTTTCAGATATGATTGACCCTTTATACGGTGTAATATATCCGGGAAGGGAAATACAGCCAGGGAGTTTATCACATTCTTATATTGATTTTTCACTTGGGATAGTGGCAAATTATAAAAACTTTTATTTAGGAGCAGTTGCTGATCATTTATCGGAACCTGATGAAGCATTCGATAGTGATAACAATTCAGCTGTTTTGCCAAGGAAGTATACTGTTCATGCGGGAGCAGCAATTCCCATTGGATACTCACGTGGCTTAATGAAAAGTGATTTCATTATTTCACCAAATATTTTGTATCAGAAGCAGCAAGATTTTGAGCAAATTAACTATGGATTGTATTTTTCCAGAACCAATTGGGTGGTAGGAACTTGGTTTAGACAAAATTTATCCTTTGATTTTGATGCGTTTATTGTGCTTTTAGGATATCAAACAGACAGATTAAGAATAGGATATTCATATGACTATGTAATATCAAAATTGGTTAAAACCAACTCAGGAGCTCATGAGATTTCTCTAACATATTTATTAGGAAAATCTCGCACATCTTGTTCAGGATCACACTATTTTAGAAAGAAGAGAAGGATTAGGGCAATTCGATGTCCGAAATTTTAATGGATGAAAAATGACCAATTGTCAAAGAATTATATTTATCTGTTTAAGTTTAATTAACTGGTTAACAAAAGTTAAGATTTCTTAAGAGTGGTGTAATGTGGTGTAAAACTTTATGAATTTAAAATTAGAAACTATATATTTATATATTGTGAAGAAGGCTGATTATATAGTGTTTAGAATGTTTGGTTCGTTACGAAGAATTACTTTTTTGATATTGGTTGCTTTGCTATTTTGTTGTTCGGTTTCAGTTCATGCTCAGCAAACTAATAAAGAGAGAGATTCTTTGCGAACTTTAAAAATATTAAAGGATGCTTTAAATAGTGCTGTACAAAATAATTCAAGTACAGAGTCAGCAGAACTTGATATGGAAATCGATGGGTTAATTATGGATGAGACCATATCAAAAGTAGGTCGGGATTTTTTTGATATGTTTTATGCAACCTGGAATGCACCCAAAAATGCGAAAAACTTTACAATTACCATAAAGGAAATGGTATTGCCTGGATTGGCAACTCAAATTACAATATTAGTTAATGATGAAGAGGTGTTTAAGCAGAGGGTGCAGCCGCGAAACGATATTATGGAACAAATGTCAAACTATGCAATATATAAAACCACTAGATATTTAAGCAATTACGAAAGAATGAAATCTCAACTTGATGGAGATGATCAATCAGGTTCGGGTATTTTTTAACCTTAAAATAAATACACCATGAAATATTTAAAAGCAATAATCATAGTCGCTGTATTTTCTCTGGCCCAACCTATTGGAGCAATGGCGCAGGATTTTGTTTATACTCCAATAAATTCAAATTTTGGTGGTAATCCATACAATTACAATTGGTTGATAAATTCGGCAAAGCAGCAAGATAGAATCGAGGACCCTACTGCACAGGATGGTTATCAGACTGATCCTCTTGATGATTTTGAAACCAATTTGAATAGACAGATATTAAATCAGTTATCGAGTAGACTGGTGAATCAAATTTTTGGTGAAGGAGGTGATTTGGAGACCGGCAGTTATAATTTGGGGAGCTATAAAGTAGATATTATGGAAGATGCGAGTGGAGTTACCGTTAATATTCAGGATATACGGAATGGAAACTACACCAATGTCGTTATACCAAGTTATTAAAATTACCACTAATCATTATACCTCTTTAAATCTCTCTATATGAAAAGATTTATACCATTTTATCTGCTGGCATCTTTTATTTTCAGTGGATGTGTACCATACTTTAATCAACCATTAACGGAACAGCGAGCAGAAATTGGAGCAGAAACTCCTGTTAGAAAAAATCTGGTCGGACTACCAGAGCCACGTGAGAAAATTGTGGCAGCAGTATATAAGTTCCGAGACCAAACAGGACAATACAAGCCTTCTGAGACAGGTGCAAATTGGTCTACAGCTGTAACTCAGGGTACTACCTCAATTTTATTAAAAGCAATTGAAGAATCTGGTTGGTTTATACCCCTTGAACGAGAAGGATTGAATAACTTGTTGAATGAGAGGAAGATTATTCGATCAAGCAGGGCAAATTATGCTGGTAAAGATGATAATACTCAATTGTTGCCACCATTATTGTTTGCAGGAATTGTTTTAGAAGGTGGAGTTATTAGTTATGATGCAAATGTAATTACCGGAGGTGCCGGTTTAATGTATTTTGCAGCTGGAGGTTCAGGCCAATATCGTCAGGATAGGGTTACTGTGTATCTGCGAGCAATTTCTACCAGTAATGGTAGAATACTGAAGACGGTTTATACTTCAAAAATGATATTGTCGCAAAAGGTTGATGCAAGTCTGTTTAGATATGTGAAGTTTAAAAGGCTTTTAGAAGCTGAAACAGGGTTTACCTATAATGAACCATCCGAAATGGCGGTGAAGGAAGCAATTGAAAAGGCTGTTGAATCTCTTATTATAGAAGGTGTTATTGAGGGATTGTGGGATCTTAAGAATCCGGAAGAGGTGAATTCTGATGTAATTACCAGTTATGTAGAAGAAAAGGAAGAAAATCAAGAGTCAGATTTCTTTGATCAATTGATAAGCAAAAGACGTCATAAATTCGGAATAGGTATTGAAGGAGGATCATGGCTGTATATGGGAGATTATAGTCATACAGAAATGGAAGCCTGTGGCGGAGTTTCCTTATTGTATGATACCCAATCATTTATGCAGTTTAAGGCAAGTATTACAAGAGGGGATTTGGCTACGACAAAACATTTTCAAAAAACCTTTAATTCTCTTGATGTAACAGCAAAATATCGACTCTTGCCTTATAAAGATTGGACACCATATGTTGAAGGTGGTGTTGGTCTGTTTTCAGAACATGACAAATCAGCATTTACATTTGATCTGTCAAATTCCATACATGCCCAAGCAATTTATGGAGCTGGGGTTGAATTTTTACTCAACGATAGATTTGGATTAAACTTTTCAATCTTGAACCATTATATCTTCAATGATGAAGTAGATGGATTAAAGCAAGGACATTACAATGATTATTTTTGGGAAGGTAAAATAGGACTTAATGTTTACTTTGATAAGCTTTGGAAGAAGAATAATAAAAAAAGAATAAGGAAAAAGAAAGTTAGGAAAAAACCTAAAAAAGATCAAAGTCCTACTGAATAAAATATTAACAAGTTATGAACAGGTTAGAAGAAATTCTAACCTGTTTTTTTATGTGCTGATTATTTGAAATAGGTGCTGATAATATATTGATTCTATCGTGTTTGTGGGGTTTTGTTTAATTTAAATTAACAAAACGTCCTGATTTTAAAAGCTTTGTAATGTTTGATCAATATCTTTTAATAATTCATCATATAAATTTAATGTTTGATGTAAACTAACATTTTATTTCCAATATTACTTTCTAATTTAGTTTTTGAATTAAAAACATAAATCATCAAATCGCACTTTAATGGTGCATTAAATTAATTAAAACAATTCACTCAGGGAAACCTGAATTTCACTTTAAACCAAAAATTTCAAACCATGAAAAAGTTTTTATTTGTCCTTGCGACAGTTTTATTAACAGGAGCTTATTCTTTTGCTCAGGTTAACGTTTCAAATGTTGAACAATACGGTTGGATTAATGGAGCAACTGTAACTCAAGTTGGAATCTTTAATATTAGTGATTTATATCAGGATGGTGTTTTCAACAATGCTATGGTAAATCAAAATGGATTCTTTAATATTTCTGATGGAACTCAGATAGGTGTTGGAAATGGTCTTTATGTTGATCAAGCGATGTCTAACTTTTCTTACACTTATCAACTAGGATGGTTTAACTATGCACAAGTTGAACAATTGGGTTATAATGCTTCGTATGTAAATCAACTTTTTGGAGATTACAACTGGGCATTCGTTAATCAAGTAGGAGTTTGGAACCTTTCTAGCATTAACCAGATGTTTAGTTTTGCAGAATATGCTGACGTGTATCAAAATGGATGGTTAAACAATGCTTCAATTACTCAATTTGGTGGTATGTACGATGATGCAATCATCAGCCAGTGGGGAACTTGGAACTATGCGAATATTTTGCAGGAAGCTACATATGCAAACTATGCATTAGTTGCTCAATATGGCTTTGGTAACTTTGCAAGTGTAGACCAATGGATGGGTGCTTTCAATTCAGTTGAAATTCTTCAACATGGTGCTTTCCATACTGCTTTTGCTGATCAGTGGGGTGGAGAATCAAATTCTACAATGATTCATCAAGGTGGTTTAGCTAACTTTGCTTATACCGGACAATATGGTGGTTATATGAATGGTATTGATGTTAATCAGCATGGAAAATATAATGAAGCTTATGCTGCTCAGGTTAATGGTATGTTCAATAACTCAATCATCATGCAAAGAGGTAAAGGTAATGTTGCTGTTACAACTCAAGAAGGTGGTTTAGCTAACTTAGCATACGTGAACCAAAGAGGAAAACGTAACTATGCAGAAGTTTACCAATTGGAAGGTGCTTTGAACTGGGCATTAATTAACCAAAGAGGTAAAGAAAATGAAGCATTAGTTGAGCAATATTTCGGTGTATTTAATACTGCTGATATTTACCAGCATGGTAAGGAAAATGAAGCTTACGTTGGACAATTAGGTGGATTCTTTAATACTGCTGAAATTGAGCAATATGGTAAAGAGAATTCTGCTGAAATAGTTCAGATTGAAGGAGCATTTAACGAAGCTTATATCGGACAAGATGGAAAATACAATGATGCTGAGATTTACCAAGAATTTGGTGTAGGTTCTTTCGCAGGTATCGCACAAATTGGAGAATCTAACGAAGCTTATATTGAACAATCGTATACTGACTATTCTTTTGCAGGAATCATTCAATTAGGAAATGATAACGCAGCTGCTATCGGACAGTTTGATTCTGATGATAGTTATGCTTTAATCAACCAGGAAGGTGATGATAACTTTGCTATGACAATTCAGGCATTTGGACAAGGTAATGTTGCAATTACTAATCAACTTGGTGATTATAATAGTGCAGTTACTCTTCAGGTAGGAAGTAACAACTATGCAGATGTTTACCAATATGGTTATGGACATTCGTCAACAGTAACTCAATTTGGTAATGGAAATACTGCTGTTGTATCTCAATATAATGCAGGTGTAACTCCATAATTTTTATGAATTGATTTGATTGATTTATAATAAAAGTAACCGCCAAATTGCTGAAATAATGCAGTTTGGCGGTCTTTTGTTATCGTTTATTTTAAGACATTTTAAACATTTGTTTAAGTTTTCTTATGCTTTTTTAGACTCTATAAAAATTAGCATGTGGAGAATACGGTTTAATCAATGGTAATAATTCATTCATGTAAAAATAAAGGTGTTTGGAAAGGCTTTTTTTTAATTTAGATAAAAGATCTACGAAGGCTATAAGTAGTCTTCACCAGGTCGAATCAGAGCTCTTTATACTATACTAGATTTTATTTTAATTCACTTTAAAACCTTTAAAAAAATCAACCATGAAAAAATTATTATTTCTGGTAGTTGCTGTGGTGTTTGCAGTTTCTTCTGCTTTTGCCCAGGTAAACTACTCTACAGTAGACCAATTTGGTTTTGGTAATACAGCTGGTGTTACCCAAGTTGGATGGTACAACATGAGTGATGTTGACCAATTAGGACTATGGAATGACGCAACAGTTGACCAAGAGGGTCTTGCAAACATTTCATACATTAATCAATGGCTTGTTGGAAATACAGCTATGGTTAGTCAGCTTGGCATTCTTAATGTGTCGTATGTTGATCAGGTAGGTTTCTTCAATATGGCTTATGTTGATCAGATGGGATTACACAACATTTCCAGAGTGTTACAGTTGGGTTTATTGAATATGGCAGGAGTTAACCAGGCAGGCTGGTTTAACATGTCTTATGTAACTCAATTTGATTTCTTAAATACTGCGATGGTAATGCAAATGGGATTGGCTAATTTATCAACTATTTTACAAGCTAATCACAATAACATTGCTATGGTAGATCAAATGGGGCGCTTCAATAGAAGTGATGTACTTCAATTAGGTGCATTGAGTAGTGCTAATGTATGGCAAATGGGAGTTCGCAACTCTTCTAACATTACTCAAATTTTACCAATTTTTACTGATGCAACTGTAATTCAGTATGGTAGAATGAATCGTTCTGATGTATACCAAAGAAGAGGTGCTTATAACAGTGCATTTGTAAACCAATGGGGATTGCGTAATAGTGCAAGAGTAACTCAGTTGTATGGTCAATATAATCATGCAAGCATTACTCAGTTATATGCATTCAACAGAGCGCATACTATGCAAATTGGAGGTTTCAGTAATGTTGCAAATATTCATCAAAATGGAATTTGGAATATGGCTTCAACCTACCAAAGAGGTGGTGTTGATAACGAAGCATTTATTATGCAGAACGGCCAGGCGAATCGTGCACGTACGGTTCAAATTGGTGGAGACCATAATGTATCAAGAACTAATCAAATTGGTACTCGTAATTATGCTTTTGTTGAGCAAATTCATGAATCGAAAGGTGATGTTGAGGTTTTCCAAAAAGGATACAGACATTTTGCTGATGTAAGTCAAAAGTTTGGTTCAGGTGATCAAGCAACAGTTAAGCAATTTGGAACTTATCAAACAGCTTATATTTCACAGCTTTATGGAACTAAGAATAAGGCTAAGATTACTCAGAAAGATCATGGAAACTTAGCAATTATCGATCAGATTGGTGGTAAGAAAAATAAAGCTAATATCTTCCAAAAAGGGGAATACAATTTCTCATTTGTAGGACAATTTGGAGGTAAAAAATCAGATGCTTTTGTTGAGCAAAGAGGTGATTTTAACAGAGGTTGGGTATTCCAGTTTGATCAAGAAGAAAGTTTAGCTGATATCTTGCAAGATGGAGATCGTAACGTTGCTGTAATTGCACAAATGGGCGGTATGTACAATAGTGCTACCATTCTTCAGACAGGTGATGATAATACTGGTTTAACATATCAGTGGGGTGATAATAATACTTCATTCCTTGAGCAAATTGGTAATGGTCACTTTGGTCAGGTTATCCAAAATGGTAGCGAAAACTTCGCTGTGACTCAGCAAGGAAATAATGGTGTTGTATTCTCGCCATGATCCAATAAAATTATCATGTGAAATTCCCACTTTAGTGGGAATTTCCTGATTAAAATCTTCACTAAATCGCTTATGCTTTATTTAAATAAATACATTTGGTGCGCTCTGTTCTTATGTTTTAATAGTTTTGTAATTGGGCAGAATTATAATCAGGAAGACCAACTTCTAAATCAATTGAATTATGGTCTTGCCAAAGCCATCGAAGGAGAAAATGTTATCTCTGCTATTCAATTTGGAAATGAGAATGATTTAATGATTTCTCAATTCAGTAAAGAACAGGTGGCAATCATCCAACAGGTTGGTGTTGAGAACATATTAGAGGCAGTTCAGAAGGGAAATCGCCAAATTATTGAGATTTTTCAGCGAGGAGATTTAAATTTTGTGGAATCTGCCTTAAATGGGAACAACATTTCCTCTAGCATTCACCAATATGGTGATAACAATTCATTGCAACAAGAAGTTATTGGGAATAATAAGAGCTTTGAAATTACACAAGTTGGAAATGACAATGAATTAATTCAAATAGATACCGGAAATACTACCCGTGGCTATAATGTAAGCCAGGTAGGAAATGGTATGACTGTTATAATACAAAGTGGTTTGTGAATACAGAGCAGGTTTAAATGGTTGGGGTATCCTTTGGGATACCCCTTCTTATTTTAAGATATTTTATGGAAATTAAATGTTTTTTTTATCAAATTATAGTATTTTAACGCTTTCCTTATTGATTTTATATTAACTATTAGATATTTTTAGTATTCGTAATCAACTACCATAAGATGATGCTAAGAACTGTTATGTTTGGAATTTTGTTGTTTTTGATCATTGGTACCTCTGCTGCCCAACCTGAAAAGGATAAAATGAAAGCTTGGATTGAAATAGAAGGTGAGATTAAGAATCTTACACTTAGTGCCAAATTCAAAAATGAAAGTAGTAAAACAATTGCCATTAACTACGTTTTAAAGACTAAAAAAGAAGGTCGATCAGGGAATTCAACTTCAACACAAAAGGGAAAATGCATCTCTTCAAAAAATAAGCAGCTCACATTATCTGAAGTAAGGTTAAATTTATCCAAGAAGGATGATTTGTTTGTGAGTTTGTTCGTTTATCACAATAAGCAGTTGGTTGCTCAAGATTCGGTTGTTTTACATGGAGATAATGAGTAAATTAAGAAAAATTAAAATAGCTACCAGAATATGAAAAAATTCTACACACTCTTTGGACTATTTATTGTCTTCGGATTGTCCATGTTTGTAATATCATGTAATGAAAGTACAGTGGAACCTGATCTGTATGGTTCGATTAGTGGTACAGTAAAGGCTTCGGCCAATAATTTACCGATGGAAGGCGTAACAATTACCACTAACCCAGGAACTACTTCGGTAACAACAAATGCTGAAGGTACATTTAGTATTGAGAAAGTGCTAGTTGGTGATTATTCTGTTACTGCAACTAAGGAAGATTACTCTTCGCAAAGCATAAATATTAAAGTAACAGAAAATCAAAATAATTCAATGAGCTTTTTACTTACAGTTGCTCCGCTTGACAGTAAAATTCCAGATGACATTACCTATGTTTCTCCTGCTGATATCGAGGATGATCAAAGTAAATTACCAACTGAAGTTGAATTGAAATGGAGAAATGGAGAAACGGAAAAGGGAGATACTTTGCGTTTTGATGTGATATTGTATGAAGGAGCAGATGATGTTGAAGGAACAAAAGTTGTGTCGAATATTTTAGATACCACTTACACTGTTAAGAATCTTAAATTTGAAACAACTTATTTATGGAAAGTTGTGGCCAGAAATAAGGAGTTGGATGAAGTAGAAGGCAAGAAGTGGAGGTTTTCAACAGAAGACTTTCCAGTAAATCCATACTTATTTGTGAAAGACACATTGGATTCGAGAGATATTTATTCCTGGGATTTGAAAGAAAATCACCTTGTGCAGTTAACTGATGGAGGAGGAGATGAATTGCATCCTAAAATTATGCCAGGACAGCATTCAAGAATTGCATATTCAGCTATGGATGATGGAGTTTTCCACATTTATACAATGGATTTAAAAGGGAAAGATGTTTTTAAAGTTACAGGTGATCGACCTGTTGTTGGCAATCACAATGATGGAGGAGGTTTTGTGTGGTCTCCAACTGGTGATCAGTTGATGTATGGGTATTATAATGAATTAATTGTTATAAACAGAGATGGTACAGGTTGGAAGAAAATTGCAAATTCTCCGGTGAATCGAGAGTTTACTCAAATGGATTGGACATATCAGTTTAACAACCACAGCGAGGAAAAAATTGTGGCTTTGGCGCAAGGTGATAAACCTTACGATAATGAAATCTATTTAATGGATCCTGATGGTAGTAATATGACTTTACTTGTGGATAATTTAGAAGGTACTCTATCTAATCCACAATTTTCATTTGGTGGAGATAAGGTTATATTTTCATTGGATACTCTTTATGAAGATGATCGTGGGTTTCTGAAAGATGCGAGAATATATAGTATAAATATTGATGGAACTGGTTGGACCGACCTATCGGGAGATGATAAAACCGGTAATGATTTACAAGCCAAATTTTCTGAGACAGGAGAGAAAATTATATTTATGAATGTATCGAATTCAGGAACTGAGAAAAAAACAATTTGGACAATGGATCCTGATGGCAGTAATAGGGAACAATTGATTTTTAATGGGGAGATGCCAGATTGGTATAATCCGTGATATTAGTCCTGTTTAAATAATTTAGCACCTGAGAAGTTCTTAGGTGCTTTTTTTGTAAACAAAAAAAGCCTTCCATTTGGAAGGCTTTTGTATTTTTTCGAAGTAAGATTAGAATCTTCTTTCTTTGATTCTTGCTTTCTTACCTGTAAGTTCGCGTAGATAGTAGATACGAGCTCTTCTAACACGACCTCTTTTGTTTACTTCAATTTTTTCAATGAATGGAGAAGTGAAAGGAATAATTCTTTCAACACCTACGTTACCAGACATTTTTCTGATGGTAAAAGTTTTAGTAGATCCTGATCCTTTAATTTGGATTACAACACCTCTAAATACCTGAGTTCTTTCTTTGTTTCCCTCTTTAATTTTGTAAGAAACGCTAATAGTATCACCTGCTTGGAATTCAGGAGTTTCAATACCACTTTTGAAAGCTTCTTCTGCAACTTTAATTAAATCCATTGTTTTAATTTATTAAGGTTTAACGAGCGCAATATTCACAATTTAACTATAGATCTGCCAGAGATTACGCACGATTTTGCCGCAAAATTAATAAAAATATCTAAGTTGAAAAGATTTACCTTTGTTTTTTTTCTGTTTTGGGAGTGTAATATTGCAAATTATATTGGTGACAATACGAAAAAAAAAGGAGCCGTGAAGCTCCTTTCAAAATTGAAATCGTATTTTTTAGTGTGAATCACCTGACATTTTAAGTTTGTCACCAGTTGTTTTCACAATTGTTTCGTAAAATTCTTTGCTATAACCTGGTTGCTTCATTTTAGGATTTTGATTGTTACCATCTTTTTCTTTGATGTTTCCATCCATGAATTTAGCAAATAAGTAGCCGTAGAATTCTCTCCACTCATCAGTAAGGTTATCACCTTGGTTGCATGAGAAATCAGTTAAGAATTCAACAGCAGCTGCTTCGTCTGTTTTGAACATGCCTTCTGCTGCAAGGTCAATGATTTTAGTAAATGAAAGATATTTCTTTTCTAAAGCTTTTTGCTTTTTAGCAATTTCAGGGTGAATTGCGTTATAACGAGTATAAGCAAAGTTGGTTACTTGGTTGAATACCCAGAATGCAGACTTGTTAGTGAATTCCATCATTTTACCATTGCCAACAGCGAATGACTTAGGTACTCTGGTGCTACCACAGTACATTGGGAAATATACTGATGAAGCAGCATCATCTACTCCAAACCAGTTAATTCCACCTACAGCATCAGGTAACCAATTTCTTGATTGAGCAACGAAAGAGAAACCTGTTTGCTGAGTTGCAGTTGCACGCTCGTTACAATATGTTACGCCATCAACTTTCCAGGTTAGAGGTCTCCAACGGTAAGGATTTCCGTAAGGACCAGCACCCATATCTTTAGCCATATCCAATTCAGTTCCTTCCAAGTGATTTCTCATGAAATCCATCACTTCAAGAACGTTGATTTTGTTGTCTGGCTTAATCCATAATGGCATACGATTGGTTGCATAACCTTTGTCATCATGTTCAACTTTACCTTTACAGTAATCGAAATATTTATCCATTCCTTCTTTTACATCGTTAAAGAAAGACCAAACACGAATTTCACAGAATCTTGCAGCACCAAAATCTACTGGAGCATAAGTATCCGAGAAACTAAACTCTTTGTTCTTACCATCTTTTGGATAGTAACCTTTTTCTTTTGCAAATGAGATAACGTCTTTTGCATAAACGTTGGTTACCTCTGGATTGAAGATTTTATCCATTTTATCCGAAGAGATAGAATTTTTTCCTTCCAGTGGGAAAGTAGTAATTCTAGCTTGGTTTGCATGACCACTAACATATCCGTCAGGAATCATTCTTGCCACCCAAACAGCACCTTTTTCTCCGTTACCTTTACCAATCATCTCTAAGATCCAGATTTCATTTTTATCAGAAATAGAGAAAGATTCACCTGAACTGTAATAACCGTGGTTTTCTACTAATTCAGTCATCACTTTGATAGCTTCACGAGCATTTTTTGCACGTTGAAGAGTAAGGTAAATCAAGCTACCATAGTCAATTAAAGCTCCTTCTTGTTTTCCAGTTCCTAGTTCTGATCTTCCACCATAAGTAGTTTCACCAATTGCCAACTGGAATTCATTCATGTTACCAACTACAGAATAAGTATGTGGAACTTGTGGGATTTTACCAAGGTATTTTCCTGTATCCCATTCGTAAACATCAATCATTGTTCCTTCAGCCCAATCAGCAGCAGGACGAAAATAAAGCTCTCCGTACAATACGTGCGAATCAGCAGCGTAAGTAATCATGTTAGAACCATCAGTACTTGCACCTCTTGTTACAAGATAATTGGTACAAGCTTGCGAAGTTGTTGTCGAAAAGACGATCATTGCCAATAGTAGAGAGGCAATTGCATAAATCTTCTTCATGTTTAAATATTTAAGTGAATTTAATTGCGATAAAATTTTCACGATTCCTACAAAAATAGGAAAAAAATGCAAAGTTAAAGCTGATAAAAGTCTTTATCCGTAAAGTCTATCTGTTGTGGTGTTTTAAGTGTTTTTTTCCAATTTGCTACCAAAAAAAATTAGTTTGAAACTTGGTTTTATTGCCAAGCTTATCAGTAACTTCCAAATTCAAATCATGCTTACGATTTGGTAATAATCTTTTCTTGTCGAACTTATAAAACAGATGATTGTTTTTTGCGTCAAACTCGAAAAGAACCCACTTGCCATCAATTGTTCCTTTGTAATTTTTAATACCAGATAACTCATCTTTAATGGTAAAGGAAATTTTATCTCTAACAGATAAGTTTTTTAATTTAAAGTTTGTTCTCGATTTAATGATAGGGGAAATTGTGTCCTGAACAATTGCAAAGTCTCCAAAAACCCTGGTTTTTGATTTTACCCATCCATTAATATATACACCTCCAACATTTGAAATTTTACCAGGTTTTTCTATTGTTGCAATAAATAACTTGTTTTCATTTTTGAATGTTCGGTTTGGTTTTATTGCAATGGTGTAATATTTGTGAACAGGAGTTGTCTTCTCATGTATTGAATGAATATCCGATAAGTAAGTAGAATCTGATTTTTTCGAGTATTTAAATTTTATATCTGAATAAAACGAATTGCTTGGGAATTTTAGCTCCAGTTCATCCTTTTTGAAAGTATTTTCATCAGTACTTGATAATAATTGGTTGAAATCAGATTGATTAAAAGCTTGAGATGGATTTTTAGCTTGTGCATACATTCTCAATTTAGCCAGGTTGTTTTTTGTATCATAAGCTAAAAAATCAATTTTATATTTTGTTCCTTCTTTAAAATTGTAAATTCCTCTATTACTAAAGTGGTTGTAGATAGAAAGTTTGTTGTTCGGTTCCTTAAAACATTTGTGAATTCTTCTCTTTTCTTTAATGTTTAAAGCGTAATCCATATGAGAATTAATGTAACGCGATTCATCGAATGAAAACTCCTTAAAAGTATAATTGCTTATTAAAGAATCATTCACTTTTACTTTCATATTGTAAATGCCACATTTTCCCCAAGTATTGTCCAAATAGTCGTTTACCTGAACTCCAAAACCAATATTTCCCGATAGAATCACTTTAGGGTCTCCTTTTAGGTGATAGGTGTTGTTGTAATAGGTAACCGGAAATTTTTGTCTGGTATTCTTTCCATTTACGCTACTTAATGAATCCATTGGATAAACATACAAGTTAAAAATTTTAGGAGGTGTGGTATCCTTAATTTTAAATCCGAAAAGAAGTGGGTTTAAAGGGTGTTCTGATTTTGTATCTCTAATTTCGAAATGCAAGTGAGGTCCGGCCGAAGAGCCCGTATTTCCTGAAATTGCAATTACCTCTCCTTTTTTTACAGGAAATCGATCTTTTTTAAAATTCAGGTCGAACTCGAAAATGTTTTTACTGTATTGATGAGCTTTTACAAAATCGTTAATTTTTTTATTAAAACCATCAAGGTGAGCATAAACAGAGGTGTAACCATTTGGATGATCGATGTAAATGGCTTTTCCATAGCCACCTGCAGAAATTTTAATTCTGCTTACAAAACCATCAGCAATGGCATATACTTTTTTGCCTGTTGTAAAAGTTCTAATATCAATGCCTGAATGGAAATGATTGTTTCTAAGTTCAGCAAAATTACCAGATAAGGTAATGGTAAAATCAACAGGTGATCTAAAGTAATTTTTAGGATGATTTTTTTGCTGAGCCGAAAGTGAAATTGGAGAAAGAAAGAATAAGATTGATAAAAAGGTGATTATGTTTGTTTTAATGTGCTTCATTTTCTTGTTGTGTTACTCTTGTATTGTTCGTCAAAACTACAAAAAAAGCTTTTTTTTCGGAAGCTAAAGCCAAAATACAAACCAATAAATTTGATAATCTTCTCAGCAATGTTAATTTTGTAAAAGAAATTTAGAATGATGGATCAAGAATCTAACGAAATAATAATAAGTTTAAGACAACGCATTGACGAACTTATTTCGTTGTACAAGAAATCTAAGGAAGAAAAAGAGACTTTAATTCATGAGAAAATGGAGCTTATGGAAAAAGTAGAAACTCTTTCGAGGGAAAAAAGTGAACTTGAACATCATTACGATACATTAAAGTTGGCCAAAACTTTATCTTCCAATAGTGAAGATTCTCATGAGGCCAAACTTAAGATAAACCGAATTGTGCGGGAGATTGATAAATGTATTGCTCTTTTGAACAGATAGAATTTGTTTATGGATAATAAACTTTCAATTAAAGTTAATGTTGCGGATAGAACCTATCCCTTGAATATTGATCGCAAACAAGAAGAGGTGATCAGAAAGGCCGCAAAAATGATTAACGAGAAAGTTATGCAATACAAACAAAGATATAAAGATAAAGATACTCAGGATTTTCTGGCGATGGCTTCTTTGCAATATGTAATTAAAGTGATTGAATTGGAAAATAAAACAGATGTGGCACCAGTGTATAATGAATTAAAGGCAATGGAGCGTGAGCTGAGTGAATTTTTAGAAAAAGAGTAAGAAAACGTTCTTTAAATAGTAAAAGTAATAACCCGCATTATTTCTTGAACTTG
Organism: Marinifilum sp. D737; assembly: GCF_026672275.1. Taxonomy (GTDB): domain Bacteria; phylum Bacteroidota; class Bacteroidia; order Bacteroidales; family Marinifilaceae; genus Marinifilum. Next base: position 56,457 of record NZ_JANQCD010000014.1, on the reverse strand, counting down.
TAACTTGTTGATATTACGTGATTCTCTTTAGAGTTGTGAGTCGTTTAATACCATAAGTTTATTGGTTTGAGTGATGGTGCGGGTTATTTTTGTATAATAAACTAGTATTGACTTAATATTCTATAATATGATTGAAATAATAATAGGAATTCTGGCCTTTGTTGTAGGTGGGATACTTGCATATTTTATATTGCAAAAAGCTCTCAAATCGAAGAGCGAAAAAATAATACAGGAAGCTCAGACAGAGGCTGAAGTGATTAAGAAGGACAAAATTCTTCAGGCAAAGGAGAAGTTTTTCCAATTGAAGACTGAGCATGAGAAGCAAATTAACTCTAAAAACAACAAGCTTTTAGCTGCTGAAAATAAAATCAAACAAAAGGAAAATACATTAAACCAAAGAATTGATGATTTTCAGCGTAAGAAGAAAGAAACTGATGCCATTCGTGAGAATTTGAATCATCAGATTGATTTGGTTGAGAAAAAATCTGCAGAACTTGAAAAAGCTAAAAAACAGCAAATAGAGCAACTGGAAGAGATTTCAGGAATGTCTGCTGATGAAGCTAAAAACCAATTGATTGGTTCTTTGAAAGAGGAGGCAAAAACTGAAGCTATGTCTTATGTGAATGAGATTATGGAAGAAGCGAAAATGTCTGCCAATATGGAAGCTAAAAAAGTTGTTGTAAAAACGATCCAAAGGGTAGCTACAGAAACTGCAATTGAAAATTCAGTAACTATTTTCCATATTGAATCGGACGAAATCAAAGGTAGAATTATTGGTCGTGAAGGTCGTAATATTCGTGCTCTTGAAGCTGCTACAGGTATTGAGATTATTGTAGATGATACTCCTGAAGCAATCGTTCTTTCTGGTTTCGATCCTGTTCGTAGAGAAATTGCAAGGCTTGCATTGCACCAATTGGTTACCGATGGTCGTATTCACCCTGCAAGAATTGAGGAAGTTGTTAATAAAGTACGCAAACAAATCGAAGAAGAGATTATTGAGACTGGTAAGCGTACTGCAATTGACCTGGGAATTCACGGTTTACACCCGGAATTGATTCGTTTGGTTGGTAAAATGAAATATCGTTCATCTTACGGTCAGAACTTGTTGCAGCATGCCAGAGAAACTGCAAACTTGTGTGCGATAATGGCTACAGAACTTGGATTAAATGCTAAACGTGCCAAAAGAGCTGGTTTGCTTCACGATATAGGTAAGGTGCCAGATGATGAACCAGAATTGCCACACGCAATTTTAGGTATGAAGTTGGCTGAGAAGTATAAAGAAAAACCAGATGTGTGTAATGCGATCGGTGCTCACCATGATGAAATTGAGATGACATCAATGATTTCACCTATTATTCAGGCTTGTGATGCTATTTCAGGAGCTCGTCCAGGAGCTCGTCGTGAGATTGTTGAATCTTATATCAAGCGATTGAAAGATCTTGAAAACTTAGCTTTGTCGCACCCTGGAGTACTTAAAACGTATGCTATTCAAGCAGGTCGTGAGTTAAGAGTTATTGTTGGTAGTGATAAAGTTTCCGATAAAGAAGCTGAAACATTATCATTGGATATTGCACAAAAAATTCAGGATGAAATGACTTATCCTGGTCAGGTTAAGATTACGGTAATTCGTGAAACTCGTGCAATCAATTACGCTAAGTAATAAAGCAACTATATAGAAAAAGAAACCCGCTTCAATTTGGAGCGGGTTTTTTATTTATATAGACTTATACAATTCTTTAAAATTTGGTACGTGACTGGTTAATTTGAGTTTTTTGTACACACTGATATTGTGTTTTACCAGCCGTTTTATCAGACTTGAGTTATTGGTCGCTTTATAATACTTGGGACGATTTACAATTTTTTTAGATTCGATTACAAATTGCAATTCTGATCTACCAAAAACTTTACCTCTGTCAATTGGGTTGATGTAGAAAAGAATCTCGTCTTTATTAGAGGCGTTTTTATCGATATAGCATAGAAGTACGCTATCAGTTAGGTTTATTCCATAAACTGGTATTCCTAACTCCTGTGCGATACCTGCATAAATTATGGATATAATAATGTAATTGCCTTGTTTTTGTGACAATACCGTACCAATATCGCCATCCCAATTTGTTGGTTGATTTGGCGACAATGCCTGATAATTGTAAATATTGTAGAAAAAATGATTGAGAATTTTGATTTTCTCCAGTGCAGTGAGTTGATCATTCAATTCTAGCCACACATCCTTTTTAATTTTTTCGATTTCCTTCCTAATTGGATCGGTAATTAAGTTTGGATTGTAGCTTTTGTTGACCAGAATAGCACCTTCAATCAAATCCTGTGAATCAGTTTTGCCCCAGGAGATTAACTCGTTTTTTACATGAGTAAATTGAATTTTATTGATGACTTGTTCAAGTCTTTCCTGAAGTAATGTGCTTTTGGAATCTAACCAATAATCTTCGAGTTGAGGAATAGTAGAAACTGGCAAGTTAATCAACTCATTTTCGATTCTTTTATAGATTTCCGGAGTTGGATCATCCAGTAAAGATAATAGAGCGGTGAGTTTATTCTCGTTCATAACTTAAGGTTTTGGCCCGATTAAATATAAGAAAACCCGTAAGTAAAAACAATCTTACGGGTTATTTATTTGAAAATTAGGTCAAAACCAACTTAGCTCAGTCTGTCAAGAACAGTATTAATTAAGCGTTTTACGGTTGGTTTGTAATCTTTGCTGGCATTCTTGGTGATGCGATTGGCAATAATGGCACAAACCGCAGCAGCATTGTGTCCTAGCATTTTCGACAATCCAAAAATAGCCGAACTTTCCATTTCATAATTGGTGATTTTTTCACCTTTAAAATCGAACTTTTCAATCTTATCATTTAGATCAGGATCTAGAGTTTGTAAGCGTAAAACTCTACCTTGTGGTCCATAAAATCCGTTTGCGGAGATGGTAACACCTTGAATCATATCGTCCCCGTCAAGTTGGTCGATTAATTTTTCTGATGCAGGAACCACATATGGAGAAGCCAATTTAGCATCCCAATTGACAAACTCTTTAAAAGATTTTTCAAAATCAAGATCCGAAACCTCGTCACGATCAGCATAAAAATTTAGCATGCCGTCGAATCCAATTGATTTATTGGATAACAAGAATGAATCTACTGGTATGTTACCTTGAAGAGCTCCTGATGTTCCAATTCTTATCAAATTAAGACTTTTGTGTTCTGCTTTAGGTGTTCTGGTTTCTAAGTCAATATTAACCAAAGCATCTAACTCATTTACTACGATATCGATGTTATCGGTTCCAATACCAGTCGATAGTGCAGAGAATCTTTTTCCCTTATAAGTCCCGGTTGTAGTAACAAATTCACGATTAGAAATTGTGCATTCCACTTCGTCAAAGAAACTGGCAACCAATTCTACTCTTCCTGGGTCTCCAACTAAAATAACCGTATCGGCTAAATGTTCAGGACGAAGGTGTAAATGAAATACACTTCCGTCAGGATTAATAATTAGTTCTGATGATTTAATTTTTTCCATATTCAAAAAATTTGATAGCAAGGAGCCGAAACTATAGAAAATTTTTTAATCTACAAACTAACAAAATGTAATCTTTCGATTTCTTTGTTGTAATTAGCATGAACAGGTGCTTAAAATCGATTTTTATTATATTATTGTGCTATATTTAAATGAAAATAGAATCATAAATAAAAATTATAAATACAAAGATCATGAAGAAGCAACCCTATTTTTTAATTGTATTGGCATTTTTTGCTGTTATCCTAATTTTATCAGGATCAAGTATGTTTTTAACTTTACAACCTGGTGAGAGAGGTGTAATATTTAGAAAATTCTCTGGTGGATTGGATAAGGATAATGTTTACATGCCAGGATTCCAGGTTATTGCTCCATGGAATGAAATGCATGTTTACGATGTAAGAGAACAAAAAAGTGAAGAAACAATGGATGTTTTGGATAAAAATGGTTTGTCTGTAAACATTGATGTTTCGGTTCGTTTTAATCCAGTTTATAATAAAATTGGGTATTTGCACGAGATCTTTGGTAAAGATTACATTAGCCAGCTGGTAATTCCTGAGGTTCGTTCTTCGGTTCGACAGGTTGCAGGTAGATATACAGCCGAGGAGATTTATTCAACCAAAAGAAAAGAAGTTGAAGAAGCTATTATTACAGAAACCTCTCAGGTGTTGAAGAATAACAACATTCAAATGAGAGCTCTTTTGATTCGTTCGATCAATTTACCAGAAAAAATTAAGGTAGCGATTGAGAGCAAGCTGCAGCAAGAGCAGGAAGCTTTGGCTTACCAGTTTAAATTGGAAAAAGAAAAGAGTGAGGCGGAAAGAAAGAGAATTGCTGCTGAAGGGGAAGCTAGAGCAAATAAAATTATCAATAGCAGTTTAACTCCATCACTTTTGAAAATGAGAGGAATTGAAGCAACCATTAAGTTGTCGGAATCTCCAAATTCGAAGGTTATTGTTATTGGAAGTGGAAAAGATGGAATGCCGTTGATTTTAGGAAATAATTAATAGTTATAATTGAATAACGCTAAGCCGCTTGATATATCAAGCGGCTTTTTTGTGTTCATTATCGAACAAGGCAGTACCGAATTCGTTCAGTTACAGTAATTGATGTTTTGGGTAATTGTTCTGGTAGTCAGTAGATAAGTCTTATTGGCATGCTGTGTGTTTAAAAGAGGGCAGACAGCCAAATTAGAATACCAATAAAACCATTATTACCTAAAATCAACCATGTATAAATTATCCCTGTTTATAGTTCTATTATTAATTATGGCATTGCCTGGATACAGTGTAAATCTTGAAAAGAAGGAAATTCGAGCCGTTCGTGTTGCGAAGAAACCCGTTATCGATGGAAATCTCGATGATGCAATTTGGAAAGGTGTGCCTGTAGCTACTGATTTTATTCAGAATGAGCCTAATAATGGAAGTCCATCTAATTATAAAACCGAAGTAAAGTTTGTTTATACTGATGATGCCCTTATTGTAGGAGTGATGATGTATGATTCGGATTCCAAAAACATTTATAGTGAGCTAAGCAAAAGAGATGAGATGAAGAACACTGATTTCTTATTGCTGCTGATAGATCCGTTCAACAACGGTTTGGATGCATTCGAATTTGCAGTAACCCCTGCTGGTGTGCAATGGGATGCCAAAGTGGTGAATAATCGTGAAGATTCAAGTTGGGATGGGGTTTGGAATAGTGCCACCGAAATAAATGGTGTTGGATGGAGTGCCGAGCTGGAAATTCCCTATTCTGCATTGCGTTTTCCTAAAAAAGAAGTACAGCTTTGGGGTGTGAATATTATAAGAAATGTACAAAAGGTACGGGAGAAGGTAACCTGGAATTTTGTAGATAAGGAAGAAGATGGATGGATCAATCAAAGTGGTGTTTTAAAAGGAATTAAGGATGTGAATCCTCCGGTTCGTTTGTCATTTACACCTTATTTTTCAACGTATTTGGATAAATCTTCCGACAATTCTAAATGGGAGAATAACTATCGTGGAGGGATGGATTTGAAATATGGAATCAACGAAAGTTATACACTGGATATGATGCTGATTCCTGATTTTGGCCAGGTGCAATCGGATGATGAGGTTTTGAACCTTTCTCCTTATGAAACCAAATTTGACGAAAAAAGACAGTTTTTTACTGAAGCCAAGGAACTTTTTAATCGCGGAGATATTTTTTACTCTCGTAGAATTGGTGGCAGACCCATGAATAAATCAGCAGCCTGGGATGATGTGAGAGATCATGAGACTGTAAGTGAAAACCCGATTGAATCCAAGATCATTAATGCAACAAAAGTTTCAGGTAGAAATGCAAAAGGTTTGGGAATTGGTGTTTTGAATGCAATGACAAAAAATACTTATGCGACAATTACGGATACCATAAGCGGGAATAGCAGAAAGTTTAAAACTCAACCATTTTCCAATTATAATATGCTGGTTGTAGATAAAAGCTTAAAGAATGAGTCTTACGTGAGTTTATTTAATACCAATAGGTATGTACCCGAAATAAATTATATGGCTAATGTAGCCGGAACCGAGTTTGTGTTCAAAAATGCAAAAAGATCCCATAGGTTGAAGGCAAAGGGAATTATTTCCAAAAGAATGATTGATGATGATTCCGATCAGAATGGTCATTATCATGAAGTGTCGTTTGGAAAAATTAGTGGAAAATTTAATTGGAACTTTTATCATCGAATGATATCTGATGATTATAATCCCAATGATATGGGCTTCTTGTTTCGCAACAACCAAATCAATAATAACCTGAATTTTTTCTATGCCAATCATGAGCCTAAGGGGAACTTGTTGACACGATCTGCAAATATTCGTTTTCATCACGAAACCAGGTATGAACCTAAACGATTTGCTCGTTTTACCATATTTTACAATACTCGTCTAAAGTTTAAGGATCATACTGCAATAGGGGTTTATGGTAATTTCAGACCTCTTCATCAATATGATTATAATGAACCAAGAGTGGAAGGAATGAAGCTTAGAAAAGGCTCTTCTGCATTTATTGGCGCATGGGTGTCGTCGGATTATAGAAAGGCATTTGCTATTGATATTAGGGGGGATTTTGGCAAACGACTTTCCACCGACAATTTAAAAACCTTTTCGCTGGAAATTGAACCAAGATATCGCTTTAGCGATAGATTTACCATGAATTATAAGCTGGAGTGGAACAGACAGCTAAATGAACAGGGGTATGCAAGTAGTGAGGAAAACAATGACTTAACTACCGTATATATTGGTGAAAGAAATACTTCCTATTTGGAAAACAGGTTAAATGCCAATTTTATTTTCAATAAAAAAAGTTCCTTAAGTTTCAGAGCAAGACATTATTGGGCCAAGGCTGAGTATGAGAACTTTTATACACTTAAGGATAATGGTAGACTTGCCGAATCCAATTATAACGAAAATCACGATATCAACTTCAATAGTTTTAATATTGATATGGTTTACTCGTGGAGGTTTGCTCCGGGTAGTGAATTGGCAGTGGTTTGGAAAAATTCAATTTTTGATAGTGGCGATCAGGTAGCACATCGCTTTGTGAATAATTTAAAAGAGACATTTGATGCGACTCAGTTTAATAGTTTGTCGCTGAAAGTAATATATTATATCGACTACATGTCGTTAAAGAGAAAAGGTTAATGGTAAACCTACTTAAATTTTACGGGCCTTAACTTACCGTGAAAGCTTAAGAGTTTAGTTTTGAAGAGTTTTAGGGGAACTCTTTCAAAAGCAATTTTTAAGTGTGATTAGTTAGTAAAAACCTGAGTTTGGTTTAAAATATGTACACAGTTTCAACTATTTTTTTGCAGAAATTGTTACAGATTTTTGAAGTACTATCGGGATAATTCAAGAAAATATGGAGCGATTTATGTAAAAAATAGTGAAATCTAAAGAAAAGTTATCTTTACACAATTTTTGCATTAAAAATTCTTCATAATACAACCTGTATTATTTCATAATTTTCAATACAAATCTTGAATAAATCTGAACTTTCTGTGAAAATATTTTAAAACAAACACAGGTTTAAAGTAATGATGGTTAAAAGCAGCAAATGAAAGTTTGCTGCTTTTTAATTTAAAATTAAATTTGTACAAAAATTAATAACTATGATACAAAGAATACAATCTTTATACTTGTTGGGAAGCTTTATTTTAATTGGGATCATGTTCTTTTTCCCATTGGCTGAACTTATTGATACTGCAGGTCAAACTTATGAGTTTTTGTACAGGGGAATTCCTGCAATTGCAGAAGGTGCTCCTGCAATATTTATTGCATATCCAGTAGCAATTTTACTATCGGTTATTGCACTGGTTAGTTTAATTACCATTTTCTTGTTTAAAAAGCGAATGATTCAAATTCGCCTAACCATTTTTAATATGGTTTGTATGTTGGGTGCAATGGGATTAATTTATTACAGCATCAACAGTCAGGCAGGTGAATTGAATGCAATTGCCAATTATAGTATTATCAATGCATTTCCATTGGTAGCTTTAATCCTAAGTTACTTGGCATTAAGAAGCATTGGAAAAGATGAAGCAATGATTCGCTCAATGGATAGAATCAGATAATTCGAAACGATATAAACTGAAAATACCGGCTCGAAAGGCCGGTATTTTTTGTATATCATGTTTATAGATCATTATGCTGTTGGACTAGCATAATACTCCGGGGGAGATTAAAAGAATAATTAAAACATAGATCCATGGCATAGCCTCGGATTTTACAACTTGTAATTGTTGTAGAGACAGCATTAATGTTGTCTTTACAAGATATAGATAAAATAAAAATCTGTATTTTATACTTTCCCCTTAGGCCTTTCTGGCCTTTCCCTTTTTGCCTTTTATTTCTCTGGTTTTCTTTTTCATTACCGAGTGTCCGAATTGTCCAATCAGTTTACCCAGCTCGAAGTAATAACCATGCGAGTAGGCAATAGGACGAGCTTTGCTAAGCAAGAACTTTCCGGTTTTCTCGTTTATGTATTTTTCATCGGCCTGCACATTTACTACCTCGGCAATAAACATATCGTGTGAACCCAATTCTACAATGTTTTTCACTTTACACTCAATGCTCAATGGCGATTCTTCAATAATAGGTGCTGATATTTCTTTCGATGGAGCAGGAGTAAGATTCATTTCTTCAAACTTATTGAAATCCTTTCCCGATTTAACTCCACACCAATCGGTAGCATAGGCCAGGTTTTTGGTTGTTAAATTGATTACAAATTCTCCCGATTCTTTAATGATATCGTAAGAGTGTCTGTTCTTACGCACCGAAATGTAACACATTGCAGGATCGCTGCAAATGGTTCCTGTCCAGGCAATTGTTATGATATTGTAATCTTCAGGTTTCGATCCGCAACTAACCATTACAGCTGGTATGGGATAAACCATGGTTCCCGGTTTCCAATGTTGTTTTGCCATTATTATTTTGCTTGATTTATTTCAATGTACAAACTTACAAAATAGACTCGATAGTACAATTTATGGAAATGGAGATCTTATGAATTCAATGAGAGTTTGGGTCGGAATGCATCGAGACTAAATCAACAGATGGTAAGTTTTATTCAGAACACTGCGAGGATGATTCAGTGAAGGCGTTGGCCTTTTCGGTAGACTGAAAGAATCGTTCAATGCACACAGTGGATGCTTAAGTAAGCACTGAGTTTGGTTCAATAGGGCTTGTGATTGGTTCATTGCTATGAGAATTTCATTTATAAGGAGCTGATTTCCTTTCAGTGGACTGTGATTTTAATTCAATAGGCATTGAGGGCGTTTCAGTAGAGTGTGTGTCTGATTCAATAGGTGTTGAGGGGGATTAAACGCACTGTGAGATCCATTCAATGGCCTTTGATCATTATTCAATAGATGTTGAGAAGGTTTCGGTAGCCTTAAAATATGATTCAGTAGATGCTAATATCAATTCAATGCATTTTAGAGATTGAAGAACATACTGTGATGTTTAATAAACTACACATACTTCTTGCTACATGCTTTGATTGGTAAAGGCTAATGCTTACATTTGCTCAAAATTAAATAAGAGATTTTATCCATTAGGTAAAGGATTACAACATGAGTAAGGAAGTGGAAAAATTAATGGTGGAAGCTGCAGATTTGGCTAAAGCAGAAAAGATTGAAGCAGCAATAGAAAAATACAAATCTGTATTGGAGTTTGACGCTAAGAATATTGAGGCTCAGTTTCAAATTGGTGAATTGTACCATCAAATGGGGAACCTACCTGAAGCCTTAAGTGCATACCTACACACTACCGACTTGGATTCCGAACACCAAAAAGCCAATGTTAAAATCGAGATGATCAAATCGATCCTGGATTTCTTTAATCCTGATTTGTATAATCCTTGATTCCTGCTAATCAGTAAACGAAAAATTTAAAAGGGTTTAATAGTTGTTGTCTATAGCTTTAAGAATCTGTTATCCATCACAGGTTGATGTTATTTCTATGGATTCTCTAAGAAATTAATTTTCACGACCTATGATTTCCTTTGGTTTTGGAATGCCATTGTGAGATTCATTATGCTTTAGCAATACATCTATCTTTTTTTCCAAATTGTCAATTTTCATCTCTAGCTCGTCGTTATTATCGCTCACCATGGCATCTACAAAAATCGAGTTTACCAAAGACAGACCAAATATACCTCCTGTAAGAAGAATAAAAATAAAGTAGAAATAAGTGAAAAAGGCTGCCGTAGGAGAGTAGCCTTGGGTTATTTCTTCGGGTATTTCAAACCATCCTTCTACAGTAAAAATCTTAAATATAGAGTAAAGGGAAATCAGTGGGTTCTTAAAGTATTGTGGAGCGCTTGATTCAAATAGGTAAAAGGAAAACACGCCAATAATGAAAATGTAAATGGCAAATCCTATTAGTACAATAACAGAGGCCTTTAAGGCTCGCTTGATGTCTTTGAATAACTGTTCAACTCCTGGAATAAACTTTAAAAATCGGAATGATTTAAAAACCCTCATTAATCGAAATACAAGCAGGAAGCTAATGTCGGAATCATGTGCATGAAAAATAAAGGTAACAAATGCGGGTATTGAGAGAACCACCAATACAAAATCCAATTTGTTCCAATTGGAAGAAAAATAACCTCTTAATCCATATTCGTTAAGTTTTGTACCCAATTCAAACAAAAACAATCCTGTAATGATATTGTCCAGGGTATGGATAAAAAATGTATGAAACTCAGAAAGGGTAAAACCGCTTATAAATAGAAGGATAGCATTAAAAAGAATTAGGCTGAGAATTATTTTGTCGTTTAGGAACAGTTTTTTTATCATGGGATGCTTAATAGGTTTTCAATTGGGTTTATGGGCGAAAAGAGTAAAATTTAAGTAGTTTATTGGTGACAGATCAAATTTACAAAGCTTATGCTAATATTCAAACTTTTGTTAAATTAGAATTTGGATGAAGAACTGTTGCTTTGATAGAAATTGTGCTGCAATAAAATGGGGTACCTAATTTTAGACACCCTCATCGTATTCGTTACAAACGATTATTTGAATTAATGTAACAACTCTTGCTTTGCGATCTGCAGATTTTTTAATTCTGTAATATCATCGATTATGGCAACAATATAATTTTCATCTCGATATTTGAATAAACGAGTAGAGAACTGAAGATGTTTGTCTTCTTTGTTTCCTTCAAAGTCTACAAAAGATTTAATAAGATTTTCGTTGTGTATGGGTTTGTTTTCAACATACGATAGCAAAGCTGATATTCTTATTTCACAATTATTGCATTTAGAGGTGGAACCGCAAGGGCTATCTTCTTCTATTTGATATGTACAACCTAATACCTCGCCACATTTGCGATAAAGAAGCTCCTGATTTTTCTTGTTGGAAAAAATAGTAGTTAATGGATCGTTAAAAGCTCTAAGTCTAAGTTCATTGTCTAAAAGCATAACACATGAACTGATATTATTCAAAATGATATTTAAAAAATCACTTGAATTACTTAAAACGCTAAACCTTTCGTTGGTGTGTGTTAAATCATTATTCATATTTCATACGCTTTAAAATTCGATAACAAGTTAAGGGATATACAATTTACGGTATTTTATTGATCATGTCAATAAATTTATTGTATAGTTTTTGTCTGGGCTTGTAGGTTTGGAGTGTAAGTGATTATGTTTTTATTTATGCCTGTTTTATGGTTTAGGTGATTATTAAGGTAAAATATTGTTGTTTTATTAACTAATGAAAAAATGGATTCAATGAATGGTATTTGTCGATTATTAGCTCTTGAATGATTGATTTTTAACTCAAATCTATAATGTTTTTTTTTGTTTATACTCATTCTTAATATTCTATTGTTTCATAGGGAACTCGCATTCTATTGGCTGAAAAAGAAACAAAATTAGACTGTGTGCGTAAATCGGTACTGATAGTTTACACTTTTAGTGTGAATGCCCAAAGACTATACTATTTGAATCGATTATTGCTCTGTGACATGAGCGCATTAAGTTTATTTATGAAAAAAATACTAGTTGTAGACGACAAACCTTCGATGAGCCAACTAATGGTTCGCTTCTTACAAAATTCATTCGAGGTAACCACTAAAAATGATGGGTTACAGGCTATATCATGGTTGCAGTCTGGTAATATTCCTGATATTATTTTAACCGATCTTCAGATGCCCAATATGGATGGTATCGAATTAATCAAGCGTATTAAAGAGAGTGGGTATTTTAATGACATCCCAATTATTGTTCTTAGTAGTCAGGAGAGTAGCAATGTTCGTGTTGAGTGTTTAAAGCTGGGGGCAGAAGATTACATCATGAAGCCTTTTAATCCTGAAGAGTTAATGATAAGAATTGAACGCTTGATTAAATAACATTACCATGAATGCAGCAAATCGACAAATGAAACTGATGTACATTGGTTCCGACGAGTATGTTTTGTCCAGTTTTAAGGAATTGAATGGAAAGGTTAAGCTAATACATCATGCGAATCCATTGCAAGCATCCGAGTGGATTGAAAAAAACAAAACAGTAGATGGCGTGATCAGTGAATTTGAATTGCCAGGTAGAAATGGTTTGGATTTTCATACGGTGTTTGTTGAGAAGTATGATGAACAAAGATCCATACCTTACTTGTTGCTTGTAGCAGAGAAACAGCCTGAGATCATAAAGCGTGCAATCAAGCAAAAAATAAGCGATGTTTATGCGAAACCGGTTGATGCAGAAACAATTTTAAATCGTGTGAATTTTCTCAAGGTGCTACAGGTGCACATGAAGTTTAATAAGATTCAAGAGAATAAAGATGTAAAAGTTTACACAACACCATTCTTTAAAAGGTGTTTTGATATTGTTTTTGCAAGCTTGGCATTAATAGCACTTTCGCCATTGTTGCTTGTGTTTGTTGCTGCTATTCGTTTAGAATCTAAAGGAAAGGTTTATTACATATCTAAAAGAGTAGGTACTGGTTATCGAATATTTAATTTCCTAAAGCTACGTTCGATGTATCCTGATGCAGATAAGCGATTAAAGGAGTTGGAGCATTTAAATCAGTATCAATCTGAGGAGACTGAACCTGAACTGGCAGAAGTTATAGAAGAAAACAGTGCTGCTCAGGGATCAACCATTTTGTTTGGTGATGAAGAGGAGGTAGAAGAGAATACTCACATCCAGCGGCAAAAACAAAAACAAGACAAAGCTTTTGTGAAATTCGAAAATGACCCTAGAATTACCAAAGTGGGGCATATCATTAGAAAATTAAGTATTGATGAATTGCCACAGTTAATCAATGTGATTCGTGGTGACATGTCGATTGTAGGTAACCGACCTTTGCCTTTGTACGAAGCAGAAATGTTAACAACTGACGAATGGACGGATCGATTTAACGGTCCTGCAGGAATTACAGGTTTGTGGCAGGTTGAAGCTCGTGGTAAGACTTCAAAGATGTCACCTGAAGAGAGAAAAGGTTTGGATAATAAATATGTTGAAATTGCTAACAGTAAATATTCTTTCTGGAAGGATATGTGGATCATTCTAAGAACCATTCCTGCAGTATTTCAGAAAGAGAATGTCTAAAATTTATCTTAATGAGAGGATATATTACAAGAATATCATTTTCCCTTTTGATTATGAGTTTATCGATTATTAGTAATGCTCAGGTTTCTGAGGTAATTGATAAAGAATTGAACTTGCATAATTTAAAAACTAAGATTATTCCATTAGGTCAATTGCTTGATTCAGCAGTAATACATTCTCCATTACTCAAAATGATAGATGCTGATATTTTAATTCAGGATTTGAAAATAAAATCAGAAAAGAAAGATTGGCTGTCTTACTTTAGTGTTACAGGTTCTGCTAAATATGGGATGTTTGATAATCTCATAATTAATGAATCATTGGGAGATGAATCTACAGGAACTACCAATGCAAAACAACAGAGGTACAGTGTTGGATTATCTTTAAAAATACCTTTCAGCTCAATTTTTGATAATGTTGATCGTGAGGTTGCCATAAGTGAGAAGATGAAGCTGCAGTATCAGAAAGATAAAGTAGTCTCTGAACTTAGAAAATTGGTAGTTACACAATATGGGAATTTGCTGAGAGCGCATGCCAAATTGATTATTAAAACATCAGAGTTGGAAACAATGAAGATGCAGATGGCAGATGCTGAAATCAATTATAAAAATGGAAAAATTCCATTGGCTGATTATTCAAAACAGAAAAGTCAGTTGTTAAATCTACGTTTGGAATGCGAGGAAATAAGAATAGAATTTACTGTAGCCATTCACCTGTTGCAAGAAACCATTGGTATTAAATTGAATTTAAATTAGATATTTTGAACATTATATACTTCATACGACTGCTGTTAAAACATTACTTGATTCTAATTTTAGGTCCGGTAATGTTATTTGCTTTGATATTTCATTTAACAAAGGATGAGCCTAAGGTTTATACATCTCGTACCAAAATATATACAGGAATAGCAACAGGTGCAAATTTAACCTCGTTGGAAAGCTCAAAAGTAGACAGGCAATCTACAATAACAGCTTTCGATAACCTTATAAATGTCATCAATTCAAGGGGAACTGCAGAAGAAGTTGGTCTTCGCTTGTTTGTACATCACATGCTTCTTGATAAACCAACAAAGGAAATTATATCCAGAGAATCGTATAAGAAAATTAAACGAATTGTTCCTGACGAAGTGTCTCAATTGGTGGTTGAAGGAAATTATGAAGAAACCTACAAGAATTTTTTGAATTATAAGAATAAAGATTTTGAGAATTTTATTTACGAATTATCTTATTTGAATCATCCAGTGTATAGTTTTGAGAAAATTCTTTCGAAACTAAAGGTAAGACGCCTCTACTCAAGTGACATGATTGAGATAAGTTACAAATCCAATGATCCTGGAATTTGTAAACAAACATTACAGATTTTTAATGAAGTATTTGTCGAAAAATATTCTTCAATCAAACTTGTTCAATCGGATGCAATATTAAAATATTTCCAAAACCAATTGGATGATGCGCAGTTGAAGTTGGATAATGCTGAAGATCAACTGCTAAAATTTAATAAGCAGAATAATATTATCAACTACTACGAACAATCTGAGCACATTACCATTCAGAAAGAGCGATTTGCAGCCTATTATAATGAGTTAAAAATGGAGTTGAAGGCTTCAGAGGCTGTTTTGAAAGTGCTGGAAGACAAATTAACGGTACAACAAAAGAAAGAGTTGAATAATACTGAAATCATCAAGCTTCGTAATCAAATAGCTGAGCTGAATATCGAAATTTCTGTAAAGGATTATCAGGCTGAGTTTGATACCATATCGGATACCCACTATCAGGATGAAATTGCTGTAATGAGAGCAAAGTCGTTTGAGCTTCAGGAAAAATTAAGAAATTCAATCAATCAGGCATACTTTATAGATCATTCAGTTGATGGAATTAATTCCACATCAGTTCTGAATCAATGGTTGGTTAATGTGGTGGCTTATGAATCGACTCGTGCAAAAATGTTGGTGGGCGATGAAAAAAACAAGGAATTTGAAAGATTGGTGAAGGAATATGCTCCCAAAGGAGCAACAATGAAAAGACTGGAACGAAAAATTGATATTGCTGAGAAAGAGTACCTTTCCATTTTGCATAGTTTGAATGTTGCAAAATTGAAACAACAGAATTTGGAGTTGAACACCAACTTAAAGGTTTCTGAAGAACCAAACTTTCCATTAAAATCGGAACCGAGCAAACGAAAAATACTATTGTTGATAGGTATGATGATTGGATTTTTCATTCCTGCTTTTGTGATAATAGCGCTTGACTTTTTAAATCCTAATATTCGCAATGTTGCCAATGCACAGAAGTTAACCAAGCTTAGTGTAATTTCTACTTTTCCTAATATGCTTAAGAAAGCCCGTAGACGTGATTATGCAGAATTAAAGCGATTGTCAGTAAACAAACTTTTCCAGGGAATTTTTAATCTGGTAAACGGTATTGAAACTAAGGGGCCAATAAAAGCAATTATTTATAGTACTCAAGATGGTGAAGGGAAGACCTGTTTAGGTAATTTTTTATTGGAACACATGAAAACGAAAGGGTTCAAGTGTTTGTTGATAAATCATAAGGAAAATAACGAAGATTCTAACTTAGAGCAGCTTGTTTTTGATGCCGATGGTGAAACTTTAAAATGTACTTCGGTAAATAATCTTGTAGAAAATAAAAATGTGGAATTGTCTGCATACGATTTTGTATTGGTTGAAATTCCATCAATAAATTTAAATAACTATCCAGTAAAATTATTCTCGGACGCAGACCTTGCATTGCTTACCCTTAGAGCTAATCGCAGTTGGAGTAATGCTGATAAAAATGCATTGGCAAAACTAGAAAAGCAAACAGAACACTTAAAACAAGGAGTAATTCTGAATGGAGCGGACTTGGATGAGATGGAGAAAATGATAGGTGAAATTCCAGGAAAAAGAACTGTTATTAGAAGGTTCATAAAGAAAGTAATCTCTTTTCAGATTTATTCTAAAAAATTAAAATAATTAGGCTATGCAAATAAATCAGTTAAAAGCAGGAGCACTACTTTCCTATGGAATACTTGGTTTGAGTAACCTGGTTGCATTGTTCTACACTCCATACATGTTACGCATGATGGGGCAGAGTGAGTATGGTTTGTATGCAATTGTGGCTTCAATAATGGCTTATTTAACTGTGTTGGATTTTGGTTTGGGAAATACCATTGTAAGGTATACTGCCAAATTCAGAGCTGAAGGAAAACTTAAGGAGTTAAATTCCATGTATGGAATGTTTGTTTTGGTTTATTCAGCAATTGGTTTACTGGTTGTTGCATTAGGCATTGCATTGTATTTTAACATCGATTTTTTTTACGGAGATAGCTTAAGTTCGGAAGAGTTATACAAGGTTGAGGTAATGATTTTGCTGATGACCTTTAATTTGGGAATTACTTTTCCGTTAACCATTTTTAATTCAATTATTACTGCATACGAAAAATTTGTTTTTCAACGACTTTTACGAATAGGATACATTGTTTTTAATACATCAATAATGATATTGTTATTGATGATGGGCTATAGAGCAATTGGTATGGTTGCTTTGATGACAGTCTTAAATGTGATTATACAGGTTTCCAATTTCTGCTACTGTAGATATGGAATTAAAATTAAGGTGCGCTTTAAAGGCTTTCAAAAAGATTTGTTTAAAGAAATTGCCGGGTATTCATTTTTTATTTTCCTGGGTGTAATTGTAGATCGCTTGTATTGGAGCTCAGGGCAATTGATTTTGGGGGCCAAAGTAGGTACGGCAGCAGTTGCAGTTTTCGCCGTAGCCATTCAATTACAGCAAATGTATCGTAATTTCTCAACTGCTATTCCTGGAGTATTCTTGCCTAAGGTAACAGCTATGGCTACCAAGCAATCATCCGAAAAGGAAATATCCGATTTGTTCATTCGTACTGGTCGTATTCAATTTATAATATTGTCCTTAATTCTGTGTGGGTTTATTCTATTTGGTCAGCAGTTTGTGATTATTTGGGCCGGTGCCGATTATGCTCAAACCTATATTATTGCTTTGCTATTAATTGTTCCATTAACTGTTCCTTTAATCCAAAATATTGGAATTACCATTCTGTTGGCACGCAACAAAGTAAAATTTCGATCACTTTTTTATTTGGGATTAGCTTCTTTTAGTGTGGTGTTGCAATTGATTCTTGTTGATAAGTTTCAGGGAATTGGTAGTGCCGTTGCCATTGCTATAGGTATGATATTAGGTCAATGGATTGGCATGAACATCTATTACTATAAAAAGGAAAAAATCGATATTCCACGTTTTTGGAAAGAGATTGGTAGAATGGCTCTTGCTCCCTTTGTGCTTAGTTTGCTTGTCTTTATAACGTTAAGATGGATCGAGTTAGATTCATTACTAAAACTTGCGCTTGGAATAGTGTGTTTTGTAGCTGTTTATCTACCTGTTTTTTGGAAAATGTCGATGAATGAATACGAAAAGAATTTGATTTATAGTCCGGTACAAAAGGTGTTGGCAAAACTGAAAGGTAAAATGCCTGCTAAATTGGTTTAGACTGATAAAAATAAAGAATATAATTAATCAATAATAATATGAAGATAGGAATCGTAACATTACCATTTAATTCCAATTATGGAGGTATTTTGCAAGCCTACGCATTGCAATCTGTCTTGAAGAAAATGGGGCACAAGGTGCTTACGGTAAATAGAACCTCGAAAGGAGAATCCTGGATGTTTAAAACCCTATCATTTGGAAAAAGGTTTGTACAGAGATATTGTTTTGGGAAGAAGGTTGTTGTGAGAACCTGGCCAACCAAGAAGGAGGCAATCCTTATTGCGCAACATACCCGTAAATTTATTGATGAGCACATTGAACTAACCAATTGTTTAAATTCAGAGAAGGATTTTAAGACTTTGCAAGAACAGAAGTTTGATGCATGGGTAGTTGGAAGTGATCAGGTGTGGAGACCAAAGTATTCCCCGGACATAGCAAATCATTATTTAGGATTTTTACCCAAAAATGAAGGTTCCAAGAAAATCTCTTATGCTGCTTCATTTGGAGTTGATTCCTGGGAATATTCAAATAAAGAAACAGCAGCCTGTAAAAAATTAATTGAACAATTTGATGCTGTTGGGGTTCGTGAATTATCTGGTATTGATTTGTGCGAAAAGTACTTTAATATCAAAGCTGATCAATTTCTGGATCCAACCATGCTGGTTGAAAAAGAGGAATATATACAATTGGTTGAAAACGATAAGTTACCAGTACATAATAAAAAGCTTCTTACCTACATCCTCGATAGAAATCCAAGGGTTCTAAAAATGGTTGAAATGGTTGAAAAACAATTGGGACTTGAGGCTTTTTCTACCATGCCAAAGAATTTCTTTAGAAATGTTGGTAGAAAGAAACTGGATCAATGTATTTGTCCAAAAGTAACACATTGGATAAAAGGTTTTATGGATGCTGAATTTGTGATCACAGATTCGTTTCATGGTACTGTATTTTGTATCATTTTCAACAAACCATTCTTTGCCTTGGGGAACAAGAAAAGAGGAATGTCGCGCTTTACTACATTGCTTAAGATTTTTGGTTTGGAGGATCGATTGATTACGGAGATTGATGATTCAATAGAACTGAAACTACAGGAAAAAATAGATTTTGATAGAGTTAATAAAGTACTCGATGCAGAAAAGAAAAGATCGATTGACTATTTAAGATCTTCTTTGAATTCTTAATGAGATAATATTCTATGAGTAAATTAATGAAATATCACCCATTTATGGAGGAAAAAGGGGCTGGTTTATTGGCTAAGCCGATTCCTTTTTTCCTGATGATAATTTCATTGTTAGGAATGGGATATCTGGCAAGCGGAGGTATTGTAAACGGAATGGGTATTATTGCAATGCCACTGGTTTTAACTTATATCTATTTCATCTGCTTAAACCCCAAAATAGCACTTATTGGGATGTTTATTCTCAATTATTTCATTCTTGGATTTGCTCGTTACGTAAAAGGAATTCCTTATGGAATGGTAATTGATTTTCATTTGTTTCTTGCTTTACTTGTGCTCTTTTTTCAATCCTTTTTCAAGGATGTTCATTGGGAAAAAGCAAAGAACCCATTGTTTGCTTTAGCCATTATTTGGTTTGGCTGGATTGTTTTTCAGTTGTTTAATCCAATGGCAACAGCTCGTCCACTTTGGTTTCAATCCATGCGTGGAATAGGTCTTTATATGTTTTTAATTATTCCATTGGTTTTTATCCTGTTTGATAAAATTAAAGACTTGGATCGATTTTTTAAGATTTGGGCGGTATTGGCCATTTTTGCCTCCATTAAAGGAATAGTGCAAAAGCACGTTGGTCTTGATCCCTGGGAACAGGCTTGGTTAAATGGACCGGGAAGTGATACCCATCTTTTATTTGGCAAGCTGCGGGTATTCTCCTTTTTTACAGATGCTGGTCAGTTTGGAGGATCGCAAGGACATGCTGGAGTGATCTTCTCAATTTTGGCATTAAATGAAAAAAAATCTAAGAAAACCAGGTTGTTGTATGCTATAGCAGGAGGTTTGGCTTTGTTTGGAATGATGATTTCCGGAACCAGAGGAGCGATTGCAGTACCAATTATGGGATTCGGCCTTTATACTGTTTTGCGAAAAAATGTAAAAGTGATGATCGCAGGTGCTATCCTGGGAATTTCGGTTTTGGTGTTTTTTAAGTATACAACAATTGGGAATGGAAATTATACCATAAACCGCATGCGAACGGCTTTTAATCCGGAAGATAAATCATTGCAGGTGCGTTTGGAAAATCAACGTAAATTAAAAAATTACATGGCTTCTCGTCCTATTGGTACAGGGCTTGGTTCCACAACCGGAGCAGCAAAAAGATATGCTCCGGGTTCATTGGCTGCTCAAGTTCCGACTGATAGCTGGTACGTTATGATATGGGTGGAACAAGGAATTGTAGGTTTGTTTTTGCACCTGTTTATTCTCCTGTTTATTGTGTTGAAAAGCTCATATGTCATTTTCTTTAGGCTAAAAGACCCTTGGGTCAAGGCTCAGATGAGTGCTTTGGTTGCAGGAATTTGGGGAATTATGGTAGCCTCGTATGGAAATGCAGTACTGGGGCAATTGCCAACAGGACCAATTGTGTATGCGTCAATGGCCTTTTTATATATGGCTGAAAAATTTGATAAGGAAGTAGAGAAATCACCTGAAATTCAGCAGTTATGAAAGAATATCCAAAAGTTTCGATTATCACCGTAAATTATAATCAGGCACAAGTTACCTGTGAGTTTTTACAAAGCCTAAAGAAGGTGACTTATCCAAATTACGAAGTAATTGTTGTGGATAATGCTTCGCCTACAGAAGATCCTGCACCCATTGTGAACAATTATCCAGAGATCATTTTTATTAAATCAGAAAAAAACCTTGGTTTTGCGGGAGGTAATAATTTAGGAGTTAGAAAATCAACAGGAGA
Organism: Marinifilum sp. D737; assembly: GCF_026672275.1. Lineage (GTDB taxonomy): Bacteria > Bacteroidota > Bacteroidia > Bacteroidales > Marinifilaceae > Marinifilum. Next base: position 35,420 of record NZ_JANQCD010000014.1, on the reverse strand, counting down.
GTATTTGTTGTTTATTAATAATGATACCGAGGTGGAGCCAGACTTTTTAGAACCCATGATTGAAAAATTTCAGAATGATGAAAATATTGGGATGATGAGCCCTAAAATTCGATTTCATCATACGCCAGATACCATTCAATATGCCGGTTATACTCCTATGAATCCATTTACAATGCGCCAACATTTAATTGGTTTTAGAAAGGTTGATAATGGACAGTTTGATGATCCGGGATTTACCTACAGCATTCATGGAGCTGCAATGATGGTACCTAGAAAAGTGATTGAGGAAGTTGGCATGATGACAGAGGTGTTTTTTCTTTATTATGAAGAACATGATTGGTGTGCCAGGGTAAAAAAAGCAGGATATAAAGTTTACTATCAGCCAAAATCATTGGTGTTTCATAAGGAATCGATATCTACAGGAAAAGATAGTCCTTTAAAGATTTACTATATCTCCAGAAATAGAATTGTTTATGCACGAAGAAATTCAAAAGGGTGGATTTTACTTTTCAATTTAATCTATCTGACTTTAATTACTGTTCCCAAGAATACTTTAAAGTATCTCCTTGCCATTCGATTTGATTTGTTGAGGTCATTTTACAAAGCCATGTTTTGGAATATCTATCATTATAAAGGAATACATGATAATCCTGCACTATAATGTTTCTTAAACTACGAACTTAAAAATATTACTTATATGACTATACTTACTGATATTATACACATCCTTGAATATACTATTTTAATCTATTTTGGATTTGGGGCAATTTATATTCTAATTTTTGCACTTGCTTCAATGATAAAATACAAACCAATTGGGAAAAAAGATATCAGGCAAAGAAAAACAGCGGTTTTGATTCCCGGATATAAAGAAGATGCTGTTATTGTAGATGTGGCAAAACAGGCAATGATTCAGTCCTACAGTAAAGAACAATTCGATGTTGTTGTAATTGCCGATTCGTTTCAATCTGAAACTTTACAGAAGCTAAATGGCTTACCAATAAAAGTGATTGAGGTGAGTTTTGTAAAAAGTACAAAATCAAAGGCATTGAACAAGGCTATGGAAATATTGGGTGACAATTATGAAATAGCTTGTGTTTTAGATGCAGATAATATCATGGCGGAAGATGTTTTGGAAAGAATCAATGAGGCTTTCGAAAATGGATACAAAGTGGTGCAAGGCCATAGAGTTGCCAAAAATTTTAATACTTCCTTTGCCATATTAGATGCAGTTAGCGAAGAGCTAAATAATAATATTTTCCGCAAGGGACATCGTGTACTTGGCTTGTCATCAGCTTTAATCGGGTCGGGAATGGCTTTCGATTATGCTTTTTTTAAGAGTACTATGAAGCAGGTGAATGCTGTAGGAGGTTTTGATAAAGAGTTAGAGTTACGTTTGCTTAAGGACAAACAAAAGATAGAGTACTTGCCGGATGCCATCGTTTATGATGAAAAAATCCAGAAATCAGATGCTTTTGCCAATCAAAGAAAAAGATGGCTTTCCGCACAGTTCGTTTATTTCCGCAGATATGCTCTTTCAGGTTTGTTTCATTTGATTTTTAAAGGAAATATTGACTTTTTCGATAAAGTTTACCAAATGATTTCTCCTCCACGCATTCTACTTTTGGGCCTGGTAGGAATCATGACAATTGCGTATTGGATGATTGAATTGCTTGTTCCAAATGCGATTCAGCTTGCGGTAACTCCATTATACTGGACGATTGTTTGTGGAATTACCATTGTGGCATTCGCTTTTGGTATACCACGTAAATTCTACAATAAAGAAACTCTAATGGCGATACTTTCACTGCCTAAGGCTTTCCTTATCATGTTTGCTTCCCTTTTTAAGTTGAAAGGAGCAAATAAAAAGTTTATACATACCCAACATGGGCAACAAGCTTAATGATTAAAAACTGACTACTAACATAAGTTGCGTATGAAAATTGCGATAGAAGGACAAAGACTATTTCGAACCAAGAAGCACGGTATGGATATGGTGGCTTTGGAGTTGATTCGAAACCTGCAGAAAATAGATAAGAAAAATGAGTACATCGTATTTGTAAAACCCGATGAGGACAAATGTCTGCAGGATACAGAAAATTTTAAGATTGTAGAGTTAAAAGGAGGACCTTATCCGGTTTGGGAGCAATGGGCTTTACCGCGGGCTGTAGAAAAGTATGGTTGTGATGTATTGCATTGCACAAGTAACACAGCGCCTATGTTTGGCAAAACTCCTTTGGTAGTTATTTTGCATGATATTATTTACCTGGAGAGTGTAAGTATCCTAAAAAAAGCAGGATCCTGGTATCAAAAGTTTGGTAACATGTATCGTCGATGGGTTGTACCTCATGTTGTAAAAAGAAGCAAAAAAGTAGTTACGGTATCCAATTATGAGAAAGAAAGGATAGCGAAGTTCTTTGGTTTTGGTAAGGAAAAATTAACTGCGATATACAATGGAGTAGGAGAGCATTTTAAGAAAGTTACCGATGAGGCATATCTAAAATCCATAAAGGAGAAATACAATTTGCCTGATGATTTTTTCTTTTTCCTTGGAAATACGGATCCTAAGAAGAATACAAAGGGCGTTTTGGAGGCTTTTGCTGATTTTAATACACAATCATCAAAAACTTACAAGCTGGTAATGTTGGATTACGATAAGGCGGAATTAAAACGCTTGCTTGACGAAATTGGGCATCCGGAGCAATTTGAAAATATATTTTTAACAGGATATGTTCCCAATATTGAAATGCCGGCAATTATTAATCAATGCAAATTGTTTTTGTATCCATCCTTACGTGAAAGTTTTGGTATTCCAATTTTGGAAGGAATGGCTTGTGGAGTTCCTGTAATTACATCTAATACATCATCGATGCCTGAAGTGGCAGGAGATGCGGCTTGTATTGTTGATCCTCATAAACCTGAGGAGATAACACGAGCCATGCAACGAATTCTTATTGACGACGATTATCGCAATGAGCTTTGCAAAAAAGGCATGGAGCGAGCGAGTCATTTTTCTTGGAAGCGAATGGCTGAGGAGAATCTTAAACTGTATAAGGAATTAACCTTAAAAGAGGATATTTATGCTTAAAGGAGAAAACATTGTTTGTATTTCCAATACCACATGGTATGGCGAATATACTAAATCTACCGTGCAATTGATGAGTCTTTTAGCTAAGGATAACAATGTACTCTTTGTTGAATACCCTTTTACCTGGAAAGATATTATAAATACATGGCGTAAAAAGCAGAAGGCTCCAGTAATGAGAATGCTGGGTTTAAAACCCACATGTGAACAGATATCTACTAATGGCAACGGAAATGTATACCATTTGGTTTCGCCGCCGGTTCTGCCTGTTGACTTTATAAAGATTGATGGTATTTTCAAGATTTTTTTTGGCTTTAATACTTTCCTTTATCGCAAAAGGTTAAAAAGAAAATTGAAGCAATTGGGCTTAAAGGATCCAATTGTAGTAACTGCTTATAATCCTTTTTACGGATTATCTATGGTGGGTAAACTTGATGAGAAGCTTAATGTTTACTACTGTTATGATGGAATGGGTACTCGTCGTCATGGAAAAAGAATTTTCCCGATGGATCGCAAGTTTTCGACAGTTGTTGACGGAATCGTTGTTACATCTGATTATTTAAAAGAAGATAAAAAGGAATTTAACTCCAATAGTTATGTGGTTAAAAATGGAGTAGACTTTTCTCTTTTCAATCAATTTGCCAAAAAGGCAGTCAAGGATAAGGAGCGTAAAATTGTGGGATATATCGGAAGTATGGATCATCGATTTGATATTGACACGGTGGAATATGCAGTTCAAAATCTAAAGGATTTTGATTTCGAATTTACTGGTAATCTGAGAAATAAAGAGATAAAGGAAAGATTAGGAAAATATCAGAATGTGAAGTTTTTTCCTGCGGTTCAGCCGGGTGAAGTTCCAGCATTGCTAGCAAAATCGGATGTGGGAATTATTCCATATTTGATGAATGATATCAACAAAAATATTTACCCTCTGAAAATCAATGAATATCTGTCGGTAGGAGTGCCAGTTGTGATGAATGCATTTGCTCATTTACCAGAGTTTGATACGCAAGTCTCTGTTGCAAAAAATAAGGAAGAATTTGTGAAGAGTTTGTTATCGGAGGTTAATAATGATAGCGATGAACGAATTCAAAATCGCATACAGGTGGCCTCTCAAAACTCTTGGCAAGCAAAGGCTGTTGAATTTGCCGATGTTGTAGAAACTTTGATGAATAAGAAGCTATGATTGAAAAGATAAAAAGTAATCCCAGGCTCAAAGCATTTGTTCTTTGGAGCATTGCACCCAAACGAAATCCAAAGCCTCGCTTGTGGGTGAAATGGTTTGTAAATCCTTTTATTCATAAAAAAGGGAAGGGAGCTACTATCAGAAGGCGTAGCCGAATTGATGTATTTCCATGGAATCGATTTGAAATAGGAAAATTAACAACCATAGAAGATTTTTGTACGGTAAACAATGGTTCTGGACATGTGTTGTTGGGGGATCGGGTTAGAGTTGGAATAGGTTCAGTAATTATTGGACCAGTTACTATGGGAAGTGGATCAGGATTGGGACAGCATGTTTTTGTGGCAGGATTTAATCATGGATATAGCGATGGAGGTAAAAACTCTAGTCAACAGCCTTTAGATATTAAGCCAACAGTTATTGAAGAAGAAGCACATATAGGTGCAAATTCGGTTGTTGTTGCAGGGGTAACCATTGGTAAAAGAAGCCAGGTTGGAGCTGGCAGCGTGGTAACAAAAGATATCCCGCCATTTTGTGTTGCTGTGGGTAATCCCGCCAAGGTTGTGAAACGATTCAATCATGAGAAAGAAATTTGGGAAAGAGTTAGCGAAAATTAAAGACTTATGACTACTACTTTAAAAAAAGATACTTCGATTGAAACCTTAAGAGGTTTGGCCATCATTTTGGTGGTAATCGGTCATGTGATTGGTTCTGATTCTGATGGAGGTATGAAGGTGGCAGATGACTCATTTTTAAGACATTTCTATTTTACTTTTGAATATCTGCGAATGCCACTTTTTACTGTAATTTCAGGTTGGGTTTATGCTCTTCGGCCAGCAAATTCGGGTAATCTTTTAGGTTTTAACGTAAAGAAAATTAGACGTTTGTTTTTACCACTTATTTTTGTAGGTGGAACTTATTACATATTACAAGCAATTATACCAGGAACCAATTTTTCCTATGATCTTGCTGATATTTGGAGAATATTGATTTTTCCATATACATTCTATTGGTACTTGCAGGCTTTGTTTATCGTATTTTTGGTAATGTCGATGATAGACTCTTTTAAACTGGCAGACTCAGTCAAATCCTGGCTGGTTTTGTTACTGTTTAGCATTGCCGCCTTATACGTAAGAAATAGCTTTATTCCGGAAACATTGCCTAATTATTTTGGCTTTAAAGGAGGATTGTATTTAATGCCATTTTTTGTTTTAGGAGTTGGTATTCAAAGGTTCAAGAATATTTTTGAGAATAAATTATTTAATTGGCTATGTGCTATATTATTGATAGCAGGATTGGTATTTCAACAATTCGTATGGTACGGCATTATTGATTACGAATTAAAGGCAAGCAGTGGAATAGCATTGCTAATTGGCTTAATTGGAGTAATTGTTTGTTTGAGAATTCACTTTACATTTAAATGGCTGGTTTGGATAGGAAGTTATGCTTATACCATTTATTTGTTCCACTCATTTGGTACATCAGGTACAAGAATATTACTTCATAAAATAGGCATTTACCACACTGTTCCGGTCTTTTTATTTTCCCTTTTGGTTGGGATATTCTTACCTGTTATTGTTGAAGAAATTTGCGATAGATTTTCTTTGAGTCGCTTATTGTTTCTCGGGCGAAGTTTAAAAAATCCGAAATCAACACCATTAAAATTAAAAACCACTTCAAACTAAATACTATGAAAACAATAGAGATATTATTTTGGCTGGCCTTATTTATTATTTTTTATTCCTATTTGGGATATGGAATTTTATTGTTTCTGATTATTAAATTAAGAAGGCTGTTTGGCTTAAAGAAAAAATTCACAGGAAACGAAGATTATGAGCCTGAGGTTACTTTGTTTGTAGCAGCATATAACGAAAGGGATTATGTGGATGACAAAGTGAAGAATTCTTTTGGTTTGAATTATCCTAAAGAGAAAGTAAAGCACGTTTGGGTAACCGATGGGTCGGATGATGGAACGCCCGATTTACTTAGAAAATATGATGGAGTTGAGGTGTATCATGAAGATGCCAGAGGGGGTAAAATAGGAGCAATGAACCGTGGGATGCAGTTTGTGAAAACACCAATTGTTATTTTTTCTGATGGAAATACCAATCTGGGAGAAGATTCCATTCAGGAAATTGTAAACTTGTTTAAAGATCCTAAAGTAGGTTGTGTTTCTGGTGAGAAGCGTATTTACCAAAAAGGTGCAGATGCGGCAGCAGGTGCAGGAGAAGGTTTGTATTGGAAATATGAATCGACCCTGAAAAAATGGGATGCCGAGTGGTATTCTGTAGTTGGAGCAGCGGGTGAATTGTTTGCAATCAGAACCGAGCTTTGGCAAGAGGTTGAGAAAGATACTTTGTTGGATGATTTTATCATTTCATTGCGTGTTGCCATGTCGGGGTATACCATCCAGTATAATCCAAATGCTTATGCCATTGAAACAGCATCGGCAAATGTAAAGGAGGAATTAAAAAGAAAAGTTAGAATTTCAGCAGGTGGAATTCAATCAGTTGTTCGATTGGCTCCATTATTAAATCCGTTTAAATATGGAACTTTATCATTCCAATATATTTCGCATAGAGTTTTAAGATGGACATTGACACCCTTGCTGCTTTTGTTTATTCTTCCTATAAATTTTGCATTGGCTTACAATTCGGGAATGAATCCGGAAAATATTTATACACTGTTATTCTTTGGGCAAGTAACATTTTACTCAGCAGCCCTAATTGGTTGGTTTCTGGAAAACAGAAAAATAAAGGTCAAAGCACTATTCGTTCCATATTACTTCTTTATTATGAATTTGTCAGTATACCTTGGATTCAGAAGATATATGAAAGGCAATCAAACGGTAAAATGGGAACGAGCAAAAAGAGGTTAAATTTATATGTGTTGAAACTAACACAATTTCGATACAGGGCAGCTGAAAAGTTTGTCCTGTTTTTTTATTTCAATTTGTTGAATTAGAAAGGTATTTTAAGCTTGTTGAGTAAGAAATGCAATTGATTTAAAAAAAAATCAAAAAAAATAACTCTTGTTGTCACCCAATATTCAATTGTAACTGTTATAGGTATAATTCAAGAGAAAAATTGTTTATCCAGTTAGGCCACAGGCCTGTTTTTTCATAGATAAAAAGCCCCGGGATGTAGTTCGGGGCTTTTTGATATTTGTCAGATTTTAATTTTCGCTCACAGGCAATTGTAAAATTACCTTACTTCCCTCACCAGGTTTACTGTCAATTAGTAATTTCCCATTCATTTTTGTTGCAAAGCAATTGGCTACCTTTAACCCAAGGCCACTGCCAGCTTCACCATTTGTACCATATGTGGATAAATGTTCTTTTTCATCAAATAGTTTCGCAATGTCTTCTGTTGGAATACCAACTCCATTGTCGCTGACAGATATTTTGATATCGCCATTAACAGATTCGGCACTAATATTTATATTTCCACCTTCATGAGTAAATTTAATGGCATTCGACATTACATTCTTAATTATCATTTTAAGCATGTAAGAATCAGTATTAATCTTTAGGTTGTCTTGTACCTTTGGCTCAAAGCTAATGTTTTTGTGTGTCAGGTTTCCTTTAAACATGAAATAAGTACTTTCGAGTAAGCTATCCATTGAAATTTCCTCAGGATGATACTTTAAAATACCACTTTGGGATTTAGCCCAGCCCAATAGGTTTTCAAGTAGTTCTGAAACTTCATCGCTAGATTGAACAAGAGTTGACATGGTTTCCTTGTAATCATTGCTGTTATATTCAAATAACCCTTTTGATAATAAATCCAGAGTCATTTTAATATTGCCCAGAGGCCCTCTTAAATCATGGCCAATTACGGAAAACATACGATCTTTAAGTTCATTTAAATCACTTAGGTGATTTGTTGTGGTTTGCAATTCATCTCTGGTAAACTTAAGTTCCAGGTGAGTCTTAATTCGTATGATTAATTCTTCCTTATTAAAAGGTTTTGTTATGTAATCTACGCCACCCAATTCAAATCCTTTTACGATTTTCGATTTTTCTCCAACAGCGGTTAAAAATATAATTGGGAGGTTTTTATTTTTTTCTTTGGATTTTAGGATTTCACAGACTTCGAAACCATCCATTTCGGGCATCATTACATCCAGTAATATTAAGTCAGGATTGGTTCGTTCAACCAGGTTTAATGCATCTTTTCCATTGGTGGCGATAACAATTTTAAAGTTTAATTCACGCAAAGTTAGCGCAACAATTTTAAGGTTATTTGGGTTGTCATCAACAACCAAAATTGTCGGGGTTTTTCCCGGAATATTGAATTCCATAGGCTTATAAGTAAATTTTTAGTTTTCAGTAGTAATTAAGTGTTTCTTAAATTAAGACAACATCCTTTATTACGATGTTTTTTTGTATAAGGTTTAATTTAATCTAGCTTTTTTTCATTAAAAACAAGCATATATTATAACCATGTTTATGTTCTTACGTATCATTTTTATTACTACTAAAAAGTAGATTTTTTGGTAATACATTTAACTACTTAAATTTATTAACTGCATATGAAAGGATTAGTTTTTTGTGAGTTTTTGGAAATGGTAGAAAAACAGTTTGGATATGAAACTGTCGATCAAATAATAGAAAATACCAACTTGCCTAGTAATGGCATTTATACATCGGTTGGAACTTATTCTCATGAAGAAATGTTTGCTTTGGTAGGTCAGCTAAGTGCAAAAACCCAACTTCCTGTTTCAAAACTATTTTATGCTTATGGGGTTTATGTTTTTGGGATTTTTGGCAAGAAATATAAAGATTTAATAAAAGATCATAATAATGCATTTGATTTTTTGTGTAGAGTAGAGGATACGATTCATGTGCAGGTTTTGAAACTATACCCTGAAGCAGAGTTGCCTAAAATAGAAGTTAGAGGTAGATCTAAGGATTGCTTGGAATTGATTTATACATCTCAACGTAAAATGTCGGATTTTGCAGAAGGATTGATTCAGGGATGTTTGGATCATTTTAAAGAAAAAGCCAGTATAAATACTCAATTGTTGGCTGAAGATAGAAGTGAAGTATTATTTACTATTCAGAAAGAAGCATGAGCAAGGAAACTGATCTTTTGATAAGGAAAATTGAACGGGAGAAACAAGCCAGAAAACAAGCAGAGAAATTGTTGGAAGAGAAGTCTCTCGAGCTCTATAAATCAAATCAACAATTAAAGAAACTCAATAATAAGCTGGAGCATTTAGTTGAGGAGAGGACTCGGAAATTGCAAGAAACAGAGCAAGAGTACTACACTTTAGTTGAAAGTATAACTGATATCATTTGTAAGGTCAATTTAAGAGGAGAGGTAGTTTTTGTAAATCAGATTGCCAGTACCATAATGGGGCAATCAAAAGAAGAACTTATTGGACAGAATGTTTTAAGTTTTATTCCAAGTGAATATAGATCTAAAGTATTTAAATATTTTGCCAGGCAATTTTTTCAAAATAAGTGTATTAGTTACTATGATTTGCCAATTAGAACAAGGAAAAATAATGTTCTTTGGGTTAGAGTAAATGTGCAGTTTACCGAAGATAAGTGTCAGGAATGTGATTTAAAGAGATGCTTTCTTGCAGGTTTAACCGAAGAAGTTGTTTCAAGAAACAATTGTCATTTTAATGAAATAATTGTAGTCGCACATAACATAACTGAACGTCGAAATAATGAGTTGGAAATTGCCAGAAATCTGAGACAACAGGAAATTCTGACAGAAATATCAGTAAATTATAATTCTTTTGCCGATTTTGAATCGAATACGAAGGAAGCTGTCAGGATAATTGGTCAGCATACAGGTGTGAGTCGAGTGTATCTGTTTGAAGACAGTACTGATGGATTATTTACCAGCAATACTTACGAATGGTGTAATGATGGTATAGTACCTCAAATTAAGGATCTTCAGAATATTCCATATGAAATGATTCCTTCTTGGAAAAGAATATTAAATGAAGAAGGGATCGTATTTTCAGAAAAAATTGAAGAATTACCAGAGGATATTCGCGCTATTTTGGAGCCACAAGCAATAAAGTCAATAATTGTTTTGCCATTGATAGAAGCTGGAAATATATTTGGCTTTATCGGTTTTGACGAGTGTGATTCTAATCATAAATGGTCAAAATCAGAATTGGAATTGTTGAGAACGGTGAGTAGTACCATATCAACCGCTTTTCTTCGAAATAGAATCCAAACCGATTTGGTGTTAAGCGAAAGGGAAAACCGAGGAATTATTGATTCGATTCCAGATGAAATTTTAAGGCTGAATAGAGAAGGACAGGTAATATCTTTTAAGTCCAGATGTGAGGATAGTATTTTTGCCAAATTGGATAGATCTGATGTAAATTCAATAGTTGATGTCTTATCGGATGATTTGAGTAACTCGTTTATTTCTTCCATAGAAGAGTGTATCGTAAAAGGCGATTTTGAATTTAATTTTAGTAGCTTCCATCATCATGAAATGCAGTATTTTGAAGCTCGATTTGTGAAGCTTAAATCATCTGAAGTTCTTGTTATTGTAAGAAATGTGACTGAGCTAAAAGCAAAGGAAAAGCAATTGAATATTGCTAAAAATAAGGCAGAGCAGGCTTCAAAGGCAAAATCGGAATTCCTTGCCAATGTATCTCATGAAATTCGTACCCCAATGAATGCCATTTTGGGATTTAGTGAATGGCTACATACCAATGTAGAGAATCAACAACATAAGAATTATCTGCATACCATAATGACGAGTGGTAGAAATCTTTTGGCTCTTATCAATGATATTCTTGATTTATCGAAAATCGAATCGGGAAAGATGAATATTGAGTTGGAACCTATGCAGTGCAAGCTTGTAATAAACCAAATAAAGCAGGTGTTTAAGCAAAAGTTGGAAGCAAACAATTTGGCATTCAATATAAGTGTAGATCATTCCGTTCCACATTACATTTACATGGATGAGGTGAGATTTTATCAGATCCTATTTAACTTGGTAGGCAATGCCATCAAATTTACTTCAAAAGGATACATACATGTTTCTGCTTCTGCTGTAAAGACATCAGACCCAAATTCAATTAATCTAATTTTAAATGTAGAAGATACAGGAATTGGGATAAAAGAAGATCAACAAGAGAATGTATTTAAAGCTTTTACTCAACAAAGTGGTCAAAGTAACAGGTATTATGAGGGGACGGGTTTAGGCTTAACAATAGTAGGTGGTCTTTTAAAGAAATTAAATGGAAAAATTAGCTTAAAAAGTGAGGTAGGAAGAGGATCAAAATTTACCATTAAATTTAAGGATGTAAAAATTGCTGAGGTTTCTGCGGATGAAGATCAAAAAGCAAAAGAGCTTAACGATTTTGTTCTTGAACCATGTAAGATATTGATTGTGGATGATTTGAAATTCAATGTTTTGGTTATGAAGAGAATCATTGAATTTGATAATGTGACATTTTTGGAGGCAGAAAGTGGTGAACAAGCTATTGAGATCATGGAAATGGAACAACCTGATATTGTTTTTATGGATATCAGGATGCCAGGTATGAATGGTTATGATGCTACTGAAGTAATACGTAATAATCCAGACTGGAATCATATCCCTGTGGTAGCATTTACGGCTTCAATCATGAATGATGAGTTAGAACGTATTTACAAACTCTTTGATGAATATTTGCAAAAACCTGTATTCAGAAAAGATGTTTTTGCGGTATTGAAGAAATTTTTAAAAATTAAGTATCTTAATGTTGAAGATAATCAGGTGATTGAAGATGAGGTAAAACTATCAGGAGAATGCATTGCCATCTTGCCTGAAATAATTGATGGATTAGAGAATGGATTTCTTGATGATTGGAAGAAGATCAAAAACGATTTGATAATTTATGAAATTGAAGATTTTAGTAAAAAATTATCAGATTTTGCCTTTAAAAAATCGTGTGTTATACTCGATAATTATTGTAAAGAACTTGATTTGGCAATTCAATCATTCGATATAGAATTAATTGAAAAGCATATCGGGGAATTTGAAACTGTTATTGCTAAGCTGAAAGTATATTTGGAATAAGAAATAAAATAATAGATTTTGTCTGATGCGGATGGATTCGAAAGAGATTCTATCCGCATTTTTGTATCTTAGAATGGAAGATGTTAAAAATGGCTTAATTGTTGGCAGAATGACCTTATTATCTTTTGCAGATGTTTAAAAAGAACTACATTAGTAGTTTGAAAATCGGGGAAAAATTTAAATATTATGAAGCTGGATCGGTTAAAGCTTAGCATTGAAGAAGTTCCATTTAAGAAATCACTTAGTTTTGTTCCATTAATTAATAAGTTAAAGGAACAAAAAAAAATAAATGGTAGCCTTGATATCCAAGGTGAGTCTATTCTAAAACTAGTAGAGGAGAAGCCTGAGTTAGCAAGTGCAGATTTTGATGTAAATGATGTAGACAGATTTAAAGATGAAATCCACATTTTGATGGGGTATTTCTTTACTCCTGTTCAGTATCGTAAAGAAATTGGAGTGGCTGCTACACCTTTTGATGACCAGAACTTTTATTTTACCCCCAAATACCTGGAATTATACGGAAATGAAAATTTAGTGGTTGAAATGGTTGAGCAAAAAGAGCAGGATAAGTGTTTTAAGACATTTAGTATGCTGTTTTATGCTTATTCAATGATTCTGAAGAGATATTATAATTTTGAGTTAGGCATTGGATATCTTTTTATGTATAAAGTGACAGATAAGCTTAACGAATTGGTAAAGTATTATAAACTTGAAGTTGAGAAGTCATGCATTGATATAACCTATACTGGTAATTTGCCTGAGCTAAGTGAAGATCAGTTGCATAAGATGGTAAATAATCCTTTAAATATGGATTTTTGGCTGGAAACTTTACCGATTGATAAGTTCAAATTTTCTGGATTTTTGTCATTTAGATATGTTGATGTGAGTCAAATAGAGGTGATTTCCTCACTTAAATCTCAATTGTTGGAAAAATCTTCAATCATCAAAAGGAATAATTTTAATCAATTAGAACAAAATATCAGATCTCTTCTTGAATTGCCCAACCTAAAATTAGGGATAATTGCATTTGGAATGAACGAGGGGAATGTTGAAAATCCATCAGACTTTTGGCATGGATTTTTAAGTGCAGACCATTTTAGTTGCGAAGATTATAGGGGAACCATTTATGAAGAAGTTGGAATACAAGGTATGCCAGTTTTAATTAATGATCTTTCAAAAAGAGAAAATCCAAATCAAGTAGAGAAGGCCTTGCTTGATGAAGGGATTAGAAATATAGCTGTTGTACCACTTTATAATGAAGATGAATTGGTGGGGGTAATGGAATTAGGATCGAATAAAGCCTATGATATTACATTTTCAAACCTGCGTGTTATTAAAGATATTATTCCTGTCTTTTCTATCGCTATTCAAAGAACAAGTGAAGAACTTCAAAATAAAATAGAGGCTATAATTAAAGAAGAATGTACAGCTATTCACCCAAGTGTTGAGTGGCGTTTTGCTAGGGCAGCATCTAATTTATTGTTGAAAAAAGAAAGTGGTGAACCATCTCAGATGGAGGAAATTGTATTCCCAAATGTTTACCCTTTGTATGGCGCAATTGATGTACGACATTCATCGGTTATCAGAAATCAAACCATTCAGGATGATTTATTAGAGCAGTTGGATTTGGTTCGTAATGTAGTGTTAAGTGTTAACGAAGTTAAGGCAATGCCAATTTATGATCAGTTAATTTATAAAATTGATTATTTCAAGGATGGAATTAAGAAAGGACTATCTTCAGGAGATGAAATGAATGTGCTTAATTTTATTCGACACGATATAGAACCTCTTTTTCCGCATTTCGAGGAAAATGGGCAAATGGTGAAAATAGCTATCCAAAATTATAAGAACAATATAGATCCTGATTTAAACATTGTATATAAAAGAAGAAAGGATTTCGAGGATAGTTTGGGTATTATTAACGATTGTGTTACAACTTACCTTGAAAAGGAAGAGGAAAAAGCTCAAACAATGTTTCCTCACTATTTTGAAAAATATAGAACCGATGGGGTTGAGCACAATATTTATATTGGTGAAAGCATAGCTAATAATTTAAATTTTGATAGAATTTATCTTAAAAACTTGAGGTTGTGGCAACTTATCGTAAGTGCTGAACTGGCCAGAAAAGCTGAAAATTTAAAGAAGTCTCTGCCAATACCAATGGATACTACGGGATTGATCCTGGTTCATAGTCAACCTTTGGCAATTCGATTCCGTCAGGATGAGAAAAAGTTTGATGTAGATGGAGCCTACAATATTCGTTATGAAATCGTAAAGAAGAGAATTGATAAGGCCAAAATTAAAGGAAGCAATGAGCGATTAACTCAACCTGGAATGTTGGCTATAATCTTTAGTCAGGAAAAAGAAATGGCTGAATACCAGAGGTATTTGGAGTATTTAATATCTGCAGGCTATTTTGAAGACCAAATTGAGTATCATACCCTGGAAGATTTACAAGGGGTATATGGTTTAAGAGCGATTCGAGTTAAAGTGAAAGATGGGAAAGAGAAGGATGTATTGAAGCTTGCAGAAGATTTAAAAATTGAAAATTAAATTGACAAAAATATCAGAATGAAACATTCATTACTACTAATTCTTCTTATTTCTCTGAGTTTTATATCATCAGCTAAACTAAAATCTGATACTCTTAAAAATCAAAAAAGACCAAAAATAGGTTTGGTTCTAAGTGGTGGAGGTGCCAAAGGATTTGCTCATGTTGGAGTGCTTAAAATTATCGATGAATTAGAAATTCCCATTGATTATATTGCTGGAACAAGTATGGGAAGTATTATTGGCGGTTTCTATTCGATAGGATACTCGGCCAATCAGATTGAAGAGATGATTCTTAGCCAAAATTGGGATAAACTGTTGGCCGATGAAATATCCAGAAAATATGTTCCATTTCATGAGAAGCAAAATTATGAGCGTCATGTGTTATCTTTTCCTATAAAACCCAAAGGAATTCAATTGCCAAGTGGAATTGTTAATGGGCAAAATGTGATCAATTTGTTCGAAAGATTATCTATAGATTACCATGATGTAAGTAATTTTAAAAATCTGCCCATACCATTTGTGTGTGTAGCTACTGATATTGAAACTGGCGAAGCTGTAATTCTTGATAAAGGTTATCTTCCTGAAGCCATGAGAGCCAGTATGGCTATACCAACAGTATTTTCACCGATTGAAATTGATGGACGATTACTGGTTGATGGAGGAATGGTAAATAACTTTCCTGTAAAGGAAGTTATCGATATGGGAGCAGATATTGTAATTGGCGTTGATGTGCAATCGGGACCGAAATCAAAGGAGGAATTAAATTCCTTTCTTGACATTATCAATCAAACTGTTTCTTTAATGGCTTTGAACGAATTCAAGAAGAATATTGATTTTGTGGATGTGTACATCAAGCCTGATTTAAATAAATACTCTGTAGGGAGTTTTAATGATGCTGATTCTTTAATTCGCAAAGGGGAAGAAATTGGAAGAAAGTATATTTCTGAGCTGAAAGAATTAAAAGAGAAATATCAACTCAAAAAGAAGAAAATAAAAAAATACAAACCTCCTGTTGATAGCACAACCTATTACGTTAAAAATATAGAGTTTGAAGGTTTAAACGAGGTAAGCAAATCTTTGCTTTCTGGTAAATTGAATTTGGATACCCCGGGAGAAGTTTCATTAAACCAGCTACAGAAAGGAATAAACCGAAGTTTTGGAAGTAGATACTTCGATAATGTAGATTTTAAATTGCTTGGAAATAAAACCAAATCGCTTCAGGTTAGGGTAAAAGAGAGAACTACCAAGAGGTTTAATGTAGGGTTAAGATATGATTCTGATAACAAAGCGGGAGTCCTTTTAAATACTACTTTTAGAAATAAACTAAGAAGCGGTTCACATTTGTCTTTTGATTTAAAATTGGCAGAAAGTCCAAGATTTGTTACAACTTATGCAATCGACAATGGCTTAAAACCAGGTATTACAATACAAGCCGAGTATAACGATTGGCAGGTTGATGGTTTTGAGGATGGCAAAAAAGTTGGAAACTATGATTTAGATTACTACAAGTTAGATGTGAATACTCATTCCATTTTAAGGGAATCGTACTCGGTGGGACTTGGAGCTAAAGCAGAATATTACAACCTAAAATCAAATTATAGCTTACCCGATGTTGAACTGGAGGGTACTGATGATTACTTTTTCTCGTATTATGCCTTTTTAAGGATTGACTCACACGAAAAGGCTTATTATCCAAAAAAAGGAATTAGTTTGTATGGAGAATATAAACTGGTGACAAATAATGGAGCCAGACTTGATGGAATGGAAAGACCGGCTTCCATTGCCTATTTAAAATTCCAAAAAGCCATTAGCATAAGTCCTTTATTTACGATTTATCCAAAAGCTTATGGCAGGGTTGTATGGGGGAAAAGTATTCCTGGTTTCTTTAAAACCTATACGGGGGGAATCGATCAGACGGATTATTTTGACATTCAAATGCCATTTGTGGGTTTGGAAAGAATGGAGATGAATTCAAACAATTCATTTATTTTTAGAACTGATTTCCAGTATGAATTGTTTCGAAATAATTATTTAATATTTAAGGCAAACTTTGGAAGGTTAAGTGACGATATTAATCGATCGTTTGAGAAAGGAGAATGGATTAGAGGAGTTGCTTTAACTTATTCTTACAATAGTTTAATTGGTCCAATGGAATTTTCATTGATGTATTCCAACAAAAAGGATAAGGTGTTGAATTATGTAAGTCTTGGCTATTGGTTTTAATCCAGGAAGATTTCTAATTAATTATTGTTGCGTTTCGATTCAAAGTGTCGATCATTTTTTGTTCATACACTAAATAAAAATGAATCCTATGAGTTTGAGGAAACTAATCATATTTCTATCATTTTTGATTATTGGAAATTGTGTTTCTGCGCAGTTGTATTCGGACTCAACTAAATATGATTGGAATCCTAGTGTTGTAGGAAGTGGTCCTGTTCGGGGCTATGAGGCATCTTATACTGGAATTACAGGTTTTGGAGTGGGTTCTAAATCAGAAATTTATGGTGATGGTAAGGCAAAAATTAGTTACAATCGAATATTTAAAACCAAATTGCGTTTTCCTATTTCAATAAAAAAGAATCTGAAAATAGCTGGAAGTATTGAGTATAGCGATGAAGAAATTCATTTTCAAGATAGCAAAAATATAAGCTATCCTTTTTACAGACAGTTACATGATAAAAACATGAAGAGTTTGGGTGGAAGTTTTTATTTGATGACCCAATGGAAAAGGAATCGGTTTTTTATGCTTCGTTTTAATGCGAAATTGAAGGGAGATTACTGGAAAGATCATATTGAAGATGTAAGTAAATACACTTTTTTAAAAATGGAAATTTCTCCGGTTATTGGCTGGAAAGTAAATAAATATAAATCCTGGGGACTTGGAGTGGCATTCTCGTATACTTTTGGAGACCCCTTGGTTTTTCCTACCTTTGTTTACAATCACACTTTTGCCGATCGGTGGGGAATAAAGGCTTTTCTTCCTGCAAGAGTGAAGTTGCATTATCAAGCATCGGAACTTTGTTTTATCAATGCAAAAGCCTACCTAAAAGGAGGAAGTTACAGTATTCATTTCGATGAGCAGATGCAAGGTGAAGGTTTATCTAATCCAGAGAATCCTGCATTAAGTGATTTTAAAACCTTGGAATTTCGTAGATCGGATGTTAATTTTTCACTTGAGATTGAAAAGGGAATAACGGATTGGCTTTGGCTATCACTGGAAAGTGGATATAGAAGCAATATTAACTTTGATGTAACCAATAAAAAACACGCTCTTAGTTTATCAGGGGGTAAATTAACCAGTGAAAACAATATCATTGATTCCTATGCCAAGGGAGGGATGTTTTACAATCTTACCTTGTTTGTTGTTCCATCAAAATCATTGCTAAGAAAAGTTGGGTTTAAATAAAGAAGGCAATACCCCGAAGAATATTGCCTTTGTATCCAAACTAATAATTTACACTACAATTCGTTAGAGAAAACAGAATCTGCTATATCTCTAAGATTGTATCTTGAAGCCATTGCTTCGCCATAAGCTCCTGCTGTACGGAGCGCAATAAAATCGTTTCGTTTTGTAGAGGGTAAACTAACTGCCTTACCAAAACAATCGGATGATTCGCAGATAGGACCAACTACATCATAAATATCTTCTTCGCCATTGGAACTGATGTTTTCAATTTTATGATATGCCTGATACAGTGCCGGGCGTAATAGCTCAGTCATTCCCGCATCGAGTATGGCAAATTTTGTATTTACACCGTTTTTCACATACAAAACTTTGGAAATTAAACTACCACATTGCGCAACTACTGATCTGCCCAATTCGAAATGCAATTCCTGGTTGGGAGTAAGGTTTAAAAACTCATTAAAGATTCCGAAAAAAGTAACAAAATCAGGAATTGGATTTTCATCAGGATCTTTGTAATCTACACCAAAACCGCCTCCAACATTAATATGATTAACCAATATCTGACGTTCTTTAAACCATTCTTGAATCTCATTAATTCTAAGACAAAGACCTTTAAAAACACTTAAATCAGTAATCTGAGATCCGATATGAAAATGCAAACCAATCAATTCAATATTTTTTGATTGTTCAAGTGTTTCCAGAACCGATTCGAATTCCCAACGGTTAATTCCAAACTTATTTTCCTCAATTCCTGTGGTAATGTAATGATGTGTATTGGCGTTAACATTAGGATTGATTCGTATGGCAATCCTTGCAGTTTTATTTGTTTGCTCTGCCAATTCATTGATTAATTCGATTTCCGGAATCGATTCACAATTGAAACAGAATATGCCGGCTTCAAGAGCCGTTAGAATTTCCCGATCTGATTTTCCTACACCCGCATAAACAATCTTGTCAGCTGTATATCCGGTTTCCAGCGATCTTGTAATTTCATTTCCACTCACACAATCAGCACCAAATCCGTAGGTTTGAATTAGCTTCATGATTTTAGGATTGGCATTTGCCTTAACCGCATAATGAATATGATATCCATACCTTGAAGCTTCCGTTTTGATAAGATTCAAGGTGTCTTCTAATAACTCCATATTGTAATAATAAAATGGAGTGGGAATATTTTTGAATTGATCTATTCTTGTACTGTTGAACATGATTCAATTAAATTTTGAATGTAAAAATCTAAAATAAATTTCTGCTTAAAGCTTGTAATGCCGACACTTTATCTTCTTGATTTACAAGAACAGATATGTTGTGCTTGCTACCTCCGTATGAAATCATTCTGAGAGGAATGTTTTCCAATGCTTCCAGTACTTTTTTAGCACTTCCTGTCGACTCTGAAATAAAATCACCAACAATACAAATGATCGACTGGTTTTCATCAATTTCAACATTTCCGAATTTTACCAATTCCGATTCAATTTCTTTTAGTCTGCTATCATCATCAATGGTTAAAGAAATTGCCACCTCCGATGTTGTAATCATATCGATAGGTGTTTTATAGATTTCAAATATTTCAAACACTTTTCTTAAAAAACCATAGGCCAAAAGCATTCGACCAGATTTGATTTTCACAGCGGTAATTCCATCTTTTGCAGCAATGGCTTTAATTCCTATACCGGTTTCATCGTCGGTAATTAAGGTACCTTCTTCCTCAGGATTCAGCGTATTTTTTAACCTTACCGGAACACTCTTTAACTTACATGGCATAATACTGGATGGATGCATAATTTTTGCACCGAAATATGCCAGCTCGGCCGCTTCATCAAAAGACAATTGCTTTAAGGCAGATGTGTTCTCAACATATCTTGGATCGTTATTGTGGAAACCATCAATGTCAGTCCATATTTGAACTTCATCAACCTGCAAAACAGAACCGATCAATGAGGCTGTGTAATCGCTTCCGCCTCTTTTTAAATTGTCTACTTCTCCATAGGCATTTCTACAAATAAATCCTTGAGTAATAAATAATTTGTGCTCTGATTCTTCAGCAAGAATTCGTTCCAGGTTCTCCTGTATATAGAAATAATCAGGTTCACCATCTTTATCGATTCTCATAAAGTTTAAAGCTGGTAAAAATGCAGAATCAACACCAATTTCCGATAAATAATAATGGAACATGGCAGTAGAAATTAACTCACCTTGAGCCAATATGGCCTTTTCCTGCAATGCAGTAAAACTTCTGTTTACAAAGTTTTTGATGTAATTAAAATGCGAAGTAATTAACTCGTTTCCTTTGCTTCTGAAATCTTCTGTGCTAAATAATTCTTCGATTCGTTTTCGATACTCTTGCTCCAGCTTACTAATTTGATCACTCGCTTTTTCCATCTCCTTTCGATAAAGGAGTTCAGTGATTTCAACCAGGGCATTTGTGGTTCCTGCCATAGCTGATAAAACGATGATAACTGGTTCGTCGCACTGAACCAATTGAGCCAAATTCTGAATTCTTTCAGGAGATCCGACTGAAGTACCGCCAAACTTTAAAACTTTCATTGGTTAATAGTTTAATTTGTTATCCCAATTGAATGGGAGTTTAATTGTTTCGCTTTTATTGATATTTTCGAATTGAACTGATGAGTTTAAAAAAAGCCTGCAGAATTTCTGCAGGCTTCTATATTTTTAAGCTTTACATTATTCTACAACATTACACAAACAACAACTGTTTATTGCGTTTATTCTGCTTCTTGTATTTAAATGTAAATCTCATCTGTACCGTCAATTTTTATTTCGGTTGTAAAGGTGTATAAAATTTTTATAAAAACAATAAAAATTTATCTAATTGTTAAAATATTAACTGAAATTTTATTTTTGAACGAAACAGGCATGGATGTTTTTAAAACAAAATCCCATTCCACCCCCAGAAACCTCTGGGTACATCCATAAACTCAATATAAACACGATCTTTAGGAATTTTAAGCTGATCCTCAACCAAGCTTGCAAATTTGCTTGATAAATCTTTGGTTTTTGTATCGGGTAAACCAATACTTTTTAACTGGAGAAATACAACAGGTTCGTCTGAACCTCCTAATGTCATCTCGATTTTGGGCTTGAAAGCTGTCATTACATACTTTTCCGGTTTACCCAGCTCAAATGAGATTAATGCGGAGCTTTCTTTTAAAAAACTTTGTTGTTTCTTGCTAGAGAAACTTTGGTTGGTCTGAACTTTTAAATATGGCATAAGTAAAAGTTTTAAAGTTACTGATAGAACGAAAAAAGATGCAAATTGCACCTTATTTAATTTTTATGCACTGCATAAGTTATTACTAAATCAGAAAAATACAAAATAGATTTCTCTGTTGTTTTACTACTTTCCCAATGCTTTTTTGGCATTCTCAACCGTTTTTTTTGCGTTGCCTACAAATATTTCTCCATCAATCAAAAGTACCGGACGTTTTAAAAATGTGTACTCTGATAAGATATAATCTCTGTATTCATCCTCACTCAAAACCTTTTCTTTTAGGCCTAGTTCTTTATACTTCATGGCTCGTCTGCTAAATAAACTTTCATACGATCCACTTAGATTTTTCATTTCTTCCAATTGGGCCTCAGTTATTTTTTGCGTTTTAATATCCTGCAAATCAAAATCTGAATCAATATCCAATTCTTTTATAATTCTCTGGCAAGTTGAGCAGCTGCTTAAATGATAAATTTTCTTCATATTAATGAGTTTTACATGTATTGTTATTAATAATGATTTCTATGATTTCTTCTGCCTGTTTCAGGTTTTTGCTTTGTGTATTTATGGCAAAATATTTATTGTAGTAGGTGGTTTCTATACCTTGCCAAACTTCAATAATTTCTTTTTTATCCAATAATTCCTGGCATAAACTCGAAGGCAATATACAAATCCCCTTGTTCAACTGAATCGATTGTAGCATCCCACTTAAATTGGGAATCACATAGCGAGGTTTAAAATAAGGCTTTTTCTTAAAATTTTGCATCCAAAACGATTTAATGGTTTCCATTGTATAAGTGTAGGAATACCAGTTTTGCTGGCTTAGCCACTTCTCAGCTTCATCTAATTTTTTCTCGTAAACAAATCGGTTAAAAGGGATGGTATCCAGATGCTTGCTGCTTACCAATAGTAATGCCTCCTGGCAAAAGTGTTTGTATTCTATATTCTGGTAATTGTGGTGCAGTGTGGTAATGGTCAAATCCAATTTTTTGGCAAATAGTTTGGCTTGAAGGTCTTCATATTCTCCAAAGGTAAACTCAACATTCATTTCCAGATCATCTAGAATATTGGCAAAAGCATGGTTAAACATTTCGATCGACATGCCTACCCTGGCGGTAGGACGATTGATTAAGCTTTTTCGCTTGAAATTCTCTTCCGTTTTTTCCAACTGCAATATGGCTTCTTCAACTTGGTTGTAAAGTTGTATTCCATGCGGAGTAGGTAACATTTTCCTGGGTTTTCGCTCGAACAGCTTAACTCCCATATAAGTTTCAAGTGCAGTGAGTTGTTGACTTACACCTGGTTGGGTGATGAGCAGAATTTCTGCCGCTCCGGTTAGTGTTCCTTGCTCATATATCGCTTTAAATGTCCTGTACCATTCCAGATTTACCATACATCTATAAATTTATTTATACAAATGTATAAAAAGAATAAGTTTATTAATACAAAAATGAGGCATACCTTTGTTGTGAAAATAATTTTAAAGTATGGCCAAAGTTTTATTTGCATTAACAAGTCATTTTAAAGATGAAAAAGGATGGGAGTCGGGATGTTACGTTCTGGAGGTAGCCCTTCCATATTTTCACTTGATAAAAAATGGAATTGAAATTGATTTTGTATCACCCAAAGGAGGAGAAGTTCCTGTTAAACAATTGGATTTGGATGATGCGAAAGTAAAATCCTTTTTTAAAGACAAAGATGCCAGGCATAAATTCCTGAACTCCTATCATCCCAAAGATATTTCTGCAAAAAACTACGATGCCATTTATTTTCCAGGAGGTCATGGAGCTGTATTCGACATCCCTTTTGATGAAGATATCGCAAAAGTAGCTTCAGAAATTTATGAGAATGATGGGGTGGTTTGTGCTGTTTGTCATGGTGGGGCAGGCTTATTAAATGTAAAACTAAGTGATGGAAGTTATTTGGTAAATGGCAAACAGCTTACAGCATTCAGTAACCAGGAAGAATTAGCAATAGGAACAGATCAAAAAGTGCCTTACTTGTTGGAAACGGCATTAATCGAAAAAGGTGCAATATACTCTTGTAAGGCGAATTGGCAGGAATATGTAGTAGTGGATGGAAGGTTAATTACCGGACAAAATCCAGCTTCTGATTTATTAATGGCTAAAGAGCTTGTAAAAGCATTGAAAAAGAAATAGTAATAATTAAACTTAATAAGATGGAAAATTTTGATTTTTTTAATCCAGTAAAAATTCTGTTTGGAAAAGGTAAGATTGCAGAACTAGGAAATCATATTCCTAAAGGTGCAAAAATTCTAATGACCTATGGTGGTGGTAGCATCAAGAAAAATGGTGTTTACGATCAGGTTATGGAAGCTTTGAAAGATTATAACATCACAGAATTTGGTGGGATTGAGCCAAACCCACATTTCGAAACCTTAATGAAAGCAGTTGAGATTGTAAGAAATGAAGGTATTGATTTTCTTTTGCCTGTAGGTGGAGGTTCGGTTCTTGATGGAACAAAATTTATTGCAGCAGCTACTTACTACGAGGGAGAAGATGAGTGGGATATTTTGGCAAAAAGAGCTGAAATTACAAAAGCAGTAGATTTAGGAGCAGTTTTAACTTTAGCTGCTACAGGATCGGAAATGAATAGTGGTGGTGTGATTACCAAGGCTGCAACAAAAGAGAAATTGGCTTTTGGAAATCCATTGTTATTCCCAAAATTCTCAGTTCTTGATCCGGAAACAACCTACTCATTGCCAATGCGCCAGATTACCAATGGTATTGTTGATGCTTATGTACATGTAATGGAGCAGTACTTGACATACCCAGTGAACTCTCCTGTTCAGGATCGATTTGCTGAAGGATTATTGTTGACATTAATTGAGGAAGGGCCAAAAGCAATGGCTAGCGAAACTCCTGACTATGAAAACAGAGCCAATTTAATGTGGGCAGCTACAATGGCTTTAAATGGATTGATTGGAATGGGTGTTAAGAGTGACTGGGCAACTCATATGATTGGTCATGAATTGACTGCTTTCCATGGTATTGATCATGGCGTAACCTTGGCAATTGTACTTCCTGGACTGTTGACCAAATTGAAAGAGCAACGTGGTGAGAAATTATTGCAGTATGCTGAACGAATCTGGAACATCACGGAAGGGACTGATGAAGAAAGAAAAACTTTGGCAATTCAGAAAACGGAAGAATTTTTCCAAAGTGTAGGCATTGCAACTCGTTTAGGAGATCACAATGTAGGACAAGACAGCATTGATATCATTTCTAAAAGATTTATTGAGCGTGGCTATGTTGGAATGTTGCCTGATGTTGCAGCGGCAGATGTTGCAGAAATATTAGAGTCTAGATTGTAAGCAATCAAGATAATTTACAGAAAAGGTCCTTCTCATTGCGAGAAGGACCTTTTTTAGTTTGTAGGTGTGATATTCAATTTGTTATGAGTGAAGAGATGTGTGGCTTTAGACTTGGCTCGGTGTTAATAAATTGTAAATTTTTAGGAATCTGTTTGCACTTTTAATTTAATGACGTATGTTTGCGACATTAGAAATAAGCAATGGAGAACTATGAAGAAATTAGAATTATTTGACGAAAAGCAGCAGGAAATTGCCTCATTGGCAAAAGCACTGTCTCATCCTGCGAGAATTGCCATATTACAGTTTTTAGCTTCGACTCCAACTTGTATTTCCGGTGATATCTCTGATTATTTACCTCTAAGCAGAACAACGGTTTCTCAGCATTTAAAGGAATTGAAGTCTATTGGGTTAATCCAGGGAGACGTGGAAGGTTTGAAAATTAAGTATTGCTTGAATAAAGAAGGAATCGAAAAATTAAACCAAGTTTTTGGCAATTTATTCGAAGAAATAACTCCTGATGATAATAAAATTTGTTAATAAATTCTCAGCTATTTAGCTGATTTAAATAAAATAAGAAATGAAAGTATTGGTGTTGTGTACAGGAAACTCATGTAGAAGTCAGATGGGTGAAGCAATTTTGAGAGATATTAATCCGGAACTGGAAGTTGTATCTGCAGGAACAAAGATTGCAGATCAAGTGCATCCTTTAGCGATTAAAGCGATGGCTGAAATTGGAATAGATATCAGTTCTCACCGTCCGAAAATGGTAGATGAATTCCTGGATGAGGGTGTTGATTTTTTGATTTCGGTATGTGGTGGTGCTAAAGATGCATGTCCGGCATTCCTGGGACCAGTAGGAACCCGTCTTCATATTGGTTTTGATGATCCGGCTTATGCAGAAGGAACTGAAGAAGAAATTTTTGATGTATTCCGTCGTGTTCGTGATGAGATCAGAAGAGATTTTGCAAAATTCAATGAAGAATACATTTTAAAGAAAGCATAAGGTAAAGGGGAATGAATAATTGGTAATTAATAATTATTCAATTCCGAATACTTTAAACTTTATACTTAAATATTATGGGATCTTTAAATAAAAAATTGTCCTTTTTGGATAGATACCTAACCTTGTGGATTTTTGCTGCAATGGCAATAGGTGTGGGAGCAGGTTATTTTTTTCCTGCCATGGCTGGATTTTGGAATAAACTATCGGTGGGAACAACAAACGTTCCGATTGCCATAGGATTGGTGATCATGATGTATCCTCCATTGGCAAAGGTGAAATATGAAGAGTTAAAAGATGTGTTTAAAAACCGTAAGATCTTAATCTTATCCCTGGTGCAGAACTGGTTGTTGGGGCCAACTTTAATGTTCGCTTTGGCAATTGTTTTCTTACAGGATTATCCTGAATACATGACTGGTTTGATTTTGATTGGTTTGGCAAGGTGTATTGCCATGGTAATTGTATGGAACGATTTGGCCAAAGGAGATCCTGAATATGCTGCAGGATTGGTAGCTTTTAACAGCATATTCCAGGTACTGTTCTTCTCGGTATATGCTTATGTGTTTATTACGGTATTGCCTGAGTATTTTGGTCTTGAAGGTTCGGTAGTGGATGTAACAATGGGCGATATTGCCGAGAGTGTATTAATATATCTTGGAATTCCATTCTTTGCAGGAATGCTTACTCGTTACTTCGGAATCAAAGCAAAAGGAAAAGATTGGTATCAGAAGAAATTCATTCCAAAAATTAGTCCGCTTACCTTGTTTGCATTGTTATTTACCATTTTTGTGATGTTTTCCCTGAAAGGAGAATACATTGTGCAGTTGCCATTCGATGTGGTGCGTATTGCCATTCCTTTGGTGATCTACTTTGTGGTAATGTTCCTGATCTCATTCTTTATGGGACACAAATTCAAGGCAGGATATTCGAAAACAGCAAGCTTGTCCTTTACTGCAGCAAGTAACAATTTCGAATTGGCCATTGCTGTAGCCATTGCGGTATTTGGAATCAATTCGGGCGTAGCTTTTGCAGCGGTAATCGGACCATTGGTAGAAGTACCTGTTTTAATTGCATTGGTAAATGTAGCTATACGATTTAAGGATAAATATTTTGGTGGCAAGGTAGATGTCGTTAGATGTGCCAATGATTCTGAAAATAAGTGAGATAAAATGTAATTCGAACTGAAATTCGAAAAATAAAAGCCATGATTCATTTCATTTTGAGTCATGGCTTGTTTTTTATAAGTCTGGAAAGTAGAAAAGTAGAAAAGTGAAAAAGTAGAAAAGTGAAAAGGTAGAAAGGTTGTCCATTTTAAGTTCCTCATTCACTCACTTGCGATGAGCTTGAATTTTGTTTTTGATTTTCCAAAACCTCTTCAAATGGCAATGTAAAAATGAATTTTGAACCTTTATTCAATTCTGATTCCACTCTAATTTCACCACCCATCAATTCCACTATTGATTTAGAGATGGCAAGACCCAATCCACTTCCTTCTTCGGTTTTTGTTGATTTATTTTCCGCATGTCTGAATCGCTCAAAAATGATATGGTGCATGCTTTCATCTATGCCGACTCCGGTATCTGAAACTGAAAAAGTCAGAAGATTATTCTCCATTTTACAGGCAAGTTCAATTTCACCATATTGGGTGAATTTGATTGCATTAATTAGCAAGTTGGAAATAACCTGTTCAAGTTTGGTTTGGTCGGTATTTATCAGAGGGAATTCATTTAAAGAATCAACAGTATATCGAAGTTTTAAATTCTTTTTCTGAGCAATAGGCAAGAAGAAGTGATACATGTTTTCTATTACCTCATTGAGCTTGGTACTACTTTTTATAATCTCAATCTGATTCGTTTCTATTCTGGAGATATCAACCAAATTATTGATCAGTTCTAACATTCGTTGACTGCTCGATTTAATCATGTTGATATATTTTTTCTGTTTTTCAGCGCTGATGTTTTTAAACTCTAGAAGCTCTGTAAATCCTACAATACCATTCATGGGTGTTCTAATCTCATGACTTAAATTGGCCAGAAAACTGGTTTTTAAACGATCGCTTTCTTCTGCCTTGTCTTTGGCGATTCCCAATTCTTGGTTTGCAAGTGTGAGCTTTTTACTTGTTGCTCTTATTTTTTTAAGCAAATGAGATAGGCCAAGAATAATCGACATGAGCACTGAAATAATGATTGCAGTAGTCCAGATCAGGCTTTTGTATTGCTCGTAAATAGAAACATCTTTATTGATAATGACACGATTGGAAGGAAGATCATCTTCTGAAATATCATACTTTTTCAGCATGGTATGATCGAACTTGTAAATCATTGGACTTCCTGAAATTTCCATCTTCGAAATGTCTTCTCCAGCCAAAATTTGCATAATCATTTTTGAAGCTTTTTCTCCCTGGTAAAAAGGGCTGGTAATTTTTCCTCCAATCACTCCTGATTCAACTACATCCCAAATGCAATAAACAGGAAGTTTGGTTGATTGTTTCACCAAATTGATACTTTCCTTATGGGTTAAAACATTTCCCGATGGAGTTTGTATGTAAATCCCCCAAATCACTGCACAATTCTTCGGCAATTGACTCAAACGGATCTGCAAACTATCTTTTGAAAGATTCGATAAGTATTCAATTTGTAAAGAGTCTTTCAGGATTTGTTCGGCTCGATTGACCCTGTTTAGAAATGCCTGACCCGAAATGCTGGCATCATTAATCACAGCAATGGATGAAAGATTGGGATGCAGTTTTCGAATAAGATTGATCGTACCTAATACATCATAGGTTTCGAATGTCCCTGTGATGTTTTTATGATTCTCGATTCGTTCTGGTTGGAAATCATTAATTCCACAAAAAACAAGTGGAACACCTGGGAAGAGATCCTCCTTGTAGTGAAGCAAAAAATTTAAAGCATGATCATCTGAGGATAAAATGGCATCAAACTGCAGCTTGGCATACTTTTGTTTGTATATCTGATAGAGCAGAGAGAAATAATCTTCGTCAACAAGCCGTTTGGTATCCATGTAATTCACAAACAATTCAACATTTTCTTGTTCAAAGACCGAATTGATTCCTTCCATTATTCTATCGGTCCAATTGAAACCTTCATGATAGGAATGCAGAATGAGAATTTTTTTGTTTTCAGCTTGTGGATCATTAGATGGCGAAGAATATACCGTATTTGTAGAGAAGAAATAAATGATGAACAAACAAAGTTTCAAAGGGGCAAATAACTGTAAGTTTTTAGTCATGTTATAAATATCCAATATTATCGCTCAGCGCAAAATCAATACATCACTTAGGTTAAAAAAAATGGGGATTAGATTAGGTCTACGCAAAAAGCAGCATAAAGGTTTAAGTGTGGAGAACAATATTAATTATACAATTAAATAAGATGTGTGGATCTAAACGTTTCCAATTGGACAATTTGATACTACAATTGGTATAAGTTTTATGGGCACAGAAAAGCTTCATCTGTTTTATCGTCATCATTAATGCTTATATTTGGGTAAACAAAAGCAAAGCGAATGATAAAACCCGGATTGAAAATCGGTATTGTTTTAACTCTAATATTGGTGCTGCCATCTTTGTTCTTTTCTGCTTACGAAATCAGTAATTTAAGTAAGAACGAGGCGGTTATCGATTCTATTTATACAGGACAACTGGAGTCGGTTTTATTTTCCCTGAATCAATATTCGGATGATGTGTTGAGTGGTTGGGCAAATCGTTTGGAGCGTGAAACGGAAGACATCAACACTTTATTATTAAAAAATTACTCGATAGATGCTGTGGGAATCAGAGATGATGATTTTGAATTGTTCACAAAAGAGAAAATTCCGGAAGATAGTTTGGCCAATTTAAACTCAACTCTTGAACTTGACTTTGCGGCCAACCTGAATAAGATTGAGCTTTTACAACGATATGTGAAAAGTGGTTATCGAAAAATTGAAGCTTTGCCCAATTCATTGGCAGGCAAAAGTTTGTTTGCATTTGCCTTGCAAAAGGATAGCTTATCTGCGAAAACAGTATTGCTACTGCTTGATACCGATAAATTTATTAGCGAAAATATGGGGCCAAAGATTCAGTCGGTGGCCCAGGAACGTTTCTACATTTCTGTGTTTAAGAACGAAACAGAAGAAGTGTATGCCAACCAGATTCAGTCCGATGAGGACAAAAATATCACCCAGAAGAAGGACATTTGGTTGTTTCCCGATTACCAGTTGGGCATTCAGATGCGAGGAAATACCATTGAAGATTTGGTAAGGGAAAGAACGCGTACCAATATTGTTCTTTTGATTGCGATGGATCTTATTTTGCTCTTGGCAGCCTGGTTTGTCTACAAGAATATCAGGAAACAGATTAGATTGAATCAAATGAAAACAGAATTCATTTCCAATGTTTCTCATGAGATCAGAACGCCATTGGCTTTAATTAATATGTATTCGGAAACTCTTGAGATGGGACGCATTCCCACCGAAGAAAAGAAGATGGAGTATTATAAGGTAATCAATACAGAAGCCAACCGTTTGTCGAGAATGGTGAATAAGATTCTGAATTTTAGTAGAATTGAGCGTGGGAAAAGAGAATATCACTTTACCAATACGAATTTGAATGCCGAAATCGAGAACATCCTGGCAAATTACCAGGACCATTTCGATCAGAATGGGTTTGAGATTGAATTGCAATTGGCAGATCAGGTTCCTGATATCAAGCTGGACAAAGAAGCCGTTGCCGAAGCCATCATCAATTTAATCGACAATGGAATGAAATACAGTGCTGATATCAAAAAGATAGAGCTGATTACCAGCATGGATGCAGATTTTGTTCGTGTGGATGTGAAGGATTACGGCATTGGAATTGAGAAGAAAGATCAGCCAATGGTATTCGATAAGTTTTACAGGGTAACAACAGGCAATTTGGCACACAAGGCAAAAGGATCTGGTATTGGCTTAAGCATTGTAAAACACATTATGGAAGCGCATCATGGCAAAGTTGAACTGGCAAGTGAATTTGGAAAAGGATCCTGCTTTAGCTTGTTGTTTCCGGTAAAATAAAAATTGTATCATTTCAAATCATATAGAAAATGTATCCCATTTTAATAGTAGAAGACGAGCCCAGCATGTTAATGGGTTTAAAAGACAATTTAGAATTTGAATCGTACGAGGTGGATACGGCCGAAGATGGAGAAATTGGCTTGAACAAGATTATGGAGAACCAATACAGTTTGGTATTGCTGGATGTAATGCTTCCTAAAATTTCGGGATTCGACATTTGTAAAAAAGCAAGAGCCAAAGGCATTCAAACCCCAATTATCCTGCTTACAGCAAAGGGAGAGGAGATTGATAAGGTTTTGGGTTTGGAGCTTGGTGCCGATGATTACATTACCAAACCATTTGGCTTGAGAGAGTTGTTGGCCAGGATTCGTGCGGTTTTGCGCCGAACTCAGAATGTATCGGCTAACAATGAGGTGGAAAAAATAGAACTTGGACGATTAAGCGTGGATTTTAAATCCTTCGAAGGCTTTGTTGAGGGAGAAGAGGTGAAAATGTCGCATAAGGAAGTGGAAATTCTTCACTACCTGTGGAATCACAAGAACAAAACCGTTAGCAGAGATGATTTGTTGGATGAGGTTTGGGGAACCGAATATCAACCCACCTCAAGAACCATCGACAATTTTATATTGAAGCTGAGACAAAAAATAGAAGACGATCCAAATCATGCCAAGATCATATTAACGGTGCATGGAGTAGGATATCGCTTAGTTAGCAATTAGCAATGTACAATTAATAATGTACAATTAACAATGATCAGTTATCAGTTGTCGGTTGTGCTTGAATACTAGGTTTTTCTGGTGTTATTCATTGTTCACTATTCACTGTTTACTGATCACTGTTCACTGTTGATGACAATTTATGACAATTGCTGATTTTGCCGTGACACTTATGATTTAAAGTAGCCCTAATTTTACATTAGAAATTTAAGATTAGAAAAGAACGGAAGGCGCGCGATTCCGATTTTCTAAAAATTTCTAAGCGAAATGTAAAAACTATAAAAATTAGGGTCATGAAAAGTTTAAAAATTACAATGATTGTTTTAGCATGTTTGTTAACTGTTAATTTAGGAATGGCAATTACGCCTGAAAACAAAAAAATAGAAAAAGAGAAAAGCGCAGTTTTAAAGAAGATTAAAAAAGTTGCCAGCCATGTTAGTTTTACCGACTATGTAAGAAGTGGAGAATCGGAATTGATTGTATTGCGATGCACTGTAAATGAAAACAACGAAGTGGTGGTTAGCAAGGTGATCGGTTTTGATGAAGAACTAAAGGATGCAATCCGTAAGAGCTTTGAAAACAAGAAGATTAAAACAAGTGCAGCATTAAGTGGAGAAGAATTGGCATTGCGTTTGAAGTTTGCAATCAGTGAGAAATAATAACAGAATTCAGGTTAATAGAAATAAAAGTGAATAGCAATATAAAAATATTGGGTTTGAATAAGATTTTTCTACTTGTCATTATCATAGCATTCTCGGCGGGTAATGTACATGCTAAGGATTTAAAATCCTTGGTAAATCTGAAAGGATACTGGAAATTTACAATCGGGGATGATCCGGACTGGGCCAGCCCCGATTACAACGATTCAAAATGGACAAAGGTATTTGTCCCTCAATCGTGGGAGCAGAATGGATTTCAGAATTACAATGGATATGCATGGTATCGCAGAACTTTTACCATTACACCTCCCAAATCGGCTCAGTATGTTTATTTAAACATGGGATATATTGATGATGCCGACCAGGTGTATGTAAATGGAAAACTGGTAGGTGCATCGGGGAAGATGGGGCCTAAATCAGAAACGGCCTTTGGCATTCCAAGAATGTATCCTATCCCTAAGAGTATTTTAAATAAAGAAGGTGCCAACCTGATTGCCGTTCGGGTTTACGACGATTACAACGATGGTGGCATAACGGGAGGAGAGATTAATATTTCTTTCGATTCCGATCAGTTTAAAATGAATGTGGACCTTTCGGGATATTGGGATTTCGAAACCAGTATCGAGGCGGATGAAAGCAATCGAAAAGTGATTACCTACCGCGAAGGAAAGATTTTTGTTCCGGGCTTTTGGGAAGCCAGGGGATACAATCAGCTCGACGGAAGAGCGGTTTATACCAAAAGCTTTACCTATCCAGCCAATTTAAGTACCAGGGATCAGGTGTTGTTTGCCGGGCGAATTGATGACGTGGATGAGGTATATCTGAATGGTGAAAAAATAGGATCGTCCAACCAGTTGCGAAGAAAACACAGAAGATTTTCATACGGCTCTGATCATCTTATACTCAGAGCATACGATATTCCCGATAATTTATTGAATAAAGGAGGGGAGAATACCATTGAAATTATGGTGAAAGATCATACAGGACCAGGAGGGATTTATGATGGACCTATTGGAATTACAGATCGTGAAACGGCGAGTCCAATCATTGATAAATCCTTAAAGGACAATAAAAGTTCATTCCAAAAGTTTTTGGATTACTGGTTCGACTAATTATTAAATTATCTAAATAATGATTCATACTTCAAACATATCATCCCTACTAAGCAAGTTAAGCCTGATTCTGTTCCTTTTAATGGGTTCTGCAAGCATCAGTTTTGCACAGGATTTAAAAAAGGTAATGGATTTAAGCCATCGCTGGAAATTTTCCATTGGCGATAAGCAGGAGTGGGCCAATCCTGATTTTAACGATTCAGACTGGGAGTGGATTGATGTTCCATCGGCTTGGGAGAACCAAGGTTTCCATGGATACGATGGCTTTGCCTGGTATCGAACTACTTTTAATGCCAGACAATTGCCCAATAAACATGCCCTGTATTTGCAGTTGGGCAATATTGATGATGTGGATGAGGTGTTTGTGAATGGGAAACGAATCGGGAAATCGGGGAATTTTCCTCCTCGTTATTCTACTGCCTACAATTCGAACAGAAGATATAATATTCCTGCCGATTTAATTCGTGAAACCAATACCATTGCGGTGCGTGTGTACGACGATGGAGGAGAAGGTGGAATTGTTCATGGAAATATTGCCATAATGATGGATGTTGATGCAGTTCCCCTGGATGTTGACCTGAGCGGAAGCTGGAAATTTAAAACGGGGCAGTATGCACACGAAAGTATCGACCAAATGGAAAATTGGGATGAGATTATTGTTCCGGGTAACTGGGAAGATCAGGGTTATAAAAACTACGATGGCTATGCCTGTTATGCCCTGGAATTTAAAATGAAAGAAGAATTTGCAAAAGACAGAATGGTACTGATCCTGGGCAAGATTGATGACATAGACCAGGTGTTTGTAAATGGCGTTTTGGTAGGACAGTCGGGTGAATTCAAACCGCAAACCGTTCACGAACGCTCCAATTCGTGGCAACAACTAAGAGGCTATTATTTGCCAACAAAGCTATTAAGCAGCAGCGAAAAAAATATCATTGTGGTGCGTGTTTACGATGGCATGCAAGGTGGAGGAATCTACTCGGGCTCCATAGGTCTGATTTCTCAGGATCACTACATCCAATATTGGAACAAGAGAAGGAATAAATAATGTTGGTGATGTATGTGTCTTGCTGTGCAATTTAAATCTTTAGGTTTCAATGTGAGTTTTTCAATTGTGTTCACGAGCTCCGCTTCGCTACGGTTCCCCTAGAATGGGGAGCGCTCCTAAATCAACTCTATAATACACATCGAGTGAGTGTTATCAATTCTTTGATCATACTTACCATTCAAGTCATTTCGGTATGAGCAACGCAGGTGGGGCACCCATAGGCGAAACATGATGATTAAAAAGAAATTCTATGGAGTGAGGTACGAACGCAACTATTATTTCTTTTCATCATAGAGCCGTGATGGGTCACCGAGTGCTTACACCTAGTCCCGATCACTATCGGGATTGGTTCTTTTATAGCAATGATAAAAGAACAGCCCGTCTGGCTTGAAGACAAAAGAAACCATCTAATTTCGTCGCAGCAAACAATCCACACAAAACAACAAACCCAGTTGCGACGATTATTTGTAGAACCCATTACCCCAGGGCGGCAGTCGTTTTCACTCCTTTCCCCTGGGCTGGAATGATCTATGCCTTTCAGGCAAATTTTGAAACAAACGAAGAAATAAATAATGTTGGTATAAATATGTCTGGCATCTCGAAGATGCTTGACATGTAAGGGAAGGCATGCGACGACACAGAAGAACTCGGGGACGATACAAAAAGTTGTGTTAATGACACAGAGCAAAGCGGGGACGACATAAAAAAGTGCGGGGACAATATAGAGAGCCCGGTTTATGACACAGAACGGTTCGGGGATGACACAAAGAGGTCTGTTTTTGACACAGCGCAAGGCGGGGACGACACAAAAAAGTGCGGGGACGATACAGAGAGGCCGGTTTATGACACAGAATGGTTCGGGGATGACACAAAGAGGTCTGTTTTTGACACAGAGCAAGTCGGTGACGACATAAAAAAGTGCGGGGACGATACAGAGAGCCCGGTTTATGACACAAAACGGTTCGGGGATGACACAGAAAGGTCTGTTTTTGACACAG
>NZ_JANQCD010000013.1 GCF_026672275.1 Marinifilum sp. D737 | reverse complement strand
TTACGTAACTTCGGCTATGCAATAAAAAATTGAGCTTCGCCACTGAAAACCAATAAGTCACTCTCGAAATCCCAGTAGGACTCTAAACAACTTCACTTTAAATCCTCTTCTTAGAAGCTTATACTAATTCCAAATTTAGGAAGTAGTTTGGTTTTATCTTCAAAATCAGAATTTAACTCCAAGCCTAGCATTAAACTTACATTTTCTGTTAAAATATCATTCTTAACAAGGTATAGTGGCAATCTAAAATTACCAAATTCCCCTTCTATTACAGATGCACCAACCCCCCAAGAAAGATTAACATCTGCAGCTAACTCAACAGATAAATCATTACGAATAAAAAATGAAACTTCTGTATTGTCAAAGTATTCATTCTCAGCTTGAATTCTTATCTCAGGATAAAATAATCCTTGTGTAAACAATGCAATTCCTAATTCATTTTTGTGATAATAACTTGCAGTCCAATTTTTAGTTTGAGCGTTACCTGTAAAGAAAATTCCAATAAGTGATGTGATTAGTAAAAGCTTTTTCATTACCATTTTTATTTAATTTAATTTTCATAAAAATAACACTTTAATGTAAACCATACAAATATTCTGATAAACTTACAAAATCAAAAACAACTCAATGCCATTCCCTCAAACAGTTCAATACAAGCAGTTAAAACGAAATTCGATAACTCAAGTTTGGTATCATTAATGCCTCTCTATCCTCATCCACTTCTCCTGTTTTGATATTGTATTTGTGTCCGTGAAATCCTTTGTAACCCATTAGATTTAATATTTTAAGAGACAATTTGTGACTCGTTTTCTGTTTATTCCATGTATAATTAATGCTTGTATGTAGTAAGGTTGAACTTTTAGTTTTCATGTTGAAAGGAATTGTCTCATCGTACTCCACCTCTCGAGCTAATGCGGAAGCATCTTCATCTATTTTTGAGAATCTTTCACCTCCTTGTATCGATAATCTTAGGTTGAAGCCCAGGGAGTTTTGTTTTTTATCCCCTAGCGAAAACTCTTTTCCCAGTAAAGCATTAATCAGGTACTTTTTATTGTATCGGGTACTGAACCAATCCGAATCAGCAGTTTTGTACTGCGATTTAAATAGTGAGCCCGATAACAGGTAATAAAATCCTTTGTACATGTACTGCTCTACCGTCAAATCAATACCATAATTTCTGCCTTTACCTGTGTTTTCATAGGCATCTTCCAAAAACCAATCTCCCTGTAGGTTCAATAAGGATTCATTGCTATTTACAGCTATTGGTACATCATACAATTCCTGGTAGTAAGGTTCTATTTTTACATGTAGTTTCTTGCTAATATTCCAATCGTAAGCCAATACCAAGTGATGTGCCTTGGTAAAATCGAGGTTCTTATTGCTTATGCCACCATCTCCGTTGATTGGTTTGGTAAAGTATACTTGTAAAGGCTCCAACCTGCTGTGCAAACCGTAACCAAAACTAAAACTATTTCTGTCATTAAGTTGGTACTTGATTCCCAAACGGGGTTCAATCGTATAGTTGTTATTCAATGTAAATACTTGAGTATTCAAGCCAAAATTGAACTTAAACTTTTTCCCTGTAATGCTAAAATTGGTATAAGCCGATGCCAGAAAACTAAAGCCATTCTCATTGCTTAAATTTTGCAATGTCTTGCTTTCATCTGCCTCACGAATATCCAAATCATAGCCCATTCCTCTTAATGAAACTCCCGTTCTATTCGATAATCGCTCCGAGAACCTTCTGTTGTAATAGGATTTGAACTCAATGTTGTACTTGGTATTATTTACCAGGTTTTCTGCTTGCAACACTTCATTTTCATCCAATCGATCGGTTAGCATGTCGATACCTTCGGAAGTAAAGGCCAGCGTTGAATTCAAATAAGCCGAATTTTTAAATCGCAATTTGTGATTCAAACCAATGGCTCCCATGTATTGTTTTACTTCCTGATCTTCTATATCTTGATAATACTCCCTCTCATTCGGATCTTTCTCTGGGCTGGTATCCGATTCATCGATTAAACCGATTCCCCAAAGTGAAAATGTACCCAACTTCTGGCTTGGAAAGTTTAGCTTAAAGGATAAATCCTGGTACTTGGTTCCATCAGCATCTTCTGGCAACATGGAAGGAATTAGTGCCAAGGTGGAATACCTGTAATTTACCAGGTACGATCCGTTGTTTTTTGTCAGCGGACCTTCCGAAGAAAAATCGATTCCAATTAATCCAGCTTCAAAACTATGCTGGTAATTGCTGGTATTGCCTGTTCTCATTTTAATATCAAACACCCCTGCCAGCGCATTGTTGTACTCCGATGGAAAAGCTCCGGTCATAAAATCGGAATTGGCCAAAACATTAGAACTTAATGCGGTTAATCCACCTCCTCCAAAGCTGTTTAAGTTGGCAAAGTGATTCGGATTGGGAATCTCTATCCCTTCAATCTTCCATTGCAAGAATTTAGGGGCATTACCACGAACAATAATGGAATTATCCTCTCCATTACTACTAGCCACTCCTGCAAATGATGAAGCTAACCTGGCGGGATCATCGAATCCACCAGCATACCTGTTGGCTTCCTCAATACTAAGCATACGAGCGCTTACCATTGTAATCGGATTAACAGTTTCCTGTTTGTTAATTTTTGGTGCCACAACAACTTCTCCCAATGCAGAAAATAAAGGATTCAATTGAATGTAAAGCTGTACCTCTCTGGCCGAATTTACAATAACATCCAATATCTGTAATGATTCATATCCGATATACGAAACCTCTATGTTTACCCTCCCTACAGGAACATTTTTAAGCTCAAAATTTCCATCGAAATCGCTTGTTGCACCAATAATGGGATCCGTATCCTTCACATGAATATTGGCAAAAGCCAAGGGTTCTTCTGTTTCCTTACTTACAATTTTCCCCTTTATGCTTTGTGTTAGTTCTTGTGCTTGCAGATTTACACAAATCAACACCAAAAGAAAAGTCTTTAAAATCTTCATACCTATTACTGTTTTTGTTTGTAACAAAACAGCAATACTCTAAATACAAGGCTAAGCATTCTTATCAAGTAAAACATGAGAAGTATAAAACACTTTAGAACATTCATAAGCATCGCCGTTTTGTTACAAACCAACAATACTTTCATATTTAAACGGGTGTTTTTTATAAAGTAGAACGCCTAAACAGGTTCGCATTTATCAATGCGAACGTTTTTTAATAATTATTTGAACCTGATTATCTGTTATATACCACGGTACGATGTACCTTAAGAATTGTGCAAATTCATTTGCTATAGAGACTTCGGTGCTACGCACCTTTAATTCTTTTGTGCCAATCCCAAGCCACAGAGTGGCGAAGTATTTATAGCAACATCCGAACAAATGGGATAAAGCTGCAGAGCAGCGCGGTATTTTTTCTAAACAAATGATACATTAATTGCGGCCCCCATTCTTACATCATGCTGCCATGCACTTTAAGGCTTGTACAGAATCATTTGCCATAATGATCTCGGTGCTATGCACCTTTGCTCCTTTTGCTCCAATCCCAAGCCACAGAGGGGCGCAGCATTTATAGCAAAATGCCATATATTGTGAATCAGCTGCAGAGCAGTGCGGTATTTTAAAAACAAGGATCCGCTATTACCCAATCGGAATTACAAACTAGCGGAATTTTTCTTAAACAAAGAAGGCGTCATTCCAGTCTCTTTTTTAAACACCGTATTAAAGGCAGTCTTAGAGTTAAATCCGGAATCATATGCAATACCAATGATTGAAATGTGTTTGTATTCTTTACTCAAGAGAAGCTTTTTGGCTTCCTTTACCCGATAATGATTCACATATTGAAAGAAGTTCTTATTGAAACCCTCATTTAAAAGATAAGACAAATGATGCGGTGTTATTTCGATGAATTCTGCCAATTTCGACAAACTTAAATCCCCTTCCAAATATGGCTTTTTCTCTTTCATTAACGATTCAAGCTTATCCCTTAAAACAATAATCTCCTGATCAGACAAAAGTTTTTGCTTGCCTTTCTGTTCCTGACTCTTCTCCTCCAAAACCTTTTCCAACTCCTCTTCGCTAATCAGAAATATCTCTTTTTGCTTTAATGTATTGTAGGCCAAAAACAGCAAAATGATCAAAGAAAATCCATTCCCGAATATGTTTAAATTCCCTTCTGAAATAATCAGGTTGTAAACAATGATAAAAATGCTGATTGCTATGAGCGAAAAGATGATTTGCTTGATCCACTTCAAATCAACCAATTCCCGATTCGAATTAAAGAACTCAATTCTTTTTTCATGCTTTTGCAATAACAGTAAAGAAGCAAGAATATAAAAAGTAGCCTGAATGAGTAACACCAGCACAAACCATCGATACGAATCAAATCGCTCACCCATTTCAATATCGAAAAGGGTAACAACAGCCACAAGTATCGGAATAATCAAATGGAGAGAATCTTTTTTTCTTAGTTTCCGATATGGATTCGTATAATACAAAACACTGAAATAAAACAAGATTGCTGCAAATGTTTGTATTACGCCTAGAGTTTCAATTAAAGTAGGTGAATAAGTTTTGATTCCTATCATTCCCAATAACTCATCCATCCAAAAGCTAGCCCAAATCAATAAAAAGAGAGCCAGTAGAATATTGGCTTTTCGGTTTACCTTCAAAAGATTACCTAACAGTAAAAAGGATAACAAAAATATCGATCCTACAATTACGATAATAATGAACGAATTAAGTGGGGCTAGTACATGTTCCATTAAAAACAAATGTAATTATTAATCGATAAACTATTGCTATTGAAAACAAAAAGGGAACAGCACAATGCCATTCCCAATCAAGTCTGTGTTTAATAAACCACTAACCCTAACTAATTCTTTATATCACTTAAAAATGCTGTAATTGCATTCCAATACTCCTCTCCTCCTTGCTGATTGATCCAA
Organism: Marinifilum sp. D737; assembly: GCF_026672275.1. Lineage (GTDB taxonomy): Bacteria > Bacteroidota > Bacteroidia > Bacteroidales > Marinifilaceae > Marinifilum. Next base: position 118,106 of record NZ_JANQCD010000013.1, on the reverse strand, counting down.
AGTGCACGTGAACCATGATGCCCCGGACCTTCTGGAATAAAATGTACCTGCTTCTCTACCATTTTATGCTTTTCCAACAATTCTTTTATGTATTTGGCTTCATAATTCGAACTGGTAATAAACATTGGCTTTTCAAATCCTTCCAACTTATCGATTAAAGAGCCTTTATGAGGAGCCAGATAGTTTCCCGGACTAAAAGAGATCACTGCTGATACCTCATCCATATCAATACCTAAATAAAGCGCTAATGTGGACGAATAACTCGATCCCCAAAGAATTACCTTATCCGAATAATTCTGGCTCACATATTTAATGGCTGCGCGGATATCCGGCTCTGCATCCACATAATCAATGCCCAAGCCTTTTGCAAGGGCACGCAAATAGGTTTCGTTTTGTGTTTTACCGATGGGTCCACCCGAACGCTGATCAATTGCCATACAGTTAAATCCCATTTCGTTCAGCTTTTCAGCAATTCCCGAATATTCGAACTTGTTGAACCTTGCCTGGTGACAAAGCAGAATAAATGGCGATGTTTCATCAATCTGATACAAATGAGCTGTTATCATCAAAGAATCCAAAGATGGAAATTCCACAACTTGTGGATACTCAACTTTCTTTTCCGTTTCAGATCCTTGAGATGCATCATCATTTTTTGTAGTCTTTTGCTGACAGGATACCATAAATACCCCCAAAAAGATCAGAATAATAGGTAGTCTCTTCATCATTTTGTGTTTTGTGTGTAATACTATGATGATTAAATGAAAGAATACCCTATGTGAAAATGAATTTTATTTTGAATTGGCAGTTTTCTATTGTGCGGAATTATTTAGACGCAGATTTATATGACGGTATATGATTGGTCTGATTCTTTGCGAATTTAGTCTTGTTGCTTAGCATCTTGCAATGCCTTTTAATCAACCTACAACAGGTTTTCTGGCCTTTCACAAGCCAATGCACTAACTTTGTAATAATCCTATCTACTGATACTTCCATCCTCTTCTATCTATAAAAAAAATCTTTATAAGCTTAAACATCAATCCACCATGAAAACAACAAGCCTACTACTTTTAATGCTGTTGGTTCTTTGCGCATGTACGCCTCAAGAAAACAAACCCGATATCACCAAAGAAAAAGAAGCGGTACACAAAGTGATGAAAGATTTCTTTACAGCACTTGAGACAAGGAATTGGGACCTATTGAAAAGCTCTTCTACCCATGATGCTATTATTGTTGAGAATGGTCTGCACTGGACCCACGACAGCTTGATTTATGCTATGGACAGTACATGGGCAGATTTCGATGTTCGTTATAGCTTTAATCTGATTAAAACCGAACTGAATGGATCCATGGCCTGGATGTATTACGAAAACAATGCTATGGTAAGTTCTCCTGATACCACCTTTCCTATCCATTGGCGGGAAAGTCTCATTTTTCACAAGGTAAACGGAGAATGGAAGCTTGCTTTCGGTCATTCTACAACAATCCCTAATACCAATTAGTATTTAAAATGATCGATAACATCACTTCCCCGAAAAAAATCGGAACAAGCTATTTGTTATTGATCTTTAAATATCTATCGGCATTATATCTCAATCATTTTTAATTTTAATGATATAAGAAACCATGACTGGCTCGTTAAAACTTCTGCACTGGACTCCAAGAGTAATCTGCATATTGGCTATCTTATTTGTTAGCCTGTTTGCTCTTGATGCATTCAATCCTGCTTTGCCCATTGGCAAGCAAATCCTTGACTTTTTAATGCATATGCTTCCCTCATTTGTGTTAACTGCACTCTTGATCATAGCCTGGAAATGGGAATTGATTGGAGGAATTATTTTGGGAATGATTGGGATAGTTTTTTCTCCCATCATATTTATGCACAACTATAACATGAATCACTCGGTTGTGATGAGTTTAACGGTAATTGCAATGATCACTTTTCCTTTTATTCTTGTGGGTGTGCTTTTTGTAATTAGCCATTTTAAAAAGAAGAAATAGTTGTTGGTTATCCGTTGTCAGTGGTGCCCTATCTGGGTTCATCCTAATCATCATTTCAATCTGGGCCATAACTATATCCCGTAAGGATCTGTTCGTGGTAAAAAAAAGAGACGTACGGCCGTACGTCTCTACTGTATATTTTTTAATTGTGTTTATTCGTTCGATAAAGGAATCATTCGAGCTGATAGATCTGGATTTTCCATATCGGCATCGAATGGGAACATTGGTCGTTTAATGCGTTTGTGTCCCAAACGGATCAAATCCTGATCAACTCCTCCTGGCGTAAGAGCCATTAGCCAATCGCCACGCATGTTGTACAATTCAGGCACCAGGTAACCGATCTTCACCATCACAATATCCGATTCTCTAGGATTCAATCCCAAATTGGTAAAATCAGCTTCGTGATGGTATGGCTTACGGATTTTGGTTACAATTACGTGCATGCTTCCTACCTTCACTACCACTTCGGTTTCGGCATGCTTGTCGCCATGTCTAATCTTTTCAATCTTTCCTTTCAGTTTTACAGGGCCCGAGTAGCGTGAGTCTACATTTGCTCCGGCTTCTGCTTCAATCATGGCTCCCTCTCCTAACTTCACAGCCTTTTCAACGAATTTCGGTCCCGGAATCGATGCGTAAATCAAAGATGGTCCGCCTGACTTTTTAAATTCTGGTCTCTTTAAAAGCTCAGCCAAGGTCCAGGTTACATCACCAGCGCCTCCCGCAGTTGGATTATCGCCCATATCACTAATGATAAATGGCTTCTTATCGCTTTTAATGGCTGCCTTTAAACTTTCATCCAGACTTGCTACCGGTGCTACAAACTCGAATTCTTTTCTTACATCCCAGAAACTTTTTGCCAGGTATTCGGCTGCTTTGGCAACCTCTTCCTTGCTGTCGCCATAAGCGGTAACCGTAGCAGTGTTTCTTGGTGCATCGCCCCATGCATAACCTACCCAAATGGCAGCATCAATTACACCTTCCTGCTTGGTTAATGGATCGATCTTAGCATACAGGCTTTTTCCCGGCTCAATACGGGTACTGGTTTTCTCTCCCGGCAATAAAACCGGAACCGGAATCCATGCTTTGTATTTTGGCTTCCCTTTTCCGCTCTCTAAACGATCCAAAAGGTTCTTCACGGCTCTTCTTCTGGTCTCCATGGCATCCTCGTGTGGGGCCAAACGGAAACAGGTAATTAAATCGGAATGCTTCACCAATTCAGGAGTTACATTTCCGTGTAAATCCATGCTGGTAGAAATCATACAGTCCGTTCCAACCACTTTTCTAATGCGTGTGATTAAATCACCTTCGGGATCATCCATTCCTTCCACACTACTCGCTCCGTGAACATCTAAAAACATGGCATCGAAAGGACCGTTTACCTTTAATTTTTCCAATATCTCACTCACAAAAGTTTCGTAGGTTTCCTTGGTAACTACCCCACCAGGAATGGCGCGAGCTCTTAGGGTTGGAACCCATTGGGCTTGCTTTCTTAAAGTAGAATCCACACCAAAGAATGGATAGTAATCGAATATCTCATCTCCTCTTAATTGCTTAAAGGAGTTCACATCGCTTTTGGCAGGCGAAAAGGTACTCGACTCAATCCAGAATCCTGCAATGGCAATTTTAGGCAGATCTTTTTTCTCTTTCTTCGCACATGATGAGATTAAAAGCATGCACAATGCAAAGATCGCGATAACAGACTTGTTGTTCATTAATTTGAAATTTAGGTACTCAGATTTGGCTTTTGGGATACCTTAGTCAATTCAAACTTTGGTAAAAATAGTGATTAATGCGATTCGATGGATGAAATAAGTTCATATTAGATGGAAGTTACCCTCCTCTCTAACAATTATTATTCATTGTTCATTACTCATTATTAATTGATTTACTTCATTCTTTCATATTCCTCTTTCTCCAACTGTCTTCCATTCCTGCATATCGGACAATAATAGATGTACCTGGTTTTAATTGGGAAAACTGAAATAAAGAATAAACTGGCATAAGTAGCATTCTTTTCCAATATCCAATTAGACGTATTATTACAATTGTAGCAATGCTCTTGTGCGTATTGCTGTTGTTTTTCAACTACTTTATCGTTGGCTCCGAAGATGAAGATCATATTTTTGCTAAAATTTTAAATATCAAAAATTATTAATTGGAAACTGATTCCCTTTAATTGACCATTGTTAATTGATAACTATTCATTGATCATTGTTAACTGTTCACTGTCTAAATGTCTTTCAGTAGAATTTCTCTTCCCTCAACCGAAAAAGAATTTCTATACTCTGCTACAATTAACTTAAGGTCGGCATAGACTTCTGTTTCCAAAACCGGGATATTGTCAGAACCTGCCTTTTCCAATAAATCAATCACCTTACTAACCGTCATCTCATTAATATCAAAGGCTGGGTGATAAGCCATTTGTTTGTCCTTGTCAGTGGTCAACTCCGAAATAAGTCCTGCACTTAACAAATTAAAAAGAATCTCCCGTACCAATCTTATTGGCATTTCCAGCTGATGTGATATTTCCTGAGAACACAATGGCTTGTTATCTTGTTTAAAGTTTTGAACAATGAGATTCAAAACATACAAACTCAATAGTCTTTTGTAATCGTAAGAGATCTCTGTGGTTTCAGCTTCGTATTCGTAGTTCTCTACATTTTGCTCTGCAAAGGAAATTTCAGCTCCAAACAACACCACCAGCCAACTTAGTTGCAACCACATTAGGAACAAAGGCAAGGCAGCAAAACTACCGTAGACTGCATTATAGGTTGTTACCATTCCCTGGAACTCGATGTACAACACCTGGAACAACTGATAGATGGTTCCTGCTATAATACCGGCAATCAATCCCGATTTAAACTTCACATGCGTGTTTGGCATGAATGTATAAAGCAGCGTAAACAATACCCACACCAGGAAGAAAGGTGCCAAATTGATCAGGAAGGTAAGAAATGGACCTACAGTTTCCATTAGGCCGCTTCCTTGAGTGATTTGTTCAATCATGGTTTTTAGTACCACGGTTACTCCACTGGATCCGATCAAAAGAATCGGGGCAAATATCATCAAAGCAGTATAATCGCTAAACTTTCGTCCCCATGTTCTTGGCTTTTTAATGCGCCAAACATCATTAAACGATTCCTCGATATTGCTTAAAACCTTTACCACCGACCAAAACAAGATCACAAATCCCAATCCTGCAATTAATGATCCCTTGGTATTTTCCAGCATTTTATTGGCAAATTCTATCAACCAAGTCAATACTTCTTGCTGACCAGCTAAATTGGCTTTTAGCTCTGCCTCAAGCTTCGCTTCCAGATTAAATCCTTTTGCAATACCAAATCCCATTGCCAAAACCGGAACTACCGAAAGCAATGAGTAAAATGTAAGCGCAGAAGCTCTCAACTGGCATTTGTCTTCATAAAATCCTTTTACTGCCAACAGGTAAATTCGCAATTGCCTGATCAGGAAATAACGGTGTCCCGATAAATCTTTCAAACGCATGTTCCATACTCCTCTACTCAGGAAGTTCATTGTCAGGTCAAAATATTCGCGAATTTTACTCATCAACAAAGCTTTTTATAATAGATTTTATAGTTCGCAAATTAATCAAAAGCATATGATTTGACAAATGCTAAACATGGCTTAATCAATACAATCATATTTGAATTATTTTATAATTTTAAATCATCATCCATCAAAACAACGCATATGAATTTCACAAAATCTTTACTGGTATGCCTTTTTGTTCTTTTATCATTATCATGCCAGAGTCAAAAATCAAAGTATGACAAGTCTATTGAACAAGCCATTGAACTTACCAATGACTTTATCGCGAAGAATCAAATTCCTGGCTTAGCCATTACCGTTTCGGTTAAAGGTAAAAATGTTCTTTCCAAAGGATTTGGGTATGGAAACCTGGAATCTCAGGCTAAAGTTGATCCTGCTATAACAAAGTTTCGCATTGGTAGTATTTCAAAGCCTGTTAGTGCCGATGCTCTCATTCAATTGTGGGATCAAAACAAACTACAATTGGATTCATCCATTCAATACTATTTGCCTGACTTTCCAAAGAAACAAGCTAAAATTACCAGCAGAATGGTAGCTGGTCATTTGGCAGGTATTCGTCATTACAAAGGAAATGAGTTTTTAAGTGCCAAACACTATAACAACATTGATGATGCACTTGAAATCTTCGAGAATGATTCTTTGATCTCTTATCCTGGTAAAGAGTTCCACTATTCAAGTTATGGCTGGAACTTGTTGAGTCGAATTGTTGAGAAAGCTTCGGGAGAAGAGTTTCTTACCTACATGCAAAAGCATGTTTTTAATCCATTGGAAATGAACAATACGATTGCCGATCATACTGATAGTATCATTGTCAATCGTACAGGATTTTATCAAAGAACCAGGGATAATCGAATCGTAAATGGTCCGTTTGTTGACAATAGCATTAAATGGGCAGGTGGAGGCTTTTTGTCTACATCGGAAGATATCATGCGATTTGCCAAAGCGCATTGCAAAACAGGATACCTAAGTCAAAAGCAGATTGATGAGTTGACCCGTTCCCAGAAAACAACAAAAGGAAACCTAACCGAGTATGGAATTGGCTGGGCAAGTGGAACAGATCATAAAGGACATTATTACTATGGTCATTCAGGGGGATCAATCGGAGCAACCACGCATATGATCATTTATCCTAAAGAAGAAGTCTGTGTAGTGGTTTTAACCAATCTTTCTAATGTAAGATTCCTTAACTTCAGTCATGAAATTGCCAATCTGTTTATGAAATAGGCAAGATTTAGAGCAAATTCACGTTTATTTGCAATGTAACGACCCCATTTCTTAATTTCAGTTCCCATGGATAAAGAGATTTTATTGATTGAAGATGATTTAAGCCTGCAAAAAACCGTTGCTGACTTCTTAAACTCATCAGGTTTTAAATGTATTTGTGCCACCAGCATAAAAGAAGGAAAACAACTTTTCGATAAAAAGTTTTACCCAATCGTATTACTCGATTTGGGTTTGCCTGATGGTGATGGCTTGAATTGTATCCCATTTATCAAATCCATTTGGAATGAAACTGGTGTTATCATCATTTCGGCTCGCGACAAACTGGAAGATCGTGTGGATGGATTGAATTTAGGTGCAGACGATTACCTTGTTAAGCCATTCCATTTATCAGAATTATATGCTCGCATCAATGCCCTTCTAAGGAGAAATTTTCATGCAAACTCTTGTTCTGTTCAGTTTGAAGATATTGAAATCAATCCCCTTAATAACGAAGTAAAAATTTCCGGGCAGGTGGTCAGCTTTAGTAAAAAAGAGTATAACCTTTTGCTATACTTTATTGAGAACAAAACCAGAGTTTTGACTAAGGAAAGTTTGTTTGAGCATGTATGGGGAGAAAATTCTGTTTTCATGGACAACTCTGATTTCATATATACTCATATCAACCGTCTTAGAAAAAAACTTAAACAGCATACTGGCGAGAACTATATCAAAACCGTTCATGGCTTCGGCTATAAACTTGAAATTCATTAAACATGAAGCTTCTTAGCAAAATTAACCGCACCTATTTTAGGTATGGTATACTTGTATTTTTAATTGCAGATGTGGTAATTATTCTGATGAGTAATTTCATTCTAAAGGAAGAGATAGATCAGCAACTATTGCTGGAAGCTGAGTTAATTGCCGAAACCGTCGAACAGAAAGGTAATTTTCTAAGTGTTTACCCGACTGACATTGTTGAAGAAATTTCCTTCTCTGAAATTAGCATAGAAACAACAAAAGATACAGTAATATATGATTCAAAACATGATGATCTTGTTCCATACAGGGAATTAAGCACTTTCAAATCAATAAACGGAAAGCATTATCAAATTATCACCCGCCAAATGCTAATGGAATTTGATGATATTTTTTCTCTTTACACGGCATTAATTTCTACGGTTCTGGGTTTAATTTTTGTGCTCGTTCTTCTTTTTACACAAAAAATGAATACCATCCTTTGGGGAACTTTTAATAAAAATGTTGATTTATTAAAAGAACATTCCTTCAGTTCCAATAATCAATTGGAATTAAACAATACGGGTATTGATGAATTTGATGATTTGAATCAGGTCATCAAAAAAATGTCTGATCGATTGGAAAAAGATTACTTAGCATCCAAAGAGTTTTCGGCCAATGCAGCGCATGAATTACAAACCCCTCTCTCCATTATTAGAAATAAGTGTGAGGATTTGTTTTCTTACCAGGATTTAAATGAAAAAGCGATCAATTCCATACATGAAATATATGTCTCGGCAGACAGGTTATCAGGAATAACCAAAGCTCTTCTTTTATTGGCTAAAATTGATCACGGACAATTCAATGAAAATGAGCAGATTAATCTGAATCAATTTGTTGATTTAAAAATAGAATCTCTTAAGGAGATTCTGGAGGATAAAAATCTAAAAATAAACTTCCATTCTACTGACAATTGTATCATTAGTATGGATAAAAGACTTGCCAATCTATGGATTCAAAATATCCTTATCAATGCAATCAAATACTCCCCCGACGGAGAAGAAATTGTTATTCAACTAAAAAGCAGATCTTTATTCATTTCAAATTTTGGAGAAAAAGCAATAACAAATCCAGAACAAATCTTTAATCGCTTTTACAAAGAATCAGAGCAAGTTGGTTCTTCGGGCATAGGACTGGCAATCGTAAAAAAAATAATAGATCATTATAAAATAGAGTTTGAATATCATTTTAAGAATTCAAAACACGTTTTCGAATATAGATTTCCAAAATAAAATTTCAAACAAATAGATTCTACCTTGTACTCATGTAATGATTAATTACTGCTAGTACGAATTGTAAAATTCCATATATGAAACTTCTTACCAAAATCAACAAAAACTATTTCAAATATGGTTTAATTGTACTTTTTATTACTGATTTAATTATCATTTCTGTTATTTCTCAGATTGTAAAATTAGATACCCAAAAGGAACTGCAGTATGGTGCAATGGAAGTTGCTAAAATTATTAAAGTTCATGGTCACTTTCCTGACATACCACCCAATTACTCTGTTAAAATTATTGATAATCAATATTCTGTTCCTGGATTATTTAAAGACACAATCATGTTTGATCCTGAAGATCAAACCATGGATGAATTCAGAGAATATCAATTTTCACAAAAAATTAATGGAACCAACTACCTCATCTCTCACAGGCACTTTGCAGAAAGTTTTTGGGAGCTATTTATCGACATAACTCCCATTATCAGTATATTTCTTGGTTCAATATTTCTAGTAATGATGTATTATAACAAATACATGAGCGAAAGCCTTTGGAAGGATTTTAAAGACAATTTGGATACATTAAAATCATATTCACTTACCTCTAAAGAAAGACTTAAACTCCAAACTACAAATGTTGATGAATTTGATGATTTAAACCGGGTTTTGATCAAAATGTCTGATCGATTAGGAAAAGATTATCAAGCATCCAAAGAATTTTCTGCCAATGCAGCTCACGAACTTCAAACACCTTTAGCTGTAATCAGAACCAAATGTGAATCTCTTTTTTCAAAAGATGATTTGTCTTCCGATACCATCCAGTCTATTCGCGAAATTTTTGTTTCTACAGATCGTTTGTCCGGCATAACGAAAGCATTGCTACTTCTTGCAAAAATTGATCATGGTCAGTTCAACGAAGAAGAAAAGATTTGCCTCAAATCAATAATTTCTGATAAAATAAATTTCTACAGGGAAATTATTGAAGATCGCAAGCTAAATATCAAGTTTACATCTGAAAATGATTGTGTTGTATACATGGATAAAAGGCTGGCATTGTTATGGATACAAAATGTACTGGTGAATGCCATTAAACACTCACCTAACCATAAAGATCTTGAAATTGTGATTAAAAAAAATCAGCTTATTTTCAGCAATTATGGAGAGGAGAAGATTAAAAATCCAGACCAAATATTTAAACGATTCTATAAAGAAAGTGATGGCAAAGAATCAACAGGCATTGGTTTGGCCATTGTAAAGAAGATTACCGATCATTACAACATGCAGATCAATTACTCATTTAAGAATTTTAAACATACTTTTACTTTTCAATTCCCAGCTTGTTAGATTTTTGTTAGATCAGTGACGGACTTTTGTTCCATGTTTTTATTTGGAATGGAAGAACTAACAGATCATATCATGAATTTATCGCATCCAAAATTTGAGCTTACCATTGTTGTTCCCGTATACAACGAGGAAGGTAACCTGGCACGAGTTAAAGAGGAATTCAACGCTTACTTTTCCCAATCTCCCTACCGCTCAAAGGTTTTATTTGTAAATGATGGATCATCTGACTACAGTCAAATGATGATTGAAAAGATTTGTAAAAGCTCCGATCGCTTTCAATACATCCAACTGAGCAAAAACATGGGATTGAGTGCTGCTCTTAAAGCTGGGATTGATCATGCTGACACCGAATTTGTAGGCTATATTGATTCCGATTTACAGACAACTCCTTTCGATTTTGATTTCCTGATGGAATACCGCAATGATTATGCATTGGTTACTGGCTATCGAAAGGATCGAAAAGACAGTTTTATAAAAAACATGAGCTCGACAATAGCCAACAACTTTCGTCGATTCATGACCAAGGATAAAGCCATTGATACGGGATGTCCCTTAAAAATCATGCAAACAAAATATGCCAGGAAAATCCCATTCTTTACTGGCATGCACCGATTTATTCCTGCCTTAATCATGTTGCAAAACGGGGAAATGAAGCAAGTTCCTGTTCGTCATTTTCCTCGAATTGCCGGCGAAGCAAAATACCATTTGTTCAACCGAATGATTGGTCCGTTTAAAGATTGTTTTGCCTACCGTTGGATGAAAAAACGAAACATCAATTATGAAATCTCAAACCAGGGATAATGGAAAGCTACCATATTTACGCCATTGGCTTTCTGGCACAAGCCCTTTTTTCGGCCCGCCTAATTGTTCAATGGATAAAATCTGAGAAAGCTGGTGATTCTATTTCACCCGCAATATTCTGGCAGTTGAGCATATTGGCTTCCTGGCTGTTGTTTGTGTATGGATTACTGCGCAATGATTTTGCGATCATCTTAGGTCAAATCATTGCATATACCATATATATCCGTAACCTACAGTTACAAAAACGCTGGAAAAAATTGCCTTTAGTAACGCAAATTCTGGCTCTTGGTACTCCGCTTTTTGCAATTGCAAACATCATATTCAATTGGGAATTGCATCAAAATCTTTTATTTAAGAATGATGACATTCCTGTTTTGCTTTTGATTTGGGGAATTGCCGGACAAATTATTTTCACCTTCCGATTCATTTATCAATGGATTTATTCCGAACAGAAAGGTGAATCCTGTCTCCCTCTGGGATTTTGGATCATAAGCATTATCGGATCATGTATGATTTTGTCCTATGCAGTCTATCGAACAGATCCGGTACTGTTTATCGGTCAAGGATTTGGAATGATAGTTTATTCGCGAAATATCATCTTAATCCGAAAAAAGAAACTCCAACTAAATTCTGAAAACTAATATCAATGAATCTCCAATCAATACTAGATAACAATCGATATGGGCATGCCATTTTGCTAATTATTATTTGCTACATCTCATTTTTCCTGTTCAATGATGAATTCTTCGTGAATATCATGGAGGCAAGAAACTTTGTTACAGCTCGCGAAATGATTGAAAAAGGCAATTGGCTGGTACCAACAATGAACGGAGAACTGCGATTGGCAAAACCTCCACTGCCTACCTGGGTTACCGCAATAATCGGAAGCATATTTGGCATGGAAAATTTAAGTATGCTTAGATTTCCGGCTGGAATAATGGGCTCATTGATGGTATTGTTCATGTACCAATTTACCCTTAGTTTAAACGGAAGTAAAATAAAAGCCTTAACCAACAGTCTTATCCTTGTTAGTAGCTTTTATGTACTTTATATGAGCAGAACAGGAACCTGGGACATTTTTTGTCACTCTTTCATGTTGGGTGCCATCTGGATCATTCACAGCGCCTTTAAAAATCATAACAGTAAAAGTTTATGGATTAAGTTTTCGTTCGCCGGCGTTTTGTTAGGATTATCCTTTTTAAGTAAAGGTCCAGTGGCATTTTTTGCTCTTTTACTCCCATTCCTAATTGCATATTTTACCGTTTACAGGCAAATCAACCTAAAACAGTATTGGCAACCCATTGCACTTTGTTTGTTCATATTTGCAGTCATTAGTTTTTGGTGGCCAGTTTTTATTTCAATTGCACATGCTCAAGAAGCTGCAGCCGTAGCTAAACTGGAATCGGGTTCATGGATGAATCGTCATGTTCGTCCATTCTATTACTATTGGAATTTTCCCATTCAATCCGGAGTTTGGACAATGAGCATTTTTACCAGTTTACTATTTCCTTATGCAATCAAAAACTTCAAGGCAAAAGAGGAATACAAATTTGCATTGATTTGGACTTTATCTTCTGTAATTCTGCTTTCATTAATCCCTGAGAAAAAAGACAGATACCTTCTTCCAGTATTAATTCCTGGCGCTTTATTGGCAGGCCAACTGTTTCATCACCTTTATCTAGCTTTTAAGAATGAAAGCGCTAAAAAAGCAGACCATATTTTATTTGGTATTAATCTTTGGACCATTGTTACTGTAGCATTTTCGATTCCGGTTGTTGCTTTTTTTATATTTCAGCAACATCAGTTGATGTCCGTTCACTCTTTCGCGCTTTTCTCGATTTTTTCTGAGCTAATTGCCATGATTTTGGTAATCTGCTGGATCAATCGAAATGTAAGAGGTATGGTATTAAGCACAACATCATTATTCCTAATTGTTGTGATCTTTATTATTCCCCATACAGGAGGAATCTTAAATAGAAACAATCATTTCAAAAATATAGCTGAGATCAGAAACAAAAAGGAATTGCAAGAATACAACTATTATAGCATTGGAGAACATGATTTTAGGATTGAGTTGGTATATGAAATAGGAAAAGAAGTAAAACATTGGGATATCAAAAACAAGCCAGAATTGCCTGAGAAAAAACCATTTGTAGTAATGTCAACAGAAAATCCTAAAGACATATTCACCAAATCTCACATGAGTAAAATTAAACTTGATATTATAGATCAATACGATAATAACAGACAAAGGGCCGGCAAAAGAAGAAACAAAGAGTGTTTCAAAAAATATGTCAGTTTGGTAAGCCCCCTTTCAATTTCAGACAAGACACTTACAGCAGCTACCTCTGTAGAAATGAATAAATCAAAGAACAATGGAAATTAAACAAGAAAACAGAGTAAAAGAAAGCATTCTTGTAACAGGATGTGCCGGATTTATTGGTTCTCATTTGTGTGAAAAACTTTTAATTCAAGGCTATCAGGTTGTTGGTGTCGATAATTTTGATCCCTTTTACTCCATCGATCTAAAAATGGAAAATATGGAAGGATTTAAAAGAAACAAGGCGTTTAAATTTTACCAGTTAGACCTTTGTAAAAGTGGTGCTTTAAAAATGATACAGGAAAATGTATCTCTCATTGTTCATTTGGCAGGAAAAGCTGGTGTTCGCCCATCAATAGAAGCTCCTCAAACTTATATCGACAGCAATATTACAGCTACAAGAAATATCCTTGACTTTATGAACGAAAAGGGAATTAAAAAACTAGCCTTTGCTTCATCCTCATCAGTATACGGAAACAACTCAACGGTTCCTTTTACCGAAGATCAAAATGTTGATCATGTGATCTCACCTTATGCATTCTCGAAAAAGGCTTGCGAAGTCTTAAATCACTCCTATCATCACCTGTATAAGCTTGATATCCTAAACATGCGATTCTTTACCGTTTTTGGTCCTCGTCAGCGACCAGATCTGGCAATTCACAAGTTTCTAAGATTGATGATGAATGACAAACCCATTCCTGTATTTGGAGATGGAAGTACTGCCAGGGATTATACCTATGTTGATGATACCGTTGATGGAATTGTTAAAGCTTGTGAGTTCCTTTTTAAAAACGAAAATATATTTGAAACCATAAACCTTGGTAACAGTTATCCAATACCCTTAAATCAAATGATAGAGGCCATTTCTAAAGCTTCCGGAATTGTCCCAAACCTAAGCCACCTTCCAATGCAAGCTGGCGACGTAAATCAAACTTTTGCCGACATAACAAAAGCCAAAGAAATCATTGGATATTCTCCTAAAGTTCCTTTCGAAGAAGGGATTAAACTTTTTGTACAATGGTATAAGAAAATAAATATCAGAGAAATCGTTGCATAAACTTATGCTTGAAAACTATTCCATTCATATTATTACTTGATTATACTCGAATCAAATATTATTTAATATTTTTTAACATTCTTTTTCAGACACTTAAGCCATTTGTTAGGTTTTTGTTAGAACTGGTCTGTTTTTTTGAATTCTATTTCAAATCCCACAATTCAAAAAAATATGAAGTTCAGAAACATCTTACAAAGTCGATATGGCGGCTTGATCATATTTGGCTTAATTTTTATTGCCTTATCATTTTTGGTAAGAACCATTCTTTTAATCAAAGATTTTCAGAATGTTGAGTTAAACATCATTCGATTCTTTAAAATCTATACATTCGGCCTTTTCTACGACTTGGTAGCTATCTCCTATTTTATCATTCCCTTTGTATTCTACCTTTTAATCGTTCCTGACAAAATCTTCAACAGTAAAATACACCGCTGGATATCCTATGCTTTCTTTACCATTAGTATTGGAATTATTGTTTTTTCAGGAATTGGAGAATGGTTCTTCTGGGAAGAATTTAGTGTACGATACAACTTCATTGCCGTGGATTACCTGGTATATACGCACGAGGTAATCTCCAATATCAAAGAGTCCTATCCAATGCCAATTATCATTTTTGGAATGCTTTTGCTTTCGGGAGGAATCTTTGCCTTGGTTAAAAAGCAGTTTGACACATGTATTAACTCTCAATCAAAATTTGTCAACCGATTAATCACCAGCATTGTACTTTGGATGATTCCAACAATAGCCTTTCTTACAATAGATAAAACATCGGCTGAAATTAAAGAGAATACCTATTCAAACGAATTGGCACATAATGGCATATATCAGGTCTTTGCAGCTTTCAGAAATAACGAGTTGGATTACAAATCCTTCTACCAATCAATGGATGATAAGGAGGCTTTTACCAATTTGAGAAAGCTTATTAAAACTTCAAATAGTGAATTTATTAGTAATGATGTATTTGATGTGACTCGAAAAATCAATTATCCAGGTGAGGATAAAAAGTACAATATAATGATGATTACCGTGGAGAGTTTAAGTGGATCTTTCTTTACCCGATTCGGTGGAACTGACAATATTACTCCAAACATGGATACCATTGCGCAACAATCACTGTTTTTTACCAACTTTTATGCAACCGGTACAAGAACTGTTCGCGGCATGGAAGCCCTAACACTTTCTTTGCCTCCAACACCTGGATACTCCATTGTAAAACGTCCTAAAAATGAAGGAATGTTTACATTTGGTAATGTCTTAAAATCGAAAGGATATGAAACCAATTTTATATATGCCGGCAATGGTTATTTCGACAATATGAACTATTTTTTCGGAAACAGTGGTTACAACATAGTGGACAAAAAAGATTTTGAGAAAGATGAAATTACATTCGAAAATGCATGGGGAGTTTGTGATGAAGATCTTTTTGCAAAAGCCATGCAGGTTGCTGATAAGGCTCATCAATCAGGAAAACCATTCCACAACTTTATCATGACAACCTCGAATCATAGACCATACACTTATCCTGAAGGTAGAATTGATATTCCTTCACATACCGGAAGAAAGGGAGCTGTAAAATACACTGACTATGCAATTGCAAAATTTCTTCGTGAAGCAAAAAAACATGAGTGGTTCAACAATACCCTGTTTGTAATTGTAGCTGACCACTGTGCTTCAAGTGCTGGTAAAACCTCATTACCTGTAAAAAAATATCATATCCCGCTAATGATTTACGCACCAGAAATTATTGACGCCAGAGAAGTAAATACCATGGCCTCTCAAATTGATTTTGCACCAACTGTTATGGGGTTATTAAATATGGATTATACATCTAAATTTTTCGGTAAAGATATTCTTCTGGATCACCCTGATAGAGCTTTAATTGGGACTTATCAGAAAATTGGATTGCTTAAAAATAATTCATTAACCGTTCAATTGCCAACAAAACGAACCGAATCCTATTCTATAGAAAAGGATGAACAAAACTCTTGTGAACTAGATAAATCTGAACTAAGAGATGCGATTACATATTATCAAACGGCCAGTTATTTGTTTCACCACAAAAGGTACAACTTTAAAAATTAAATGCTGACATCGATTTCTTTATGAATCCATTTAGGTAATCATACAAAAATCTTAAAATTGTATTTTGAAAAACAGTATGCTAAATCAATTAAATACACTTGCTATTATCAATCCAATTTCTGGGAATGGCAAACAAAAACATATCGAAAATCTGCTAAAGCAACACATAGACGAATCCAAATTTCAATTAACAATTAAAATGACCCAATATGCAGGTCATGCATCTGAGCTTACAAAAGAAGCCATAGAGAAAAGATTTGACCTGGTAATTGCAATAGGAGGAGATGGAACAATTAATGAGATCGCGAGTGCCTTGACATTCTCAAATGTTGCCATGGGTATTATTCCTTGTGGATCAGGTAATGGATTAGCAAGACATCTTGGTATTCCTATGAATGCAAAAAAAGCAATTCAATACCTTAATAAGGCCAAAATCAACTCAATGGATACCGCTTGTATCAATGAACATCGTTTTGTGAATGTGGCAGGAATTGGCTTTGATGCGCTTATTGCTCACCAGTTTGCCAACATGAATTCTCGAGGATTTATTTCCTACATAAAGGCTGTTTTAACAAGTTTCCGAACATTTAAATGTCAGAAATTCAAATTGACAAGCAACAAGCATTTATGCATTGAAGAAGGCATGATGTTGAGTTTTTGTAATTCATCTCAATTTGGCAACAATGCATTCATCGCTCCTTCTGCTAAAATTGATGATGGAAAATTAAACCTTTGTTTGTTGCAAAAGCCAAAATGGTACCAAATCCCATCTTTAACCTTTAAAACTTTCACGAGAAAAATTGAAAGCTCCTCTTTGTTCAAAGAGTTTATGCTTGATGAAGTAGAAATTGTTCATGCCTCTCAACTCGGACATGTAGATGGAGAACCCATTGTTATTGGTGAAAAAATCAAATTAAAAGTAGATGCAAATAGTCTTAAAATACTTTCGTAGATAACAAAAAAGAGCTCCAAGTTGGAGCTCTTTTTCTTTATAGTAATTTCTTAATATCCTCTTCCATACTTTCAGGTGTAATATTTGGTTCAATTCTCTGAACCACCTTACCATCTCTGTCGATTAAGAATTTTGTAAAGTTCCACTTCACACCATCTCCCTCGTAAATTTCCGGAAATTTCTGACTTAAAAAGCCCTTGAACTTCTGTCCTGATTCTGAATCGTCAAAGCCTTTGAATGATTTTTCTGAAGTTAGCATTTTATAAAGCGGATGAGCATTCTCGCCACGAACTTCAATTTTATCGAACATTGGAAAACTTACGCCGTAGTTTTTCTGACAAAACTCTCCAATTTCCTTAGCCGTTCCGGGTTCCTGTTCTAAAAACTGATTGCAAGGAAAACCCAAAATCACCAACCCTTGATCTTTGTACTTTTGGTACATGGCTTCCAAACCTTTGTATTGTGGTGTTAATCCGCATTTGCTTGCCGTATTAACCACCAAAACCACTTTTCCTTTATATTTCTTGAATTTTACCTCTTCGCCCTGCAGAGAGTTCATTTTATAGCTGTAAAAACTTTTGCTTTCACATTTCTTTTTAGAACAGCATTCTTTCTTACATTCTTTGCTCTCTTTGTTTTGGGCAATTGTATGACTAGTATAAACTCCTACCAAAACCATTAGTAGTAATGCAAATTTTTTCATGAATTCTTGTTTTGATTTAAAAACTAAGATATCATTAAAAATACGAAGTAGGAAAAATTAAAATACTTATTAGTCTGATTTAAGATTCCATTAACATTTTCACCTCATCAGCCAGCCACTCGGGAGTAATATCGACCATACATTGCTGGTAGATATTCATTTTACACTTGCCCGATCCATCCTTTGTACAAGGGCGGCATTTCATATCCACTTCAAGGGTTTTAATGTGATCTCCTGTAGTAAACCCAAATGCTGTTGGCCCCATTAACGAAAGAGCTGGTATTTTAAATTTATCTGCGGCATGCAAGAATCCTGTATCTCCGGATATAACCAAATTTGATTTTTGAACCAGGTAGCAAGATGCCAACAAATTGGTTTTTCCACTCAAATTAAGCACTCGATCGGGAGCTACTTCTTCAATTTCCTTGCAGAATACATCATCCGGACCAGCCAGAATCATAAAATGATAATCAGGAAGTAAATTCACAAGTTTTTGCCAGTGTGACACAGGCCAACGTTTCATTTGCCAGGCAGCAGAAGGAACCATTGTTATCAACTTGCTCTTTTCACCTTTTATACTCTCAAAAACTTGCTGATTTATATTCTCTTTCAAATCAATAGGAAAATACCAATCTTCATTTCCCTTAGAATAATTTGTAATTCCCCATTTTTCCAGAGGCTTACGAAAAGAAAGCATCCCTTTAAAAGGCATCGGAAAACAATCAATTCCAAATTTAAAGAGCAAGACTCTTTTGATTCGATTCTTACTTCTCATTGTAAACTTGGGTCCTATTCCTATACAGCGTTTCCAAAATGGCACCAAAACGGCTTTTAGAATGAGAGAACGAATATTTGAGTGTGCATCGTATACATAGTCGAATTTTTCCTGTTTAAGCTGCTTTGCTTGCTGCAGAATGCCTTTAAATCCATCTTGTCGATCAAATCCCCAAACCTTATGAATTCGTTGATCCATGGCCAAAAAAGAGGACATATCTTTTCTTGCAATCCAATGAATTTCTGCATCAGGATAATGGTTCAAAATACCATCAACAGCAGTCATGCATTGAATGATATCTCCAATGGAACTAAATCGAATGATTAGGAATTTTTTTGGCATTTTTATCGTATCAGGTATTTCGTAACTAGTACCAAGATGATTTACACTTTTGATAATGTTATTTCAAATAGACAAAAGTAGAAAATTTTTGCTTAACACTGAACTATGAACGATTCATATTCTTATTTATACCATTTATGCTTTGATATTATCATTTGATGGAATCCAGAGACTTAGTAAAAACGAAAAAAAGAGACTTGGATTTAACTCCAAAGTCTCTTTTAATATCTATTATCAGCACAAAGCACTACTTTGTACTAAATATTACTATCTAACTATCAGCCAATACTGAAATTACATTCTTCTTGCATTCAACTACTCCTCCACCAATCTCGAAGAAAAGATCATCTCCTTCGTATGGTCTCAATTTGATCGTCCCTTTTTCCAAAGTGGATACAATTGGAGCGTGATTTTTCAGTATTTCGAAAGATCCATCCTTACCAGGAAGTTGAACCAAAACAACCTCGCCTGAATAAAGACTTTTTTCCGGTGTTACGATTTCTAAATGCATGTTAATGTTTAATGCTTAATGATCAATGTTCAACGCCGCTAATCATTAATAATTAATAATTCATCATTAGTTTAAGCTTCTGCTTCAGCTAGTAATTTCTCACCTTTTTCAATTGCCTCTTCAATTGTACCAACAAGGTTGAATGCTGCTTCCGGATATTTATCCACTTCACCATCCATAATCATGTTGAAACCTTTGATTGTATCTTCGATTGATACCAAACAACCTTTTAACCCAGTAAACTGTTCTGCAACGTGGAATGGCTGCGATAAGAATCTCTGAACACGACGAGCACGGTGTACCACCAACTTGTCATCTTCCGAAAGTTCTTCCATACCCAAAATTGCAATGATATCCTGCAATTCTTTGTAACGCTGAAGAATCTCTTTTACATTTTGAGCACAAGCATAGTGAGCTTCACCTACTACATCAGGAGTCAAAATACGAGAAGTTGAATCCAATGGATCTACTGCAGGATAAATCCCCAACTCAGCAATCTTACGATTCAATACCGTTGTAGCATCCAAGTGAGCAAATGTTGTTGCTGGTGCAGGGTCAGTCAAGTCATCGGCTGGTACATAAACTGCCTGTACCGATGTAATCGATCCTCGCTTGGTAGAAGTAATACGCTCCTGCATGATCCCCATCTCAGTTGAAAGAGTTGGCTGGTAACCTACTGCCGAAGGCATACGACCCAAAAGCGCAGATACCTCAGAACCTGCCTGAGTAAAACGGAAAATATTATCTACAAAGAAAAGTATATCGCGACCGCCTGATTTTTCATCACCATCACGCAAACTTTCTGCTACTGTTAATCCCGACAATGCAACACGAGCACGTGCTCCAGGAGGCTCATTCATCTGACCGAAAACCAGTGATACCTGTGACTTATCCAAAGCATCTTTGTCTACTTTAGAAAGATCCCATCCTCCTTTTTCCATGTCTTCCTCGAATTCATCTCCATAACGGATTACTTTCGATTCGATCATTTCTCGAAGCAAGTCATTCCCCTCACGAGTACGCTCACCTACACCTGCGAAAACAGACAAACCATCTTGTCCGATTGCAATATTATTAATCAACTCCTGGATCAATACGGTTTTACCAACACCGGCACCACCGAACAAACCAATCTTACCTCCTTTTGCATATGGCTCGATCAAGTCGATAACTTTAATACCTGTATAGAAAACTTCTGATTCAGTACTTAGCTCTTCAAAAGCAGGAGGTGTTCTGTGAATAGGATATCCACCCTCTTTATCTACAGCATCAATACCGTCGATTGTTTCACCAACAACATTCAAAAGTCTACCTTTGATTTTATCACCGGCAGGCATAATTATAGGAGAACCTGTAGCAATTACATCCATTCCACGGCGTAAACCATCCGTTGAATCCATTGCAATTGCGCGCACAGTATTTTCACCAATGTGCTGTTGACACTCAACTACCAAATTTTTACCGTTTTCCATCACGACCTCAAGAGAATCGTAAATCTCAGGAAGCTTAGCACCTTCCTTTTCAAAACTTACATCGATTACAGGTCCGATTACCTGTACAATTTTGCCTGTATTTTGTGACATTTACTATTAAATTTTTGGATCATTAATATCGCGTGATGACAAATTTAAAATTTTTTACGAATAAAGGAGAATCTTATCTTAATTTTTAACACACTTAAACGGAACGATTTACTAATTTCTTTACCAAAGTGTACAATTCCTTTTTCTTTTCGGCTGGTACATTCACCTTATCCAAATACTCCAAACAAAGGCTAAAATACTCATCGATCTTCGCTTGCGATTGATCTTTCACCTTTAGTTTTTCATACATAGACCTAACTGCAGTAATTTTTTCTTCCGCATTAAAATCTTTGGCCGAAATCCATTCTTCCAATTCTTTTTTATCATCACCTTTTGCCAACTCAAACGCTTTTATCAACAAAAAAGTCTTTTTGTTACAAAGAATATCTCCACCAATCTTCTTACCGAAAACTTCTTCGTCACCAAAAACATCCAGATAATCATCCTGTAATTGGAAAGCCATGCCCAGATTTACTCCGAAGTGATATAGCAATTCTGCATCCTTGGCATCAGCGTCGCCCATTACCGCTCCCATTTTTAAGCTTCCTCCCAAAAGTACAGCCGTTTTTAAGCGAATCATCTCCAAATACTCATCAATCTGCACATCACCTCTGTCCTCAAACTCCATATCGAACTGCTGTCCTTCGCAAACCTCAAGAGCTGTTTGGTTAAACACGGTAAGCACATCCCGCAAGTGGCGATCTTCACAACTTACAATGTATTGATATGCCTTAATAGACATGGCATCACCAGATAGAATAGCAACATTACTGTTCCACTTTTCGTGAACCGTAGCCTTGCTCCTACGAATTGGCGCATTATCCATAACGTCATCATGCAATAAGGTAAAATTGTGAAATACCTCTATTCCAATGGCCGGCAAATAAATTTTCTTTAAATCTTCTTTAAATAAATTGGCACTAAGCAATACCAAAATCGGACGAAGGCGCTTCCCTCCAATCCCAAGAATGTACTTCATGGGTTCGAACAATCCTTCTGGTGGTGTAGAAAACTCCAGTCCATCAATTTCTTTCTGCACTACATCCTGGAGTTCTTTGAAACTATACATGTGAGCTATAAGTTTAGTGTGTATTTTTTACAGCTCACTAAATTATAAAAAATTACCTAACATGAGGTCGACGTATAATTTTATCCACAGAAAGTTATAATTGCGATAGATTTGCATTAAAAATTTTGAAAGAAAAGCGGGCTATTTAAGAAGTTTTTAAATGTGAAAATCTACTCAATACCAGATCAAACTGTAGACAAATTTTACACCGAACTCATGTTAACTAGCCGCTGATTCTTTTTCCTCTTCTTTATTTTCAATTACTGCAATTCGAAGATCATCCAATTCAATATCTTCTTCCTCATCAAAAATCTGAAGAAGTGGTTCCTTAAATGATCGATTGGTAATTGCTTTTTCAAGAGTTAGCAACAAGGATGGCAATAACACTAAATTTGAAAGCATTGCAGAAAGCAAGGTAAGAGATACCAATACGCCTAATGAAACCGTTCCTCCAAACTCTGACAATGCGAAAATGCTAAATCCAAAGAAAAGGATAATAGAGGTGTACATCATACTTTGCCCCGTTTCGCGCAAAGCCAAAACCACCGATGAACGGATGCTCCAGTTGGTTGCTTTTAGTTCCTGACGATATTTTGCCAGGTAGTGAATGGTATCGTCCACCGAAATCCCGAAGGCAATACTAAATACCAATATGGTAGATGCTTTAATAGGAATCCCAAAATAGCCCATTAGAGCCGCTGTAACAATCAAAGGCAATAGGTTCGGTATTAATGCTACCATAACCATTCGTTTGGATGAGAACATCCATGCCATGAAGGATGCAATCAAGAAAATTGCCAATGCCAAACTCAGAAATAAGTTTTTGATTAGGTATTGAGTTCCCTTAAAAAAGACTATACTCGATCCTGTTACATGCACCGTGTATTTGTCTTTAGGGAAGATCTCATTCACATGTCCCAAAATGGTTTTTTCCATATCGGCCATCCTGGTAGTTCCGATATCTTTCATTCTAAAACTCATTCTGGTAATAGATTGAGTTGAATCAACAAAAGTTTCCAATACTTTGGAATCGGCACCTGTTTCGGCCTTTGCCAAATAGGAAAGAATAATATCCTTGGTCTGATTACTTGGTAGTTTATAGTACTTTTCTTTTCCGTTAAAATAAGCCTGGTTGGCAAACTTTGCCGCTTCTACTACCGATACAGATCCTGATATTTCAGGATAAGCTCGTAAAGAATCATTTAGCTTATTTAAACGTTTTAAAGTGGAAGTTTTTAGTACTCCTGCTTTTTTCCTGGTTTCTACCATTACCTCTAAAGGCATGATACCATCCATATTTTTTTCGAAGAACTTCAGGTCCTGATAAATTTCGTTATCATGTGGCAAATCATCTACCATATAACCTGTACTCTTTATTTTACTAATGCCATATCCCCCAAGAACCAAAAGTGTAATGGCAACGGCATAAACCAAACTTCTATGGCTCAATACAATCTTCTCTAATTTGCCAACAAACCAAACGGTCATCTTATTATCAAGGTGTTTGGTAGCCTTCTGATCTGGCGGAGCTAAAAAGCTAAAAATAATAGGAATCAATAGCAGCGATAAAACAAATACCACCATGATATTTAAAGCGGCAATTACACCAAACTCTTTTAAAATCTGACTTGAAGTCACAATAAATGTTGCGAAACCCGATGCCGTTGTAAGGTTGGTAAGGAAGGTTGCATTTCCAATTTTTGCAACTACCCTTTGCAATGCCTTTATTTTGTTGTTGTGGCGAATGTACTCCCCGTGGTACTTATTAATGAGGAAGACCGAGTTTGGAATCCCAATTACCACCAAAAGCGGAGGAAGCATCGCGGTAAGCAATGTAATTTTGTAATCGAACAGCACCATGGAACCTACTGCCCATATCACACTTAGTCCAACCACCAGCATGCAGAAAAATACCACTTTAAACGATCGAAAGAACATGAAAAGGATAACTGCAGTTACCAAAAGAGAAAGATAGATAAACATGTTCATCTCGCCCTTAATCATTTGAGCGGTTACTACTCGAATGTAAGGCAAACCCGAATATTTCATGTTCAGACCATACTTCTCGGTAAAAGCATCGGTTATTTCACGAACCTTGGCTACCATTGGTTCACGGGCCTTTGAGTTAATGATTTTTGCATTAACCGTAATTCCCATTAAATAGGTATTGCTTTCTTTGTTGATTAAGCTTCCGTGGTAAAATGGCAATGCTTCTGCAATTGCTGCCAAACTATCCAGTTCAGCTTGCGTTTTTACCTGGTGCGGAAATATGGTTCCGAATTCGAAACGTTTTTCCTTCTTATTCTTATTGATGTTCCAGGTGTGTGCAATAGATACTACTGCATCAATTCCATCCAATGAATTAAGACTTTCTCCAAGAGCAATCCAATCGTTGAATTTATCCAACTCATAAAAATCAGGATCTTGCACAGCAAAGAACATCATGTTTCCTTCCTGCCCAAAAGTATTCTTAAACTTCTCATATTCGATAGAAGCAGGATCATCATCAGGAAGCAGGGCCGCATAGGTATAGGACATTTCCACAAATTGAGCCTTATAAGCCATAAATGATGTTACAAGCCCAACTACCACCAAAAGTAAAATTCTATTTCTCAGAATTAATCCTGCAATCCTATTCCACATACTATTCTATTTATTTCCCTGTTTCTTCTAGAGTTCGGCGAAAATACGACTTAAAATCATTTTTTCAAAAGATACAAAGTCGCTGTAGGCCTTCTTTAACATTATTGATTAAGGCAATGACATAAAATTACGGAAAAAGCACCAAAGCTTCTGACATTTAAATAATTAATTGTAGAATATTATTATTCTTGTCAAGTTCTTACCTGATTATCGTTAAGTGAAGGATCAATTTGATCGCTCATGAAATTATCACATTCCTATATTTTGCTGATTTACTGCACAATATCTATAAGTTAAAAATCCTTAAATCGAACGAATCTAATTAATCTCTTAACCTTTACTTTTCTATTTCTTAACATTTGCTTTACATTTAAAATATTCTATTTTTGCCCACCTTATCAAACTAACAAATTGAATACAAACAAAATTAGTCTATTATGGATTATGGATTAGCCGATATTTTAAGGCTTATTGGTTCTCTTGGATTATTCCTTTACGGAATGAAACTAATGAGTGAGGCTCTTCAAAAAGTAGCTGGAGATAAAATGAGATCGATTCTTGCAGCTATGACCTCAAACAGGGTAAAAGGTGTTTTCACCGGAATTCTGATTACAGCTTTAATTCAATCATCGTCGGCAACTACAGTAATGGTAGTAAGTTTTGTGAATGCAGGTTTGCTTTCACTAGTTGAATCGGTTGGTGTGATTATGGGTGCCAACATTGGTACTACCGTAACCGCATGGTTGATTTCGATTCTTGGGTTTAAAGTAAGCATGAGTGCCATTTCTCTGCCATTAATTGGTTTGGGACTGCCATTCTTATTCTCTCAAAATCGTAGTAAAAAGAATTGGGGTGAGTTGATCATGGGATTCGCATTGTTATTCATCGGTCTTCAGTTCTTGAAAACATCTATGCCTGATATCAAGAACAATCCTGAAATCCTTACATTCCTGACTAATTATACCGATATGGGATTTGCCTCTACCCTATTGTTTATGGGTATTGGTACATTGCTAACCATTTTGATTCAGTCTTCATCGGCTACTATGGCACTTACATTGGTAATGTGTAATTCTGGATGGATTAGTTTCGAAATTGCAGCTGCAATGGTATTGGGTGAAAACATTGGTACAACCATTACTGCGAACCTTGCAGCAATGATTGCCAATACATCAGCCAAACGTGCTGCTCGTGCCCACCTGATCTTTAACTCGATTGGTGTAATCTGGATGCTAATAGTATTGCCTTATTTTTTAGATGCAACAGCCTGGGTTAGTCAAAACTTCTTTGGACAAGGCGATGCATTTACCGATGCCGCGGCTGTACCGGTAACTTTATCATTATTCCACACAGGATTTAATATCCTGAATGTTTTGGTAATGATCTGGTTCGCCAGATTCATTGTAAAAGTGGTAACTACATTGGTTCCTGTGCGCGAAGATGTTGAAGAAGAATTTAAACTGCAACACATCAAAACCGGTACTTTATCTACTCCTGAAGCGAACCTTTTCCTTGCTAAAAAAGAAATTAGCACCTATGCAAAGAGTACGAAAAAGATGTTCGGTTACGCCAAACAGGCTTTTAACGAAACCAACGATAAGTCTTTCAACAAACTATTCGATAAGATCAATCAGCGTGAAGACGAAAGTGATGACATGGAGGTAGAAATTGCAAACTTCCTGACTTCGGTTTCAGAGACTCGCTTGAGCAAAGAGAATTCGGAGCGCGTGCGTGCTTACTTTAAAATGGTTAGTGATATTGAAAGTGTAGGTGATTCTGCATTAAACCTGGCCAAAGCCATGAAGCGCAAGCGTGACCAGAAAGCCTGGTTCCCTCAGGAATTGAGAGACAATATCAACAAGATGTTCGATTTGATTGACAATGCCTTGGACATGATGCTTGACAACACCACAAAAGATTTCTCTGAAATAAATGTGAAGAAAGCCTGGGAAATTGAGCGTGAAATCAACGATTATCGTACTGCTCTTAAAACAGAACACCTTGCAAATGTTGAGGAGAAAAAATACAAGTACCAAGCTGGTATCATCTACAACGACATGTTCTGCGAATGTGAAAAAATAGGTGACTATTGTATCAACGTAAGTGAAGCAATGAACGAAGTAAAATAAGTTTTTACTTCTTTAGATATTGAGAATCCTCATCCTTCTTGGATGGGGATTTTTCTTTTAGTAGGAATTCAGTTGTTACTAAAAATCCTTATATTTGCGATACTTATGGCTCTTTAGTATCATATCAGAGAACTTTTCGTCCTGAAAAGTTGATTGGGGACTCACCAAACAGTTTTGGTGTACCTATAAGTATACCCCCAATTCATTTAAAATTTCAATTATAATTTCAAAAAGGAAATGCAATGGAATTGTTGCATACAAATGTTAATGATATGGACATTACCAATATTATAAGGATAAGCAATCGCCCTAAAGTGTTTGAAAAAGGAACTAATCAAATGTGGACAGATCCTTATATTTCAAAAAATCTTATCGAGATACATCTAAATCCGGAAGTAAATTTAGCTAGCAGAAAACCTGATTCAATTCATTCCAGCCTGGATTGGATACTCAATTTTGCTTCTGTCCCAAAACTAAATATTCTTGATCTGGGTTGTGGACCGGGCCTTTATGCTGAGGAATTGGCTAAACGTGGACACAAAATTACAGGTATTGATTTTTCTGAAAATTCGATTTACTATGCCAAAGAGCAAGCGAAAATCAATGGGTATGACATTGATTATATCGTACAGAACTACCTGGAAATAGATTACCAAAACCAGTTCGATCTGGTAATTTTAATTTACACCGACTTTTGTGTTCTCTTACCTGCAGAACAGGAATTACTGTTATCAAAAATTAAAAAAGCACTTAAACCTGGAGGTGTATTTGCTTTCGATTTTAATAACGATCGCAATCTTGATCAGAAGGTGGGAGCCAAAAGTTGGGAAGCTGTTGAGCAAGGATTTTGGAGTCCTGAGCCATACTTATGGCTATCGGAACCTTTTCATTATCCTGAAAAGAAAGTATTGTTGTTTCAGCACACTGTAATACAGGAAAATAAAACGCCCAAAGTGTATCGATTCTGGACTCAATATTATAGCATGAGTGACATGGCGAAATTGCTTGATAAAAATGGATTCAAAATTCTGGAAAACTCAGATAAGGTATTACCTGAAGAAGATTGTTGGTTAGGTAACAATATTAGTTTTGTAATTGCAGGCTGTAAGGAATAATTGCTAAAAATAAGGGATGTCAATATTCAATTGACATCCCATTCTTTATATCTTACTGCACACCCCACTTTTGATTTGGTTTTGGGCCCATTTCAAGCTCTAACTTTCCTCCTTTTAGTAATTCGCTGGCAGGAAATTTAAAGTCTTGCAGGCGCTTGCCATTGAGTTTTGCCGACTGCACATATTTGTTCCGGCGGGAGGCGTTCTTTGCTTCAATCACAAACCTTTCTCCCCTGCCAAACTGCTTGCCCAAATCAATTTCCACTTTCTTGTAGAGCGGACTGGCAATTTCATATACGGGCTCAACGCGACAGCCCCCATCGGTTTGGAACAGGCCAAGGGATGCCATGATGAACCAGGCGCTCATCTGTCCCTGATCCTCATCGCCCAGGTAGGCATTGGCAACGCCATAACCGTAATAACGATCAATGATGGCCCTGCTCCACTTCTGTGTTAGCCAAGGTTTTTGCACCCAGTTAAAAAGAAAGGCAAAGTGCATGGACTGCTGATTTCCCTGAACAACAGGATAGTTCCAGTACAGGTCGTTCATTCCGTTGAACCTGGTTTTATAGCTTTCGCCAAATCCCCAATCCAATCGCTCCACAAAGCGATCCTTGCCAATGGCTTTTGCCAAAGCAGGAACATCCTGGGGAACGAAAAAGCTGAGCTGCCACGAGTTACCTTCCACATAGTGGTGGTTGGCTCCTGATTTGTACGGATCGAAATCGGGCAACCATTTTCCCTTCGAATCTTTCATTCGCGCAAAGCCAAGCTCAGGATCAATGATATTCTTCCAGTAATAGCCTCGCGAAAGGAACTTCTTGTAATCTGCCTTCTTGCCCAAGGCCTTGGCAAACTGTGAAACCGTCCAGTCGTCGTAGGAGTACTCCAGTGAATTGGAAAAACGTCCCTTGTCGTAGGGCACATAGCCATGTTTCAGGTAGCTTACCAAGTCACGGTTACCGGCAAATCCACCCCCTACTTTTTGGGCGGGTGTTGTCTGCATCTTGCGAACCGCCTCGTAGGCTTTTTCCACGTCGTAATCGCGAATTCCCATTTGGTAGGCACCAACAATCAATGGAATTTCGTGCTCTGCCACCATTACGGGAACATATTCCATTCCGGCAGGACCTTTTGCCAGCCATCCATTGGAATCGTACATGGCCAGTTGTGATTTTACCCAACGATTGGTCCACTCAGGAGTTACCAGGTTCCATAACTGATTCAGGTTCCAGAAGGTATTCCAAAATGCATCGCAACCCAGGGCCGGAGAAGAAGTATCCTCCATCTTTCGTACCTTTTCACCTGCATCTCTCCACTCTCCGTTTACATCGCTGAATATATTACGGCTGCACAATGAGCGATACATGTTGTTGTAAAAACGCATCTTCTCGCGCTGGTCGTTACTCGATATATTGATACGCCCCAGCAGCTTATTCCACTCAGACACATGATGAGCTCTTAGGGAATCAAAATCCCAACCGAAAGGATTGGAAACCTCGGTCTTTAAATTCTCAGCAGCATTGTCAATGCTCACATAGGAAATCCCCGTACGCACTTGCACCTGATTGCTTTTCTTCGTGCTAAACTCCACATAACAACCCGCATCCTTAACATCTTTGGCATGAATGGCTGTTGCATCGCTAATTGCATCGTCTATCCATGTTCCTATCTTTTTAATCGGCTGATCGAACTCAATCACATAGTAAATGGTGTACTCCTGATCGATGCCTCCGGCCCAGGTATTCTCCGTTAACTGGTGGCTAAAGCCTTCAATTCGGTAATCGCTTACCTGCTTCAGCTCTACCTCCTTGTTCTGATAGGTGTATTCACAAGGAATCTGCAGGTCAATCAAGATTCTTGCATCATCAGAATCAGGGAAGGTGTATCGTTGAAATCCACATCGTGTAGAAGCTGTCAGCTCCGCCTGAATGTTGTAATCGGTCAAATCGACACTGTAGTAGCCTATGCGCGAAGTTTCCGTTGCCTTGTCGATTCTCGAACGATAGCCGCTATCCGGATCTTTCTCATCGCCCACCTTAATTTGCAAAGGGCCATTGGTTGGCATGATTCCCAATCCTGCCATGGTCCATTCGTGGATATGACTAAAACATCCGATTGATTCGAAGTTGGGGTCGTAGCCCGCCTGCCAGCTTGGATTCTGGTTGTCAGGACTCAATTTCACCATACTAAACGGCATCCATGGTCCGGGGGCAATCATCCAGCGGGAGTGGCCGCTTCCCATTCTCGAATCAACATATTCAGCTGGTGTTCTCACCATTTTGGCCTCTCGGGTAATATCTCCTTCCTGAATCTTAACACCGTCGGCCCATATTTCGTAGCTGCTCTCTTTGCGAGATTTCACTGCAGGCATGGGCGCTTCAAATTCGTACCTTCCCTTTTCAACAGTCTCCGAGAAAATATCCTTCCCATCGAGAATAACGGTCAGCTTTGGAGTTGCCTTAAGATGCTCCACATCTACCAGCAAGGGTTGGAACGATTTTCCATCGATGTTTAACTCATATTCAGCAGCCTTCACACCCCTTATATGCACTTTGTCATCAGCTACCAAACGAACACTTTCAGGTCCTTCCAGCTTAATCTGGTCGAACTTTAACCATGATCCCTGCAGGGTCGTCATGCTGATCTGGTTTCCTCCTTTGCGGATGACATCATGAGGCAGAGGAATTTCTATCAGGTATTCAGAAGTGCCTGCAGGCAAAGTATCAATGGAAGAGTTCTTGTTGATTGCCGGGATGCTGTATTTCCACGATTTACCGTTTACGGTGATCTTGAAAAGGGGCAAGTCTTTCGAATTGCAATCCAGAATATCTACTGTCAGTTTCCAATCCCCTCTTTTGGGAAGGGATTCAATTCCAAAGAGGATGTTCAGGGTGCTGGACCTCCACCCGGCTGTTCCCCAGGTGCCACCCCAGGTATCGCTGATGCCCGGAATGATGTATGGCCAATCCTTTTTCTCATCCGATTTTCCAATCAGATAGTACTTGTCTTCCCAACCAAAATCATTGGCAATATAATCTTTGTAATCGCCGGGAGCCAAGGCAAATTCAGAACAGTAATTGTCGTTTTCTCCCAATTGCCAAATCATCTTCTTGTCTTGGGTACAGGCACTAATAAACAAACTCGCGAGTACTGTAAAAAGGGCTATTTTCTTCATATGTCTATACTTTTTGGCTTATTTCATGAATGCTTTCACCACCATTATTTCACCTTCCGATTCATTAATGATTTTATAGGATACCGCTGCAGCCGGTATCACGAAAGTTTCGGCGTAATTAAATCGCTGTCGCATTCCGTTCTGCGTCTCAACAATAATACTTTCCCCTTCCACCAACGAAAGGACATTGCATCTGTTCTCTGTTTCAATATCCACTTCAGTGTTCAAATGATAACGATGAACATCATAGGTATGCTTTTCATGAGTCGGAAGGTGATAGTGTTTCCAATCCGCTCCTTCATTCAACAGGTAAGGATGAGAGATCAATTTGTCTTTCACATACTGCCCTTTTCTGTCGAAAAAGAGGTTTTCCATGCCACGCTCAACATTAATCGGACGAGGTTTCCCATCGAAATCTACTCGCAACCAATCATACATCTTAAAGGTAAAGATATAGGGAGTAGTGCTGATTTCAAGAACCAGATTATCAATCCCCGACCCATGAATGGTTCCCGGAGGAATCAGGAACAGGTCATGCTTTTTAGAATCGTGAACCTGCACATGTTTGGTGATATCAATCTCCTTTTTGTTCTGATAGCTGTATTGCAAGTCGCTTTCGAATGCCTTCGGATCAATCTCTTCCTGAAAGCCCAAATAGCATTTGGCATCCTTTCCTGCATCTAGAATATAATAGGTTTCCTCTTGCGTGAAACTCTCGCCAAAATGCTTGTTGATATATTCTTTTTGAGGATGACATTGAATGGATAGGTTTCCCCCATCGAATGTATCCAGGAAATCGAAACGAATGGGAAACTCAAAGCCGTATTGCTGTGAATGTTTTCCCATGACTGCCTCAGTTTCCTGAAACATGATACAGTCAAAGGAAACCTCCAGAAGTTTTCCACTGCTTTCAAACAACAAGCCGTTTTCGGGTACAATCAACTCAAAAGACCAGGCATAATTCACCACGTCCTTGTTCAGCCCATCAATCTTATCCATCACCCACTGGCCTCCCCAGGCCCCAGGTTCAAACCATGGACGAACACGGAAGATGTTATTCGCCATTTCGCGTAAGCCATCTCTCAAATCATCTCCCCTCATCCAGGTCACCTCATCAATGCGCTGTTCATCGATTAGAATGTCAAGCTTAGGTAATAGAGCCTGTTTGTGCTTGTTCAGAACGATCCAATCGACAAAATAGAAGCGTTTGTACATGGGTTTGCTCTCCAAGGCTTTGCTTGCCCCCAAATTGGTAATACTTTGTGCGCGGGCTCTAAATTGCAGCTCATTCTTTGGCAGGTCGATGTACAACAATTTTCCTTCCCAATTGGCCAGGGCAGCTCCCGAACCATAAATGATATTCAAGTCTGCTCCGGAGTCTTGCTGCAAATTCTCCAGTTTCTCCATTTCAAAGAAGTTCTCGAGATCAATGGTCACCTTGGTCCCAAATATCGGATCGTCTCCACCCAAAAAAGGCTCTATCATTCTATCAATACCGGCTTCATCCTTCAGGGCCTTATCAACATGCACCCAATTCACCTTCTTTCCCAGGTTTAGGAACTGATCATTCAGCTTCTCCTTTATCAGGTCGAAGAAAACACCCACATATCCATCAATGATAAGGGTTTTCTCATTGCTTAGCTCTTGTGCCAATGTATCCAAGCCTACAAAAATCTTCCCTTCTTCCATTTGCAAGGAAGGATATAGATCGTATTTCCCAACTACCGATTCACTTCTTTTTAGGGGTAGCAAATACTGATCTGACTTTCTTTTGTTCTCCATCTCCATTCTATTTTTCAACTGCATCTTCTAACATTTCAATCGCCTTATACAACACACCTGCCGAACCACGGAAGGTTCCCGAGCCTTTTGGCTCATTCTTTTCGGTGTACCACTCATAAAAGCCATCATTCATCACCACACGCTTTGTCATGGGAATCAATTGCTCGTAGGCTTCCTCTACAAATCCGTATTTCACCAATTGCTGAATCATTCTTCCTCCGAACCAGGTCCAGTCTCCCCCATTCTGATAGCCATATGGATACATTCCCTTGTTTTCAAAATATCCTTCCGGATATGGTGGATACATGGTCAGTCCGATTGAAGCGGCACCGGAAGCTTTCACGTTGGCAATCATTTTATCCAGGGAAACTTTGATTTGATCATTGTTCAGTAAACCAGCCTCAATGGCTACGGCTGTTCCCCCATGATAGAAGATCTCATTCTCATTAAAGTCTTTCGGAAAAGGCGAACCATCCAGATAAACATGAGGTATGAACTTCTGATTTTTATTGTCCCACAGGTGTTTCATGGTATTTTTAGCCAACTCATCGTGAATCGTTTGCCACTTCTCCTTTTTGGATGCATCCAGTTCCATAAGGTCAGAGATGGCAATCAAAAACATGGCATTATCGTAAATATCAAGACAATATTTGGTATCCTCGGTAATGTAAACACCCCATGGGTGACAATGCTGCACATCGCCCCAATCGGAGGTAGTAGCTCCCCAAATCATGCCATACTCCTTGCTCCAACGGTGATTTAAAAGAAATTCCAGGGACCACTCCATTCTGTCAAGTACACTTTTCTCTCCAATTTTCTCCTGAAGAAAGTCTTTGTCGCCCGTTTTCTGAATGTACTTGTAAACCGCCTGCACCAGTGATGCCTCGTGATCGGTTTCCACCGTATTCTTGTGACCACAGTAAGTTGGCTCCAAATCGTTGTAGATGTATGTGTATCCTCCCTCAACATTTACAGCTTTTTCTTTGGGAATGAAGCCATCAATTATGTTCCCATCCTTGCCCTGAAGGCGGAAGAAAACACGTAAGTTCTCCTTTAGAATCTCTTTCGGATATACCTCTGCCGACAGTTCAATAAAGGTAGCATAGTCGCGAATCCAAACTTCGCCATAGCCATCCCCTGCATTAAACCCGGTTTTCACAACCTCAAGCGCCTTCTGCTTCACAAACTTAAAATCAGTATTTTCCATCACTGACTTCTTCAATTTCTCATTTTTCTCAGAACCAGGCTTACAGCTTACCAAAAGGCTTACTGCAGCAAGGGCAATCATTAACTTTTTCATCTGTTTATCATTTAGTACAGTTCGTTTGTATTCTTCTTTTCAAATTCCAGCTTTGCTCCTTTTACCAGGTCTTGAAAGGAGACTGCGGGTTTTTCCAATACTTTCCCATTTAGCTTTACTGATTTCACCAAAAACTTTGTGGAAGAATTATTCTTCACCTTAATCTGGATGTGTTTACCTGAATAGTAATCAGGATTTAGCTTGATTTTAATTTCATCGAAGGCAGGACTCCCCAATTGCATGCCTGGATTTTCACCCGTTAAGCCAGCCACATCAAACAAGCCAATGGAGGCCATAACGTACCATGCTCCCAACTGTCCCTGATCCTCATCCTGTCCGTATCCATATCCATGGATGGGATCAGCTCCATAAAACTCATTGCAAATGGTTCTTGTCCAGTATTGTGTTTTTTCAGGTTCCCCTGAGAAGTTGTATAACCACGGAATGTGCAAACTCGGTTGGTTCCCGTGATTGTAAATGGTTTTTACCCCTGAAAAGGCATTAATTTCCTGTCCGCCACCAAAACCGTTCTTACGGGATGTTAGAAATATAGAATCAAGCCTCTCATTGAATGTTTCCTTCCCGATCTTACCTACTAGCTTGCCAGCATCATGGGGAACATAGAAGCTGTATTGCCATGCATTTCCTTCCTGAAAGCCTCTCCATGGCTCCAAAGGATCAAAATTGGAGATGAATTCCCCTTTTTCATACTTGGGTCGAATGAAACCAGTGGAAGAATCGAATATGTTTTCCCAGCTACGCGAAAGTTGCTTCAATTGCTTGGCCTCCTTGCCTCTGTTTAGTTGCTTGGCAAAGTGAGAAACAGCATGAGCCGAGAAGGAGTATTCCAACACATGAGATGCTGAAAATGCGCTCGCCTCAGGAATATCTCCCCACTCCTCCTGATGGGCAATACATCCATTTTCTACAAAGCTTCTCACATCCATTTTACCTGCCCCAAGAGGTCGGCCTTCCCATCCCAATTCATTGTCGATGGCAGCCTGAAGAGCAAAATCGGTATCGTAATTTCTGATTCCGCAATTGTATGCCGAGGCAATAATGAGCCCTACATAGTTGGTACCTACTCCGGAAACATACCTGCTATTGGCTAAGCCATCGCTAAACCAACCAGTATCCTTGTATACCTGCAGATGAGTCTGAACAAAATCGTTGTAATATTCGGGCCAGGCCAAAGTCCACAATTGAGTAAGGTTCCAAAATGCTCCCCAAACAGCATCGGTATTGTAGAAACTAAACTGAGGGGTTCCATCACTCTTCATTGGCAACTGACCAATACTACCATCATTTTTAGGATAGGCACCATTCACATCATTTGCCAATCCCCTGCCCAGCAAGGCATGATACAGGCCAGTGTAGAATTTAGTCTTGTCAGTCTCCGAACCACCTTGTACCTGTATTTTATTCAGTTCTGTATTCCAAATGCGATTCGCCTGCTTTTTCGCTTCTGCAAAAGATATGCTTTCGGCTTTCATATTCTCATAAGCATTTTGAACAGAAGTATAGGACAAAGCCACCTGCACCTCGATACTTTCAGATTGTTCCGGAGTAAATGAAAAGTACAATCCCGCTCCCTTTCCTGATATGTTATCCTGATTGGGAAAGATTGAATCACCCTTAAATGTTCCAAACTCGTTCATTGCCTTGTTGAGCCTGGCAACAAAGTACATGCTGACCGTTGAACCTTTTTGGTATTTCTTCACGTATTCGGGTGCTGTTTCTACCCATCCTTCCACGGTATGCTCATCCACCCTTTTTACTTCAGCATTCACAACCACTCCACTTTCACCTTGTCGGTTTCCAATGTCGAACAACAAGTTTGCCTTTTTATTGGCAGGGTATGTATATCGATGAATGGCCACTCTTTTGGTTGAAGTCAACTCGGCTTTGATGCCGTAATCTGCCAAATCAACCTTATAGTAGCCTGGCTTTGCTATTTCGGACTCTTTCAGAAAGCGAGATCGGTAACCCAAATCAGGCTCATCAAGCTTACCAGGAGTTGTAAGTAGTTTTCCATTGGTTGGCATCAATACAATTCCTCCCAACTGAAACTCATGTACATTGGCAAACCCTTCAATGGATTCGTGTCGGTCATCGTAACCAACAGCTTCCCACCCCCATTTGTTCCCATAATGACCATTGGTGGAAGGTGCTGGTTTAGCCATTCCAAAAGGAAGAGCTGCCGGCGTATAAAAAAACCACCTGCTATGTGCCGTTCCAATATTTGGATCAACATATTTTACCAAATCTTCATGAGAAGAACAGGACGTAAACAATACCATCAGCAATAGTGAAACACGCTGCAGGTTTGTGCTAATGTTTGAACATATGGATTTGTGCATTTTCCCAAGTATTTAAATAGATATTGATTATTTCTTAGGTGTGATTCTTCTCAAAAAGAAGATAAAGACAAGCAGCACAAGAATTAACCAGAGTCCTCCATTTAGGTGATACTGCATGGACAGGCCAACCAAAAACGGGAAAAAGGCTCCTCCCGAAATGGCCATCATCATTAATCCTGATATTTCATTTGCTCGTTGCGGATAGTTGCGAACTGTAATGGAGTAAATCAAAGGGAAAATATTGGATACACCCAAACTGATGACACCTACAAAAATCCAGGCCAGAATTTCAGTTGAGGTGATAGATAATGCAATAACAGAAAGGATTGCCAATATACTTGAAATGCCCAAAACCTTTTTGGCATCCCACTTCATAAGGATGATTGCTCCGGCAAATGTTCCTATCATTTTAGCGAAAAAGTAAACCGATTTTCCATATTTAGCTGCCTCTTCTCCTACTCCTATCTTTAAATGTAAGAATGTACCGATATTGGAATTCAAGGCTACATCAATACCAACTACGGCAAAAATCCCCAAAACCATTAAGGCAATGTATCGGTTAGAGAGAAGTTTAAAACAGGATAAGACAGACACTTTTTCCTCACTTACCGGCTTTTCCTCAATATTAGTCATGGATAACCACAGGTAAGATAAGAGGGAAATCAAGCCAAACAGGTACAATCCAAACCGCCAGGTGCCATCTCCCTCATAGTTGAACAAACTTGCCAGAAATGGTCCAATAACCGCAGCCACAAAAGGCCCTATCATCGAACCTAAGGATTTGATAAACTGGGAAAGGCTCAAATAACTTGAAGCTTTATCATCTGACACGACATCCACCAAAAGAGGATTGGCGGCGACCTGCATGATTGTATTTCCAATTCCCAATAAGGAGAATGCTACTAATATTACAGGCAAATTATTTCCCAATACAGGAACAAACAAGCCAATCGCTGTTACCAGGATAGCAACATTTAATACCTTCTTTTTACCCATTTTAGCTTGCCAGATTCCAGCAGGCACCGACAAAAGAAAGAACCAAATGAATGCAACAAATGGAATTAACTGCAAGAGATATTCAGGAGTATTGGAATTCTGCTTTAACTCATCCACTCCAGTTCCTACCAGATCAACAAAACTGATTACAAAAAAGGAAAGAAGAACCGGGAGTATCGTGTTGGTTTTTGATGTGTTCATATAGTATTGCTTAACTGATTACATATATTTTAATTGACTCTTCACAAAGCTCCAAAACTCCTCATCGTGTAATTGAGCTCCTCCCACAAATGCAGCTGATTCCTGCAATTCGGAATAGTTGATTTTAACGAGTAAGCCTTCCTTTTTAAATTGTTCATTCATGGCATCATCGAACAAATGGGAAGCTTTTGAAATATTCCCTCCAAACACAATGGCTTCAACCTGAAAACTTTTAATCCAAGAAGCGAGAAACAAAGCAAGTTTTTTTCCAAAATCGTGGAATAATTCCAAAGCCAGAGGGTTTTCTTTAGACAGTTCGGCAAGCTCTTTTACTCCCTTCAGTTTTATTCCGGCACGCTCAAAATATCTGTTTACCAATCCTCTGGTAGAGAAATAATCATCAGCAATACCTTTTTCAAAAGGCAAATGCCAAATGCAGCCATTTTCAGGCACTTTCTTATCTACAATAACAGGAATTCCATCAGATAAAAAAGCTGAACCCAGACCGGTTCCTAAGGTGATTGCCAATGTATGTTTAAAGCCCTTTAATTGGCCTAAAAAATACTCTCCTATGGCAAAGGCAGTAGCATCATTGATAAATCGAACAGGAGTTTCAGGTAAATTCAATCTTTCCTTTAATTCCACCTCAACATTCACCTTATTCAGGCATTGAAATTTGGCATTTTCTCCTGTAAACAGGCCAAGCCCTTTTTCGTAATCAAAAGGCCCGGGCATAGCGATTCCAATTCCTACCAGAGATTCAGTACTTAGCTTACCGACACAATCTTGAATGAGTGAAACAAACCCATCAATAACTTCAGTTTTACTTCCTTGGTTATTCAAGGGAACATGCGAAATGCTGGCAGGTATCAATCGCTTTTCTGTTAAATCAAAAGCAGCACAACTTGCATGGCTACCTCCAACATCTATTCCTATGGCAATCTGTTTTTTCATACTTTATCTGGTGATGGTAATGGAATAGGTAAATTTTTCGGCAATATAGAAACCAATATTGTATTCCAAAGGTCGATTACCAGGATCCGATACATAGCGCTCACGAACCAAAATTGGATCTCCTTTTTTAATTTGCAGACGATCAGCAGTAATCTTTGATGCTAGTTTTGCTTTGATTTCCTCTTTAGATATTGACGGCACCACATGGTATTTATTTTCCAAAATACCATACAAAGGCTTTGAAAAGTCTTCGTCTCCAGTCATACCTATTCTAGGATGAAAGTAGCTTTCAAAAAACACAAAAGGACCATCGGTAAAACCTCTCAACCTGGACAAACAAAGTACCTTATCCGATTCTTTTATACCAAAAAAGCTGGCAACTTTCGCAGAAGCCTTCACCCATTTGGCTTCAATCAGGAAATTAACAAAATCAACGCCCTGATCCGACATCTCCTGTGTAAAACTTTGCCAATTGTCGAGATTCGTAGTGATCCCTTTTTCAGCAACCTTAGTCCCAATTCCTTTTTTACGAATCAACAGCCCTTCATACTCCAGCTTATTGGTTGCCTGTCGCAAAGTATTTCTGGAAATTCCCAAACGCTTTGCTAAATCAACTTCCTTTGGTAAGAACCCTCCGTTCTTGTATTCAGGAAGCTCGATCATCTTTCTTAATAGTAGTTCCACCTGCGCATGAAGAGGCAACGGACTATTGTGATCTATCTTTAATTCCATTTTGTACATATGTTTGAACATTCGAATTTAATAAAAATTTTCAATCGTGCAGAATAAAAATTGAATCAAAAAAAAACCTCATCCAAACAGGATGAGGTTTCGCAGCAATATAAATCTTTTAAATATGGTCTTTTTATCCCTTTTAAGCTACTTTTTTGGCTTATTGGGCTAAGGCGTTCGCTCCTGACACAATCTCCAAAATTTCGTTGGTAATTGCAGCCTGACGTGCCTTGTTGTATGTTAGGTTCAAATCCTGAATCAAATCAGAAGCATTATCGGTTGCTTTATGCATTGCAGTCATACGCGCACCATGCTCAGAAGCAAATGAATCCAACATTGCTTTAAAGAATTGAGTCTTTAGTGATTTAGGAATCAAATCCTGAACAATCTCTTCTTTGTTTGGCTCAAAAATGTAATCCGACTGAACATTGTTCTCCTCCTCTTCGTGCTGAACAGGTAAGAATTGTTCGGTAGTTAAAATCTGCACACCAGCATTTTTAAACTGGTTGTATACCAACTCTACCTTATCGTATTTTCCTTCTACAAATTCTTCCATGATTGATTCTGCCAATGCCGAAACATTCTCAAAACTCAAATCATCGTACAAGCTATTGCGTTCGCCAATTACTTTATGAGTCTTCTTCAATATTTCATTAGCCTGCTTACCAATACAAAGCACATCAAGATTCCCTTTTTGATTTTGCTCAGCATACATTCCATCAGAAAGCACATTAACCTGCTTGATTACATTTGAATTAAAAGCACCACAAAGTCCCTTATTCGAGGTAATTGCGATCAATAATATTTTGTCGGCTTTTCGCTCAATACCATACAAATTATCATCAGGATTTAAGCTTCCTGTAAGATTCGAAAGAATCTCATGTAATTTATCGGCATACGGACGAATTTGTACGATGGCATCCTGCGCTTTTTTCAATTTAGCAGCAGAAACCATTTTCATCGCTGCAGTAACCTGTTTGGTTTTCTGAACCGACGAAATACGAGTACGAATTTCTTTTAAATTAGCCATTTGATTCAATTAGTAATTAGTAATTAACAATTAGTAATAAAGCCATTTTCACTACTAATTGGTAATTGTTAATTGATAATTATTTATACTTTGCAGCTACTTCTTCAGCTACTTTGCGCATGATATCCTGTGCTTCCTTGGTATATTTTCCTGATCCAAGTTCGTTCATTACATCTTTATGCTTTAATTCCATGAACTGAAGGAAGTCATGCTCGAATTCTTTCACTTTATCAGTAGGAACATTTCTCAATAATCCTTGAGTACCACAGTATAGAATAGCAACCTGCTTATCTACTGTAAATGGTGAATATTGACCTTGTTTCAAGATCTCAACGTTCTTAGCTCCTTTATTCAATACAGCAAGTGTTGCCACATCCATATCAGAACCGAACTTGGCAAATGCCTCCAATTCACGATACTGTGCCTGGTCAAGTTTCAAGGTACCAGCAACCTTCTTCATTGATTTAATCTGAGCATTACCACCCACACGAGATACCGAGATACCTACGTTAATTGCAGGACGAATACCAGCATTAAATAAATCTGATTCCAGGAAGATCTGACCATCAGTAATCGAAATTACGTTGGTTGGGATATATGCAGATACGTCACCCGCCTGAGTTTCAATAATTGGAAGTGCAGTTAACGAACCACCACCTTTAATGATTGATTCTCCATTTTCATCCTTGGCATTCTTCAAACTCTCAGGAAGATCGTTCATTTGACGTGCAATTTCATCGGAGTTAATCACCTTAGCGGCACGCTCTAATAATCTTGAGTGAAGATAGAATACGTCTCCTGGATAAGCCTCACGTCCCGGTGGACGGCGAAGCAATAATGATACCTCACGATATGATACTGCCTGCTTCGATAGATCATCATAAATAATTAATGCAGGACGACCTGTATCACGGAAGAACTCACCAATAGATGCACCCGCAAATGGTGCGTAGAATTGTAGTGCAGCCGGATCTGATGCGGTTGCAGATACAATTGTTGTATAAGCCATAGCTCCATTTTCTTCCAGAGTTCTGGCAATATTCGCAACGGTTGAACCTTTCTGTCCTATTGCCACATAAATACAGTAAACAGGCTCACCTTTGTCGTAAAATTCTTTCTGATTAATAATGGTGTCAATTGCAATAGCAGTTTTACCTGTCTGACGGTCACCAATGATTAACTCACGCTGTCCACGTCCAATTGGAATCATGGCATCAATTGCTTTCAAACCTGTTTGCAGCGGCTCGTTTACTGGCTGACGATAGATTACCCCTGGTGCTTTACGCTCCAATGGCATTTCGTAAGTAGTTCCTGTAATTTCACCTTTGCCATCAATCGGTTCACCAATGGTATTGATAACACGTCCCAACATGCCTTCACCAACATTGATTGAGGCAATACGCTTGGTACGTTTTACCACGTCACCTTCTTTAATACCTCGTGTTTCACCCAAAAGCACTGCGCCGACATTGTCTTCCTCCAAGTTCAAAACAATACCCAATACTCCATTTTGGAATTCGATCAACTCATTTGATTCTACATTCGACAATCCGTAAATGCGAGCGATACCATCACCTACTTGCAATACGGTTCCGACTTCTTCCAGTTCTGCTTCGGTTTTTAATCCTTCTAATTGCTGCTTTAGAATTTCCGAAACTTCTGCAGGTTTAATACTAGCCATATTTAATTCTTATTAGACTGATTTATATTCTGAATAAGCTATTAGCTATTGGTTATACCTTTAGCTAATTCTGTTCGTTAGTAATTCTCGTTTGATTTGCTTCAATTGACTAGCAACTGAAGCATCTAATTGTTGATCTTCAACACGAATTACAAAACCACCAATGATATCCTCATCGATCACTTCTGTTAATTCTATCTTGGAATTAAAAGATTTTTCAAGAAGATCAGACATTTTCTGCTTGCTTGCATCTTCAACTTTAGTTGCTGATGTAAGAGTTGCCGATAATATTCCCATATCTTTTCTACAAAGAGCCAAGAAGTTTCTGGAAATATCTTTGATGTAGATTTCTCTTCTGTTTTGTAGAACCAAATCAAGGAAATTCAATGTCATCGCATTAATATTACCAGTAAATATCTGCTTCACTGTCTCCCTTTTCTGATGAGTTTTCACCACCGGACTTTCAATCATCAACCAAAAATCAGAACTTTCCTTAACCAGATCATCGATAATTTTAATGTCTGATATAAAAGTTTCGATCATATTCTTCTCTTTTCCTAATTCGAAAAGAGCTTTGGCATATCGAACCGAGATTTTACTTTCGTTCATGTTTTTTTTATTAGATAAGAGATGAGAGAATTACTATCTCATTAACTCTCCCGATAACTATCGGGATACTAATTAAGCTTTACTTCGTCCATTAACTTCTTGAAGTAATCTTTTTGTTGCTGATCTTCGGCAAACTGCTGACGAAGAACTTTCTCAGCGATTTCAACTGAAAGATTAGCTACCTGAGCTTTAATTTCGTTTAATGCAGCAGATTTTTCACTCTCAATATTCGCTCTTGCTGATTCAACCAGCTTATCCGCTTCCTGAGTAGCTTTTTGCTTCGCTTCATTCACGATCTTAGAACTCATTTCTTTTGCCTCTTTAAGCATTGCTTCACGCTCTTTTCTAGCCTCCTGAAGAATTCTTTCGTTGTCGGCTTGCAATTCAGCCATTTCTTCTTTGGCACGATCGGCAGAACGTAATGCGTCTTCAATCGACTCTTCACGCTCTTTCAAGGCATTCAATATCGGTTTCCAGGCAAACTTTTTAAGGATTAAAAGTACGATGGCAAAAGCCAAAAACATCCATATAAAAGTTCCTAATTCAGGTGTTACCAAGCCCATATTATTCTTTTTTTTTCACCTTTCGGTGGATTTTAATAATCAATTGTTACCACAATTTGCCTCAGGCAATCCCTTTTTGGCAAATTGTGGATAATGCTATTACACCGATCGTTACTTCGTAAAGCATTTGTTTCAAATGCCAACTACGTATACATCGGCATAACACCAATACGAATCAATTTAATTTCGTACCAGTGTTACAATACGATAGCCAACAAACAGATGATGATAGCAAAGAAAGCCGCACCTTCAATAAGAGCAGCAGCTACAATCATGTTTGAACGAATATCTCCAGATGCTTCTGGCTGGCGAGCAATACTCTCAAGAGCAGAACCACCAATTTTACCAATACCGATACCAGCACCAATAG
The DNA here is from genome assembly GCF_026672275.1 of Marinifilum sp. D737. Classification (GTDB taxonomy): domain Bacteria; phylum Bacteroidota; class Bacteroidia; order Bacteroidales; family Marinifilaceae; genus Marinifilum. The sequence continues at coordinate 74,136 of NZ_JANQCD010000013.1, read as the reverse complement.
CAGCCAAACCAGCTCCGAATGCAGCACCCATTTTAGCAACTGCCATACTAGCTGCAGCCTGAAGAAGAATTGATAATGTAATCATAGTGTTTTTATATTAATGATTAAAAAACTATAAAATAGCTCCATTTAAGGAGTTGAAAATTCTTAATGATGCTCTTCTGTAGCCATACCAAAGTAAAGCGCAGAAAGAAGCGTAAATACATATGCCTGGATTAATGCTACAAGTAACTCCAACATATCCATAAAAATCACAAACAATACAGAGATAACCGACGTTCCGTATCCTAACATTGGGCTAATTTGTCCGAAGATGAAAATCAAACTTACAAATGCCAATACAATCATGTGACCTGCTGTGATGTTTGCAAACAAACGGACCATCAATACAAATGGTTTTGTGAAAACACCCATCAGCTCAACCAGTGGCATCAATGGTACAGGAAATTTCAACCACCAAGGTACTCCTGGCGTATTAAAAATGTGAACCCAGTAATTTTTATTACCATTTACTGTAGTGATAATAAATGTAAACAGAGCCAAAACCATTGTGATGGTAATATTCCCTGTTACGTTCGCACCACCCGGAATTAATGGAACCAAGCCCATTAAATTGTTCAACCATATAAAGAAGAAAATGGTTAAAAGGAATGGCATGTACTTTTCGTATTTCTTTTCTCCAATTGCAGGCTTGGCAATCTCATCGCGCACAAATAAAATTAGTGGCTCCATTAATGACTGCATACCTTTAGGAGCTTGTCCTTTTCTGCGAGTATATGCTTTTGCAACCGATATGAAAATCCACATCAGGAAAATCATACTAATAAGCATGGCAACCACATTCTTGGTCATTGAAATATCAAAAGGACGAACTTCTTTCCCTGCTATTTTTTCAACAACCTTCCCTCGAAAATCACCTTCTTGTGCAATGTAAAATCCTTTGTAAGCATCATGACCATGATGGAACTTACTCGACATGAACATGTGAAAACCTGATTGCTCCGATATCACAATCACTGGAAGAGGAACCGAAACATGCTTGTCTTTATAGCTTAAGATATGCCAATCGTAAGCATCGGCAATATGATCCATGATAAAGTTACCAGGTTCGAATTTTTCCTTTTTATGAGTATCTTGGTGAGCATGTTGGTCATGTTCATCAGATGCAAATACAGTAACTGCGCTGGCAATAAAGAAGACGATTAGTAGAAATCTATGAATACTTTTCATACGTAGAATGACTTGCTTTAATGTTTTGTCTTTCGAAATCTATCAAAAGAGATTTAAAATGGAATTATTAGGGAAATCCCCCATGTTTATAATTCCAATAATTTTTTACTTCGTTCCAAATTTAAAATAAGGATAAATTATAATGTAACTTGAGAAAATTTTTCTCTTATTTTTTTGGTCCCTCAAATTTAATAAAAAAAGTTCTCCACAAAACTTTTTTAGCTTATTTAATATTTCCCGACCTTAAAGTCTTAGATAGCGCGATTACTTCAAAGGTGGTATACACCACATAACAAAAGGCAAAGAAAAGTACGAAATTCAATGCCTGCGCCCTGTTCAGCAAAACGTAAACGATTACAAAACTTAGGTTAAGAAATAATTTTACCCCAAACCATGCCATATAATTTGTATGGAAAACTCGGGGATCACCCTTGGATAATTTTAACAATTTGAAATGTTGAAAGGAATTGAATAGAAAAAAGTACAAAATCACAAAAGGAAAAATATAGTTAAACCATGGTTTTAGAACTGTTAGGAACAATGCACTCGACCCAACTAGTAAAAAAACTGATATTAAACCTAGTCTTAGAATATACGATTTGTATTTTTTTTCCATAAATCTTTTACTTCATTTTCATAAAATCTTTCAAAGCGAAATAGAGAGACAGTATCACGCCTAAAAATGCTCCTATAACGGTAAATAAGGGAAATTCTTTTTGTAGGGATTCATCCAGTTTCATACCTCCGTATAAAACCACCAGAATTACCACAATCATTTGAAAAGCCAAGCCGGAGTATTTAATAACTCCACTTAGCTGTTTTCTTTTATTATCCTTTTCAGGATTATTTTTTCTTTTCATCCTTGGCAGGTGCTGCTTCACCCATTTTACAAGATCCGGTAAACTTAGCACCAGGCTCAACAGAAATCTTATCTGTTGCAATATTTCCTAATATTAATGCTGTTGATTTCAGATTCACCATTTCTGAAGCAACAATATTACCTTCTACTCTACCTGAAACATCAATTGTTTTACAATTAATATCTCCCTCGATTTTACCTGTATTTCCTACAACTACCTTTCCGTTTACCTGCATTTTCCCATTTAAATATCCATCAATACGGATATCTCTTGATGCTTGAACATCTCCTTTAATTGATGTTCCATCACAAATAAGGTTTACTGCGGTTGGTTGTACGTCGTTGTTTCTGCTCATTTTATTTTTTTTACTAAACATGTTTGAAATCTTATTGATGTGGACAAGTGCAATTGGAAATTCATAGAATATTAGTCTAGTATTCACCTCTTTTATTGCCCCGAATTGACATCTATATCAACTCAATATTTCTAAAAAAAGTATACGAACATTCTCTTTTATTATTCCAATCTACAGCACCCATGTTCGCGGACCATACAAATATAAAAAATTGAGGCAGAAATCCCACTTCTATGTCAAGTTTCAAAACAAAAAAAGGCTTCCAAATGGAAGCCTTCATAATATCTTTGTGGTAATAAAATTCTATTTAGGATCGTAACCCCATTTCAACAGAATAGATCCCCAGGTAAAACCTGCACCAAATCCTGAAAGAATAATATTATCTCCTTTTTTCAATTGATCTTCCCACTCCCATAAACACAATGGAATGGTAGCAGAGGTTGTATTACCGTATTTCTCGATGTTAATCATCACTTTTTCCTTAGCCAAGCCCATTCTTTTAGCTGTAGCTTCGATAATACGATTATTCGCCTGGTGTGGAACCAACCAAGCCAAATCATCAGCTGTCATGTTGTGTTTTTCCATCATTTCAACTGAAACATCAGCCATGTTAGAAACCGCATGTTTGAATACGTGGTTACCTTCCTGGTAAATGAAGTGTTCGCGAGCATCAACAGTTTCGTGAGAAGCTGGTTTGCATGAACCTCCAGCTTTTTGATGCAAATGCTTACGACCAAAACCCGCCGTGTGTAACATTTCATCCATTACACCTACCTCCTCAGTTGTTGGTTCTAACATAACTGCTGCCGAACCATCACCAAAAATTGGACATGTTTGACGATCGGTGTAATCAACAATTGATGACATTTTTTCTGCACCAACAATCACAACTTTCTTATACATACCAGACTGTATATATTTAGAACCTGTTGCCAATGCAAATAAAAATCCTGAACAACCCGCATTCAAATCAAAACTAAATGCGTTGTTAATTCCGGCCTTGTCACTAATAATGTTTGCTGTTGCAGGGAATTGCATGTCAGGAGTTACGGTTGCACAAATCACCAAGTCAACTTCTTCAGGAGAAGTTCCTGTTTTTTCCAGCAACTGATTAACAGCTTTCACACCTAATTCCGAAGAACCAAGTCCTTCACCTTTTAGAATTCTTCTTTCTTTAATACCAATGCGAGTCATGATCCACTCATCAGAAGTGTCAACCATGGTACTTAATTCGTCGTTGGTAAGGATATAGTCGGGAACATAAGCCCCAACTCCTGTTATAACTGCATTAATTTTTGACATTGTTTAAGCTTACTTAGTGTTCATCAGATAATTCAGCTTACAAGTATACAGATTTTTCTCTAGCAAATCATCGATTTTAAAGGTTAATCTCACACCTCTAAGATCAATAAGCTGGGCTAAAGCAAGAACAATCATGTATAACGCAAATTTGCCCCTAAGATGAATCTGAGGAGCAAATTTATATAGCTTCAAACCTGATTAATTGTACTCAGGTTATGCTGTAACTTCTTTTTCAATAGCTAATTTGCCTCTGTAATAACCGCACTCAGGGCAAACAGTGTGATATTTAACAGTTGCTCCGCAATTTGAGCAAGATGCTAAAGTAGCAGGAGTTGTTCTAAGATGACTTCTTCTCTTATTTCTTCTCTGCTTCGACGTTCTGTGTTTTGGATGTGCCATTTTTCAACCTATTTAACTAGTTATTATCAATCAATTTTCTTAAATCATTCCATCTCGGATCAATCTTCTCTTCCTCATTCACCGAGAGGTCATTCAATTTTTGAATCATTTTTTCATTACAAGTGCTGTTTCCTTCTTCATCATCAGGGTGAACAAAGCTTAATGGTAAGCTCAATTCAAACAGCTCATAGATGTATTGTGCTACATTGATCTCGTTTTCCGATTCTGCAAGAACAATTACATCATCTGCCAACTCTTCGTGTTCCTCACCAAATTTCAAATGTAGAGAATTTTCACCCTCAACTTCTACCTCCAGCTCTTCCAAACACCTATCGCAGGCTACGTTTAACTTTCCTTTTATTTCAAACTTTAAAGTGGTTACCAGAGTTTTTTTATTGAAAGTGATTTTTACATCAGCTTCTCCCTGGTAAACATCTTCCTCTTGAAAATGCTCAAAGAATTCTTGGTTTATCTTGAAATTAAATTCATGTAAACCATCCTTTAAGCCCCTAAAAGGAATCGTATATTTTGTTGGATATTCCAAAATATTCAAATAAAACTTTGCAAAAGTATAAAAATTAATCTTACGAATTCACAAAAAAATACATCTTTTTTGTCAATTTCAAGCAATTACTGATGCCAAATAAGCATTCAATAAGCAATCCCGCCTAAAAACGGGCTGCAAAAATAAGGAGTTCTTTTTTGGTTTCAAAACTTTTCTGGTGATTTGAAAACCAGAACTTTCAGTTTAGAGGCAAAATAATTCTAAAAACCGTGCCTTTTCCCAATTCAGAGCTGGCAATAAAAATTTTTCCACTATGGTAATTTTCTATAATTCTTTTGGCCAACGACAAACCTAAGCCCCAACCTCTTTTCTTAGATGTATAACCTGGTTTAAATACTGTTTTAAATTGACCTTTAACGATTCCCTTCCCAGTATCCTTGATATCCAAAACAATTTTTTCTTTGCCTTCACTTAAAGAAAAATGCAATTTTCCCCTTCCCTCCATGGCATCAACTGCATTTTTTGTCAAATTTTCTATCACCCAGGAAAATAACTCTTTGTTTAATGGCACAAATTCATTTTTTATATCAGTATGGGTAAAAATAAATTCTATTTTATCCGATGTTCTTTTCTTCAAGTATTCAATGTTCACTTCTAGAATTTCATTCAAATTATAGGGTTTTAAAATCGGTTTTGAGCCAATTTTCGAAAATCTTTCGGCAATTATTTCCAACCTGGTAACATCTTTCGACATTTCTTCAACCATTGTTGGGCTTGGATTTCCCGACTTCATCAATTCCATCCAGGCCATAAGAGAACTAATTGGTGTACCCAATTGGTGAGCTGTTTCCTTCGACATCCCAACCCAAACACGATTCTGTTCTGCGGATTTTGAATATGAAAAAGCCAAAAATGCAATGATAATGAAAGTAATAATCGCTCCCAACTGAATGAATGGATACCAGGCCAGGCGCTTTAGAATATTTGAATCATCGTAATAAATGAAATTTTTGCTGTTAACCAAGTCGATGGTAATGGTATGATTCTCATTCTTCATTTTAATCAACTCCCTTGATAGTACCTTCGCTTCTTGATTCTCTGGAAAATTAATATTCCTGTGAGCAATTATACTATCATTCTCATCGGCTAAAATCATAGGAATGGTCTCATTATCTTCCATTATCCTATTTATCAAGTCAACATCCTGGTTTGGATTGGTATCCAAACTCTTTAATCCAATAGCCCAAAGCTCCACTTTCTTTGCTTCTTCGTGTGCCAGTTTATTCACCAAACTATTGGTATAAAGTAATGACACAGCCACAATCACAACTGCAACAATTAGAAAGTGGTATTTCCAATTCCGATTATTAAGGTAAAAGTCCAATGCTGAATATTAATTGGTTTCTGATAAAGGTAACGACAAATCAATTTAAATCTTATTCCAGAGTCAAAAAATATCTCCTTCTATAGTTCATTTTACACCCATTCCAATTTTACCATTCAAAATTTAATTTTGCATTGATCATCCTTTATGGATTATATTTGTTTATAGGCAAATGTCTTACACCATTTTCATGTATTAACTCCATAAAAAGCAAATCATATGATCAGAAGGTTGATGTTGTTGGCAATGATTATTGGAGGGATTCATTTTACATGTTCATCCCAGAATATTAATACCGAAAAATCCAAAATTGAGTTTCGAGTAGCCAATCTTGGTGCAAACAAGGTAAAGGGAAACTTTTCGGGCATGAAAGGAAATGTGAAGTTCGATCCCAAAAACATTTCCACAGCCTCTTTTGATGTCTGTATTGATGCAACAACAATCAATACAAGAATGAAGAAGAGAGATCAAGTGGTAAAGGGAGAAAAGTACTTAGATGTTGCCAATTACCCTGAAATTTGCTTCAAATCAACAGGTGTATCCCGTAATGGAATGAGTTACAAACTTACCGGAATTCTTACAATGCATGGCGAAAACAAGGAGGTGGATGTCATTTTTAACTACTCCCGCCAAATATTTACAGGCAAACTACAAATAAACCGCCTCGATTTTAAAGTGGGTCCTCGAAGCGGTGTTTTGGTTGGTAAAGTAATAGACATTACAATTACCTGTGTAATTGAATAGACTACTTTTTAAGAGAATTATAGAACTCAATTACCTTCTGAGCATTTTCTGCAGGATTGTCTTTTTCCAATTCCAAATAATGAATGGTTTGGCCTTCTCTTTTCGATAAACCATGCCTATAGGCTTTATCGTAGTAGCTTAATGTAATATCTGCAACTGTCGCATAATCACCTTTCTCTAAACTTTCTTCTGCCAGTTTTACGTTTAATCCTCCTAATCTTTTCCCAATTTTAGAGATCATGTGAGCCAGAATTTCAGAGTTGAAACAAGCATATTCCTCTACAAGTCTTTTTATTCTTTCCGATTTTGGAATTAGAATTTTTACCACATCAGTTTGTCTCATGCGATCAAATAAAGCATCATTAATCCATACAGAACCTATTGATTTGCTCTCATCTTCTACCCAAATGGGTTTATTCGGATCTAAATCCAACCATACCTTAGCCAATTCATTCTCAAAATTCTCATTGCTTGGCTGATCGGTTTGCCCCAAAGCACCAAAAACAGATCCCTTGTGATGAGCCACTCCTTCCAAATCGAGCACCTGAGCACCTTGTTTCTGCATTTCGTGCAGAACTTCTGTTTTTCCACTGCCTGTCATGCCGCCTAAAACTACCAATTCCGATTTTTCGGCAAACTGCTTGCGAATGTATCCTCGATATGCCTTATAGCCTCCTTTTAGTAAATAAACCTTGAAGCCTGCTGTTTCGAACAACCATGCCATACTTCCGCTACGCATTCCTCCTCGCCAGCAGTGCACCATAATCTCTTTTTGCGGCGCAAATTTCTTTGCCATTTTCACAAACTTGGCCAACTTGGGACCAACCAACTCAAGACCTAAAAGTACTGCTGAATCCTTACTGGCTCTTTTGTATTTGGTACCAACCAAAGCTCTTTCTTCATTCGTAAAAATGGGAATATTTAAGGCATCAGGAATGTGTCCTTCTTCAAATTCTGCTGGTGTTCTTACATCAATCATCGGAAGTGATTTTCCCAATTCCAGGAATTCTTCCGGGCTAAGTACTTTTGCCATTTTTTTTATTCTTTTCAGCTATTACCTGATCAAAAAAGCACGTAAAAATACGTGCTGAATTCTGTGTTTTAACAGTGATATACTATAATTAAATTCTGTATTTACTATCCTCATCCTCCATTACCATACCCAGGTAACTTTCGTAACGAGTAACGCTAATTTCTCCTGCTTCAACCGCTGCTTTCACAGCACATTTTGGTTCATGTATGTGACTACAATTGTTGAATTGACAATCATTTGAAGTTTTGAATATTTCTGGAAAAAAGTGCGACATCTCTTCCTTCTCCATATCAATGGTTCCAAAGCCTCTAATTCCCGGAGTGTCGATAATATAACCTCCAAAATCCAACTCAAACATCTCAGAAAAAGTAGTTGTGTGCTTTCCTTGAGAATGAGCCTCGGAAATTTCCCCGGTTTTCAAATCTAAACCTGGTTGAATGGCATTGATCAGCGTTGATTTACCAACACCAGAATGTCCGGAAAGTAGATTGATATTATCCTTTAAGGCATCTTTAATAATATCCAAATGAGTTCCGTTCTTTGCAGAAATTTCGTAACACTTGTATCCTATTTTCTCATAAATTCCCTTCAGCTCATCCAGTCTGTCCATATCATTTGGTCGATATCGGTCTATTTTATTAAAAATCAGGCGAACCGGAATGCGATAAGCTTCGGCGGCAGCCAAGAATCTATCTATAAAAGTTGTGGTGGTTAAAGGATAATTTACGGTTACAATCAAGAATGCCTGATCAACATTGGAAGCAATGATCTGACTGTGCTTCGACAGGTTTGATGACTTTCGAATGATATAGTTCTTTCGATCGTGAATACTTACAATCACTTTCGACTCCTTATCTTCCTCAAAATTTACTCTGTCGCCCACCGCAATTGGATTGGTGGTTCTGATACCCTCCATTCTAAATCGCCCTTTGATACGGCAATTGTGAATTTCTCCATCGTTGGTTTTAACAGTATACCAACTTCCTGTCGATTTTATAACCAGTCCTTCTCTCAATGTCTATCTATTTTTGTACAAAAATAGTTGATTTTAAGGAAAAGAGCGCATTTTAGAGGATTTGTTATTTGCCAAAGTACAAATATGCAGTTCTATATGGAATACCATGGGTAATCAAATCAATTACAAATAAGATGAATGAGAATACCATTCAGTACCTCAAATTTAATTTGCTCAAGTCGCATGGCTTATACTTTCTCCATGGATGAGAAAGTAAACAAAGAATCCAGGGCGTGTAAGATCAAACTACTTATATTTGAAAAATTTAAGTGCGGCGGCGTGATCTTCTCCCGATAGCTATCGGGATTACTAATAATTTTTCTACGTCTAATCAGCTTGATCTTCCAATGCCCACTTTGGCATCTCTAACAAAGTAGAGTTCGGTAAAAATAAATTTTTAAAATTTAACCACTATAAATCATTTAGAGCTAAATATGGCACTTATCTTTACTAAATTGCATTTTGATTTATTCGTTAAAATAAACACACACCAGATACATGAAGAAAATAATTAGCTACAATGTAAATGGCATTAGAGCTGCACTGGGAAAAGACTTGATTGGTTGGTTAAAGGAGGAGAATCCGGATATTTTACTGATTCAGGAAACCAAAGCTCAGCCTGAGCAGATTGAATCACACTTGTTCGAAGAGTTGGGGTATCATTGCTACTGGTTCTCTGCTAAGAAAAAGGGATACAGCGGTGTTGGCATTCTGAGTAAGGAAAAACCTGATGCCATTGTTACGGGTATTGATAACAACAAGTACGACATTGAAGGAAGGGCCATAAGAGCCGATTTTGGCGATGTTTCGGTATTTAGCACCTATCACCCATCGGGAACTACCGGAGGGCCAAGACAGGACTATAAAATGGAATGGTTGGCCTATTTCCAGGAATACATCAATGAACTGAAAAAGGAAAGACCAAATCTTGTAATTGGTGGCGATTTTAACATCTGCCACAAAGCCATTGATATCAGTAGACCAGAAAAGAAAAAAGGCGTTTCAGGCTTTTTACCGGAGGAAAGAGAATGGGTAAGCGAATTTCTGGAAAGTGGTTTCATTGATACTTTCCGCGTTTTCGATCAGTCGCCAGATAAATATAGCTGGTGGAGCTATCGCGCTGGTTCCAGAGCCAAGAACCTTGGCTGGAGAATCGACTACCACATGGTAAGTGAAAGTTTTCAAGAGAAGCTTAAAGACGCCTCAATTCTTGCCGATGTTGTTCATTCCGATCACTGCCCTATTGTTGTTGAAATGGAATTTTAACTAAATTGGTGGTTAGAAATTTACTAACATCCTGATTAACACCTTCCCGGACAAGCCTGATGTGTTCCCAGACAAAGAGTATAGCTTCCCGGACACAAAGAAATGCTTCCCGGACAGGCAGGTAGGCTTTCCCGGACATGGGTGTGATCTTCCCGGACAGGAATATTCAAGATACTCTTGTCCGGGAGCGCTTCTACTCTGTCCGTGCAAATAAAAACCCGTGTATTTCCTAACTTGTTTATGGTATGATGTAATCTTCCTGATGGCAGGAATCGGTTCTTTACAACATGCTTAATATCTGCACACAAACAATTAAAAACACCATTGCAATGGGATAAACTGTGGCATAGGCAATTGATTGTGCACTGGAATCAGACATGCCATCAACTGCAGCCAAACCAGGTGTACTGGTCATACTGCCTGTTAAAGCTCCCAATAAATTGAGAATGTTCATTTTTAATACAAAATGCCCAATTAGAGTGGTAAGAATCATTGGCAACAAGGTAATTGCAAGACCTATTGCAAATAGTGCCAAACCCGATTCCTGAAAAGTTTTTACCAAATGAGCCCCTGCACTGGTTCCCACCACAGCCAAAAACATGAGTAATCCAAGTTGTCGAAGCAATTGGTTTGCCGACCCCGACATGGTCCAAAGGATAGGTCCTGTTTTACCAATTCTACTTAAAACCAAGGCTACCATAAGCACACCGCCTGTTAATCCAAGGCTAAAGGTAAACTCATCCGTAAAGGAAATTTTTAACTTCCCTACCAAAACACCAAGTACAATTCCTGTGGCAATTGGAAAGAAATCGGTATCAGATAACTTCTTGCTATCGTTCCCAAACAAGTGACGCACATTGTTGATATTAGCGGTTCCACAAGCAACAACCAGTTTATCCCCAAAACGGATTTCCGATTTTGAACTGGCTACCATATCAATTCCCGCTCTGCGGATACGGGTAATACGAGCATTGTAATTGGCCAAAACGTTTAGCTGCCCAATGGTTTTATTTACCACCTGCTTGTTGGTTACTAAAACCGATTCAACCACATAATCACGGCTTAAAGGAATTTTCTCCCCCGTCTCTTCACCAATAATCATTTTGGCTCTCTCCAAGGCCTGCTCGGTACCAATAAGCTTCACAATATCGCCAGTTTCTAAAATGGTATTTGGTGTAGGAACAATACTTTCCCCATTGTGCATGATTCTTGAAATATTGGCTTGGGTCATCGATCGAATTTTAAGCTCGGCAATGCTTCTGCCAACAATATTTTCATTCTCAACTACAAAGTTCTTATTAAATAGTTCAGGAAAATTCTGCTGAGCCTCATCTTCCAGCTTTTGTGCTTCTTTTTCAATATCCACTTTAAACAGTTTTGGATACATTCTCACAAACAAAATTACCCCAATAACTCCAAAAGGATAAGCAATACCATAACCAATAGATGCCATTGCTGATTGGGTAGATTCTATAGCTGCTGCAAGTCCGGGTGTGCTGGTTAACGATCCAGTTAACAATCCTATGGCAATATCGGTATCGATTTTAAAAATTAAGGCAAGTAAAATGGTAACCAAGGAGGCACTACCAACCAAAATAAAAGCCAATACGATTAGCTCTCTCCCATTCTTTTTAAAGGATTCGAAAAAACCAGGTCCGGCCTGAATTCCTATGGTAAATATAAACAGGGTAAGTCCAATATTTTGGATATCCTTAGGAATGCTTACACCAAAGTGTCCAAAAACCAAGGCAACAAAAATAACTGCCGAAACATCTAAAGAAATTCCTTTTATTTTAATGTTTCCAACAATAAATCCGATAGCAACAATAAGAAATAGAACAAAATAAGCCGAGGAAAGTAAGTCCATGAGTAAGTGTTTGTTTAAACTTTTATTTCGGCCACAAAGGTAGAAATTCAAAACAAAAAAAGCGATTAAGTCACCCTAATCGCTTCTTTATATTTTTAGCAATGATCTTATTTCAATAAGAAATTGAAATCGTCACCTGCACTTAGTTCGTAAGTTTCAATGCCGTTCTTAAAGATTCTACATTGTCTGTCGCCAATTAATTTGATGTTGTTATCCTCTACCAAAAACATGGTTGCTTCTCTCAATCCGGCAATGTATACATCAGGATTCAATACCATAAATTCGTTGATACGATCTTCGCGAGTTTCTCCTCCATGTCCTTCCGGATTTTTATCCAAATAATGAGGATTGATCTGGAAAGGAATCAAATTTAACGCATCGAATCCCATAGGGTCGATAATTGGCATATCGTTGGTTGTTTTGATGGTAGGACAGGTTAAGTTTGATCCTGCACTCCAACCAATGTAAGGAGCCTTTTCGTTGATCACTTTGTTGCGAATCGGTTCGGTTAGATTGTATTTGTGAATCAAATGAAGCAGGTTCCAGGTGCTTCCGCCACCAACAACAATTGCCTCGGCTTCTTCAACTGCCTGTATCGGATTTTCAAAATGGTGAATCGATACGATATCGTGCCCCACTTCGTTGAATCTTTCTTTTACTTTGGCTTCGTAATCATCGAAAGATACCGTTACTCCTGCGTAAGGAATAAAGAGCGCTTTTACTGGTTTCTCTCCTAAAAACTCTTTGATATTGTGTTTTGGATAATCCAGGTATTCCTCACCCGGATTGGTTGAATTACTGATCAGTAATAATCTCATGTGTATGTAAATTTAGTTTAAGCTTATGTGTATTTCAGCTCTAAATTTAACTATTAATCAAGAAAAGAAGAGGCTCTTTTTCTACTAATTCCAAATATTTTTCATGATTCATTGGGCGACGTGGAATAATAAAAGCAAAAGTACTTCCCTTATCCACTTCACTGCTAACAATCATTTTACCATGATTTTTAATCAAGAAGTCGCGACAAAGGGTCAATCCTAAACCAGTGCCCTTCTCTGCAGCTGTTCCGTCAGTAGTTTTTCCATCGTAAATATTATCCACCTGATCAGGTAGCATGCCAATACCATCATCAATTACTGAGATTTTAACAAAGTGCTCTCCTATCTCCGATTTAATCTCCACATTACCACCTTTATTGGTGAATTTAATGGCATTGGAAATCAGGTTCCTCAGCACGGTATTGATCATGTTCCAATCAACAAACACTTCTATATTTGGGTTCTCTGAAGTAAACAGGTTAATGGATTTAATTTTGGCCAAATCACTCAATAAACCAATATTGGAATTGATGATTGAACAGGCATCAACCATTTGTTTATTGGCCGAAAGTGTTGAAGTTTGATTTTTTGCCCAATACAAAAGGTTTTCCAAAAGTTCATAGGCATTATCTGAAGAATGAAACAGAGCTTGTAAAAACTCCTCCTTATCTTCCTCTGTAAGGTCCAAATCCTCCTCTCCCAGGTACATTCTCAACCCATTACTGATATTACCAATGGCACCTCTTAAATCGTGTGCTATTAATGAGAACATTTTATCCTTGGTATCATTGGCAACCCGAAGCTTGTCTTCACTTATTTTGATTCGCTTCATGGCTTCTATCAGTTCCTCTTGATGTTGATGAACCAAGCTGTTTTTCAAATGCAATAGTTCGTTGTCTTTCAGGTTATTTCTATACCTGATGATCAAGATAAAAATCACCGAAATGAAAACCATTAAAATCAATAATCCAACAATATACTGGCGAGTAATTTTTAATTGCTGTTCCTGATTTTCATCCCTCAAAACTTGATTTTCCTGATTCTTAATACTAATTGCATGGCGCGAATCCAACTCTTCAATCTTATTGCTTAACTTATCATCAGCGATGGAATCCTGATATTGCTGTAGCTTTTGAAAAGCCAGTACTGATTCTTTTTGTTTGCCACTTTGGATTTGATAACTGGCCAGAATTCTGTAATAATCACGATATAACCTTTTGGATTTAAGATTTACCGCAATAGCATATCCTCTATCCAAATGTTTTTTTGCATTGGTCAACTCCCCATTTTGAATGTACAATTGGGATAAGTCCAATTCGAAGGCTCCACTTTTAAAGCTGTTACCATTTATTTTATGATATTGCAATGCATCTTGGTAAATTCCTATGGCTTTATCTGTTTCTCCAATTTCGGCATACATTGATCCTAAGTCATTTAAAACGGATCGTATTATTTTTTCCCGGGATAATTTCTTACCTATTTCAAGTGCGATTTCAAAATGCTTTTGAGCTTCATCATATACACCAATGCCTTTGTAATACAAACCCAATAAGTTCTCACAACCAGCAATCCCACCTTCATCGCCAAAGGTTTCGTAGATATTAAAAGCTTGAATGGTATAGGAATATGATTTATTTAAGCGATTGGTTTCATAATAAACCGTTGCCAATTGCATACTAATATCAGCTATTTCTTTCTTAAAGTTATTTTTTTCGGCATGATGATGTGCCTGGAGCAGATAATCCAGCGAATTATCAAGTTGATTATCGTAATAGTATGCAGTCCCAACATAAAACATCGCTTTTATAATTTCCGGGGTACTCTCAAGAGACTGTGCTGTTCCTAGCGCATGTTTTGATTTTTCTATTGCTTGCGTAGGATCGGTGTTCCAATAAAATTTACTAAGATCAAGTAAGGCATTCAATTTATTTTGACCTGCCGACGAACCATATCTCTTTTGTAAGCTATCCAAACTAACTTGAGTTTCGAAACTTTCAAAACCAAAAAATGGAAAACATAATATTATTAGTATATATTGGGGAAATCTTTTCATGCCTCTAATATACTATATTTATGCTAATAATATAAACATTGGTCAAAATGGAACATCTCATAATAACAAAACGGACAGACTTCAATAAAATCTGGCCGTTTGTCAAAATTAGAGTTTTAACTTTAAAAGCTAACCAAGGTAATTCCTACTGTAAACGGTGTTAAGTCAGGACCTTTGCCATTTTCAAATAATTCGGTTAAACCATAAGTTGCAAAAAAGTTCAAAGAACGGTAACCAATACGAGCATGTGCTGCATATCTCAATGTTTTCAACTTAAAATCATCATGATCTTTATCTTTATCACCTCCATGTTTAATTTTGGTATGTGAACCAAGTCTTAAACCTCCCACAACACCAGCTGACATATGAATTCTTCTCTTCTTATACTTGACTGGAATTTGGAATTCCATTAACAATGGAACCGTAAGGTAAAGCGTTGTTAGTTTTGTCTTTTTAATATTCCAATCCGGATGTGCAACAGACAAATCCAGAGGTTGTATCACTCCATTTACCTTTTGCAAAGTAATATCATTATCAAACCTGTAGTTGTTCCACTCTAAACCTAAACCAGTTACCAAACCAATTGTATTTCTTTCTTTTTGCAAACTGATATCGTATTGTAAAAAATTTAGGTTAACAGCAATAGATTTCGCCATATCCAATTCCATAAAATCATAGGAATAACCTGTATAATCTTCATCGGCAAAACCATTTATCCCCATTTCAAATCCCGCCCAGTGTCCTCTAAAATCAGGTTCTTTTTCCATAAAAAATTTATCCTGATCCGGATCCCAAGGATGCACTTTCTCAATCTTAATTCTGGTTCCATGCCAACCGTCTATAATGTTAATCTGTTTTCCACCAATCCTAATTTTAGTTGTGTCACGGCCTTCCTGGTAAGCAAACTTTCCAATCTTACCTACCTTAATCTTGGCTCCACCTTCGGTTTCAACTGCTTTTACAACATCTCTGTTCATAAACTCCACCTTCATGGTATCCTGATCCACAGTTTTTTGAAAGGTGTGCTTGCTTTCAGCTTTTTTCTTTTTATTAGACCAACTATCTTCTATTAAGATTTTTTTCTTCTTAAGAGTATCCGTTTTTAATGTATCAATTGTATTTTGAGCGTAAGCACTGCATCCAATTGCAAGTGCAAAATACATTACAAGTAATTTCTTCATAACAATATTTTTAGGTAATTCTATGGGTAGGACGAATCAACAGCCCATTAGTTACAGGTAGTTTTTATTTTATTGAAGTAGAAAAGCCTAAGCCTTTGGTATTGAAGTTTAAACGTGTTTTTTCTGTTTCTGAATCGTATTGTTTATCTAATTGTACTTTCTTTCCAGCAATCTCTCCTATCTTGTCAACTCCGATTTTTGCAACTGCATAAAGCAATGAATTGCTTTTTCTTTTCGCTTTTACGCTTGACTTCCAAGACATGCCAAGATTAGCCAAACCAGAATTAACAGGAAGCTCATTCATTTCTTTTTCCTGATTTGAAACCTCAATTTTCTGGTCAACCACTTCAACATTGGCTAAAACTTTAAGCTCTGCTGTTTTAATGACTTCAGGTAAACTCACTTTTTGAGAAGCAACTTGCTTCGTATCCATTGGACTCTCTGCAATTGATTGTTTAGTAAAAATCCTATCTGTTTTATTTTCTATTGGTTGGCTCTTTGCAATTACTGTTTCAACTTCTTGATTGCCTATGTCATCAGCCTCTTGCTTTGTTGTTTGCGATTCTGCCTTAATTTCAACCAATTTTTCCAATCTATTTGAATTTTTGGTTGGTGTAACCACTACCTTTTTTACAGAATCATTATAAGCAACTTTTTTAGCTGAATCCTGATCTGCGTTTTTATCAGAAATAGAAGTATTCCAAACCGAAAAAAGAAGCAATATCGATGCAGCAATACCTACTCCGGAAATCATCCAGTAAGGAATAATCTTACGTTCCTTTCTCTTCAGTTCTTCCTTATCGGGATAAATGATATCATTATCAGTTTTAAGCTTTGTTCTCTCAAACAATTGGTATTGCGCTTTGCCAATAAGATTCTCATTCAGATATTTCGTGAAAGCGAGCTCTTCTTCTTGTTCTAAATCACCTTCCAGTTTGGCTACACAAAAATCCTCAAAATCTGTTTCAAAAGGAATCTGTTTCAATGATGATTTGTCAAAAATAATGTCCTCTTCCTCCAACTCAAGCAGGCACATTTCGTCCAACTCCTCCTTTAAATCAGGATTAAGCGCAAGGAAACTTTCCAGATTTTTCTTCTCTGAATCGTTCAAATTTCCTTCCAAATAATCAAGAAAGAATTCTTCGTAATTGTGTCTGTCTATTCTTCTCATCATCAATCTTTCTACACCAATGTTTCTATACTACCAATGAAACTTTTCAAATTTTTCCTGGCCCTGTAAATGTAAACTTTCACCTGCGATTCACTTAAATCGGTAATCTCTGCAATTTCTGCATATGAATATCCTTCATAATCCCGCAATAGTATTACAGATCTTTGAATATCTGAAAGCTTCTCCAATGCAATATTTAAAACCTCTTTTAAATCGCTATACTGTTCCGAATGTGAATATTCTTTTACATCAACATTCTCAAAATCTTCTTTTCTTTTCTCTTTTCTTATCAAATCGATCATGGTATGATAAGCTGTTGTGAAAAGATATGACTTTACTTTCTGATAATTTACATTCTCAATATTACGCCACAATTTCTCGAAACTGTCCTGTACGATATCACGTGCTTTATCCTCATCTTTAATATTTTTGAGGATAAAGCGAAACATGCCATCGGCATACTTGTCTACGCTTTTATTGTACTCTACAGTGTTCATTTAGGCCAGTTTCATATCTAGGACGCACAAGATATTTGAAATGTTACAGCTATTTTTTATTATCTTCGAATTTAAACCATTTATTTTTCCTTTCCGTGTAAATCCGATCACCCAAAAGAAGGTGAAAGTTTAAAATTATAACACAAACTCACATGAGAAAAATATTTTTTGCGATTCTAATCGCTACAGGCCTGTTTGCTTGTCAGCAAAATCCTGTAAACAACAAGAATACACAAAATCCAAATGAACATTTGGTAATGGCTACTCTATGGTATCAAAGAACATCAGAATGTAGAGCACTATACTATCAGGCATTTAACGCTGCAAAACTATCTTTAGACAAACAATTGGCTACTTATTCTGGAAAAAAAGCCAAAGCCGTTGTGGTTGATATTGATGAAACAGTTTTGGACAATAGCCCTTTCGAAACCAACTCGATTAGAACAGGAAAGTCATACTCATCAGCAGCATGGAAAGAATGGACCGATATGGCTAAAGCTAAAGCTACGCCAGGATCGTTAGAGTTTTTAAAATATGCGGAATCGAAAGGAGTTGAAACTTTTTACATCTCAAACAGAGATACGTCTGCTACAAAGAAAACATTACAAAACCTTAAAGAACTAGGTTTTCCTTTTGCAGATGAAGCACACATTCTGCTTAAAACCAATACTAGCGTGAAAACTGAAAGACGAAATAAAGTGAGCGAAACTCATGATATTCTGATTCTTGCTGGCGATAACATTGGAGATTTTGATGAATTTTTTGAAGACAGGTCAGAAAATTATGGTTTTGGAAAAGTTGATAGCATGAAAGCTCTTTTTGGAGCAAAATTTATTGTACTGCCTAATCCGATGTATGGTTCATGGGAAAAACATGTTCTTAAGAGCGATAGAAAACTCAATGCCGGTGAAAAAGAAAAGCTTAGAATTAAACGATTAATAGGGTACGAAGAAATTTAAAACCACAAGCCCGTAAGAAATTTACGGGCTTTCTTTTGCTTCATGCAAGCGCTCAATAAAATAAAATTATCTTTGTAATTAATTAGTGGTAATGGTACACGAATTATAATGGCTTTCATCAACTCATCAGTCTCTCCCGTTCATAAAACGGCATTTCAAGATTCTTCTTTTCAAGTCAATTTTAAGCTGGATAGCTTAAATAATGGGAAAGATACAACTGATCTGACAGCCAAAATTATTGCTGATAGTACCATAACAGACTCAATTCACATTAATCAAATCCCTTTTCGAGATTCAATTCTTACCGATAGCATTGAAAGACCTTTAATCAAAGAAGGAAAACCTATTGAAAGCTCTCAAAGTGATTGGATGGTAGGTGTTAGCCTTTTTGTGGTGATTCTGATGGCGATTATTCGGTTTTCATTCGGTAAATATCTTCAGCGTCTGATTGATGCAATTATCAATTACCAGGTTTCAAGCAATTTATTTCTGGAGAAAAATATGAGAAACCTTCGAGGAAGTATTTTCTTGAATGGATTGTTTTTTATTAATGCCTCATTTTTTGCTGTTCTCTATTACAACTATTGGTATACAGATGCTGACATCAAAACAAACTTGCTTACCTTCCTTTATACTTTAGTTGCTTTTTTGATAATTTACTTCGGAAAATTTGTTGTAATAAGAACATTGGCATACATTTTTGATGGTGTAAAAGAAGGAAAAGAATACTTGCACAACGTTTTTATCTACAATAAAAATCTTGGAATTTTTCTTTTACCTGTTACACTAAGTGTACCTTTCATAGCAGATTTTGCAGCATATTTACTACTAAACGCAGGTTTAGTTATTGCTTTAATATTTTATTTATTCAGACTATTTCGAGGGATTAAAATATTATTTCGCAAACATGTTTCAATATTTTATATGATTTTGTACCTTTGTGCCTTGGAAATTTTGCCCTTACTTGTGATTTACAAACTGTTAAAATCATTGGTATAAGGCGGTGTAATGAATTGTTGAACTAAACTCTAGTGTTTTGAGAATCAAGACTATACTGGTATCGCAACCCAAACCCCAAACCGAAAAGTCACCGTATTTTGATTTGGCAGAAAAATACAATTTGAAAATTGATTTTCGTCCTTTCATCCAAGTAGAAGGTGTTTCAACCAAGGAATTTAGACAGGAACGAATCAATATTTTGGATCACACAGCTGTTATTTTTACTAGTAGAACAGCTATTGACCATTTTTTCAGAGTTTGTGAGGAATTAAGAATTACAGTTCCTGATGATATGAAATACTTCTGTATTTCTGAATCAACTGCATTCTATCTTCAGAAGTACATCGTTTACAGAAAACGAAAAATCTTCTTTGGAGAAAAACGTTTTGAAGAGTTAATGGATATTATCGTGAAGCACAAATCAGAAAAATTCCTGATTCCACTTTCAGATATTCATAAACAATCAATCCCTGCTTTACTTGATAAAAACAAAATCAAGTATACGAAAGCAATTTTGTATCGTACTGTAAGTAGCGATTTATCTGATTTAGCGGATGTAAATTACGACATCTTGGCTTTCTATAGCCCATCAGGTATTGCTTCTTTGTTACAAAACTTCCCGGAGTTTGAGCAGAACAATACAATTATTGCTGCATTCGGACCTGCTACTTCAAAAGCAGTTAACGATGCGAAGTTAAGACTTGATATTCAGGCTCCAATGCCACAAGCTCCATCTATGACTATGGCTTTGGATCAATTCATCAAGAAATATAACAAAGACAATAAAGACAAATAGTCTATAGCAACATAAAAAAAAGAAGGGGAATTTGTTTTCCCCTTTTTTTGTCGATTTTTGTAGTATAATCCTGAATAGAATGACACGTAAAACACGTTTTACTTTTGAAAAAGCTGAAAGACTCACTCACAAGATTCTTATAGGCAAACTATTTTCCGAAGGGAACGGATTTACCTGTTATCCTTTTCGAGTGGTTTGGAAAGCTGCTGATCTTCACTCCGAATATCCGGCACAAGTTGCCATAACTGTCTCGAAAAGAAACTTTAAGCAAGCACCTAAGAGAAATCTTTTAAAGAGACGAATTCGGGAAATTTACCGTTTAAATAAGCACAAGCTTTACGAAGAGCTAGAGAAAAAAGAAGTTCAAATTGCTTTTATGGTTGTATATCTTCCTAAAAAAATCATGGAAACAAAGGATATGGAAGAGCAATTAAAAAAGGCAATGCAACGAATTCCAAGAGAATATGAAAAACATTCTAAACCTACTGAAACAGGCAGCTCTGTTCATCATGATTCTGCCGATTAAGTTTTATCAGTATTTTATTTCTCCCCTTACTCCTTCTGCTTGTAGGTACACTCCTACCTGTTCTTCCTACGCCATTCAAGCTTTAAAAAAACACGGGCCTTTTAAAGGATCTTATCTTGCTATCAAGAGAATTTTATCCTGTCATCCCTGGGGTGGACATGGTCATGATCCTGTGCCTTAAGAAAAGGCAATAGATACCAGATTAATGGTTATTTAAGTTCTAAAAAACAATTTAGTAAATTTATCGTAAGCTTGTTAGAGTTTATTCTGGCACATTCATTGTAATTCAATACAATAGGGTTAAGAAATGTTAAAGGTGTTATATTTCCATCGGGATTGCCTATATTTGTTATTACCTACTAATAAAATTATACTGCTAAGTGATTAGTGTTTGATAGGGAAATCTCCGCAAGGGTTAATTAAAAATATCAATAAAAAAAGAAATATATGAAGCTTCGAGGAAAAAGAGGAGCCATTTGGATGCTGGCTATTCTACTGTTTTGTAGTGCAGCATTTTTCGGGTTCAGCAGGGACGAGAGAAATTTTGAAATCAGTAAAAACCTGAATATCTACTACACCATGTTCAGAGAATTGAACTTGTTTTACGTAGATGAAATTGATCCGGGTGACTTGGTAAAAAAGAGTATGGATGCCATGCTAAAAACTCTCGATCCATATACCACATACATCTCAGAATCAGATATTGAAGATTTTAAATTGATGACAACTGGTGAGTATGCCGGAATTGGAGCTTTAATCAGTAAACACAAAGATGAAGTTATTATTGCAGAACCTTACGAAGGATTTCCTGCTTATAAAGCTGGTTTACGTGCTGGTGATGTAATGCTTGAGATCAATGGAACTTCTGTTAAAGATAAAAGTACTGATGATGTTAGCAATCTTTTAAAAGGACAACCTAACGTGCCGCTTACCATTAAAATCAAACGCCCTGGTGTAAAGAAAACCATGGATAAAAAGTTGGTTCGTGAAAAAATTCAGCTTAAATCGGTTCCTTACTATGGCATGATTACCGACTCAATAGGATACATTCACCTTAACCAATTCACTAACAAATCGGCAGGTGAAGTGAAAAATGCATTGAAGGAATTAAAAGAACAAAATGCCAAATCGATTGTATTGGACCTAAGAGGAAACCCAGGTGGATTGTTGGATCAGGCAATTGAAATTACCAATCTTTTTGTGAATAAAGGTGAAGATATTGTTAGTACCAAAGGGAAAGTTTCGAAATGGGACAAAAGCTACAAAGCTACAAAGTCACCAGTTGATTCTGAGATTCCTATTGCTGTGCTGGTAAACAGAGGATCGGCTTCAGCATCGGAAATTGTTTCCGGGGCAATTCAGGACCTTGACAGAGGCGTTGTATTAGGTAATAGAACATTTGGTAAAGGATTGGTTCAAACTACCCGAAACCTTACATACAACACCAAATTAAAGGTAACTACAGCCAAGTATTACATCCCTAGTGGAAGATGTATTCAGGCTTTGGATTACAGCAACAGAAACGAAGATGGTAGTGTTGGTAAAGTTGCTGATTCCTTGATAACTGAATATCATACTAAAAATGGTCGCAAGGTTTACGATGGCGGAGGGATTCTTCCTGATGTAAAAATAGATCCTGAAACTTATAGCATTTTAAGTATAAATATGATACGTGATTTTATGTTCTTTGATTTTGCTACCCTTTATGCAAACAAAACAGAAAGCATTGCTTCTGCCAAAGAATTTGAAGTTAGCGATGAACTTTTTAATGAATTTGTAAAGTTTGTGAAAGAAAGTAAAGATTTCACTTACAAATCGGAAAGTACTGAGATTTTAAAAGCATTAAAGAAATCGGCTGAAGAAGAGAAAAACTTTGATATTTCGGCTGATGAATTTGCTGCTTTAGAGGCCAAATTAGCGCCTAATTTGGATCGCGACATGCAACGCTTCAAAGGTGAATTAAAAGAGCTTCTGGCTCACGAAATCGTGAAGAGATATCACTACCAAAAAGGAGGCATAGAATTTAGCTTGCGCGATGATAAGACTTTACTTCGCGCTATCGAAGTTCTTAAAAACAATAATGAATACGCAGGTATTTTAGATGGTAGCATCGGATTACATGCGATAAACAAGTAAAAAGGAATAAGGCAAAAGGATTACGTAATTTGCCTGAAGCTTAAATAAAATTGATATTTAAAAGCTCATTCTTTCATCGAAAGAATGAGCTTTTTCTTTAATAATCGATATCGGTATTCATTTGTAATCAAAATGAGTATATAAATTCTTAAACTACTCTATTGAGTAAGAAAATTCGGTAATTGAGTTATTTAAATTGCTACAGAAGATTTATTTTACAATACGATAAAAAACAATGCCGAATAAAGAACAAATCTCTATTCGGCATTTTAAATATTTTATTGGTGATGATTAATGTGCCTGCAACCAGTTCTCTCCTACTCCCATATCAACAGTAAGTGGTACGGAAAGCTGTACGGCATTTTCCATTTCTTCACGAAGGATTACCTTCATTTGTTCCAATTCAGATTTCAAGCAATCAAAGTTCAATTCATCATGCACCTGAATGATCATTTTCGACTGCATTCCCTCCTTTTTCATTCTTTTGTCGATGTTGATCATTGCAATTTTGATAACATCGGCTGCAGAACCTTGAATTGGCGCATTAATGGCATTTCTTTCGGCCACTCCGCGTACAATCGCATTGCTCGAATTGATATCCTTTAAATATCTGCGTCGCCCCATCAAAGTCTCCACATATTCATCCTCGCGGGCTTTCTCAATACTGGCATCCATAAAAGCTTTTACCTCAGGATAAGATTCAAAATAGCCATCTTTAAGCTCTTTTCCCTCTTTTCTCGAGATGTCCAATCGTTCTGCCAATCCCCATGCTGAAATACCGTATATGATACCAAAATTGGCGGTTTTCGCACGAGATCGCATGTCTTTGCTAACCTCTTCAATTGGCAGTTTGTAGATTTTTGCAGCTGTTGCCTGGTGGAAATCTGCTGCATGATTAAAGGCATCAATCATATTCTGATCCTTGCTCATATGTGCCATCAAACGCAATTCTACCTGCGAGTAATCGGCAGAAAGGAATATGTGCTCATCCGTTGAAGGAACAAATGCCTTACGGATATACCTTCCCTGCTCTGTTCGAATAGGAATGTTCTGCAGGTTTGGATTGGTAGAACTCAATCGCCCCGTTGCGGCTTCTGCCTGATTGAATGATGTATGAATTTTTCCTGATGCCTGGTTAATATAGGTTGGCAAAGCCTCCACATAAGTCGAAATCAACTTTTTCAGCGATCTGAAATCCAGAATCTTTTGAATGATCTCGTGTTTGCCCTTAAGTTTGGCCAGTACAGCTTCCGAAGTTGAGTACTGTCCAGATTTGGTTTTCTTGGCTTTGCTGTCCAATTCCATTTTTTCGAACAAGACCTCTCCCAACTGTTTTGGCGATGCTACATTGAATTCGACACCTGCCATTTCTTTGATTTCAGCCTCTATGCCATTTACCTCTTCGTTTAGTACTTTAGCGTAATCATTTAAAGTTGGAACATCAAGCGATACTCCATTGAACTCCATATCGGCCAAAATGCTCATTAGAGGCATTTCTACCTCGTTAAACAACTTGGTTAGGCCATTGTCCTCCATCTGCTTTTCAAGCTCCGATTTAAGCTCTAAACCCAGTACAACTTCTTCGCAATACCGATCATGTTTGACTGGTTCAGGTTCCATCATCAAACTCAGTTGAGCTTTTTTGCCTTTCCCCTTCACCTCTTCCTGAATTACATTGTAGTTCAAAACAGAATTGGCCACAAAAGAGAATTCATGCTTCAATTCTGGTTGAATCAGGTAATGTGCAATCATGGTATCGAAAATTGGAGCTTTTACTTCACAGCCCAACCAACGAAGTGCTAAAATGTCTTTTTTGCAATCGTGACCAATTTTGATGATTTTCTCATCTTCAAAAATATATTTGAATTCCTGAGCAATTTTTTTTGCTTCTTCTAAATTTTCCGGAAATGGAACAAAAAAAGACTTGTCGCTCTTAAAAGAGAAGCACATGCCTCTCAATTTTGAAGTGTTTGGATCGGAATCAGACAAAATTGTTCTGAATGCAAACTCTTTTTGAATGCATAATTCCGCCTTTAAGTCACCCCTTACTTGCTCATTATCAAGTATAAAAAATTTCGAATTTAAAGTATTTATATCTCTGAGAATGATTTCTTTTTCTTCTGTCGAATCACTGTCCGTAGATTTCTCATTCTGAGCGTCGAAAAGTTCGGTTTGATTTTTAAACACTCTTTCAGCAAGTGTAAAAAATTCCAATTCCTTAAAAATAGCTCTCAACTTTGATTCGTCGAAATCTATCAACTTAAATTTCTCTTCATCGAAATCTATAGGTGCATTCAATGCAATTGTTGCCAGTTCTCTCGAAAATCGAACCTGCTCTTCTGAAGCTATAATTTTTTCTTTCTGCTTTCCTTTTAACTGATCGGTATTCTCATAGAGTCCATCTATGGATTTATACAATCCAATCAATTTTTGTGCAGTCTTCGGTCCAATACCCGGACAACCTGGAATGTTGTCGGCCGAATCTCCCATTAATCCCAAATAGTCGATAATCTGATCTGCTGTTTCTACTCCAAAGTTTTCACGAACTTCCGGCAATCCCCAAACTTCTACTTCTTTTCCTGATCGTTTTGGTTTGTACATGAAAATATTGTCACTTACCAATTGTGCGTAATCCTTATCTGGAGTCATCATGTAAACCGTATAGCCTTGCTTTTCAGCTTTCTTTGCGAGAGTTCCTATAACATCGTCTGCTTCAAAACCTTCCACATCCAATTCAGGAATGTTAAATCCTTGAATAATGCTTTTGATGTAAGGAATGGATTTACGAAGATCCTCAGGCATTGGCGGACGCTGCGCTTTGTACTCTTTGAACATCTCGTGACGGAAAGTTGGTCCCACAGGATCAAAAACAACCGCAATATGCGATGGTTTCTCTTTTTCCAATACTTCGAGTAAGGTATTGGTAAATCCAAGCATGGCAGAAGAATTAATTCCTGTTGAAGTAAATCTTGGGTTTTTTATAAATGCGTAATACGATCTGTATATCAAGGCAAAAGCATCTAATAAAAATAGCTTTTTGCCAGAATTGCTAGCTGATGAGTGCATAAAAATTGTATGTATTTAATGTATCCAAACAAAAATACAAGATAATACTGCTATCGCAATTATCAATGAGTAATTATTAATGAATAATTACAAGATGGATTGCAAATTAATAAGTTAAGTTCGACGTAAAATTCTATCCACAGAAAGTTATATTAGCGATAGATTTGCAATAAAAAAGCCCGAATATATATTTCGGGCTCATCCTATATTTTTACGGTTTTATTCATTGTCGGAAGCATACCACTCTGCAAATGAAGTTGCTGTTTCGTGCAGTTTCAAAGAATGGAGATCAACTCCCTTTGGTAGTCTTGCTTTAATTCTATCTGCAAAATCTGCAATCATATTTTCACAGGTTGGTTGATAATCCATTACAAAAAACCGATCGAACATCTGTGGGATATTTAATTGATCGATATTTGGAGTATCCTTACTAAGAACCAATGCATGATCCAACTGATCAACAACTTCCTCTGATACTATTCCCTTCAATTCTCCAAAATCCATTACCATCCCCAATTTTGGATTTGTCTTATCGGTAATGGGCTCTCCAATTACCGTAACAAATAAAATGTAAGAATGACCATGAATGTTTTTACACAATCCATCGTAGTTCCATAAGGCATGTGCCATTTCAAATCGGAACTCTTTTGTTAATCTAATCTTTGTCATTGTTTATATAATAAAAAAACCGGTTTTATCCGGTTTTAAGTCTTATCCATGTGTGCAATTGCTGATACAATCAACAATATTACTCAAACTACAGTGCTTTAAGAAATAATAAGTGTTTTTTCCCTCACGTTTTGATGAAAGAACACCTTTATCCTTTAAAATTCCCAAATGATGAGAAGTTGTAGATTGTTCTATTTTTAGTAATTCATGAATTTCAGTCACCGTCAGCTTCTTACCATCTTCCAGATAACCCAAAATTGCAATTCTCATTGGATGGGCGATTGCTTTTAGCATATTAGCCGCCATCTCTAGTTTTTCAGGTTCTAATTCTTTAATTTTCATACACTAAGATTATTCACGTAAATTATCAAATGCAAATATATAAATATATTCGTGAATGAAAGCCATAATCATATCGAAATATTTAAATTTCTCGTTTTGTATATAATTTATTTGTAGTCTTAATAAAAACGAGATATTTGTATCTTAAGATTTAGATCCAGCAAGGCTTCCATGAGAAGTTTAAATTATTAACTTTGGTTTCTATGAGTTTGAAAAAAAGCAGTATTAGTATTATAAAAGCTCCTATTGAGAAGGAAATGAAACAGTTCGATTCTTACTTTAAAGAGTCGATGAAGAGTAAGGTTCGCTTACTGGATATTATCAATAATTATATTATTAAACGTAAAGGTAAAGAAGTACGACCCATTCTTACCTTTCTTAGTGCTAAATTAATAGGTGATATTCAAGAGTCCACATACATTGCTGCTGCATTAACTCAATTACTGCATACTGCAACACTTATTCATGATGATGTTGTTGACGAAGCTTACGAAAGAAGAGGTTTTTTCTCTATTAATGCACTTTGGAAATCAAAAGCTGCGGTTTTGGTTGGTGATTTCTTGCTTTCAAAAGGATTGCTAGTCGCACTGGAAAATAAGGAATACGATCAGTTACAAGTTGTTTCGGATGCTGTTAGAGAAATGAGTGAAGGTGAACTTTTACAGCTTGAAAAATCGCGTAAGCTAGACATTACTGAAGATGTTTACTTTGATATCATTTACAAGAAAACTGCAAGCTTAATCGCCTCGTGTACTCAATTGGGTGCTTTATCGGTTGGTGCATCAATAGATCAGCAAGAAAAACTAAAGAAATTTGGTGAATACCTGGGAGTTGCCTTCCAAATGAAGGATGATTTGTTCGATTACGAAAAGCAAGGCAATATTGGAAAACCTACAGGTAATGATATCAAAGAAAAGAAGCTCACTCTCCCATTGATATATGTACTTAGAAATGTTTCTGAAAAGGAGCGCAAATGGGCTCTTAAAATCATTAGAAAGTACAACAAAGACACTGAAAAAGTAAATGAGTTAATTCAGTTTGTGAAGGAGCAAGGTGGTATAGACTATACTCGAAGTAAAATGCTGGAATACAAACAGAAATCTTTAGAAATTCTATCTGAATTTTCAGAATCGGAAGCCAATACATCATTGCAAGAACTGGTTGAATACACCATTTCAAGAACTAAATAATTAAGTAGCTTTAGGCAAACTGAAAGTAAAGGTACTGCCTACAGCCAGCTCACTTTGCACAGCAATACTACCTCCATTTTTTTCTATAAATTCTTTACATAGTATTAATCCTAATCCTGTTCCCGACTCATCCTTTGTTCCCAATCTGGTATAATTGGTATCAATTCTGAATATTTTTTGCTGATTTTCAGGACTAATACCGATTCCACTATCCTGAACACTACAAATTACCTCTTCTTTATTTTCCGTAATGTGAATCTTTACATTACCATCTGTTTCGGTAAACTTTAACGCATTCGATATCAAATTGCGGATAACGGTTTCTAGCATATACTTATCTGACAAAACATTAGCTTGAATACCATCCAATTCAATGGAAATATTTTTACTCTCTGCTACTGCCCTGTGAAGAAGTAAATTTGAATCAATAAGATCTCGCAGTTGAATACTCTCTGGTTTTAATTTGATTGCACCAGTTTGTGCTCTCGACCATTCCAAAAGATTTTTCAAAAGATTGTACTCCTGCTTTACCGAAGAATCAATTAATTCAATCATTTCAGAAAGCTGTTCCCTTTGCATATCAATATGATTCTCCTTTAAAATATGTACGATAGGTAACATCGCATTAAAAGGATTTTTTAAATCATGGGCGATAATTGAAAAGAACTTATCTTTTGTTTTCACGGCCTCTTCAAGTGCCTTTTCATTCAATTTACGAGCGGTGATGTCTCTGGCAACGGCCAAAATGGTTTCTGTTTGACCTTTTTCATCAAATTCAGGAATTAACTGCCAATCAAAATATTTGTGTTCTCCATTTATCTGAATTGAAAACTCAACAACTTTTAATTTCGAGCTTTGAAAAACCTTGTTCATCTCTTCTTCCCAAAACTTACACATGTGTTCCGGAAAACCAAGTTCTTCGTGTGTTTTTCCTATAAATTCTTCCGGATCAATATTCAAAAGTGTCTTTGTTGCAGAATTAACAAACAAATGTTTGTAGTTTTTATCGAATCGCATAATCAGATCCGGCGCATTCTCCACCAAAGTCCTAAATCGCTTTTCGCTTATTTTTAAATCTTCTTCTGCTTTTTTGCGTTTTTCTAAATTACGCAGGGAAACGAAAAATAACTTCTGTCCATGCAAAGGAATAAGTGTTGCACTTACCTCAACAGGTATTCTTTCACCTGATTTGCAAATCAATTCGGTTTCAAATAACAAGTGATCCTTATCCTTCATATGCTCCTGACGGCTGTCAATCTTCATAGAATAACGTGGATCATCAATATCAATTAAGGATAGTTTTTTAAACTCCTCCTGGTTATACCCCAATAAAATTGGCAATTTGGAGCCAAAATCTAAAATATTACCATGTGAATCATGAATTAAAAATGCATCTCCAGCTGATTCAAAAATGTTTTTAAAAAACTCTTCTCTTTGCCCTACTTTATCTACAAGTTGATAATAACCACTAATATCCTTACTTTCGATAACCAAACGCTCAACAAAGCCCTCTTCATTTAGAATTGGGCTAACCGTTTTCTCCTCAAACTTAATGGCATTATTAAATTCGTATGATTTTAAAAATCGATTTGCGCTTCTTGAACTAACAACCTCTTTAACAATGCATTCCTTACACTCTTTATCTAAATCGTAAAATGCTTTGTAGCACTTATCTCCTATAATTTCATTCCTTTTTTTTCCTAGTTGACTTAAACGATTTTTGTTTACTTCTATAAGGGTAAAGTCAGAATCAATTACAGACAAATACTCTTGCGTTTGGCTTTTTGCATTTCTTAATAAATGTTTTACCAAACCTGATTTTGCTCCAAACGATTGCTTTACAGCTTTTAACTCAGCTTCTAGTTCTTTTATTCTTAATAACAGATGTTCTGTGGATTCTTTGTACATCGAGTTAAAAATTAACAGCAGGGGGATTTATATTATCAATATTTTTTCTGAAGTTAAATATTTTTTTTGCATTTAACGAAAAAAGTCGGAAAATTTTTCCGACCCTTTCTTAAAATTATATTCACAATATTAAAAATATGTGATTGTCTTTTCTTCTCCTGTTTCTATTTTATGAATCTCGGTAAGAAGATTATTTGCTAAACTTGAGGCACCAATTCTTAAGTACTCATTGTTCAACCACTTCTCTCCCAAATTTCTATTAGAAATTGAGTAAAATTCAATGGCATCTTTTGCTGTTGAAATTCCACCTGCAGGTTTAAATCCAACCATTCTGCCAGTTTTCTCATGATATTCCGCAATTGCCTGAGTCATGATATGAGCAGCTTCTAAAGTTGCATTAACAGGAACTTTACCTGTTGATGTTTTAATGAAATCTGCACCAGCTTCCATTGCTAAAATTGAAGCTGTTCTAATATTCGTTGCTGTTTTTAACTCGCCAGTTTCTAGAATCACTTTCAAGTGTCCTTTTCCACAAGCTTCTTTTTGAGCTACAATCTCATCGAATACTGTTTGATAATCACCAGCAAGGAATGCTCCAATCGAAATAACGATATCAATTTCGTCTGCTCCTTTTTCAACAGCCATTTTGCATTCTAATGCCTTAACTTCAATGTATGATTGAGAAGATGGGAAAACACCGGCCACAGAAGCAATATTTACTCCTTCTGCTTTTAAGTTTTCATTTAATGTTGGAACCTGGTATGGATATACACAGATGGCAGCAACATTTGGCATGTCAAAATCATTCCGGAAGTTATTTACATTATCAGCAAAACTTTTGGCTCTTTCGTGTGTATCGGTAGAATTTAAAGTTGTAAGATCGATTAACGAAAAGTTCTTCTTTAAATTCTCTACACTGTACAATGAATCATAATCAGAAGCAATAATCTCTTTAACTTGATTTGCTACTTCTTGATCGTTCAATTCTAAATTGTACGTTTTCAAGATCTCTAAAATGTTTTTCTTCATTTTTTGACGTTTCAAAAATGTAATTAATTAAATTTTAACCGGTTGCGAATATTTTCGCTGATTTTTCCATTTCGTACTTTTCAGTACTCTTCGTGAAGCTACAAAACTAAATAAAAAAACAGTTCTTTGTGCCTGATTTTGATCTTATTTCATTAATCAGTAGAAAGTTTCGTATTTTCCTTGTGCCGATTCGCATCTCGATTGGTTTTCTTCTCGAGGTTTTTAATTAATGCTTTATTCAAATCAACACCAGTTTGATTGGCTAAGCAGATCAAAACCCAAAGTACATCTGCCATTTCATCAGCCAAATCTATTTCCTTGTCCTTTTCTTTGAACGATTGCTCTCCATATTTCCTCGATATGATTCTGGCAACTTCGCCTACTTCTTCGGTAAGAATAGCCATATTGGTAAGCTCATTAAAATAGCGAACACCATATTCCTTAATCCAGTCATCCACTCTTTGTTGGGCTTCTTTAATCGTTAAATTATCCATCTATTCTTTGTTTTTGGTATCTATTAATATCGTAACTGGTCCATCGTTCACCAAAGCAACTTCCATATGAGCACCAAATTTTCCTGTCGCTACATTTGTCCCAGATTCATTTTTTAATTTTTCCACAAAGTACTCATATAAAGGAACTGAAATATCAGGTTTTGCAGCTGCTATGTATGATGGCCTATTCCCTTTTTTGGTCTTGGCATGCAATGTAAATTGACTAACCGTTAATATGTTGCCTTTTACATCAAGTAAAGATTTGTTCATTACCCCCTCTTCATCATCAAAAATTCTGAGATTACATATCTTTTTACTCAACCAATCAGCATCTTCCTTCTTGTCTTCATTCTCAATTCCAACCAAAATCATCAGACCTTCATTAATTTTACCAACAACTTCGTTTTCAACTGTTACAGAGGCTTTACTTACTCGTTGTATTACAACACGCATAACTAAATTTTTATTAAGATATTTTAAACTATAATCGTTTTTAAAGATAAGTTACTCCAATTAAGATTCATTGATGAAATCGATGACATGTTCAAAAAAAACAACTTATTAAAACTGAGTCTAAATTAAGACATTTCACAAATATTAATCATATTTGTGTTAGAAAAACAAAATCAAAATCATGAATTATTTCATTAGCAATTCAAACAATCCATATTACAATCTTGCCTGTGAAGAATATCTTCTTAAAAACTACGATGAAGATTTCTTTTTCCTATACATTAATCAAGATTCTCTGGTGGTTGGAAAACATCAGAACACACTTGCAGAAATTAATCTTGATCGTGTAAATGAAGAAAATATTCCTGTTGTTCGTCGTTTATCAGGAGGAGGAACCGTTTATCATGATTTTGGTAATCTAAACTATTGCCTGATCAAAAAAGGAGAAAAAGGAAAGTTAGTCGATTTTAAAGGCTACAGTTCCCCTATTATTCAAGTATTGCAAAAACTTGGTGTAAATGCAAAATTCGAAGGAAAAAGTGATTTAACCATTGACGGAAAAAAATTTTCGGGAAATGCATCCCATGTGTACAAGAACAAAGTTTTACAACATGGCACAATGCTTTTTTCAAGCGATTTAAAGCGTTTAAACCATCTATTAAAGGTAAATCCATTGAAGTTTAAAGATAGAGGCGTTAGGTCCATTAGAAGTCGTGTAACGAATATCTCTGACTATCTATCCTCTCCAATTTCTATATCAGATTTTGCAGCTAAAGTCATTCATGAATTTGGCCTTACTTATCCCAATTCAAATAAATTTACTTTTTCAGATGAAGACATAAATGCCATTGAAAATTTAAAAACAGATAAATTCGAAAGTTGGGAATGGAATTTTGGATATTCTCCAAATTACAGGTTCGAGAAAATTTGCAATTACCATTCAGGTAAAATTTTAGAAATCGAAATGCAGATCGAAAAAGGTGTCATTACCGAGATCGATATTTCGGGCAATTGCATTAAAAACGAAGATTTTAATCTATTTCTTGAAAAAATCAAAGGATCTAATCACACTAATTCATTGATTTACAAAAAACTTAACGATATAGATTTAGACTTATACTTTAATAAAATAAGCTCTAAAGAGTTATATCAATTGTTTTTCTAAATACTTTTATTCTTGTAAATGTCTGAAAAGGAGCAAATTACAGCCAATAATTCTATTTAAATGAATTATTCTAATTGAAATATTTCCAAACACTTAAGGCTTTTGAACTGCCTATTTCTTCTGATATTTCACTTAAGGTAGCCTTCTTCACATTATCAACAGACTTAAACCTTTGAATTAACTTTTGAACAGTCTTTGGACCGATTCCATCAATTTTATCCAATTCGGAACCAATAAATGCTTTAGAGCGTTTTTGTCTATGGAATGTTATTGCAAATCGATGCGATTCATTTCTTAAATGTTGAATGATTTTTAATGTTTCAGAATTCTTATCTAAGTATAATGGATAAGGATCACCGGGAAAATAAATCTCTTCTAATTTCTTCGCGATACCAATGACAGATATTTTACCTCTTAAATCTAATTTACCCAAACTATTTAGAGCTGCGCCCAACTGTCCTTTACCTCCATCGATAACTATTAGCTGAGGTAATGTCTGATTTTCGTCTAACAATCTCTTATACCTACGGTAAATGATTTCTTCCATGGAGGCAAAATCATTTGCACCGACCACGGTTTTAATATTAAAGTGTCGATAATCCTTTTTATACGGTCTGCCATTTCGAAATACAACACAGGAAGCAACCGGGTTTGTTCCTTGTATATTTGAATTATCGAAA
Organism: Marinifilum sp. D737; assembly: GCF_026672275.1. Classification (GTDB taxonomy): domain Bacteria; phylum Bacteroidota; class Bacteroidia; order Bacteroidales; family Marinifilaceae; genus Marinifilum. The sequence continues at coordinate 40,044 of NZ_JANQCD010000013.1, read as the reverse complement.
CATTCAATGTGAATTGGTTGATCTTTCAATCTCAAATCGGTTTTCATTCTTTCCATAATTCGATCCGAATTGGATTGCTTTCTTGATTTCTCACCCTGTTTTAACTTCTCGAGACGGTAATATTTGACATTTCGTAAAGATAAGTCCAGTAATTTTCGTTTGTCACCGCGTTGTGGAATCAAGCATTTTACTCCAGTATAAGGCAAATCTATTTCGAAAGGCACCAAGATCTCCTTGGCTGTGCTATATATCTTTTGTCGAATTTCAGTAATCGCAATAAGTAATAAATCCTCTTTACTCTCCTCTATTTTCTTTTTTAACTCAATTGTGTGTGCCTGAATAATCGCTCCATTTACCACTTTTAAGAAGTTAACGTAGGCCGATTCTTCATCCTCTAAAATAGAATAGACATCAACATTATTAATTGATGGATTTACTATAGTAGATTTGCTTTGATATTTATCTAAGAGTTCAAGTTTTTCTTTAATAGCATGAGCTTCTTCAAACCTATACTCCACTGCTAAGTCTGTCATCTTTTCTTTAAGGTGAGACGTAACCATTCTAATATTTCCTTTGAGTATATTCCTTATTGCTTGAATTGTCTCATTGTATTCTTCCTGGTTGATTTTACCTTCACATGGTGCCTTACAATTACCAATATGATATTCTAAACAAAGCTTAAATTTTCCATTTAAAATCCCTTCTGAATTCAAACTTAAATTACATGTTCGAAGCTTGTACAAAGATCGAATCATATCCATAAGCGTTCTAACCATCTTTACACTTGTATATGGACCAAAGTACTCCGATCCATCTTTTACAAGGTTTCTTGTTACAAACACACGTGGAAAATTCTCCTTCTTAATACAAATCCAGGGAAAAGATTTATCATCTTTCAATAATACATTATACCTTGGTTGATGCTTTTTAATAAGGTTATTCTCCAATAGCAATGCATCCTCTTCCGAGTTCACAACAATATGTCGTATCTCAGAAATCTTTCGGACCATGATATTGGTTTTAGCATTATCATGAAGCTTGTTAAAGTAAGAGGCTACTCTTCGTTTTAACCTCTTGGCTTTTCCTACATATATAATGGTACTATTCTCATCGAAGAATTGATACACGCCTGGTTCTTCAGGTAAAGCTGAAATCAGCGACTTTAAATGGTCAATGTTTTTGTTTTTAATCATCGAATCAGAAAGAGAGAATTACTATTCGTTGGTAAATAAATCTACCACTTTAAATTGATCTACATCAAACAAACCTTTATCGGATAACTTCAATTTTGGAATAACCAGAAGCGACATAAAAGCAAGTGTCATAAATGGCGATTCAAATTCGGAACCCAATTCTGATGCAAATTCAGACAAACCTGAGTATTCTTCTAAAAGTTTACTCCCAGTTTTATTTGACATCAATCCTGCCACTTCTAGCTTCACAAATTTACTCTTACTGTTATTAACTGCAACAATACCCCCCTTTAAATCAATTAAGGTATTTATGGCATGCATTAGCTCTTCATCACTAGTTCCAATGGCAATGATGTTATGACTGTCATGTGCTATACTTTCCGCAATGGCTCCTTTTTTAAAACCAAAACCTTTAACGAAACCTACAACTGGTTTCCCATTGTCATACCTACTCATGACAACCATTTTTAAAAGATCATTTTCTACGTCAGCAACAAGATTTGAATTCTCTATTTTAGGATCACATAAGATAGAATCTGTGATCAAATCTCCATCCTTAGCAACCATTACTTTTATTTTACCATTCTTAGGCGCGACAGAAATTTCAGATAGATGAATAGGTTTTCGACTAAAATTATTCAATAGAATTTCGTTGTGAACCTCAAAAGAAGGATTGCCATTTTTTAATATGCACTCCCCTTTTCGATATGCTTCCATTACTGAAAATTGTTCAAGATTATTCACTAGAATAAAATCTGCAGAATCCCCAATTTGAAGTAATCCTAAATCCAAACCATAGTGGTGGATTGGATTGTAACTTGCAGCTCGAAGTAAATTAAAAATATCATATCCCTTATTCAGCCCTTTCTTAATTAAGTAATCGATATGACCATTTTCTGCCATATCATCCGGATGAAGATCATCTGTACACAACATCACCTTATCAGGATGCGATTCGAGTAAAGAGCATAAAGAATCAAAATCTCTTGCAGCACTCCCCTCTCTAATTTGAATCATCATACCTAAAGCAATTTTCTCTAATGCTTCCTCAATGGTTGAACATTCATGATCCGCTGAAATTCCTGCAGCAACATATTTTTTCAGATCTGTACCTTTTAAACCTGGTGCATGACCATCTATCTTTTTTCCTAACTTCTTACAGGCTACTATTTTTTTGAGCACTTCAAGATCTTCCTCTACAACTCCTACAAAATCCATCACCTCTGCCAGGCAAACTACCTCTTCTCTTTTGAGCAAACTTTCCACAATATTACTATCTAAAACAAAACCCGAGGTTTCATGTTTTGTGGCCGGAACACAAGAAGGAACTCCGAATTTAATTTCAAGTGGAACCTTCTTTGCATCATTAATCATGAAGTCTACACCTATTTCGCCCAATACATTTGCAATTTCGTGAGGATCGGTAACCAAGCCTAAGGTTCCACACTTTACCGCTTCGGCTGCAAATCGGCTTGGAATTAACAAAGAGCTTTCGATGTGCATATGAGAATCTACCAATCCTGGTAGAATATATCGATTGGGAACATCTTGTTTTGGAACAATGGATTTAATGTATCCATCAACTACTTCAATTTCACCTTGAATTATTTCTCGTGAAATTACATCTGCAATTTTACCCGATATTTTAAAATTTTGATCTTTCATGATAGAGATTTTAAGAGCATAAATACACTTACAAAAAGGCCCGAAACTTTCCCTTTGTTTACAACAAGGAGATCGATTTCGGGCGTTTTAAGGAGTAAACTTTTTAAAAATACTCCTTGGTTCCACGTGGAACATTATCGTCCCATAAGCACCAAAAGAACGTTTATATCACTTGGAGAGACACCAGAAATACGTGATGCCTGCCCTATTGTTTGCGGCTGAATCTTATCCAACTTTTGTCTGGCTTCGGTAGATAAAGATTGTAATGTCATATAATCAAATCTACCTTTTATATCGATATTTTCCAAACGCGTAAGCTTGTCGGCAATTAGTTTTTCCCTATCAATATAGCCGCTATATTTAATTAAAACTTCAGCCGCTTCGATAATTTCATCTTTACGATTTGGAATTTCATCTACCATTTCTTTTAATGGTGTTACATCTTCAATAAGATCCTGAATACTTACTTGAGGACGCAAAATAATATCATATAATTTGACTCCTTGTTTCAGAGGACTCGTTCCTAATTTTTCCAATACAGGATTTAAAAATTTTGGCTTACAACTAAACTCTTTGCAAAATTGAAACAGTTTGTCTCGGTATAAAATTTTCTCCTCAAGTAAATCCATTCTTTCCTGATCAGCCAAACCCAAATCGAATGCTTTTGGAGTTAAGCGAACATCAGCATCATCTTGGCGAAGTAATATTCTATATTCTGCTCGAGATGTAAACATGCGATATGGTTCATCTACCCCTTTTGTAACCAAATCGTCAATTAAAACTCCAATGTAAGCTTCATCTCTTTTAAGGGTAAATGCAGGTTTAGCTTGAACCGATAAAGCTGCATTAATACCTGCCATCATTCCTTGAGCACCGGCTTCTTCATATCCTGTAGTTCCATTAATTTGACCTGCAAAATACAGTTTCGAAATAATCTTGGTTTCTAAAGTATGGAACAATTGAGTTGGAGCAAAGTAATCATACTCGATTGCATATCCAGGACGATACATCTTTACATTCTCCAATCCCGGAACTTTTTGAAGTGCTTTTAATTGAACATCCCAAGGTAAACTTGATGAAAATCCATTAATATAATATTCATGCGTATGCTCCCCTTCCGGTTCCAAGAATAACAAATGTTCATTCTTTTCAGCAAAGGTTGAAAGTTTAGATTCAATACTTGGACAATATCTTGGTCCTGTACTTTGAATGGTACCATTATACATTGGCGAATCTTCGAACCCTTCTCTTAAATTATCATGAACTTCGGGATTTGTATAAGTAATATAACAAGGTCTCTGGCGAAGTGTTTTCTCTACATGATTATTAAGGTAAGAAAATTGATAAAAACCTTCTTCACCACCCTGCTCTCTCATTACAGAAAAATCAATGCTTCTTCCGTCTAATCGAGCTGGAGTACCAGTTTTCATTCTTCCTACTTCAAATCCAAAAGACTTTAATTGTTCACTAATACCAAATGATGCTGGTTCTGCAGATCGGCCTCCTGTTTCTTGCTTTCGTCCAATATGCATTAATCCGTTCAGAAAAGTTCCATTGGTCAATACAACAGTTTCAGAAAGTATATCAATTCCTAGTTTGGTTTTTACACCCTTTACAACACCATCTTCAACAATAATTCCAACTACAGCATCCTGCCACATGTCTAAATTGTCAGTATTTTCAACAATTTTGCGCCATTCTGCTGAAAAAATCATTCTATCACATTGTGCTCTTGGACTCCACATTGCTGGTCCTTTCGATCGATTCAACATTCTAAATTGAATCGAAGAACGATCTGTAACAATACCGGTATATCCGCCTAATGCGTCAAGTTCTCGAACAATTTGACCTTTCGCAATTCCACCTATTGCCGGATTACAAGACATTTGGGCAATCTTGTTCATGTCCATTGTTATTAAAAGAACAGATGAACCAAGATTAGCTGCAGCTGTTGCTGCTTCACATCCGGCATGTCCAGCCCCTACTACTATTACATCATATTTAGGCAACATACTATTATAAGATATTTGTATTCTTTATTCCTTATCTACCTACAAAGATAAATAAATTAAACTAATCCACTGAATATCAAAATACTAGAAAACAACAGCGCTTTCTAACATCTTGTAATCCAGCAAAATAAATTAAAAAATTTCACAAATTTAAATAATCTTGGAAAGTAATGCTAATGATTCATCCTCCTTTTGTGTCATGATCGCCTGATCTTCATCAGTTTTATCATCAATACCTAACAAATGCAGTATACCATGAATAATAACACGATGGAGTTCCTCTAAATACTCGCACTTGTACTCTTCCGCATTATCACGTACTGTATCAACACTTATAAAAAGATCTCCCGAGATAATATTAGCTACGGTGTAATCGAAGGTTATTATATCTGTATAATAATCGTGATTAAGGTGTTCACGATTCATTTCCAACAGGTAATCATCGGAGCAAAAGTAATAATTTACCTCTCCTATTTCGCCGCCATTATTAACGACAACGCGACTGACCCAATCGCTAATGCGTTTTTGATCAATCGCGGGAATTTCTGTTTCACACGAATTATATGTAATCAACATCTATGCAAATCTAAATTTCATATCAACTAATGCGCCATTTTCGCAAAATTCAATATCATCAGCTAAATGATTCATAAGAAAAATACCTCTACCATGAGTTTTTTCAATATTTTCAGGTAAAGTTGGATCAGGAATATTTTCAAAATCAAAGCCAGATCCTTCATCTTCAACAATAAACTGAATGGCTTCTTCATTGATGTTGTACTCAACTTTTACGTTTTTTGAGACATCTAATCTATTACCATGAAGAATGGCATTATTAACAGCTTCAATAATGGCAACTGAAATCTTACCGTAAATTTCAGAGCTTAAATTGTAGGAAGATGAAATATCATCTATTAATCTTTCAACCCTACTTATGTTTTCTAGTTCAGATGGAAATACCAACAAGTTATCAGATTTAGTCATTATTAAGTTTTATCATATAATCCAAGTACAACTTATTATAATAGTCGAACAATTTTACGTTTGAGTCATAGAATACTCCTTCAAAATCCGTTCGTACTCTTTTATACTCAAATATTTCTCTAGGGTTACTCAATTTTAAAATATTTCCTGAATTACTTTCTCGTTTTTTATCAAAATCTTTTTCTCTATGGGCATTTTCAGCTTCTAATAATTTTGAAAAAATACGATTTTGGCGTAAAATCATATTCGAATTTATCGAAAAATTAGAAATGTCCGACTCCATTTGGTCAAGCATTTTGGTTACTTCACGTAAGATTTTCTCACTTTCGTTTCCAAGACCTCCATTTTGAAGCATTTCTTGCAAATTTTGACGATACATTTCTTGTTGCTGTAGAAATTTTCCTAATTTCTCTTTGGACTCTTTTCCCGACTTTCCTTTTTTCATATCAGAAATTAATTCCTCCAGCATTTTTTTTAGCGATTTTTGATCAGATTTCAAATTTAAGAAAGATGGTTGTCCACCTTTCTTATCTCCCATTTGATCTCCAGGCATAGCATTTGCCATTTGCTCCATCATCTGTTTCAAGGCTTCCGACAAAAATACACTTAACTCATTAACGTCAGTTAAAACTTTTTGTTGCGCTGTAGCTGCTTGTATTTTTCTTCTCTCACTTGCTTCAGTAATGACTTTTTCAAGCTCGTTTTCGATATTGAATATTCGATTACCAATTAATGAGGCAACCTGAGGTGACCTGGTTGATAAGGTGATTAAAGAATCTTGTATAAGAGCATATTCTTCTTTCAGATCACCTTGTTTTTCAATCATTTCAACATACTTTGGATTTAAATATCCAATTCTTTTAAAGCTCTTTAAAACCTCTTCTTGCTGAAAAGAAAATTCAATCAAATTATTCATCAATCGAATTAAATTTCCAATATCAGCAGTCATTTGCGCTGAAGTACTATTGGCAATATTATCATTCAGTTTTTGAGCAAAACTCCTCTGTTTGGAAGAGGTGTTTTTCATATTCTTTGCCCCTTTACCAAATTTATTGTTCTCAAAAAATTGATTTGATTCTCGTATCATTTCATCAATTTCATCCTGAAGATCATTTAAATCTCCATCGAAATCATATGGTTTCTGAATAGAGGAATTTTTATCAAGAACATCTTTTAAATCTTCTTTTAATTCATTCCACTTTTCCTCTCCCAACTTCTGATCTTGCCTTATTTTTTCAGCATCTCGTCGATTCTTATCCGCAGATATATCTTGCTGTTCAGCCAATGTATTAATTCGATCTGTCAATTGCTGAACGCGAACTTCAATCTCATATCTTTCAAGCAATTGCAGATTCCTATCCAATTGTTTTTGAAAATCATCAACCGACATTTTTAGCTGATTTCCTAACTTATTGATGTTTTCAGAATTAAGATCTTCGGCTAATTTATTGAACTCATCAAACAAGTTCTGTAGTTCGGGATCCATTATTTTTTCAAGCAAATCTTCTATTTGCTTTTGCTTTTCCATTAAAAGTGGATCATCCATTCCGGCTGAGTTCATCAAACGATTTTTACGCTGATTTTCCTGGATCACCTCTTGCAACAAATTATCTAACTGCTTTTTCTTATTTCCTATCTCATTAAGCAATTGTTCCTGCTGCCATTTCTCTGCCGTCCCATCCAATGTGTTTTTTTGCATGCGTAAAATATCCTGTTGAATGGATTCACTTAATTGAATACTCTGGTTAATTTTACTTCCAATACTATCCTGGACAGCAGAGTTCAAATCATAAAGTTGTTTCGAATCAGGAATGTAATAATTGAATTGTTGTGAACTTACTTTCTTTGCTCCATTAATACCATCATTATCGAAAACTTCGAAATAATATTTTACGTTGCTTCCCTCTTGAAAATTTTCAGATGCAAAATCGAAAGAGAAGAAAAACTCCTGTGCACTTAATTTTCGATTCAAAGATATTGGAATGTAAACCGGAGATAAATTATCTGCTTCGTATACAAATCTCAATTTTGAAAATCCATAATCATCTTTTATCTGACCACGAAAATAATATCCCGATTCGATCAAAGAATCTTGCATACTTGCAATTTTAATTTGTGGATACAAATCAGGAATTACATCGACATTGTATTTTGCATAGGATTCTCTATTAAATTCATTATTACTTAGATAAATTCTATATGAGTTTGGTTTCCTGATTTTTCGTGAAAATTTAAGTCTATTTCCATCTAAAATTACCGGGCTAGGATTCAGTGAATCAGAAAAAATTAATTCTCCTGCACTTGAAAAGTCAGTTTCAAACATCCACTCCAATTCCGAACCCTCTGGTACACTGACATCTCCGATGTTTTTTTCAATCCGTAAAGGCAATTTTGTATAGGCTGGAGATTTTATTGAAATAGAAAAATTTTTAATGCCTGGCTTCGAAATCACTTCAATTTTAAATTCTTCAGAAATTACCTTTCCTGATTGTAGTCGAAATTTGATATCTGTGTTGATATTTCGAAATAAATAGGAAAATTCTATCGAATTTTCTTTTTTCATCAAAAACCTCGAATTGTCTGTAAGCAAGTACACTTCACTTGGAATGTACTTCCCTTTGGTGTGAGCTTTTAAGCTAAAATTTGAGCCTTTAACTGCTCTACCAGTCCAATGATCCAACTCAAATGAAAAATCGGCAGGAGGCGTGTATTTTGTACGGTAATTAACAAGTCTTTCCGTACTGTTTGAATACATATCAGGGATTAAAAAATGTACTAAAGCAATTACAGTTGCAATGGCAAAAAGGTACTTTAAATATTTATAATTTGCCTTAAACGAAACTGCTTTTCGGAAAGGAATAATTTTAACCGATTCGATTCTTTGATGGATACTGGCCAAGAGCAAAGAATTCTCATTTTGATTCAATTGTTCGGCTTGCTCCGTTAATTCAAGGGTATTGATTAGTTTATCCTGAAGATTTGGAAAATGTGTTGAAATAATATCAATTGCTTGTCGATACGAAATTCGTTTTCCAATTTTAAATAATCCAACAATTGGACGAATTAGAAACTGATATCCTAAAACAATAATTAATACAAAAAATAAAAAGATTAATGTCGTTCTAACAGCTACCGATAGGTATAAAAAATATTCGGAAAAAGAGATTAGGAAACAGTAACTTAAAAGCAATACAGTACATAGCAGAAATCCACGTAATAGTAAATTTTGGTAGTATTTGCGAATAAAACGATCCAGTTTCGCAATAAAAATATCCCGATTATTTTCCATTACTTATCTTCTACGCAATACAATCAGTTACGATACAACCACTGTGCAGGATTTAATTTGCTACTTCCCTTCCACAATTGGAATTTTAATACTGTTTGGTCTTGTGTATTATCAGTGTAAACTACACCTATTTTTTCTTTTGATTGAACTACATCTCCCTTTTTTACATTTACACTCGCCAAATTTGAATATACCGAGAAGAACTCACCATGGCGGATAATCACAACATTATTTAAACCAGGCATGGAAAGAATGTGAGTAACCTCACCTTTAAACACCGACCTACAATCCGATTTAGCATCTGTAGTAATATTAACACCATCGTTTCGAACAGTAACATGCTTTAAAACCGGGTGTGGATGCTCTCCAAACTTTTCGGAAATAAAACCGGTTTTGGTTGGCCAAGGCAATTTTCCTTTATTCTTATCAAAGGATATGGAAAGTGTTTTGTCCTCTGGAGTAATCGCATATTTTCCTGAAGATTTACTCGATTTTTTGGCCAATCGAGCCTGTCGTTCTATAATTCTTTGAATTTCCTTTTGTAGTTTTTGGGCGTATCTTTTTTGTTTTCTCAAATCATCACGAAGTTGTTTTTCGCGCTTTTTTAACTTCTGAACCAGGGCTGATTGTTGCGATTTTTCGGCAGATAACTTGTTGTTTTCTTCAGTTTTTTGTGCCAAAAGACTAACTTTTTCGGCCTTAACCTTATTTAATTCCACAATTTTTGCCGATAAGGAATCTTTTTTAACTCCAATCGTTTTTCCTTGTTTTCTGCTGTACTCCGAAAATTGTTGCAGGTATTTGTATCGTTTGTAGGCTTGATTAAAATCCTTGGAAGAGAGTAAAAACATTAATTTTTCGTAGGAATTTTTTTGCTTGTGAGCGTAAACAATAACCTTGGCATATTGTTTTTTTAGCTTCTCTAATTCATCTTCCAATTTCGAGATTTCTCTATTCTTTTGGAGAATCTGTTTGCCGATGTAGCTTATTTCATTCTCGATAGAACTTATTAATGATTGTCGTGATCGAATTCTTTGGTTCAATAAATTCAATCGCCCCAAGCTTACTTTCTTGTTTTTTACTGTGCTTTTGATGAGCGTATTTGTATATGCAATGTCTTTTTCGTTCTGTTCTTTTCGCTTTTTTAATGTCGACATACTTGTCTGCGAAAATCCTTCTACAGATAAAGTTATCAGTAGAATAATTATGCACAGCGGAAATTTAAAGAATCTTTTTCTTGAAACGCCCATAATCTATTTTAAGGATATATTCTTTCGTACTTACTTGAAATTTTAAATGAAAATTTCAATTCATCATCGAAAGTAATCTTATTAAATTTAATACTACAAGATAATAAATGTTTCGGATCAACAACCTCGAAACTTAATCGCTGTGGAAATTTACGATCTTCATACATTTTAAAATCCCGGTATTTTACGCTTACATCTCGTAAATCAACAAAATCCTTAACCAAAACATCTGTAATTCTCATTAAAGATGGGTCAATATCAACTCTTTGGTAACCAAATCGAGACAGTCTTTTCAACTTATCTTTACGAAGTTTACGATCAACTTTTCGTGATTTTTCAGAGGTGAAAACGTACATATTATCAACAATTCGTCCATTAAAACTACGAATAAAAGATTTTTCTTTTTCCCCATTTGTTGCCTGAAAAACTGAGTTGGTAAGAATTGCCTGAAGCGATTTAAAATTTAAGTCTACATTCAGTTTTTCTCTAAAGAAATCATAGTCATCTATAAAGTATTTCTTTTTCATCCTGTCAATCATCTTAACAGAATCCTGAGTAATCATTAAGCGAGCAACTTCCAGACCTCCAACCGGAGCAGTAATTGAAATCCAAATCAAACTGTCTTTCTGAATTTTAATTGCTCCTTTAAAGCTCTTTTTTACACCATCAACAGTATAATTGGCCGAGTATTTCTTTACGAATAAGGTATTATAATGTAAACTACTGTCAATTAAATTTCTATACAACTTTGCATCCGACATTGGTTTAGCTTTTATTACACCAAGATCGTAAGTTGTTTTACAGGAAAACTGAATAAAAGCCATGATTAAAACCATGGCTCCCAGGTATATTTTTGAATGTAATTTATTCTTCATCTTCTTTTTCTTCAGGAATAGTTCCTGTTTTTACTTTTTCTGCTAAGTATTCCGAACCTTCGCCCAAATCCATTGCTTTCTTCCACTCTTCCATGGCTTTCTCACCTTCGCCCAGTCTGAAAAGAATATCGCCGTAATGTTCTACTTGCACTGCTGAATCATTGCCTCCAAATTGCAAGGCCTTTTCCATGATTTCCTTTGCCTCACTGTATTCTCCCAATCGGTATAAAACCCATGCATGAGTATCTAAATAAGTCGCATTTTCTGCTTCCAATTCAATACATTTTGAACTCATCTTCTTTGCCTTTTCAAGCTGTTCTCCACGAACCGAAAGGTAATAACTGTAATTATTCAATACGATCACGTTATCAGGTTCATACAAGAGAACTTCATCGTAAGCTTTAAATGCCTTTTTAGCATCACCATTTTGGTAATAAGCATCACCCATATAAGTTCTAAACTGAATGCGCAACCTTATATTATCGCCAACATATAGCATCCCATTTTCGAATGCACTAATAGCAGTATGATAATCGTTCTTTTGAGCTGCTGCTACTCCTTTAAATACATACAACAGAGGTTGACTTGGAAAATATGTTAATGCTTCAGTACTTACTTTTAACATCCCATCAAAATCCAATAGTTCATTATAAATGAGCAATAACTCTTCCCAAACTACATAATTGGATTTTTCCTCTTCCAATACTTTTTCCAGATGGTATTTAGCACCTTCATTGTCTTTTCTTTTTCTTAAAAAGTCGGCATATAATGCATGAACACGAACATGTCCAGGGTGCACTTTTACTAAAGTGTCAAGTAAAGATTTCAAATAATCGTCGGACAATTCAGGTTGATCAGGGGCCATTAGCATGGCAATTAAATACTGTATTTTCTGATCGGCCTGTACCTCTTCTTGCTCGAAAGCCTTTACTAATGAAGCATTTGCCTTGTCGATTTCACCTTTTTTTCTGTAAAAATCAGCCAGGTAAAAATGAACCAAACCATTATTCGGATCAATTTTCAAAATTTCCTGATACTGTTTAAAGGCTTTTTCCTCTTCGTTATCGCCCAAATATAAATCAGCTAACATTCCATAAAAATCGGCACGATACGGATATTTTTTAATCAACTTTTGCACTTCTGCATAGGCCGATTTCTTATCTCCCATTTTAATGTAAAGTCTTTCTTTTTCAAGAGAAACACCTTCCTGAATTCCTTCTTTTTTTTCTAAGCGATCGTAAACCTTTATTGCTTCCTCAAACTTTTCAACCGAAGCATACAAAGCAGCTTGAAGGTAAAAGAAATCATTTCTTTCCGGATACATTTCAATCAATTCATCGTAAACCTTACAAGCATGATCGATCATGCCTTTCTTTTGGTAAATATTTGCCAACTGAATCTGATACCAAAGGTTACGAGGTTGTTGTTCTACTGCTCCACGAGCCAATTCAAGAGCACTGTTGTAGTTTTCTTTACTTAGATAGATGTTCGCTAATTCGTATCGTACAACAGCACTCGAAGGATCTATTTTAAGGCAGGAAACATACAAAGAAATCCCTTTTTCTACCTCACCAAGTAAAATGGCTTTGGTGGCCTCGGCAAAAGCGTAATCGAACTCCAACTTTTGCTGTTCTGTAAGTTTTACTTCTTTTTGAAGCTTATCTTTTTTGGTAGATTTTACACTCTTTGCATGAGAAGGAACGCTGCATAAAACACAGCCTCCAACCAAGATTGATAATAACAATTTTCTTCCCGCCTTCATCCTTTATCTATTTTGTAAAGCTCGCAAAGTCGCCAACATTTAACTCAGCAACATCACCCTGAATATCTACATGATTTCCAATCATAGAATTTTCCAGATTTAAATGTTCCAAGTTCGAATGGCGTTGAACAATTGTATTGCGAACCATTGTATTACTAACTACTGTTCCTGCTCCCACAGATACGTGTGGCCCAACAATAGAGTTTTTTATTACCACATTTTCTCCAATGTAACATGGAGGAATAACAATTGAATTCTCAATATTCGATGAATCACATACCAATTCATCATCTTTATGATATTCCAAAATTCTTTGATTAGTATGAACTGTAGCATCCTTGTTTCCACAATCCATCCACTCAATAACTTGACCTGGCTTGAATACCAAACCTTTATTTTTCATGTTTTCTAACGCATCGGTTAACTGGTATTCACCATTCACAACCACTTTGTTATCCAACAAGTACTGTAATTCACTTCTTAGGTTTTCACCATCTTTAAAGTAATAGATTCCGATAATCGCTAAATCAGAAACAAACTCCTGAGGTTTTTCAACAAAATCAGTAATTCTATTTTCACCATCAATTTTAACTACTCCAAATGCCGATGGATCTTCAACTTTCTGTACCCAAATCACGCTGTCTGCCTCGGCATCGAGTACAAAATCGGCTTTGAATAACGTATCCGCAAAAGCAACAACAACTTTTCCTGAAAGAGACTCTGCGGCACAATGAATTGCATGTGCAGTTCCCAAAGCTTCATTTTGGTAATAAATGCTCGACTTTGCGCCAATATTTTCCGCAATCTCGCATAACTGATTCTCAACTTCCTTGCCAAAATCTCCAATAATGAAAGCAATTTCTTCGATGCTTTCATTCGAAACTTTTGCAATTTCTTCAACTAATCGTTGAACAATAGGTTTTCCTGCAATAGGAATTAATGGTTTTGGCACTGTTAAAGTATGAGGGCGCATACGCTTCCCCATTCCTGCCATAGGTACAATAATTTTCATTGCTTTGTAGTAGTAATGTTTAAATTAGCTAAAATTCGGATCAAATTTAAGATTTCGGCTTAAGAATCAATCCGAATTAATGTTTTTTAACGATTAAGCTTTTCCTGTGTGACCAAATCCGCCAGCACCGCGCTCCGATACTTCTAAATCTTCAACTGGCTCCCATTGCACCGTTTCGTGCGCTGCAATAACCATTTGACAAATTCTATCACCATCGTTAATTTCTACAACCTGATTGGATAGATTTACCAGGATCACACCTATTTCGCCACGGTAATCCGCATCGATCGTTCCTGGTGTATTCAAAACTGAAATCCCCTCTTTTAATGCCATTCCACTTCTTGGACGAATTTGAGCTTCATAACCGGCTGGTAATTCAATAAATAAACCAGTAGGAATCAATTTTCTTTCCAATGATTTAAGAAAAACCGGCTCATTAAGATTTGCTCTTAAATCCATTCCAGCTGATAATTCAGTGCTGTATTTAGGTAAATCGTGTTTCGATTTATTAACGATTTTTACTTTCATGTGCTTTTATTTTGAAGTTTTTACACTCTATTTTATCGATTGGCTAAGATACATTATTCATCTCTCTTATGAAAGATAAATTAGCGATTAAGAAAGTGTGGTTTTTATTTATTTTGAGCGCTTTTTCAGCATTTGCCATAATTGTTCTTTTTGAATTACAAGGGCAATAAAAACCAATAATAGCGGTGTCTTCGCAAGCATTTTAAGCCATTGATTTTCAATTGTTATTTGAGAACCCAATGCAAAAAGAACCATTGCAAAAATGAAATAGAAAAGGATTCTTTTAATATCGTATGGAACTGGATAATGTTTTTGTCCCAATAAATAGGAAACAACCATCATTATACCGAAGCAAATAAACACTGCATAAGCAGCTCCCTGATAACCAATTTTAGGAACCAGAATAATATTTAGAACGATGGTAATTACCGATCCAATAATAGCCATAATTGCTCCATATTTTGTTTTATCGCTTAACTTGTACCAAAGAGATAAAGAAAAGAAAACACCAAAGAACAAATTCCCAAGAAGCACATAAGGAACAATGCTTAAGCCCTCATGATAATTCGATTTAATCAGTAGTTTTACAATGTCTATGTAAAACATTACACCTAAGAAAATCAATAAACAGAATAGGGTAAAATACTTCAACACGTCAGCATAAACCTGCTTTGAATTTTCCTGCTTTGCTTGTGCAAAAAAGAAAGGTTCAAATGCATATCTGAATGCTTGTATAAATAAGGTCATGATAACTGCCAACTTGTAATTCGCACCATAAATCCCCGTTTGATACATTGGATCCATGGCTTCCGGAATCAGGTTCGGCATTAACATCTTATCCAAATTTAAATTGATCTGACCACAAACACTTACGATTAATATTGGCCAGGAATAAGATAAAATCTCCTTAAGTAAGCTAGAGTCCATTTTAAATTTTACAGATTTAAGATCTGGCAATAACAATAAAAAGTTGATCACAGAAGCTACACAGTATGCGATAAATATATAGCCTACACCAATATTAGGATTCCATATGGATTCGATTGGAATATTCGGGAATTTTTCATGAATCCAAGGACATAAAACCAAGAAAAACAAGTTAATACCTACATTAACGAATATATTTATGAGCTTAAGTCCCGCATAGCGGAAAGCTCTATTCTGTAGTCTTAGTTTAGCAAACGGCAAGGCTGTTATGGCATCTAAACCCAATGTAGCTGACAACAATACTATATACTCTTTGTGTTCTGATATTTGTAAATAATCGGCCAATGGATTTAAAAAAACAAAAATCAGTAGCCAAAAAACAAGTGTGGATGAACTTAAACTTAAGAATCCGGTTGTAAATGTGATTTCTGCCTTGCCTTCCTTGTTTGCAAAACGGAAATAGCCGGTTTCCATCCCGTAGGTAAGAAGCACTAAAAATAAAGCCACATACGACATTAAATTAGCCACAATCCCATACTCATCAGGTGCAAAAATATAGGTGTAGACTGGAAATAATAACCAATTTAAAAATCGACCAACAATGGAGCTTACGCCATAAATGGCTGTTTCGCCAGCAAGTTTCTTAAGAGGATTCAATTTTGTGCAATATTTTGATTAAAAATGCAAAGATATTAGAAAATACGATTTATAGCATTATTGTAAACCAACTGAAAATGAATCAGAAAAGATTTAAAGAATGTTCCACGTGGAGCAATTTCATATTTTTTATCGAAAAAAAGACTTGTCAGTATTTAAATTGAAAATAAATAAGGTTCATACAAACGTTTTCGGTGTAAGTATTTGATATTTTTGACATTATAAAGACCGAATCATTTTCATATCCAAAAAATTTTTCTCACATTTGCTCTCCATACGCGTTAAGGAACGTTTATGTTAGTGTTTGTTGTTTAAGTATTTTGTGATTATCCCGTGCCTCTCCGGCCGGGATATTTCTTTTTATAAAACTTTGTGTTTTTAAACTATCGAATACTTTTTCCGAAAGGTGTAAGAGCAAAACCAGCTAATTTTACATGCTGAACAGCGAAAGGAATTCCAATAATGGTTATTGCAAAAATCAAAGCAAATACCAAATGCGTTAATGCGATCCACAAGCCTCCAATAAAAATCCAAATCACATTCAAAATAATGCTCAGGCATCCTCCAGCATGATCGTTGTACTCAACTTTCTGACCAAAAGGTGCCAATCCCAAAATGGATAATTGCATAATTTTAATTCCAAAAGGAATTCCAACAATGGTGAAGCACATTAAAAGGCCAGCAATTAAATATTCAAAGAAGATAAAAAGGCCTCCAAAAATGATCCAAATAATATTTCCAATAATACTCATAATTGTAATGGGTTAAAGTTTATATGAAACACCAAATTGCAATACAAAATCCGGTGCAGTATTTACGATTAAATCCTCTGAAAAAGAGAGTGATATATTTAAATTATCCGAAATAAAATAATCAGTTCCTAATACGAATTGAATGGATTCTCTACCCAACTGTCTGGTAGCTGATTTTTTATAAAATCCTGAATGAAAATCAAACTGAAGCTTTGGAACCCAACTTTTGCTTAAATCAAAAGCACTTCCAACACTTCCAAACACAATATTCCTGGTGACAATATCAGATAAAAGAGCTCCTGAACCAATATGCATATATCCTGCTGAATAAAACCAGTTAAATGTTTTTTTTTCAAACCTGGGTAAAATTCTACCTGAGAATTGAATTCCAATATCATTGGTACCACTTCCTATTAGTTGCTTTTTATCCCCTGTAGAAAACTTGTAAAAAGCACTAAGGGATAATAAGTTCTTTTTATTTTTTATCAAAGGCACATCCAATTTCAAAGCAATATCACCAAATTTCAATTTGCTCTCATTCATTAAAATATGAGTCTCTTCATTCTCGCTATACAAATAGGTAAGGTTAAAATTAGTCATTATTTCTCTTGCTTTACCTGGTAGGCCAAATGTTTGATGCCATCCGCTAATTATTGGATCCATCACTCCTGTTGAATGGCGTATAAGAGGAATATTCAACTCTATTTGTAGGTAATTTAATAAACCATACCTCAAAACTAAATCATTACGGTACATCTCACCATCCAGATATATGGCTTCCGTGAGTAGTTGGGAAGACGTCGCATTGTTTGCTACATTAAGATAATTACCAAATGTAAAATCATTTTTAGACAAAACCTTCCCTCCATGATGATGCGGTAATCCAAAAAAATGAATTAATGGACTTTGATTATGGGTTGGAAACGGATCTACATTTTTTTGAGCATAAGATTTGCTCGTTAATAAAATAAGAATAATGCTAATGAATCGAAGGCTCATTTATAATTGACTGGCTTTAATAGAGTGTAAACCAAAGCTACAAATAATTAAACAAGATTCCATATCAAAGCAGCTGAACCTAAAATCCCAGAATTTCCATTAACCGAAGTTATTTTCAGAATGGTTTTTCCTTTATAAACGGATAGTAAGTTTTCTTCCATATGATGTTGAGTAGGCTTTAATAACAATTCTCCGGCTTTTGATAATCCTCCAGCTAAAAAAATTGCCTCAGGATTATTAATTGCCACAACATTAGCCAATGCTATTCCAAGTATTTTTCCGGTATATTCAAATGATTCCAATGCAATTTCATCACCTCTATAAGCTGCGTCGGCAAGTTTTTTTGCACTCATACGATTAAAAGGAATTCCTCTTAACTCGCTTTTAAAAGAATACTTGGCTAGTAACTTACTTACAGTTCTTTTGATACCTGTAGCGGAAACATACGTTTCCAAACAACCATATCTTCCACATCCGCACTGCCTGCCTTCTGGACAAGCTATAATGTGCCCCAATTCGCCAGCAAAACCCGAATGACCATATACAATCTCGCTATTAACAACAATTCCACTACCCAAACCAGTCCCAAGGGTCAAAACCATAAAGTTTTTCATACCCACTGCACCACCATAAATCATCTCAGCCATAGCCGATGCATTTGCATCATTAGTAACTTTCACCGGCAAACCGAAATTCTCACGAAGTAAATTACCTAGTGGCAAAATCCCTTCCCACGAAAGGTTTGATGCATTTTCGATTGTTTGTTTCTTATAGTCAGCATTAGGCGCACCTACACCAATTCCAATTACTTTAAAATTTGTTTGATTTGGTATTTCCAGAGACTTAATTCTTCTTGAAAGAGTAGAAACAAAGTCGGAAAATGTATCGAAATCCCTGGTATACATCCTATTCTGGGCCAGACAATTGCCTAACTTGTCTACCAAGCCATAAACAGTATGTGTACCACCAATATCAATTCCAACTGCAAGTTCTTTCATATCACCAATTCTAATTTACGGGACAGGAACTTACAAACGTTCTTTTAACAATGCTCGTATTGGATTAAAAATTCGTTGTAGTAATCGAAGATTTTCTGTGATAATCTCCGCTTTACCCTCACTATCCTGAGCAAACTGTAATTCGGTTCCGATATTCGTAACCAAACCATTTGACAAGTTAACATCGAGAGTATATTTTTGATTTTCCGGCACCTTTGAGATAGATTGTATCGTCCCTTCCAGCATCCCATATTCAAGATAAGGATAATTATCGAGTTTTATATTCACTCTTTGCCCAACTTTTACTTTACCTGCATCTCGCATGCCTAATTCAACTCTAGCAACAATTTTTGTTGAATCATTAGGAAGTACGGTAAATACTCTATCACCTGTTTTAACATTCTGATTCGAACTGTAAAACTTATTAAAGGTTACCTTACCATCAATTGGAGTTTTAATGAGATATTTTTGCTCCCAAATATCAATTTGAGCTTTTAATTGATCAAAAGAGTGAATCATTAAATTCTGAAGATCCTCTCTCTCTCTCTCCTTCTTCAATTCAAGGTCGATAATCTGCTGCTCAACGTTAGATATATTGATTTGAGTAGAAGCTAATGCAGATCTTGCTCCATGAAAAGAATACGAACTCTCAAGGAACTTTTTCTTTGAATTCTGGAAGTTTTGTTGTGCAATTACGCCTCTTTGAAATAATGAAGAATCCCTCTCGTATTGTTTTTTAGATATTGCCAATTCACTCTCCAATATTTTCTTTTGCTGATATTGCCGATCGTAATACATATTGTATTTGCTTATCTGCTTCTTGTAAGAGTCAATTTTCCTGTCATAGTACTCTAATTCAAAAAACCGTTGATAATCAACGCACGATTTTAAAAAGGTATTGTAATAGGTTTGTACCTCACCAAGCCTGAATGTACCCTCTACAATTTCAGCATTCACATTTTCGGCTCCCGTTAGGTGACCTTGAAAAGTTTCCAGTTTTTCCTTTAGCTCAAAAATATCCTCATTAAATGCAGGGTTCTCAATAATGGCCAACAGGCTTCCCTCTTTTACAGCTTCATTATCTTTCACATACAATTCCTGTATTTTTCCGCTTGATCGAGCTACCAATTCAGCAGGAGGATTTAGTGTAGTTAATACCAATCTTGAATCAATAATATCCGGATATCGGAAAAAATAACTACCAATAACAACGGCAGCAATCACAACAAAAAACAAAGTTGTACCACTTCTAATAATCCAGTTTGGAACTCTTCCAAGTATCTCTTTTACTTCGTCTGATCTTAATTCTATATTGGGATCCTTTTCCATTTTAGACATTTTTATTGACGCAAATTATTATGAATCAAATTAGTTTTCTTACCCCTAAATCCCCGAAAGGGGATCAAAACTTGCAGCTCCAATTAAAGCCAATTTAGGAGTTTGAGATTTATCAGTTACCCAGTTCAAGCTGATTTTTAACCAACTGATAATACTTACCCTCCAAGCTTGTTAGTTCTTGGTGTGTACCTTGCTCAACAATTTCACCTTTCTCAAGTACTATAATTTTATCTGCATTTCTTACGGTACTTAATCTATGCGCTACAACCACAACGGTTCTGCCTTTGTTAAATTCATCAAGATTTTCCATAATTGCCAATTCATTGTTAGCATCCAAGGCATTGGTTGCTTCATCGAAGAACAAGAATTCAGGATTTTTATACACCGCTCTCGCAATCAATATTCTTTGCTTTTGTCCCTGGCTTAATCCATGACCATTGGCTCCAATATTGGTATTGTATCGCAAAGGTAAATTTTCAATAAACTGGTCGATACAAGCTACCTGAACCGCATACAACAATCTCTTTTTATCGATATGCTCAACCCCAACGGCAATGTTCTTGGCAATGGTATCCGAGAAAATGAAGCCATCCTGCATTACTACCCCACAGTTTTGACGCCACATTGCCGAGCTATAATTTTCTATTGTTGTTCCACCAAGCGAAATTCTTCCTTTCGTAGTTGGATAAAATCCCAACATGAGCTTAATTAATGTCGTTTTTCCACTACCCGATGCTCCTACAATTGCAGTAGTTTTTCCTTCTTCTACTTTTAGGTTTACATCATTCAAAACCATTTCTGAATGCGGTCCTTCGTACTGGAAACAAACATTTTCAATGTCAATGGTTTTCTCATCAGGGATTTCTGTAAGTTTCTGATCTTTTACATCCTCCTCTTCCTTCATTTCGTGAATTTCACCCAAACGCTCCAAAGAGATTTTTGCATCCTGCCATGAGTGAATTACCTGAACTAAATTATCAAGCGGAGAGTTCAACTGACCAATGATGTATTGAACCGCCAACATCATACCCAGTGTCATTCCTCCGTCTAAAACCGCTTTTGCTGCCAGGAAAGTGATAATGATATTCTTGGTTTCGTTAAAGAATACCGAACCGGAAATTTGATACTGATTTAAAGCCAATCCTTTGGTTCGAACCTGGAACAATTCTGCCTGAATTTGCTCCCACTCCCATCGTTTTTGTTTTTCGCAGTTGTTCAGTTTAATCTCCTGCATTCCGGTGATCAACTGCACCAATGAGTTCTGATTGCTCGACATTTGAGCAAATCGTTTTCCATCCAATTCCCTTCGTTTTCGCAAAAATAAATTCACCCAAAGTATATATAATGCAGATCCTAACATGAAAACCAGGAATATTTGCATATCGTAAATTGCCAATACAATACCAAAAATTACCAGGTTGACCATGGAGAACAACACGTTTAATGTTGATGACGTTAGGAAGTTTTCTATACGGGTATGATCTTGAATCCTTTGCAACAAATCCCCAATCATTTTAATATCGAAAAAGCCTATAGGCAACTTCATCAACTTGATTAGGAAATCGGATATCAAAGAAATATTTATTCGAGTTGAAATGTGCAGTAAAATCCAGGAGCGGATAAACTCTACCGACATTCTGGAAATGAACAATACCAACTGAGCAATCAATACCAGGTAAATAAAACTCAGGTTTTGGGTGTTGATCCCAATATCGACAATGGATTGGGTAAGAAATGGAAAAATCAGCTGTAGTAAAGAGCCAAACAGCATCCCCAATACCAGCTGAATCATGAATTTGCGATAAGGTTTTAGGTATTTTAGCAGAAAACCTATGCTTTTCTTCTGAGAAACTTCTTCCCCATTTTTGCTGTAAAAATCAGGTGTTGGTTCCAACAACAAGCACAAACCTTTCAGCTCTCCCTGGCTTTGAGTACTTGCCCATTGTTTAATGAACTCCTCCTTGGTAAATTTTAGCAAACCTGATCCTGGATCGGCAACATGAACAATGGTTTTATTGCGCTTCTCCTCTACCTTGTGCACCACCACAAAGTGGTTTTGTCCCCAGTGGCAAACTGCAGGAAGTGGAGCCTCCTTCGCCAACTGATCGAAAGAAATACGAACGCCCATACTACGCATTCCAATACTTTCGGCAGCATCGGCAATACCAAGCATCGAAACACCTTCGCGGGTAATGTGCGATTTATCGCGTAATGATTGTAAAGTGTAATTCTTGCCATAATGCTTGGCAATCATGCGCAAACAGGTTGGGCCACAATCCATGGCATCCAACTGTCGAAAGTGTGGAAATCGTTTTTTCAAGGTAGTAGGAATTAGATTATAACCATACCAAAATTAAATAATTTTGTAAAAATGATAACAAAAAACTTGAACATTAACTTTAATGCTCTACAAAAAAGGAATGCTTTAATATAAGCATCTAGATTTTTTAATTTCATTATTCGATAAAATATTCTAAGTCTCTTACATTGTAATCTACTGGTAATAATTTATTATTATAATATACTTTTGGCAATCTCTCTACCTGTAATTGCTGTATAATATTAAATTTATCTGTGCATAAATTATGTATTTTATTATAATCTAATGGAACCGGATGGTTTCTCAACCAGGTTTTATAATTTTTAGTTTCATACCATCTAATGATAGCATCAATTAATTTATAAAGACTTTTATTTTCGTTTATGTAGTATAATGAATTTAAAACACCTAAAGGTTCCAATTCATTAATAGTAAATACTATACTAATATTGATATTCTTTTTGCTTTTAGATATTTGTATGATATTCTTAAATTCCTCATAACAACTATCACAACTTAAGCTTAAAATTACTAGTATATTATCTGCTCCATCTCCTCTTTTTATTGTAAATCTAAATATATCTTCAATATGATGTAAATCATCTGCTCCAGAAATTAAACTCTTTAAAACAATTGGATTCCGCTTAAACTTCATATTTTGAAGTTTAATTATCTTATTTTCTAACAGTAATAAATTAATCGTTTTGGTAAAATAGGTGATTACTATACCTAGCAAAATAATAACAAGAAACCATACAAAAAAAATAACCCTATCGAACTCAAAAACTAATAAATCTCTACACAAAATATACTCTGCAATCAAAATAATCAATACTGAACAGCATAGTATGCATAAACTTTTAATTTTGAATAACTGATAATATAATGATATTGGAATTACACTTAATGTTAATAAACTATAGAAGGCTAGAACGTTTAAATATGATGGGTAAAGAATTTGAAAAATTAAATGAGATAAAAAATAAATCATTGAGAAATCCGCTATACTTAAAAATCCATCTATAGACGAATATTTAGATGTAATTACAGATTTGCAATTTACTCTTTTACTAACATAACAAAACTCCCCAAAAACAGTTTTATCATCTCGATAACTATCTGAAGCCAAAATGATTGAAACGATAAATCCAATAATATTTAAACCTATTATAGAGAAAGTCAAATAATTCAATGTATCAAACTTAATTTGGTTTAAAAAAAGTATGTAAAAAAAAATGCAAGCAAAAAAGGTTACTCCACTATATTTAAATATATTCTCACGATTAAACTCTTTTTTAAATTTTAATTTTGCATTAATAACAGATTCTATTAAAATTATAAGTCCTGAAAATTCATTTACAACATCTTTCTTTTTTATTTTTTTTGATATTTTATTCTGATCTTGATAATAAAAATAAATATCATCTATTTTATTCACGAATACAAACTCAGATTTTGATTCACTTAGCTGAGCAATAAATGGTTGATCCAAATGTTCGAATTCACTTGATGGTAGCTTATAAATTTCAGATTGAACACCAATCTCTTCGAATGTCTCTGATAGAGCAATTAATGAAGGAAATTTATAGTTTGATTTCAATAAATTATCCAGAGTATTAAAAGTAATTTTTACTTTATAATATCGAAGTGCAATATATATTATATCATTAAGATTATTCATCTGTAAATTTTTATATTCTCCTAAACTAGTTAGCTAATTCCCAAACCGTTTTTAAAACTAATTTTTAAATATTTTTAACTGCTGGGTAATATATTTTTTCTTTTGTATCAGTAAAACGATGTAAATCACTCTGCATACCATTAGTTATAAGAATTGCAGGTATACCCTTATTTAAAAAACTTGCTTGATCAGAAGATTTACTAAAGAATTTCTTTGCATTAGGAAAATTATCTAGGTGCTCCAATTTTACAAATTGATATACATTATTAATACTATCCATTAAAGTATTAAGACCAGAACTTATGGAATCCGGACCTAAAGCATATATGTAATTACTTTCCTTCAAGTGATATTTATCTTGCCTTCCAATCATATCCAAATTTATATTTGCTTTCAATTTTGAAAGCGGTAAAATCGGATTTTCAGTATAGTATTTCGATCCCATTAATCGTGCTTCCTCCATACCAAAGGCAATAAATAAAATGCTCCTCTTAGGAACAATTCCTGCTTTATAGTTTTCGCTTAATATTCTTGAAATCTCCAATAAAGATGCAATACCTGACGCATTATCATTGGCCCCAGGAAAATATCCCCTTTCATTTTTTCCCAAATGATCATAATGAGCTGATAAGATAATATGCTCACCATTTTTTTCATATCCTGGAATAAAACCTATTAAATTAGCCGATTCATATACTTTCTTTTTTCTATGTATATTAAGCTCTATTTGACTTTCTAATTTATACATACTTGAATCTTCAATACCTGTGTACTTCTTTCTGTATTGCTTTAATTTTGATTTAGTTACGCCTAAAATTTTAGCACCTGTTTCGGTAGTTACGTGAATTCTTGTAAACGTTCTTTTTAACGGGTCTTTTTGCAGATAAGACAAAACACCTCCTGCAGTACCAAGAATCTCAAGGTTTTGCTTCGTTTTATTAAACCATTTTTTAGTAGGCTCTATAATAATAATACCAGTAGCTCCATTTCTATAGGCTATTTCCACCAAACTTCTACTTTGATCAAAAACAACTAATACTTTACCTTTTATCTGATGAATATTTAATATAGAATCATTAGTCTGGTTGGAATTACCTACAAAAAATAATTTTGATTGAATAGGCTCCCGAGTATAATTATAATGAAATTTAAAATCGGAGAGACTATGAATAAAGTCTTTTCCAATTGTCATTTTTTCATTGCCTATTTTCAGGTAAGAATTATTAGAATAGTTTAAATAACTAAAAAAATTAAAATCTTGATTGAAATTATTATCTGCAATTGGTTGAAGTCCTAACTCCAAATAATAATTTGAAAAATACTTAACTAAATTATCAATTGCAGTAATACCTCTCCCTTCAAAACTAGGACTAGTCAATGTATCGATTGTATTTTTAATATTTTCTAATGAAATCTTATTGAGTTCATTATCTGATAATTGAGAATATCCAACTTTAAAAATTATTATTAAAGTTATAGTTAGTATTTTTTTCATAAATTATTATATAATTGTATTAATAGAGAAAATTTAGGAGTAGTTAAACTACTCCTAATATTATTTAACATGCAGGTGGGTTACCATTATAATCCCAATCAGATAACTGCATTTCTCCTCTATTAAATTTTTGCATCAAAATCACAGATTGATCTATTTGATTTCTATTTCCATCACCTAGGTAATTAACAACACCTATAAAATCACAATAACTAATTCCTCCTAATACATCTGAAATTTCCTCTTTGGATAATTTAAACTTTTCAAATTTTTTCATTTTTATAAAATTTTATCAGAAATCCTTCCCTGCATAAGCCAAACTTGTACAGCTCTTCTCATTTAGCTAGCTTTGCCTTTGATCAGAGTAGCACAGCTACCAAAGTCGTTTCCGGGATGAGAACGGATATCGATTAATTTGTTCCGGAACGACTTTTTAATGCGCATTATTATTATAAGTTGACTAAATTAAAAACGCTCACTGCCATTTTTGGCAGTGAGCGTTTTTAATTAAACCATATTCACTATTTATATTTAATCTATAATATATGATTTAAGTGGACGGGAATATCTAATATTTATTCCTTCATCTTTAATAGCCTCAATTATCCTGTATAAATTCCGTTCGCAAAAACCCAGCATATCATCTAATTCTTTTGGTCTACCGGTTGATTTATGAGCAGCTAATTTTATCACTTTTTTCTTCACTTCTTTATTTTCCGTAATGTTCATTCTTTGGTGTTAAATTGGTTTTAGTACACCTATTAATTCCTAAAATCATAAAAAAGTAACCCTAGTAAATGTTAAAAAATGCAAATAAATTTAATTTGTGATGTTAATTAAATAGATATACAGTATACTATCATATATTTATAATCACAAGGAAAACAAGCCAAACCTCTTCTTGCATTGATCCCAATCAAAAGAATCCGATAAGGTCATTTTCGTAATTGATTTGTTGATATTGAAAAACTCCATTCTTATAAATCCCAACTCTTTATTGAACACACCAATCCATTTCGATTGGTTTAAAGGATGATTCAACCATCCCTCAATCTTAAAACAGTTAATTTTGCGTTGCAAAATATCAGAATACTCCTCGAATTGCGATACTACCTTATAGTGATGCTTCACTTTAACTCCATTTGGTATATTTAGGTCCTTACTTGACCAAACATATCCAAAATCCGTTGTCCATTGTTTACCGACTGTTAGAGGAAGCCTTGCCTCTGGAAAAGGAGTAAATTCATGTACAAAATAGACGTCATGTCTGGGTGGATGTAGCCATATTCTTTTAACGTTATCAATAACTCCTGTACTATTGTTTGGTGAGAATATATCCTTTCCTTCATCAACCCAATCAATTGAAAATTGTTTTTGGGAATCAAAAACCCAAGCTTTACCATTGCAGATCAAATACATCATTTGCTTTTTCTGTATTCCATTAGCCGTGGAATTTTCAACCTGGTATTTATAGATGATTTTTTTGTTATAAACTTGGCTTTGCAAACTGTAATTGCCTAACAAACACAATAAAATCAATACTAAATGTTTCATTAGATTGCAGCACAATTTATTGGTTAACCATCTGATTATTACCAGCACTTATCTTCATCAAATCAGTCAAAAACTTAGACTCGTGTGGTCGGTAAAATTCTTCATCAACCAAGTTCATATGTTTATCGATGATTAAATAACGAGGTATGGATTTTACACGAATGTATTTGATAAAGTCTTTATTGTTTAGATCTTTTTTGTTGATTAGATAGCTTAATTTTTGACCGTTTTCCTTAACAAATCGCTTCCATTTTTCAATGTTTTGAACCTTATCCAAACTCAAGTTGATAACCTTAACATTATTCGGAACAGGCAGTGTTTTAATCTTTTTTATACCAGATTTACAAGGCCCACACCAGGTAGCCCAAAAGTCAACCAGATAAAAGTCGGCAGGATTATTTTTTACAATGTCTTCTAACATTCGGATGTTCTGATTTTCATCCAATAGACTTACTTTTTTGATCTTGTTCTTAAATTCTGAAGCATCGATAGGTGTAATTTCCGGTTCAAATTTTTCCTTGTGCTTTTGATAGTAGGTGGTTTGTTTGTACCAGTTTAATCCATTAATATTTTGGCTATCTCCTTTATTTTCAACATCTCGTAAATAATGATACATGGCTTTGGTAAACAAGTCAATAAAAACCGGAGAGTATCTGCTTTCCAAATTTTTATAATTGATTTTTTCGATATGATACTTTATATAGTCAATAAAAATATCTGCAGTAATTTTACAGGCAATAGGTTCATCTTTCATATTCACTATAAAATCAATCACAATTGGATTATATGGATCTATTTTTTGCAGATAATTAACATGATGAAGCTGATTTACCTGTTGTTTTAATGGTTCATCAGCATACTTGCTCTTATATGAAGTGTATATACTATCAATTTGATTAATCAACGATTCCTTACTTGAGTAAGATCCTAAATTTAATTGCTTTTTTATCGGCAAATAGCTTTCATAAATATTATCCAAAAGAATTAATCTATTGTTTTTAGACCAGCTTAATACACCATTCTTAAATGTGAAATCTAAATTGTTATTTCGATTATCAATTAGAAAATAATGCTGAACTCTTCTAAAAGGTTTTAACTGCATCCACGAATATTCAAATATCTGTTTCTTATACTTTAAAGGATAGTGTTTTTTACAAACGCCAGGAAGAATAGAGTCACTCTCTACAGGAATATGATGGTCAAAATAAAAATCATCAACAAAATTAAAATTGCATACATCATCAGACTCCATTGTAACAGATAAACTTAGGGTATCTGGGGATGATTTAGTATTAACTTTAGTGTTTGTTTTTTTAGCATTACATGATAACAAGGTGAAACAGCATAACACAAAAATGGGTAGTAGTAATGTTTTCATTTTAGGATTTGGGATTTATAAAATGCGTGGTTTTATTATAATAATATTTAAAAACGAGAATTAAGTTAATTTATTTCATTGAATCACACCGAAATTAAATGTTAAACTTTGTTAATCTTAATTTCAAATATTGTTATTAAGAAGTGTAACACCTAACTTTTATACCGATTTATTATTTTAATAAACCCTCTGTTCGTATAACTCCAAATGGCTAAGTAATTATATATCAGCATTTCAATTTAATATTTCACAGTTTCGCTTACGCTCATTGTGATATTTAAATGGTACAACTGGCTATTCAGAAGAATTAATTTTATGAAAGATTATTTATTGGTATTCTCAACTATCCTTTGCCTAATAATAACAACATTTGTATCATTTCGAATTCCCGAAACCGATGGCTATATAGCATTCGCAATAAGCACGATAGTTTTTATTTTACTGGTTCGCACAACAGTAAAAAGCATGTGGGAGAAATACTAAATACACTCCTAAGAAGGGATAACAGATTACCCAACCTATACAATAGACCATTTTACTGTGTGACCGTTAGACTGTTAGACTGTTAGACTGTGTGACTCTTTGACCTTTCCAGACTTTTATAAACAAAAAAACCCGCTCAACAAATTGAACGGGATCCATACATCAATGTAATATTTTCTAGATCAAACCACCGGTTTTTCGCAACGATTCGCTATTTAATATCTTTATCTTTCTACCGTTTAGTTCTATCAGCTTATCCGATTTAAACTCCGATAACAATCGAATTACCGACTCGGTAGCTGTACCAACCATATTGGCCAATTCCTCGCGCGTAAGCGATATTTTTAAGGTACCTTCTTCATTTAATCCAAAGGTATCCTCTAATTGTACCAAAACCTCTGCCAAACGCTCTCGAACGGTTTTTTGAGCTATATCGGTAATATAACTATTTGCCTCTCCCAACTCGGCACAAGTAACTTTCATTAACTGTAAGGCAAAGTTTGAGTTCTCCTGTATCAGTTTGGTAAGAACATTTGATGGGATAAAACACACAACGGCATCTTCGATAACCTTTGCGGAAGTGCAAAATCGTTCGTGACTTAATACCGATCTAAATCCAATTAAATCGCCTTCTTTTGCAAATCGTATAATTTGTTCTTTTCCTTCAATTCCGGTCTTAAATACTTTTAAAATACCTGAAAAAAGAAAAAAGCAACCTTTGGCAAAATCTCCTTCTTTATAGATTACACTTCCACGTTTAAAGAATTGTACATCTTCATCCCAAAATAAAAGATTTTGATCGTCAACACCCAGATCAGGAAACTTAACACTGAACTTCTCAGCCAACTGATTGCAGTTTGGAAGATTAATATTTTGCTTCATTTCAACGCTTACTGAATAAACTTGTTATAAAATAGTTTTTTCAAACATCTTAAAAACACACCAAAACAGCAGTTTTTACTGATGTTTTAATCATTTCTTAATTCTAATTTCACCAATTTTAGAATCAGGTTTAAATATAGTAATTTAAGTTTTACTTCTCCAATAGTCCATTCAAGACTTATATGAATTAAATTCTTACTAATTTTAGTAAACGAAAATATCAAATACACCGAGTTAAATAAGTGCAGTTTTATTCCTTGAAACCTGTCGCTTATTGCTTATAACTTTATAAACAATGAAACACAAAGTAGAAATGAATTGGCAAGGTCATCTTGCTTATAAAGCCGATATGGATGGACACGAAATAATAACAGATGCCAGCACACAAGTAGGTGGCGATGGCTCAGGTGTAAGTCCTAAAAAGTTAATGTTAACAGCACTTGCTGGTTGTACTGGTATCGATATTGCAATGATACTTAAAAAAATGCGCGTTGAAGTTCGCGATATAAAAGTTTCGGTTGAGGGCGAATTAACCGAAGAACAACCAAGTTATTATAAAAACATGCATATCACTTATGAATTCTTTGGTAAGGATTTTCCTCATGCCAAAATTGAGCGAGCTGTAAAACTATCAGAAGAAGAATATTGTGGTGTTAGCGCTTTGTACAAAAAAGTAATTCCTGTTACATCGGAGATTATTTACCACGAGGAATAAAACATGTACAGAAGCACGGCCCTGCGTCTCTTCATAAAAAAAATGCCTCCCATAATGGAAGGCATTTATATTTTAAATCTATTGTGCTTTTCTTAGAATCCTGCTGCAGTAAATTGCTCAAGGAAACGGATATCGTTCTCGAAGAACAAGCGAAGATCTTTAATACCATATTTTAACATGGTAATACGCTCAATTCCCATTCCCAATGCAAAACCTGAATATTTCTTGCTATCGATACCATTTAATTCCAATACATTTGGATCAACCATACCGCAACCTAAAATTTCAAGCCAACCAGTTCCTTTACATACATTACATCCTTTTCCGCCACAAAGCGAACAAGTAACATCTACCTCTGCTGATGGCTCAGTAAATGGAAAATAGGATGGACGCAATCTAATTTCAGTTTTCTCACCAAAGAATTCTTTTGCAAAATAAGTAAGTGTTTGCTTCAAATCAGCAAAAGAAACTTTCTCATCTACATACAAAGCCTCAATTTGGTGGAAAATACAGTGTGCACGAGCCGAAATTGCTTCGTTACGGAATACTCTACCTGGAGTTAAACAACGAATTGGCAATTCCATTTCTTGCAAATCATGAACCTGTACCGATGATGTATGAGTTCTTAGAATTACATCTGGATTTTTCTCGATAAAGAAAGTATCCTGCATATCTCGTGCCGGATGCTCCTCTGGGAAGTTCAATGCCGAGAAGTTGTGCCAGTCATCTTCAATCTCAGGACCTTCAGAAATGGTAAATCCTAAACGAGCGAAAATTTCTGTAATTTCATTTCTTACTAAAGAAAGTGGGTGACGAGAACCTAACTTTACAGGATCGCCAGACAAAGTCAAATCCAAACCAGACTTGCCAAATTCAGCACCGGTAAAACTTTCCTTTAAAGCATTTACTTTATCCATAGCTACTGTTTTAAGCTCATTTAGAGCTTGTCCAACAGCTTTTTTCTCCTCGTTTGGAACAGTTTTAAAATCGGCAAACAACGAAGCAATGCTACCTTTTTTACTAAGGTGTTTAATTCTGAACTGTTCTACCTCTTCCAGTGTTGTAGCTGAAAATCCATTCAACTCATCAAGCAGGTTTTTTATTTTGTCAAGCATGATATAACTTCTTTATTTATTGCAACAGTCGGCAAAGTTACAAAAACTTTTTTCTCATTGGCCAAAAGCAATTGGCTAAATACCAAAAGCATTTAATAACCTGAGTTCGATTTAAAATATTGTCACAGTTTACACTGGTTTTGAGTAGAAATTTTCTCAAATTTTCGAAGGAATATCGGGATATTTCAAGATAATTTGAGGAAATTTATACCAAAAGCAGGCAAATTCTTTGAAAAAATCATCTTCATCCAATCTTTACTTTAATAAATCTGATTTTCTGTGTATGATATTTTAAAATCGAACTCAGGTTAATACTTTAAGATTTTTACTTTCATCTTTACATCAGTATAAGGTCGATCGTTGGAATCTGTTTGCAGCTTTACAATTTTATCCAAAACCTCTAATCCGCTAATTACCTCACCAAAAACTGTATAATTATTGTCTAAATGTGGTACTCCACCAACTGTAGTATATGCTTTTCTTTGTTCAGGCGTGAACTCCAACTTTTCAGCTGATGCAGTGTAATCAAACTCTATTGATTCTTTTATTTTTTTTGCGATCGCACGAAACTCCGTTACCTTTTTGGCCTTTTTTAAGGAATCCAAAATCTCTCGTTTTTTCGGCGTCAAATATCTCTTGACAATCCTTTTCCTTAAAGGAACATTAACCTCCTTTTCCATGGCATCTAATTCTTCATTGGTAAATACCCTTCCATGTGCAATATAAAACTGCGACACATCCGATTCTTTAAAAATATTCACCTTATCGGGCTGACGTGGAGAAGCAAGCGCTCCCTTCTTATGAAAAAACTTTTCATTAAATTCTGATTGTATGGTTCTATTGGCATCTCCATATCCAATGGCTTTACCTGCTGGTGCATTTCTTGAGTCTTGCGATCCCCCCTGAGCCACAAAACCTTTAATTACTCTATAAAAAAGTGTACCATCGAAATGATCGTTTTCCACCAATTGTAAAAAATTCTGACGATGCTTAGGGGTTTCCTTGTAGAGTATTACCTTCATATTACCCAAATTGGTCTCAATTAGAATAATTGAATTGGTTCCTTGCGCGAAAGTATTCTTAACAGAAAATTGAAATATAAATAAAATCAGAAGTATGGCTAATTTTCTCATTGCTATTCTTTTAAAAAAACTGAACTAATACCGATTATCATTTAAATAATGTTCAGATGTATATCGGCATTTCACCTTAATGATAAAATAAGTTTCAGTGGTGTAAGATAGATATCATTAAAATTCATCACAAAAAAAGCTCCGAAATAATTTCCGGAGCCCTCCTATTCGTTCTATTCTTTTATTGAACGATTTTTATTTTCATAGCTACGTCCTCTAATGGTCGATCAAATTGATCCCTTTTCACTTTAGCAATACTATCAATAAACTCAATACCTTCGATTACTTCACCAAAAACAGTATAATTCCCATCCAAGTGAGGAATTCCGCCTACTGTTGTATAAGCATCAACCTGAGCCTGTGAAAACTTAACTTGATGCGTACTAAATATAGAGTCTACTTCAACTTGAATTTTATCAATCAAATCTGAAACCTTATCCATGTCACCCTCCGATTGATATTTCATAATCTCAGTAGCCTTATCTTTTTGAGCCTTTTCAAAAATTTGATTTTTCACTCTATCATTCAATTTCATTAACAAGGTATCCAAACCACCGTGAGTATATACTCTACCTTGAGCCAAATAAAATTGCGAACCTGATGACTTCTTTTGTGGATTAACAGCATCACCTTCTCTTGCTGCAGCAATTACTCCCCTTTTGTGAAATAAAGCAGGATTAAATTCTGCATCTATTTGATATCCCGGACCACCTTCACCTAACCTAACACCAGGTTTGGCTGCTTTAGAATCAGGATCTCCACCTTGTATCATAAAACCATCGATTACTCTGTGGAATAATGTACCATCAAAATAATCGGCATGGGCTAATTTTACGAAGTTATCACGATGTAATGGAGTTTCGTCATATAGCTTAATTTTGATGTTACCATACTTAGTTTCAATTTCAACAATTCTGTTTTTCTTTCCTAATTCTAATTTTTGTTGGCAGGATACCATTGCAAGTAGTAAGGCCAGGTAAAGTAGTTTCTTCATTTTAATGTGTATAGGTTTGTTATTTAATCGTTAAAATATCCATTGTCTTTAAAATATTCTACAATCGATGATTTTAACAATTGATTTTCTTTGTCTTTTGAAAAGGATGGAACCATTTTGTTCTTTACAAATATAGGCCAATTGTCTTCATCATATCCTTCAATAGAATAGTAATTCCATTTCATCAGTAGTGTACATGTTGCCAAATCGATGTGATCCCACTTTTCCTCTTTTGAATAAGTTTCCTTAAACCCTAAACCTCGTTCTTGTATGCCAATTAAAAGCAAAGTTCCATTTAAATCAGCATCAACATTAAATTCTTCAGAAATTTTATATAACAAACTATTCCAGTCTCTCTCTAAATTATTATCCATAGTATCAATTTTTTACGAGTGATAAAATTAAAGCTTTCCTCGAATTTTAAGGTCATTCAGAAATATTTTTTTCATTTTTTTGAAAATTATTCTTGCAGATAAAAATATTCCACCTTATATTTGCATCGCTTTTAAGGGCAAGGGCGATTAGCTCAGTTGGTTCAGAGCACTTGGTTTACACCCAAGGGGTCATAGGTTCGAATCCTATATCGCCCACAAAAAAGCAAAATTTCCCAATAACAGGGGCGATTAGCTCAGTTGGTTCAGAGCACTTGGTTTACACCCAAGGGGTCATAAGTTCGAATCTTATATCGCCCACAAAAATCGGTTTTCGAATGAAAACCGATTTTTTTGTTTTATACCTTTTTTTTAATTGTGCATTTATATTTTAGTTGGATAGATTACTTAATCATTTCTAAAATCCAAATTATTAGAATTGATCTCCCAATTACAACTGTGATATACTAATTTTGATATAAAATTTAAAGCATAATTGTTCTACTAGCCTCTAGTTTAATTAGACATTCACTTTATTTTTTTGAACGCTTACATCACATTTTTATTATTTCATCATAAAAAATAAGCTTTTGCAGTAAGCAAATTTGAATATAAATAGTATCTTGCTTTGGCTTATGATAATAAATAAAAAAAAAAATGAAAAAAAATCATTTTTTTTATCTGTTATCTATTTTACTTTCAATCACTTACGTGTAAGGTTGATATTTTTTTTAATTTTTTTCACTTTTTGAGGGTTACCTTTTTGCCATAAAAGGAATAAAGGGATAGAAAATATGGATTACACTACTGAAGCGATACTTGAGGGAATAAGTATGAGCAATAATGATGTATTAAATTACATCTACAAAAAGTTCTTTCCGAGTATTCGCAATTTTATCGAGAACAATAATGGGAACGAGGAGGATGCACGCGATCTTTTCCAAGAAGCTATTATTGTAATCTATCGTAAAATGAAAAAAGAACCATTGGTTCTTAGTTGTAACTTTAAAACATACATCTATTCCATTTGCAGACTTTTGTGGTTAAAGCAACTTGAAAAGAAAAAGAACAGTAATGAAATCAATTCGGAAGGAGTCCTGGATAATAGGCTAGACGAAGCCTCTGACACTTATGACCAAACTGAGAGGTATCGACTATACCAGAAACACTTCCAAAAACTTGGTCCGGATTGTAAGAAAGTTCTTCAACTTGCTTTAGACAAAATCTCACTAAAAGAAATTGCCGATATAATGGGCTATAAGAGTGAGAAGTATGCAAAGAAAAGGAAACATCAGTGTAAACAAACGCTGATAGAGAGTATTAAAAGTGATAATGAATTTAAAGAAGTATATGATGAGTGATATGAATTTTGACCGTATTGAGGATTTCCTGGATGGTGGTTTATCTGACGACCAACTAAAGGAATTTGAGAAGGACCTTCTTGATGATACAGACCTACAGATGGAGCTGGATTTGCATCAAGAGGTTGACGAGGCTATAATGGAAAACGACATTATGGACCTAAGAAGCAAGCTAGAGGCAATAGAAATACCTCCTAAAGAACAAGAGAAGCGCAAATTTAAGTATTTAACCAAATGGAATATTGTTGCAGCTTCATTAGCATTATTTATTGGTTTAGGTAGTTTAATGTTCCTTGTAAACAACAAGAGCTCCTATTCGAATGAAAAAGTTTACAGCAATTACTACAAGCCATATGCGATAGTAAATAATTCTCGTTCTGCTGATGCTAATATCGATAATATGCTTGTAACAGCATTAAAGAGTTACGAAGCCAGGGATTATCACACGGCTTTAACCCTTTTTAAGCAAATATTAGACAAGGATAGTACAAATATTACGAGTAACTTTTATTCAGGTATTTCTAATTTAGAAATTAATGAATATCATAAAGCAAATAAGAATTTTACCAGAGTAATAAAGCACAAAAACAACTTGTTTATAGAGCAATCGGAATGGTATTTAGGATTTTGCTACTTAATGACTAATGAAAGAGACAAAGCCATTAAGCAGTTTAATACAATTGCTCGAGGAAATAGTTTTTATAAAGCAAAAGCACAGGAAATTCTTAGTAAGCTGGAATAGATTACACTCATTCATTAACACATATACAAAGCCGTTCAATTAGATTGAGCGGCTTTCCTTTTTTCTAAAATCGAATACAAGAATTAATGAT
This sequence comes from Marinifilum sp. D737, assembly GCF_026672275.1. Lineage (GTDB taxonomy): Bacteria > Bacteroidota > Bacteroidia > Bacteroidales > Marinifilaceae > Marinifilum. The sequence continues at coordinate 3,488 of NZ_JANQCD010000013.1, read as the reverse complement.
AGAATAATTAAAAAAACAGTGACTTTAAAAACTTAACGCTCTAAAAACTAATGGCCTCCATGTGTATTATAAATTATTACTACTTGTATTCTCACACAAAAATTGATGTATTACAGAAGTGTCTTCATCAATGAAGACCAATTTTAATACCCATCCACTTTGATGTGAAATTACAAATCACGAATAGTTTTTAGCAAGATTAAACCTAGTTGTTACACCAAAAAAAGCCTAAAACAATGTTTCAGGCTTTCAATCTATATCTTTTAATACTTATGCTACTCTTCTTCTAATTCTTCTCCTAAAAACGATTAAAAACAACAAGACAACCCCACCAAATCCAATATAAACCAAGTTATTCATAATATCGAAATCATATAATGGTTCAACATCACCCATGGTAACATATCCTGACCAAAAATAAGGATGTGACTTGAGAGGATCGGCAGTTTCCAGATATTTTAACTTAGCCTGGCGAAGAGCTTCATCTTTCTCGAATCCTTGCGAAAGATAGCCATAAAAGTTGGTCATTAAATTAGAACCGGTTTGGTCTTCAACCGTCCATAAGGTCATAATAATACTAGGACATCCAGCATAAAAGAATCCTCTGGCCAAACTCATAACACCCTCACCCTTTAAAAGCTTACCATCACCTGTATTACAAGCACTTAAGACTACCATTCTGGCATTAAAATTCATGTTATAAATTTCATGCGTATTCAATAATCCGTCCTGAACCGTATCACTTGTTTGAGTAAAAACCAGTTTCGAATACATTGGATTCTCATCATCTATAATTGTATGCATGGCCAGGTGAAGAACATCATAATCACTTGCATGATCTTTAAAATTTTGTTCGGTTGCAAAATCATCCAAGTACAAATCACCTTCCATTACGTTCGAAATATTATTAACCTCTTCTTTGGTATATGGCAAAGGATACAACTTGTCTCTATATGCTCGTTCGGTGTATAAAATTGAATCATCAATTCCATTGTATGATGGTGCAAACGCCAATACTGATTTACTAGTTGTAAAACTAAATCCAGCAGGTTCTATAGAAAAACCAATCGTTGCAGAATTCTGATATGTTATGGTATTAGATTTAATTAGATAATCTAAATCCCTATAATTCATACGATCAGGATTAGCTTCTTGCTTAATCAAAACCCCAAAAGGTACATAAGCCATCTTGCCATCTGGTATAATAACAAGTTTCTTATTTTGAATTACTTTACTATGTGGACCAATAAAAGTTTGATATAAATTAAAAGCTGACTTTGTATAACGTTGATAAAAATCAGAACTATTTTCTGCAAAATCATTCGTTTTTAAAGCATTCCTAACCTCCTCGATATGGTAACTTAAACTATCTGAATTGATTTTTTGTTTTTTTATTTCAAATGAATCAGAAGTGACAATAAAAGTAAAAAGTGAAGAGTCTGAAATAGAATATTCAATTAGTATTTCATCCGAAGATAGTCTGGACTGAAGCTCTGATATTTCAATAGTATTATTCTTATATTTCAGATCATAGTACTTCGGATAATCTTCTTCGAAACGAAGTACCATTTGATTATAACTTTCATTCAATTCGAACAATTTTCCTTGCCATTCCGAAATCTTTTTTCGATCAGAATTTAACTTTTTACGTTCCTCATATATTTTTTCTCGAAAGCTTGCAATATCTTTTCTCAATTGTTGTTCCTCTTCCTGCAATTCAACAGGGATTCCTCCTACATTTTTGGCATTCACATCATTCAAAGAAGACATCAAACTTGCTGCTTTCGATCGCTCTGCATATTTAAAAGCTTTTTCTTTATAGCTAATATCTTTGGTAAGTTCATATAATTTTACTGCAATTTCAATGGCTAAGGTATAGGTATCTTTTTCGTTCTGCGATAAAGCAAACTTACTTTGTTCATCCTGGTAACCAATTCTTATCTTATCAATAATATTTAGACATAAATCATAGGTATCCAAGCTAAAATCAAGCTCACTAACTTTCCCATTTTCCCTGTATAAATTTGAAAATCCCTTTGCCTTACCTTTTAAAATACTTAGTATTGATATTTGCGGTTCAATTTCATTTAAATCGGGATTAGTATAAATTGTACTATCCGAAAAGTTATCCAATTCAGAAATAATCGCTTTTTGGTAATAGTTTAGAGAAGTAATATTTTGCTTTTGCTCCCCATAAAATTCACCCATATTCATCAGGCAATTGGCCACATCGGGATGTTTAGGACCAAAATTACTTAGGTAAATACCATAAGCCAATTCTAAATATTTGAGTACATTCTGATGATTCTTTATTTCATTTTGGAAGATTCCATAATTCAAATATAAATCACCTAAATAATAATGATCTGAATCTCCATTTGATTTTAATTTATCTATACTCTGCTGATAATAAGAATCCGCAAAATCATATTCTTTTAAACTTCTATAACAATTAGCAATACCATTAAGAGTTGGTGAAATATTTTTATCGTCATTTTTTTGCTTTATTAACAAAGACTTTTTTAAAAATTCCAATGCTATTTCATATTCATTCCTCTTATAATGGATATTTCCAAGATTATTGTTGATTTGTGAAAGATATCTTGAATCACTATTATCTATCAATGACAATGCTTTCTCATAATAAGTCTGAGCCTTAAATAAATCCAATAGTTCATTATAAATATTACCTGTATTTACATAAATAGGAACCAATTTTGCTGATTCTATCCCATAATTTTTAAGTGTAAAATCCTCGGCAAGTTTAAAATATTTAAGTGCATCTGTTATTTTCCCCAATCTTTTTTTAATCACACCAAAATTTACATAGGTGCGGTAAATCATATTCTGATCAGTAACTACAGTATTTTCAATTGTTTGTATCGCATTTTCAAAGGATTGTACCGCATAATTGAAATCGCGAGATCTATAAAACTCCATAGCTCTATTCACCTGCTTAACAAGAATAGAATCTGGAGATAAATTTTCAGTTTTCTGATCTTCAGAAAATATTGATGTAAATGCTAAATTCTTGTTTTCGCCTGCCAGCAAAACAAGTAAAAGAGAGAAAAGCAGAATTTTTTTTAGATTTTTTTTCACGCTCAAGTGGTTTTTCTTAATCTTCTTAGAAACAATGCATTATGTACGCAATCTTTCTTAAAAGGATTTAAATATATACAGTTTTTTTCACTTTTTTTTAAAAAAACTTTCAAACTCAGGGTTACCTTTTTCTAAAAACCGGAATAAAGGGGTGTAATTGTTTCCTAAAAAACTTAAAAAAGAAACTGTAGCAATGAAAAATTTCGAAGTATTAAACACTGAAGATTTAAAAAACATTAAAGGTGGATATCAAGACAAAATGATCAACGAAGACATTCTTGTATAATCAACCTTGACCCATAGTAATCCAAATTTTCCAAAAAGTATTTTCCTAGTTATTAACGACCAAATAAAAATAGCAATGAAAAATTTTGAAGTATTAAACACCG
>NZ_JANQCD010000130.1 GCF_026672275.1 Marinifilum sp. D737 | reverse complement strand
ACCTTATTTATTTTGGCGGTCTGGACGAGACTCGAACTCGCGACCCCATGCGTGACAGGCATGTATTCTAACCAACTGAACTACCAGACCAAAATTTTCAAGAATAATCTTTAGCGGTCTGGACGAGACTCGAACTCGCGACCCCATGCGTGACAGGCATGTATTCTAACCAACTGAACTACCAGACCAGAATTTTTTAAGAACAAATCTTTGGCGGTCTGGACGAGACTCGAACTCGCGACCCCATGCGTGACAGGCATGTATTCTAACCAACTGAACTACCAGACCAAATTGGTACTGTTCT
>NZ_JANQCD010000012.1 GCF_026672275.1 Marinifilum sp. D737 | reverse complement strand
CCACTACCTATAAATTTCCTTCTATCTAACTTCATTTCTATTTAAATCTTAATACCAGGGATGTTCTGAAACTTTTACAATTCCTTCTTCCCCTAATCTATTTAAGATCTTGCGACCTCCCAACCATGAAACTGTTCTGTAGTTGCTAAAATTTTCTGCTTCAGGATCGAAGCTGTTAATTTTCACACGTCCTGAAGAATGAATAAACTCACCATCTTTGATATACATCCCAACATGAGTTACTTTTTGTGATTTACCATCTCCTGCTTTTCTACCAAAAAACACCAAATCTCCTTCTACTAATTTTTCAAACCCTTGTTCAGGAGATATGGTTTCTCCATGAAGAAACTGCAATGAAGCATCACGCGCTATAATAATTCCATTCATAAAATAAACCGACTTAACAAACCCACTGCAGTCAACTCCTTTCGATGATGTTCCTCCCCACAAATAAGGGCGTCCCATAAATTCTTTTGCTACTTGAGTTAGTATTGAAGGTTCTTTTACTTCTTTAGATTTCCATAGGTCAAAATCAATACAATCAGCCTTGTTTAATCTTATGGATCTCTCGTCTGGCAGGTTTAATAACAAGTAATTCGCCCTTTCCTCCTTAACCTCCAGAATTGATCCTGCTACAATATCAGTAATGGTCTCCTGTCCTTTAATATCTTTAGCTATCTGAAAATGCGGAAGACAAACTACTCTTCTGGCATTTCTCCAATTCATCATTTGTTCCTTGGTTCGTAGATTCAATGCAGCTTTATCTACCCATGCAATATATTTATCAGGAGTCTGAATCTGACACCACGAATTCTTTTGATTTAAAATTTTAACCGGAGTTCCCATTATAGCTTGTGAAACAAGCTCTGCCGAATGCTTTGGATGAGACCTAAGATTTACAACACTTAAATTAACCAATCCCCAAATCTTATCACCCATTTGTTGCTCTGGAAGTAAAACCAAGCTATCTACTAAATGAATTTCTAATCCTTCCAAACTTGAAAACAAGGCTAATTTAGCTTCCGGCAAAGATGTTTCTCCACTGACAATTAAATTACCATTGCTACTCATAGAAAAACTTGTAGTATAAATTGCTTCTCTGCGATCAGGCGCAAAATGATTACCAATTTTCTGAGACATTTGATTTGCTTTTAGCAAAACCTGTTTGCTATCATTGCAAGCAAATACAATAAAAATCATCAATATGTAATAAGTATATCTCATCTTAGAAGCTTAATTAATTGGTATTACATGTTACATATGTCCACAAATATAATGTTTCCTTTTAAATACCACACATTTTCAAGGTGTTGCACAACACTTTTTTATACTAAAACTCCTTATTGAATCATTCGTTCTCTGGCTGTTCATCGATATTACGGAAGAAAACTAAAGACACTCAAAATAAGCACTATCTATAATCATTCTTAAAAAAAAACACACATCTTGCGATTTGTAATACAAAATACTTAATCATCTGTAACTCCAAAACGATTCCATGCTTAAAATCTAATTCTTACTTTTACAAACGACTCCCAAAAGAACATCCTTTTCAGCGCCTGTTACGCTATGAAGATTACCTGCTTTCTCGTTAATTCTACGATAAGCCAACCAAGAAAAAGCAACAGCTTCTACCAATTGAACAGGAATACCCAATTCAGTAGTTGGCAAAACCTTAACTTTAGGCAAGTAATTCCTGAGCCTTTCCAATAGATAAACATTATAAGCTCCACCTCCACAAACATATATGGCTTCTACATCTTTGGCGTAAATATTAACTTCGTTAGCTATTGTTTTTACAGTTAATTCTGTAAGAGTAGCCTGCACATCTTCATCAGTGATATCAATATAATTGCTAAGTTTATGACTCAACCAATCCATATTGAACAACTCTTTACCTGTACTCTTAGGTGCATAAAGACTGAAATAACTCTCTTCCAAAAGCAAGCTCAACAACTCTTCGTTAACCTGTCCCGATCGAGCCCAATCCCCATTGCTATCATACCTCTCTCCTCTTTTATTCTGTATCCATAAATCTATTAAACAATTTGCCGGACCAGTATCCAATCCTATAACTTCATTTTTACCAAGTACAGTTATATTCGCGATTCCTCCCAAATTTAAAATCACACGACTTTCATTCTCCGATCTAAAGTGCTCATGATGAAAGGCCGGGGTCAAAGGCGCTCCTTCACCACCAAAGGCCATATCCATCCTTCTAAAATCCACTATACTGGTTATTCCTGTTTTAGCTGCCAATAGGTTTCCATCACCAATCTGCATTGTAAAAGGGTATTTTCCCCCAGGAGCATGATAAACAGTTTGCCCATGACACCCAATTGCAACAATTTTAGCTCTTTCTACACCTGAATCTAGTATCAGTTTATTAACACAATCAGCATAAGACAGCGCTAAACGGTGATCAATCTCTCCTAGCTTTTTTAAAGATGTCTCTCCTGTTTTCAGCAAGTTTTTAACATCATCTGACAGGTCATCAGGAAAATCTTGCGAAACACTATTAAGTACTTTGATTTTACCATCATTAATTGTTACCAAAACAGCATCAATCCCATCAACACTCGTTCCCGACATTACTCCAATATACATATCCATAAGATTCCCTTTTAACACTCTAATAATTTAAGACTAGGCAATAGAAACAACATATCATACATCTTTCAAAAACTCATGTGTTTTTTGTCATTTAAATCGAATCATTCTCTTAATAAAAATAAAATACACCTATCAAAAAACAAGTTAACGCTCCAGTAGCAAACAATACCGAACCCCTTCTTTACAACACATTACGCTACTTTGGAAAATAGATTAAATAAAAAAAACCTACTTTTAAAATATCACTTCAAATATCTCCTATTATGATGTATTACAAATATGAATAAAATATATATCTTTATATCATATTTTGATATTTTTTTTATTTTTAATCCTATGGTTCGTATATACTTACTCTCGGTAGCATTGCTTTTAATCACAAGCAATTTAAATGCACAAGTAACCAATGTGCAACAAAGCACCCCTCAAACCTCAATTCACAATCAAAATGCATCAACACATTATATCGATTCGATAAAATCACTTGTTGAGCAAACCAATAAGGCGGTATGCGTTTTAGAAAACAAATCAGATTTTATTCCTGTATCTAATTTGAACTTAAATCGCATTATTTCAATTTCCATTGATAGTACAAGTAAAGAATCTGCTTTTCAAAGTATGTTAAAAAAGTATACCCAGATAACATGTGAGCAAATCAAGATTGATTCCCTGTCAACAGGAACCAATAACAAAAACTACACAAACAACGAAATCCTAATTGTTAGTATACACAACAGCAATAAGGACAATGCTGCATTCATTGATCGCTATATTTCTTCTATCAAAGGAAATGCTAAATTAATTGTTACCCTTTTTAATACATCGCACATTGCCTTATTGAATAAGAAAAGCAGTTCTGTAAAAAGCATACTGTATTCTAATACAAACACAGAAATGGTTCAAGAAACGGCAGCACAAATCATATTTGGTGGTATTTCATCTACTGGTACACTCAATAAAAATTTGGGAATGTATCCTAAAAACACAGGGATAAAAACCAAAGGAGAAATCAGATTCCAATATACTTATCCTGAAATAGCAGGCATTGATTCTGAGACTCTATACAAAACCATCGATTCTGTTGCCAAAATTGGTTTACAAGCGCAAGCATTTCCAGGTTGCCAGGTACTTGTTGCTAAAGACAGAAAAGTAATTTATCACGAATGTTTTGGATATCATACTTACAACAAATTTTTACCTGTATTACCAGATGATATTTATGATTTAGCATCAGTAACTAAAATAACAGGACCACTTCCTGCTATTATGCGATTTGTTGACGGTGGTCAGATCGATATGGATGAAAAATTCTCAACTTACTGGAAGGCTTTTAAAAGAACCAATAAAAAAGATATTATCTTTAGAGATGTATTGGCTCACCAGGCACAACTTATACCTTGGATTGCATTTTGGAAAAACACTGTAGATAGTTCAAATCGATTCAAAAAAAGAACGTATAGTTATCGTCAATCAAAAAAATATCCAGTAGAAGTAGCTCCACAAATGTTTCTTCACAAAAACTACAGAAAGAAGATTTATAAGGCTATTAAAGAATCTGACTTACTTCCAGAAAAACATTACCAATATTCCGGATTATCATTCTATGTATTCCCAAAAATGATTGAGGATCTATCAGGTAAAGCTTATGATGATTACATCAAAGATGAATTCTACAAACCACTAGGAGCCTTCACATTAGACTTTAATGCCTACAAACGCTTCTCAGAAAAAAAGATCATACCAACCGAAAATGATAAAGTATTCAGAAACACATTACTTACTGGTTATGTAGATGATGAAGGTTGTGCTATGATGGGAGGAATATCAGGTAATGCAGGATTGTTTTCATCTGCAAACGACTTGGCAAAAATGATTCAGATGTATGTACAAATGGGAGAATATGGCGGACATAGATTTATCTCTGAAAAAACAATGAAAGAGTTTACCAAAACACAATTTCCAGAAAACGACAATCGCAGAGGCTTAGGTTTTGACAAACCTTTATTCGGCAATGACACTCTATCCATAAAGGATTGCTACCCTGCCTATGGCGCAAGTAGTGACAGTTTTGGACATTCAGGCTTTACGGGTACATTTGTTTGGGCTGATCCTGAAAAACAGTTGGTGTATATCTTTCTTTCAAACAGAGTTCATCCAAGCCGAGAAAGTCGTGAAATTTACAGGAAAAATATCAGAACAGCGATTCACCAGGGAATTTACGATGCAATTGAAGTATTTAAGGAAAAACAATCCAGCTCCCCTCGTCATTCTCTAACCGACGATATTACAATCAACTAAATCATAAAAAACAGGTAGAAACTTATAAAAGTTTCTACCTGTTTTTTTTTTGCAAATAGTTCTCGTATCATTTTTTTTCCACTTTAAAAGAGTACGAAACCATCCACAGTCCAATAAATGTAATTAAACCATTGGCAATGAGAAGTTCAAATCCGAAACGATACCCCCATAATAATTCTTCAGAATAAACATTTAGCAAATAGGTCAATACCGGAGATAAGATACAGATAAGAGGCACCCACTTGTCTTTAACCAATCTTTTATTCCCCATTCCGAAAGCGAACAAACCCAAAAGCGGTCCATAAGTATAACCTGCTACTTTAAAAACTGCTGTTACAACGCTATCATTATTCACAATATCAAATAGTACAATTACAAAGAACATGATAGCAGAAAACATCAAGTGAATTAAAAGCCTCTTTTTAGGCGTAACATCTCCACCTAAAAAATCAACACAAAAAGATGTGGTCAAAGCAGTTAAAGCGGAATCAGCACTTGAATATGCAGCCGCAGTTATTCCCAAAAGGAAAACGACACCAGCCAACAATCCAAAATGATTTAAAGCCAGAAAAGCATACACATCATCACTTTTTGCAGGCATTGAAATTCCTTGTTGCTGAGCGAAAATATACAACAACACACCTAGTGAAAGGAACAATACATTTGCCAGTACAAATGAAAAACTAAAATAGTATACATTTTTCTGAGCTTCCTTTGTATTCTTGCATGTCAGGTTTTTTTGCATCATATTCTGATCTAAACCATTCATCACAATTACAACAGCAATACCTGCAAAAAACTGTTTAAAGAAATTTCGTGGCGATTGCCAATTCCAATTAAATAAATTCGAGTACTCATGTTGGCTAATATTACCAATCATATCAGCAGAACTAAAATCGAGTTTATTGGCAATTACCAAAATAGTGATCACAACTGAACCCAACATGAACAATGTCTGTAAAGTATCTGTCCAAACTATGGTTTTAATTCCACCTCTAAAGGTATAGCACCAAATCAGTATAATGGTAATCAGAACTGTTGCCCAAAACGGGATATTAAAAGCATTAAAAAAGGCCAATTGCAAAACCCCGGCAACAAGAAACAACCTGAAAGATGCACCTATAGTTTGAGATACCAAAAAGAAGAAAGATCCTGTTTTATAGGTTTTAAATCCGAACCTTTGATTTAAATAGGTGTAAATTGAAACCAATTTCAATCGATAATACAAAGGAATTAATACCTGTGCCACAACCCAATACCCAACCAAGTTTCCTAAAACAAATTGAAAATAACTCCAACCTGTATTTCCAACTTCCCCAGGTACCGATATAAAGGTTACTCCTGATAAGGATGCACCTATCATTCCAAATGCCACCAAATACCATGGCGACTGTCGGTTTCCAGTAAAAAAAGTATCATTACTGCTATTTCGTGATGTCAACCAAGAAACAAGCATCAACAAACCAAAGTAGCCAAATACCACTCCAAAAACAATCCACGTGTTCATACTATTCTTTAAATATTTTTTAAGCTATACATTCAAAATACTATTATAGATTCAATACTTGACTGGCTTCACTTTCCGCATTGGTTCTACTGATGGCTGTCACAACATATTTATAGTTTTCCAATCCATATTTCAGATTCAAGTATGGACGAGCAGTAATTGAAAGAATTGAATCTACTTTATCAAGCCTTACCCTTTCATTTTTATCGAATGCATAAACAACGTAACATTTTGCATCCTTTACGGATTCCCATTCTAACTTTCCATTTCTCAGAAGCAAATTCGCAGGAGCAGGCAAAACAATCGGAGCAATGGTATTACACTCTGGTATTAAAGTTGTATTCTGATAAATTTGAGATTGCAACTTTTCGTTGATCCCCAAAAGATTATTCGTAAAGGATTTTGATGAAAAAAACATACTTCCACTGATTTGTTTCAATTTCCTATTCAACTCTAACTGCCTGATAATCTCATCTGAATTATGCCATGCTTTCACTCTAGATTCTGAGTCCAATCTATAAGCTCCTTGTCCAACATAACAAGGCTTACCATATGAATTCTTGTTCCACCACTTTGCGATTACTTTATAATTGGCCACTTTTTTACCAATGTGCCAGTAGATTTGTGGTGCCACATAATCAATCCAATCATTCTTTAACCACAACAACACATCAGCATACAAATCATCGTAATTGGTTTGACCAGCTTGAGTTCTGGATCCAGACTTGTCAACATTTTTGTTTCGCCAAACTCCAAATGGAGAAATACCAAAAGGCATCCATGGCTTTATTGATTTGATGGTGTCGTTTATTTGTTTGATTACAAGATTTACATTCTCTCTTCTCCAATCATCAATTCGATCTGGATAAAATTCCCCTCCATGCTTTACGAAACTTTCTGAATCAGGGAAAGCCTCATCTTTTATTTTGTATGGGTAAAAATAATCGTCGAAATGAATGGCATCCACATCATACCTACGAACCACGTCACCTACAATTTTCGACACGTAATCTCTGGTTTCCGGCAATCCGGGGTTAAAATATTTGTGCTTTCCATAGGTCAAAAACAATTCCGGTCGAGTATTGGTAATGTGATTTGGATCTGTTTTGGCATCCTTATATAGAAATACAGCTCTGTATGGATTCATCCAAGCATGCAATTCCATAGCTCTTTTGTGACACTCCTCGACAGCAAATTGTAATGGATCATAAAATGGTTCAGGAGCTTTACCTTGTTCACCTGTTAGCCATTGTGACCATGGTTCGTAAGCCGATTTGTAGAAAGCATCAGTAGCTGGTCGAACCTGGAATATCACCGTATTCATTCCATTTTTCTTGTGTTGATCCAAATGAGCAATCAATTCCTTCCTTTGTTCTTCTACACTTAAGCCGGGTTTCGATGGCCAGTCAATATTATCAACAGTAGCTATCCAGACGGCACGCATCTCACGTTTAGGAGATTTCTTTTTAGCAAAAACCACCAAACTCATCAAAATCAATATTGATATCGCGATTATTTTTTTCATCCGATTTGAAACATTACTATGGTTATCTCTTTCAATTAAAAGACTTAATTTGCCATTTTGCTGTTTCTTTGTATGGCTTGAAAAGGAATATAGAAATAGGGTATTAAATAAACAGTGGGTTAAATGTCTTATCATTGCAAACAAATTATTAAGTTGTCATACATGTTACAAAAGTAAAAATTTTATTAGTTTTGCAATGAAAAAATGTAAAAAACAACATTCTAAATTGCCAAAACAGTTATACACACTATGAAACTGAACAACAAAAAGATGCGAATACAAAACACACCCTTGCGAGGACTTGTAATATTAATGCTGATTTTCGGACTATTTCAAGAAAGATTAAATGCCCAAAGAGTAGAAACTGGAATAGATGTACTACAAAAATCCAATTTTAAAATTCTGCTTGGAAAAAAGGTTGGTATTATCACAAATCCCACAGGAGTGAATAAAAATATTGTTTCAACAATCGATTTGCTTCATGAGGCTACAAATGTTGAGGTAAAAGCTTTGTACAGTCCTGAACACGGAATTAGAGGAGATCATGCTGCCGGGGCCAAAGTTGGAACATATACCGATGAAAAAACCGGTCTTACCGTTTATTCTCTTTATGGCAAAAACAAAAAACCAAATGCTGAAATGCTAAAAGGATTGGACGCCTTGATTTACGATATCCAAGACATTGGTGTAAGATCGTACACTTATATTAGCACAATGGGTTTGGCAATGGAAGCTTGTCGTGAAAACGATATTGAATTAATTGTTTTGGATCGTCCTAACCCAATTGGCGGCTTAAAAGTTGAGGGCGGATTGGTTGAACCTGACTATATTTCCTTTGTAAGTCAGTTTCCCGTTCCTTATGTTTATGGCCTAACTTGTGGAGAGCTTGCCAATTATTTAAACGAAGAAGGCTTATTGAAGGATGGCAAGAAATGCAAGCTAACTGTTGTAAAAATGAATGGCTGGAAACGAGATATGATTTTTGCTGAAACAGGTTTGCCATGGGTGCCAACATCGCCTCACATCCCAAATTCGAATACTGCAATTTACTATGCAATTTCAGGAATTTTAGGAGAGCTTTATACAGTATCGATAGGTGTTGGATACACTCAACCTTTTGAACTATTTGCAGCAGAATGGATTGATGCCGACAAATTAGCATCTAATTTAAATGAACTATCTCTACCCGGAGTAATATTCCGTCCGGTACATTACAAACCATACTATTCAGTTAGCAAAGGAGAAATGATTCATGGTGTACAGTTACATTTTACCGATGTGACAAAAGCACCACTTTCTTTAATTCAATTCTACGTTCTGCAAGAACTACACAAATTAAATCCAGACAAAAACGTATTTCAAATGTGCGATGAAGCTCGTCTAAACATGTTTGATAAAGTTTGCGGGGACAAGAAAATCAGAGAGGAGTTCTCGAAAAACTTTTTGGTTAAAGACATTGAAGACCTTTGGAATATTCCTGCTGAAGATTTTAAAGAAAAATCGAAAAAATATTGGTTGTATTAATGCATTTATATGGTCGCTAAAAAGCGACCTTTTTTTTTACACTTCCGCAAAAACTTCTCAAAAAGAAAGCTTCGGAATTCCGAAGCTTTCTTTTTATATCTTAATAAAAATGCGTTTTCGATACAAATACAACACAATTAACCAGTATACTATGATATGAGAAAGTGCAAAAAACAAAGATCCATTTAATGGTCCTGCCCAGGATGCAAATGCATTTTGATACAGCCAGGCATATCCCGTTATCGATTTTCCCGAGGCATCAGAAAAGTGAACCAAATAGATAATCACCTTTACCCAAACTACAGACAATACAAAAATAAAAAGTGGATTCATTCCGAAAACCAAAAATGGATGAGCCCATTTTTTATAATTCAGCATATCGATAAAGAAAATCATTACGGCCATTACCAATTGAGCCAATCCTGCTGTATACAGCACATAGGAACTTGACCAAATCGGTTTATTAATAGGAAATCCAATATTCCAAATCAAACCTGCAATCACTCCCAACACACCAAAGATTAGTAATCCAGGAACAATCATTTTTCTATCCGAAGAAGAAATTAAACTACCGGTAAGGTATCCTAACAAAACGGTTACAATTGCAGGCAGTGTACTAAACAGTCCTTCCGGATCGAAAGGCATTCCAAATCCTTTATACAAATGACTTTCGCCTAAAATTGCAGTATCGAAAGCAATTGTTGAATTTCCTTCCAGACTATAAGGCTGATCACCACCAAGGAAATAAACCAATCCCCAATAGGCAAAAAGCAATGCGCCTGAAACAATCAACAACCTGGTTTTACTTAGAGCAAGACACAACAAACTACCCAAGCCATAGGCAAGTGCAATACGTTGCAGAACTCCCATTATTCTAAGATTCTCTAACTTTAAATGATAAAAAGGGAATGCATTTAGTAACAATCCGATTCCAAAAATGATTACTGTTCTTTTCAGAATTTTTTTCCCTGCATTGGCATTTAGTTCATGATTAAATTTTCCGAATGCAAAGAACATTGCCACCCCCACTGCAAACAGGAAAAAAGGAAATACCAAATCTGTTGGTGTGCAACCATGCCACTTAGAGTGCAAGAGTGGTGCATACACATGACTCCAACTACCTGGAGTGTTTACCGTAATCATTGCAGCAATGGTTAATCCCCGAAAGGCATCCAAAGCCATTAATCTTTGCGATTTTCCCATGATATTAAATTATACCGATTTGTTTATAAATTATATCAAATCTTCAGATTGCAAGCAGTTTTTCCAAACCTGATATCCTGCATCATTCAAATGAAGTCCGTCGTAAGTGTATTCTCTCATCAACTCATTGGAATAAGTAGAAAAAGAAGGATATAAATCCACAAAAGTGATATTTTCTTCTTCGCACAGACTTTTCAACAACTTGTTAACATCTCTGATTTTTACAGAATCAAACACATTACTTGGAAACATTTCAAAATTAACCGGCAATAAAGACTGTATAACCAACTTGCTACTGGTTTCATTCTTTACTTTTAGGATCAGCTTCGAAAAGTTCTCAATAATTGCACTTGATTCGATACCATCTCCCAAATCGTTAACGCCCATCATTAAAAAAATCAGATCGTTTTTTTGATCCAACACTGCGGGCAGTCGCATCAATATTTCATTCGATTTTTCTCCCGGAACACCATGATTGTAGACTTCATGATTGGAAAAGAAATCTTCCCATCTTCCTGCGTATGTTAAACTATCTCCTAGAAATGCTATTTTCATGATTGCTATTGTATGCCATGAATTAAACCCCATGGCAATTCATATTTACACAAACTATTTTTGCAAGTAATTACTTCTTTTTTATCCCATATTTAGGGTCAATCTTAATGAGTTTAACCATTATAAAACTTGGAATGGTACAAAGGATTACCCAGATAAAGAAATGCTGATATCCTATCATTTCCTGAATCCATCCAGAAATCATACCTGGCACCATCATTCCCAAGGCCATAAATGCCGTGCAAAATGCAAAGTGAGCAGTTTTGTGTTTTCCTTCAGATACATAAATTTGGTACAACATGTAAGCCGTGAAACCAAACCCATAACCAAATTGCTCAACCGCAACCGATGCACAAACCAAAACAAATGATTCAGGCAATGCATAAGACAGGTACACATATACTAAATTTGGAAGATTAATAGCAATTACCATTGGCCACAACCAATATTTCAAGCCTTTTCTTGAAGCTGCATATCCCCCAAGAATTCCTCCTATGGTTAAGAATAAAACTCCAATGGTTCCATATACAATCCCCACATCACTGGTTGATAAACCTAAACCTCCTACTTCTCTTCCATCTAGTAAGAAAGGTGAAGCCATTTTTACCAATTGTGATTCACCCAATCTATAGGTTAACAATACTCCCAAAATCACCCAAATGTCTTTTTTCACAAAGAAACCAACTATCGTTTCCCCAAACTCTTGCATCACATCAGAAAAACTTTTCACGTCTTTATCTTCATCTTCCTTTGGATATGGTAATGCGAATTTGTGATAGAAAGTAAATAAGAAAAACAAGACTGCCAAAATCACAAAAATCATCGACCAGGCCATTGGGATATCTTCTCCCTTTCCAAACAAATCTGTTGTTTCAAAAATCCCGGCAAGGTATACCAATGCACCTTGTCCAACAATCATAGCCAATCGATAAAAAGTACTTCGTATTCCAATAAAATAAGCCTGTTGACTATCGTCTATTCCATACATATAAAAACCATCAGCAGCAATATCGTGAGTTGCTGAACTAAATGCCAACAACCAGAAAAATGCCAGTGTAGATTGAAAAAACAATGATGTTGGAACGGTAAAGGCTACTCCAGCCAGGCCTGCTCCAATAAACAATTGCATGGTCACAATCCACCAACGCTTGCTTTTCAGAATATCAACCAATGGACTCCAAAATGGTTTAATTACCCATGGCAAATACAACCATGATGTGTACAAAGCAATATCGGTATTCGAAATTCCCAATCGTTTGTACATGATTACAGCTACTGTCATCACTACCACATATGGAATTCCCTCTGCAAAATACAAGGATGGAATCCATGCCCAGGGCGAGCGAGTTTTTGATTTTGACATCTTTAATTAATTTAAGTTTTGATGCTCTCACCTGATGTAAGGCACCAATATGTTTCTTTTACCTCATCCTAAATCCCTCTTAAAGGCGAGGGACTTTTGAGGCATATCATATTCTTAATATCTTTTCTCTAATTCAGCTCCTCTAAAATAGTGAAGCAAAATTTCATCGTGCTTATATCCTTTTGCACCCATTACTGCAGCACCAATCTGACAAAGTCCTACTCCATGTCCCCAGCCTGCGCCAATCAGTACAAATTTCGAAGGTACTCCATTAACCACATCTAGCTTGTCTACCACAAATTCTGAACTGTAAAGGTGCGATTCAGAAAGCACTTTGCGGATTTCCAATTCTTTCCCGATAGTTAATGTACGCTTGCCACCAACAATTTTCAGGCTGATTAATCTACCTGATTCTCCACGTTCGCCTGGAATCAAATCCAAAATCTGACCAAATTCTTTTCCTGTTTTTCTTTCAATCAGTTCCGCAATTTCCTCTTGGGTATATTCAACTTTCCAGCGATAAAAATCCATGGTTTCCTGATCGTAATCGTTCAATACCTGAGATAAAATTTCCTTATCAGTAGTATTACAGAATGCTTCTGGTGAAGTACGAATAAATTTGTCTGCAGCTTCCTCCTTGGTCAAATCCATATCATATCCCTTTGGAGCTTGAGGATTATCGATTACAGCTTGCAAATATTTATGGTTTTCAGGCTCCCAAACATTCTCAAAGGTTTCTGCTACACCACCACAACATTTTGAGAATCGAGCATCACAAATTTTCCCTTCACTGGTCAATACAATACCGCGTGTTTCATTAATGGCATCCACCACCAATGGAGTAGATTGCTTTGTCATTCCTTGGTAACGCTGACAATGATCATCAGCACAAACATCAAAATTTACATGATCTTCTCTGTCATACCAACGAATGAATGAATCTTCTGTTTCTACAATACTCTGATATTGGGTATTTGATTTCTGCAACTCTTCACCCTTTATAACCTGGGCCATTAGCCATGAACGAGAAATAACCGCATGCGCCTTTAACAACTCAAAACTACTGGTCGCACTCATTTCTGAAGAAATCACACTTACCAAATAGTCTTCAAGCGATAAAACATTGATTGCAGTTAACTTCTCATCTTCACAAATAAAATGAAGACTTCCTTTAAATCTCTGGTCTTCTTTACGCTCCCAGTGAAATTTAATTCCAATGGTAACTCCAAACAGGTCAAAATTCCCTGTTTCATACTCTTTAGGATCGAAAATCAACTCCTCATCAATAATTCCATCAAAAGAGATTTTGCCATCCATGTATTTTGCTTGCTGTTCTCCTGTATATTCTTTCCCATTTTGTTGCAGTACGTAAGTTCCGTTCAACTGAAACGAAATCTCTTTTTCGTACATGATTCCAACTCGTAATTGTGGTTCCATAATGTTTAGCTATTAAACTTGGTGCTCTCTCTAAGTGAGGGTACCAATATGTTTTTTATAACCTCCCCCTAAATCCATCTCCTCGAGAAGAGGGGCTTTTGAGGTATCTTTATTTTTAGTTCAATTTTTTCTCGTATCTCCAAAATATTCTCTCTACAACAGCACCAGTATGATGCGAATAGAAATCGATTGGCCCAACCCAAGGGATGATTGCTGTTTGATACCCTAAGTTTTTCAAATCTTCCAAACAATGGTACAATAACACCCTTCCCATCCCTTTTCCTCTTAAATCGGGATGTGTCCCCATTGGACCAAACCAAGGCAAGCCTTTGTTATTTGCAGAATGCGCTGAAAATGCACGAATCTTACCATCCAATTTTGCAATATGAATCCCGATTGGCTCAGTTTTGTACGCCATTTCCAACTCATATTGCCACAACTTCCACTCTTCTTCAACAAAATCCATTAACTCTTGTTTGTCTTCTGGAGTAGCTCGACAAACTTCAATTTTATCTGCCTTTAAAGCTTCTATTTTTTTGGGATCATTCCAATCTCTATTATCCAGATCTACCAAAAGATTTGAGGTATCCATGAATCTATCGAATCCCATTCGGATGGCGAAACAAAGAGCTGGCGTATATTTTGGATCGATTCCCGGCATGAAATAATTCATTGGCACATCGCCCAAACGCATTACATCTACTTTTCTTTGTTTCAGTTCTGTTTCCAACAACTCATACATCGATCTTGCAATTCGACTTCGCCTGTATGCTTGATCAACTGCCATCATTTTTACATAGCCATAGTTCACCCCTCGAATATCCATACGACAGGTTCCCATCAGGAATCCAACAATCTTCTCCTGATCGCATGCAATCCAAACTAATTCTTGCTCATAAAACGGATCCTCGTAGATTTTTTCTCTTAATAAATCTTCACTAATCACATCCAGATGATAGCTTTCCTGGCACAATGGTAATACCTGTTCAAAATCGGAATCCTGATATTGGCGAATGGTGTAATTCATAGTTTCTTTATCCTTTCACAAAAGGTTAGGAATTTTGGGGCAAGGTTGTTGTTTTAAAATTTGATACTCTCGCTTTAAAATAAGGGTGCCAATATGTTTTTACTGAGAGCCTCACTTAGAGTGAGACCCTCAGATCATTAACTCTAACTAAGCTTTTATTTTTTCGCAAAGCAATGAGAAAACATCCTCATCAACACAAACTTGTTTGAAAATGTCTTCTATATCCTCAGCCGTTATTTTCTCGAAGTCCTCTCTTCTTGGTGTAATAAATACACCACCAAAATCAACAGATGCAGGACTAATTAGTATCTGATCATCTCCTTCTGCAAAATATTGAGTTGGACGATGCAACTTTCTTGGGAACAAATGCATCATGTATTTTCCATCAACATAAGAACAAATTACATTCAACATTGGCTCTTTTTCTTCTGCTTGCATTGCTGCAAATGCGTTGTAAAATTTACTTACAACAGTTATCAATTCTTCAGCATTAGCAGTTTCAACACTAATCATTTTTCTTAAGTAATGATTGAATGCTCGAACTTCAATATCATCTGATTTCACAAGCAAATCAGCACTGTCTTTTAATGCAAAATACTCTTCCTCAACTGGCATAAAGCCTTTGTTTCCTCCCTGAAAATGCATGTGGTCTGGTGCCGAAGCTCCACATTTAGGCCCATTGTAGAAAAGCGTATACCCTTGCATATCCTTCACCAAATACAACATTCCTTCCAAATTATCCATGAAGGATTGATCTACATGATCCACTTTGGGAATGGTAAAATGCTGAGGAATAATTGGAAATGGATTCACCAAAATAACATACTCCTTGCCTTGAGCAATTCCTCCCTGTTCTGCTGGTAATTTATCCAAACACAAGAAACAAGCACGATTTTCAATGCTTTTCTTGTCAACTTTTGCAGCAGAAGACCGAATTCTTTCCGGATTAAATTGAACTTTCATTTTAAATCCATCAAAACCAAATTCTTTTTCCTCCACTTTTTCCAATCCTTTAAAATTCCCATTGGCAAGTGGCCAATCTCTAACTTGTTGATTTAAAAAATCACTTAGGATTTCAACTGAAGATTTCTCTTTCAATAGATCCTCAATTCTATCTATACTGGCTATATTCATTCTCTTATAATCTTACTACAATTAAAATACTGATCATTTCGTCGCATTCAACTTTTCCACTTCTATTAAACTGAACGGTTGCGACGATTCAAATATTGGCCCTTATCCCCAGGGCGGCATTCGCTATCACTCACTTGCCCTGGACTAAATTCTCATTGCCCTTCAGGCAAAAAAACTCAATAACTATTTATTACTTTTAACTTTAAATACTTCAAGTACTTTAGGCACTCTAAGTACTAATCTACTACCCTGGCAACCATTATTCCCGATTGCAATTTGCTTTCCTTTAACATATCGGCTAATGGAATCTCTGAGATCACAACTTCTTTTGCCAAACTTGATGCATGCATCAAGTGCAATCTATCATTTACATGAATCGCAATACCAACATGCGAAATATCCAAGCCTTTAATTTTTGTAGTTATGGCAATTAAATCTCCATTATGAATCTTATCCTCCACATTCTGAACATTATCCTCTGGGATATAGAACAGATCACGCCCATTGATTGCATTTTCAGTATCCTGAATCGATACAATCAATGAAGAGTCTGCTTTTAGTGCGGAATACGAATCAACATGCTTGCTCATAAAATTGATTTCTTTCTTGTATTCTATTCCACCAATTTCTGAAGTAACATTCTTCACAATCCCTTTCTGTTCATTCTCATAAATCCAATCAGAAAAGTAGTGTAATCGAGAGGTGTAATCCTTAATTTCTCCTTTTCGATAACGCAGTTCTTCCAGCTTTTTCAGAAAATCATTTTCAGAAAATTTATTTTGCTTCAAAATTGAAGAAAGCACAACTACATTCTCAAGATAAGTTGTACAATCCAGTTCTCTTAAATTCACCACCAACTTCTCACCCCCTTCAGCTTCAAGAGTTCCCCCAACATAAGGAGTTTGCAAAAATAATTTTCCTACTTCCAGAATTCGATCGGCATTTTCGAGCTGAGAAAAAGAATTTTCCCTCGCCAAATCCTTGATCGAATTAAAAATTGACTGATCAAGAGTATCTGTAAACTGAACTACTTTACTGTCTTCATTTTGCTGAACAACTCTCCCCTTGCAGGCCACAAGGGCAAACAAAAGGATTAACAATTGCAAACTCAATAGTTTCATAAGTCTAACTTTTGCGGATAAATATTCCAAAATTCAATCTGTTTATAAGGAACCAGGAGAATGCTCCCCCGGCTCCCAGCCAAGCTTATATTTTTTTATTTCGCCAATAATTTTCTTGCTTTTAGCTCAATGGTACGAACTCTATCTTTGTAGGTATTGTGTGCGTTCATTTTCTCGATATCCAATGATGCATCTGAATTATCTTCCCAACGACGACACAGGTAAATCGGATTATAAATTCTACCAATTTGATGGTTACGAGAGATCGCCAAACCAAGTGCATAATCTTCTCCATAGTTCACATTTGGAATTGGGTTTTTACGAAGAACCGGAGTGTAGAAAGCACGAGGTGCACCCAAACCGTTAATACGGAGCGCATTGTTTCTACCATTCTCTGGAGTCCATTCTCTGTGATCAATAATTCCCGGAGGAATTTCTTCCAATTTGAAGTTCACCATTTGGTAAGTTCCAACAACCATTGCACAGTTTTCTCTGTAGAATGCATCTACCACTTGCTGTACTGTTGTTTCATCAGCATACAAATCATCACTATCTAACTGAATGGCAAACTTACCACAAGCTTCATGATTTACTGCCTCGTTCCAACATCCTCCAATTCCCAGGTCTTTTCTCTCCGGAATAACATGAATCAATCTCTCATCTTGCTCTGCATATTTTGCAATGATTTCGGTAGTTCCGTCTGTTGAGTAATTATCAACGATAATCAAGTTGAAATCTACATTTGCCTTTTGAGAAAGAACTGATTTGATTGCATCTTCAATTGTTTTTACACGATCGCGAACCGGAATTACAACAGAAGCTTCAACTTTAAAGTCTCCTTCATCAAAAGCTACATCCTTAAATTTAGGCTCTAAATAAGCACCAATTCTCTTCAAATGCACAGTACATGCTTCTTCCATCTCTATTTGTACAGCACGGTTTTTAGGATCAACATAGTCGAAAATCTTTTCTCCTGATTTTCTGGTATCCATTTCTTCCTCTGTATACAATACTTCAGGAATTCTCATGAATTCGGAACGAGCCGCTACCGCCAAACGCAATGCATACAAACCTGCATGTTCATATTTAGCATCCACATCTTCTACTGCATACTTAAACATTTTGGCATCATAAAAAAGAACTGAACCAAAGTTAAAATCATCTCTCAAGCTACCTTCCTGGTAATCGATAACCGGTAGATTTTCTACTTTACCTTCTTTAATGGCACGATGGTTTGAATACACCAAACCGCTATTGGTATCAGTTGCTACTTGATAGAAACGCTCTACTGCCAATTGTCCCAAAGTCAAAGCACTGGTTTTAGTGTAAAGTAAAACATATTCTGAATCTGATTTCTCTGCAATTAGCTGAATGGTTTTTCCATTCGTCAATGCTTCACAATTCAAAACTTCTGCACCTTTAATTTCTTCAGCATTGTTTCCAACAATAAAGATGTTAGATACCAATTCTGATTTTCTTAACTCACTTACCGTAATTGTTGTTTCTTCTTTTGTTCCAAAAGGCAGAAAACATGTAATTTTTGCACTCATTCTTTTATAATTAGGCTTTTGTTATTATTCTTATCTACATTAGTTAACACATTAAGCAATAGACATTTTGCATCCTACAAACCTTAAGATTCAAGCTATTGGCTCTTAGCAGTTAGCTATTGGCATTTAAAAACTCAAATCTATGATTTGAAAGCTAACAGCTAAAGGCTAATTTCTTAAAGCTTTTTTTGAGATGAAACCTTACTTGCAATTTTTTCAGAGTCTTATATCATATTGCTCAAATCGAACTTTACTTATTAAAAAATCGAAAAATCTTCTTCATCATTTCATTTCGATCATCTTTTGTTTTAAGTGTTTCAAAAGGGAAACCCAAAATGATTGACTGGTAATCTCCATCGTAAATAACACCAGCATTTTTGGTATTGTTAGTGTATCGTAGAAACACCTTTGCATTCTTACCTACAGGCTCGATAGCATCCGGAGCTTCTACTTTGTATATCTGTTCATTCAATCCTGTTTCGAATTGATAATTTCCAGTGAAATCTGCTTTTACTTCATTGGGATGAGATATGGCACCAGATTTACTTGCATAATTGGTTCTGAATAAGAAGTGAAGTTCCTTTTCTGTAAAATCTTCTATCAATGTATCTCCACATTCTACAACATCCGTTCCCAGATATGCTCCCGAAAGAATCAGTTTTGCATCTTTTGATTGAATGTATTTTCTGACTGCCTTCACCATTTCCGGAGTGTAAATCGTAAAATCCTTATTCTCTTTCCCGTATAATCTTTTGGTGGTTTTCTCTTCACCAAAAATCAAATCCAGTGCTTTGTAATCAGAAGCTTCCCATTTTCCACCTTCAAAAGATTCATCACTCATCGATACAAAACCATATCCGGCAGCTTTAATCGCTTCGCCATGCACATAAGGATAATCAAAACTATTCCCGGCAATGATCTTTTCTTCCTGGTCAGCATAACTTGAACCATGACCCGAAGCATCATCATCCAACCATGGTGATTTTCTATCAAAATCGTACTGATCACCTACATAGGCAATGTTTCTACGGTATGCTACTCCCTCATCAACAGCACTGTTAAAACCGGCAAACTTACCATCGTCAAATCCATGTGGAGAAGCAATTCTGTCGAAACCATTTACAATCAAAACAGGCTTTTCACCATTTTCTGATTTATGATAAGACAAAATCTCGGATGGAAAACTTTCACCTCCTTCGTTTAAAGCTGTAATCTTAAAACTGTAAATATTTTCAGAACTTAAATTTTTAAGCTGTAATTCCTCTTTTTTAACCAACACACCATTGTCAAATCCACCATCATTCAATCGGGTGTAAACTTTATATTTCTTTGCCACTGCACTTTTTTCCAAAGGATCGACAACAGCTTTCCAGCTCAGTCTGATTCCATTTTCATTTTCATCAATTCTAAAATGATCGATAGGCAATGGTTGTACCACATACTCTTTCCCTTCCTGCGAAGTCAAAAATCTCAACACTCCCTTATAATAGGCACGACTAATGTGAAATTTAAATTTAGGATCCATACCTTGGTACATATCAGCAAAATTGTGATGCGAAAGCATTTCCGACAACATGGTTGGCACTTTAGGTCGGTAAGCTTCCGAATATTGCTTGTTCCACATTCCTCTTCTTGTCCATTTTGGCTCGAACAGTTTTCTGATATCTTCTACCACCTGTGTTTGCACAATATCTGTTAAATCTCTACTCGCCCATTTCGACTGTCCATTTACAAATTGATCTGTATTATCACGGGTAGTATTATAAATTGCTAAAGTTCCAATAATGGAATCATTCGGTGTAAAGCCAGCGTCGGTATGAAAACCCAGAGCCATATCAACAGGAATTCCAAGTCCTTTTGCATTTACATGTTTCGTTGGTCCATTAGGTGCACCAATTAAATAGTCTACCCATTCACCACGACTCATATAATCATCCTTGTAATCAGTCTTACCACTTTCTCGCTTTTGAAACTTTGCTGCATCCTTTCCTCTGTTGCTATAATCTGCTTTGTAATTCTTGTTGATACTATAAACAATTGAATCTGGCATACCAGCATATTGCAAGTAGTAACGGGCAGCTTCGTGGTATCTCGGACGATTACTGGTATATCTTTGCCACCTGGAAGAATCCATTGCAAAAACAAGTTCATTTCTTTCCTGAACCAATTCATACAATTCATCTACTTTGCCCCTGGCAATATTTCCCATTCCTCCACCAAAACGAACAGCATCAGCAGAAACCCAATTTCCTTCTTCCTTACTTTCATTCGTAAGTACTACTTTACCGTTTTCCGGATTTTTACCCTGATCAAACAAGAAAGTTCCCAGGTAAATCCAGGTTTTTCCGCCCATACTCTGATTTACAAGAAAATCTGTTTTGCCTCCGGCATGATAAACTGAATAATGAGCATCACTCACATTATCATCATCAACCGAATAGGATACGTAAACAGCATATTCACCTTTTTCAGGAATATACGGTGTATATTCCACTCTTGCAGTCTCAGATGAAACGGCCTCTGTCTGCATACTACTTCCCATTTCGAATGGATTTTCACCCTCAACATAAAACGGATACTTGTTGTTAAAACCAGGTTGAGAATTGGTTTCCCACTCTCCGGATGCTTTATAATCCGACAGAATTGAACACCAGTCAGCATCCACAATTACTTCATTGGTTTGAACATCACGCTCTCTTGGAAATAAAACGTTTGCACCTGCATTTTCCAACATAGGCGCTATGTAAGGAACTACAAATTCCATGGTCCACATATCTTCAACGGTAGTATATACTCTGGCTCTTTGCCACTCCCAACGATCTAAAGTGTTTTCGTAATACCATCCATGCGAATGCCATAAGGCAATATGTTTATTCTCTAATCCATTTGAATAGATATCATTACCAAGTTTTCTAACCAAAGGCTTCGTATTAATGTTTTCGACAGACAAACGATCTTTTGTCAAAGGAGATGATTCATCTCTGTAGTAATTAGGGATCAATTCCTCAATTTCCATTCCCATACTTTCGATACGAACATCGTATTTCCTGAACTTACGACCAAGAATCTCTTTTAATTCAGCTCGATATTGCTTTACCATATTGGGTCTGAAAGGAATATAGGAAAAAGTAGAATTCACATATACTGTAATTTCTTTTTTACTGGAATTCACGTTCAAACTGTCCAGTTTAAAACGATACACAAACTCATTCGAAGCCTGTTTTAAAAATTCTAAAGCAGCCTTCTCAGCTTTCTTATTCAAGCGATAGGGTTTCTCAGCCGCCTGAACCGAAAAACCAATCAGTAAAAAAGCAAATAGTAAAAGTAAATTCGACTTTACATGTCTGTTTAATATAGAACTCATACTCCTAAAATTCAGTGCAATACTATCGATTCATGTACAATTGGGCAGAAGAAATTCTGCCCAATAAAATGTAATGATAAATCTAAACAATAAACCTGACAAAAGCTTCGATTGCTTCATATTCTGCCAAGCCTAATTTATTAAACAAATTCGCTGTTGCTCGATTTCTGGCTTCCGATCTCTGCCAGAACAATCTTGAATCGTTACCCATATATGGGGCACTCTCCATTTGCGATTGATGACGCAAAATTGCATTTCGCTTGTGTTGCAATTCTTCCGGGCTGATTGGCACTGCCATTTGAATTTCATCCAAATCCCACTCTTGCCAAGCTCCTCGATATAACCACACATAGCAATTCTCCATCCACTCTTCATCTTTTACAATCTGAAGTGCCTGGTAAATTCCTTCCCAACAAACTCGGTGAGTTCCGTGTGGATCAGACCAGTCTCCAGCTGCAAAAATCTGTTGTGGCTTCACCTTTCTCAGCAAATTCACAACAATTTGAACATCTTCTTTTTTTAGCGGATTTTTCTTCACTTTACCCGTTTCATAAAAAGGCATGTCAAGGAAGTGAAGATTTTTAGAACGAAGACCAACAAAACGACAAGCAGCTTTTGCTTCACCTCGGCGAATCAAAGATTTCATTCTGCGAACTTCAACAGTATCCATCTCGCCCGGAGATTTGTTCTCCAATAAGAATTTGCGAATATCTTCAATCACGCTTGGCAAATTGCCTTCATTGGTGTCGTGAGTTTGCGCAAAACTTTTCACAAACGACAAATATCGAATCGCCTCATCATCAGCTACCGCAATATTACCCGATGTTTGATAAGCAACATGTACTTCATGACTTTGATCCACCAATCTCTTTAGGGTTCCACCCATCGAAATCACATCATCATCAGGATGCGGACTAAACACCAAGACTTTTTTCTGAGCCGGTTCAGCTCTTTCCGGGCGATTCGAGTCATCAGCATTAGGCTTACCACCAGGCCAGCCAGTAATTGTATGTTGTAAATCGTTAAAAACTTTAATATTTACTTCATAAGCCGATCCATACCAGGCAAGAAGTTCGCTCAATCCATTATCATTATAATCTCTATTGGTCAACTTCAGAACTGGTTTCTCCAATTTATTACAAAGCCAAACTACAGCTTTACGAATCCAGTAACGATCCCACTCTACACTCCCTACCAACCATGGCTGTTTCACTCTTGTTAGTTCGTTAGCTGCAGGCACATCTAACACAAACTGCACATCATTATGGCGTTGCAAATAACTAGCAGGAACAGAATCACTCTGGCCTTCCTCTAATGCTTTTTTTACGATAGGTGCTTTACCTTCTCCCCAAGCCATCAGAATTACACGCTTTGCTTTAAATATGGTACCAATTCCCATTGTGATTGCAGCCTTAGGCACCTTGTTTAATCCGTTAAAATCCTTTGCAGCATCACGCCTGGTTAAAGCATCAAGCATGATCAAACGAGTTTTCGAATCCAATTGAGAACCCGGCTCGTTAAAACCAATATGCCCTGTTCTACCAATACCTAATATTTGCATATCAAGTCCACCAAAAGAATCAATCTTTGCTTCGTATCCAGAACAGTAATTAAAAATTCCTTCTTTGCTCACTTCCCCATCTGGAACATTGATTTGATCACGAGGAATATCTATATGATTGAAAAGAACATCATCCATGTAATAATTATAGCTCTGTGCGCTTTTATTATCCATTGGATAATATTCATCAAGATTAAATGTAATTACATTTTGAAACGACAAGCCCTCTTCTTTATGCAGTCGTACCAATTCGAAATACACTCCTAAAGGTGTTGCTCCCGTAGCTAATCCAAGTACACAAGGATCATTATTCTCTGCCTTCTCTTTAATAAGGTTTGCGATTTCATGAGCCACCCACTTTGCACCCTTTTCGGCCGTAGCAAAAATATCAGCAGGCATTTTCTCATACCTTGTTTTTACCGTTTTATCGAACTCATCCGATGGTTGGTAATACAACTTAGCTTCATCCAGCTCTCCTCTAAATTGTAGTATTTGATTTTCCATATTGCTAACTCCTGATTTAAATTACTTTCGCATCAAAAATAGAACAGAATTTCAAAAAATCCAAAATTGGTATTACATGTTATATAATACTTTTTGAATGGAATTTATTTTTCTATATTTGTATCATGAAAATGAAGTTCCTTTTAATACAAGACTTTTGACGAGATTAATTTTAAGAAAAGCCTCCAGAAAACAATTGTAAATCGTATATTAAATTGAAATTTCATTTTTCTTTCATACTCATCATACATGTTATAAAAGCAAAAAAGCGGATATGATTTTAATTGCCGAAAGCGGATCAACAAAAACAGACTGGGTTCTTTTAAAGGAGGGCAAAATTCAAAAGCAACAACAGACTTTAGGAATAAATCCTTTTCACATGGACATCAGTTCGATTATTGATAATATCAAATCACTTGAAAATTTTCATTTGGTTGAGCAAATCTTTTTTTATGGTGCTGGTTGTGCGACTGACGAAACAAAACAAAAGGTGAAAGATGCATTGCTGGAAGTATTTCCTTCTGCCTCTTGCGAAATTCATAGCGATGTACTTGCAGCAGCAAGATCGGTATGCGGAAGAGAAAAAGGAATTGCCTGCATTATAGGAACAGGATCAAATTCATGCTTATATGATGGTAAGGACATTACTCACAATGTTCGTCCTTTAGGATACATTCTGGGAGATGAAGGAAGCGGAGCCGTGCTGGGGAAAAGACTTATTGCCGACATATTAAAAGGTGTTGCCCCTGAAGACATTGCTACTGCTTTTTATAAAAAGCATGATCTGGAATATGCTTATATCATTAATAAGATTTACAGAGAAGAAGCTCCAAGTCGATTTTTGGCTCAGTTTACGGTTTTCCTTTCGGAAAATATTGAGCATCCATATGTATCAAACCTACTTCAGGAAGAGTTTACTAAGTTCTTTGAACGAAACATCAAACAATACAATGACCATTCTAGCCTTCCAATTCATTTTATTGGTAGCATAGCATACTATTTTAAAAAGGAATTAAATAAAGTGGCTGAAAAATTAAACTTACAGACTGGAAAAATCATCAAAAGTCCACTTGAAGGCTTGATTGAATTCCATATTGCAGAATAAAATTTGAATCATGAATAACACACCAAATAAGAAAACCGATAACAAAATAACAGAAGCACCTTCAAACTTTTCCAACCTGGAGCAAATGTCGGTGAGTGAATTATTGTATGGAATTAACCAGGAAGATGGACAAATTCACATAGCTGTTAACAAAGCCATTCCTACTATTGAAAAATTTGTAAGCCTGTTGATTGATAGAATTAAATCAGGCGGACGGTTGTTTTATCTTGGAGCAGGAACAAGCGGAAGGCTAGGTGTTCTTGATGCATCCGAACTGCCTCCAACATTTGGTGTACCTGCAAATATTGTGATTGGTTTAATTGCCGGAGGAGAAAAAGCACTAAGAAGCGCCGTTGAGTCTGCCGAAGATGATCCAGAAAAAGCTTGGCAAGAACTTCAAGACTATGATATCAATGAAAATGATTCTGTTTTAGGAATTGCAGCCTCCGGAACAACTCCATATGTTATTGGCGGTGTGAAGAAAGCCAGGGAAAATGGATTACTTACCGCTTGCATTACTTGTAATCCTGATGCACCCGTTTCAAAAGAGGCAGAAATTGTAATTGAAGCTGTTGTAGGTCCTGAATTCGTAACAGGAAGTACAAGACTGAAAGCAGGAACTGCTCAAAAAATGATCTTGAACATGATTACAACCAGCTTAATGATTAAATTGGGAAGAGTAAAAGGCAACAAAATGGTAAACATGCAACTAACCAATAAAAAATTAGTTGAAAGAGGAACCTTAATGATTATGGAGGAACTAAAACTCGATAAAGAAACTTCTAAAAGTTTATTGCTTGAACATGGTTCTGTAAAAAAAGCAATTGAAGCTTATAAGAAATCTTAAATAAGTACCACACATATAAATACGAAAAAGCGGAGTCTGAAAAATTATTTTCAAGCTCCGCTTTTTCATTTACCCAAACTTCTAGAGTTACTTCAAATATTGAGTATATATTTCTAAGGTACGATCAATTTGTCCAGCCATTTCCTGATAAGCTTGCTCACCATTCTTATCACGAATGGCTTCAAAAATTGCACGATGTGCTTTTATAGTAAAATCCTTTTCACCGTCAACATTGGCATAAATCAGATTACGCATTCTTGGCAGTAATGAATAGATAGGTTCCATCGAAATAATCATCACTTTATTACCTGTTGCCTTGGCTACATTCAAGTGAAATTTATTAATTATATCGGCTTCCAACTGCGTATTATCAGGATCACAATCTGCAAGATCCGTAATATTCTTATTCAAAGCAATTAGGTCTTCATCTGTTCTATTTGATGCAGCTATTCTTGCTATCTCTGGTTCAAATACACGACGTACTTCTATAATCTGAGAAATCAAATCACTATCGAAACTTAGGTCGTAATAAAGATTCAAAGATTCGATTGCATCTTCAACCTTCAGTTCACTAACGAACATTCCACTACCTTTTTTGATTTGAATTAATCCTCTTGCACTTAATCTACGCAATGCCTCACGTAAAGCTGTTCTACTTACAGCAAACATTTCGCAAAGCTCACGCTCTGATGGCAATTTGGTCCCTACGAGTAATTTTTTTTGTCGAATTGCCTCTTCAATTCTACGCTCAATTTTTTGGCTGAGAGTTTGAGCAGTACCAATTTTTCCAAATATTTCGTCCATGTATTAAAATTTACTACAACTTGTATGATCTCTGATAATCCCGGCCTATCTTCCTGTTTAATTTAGGATAAATTGAGAATCAAATCACACAAAAGATCTTACTACTAATTTAGCTATAAATATGACTAAATCCAATATTATCAATACATATCGAATCATTCAATTTATTTACATAGGGAATATAATAATTATATTCTAAATATTTTGATGAAAGTCACAAACTTTATAGCAGAATGCAAAGTTATCATACCAAAATGTTTTTTCCAATAAAAAAGGGTATTTCAATTAGAAATACCCTTAATTTATAGTTATTTAACGAACTATTTTTTCATCATTTCAGCGTAGTTCTTGTAAAAGTACGGAATTGAATTAATACCATTAAAGAATTGCTCCAATGGATAATTTTCGTTTGGTGAGTGAATTGCATTACTTTCCAATCCGAATCCCATCAATACCGATTTAACTCCTAAGATTTTTTCGAAATCAGAAATAATTGGAATTGATCCTCCAGAACGAACAGGAACCGGTCGCTTACCATAAACAGTTTCCAATGCTTTTTCTGCAGCTTTGTAGGCAGTTAAGTCAATTGGGCAACCATAAGCCTGACCTCCATGTAAATGTTCAACTTTAACTTTCACACTCTTAGGTGCGATAGATTCGAAATGCTTGCAGAATAGTTCGGCAATTTTTTCATGATTCTGATCTGGAACCAAACGAGAAGAAATCTTAGCATAAGCTTTAGATGGCAATACAGTTTTAGCACCATCTCCTTGATAACCACCCCAAATTCCGCAAACATCGAATGATGGACGAATACCTGTTCTCTCGTTAGTTGAGAATCCTTTTTCACCAGCCAATTCTTCAACATCCAATGCTTTTTTGTACTCTTCTTCACTATAAGGAGCCTTAGCCATCAAAGCACGCTCTTCGTCTGACACTTCAATTACATCATCATAGAATCCAGGAACAGTAATATGACCATTCTCGTCCACCATTTGAGTAATCATTTTAGCCAATACGTTAATTGGATTAGCTACAGCACCACCGAACAATCCTGAGTGCAAATCGCGATTTGGACCAGTTACTTCAACTTCCCAGTAGCAAAGTCCACGTAAACCTGTTGTAATTGTTGGAACATCAGGAGCAATCATTCCTGTATCTGAAACCAAAATCACATCCGATTTCAACATTTCTTTATTGTCTTCGCAGAATTTTGGCAAGCTAGGAGAGCCTACTTCCTCTTCACCTTCAATCAAGAATTTAACATTACACTCTAACTGGTTGGTTTTTACCAAATATTCGAAGGCTTTGGTATGCATAAAGCCTTGTCCTTTATCATCATCAGCACCACGTGCAAAAATCTTTCCGTCACGAATTTCCGGCTCAAACGGAGGCGTAGTCCATAACTCCAAAGGTTCAGCTGGCTGTACGTCGTAGTGAGCATACACCAAAACTGTTGGCAAAGAAGGATCAAGAATTTTCTCTCCAAATACTACAGGATTACCCTCTGTCTCCATTACTACTGCCTTATCAGCACCACCATCAATCAACATTTTTTTCCATAGCTCAGCACAACGATACATATCATCTTTATGCTCAGGCTTTGAACTGATTGAAGGAATTCTAATTAATTCAAAAAGTTCATCCAGGAACCTTTCCTTATTCTCTTCGATATATGTTTTAAGATTATCCATATTAAAGTGTTTATTGGATTTAAATATTTACGGAAGGTAAATATACAATAGATCACGAGAATACAAATATGTTCTTGCAAGATTTATGGCAAAATAAACCAACTGTCTTCTTGGATCATGATTCAAACTATTAAGATTTTAGCCTCAAGATTTCTCATGAAAACTTCCAACTCTTATTAGTTTTCATATATATCCTAATTATCTTTTATATCGATTAAACTATTTTTTAAAAAATTTATCATTTAGGCATCTGATTTATGCTAAACACAAATTAATTAAAGTCTTCGAATTGGTTTTTACTGAATATTTAAATTTACTTCTCCTTACAAAAAAACAGCAACCAAAATGGTCACTGTTTCTTTAAAACATTATCGTAAAAACTCTATTATCTCATTTTCATGATTTCGTCAATATTCTCAGCTGCATATTCCAATTCGTTATACCAGTCTTCACCATATTTACGAATTAATGGTTCTTTTAGAAATTTATATACAGGTGTTCCATTTTTAAAACCAAGTTCTCTTGCTGGTTTACAAATATCCCACTTGTTATAATTTACAGCATCAAATTCGGCATATTTATCTATTCGAATTGGATATAAAGAACATGAAATTGGCTTGTGATAAGAGATTTTCCCATCAAGATATGCCTTTTCTATACCACACAAAGCCGATCCATTTTCAAAAACCGTATAAACACACTCTTTATCATTAATGATAGGAGTGACCAAATCGTTATCCGAATCAATTACCGAAGTTCCTTGTTTCTCAATCTCTTCTATTCCTTTTTCAGTAAGATATTCTTTTATATCAGGATAGATTTCTTCCAAAATAGCTTTCTCTTCCTCATCCAAAGGTGCACCTGAATCTCCTTCGATACAACACACACCTTTACATTTACCAAAATCGCAAATGAATTTCTTCTCGATCACATCAAGACTAACTATGGCTTTTCCTATCTGTAACACTATTTCCCTATTTAAATTGTATCAGTTATACGAATAAAAAAATCCGTACTATCGTGCAAAGATAGTACGGAATGTTTTATATACGGTTACAATCTTTTATTTTATCAATGATTTTCCCGTCATCTCTTCAGGCTTCTCAATTCCCATGATATCCAACAAAGTTGGAGCAACATCCGCAAGAATACCATCTTCAATTTGTTTTGGATTTTCAGTAACCCAAACACATGGAACCGGATTCAAAGAGTGAGCAGTGTTTGGAGAACCATCAGCATTTACCGCAAAATCAGCATTACCATGGTCTGCAATAATAATCACATCATATCCATTTGCTTTAGCAGCTTCAACAACTTGCTCTACACAGTTGTCAACAGCCTGAACAGCTTTCGAAATTGCTTCATACACTCCTGTGTGTCCAACCATATCGCCATTAGCAAAGTTCAAACAAACAAAATCAGCCGATTGAGCATTCAACTCAGCAGTAATTTTATCTGCAACTTCAGGAGCTGACATTTCTGGTTGAAGATCGTAAGTTGCTACTTTTGGAGATGCAACCAACAAGCGACTTTCACCTTCAAATTCATCCTCGCGACCACCTGAAAAGAAGAAAGTTACGTGAGCATATTTTTCAGTTTCTGCAATTCGGATTTGCTTTTTACCAGCAGCTGCTACAACTTCACCCATTGTATTCTGAACGTTCTCTTTATCGTAGATAACATTCACACCTTTAAAGTTAGCATTGTAGCAAGTCATTGTATACCATTCCACATTCATTGTGTGCATACCAAATTCCTTTTTGTCTTCTTGAGAGAAAACAGTAGTCATTTGACGCAAACGGTCGGTACGGAAGTTGAAACAAATCACTACATCACCTTCTTCGATTTTTGCCAAAGGAGCTCCAGCTTCATCAACCACCACAACAGGTTTGATAAATTCATCGGTTACACCTTCTGCATATGATTCTTCGATAGCAGCAACAACATCCGTAGTAGCTTTACCTTCACCTTTGGTGTAAAGATCGTAAGCCAACTTCACACGATCCCAGTTGTTATCGCGATCCATACCAAAATAACGACCAATTAAAGAAGCAAATTTTGCAGTTCCTTTGTTTGCAATATCATTTACGAAAGTCTTAACGAATTCTAATCCTGATTTTGGATCAGTATCACGTCCATCTGTTAAACCATGTACGAATACATCTTCCACTCCGAATGCTTTAGCAGCATCACAAAGAGCCAAGGCGTGCTTACTTAAAGAGTGCACTCCACCATCACCAATCAAACCGATTAGGTGAACTTTCTTTCCATTTTCTTTAGCGTGAGTAAATGCCTTAACAACTTGCTCGTTATCTTTTAAAGTATCCTGCTCAACCGCCATATTGATCTTTACCAAATCCTGATAAACAACACGCCCTGCACCAATATTCAAGTGACCTACTTCTGAGTTACCCATCTGTCCTTCTGGTAATCCAACAAATCTACCTGCAGCTTGCAATTGTGAATTTGGATATTTTTCCAATAATTCATCCATATAAGGAGTTGCAACTGAAGAAATCACATCTGAATTCGATTTGTCTCCGATCCCCCATCCGTCAAGGATCATCAATAAAGCTTTTTTGCTATCTGCCATTTTAAAGTATTTTATATCTTAAATTCTGTTTTACTTGATCTTAGTCATGCAAAAATATCTTATTAATTCTAATAAAAAAAGCACTTAGACAGTTGAAAGTCTTTATTTTAGATCGAAAACGTTTGTAATTTAAAAATTGTTCAAAGACGAACAGAATAAGTATCAGAAAGTGAGGAGAAAATACACAAACGAATATGCAAAAAGAGGAGAAGATTTTATGAATCTTCCCCTCTTTCGTGGTACCTCCTGGCCCCGAAAGCTTTCGGGGCGAACCAGGGACTACCTGTATTTTTCGAGAAGACCTTCTGTAATTTCAGGATACAATTTTAAATTCTTCAAGTACTTTTTACTTTTCATCTTTTTTAAATGAATTTCAATTCGACGAGCCTGAGCAATACTTTCACATTCAATTGAGTAAAAAAATTCCCAATCTTTATATTTTGAAGTAAAAGATTTCTCAAACACTCCACTAACATGAAGATCAATGCGGTTAGATAAGTCTTTTGTATAACCAATATAATATCGATTGGCACTTACACTATATAATATGTAGACTTCAATTTTCATATATGCAAAAAGAGGAGAAGATTTTATGAATCTTCCCCTCTTTCGTGGTACCACCTGGAATCGAACCAGGGACACATGGATTTTCAGTCCATTGCTCTACCAACTGAGCTATGGTACCCTTTGTTTTGGTGCTACAAAAGTAAGGAAAAATCCTTTTCTGCAAAATAAATTATGCTGTACATTTTAAAAAAATACAGATGCAATTCCGAAAACAGTTCAAAATCAATTTTTTCTACACAATTTAGAATTATTTCAAATATTTATTTTTTTTAAACAATACACAAGTTCATCATTCGTTTAAATAAAACTAGGTACAGTTTTTGTTATTTTTAAAATCCGTTCATTAATCACTAAATCAACAAATCGATGACTGAAAATAGATTATTAAAATCATTTAAATTTTTTCTTACTCTTTTTATCGTTTCTTCATTTTTTATTGCCTGCAGCGATGATGACAACAATAACTCTGAACGAGAAACCAAAACCATTTACGAAACCATTGATCAAACTATGAGTGAATGGTACTATTGGAATGAAGAATTACCAAATATTAATGCTTCAAATTATTCTTCTGTAAATGACTATTTCGAAGCATTACTGGTGAGCCAAGACAGGTGGAGCTATATTGCCAATCTTGATGCTCTTTTGGCATATCTTGAAAACGGAACCTATAAAGGCTATGGCTTAGCATTTAAATATGATTCTGAGGGAAAACTTAGGGTAAAGTTAATTTTCGATGAATCTCCTTTAGCATCAGAAGGAATTACTCGAGGTTGGGCATTAATCAATATTAATGGTGTTGCAGTGGTTGACTTAACTGAAATTCAAGTTTTAGATGAACTGGATAAAACTACCTCTACTTTTATTTTTGAAAATAACTTGGGGGAACAAAAAGAAATTACCGCTAGTCAACAGGAAATTGATCAAAACTCAGTATTAAGTCGAAAAATCATTGATCATGAAGGAATTAAAGTAGCCTACCTGGCTTTTGACAGCTTTATAGGAAGCTCAGAAGATGCCTTGAATGAAGCATTTGATTATTTCAAAAATAATGAAGCAAAAGAATTAGTTTTGGATTTACGATATAATGGTGGTGGTAGCACTACAATTTCAAATCAATTGGCGGGGTTAATTACTGGTAATATTTTCCAAGGAGAAATCTATTCAAAAACATTTCATAACACGTCTAAAAGTGAAGAAAATTCGTCACAATCATTTTTTGATCAACCATCAGCTTATGGATTTAATAGAGTTTTTGTAATCACAACAGACAGAACAGCATCAGCCAGCGAAATGGTGATAAATGGCTTAAAACCATATTTAGGTGATGACAAAGTAATTTTAATCGGTAGTAAAACACACGGAAAGCCAGTAGGAATGTACGTTTTCGAAAACCAAAATTTTAATTTGGCAATTGTTCCAATCAGTTTCTCTATTACCAATGCAGATGAGGAAGGCAATTACTTTGAAGGAATTCCTGTCGACTTTGAAATTGCCGATGACTTAAGTCATGATTTTGGTGATTCGGCAGAGAGTAATCTTCAGGCAGCACTCCAATACATTAGCCAAGGGAATTTCCCAGCCATTACTGCAGCAAAATCTCTATCTACAACCGAGAGAGAATTTAAAAAGAAAGGATTTGATTTATTGATTGATGCAAACTAAGAAAGTTTCAGATACAAAAAAAGCCGATCAAATGATCGGCTTTTTTCGTGGTACCACCTGGCCCCGAAAGCTTTCGGGGCGAACCAGGGGCTACCTATATTTTCTGAAAAACACTCTCTAATTTTAGAATAAAGCTTTAACTTCTCTAAGTACTTTTCATTTTATTAAATGAGTCTCAATTCCACAATCCTGAACAATGCTTTCATACCTTATTGAGTAAAGCACCTCTCAATCTTTATACATTTAGATATAAATGATTTTTCGAATACTCTTGCCTTTGAAAACCTAAAAGATTATTTAAATATTTTGTATAGCCGATATAATATCAATTGACTGCTAAACTTTGCTTATTACATGAGTTCGATTTTTTAAAATAAAAAAGAGGAGAAGATTAATTAAATCTTCCCCTCTTTCGTGGTACCACCTGGAATCGAACCAGGGACACATGGATTTTCAGTCCATTGCTCTACCAACTGAGCTATGGTACCCCTTGGTATTAATTTACTCGAATAAAAAGTTGTGGTACCACCTGGAATCGAACCAGGGACACATGGATTTTCAGTCCATTGCTCTACCAACTGAGCTATGGTACCCTCTTTACTTGAGCGATGCAAAAGTACGTAAAAAATTTACATCACCAAATAAAATCAAGAAAAATAGAAAGGAATTTTAATCGGATTCTAAACTTCTTGTTACCTTTGCAGCCTAATAAAAAAGTATATGGTATTCGAAACTTACACATTATCAAATGGTATCCGGTTAATTCATCGACCGGTTAAGGCAAATGTTGCACATTGCGGAATTATTTTGAATACCGGTTCCCGTGATGAGAAAGAGGACGAATGGGGAATTGCTCACTTTATAGAGCATGTTGTGTTTAAAGGAACAACAAAACGTAAAGCATATCACATACTTAGCCGTATGGAAGATGTAGGTGGAGAACTAAATGCCTATACTACCAAGGAAGAAACATGCATTTACACTACTTTTTTGGATAAAGATTACAAAAGAGCTCTTGAGTTAATAAGCGATATCACATTTAATTCTGTTTTCCCGGAAAAGGAACTGGAAAAAGAGAAAGAGGTAATTCTCGACGAAATCAATTCATATAAAGATTCTCCTTCAGAACTGATTTTTGATGATTTTGAGGAATTGATTTTCAAAAAAGATCCGATTGGAAGAAATATTTTAGGTACACCTAAGCATATTAAGGCGTTCAAGCGCAACGACATCTTAAACTTTATCAGCAATAATTATCACACCGACCAGATGGTAATTAGTTCTGTGGGAAATATTCCTTTCAAAAAGTTGGTTAAGATGGTTGAAAAATATTTTGGAGGAATTGCCGAAAACATACGTGTAGACAAAAGGAAAAAGCCAAATTCTTACAAACCAAGAACTCAAACTTTGGTAAAAAATACTTACCAAAGGCATTGCGTCTTAGGAAATGTAGCTTACGATGCAAATGATGATCGCAGAATTCCTTTGTCGCTTCTAACCAATATACTTGGTGGTCCGGGAATGAATTCGCGACTGAATCTTTCACTGCGTGAAAAGCATGGATTGGCCTATAACATAGAAGCAAATTACACTCCTTATGCCGATACTGGAGTTTTTAGCATCTATTTTGGCACTGATAAAGGCTATTTAGACAAATGTTTAAACCTTATCCATAAAGAAATGGATTTACTTTGCACAAAAAAGCTAGGACCAGGCCAGTTGACCAAGGCAAAAAATCAGATGATTGGACAAATTGCCATATCATCAGAAAACAACGAGAATTTAATGCTTAATGTTGGCAAAAGTTTCTTGCTATACAATCGAGTTGATTCTTTGGAAGAAATTTACCAAAAAGTAGAATCGATAACTGCAGAGCAATTAATTGAAGTTGCCAACGAAATTTTGAATAAAGACAGATTAACCACTTTGATGTATAAATAAGTCATGTTGGAGATTAATAAAGAGCTGGAAGAGTACATCCTTACACATACCGAAATTGAAGATCAAATTTTACAAGACCTATCTCGTGAAACTCACGTAAAAATGCTGCGTCCAAGAATGTTATCCGGACACATGCAAGGCAAATTTTTGAAAATGATTTGCCAAATGATGAATCCAAAACGAGTTTTAGAGATTGGAACTTATACTGGTTATTCGGCAATTAGCATGGCCATGGGAACATCAGATGATTGTGTAATTCACACCATTGATTGCAATGATGAATTGGAATATTTCACTCGTAAATTCATCAAGCAATCGGGATGCGAAAACAAAATAGAATTCCACATTGGCGAGGCATTAGATATCATTCCAAATATTGATGAAGAGTTTGATTTGGTTTTTATTGATGCGGATAAAAGACAGTATATCGAATATTTCGAGGCTGTTTATCCAAAGTTAAAGCAAGGAGGATTTGTTTTGGCTGATGATGTTTTGTGGGATGGTAAAGTTTTAGAGGAAGTCGAATCAAAAGACAAGCAAACGCAAGGCATTTTAGCCTTTAATGACTTTGTCCAAAATGATGAAAGAGTGGAGAATTTAATGCTCCCTATTCGTCATGGTTTGATGATGATTAGAAAAAAATAACTTTTTATTCCAAGTCAACAATCTTAACAAGAACAGTTGCTCCCAGGTTGGTTTGTCCATTTTTTTGAATGACTTTCCAGCCTTGTTTTTTCAATTGCCTCTCCAATCCATGGTTCAACATACCATGAGCAACAAGCACAGCTGTTTCTTCTTTTTCCGCAACCTTTATAAGGTTTTCTACTGCATATTTTGCTCTTTGCTTTGCCTCTTTTCTACTTTCAATTCCTTTGTGATTAAAACCCAATAACCAACTACCACGACTAAAGAATTGCCAAATTGGCAAAGGCAATTTAATGATACTAGCAGCTTTTACCATTTTAATTTCATATTCCCGAAAGATGGAATCAGACACAACTGTATAAGTATGCCCAAAAATTGCCAATGCTGTTTCCTGCGAACGCGGCAAGTTGGAACAATAGATGATATGATTAGCGTTTAAATTCACCTTTACCATTGCTGGATCGAAGGGAATAATTGGTACTGAATTGTAATCGTAAACATACTGCTGAGCCTGTTTTGCAGAATAAAACAGTTTCTTTTTCACATTAGGTTTAGCATGGCGAATCAAATAAATCTGTAATTTTCGTTTGCCCTGTTTTTGCAATGCCAACTGCTCACTTGTATCTACCTCGTTAACACATGTAAATGCATCGCAAGTATTTACTGATTGCAGATATTTATTCTGAGTAACACATGATTGCATTACAAAGCCACAAATAATCAGGAACAAATATTTTATCGGAACAAACTTTTTCAATTCTCTACTATCTAATTTCACAAACATCAAATTTACAAGATTTAAGTATTCATGAGCAAATAAATATTGTGAAAATTAGACCATAAGTTGGATGACAATCAATACTAAAAAGTGATATCTTTGCCGGATAATTTAATATCCTATTATAAACAATATTACTCACAGGAATTATGCCGATTGAAATTTAAAGTATAAATGATAAAAGAAGTACAATCATTTTACATTTTTAAATACAAATCGGTATAACAGATTACAAAAACAATGGAAACAAAGAAACTGACACAGTTTAGTCCGGGAGCCGGATGTGGATGTAAAATCTCACCGAAAGATTTAGAATGCATTTTGAAAAGCAGCACACCAAGAATTCCCAATCCGAACTTACTGGTTGGTAACGATACTAAAGATGATGCTGCTGTTTACGACTTGGGTAACGGTCAAGCACTAATTAGTACAACCGATTTCTTTACTCCAATTGTGGATGATCCTTACGATTTTGGAAGAATTGCTGCTACAAATGCCATAAGCGACATTTATGCAATGGGTGGTAAACCAATTATGGCCTTGGCTATTCTTGCCTGGCCATTGGAGAAACTTTCTACCGATATTGCTCAGAAAGTAGTAGAAGGAGCAAGAGATGTTTGTGCAAATGCAGGTATTCAATTGGCAGGTGGACACTCTATTGACATTGGCGATCCTGTTTTTGGTTTATCGGTGAACGGAATTGTAGCAACCGAAAGAGTAAAGAAAAACAATACAGCCAGTCCAAAATGCACCTTATTCCTAACAAAACCTCTTGGTATTGGTGTTTTAACCACTGCCGAAAAAAAGAAATTAATTGCTCACGAAAACAATCAGATTGCAGTTGATTTAATGTGCAGCTTGAACAAAGTAGGCGTTGTATTTGGCGAACAAGAATACATCAAATCGATGACTGATGTTACTGGTTTTGGTTTGTTGGGTCACCTAAGCGAAATCTGTGAAGGAAGTAATGTAAATGCGGTAATCAATTACAATGATGTACCAAAAATTGAAGGCGTGGAAGAATTGATTCAGAAGGGAAGTACTCCTGGCGGAACAAGAAGAAACTGGGCTTCATACGGACATTTAATTGGTGAAATTACCGAAGATCAGAAGGCATTACTTTGCGATCCGCAAACAAGTGGTGGCTTATTGGTTGCTGTTGACAACAATCATATTGAAGAATTTATCAGTTTGGCTAAAAGCGAAGGATTTGACCTAAATCCAATTGGAGAATTGGTAGAAAGAACTAACAATAACGAACCTTACATTAGCGTAAAATAATCATGCACAGAAATACATTAATTCAAGTTACTCAAAATGGAATGGGTAATGGCAGTGAAGAATTGGGTTTAAAATTGGCTACCAATTACTTTAAATTATTGGATGCAGAAAACAGATTGCCAAAAATAATTGTATTCTACAATGCTGGCGTAAAATTGATTTGTGAAGATTCTCCTGCCTTGGAAGGATTGAAAAATCTGGCAAATAAAGGAGTAAGCATGCTGGCTTGCAAAACCTGCCTTGATTATTTTAATTTACTGGATAAAGTAAAAGTTGGTAATGTTGGTAGCATGCCGGACATTATAACGCTTCAGGCCGATGCCGATAAGGTAATTAATTTATAAAAACAGGTTCAACTAAAAAATATCCGAAGCTTATCACATGATGTGGTAAGCTTTTTTTATTGTCTTGATATTTTACTCTGACTTTTCAAAAAAAATGTGGACCTCCAATGATAATTGTACTTCAAATCGGGAAGTCAAGCTTTATCCATCGGAAACATCAATTCATATTAATAAAATTGTTTGTGGAAACTTCTCTAAATTCAATCTTCCATTCATTGGATAATAAAATATTCATTGGATAGAATTATCTGATTGACTAATCTTTCGAAAGTTTCCAGAATGATTACATTCAAAAGATTTGTATATTTAATACACATTTGTCTGTTATTATTCCTATTGAAAAGATTATTCACATACTTACTTCTGTTTCTATTCTCATTCCAAACTTTTGAGATTGCTTTTATTGTGCTGAATTTCAAAATCAATCAGGATTTCTTTGCCGAGATTTGCGAAAACAAAGACAAACCTGAGATGAAGTGTAATGGGAAATGTCACCTAAAAAAGCAAATCAAAAAGCAAGAAGAGCAAAAATCGAAAAAGGAAAAAATAAACATCGAAAAAGAAATTCAGAACTGCATATTAATCACTAGCAAGATACTTCCACAACCTAAAACTAAAGTTATAGATGCTTCTTCCTTGTATAAATTCAATCACAAGCCAAGAAATTGCATCTCCGATATTTTTCATCCTCCCCGAGTTTAATCCTTTCAATTTTATCGTATAACGATGGCCTATTTTGTCCATCGCGTAATTGTATGTACCCAAAACTGAATACATACAACAATATTGACTATATCAAATTAAAGGATGAACAACCATGACAAAAGTATTTTGACACATACAGCATGATTTTTTTTTACTTGGAGCTTGATGCTTTTGCCTTGGAGCAAATTTTAAACAGATGAAACACATATTACTGACCTGTTTTATACTATTAGGTACTCAGGTCTACTCACAAAAAAGCATTCAGCTTTTAGATCAGGAAACTGAACACCCCATTGCATTTGCCCACTACCTTTATCAAAACCAGAAAGGAAATACCAATTCAAATGGTGAATTTTCAATCAACTTTGTCAAAGGTGAAAAGCTTTACTTATCGCATGTAAATTATGGGAAAGTTTCGTTTACCGATAGCGAGATAAAAACCGCATTGCAATCGGGCAAGATTTATATGCGTAAAACCTATGTTAGCCTACTGCCAACTACAATTATTGCCAGAAAAAGAACAGCAAAAGAATCGGAAACCATGCAAATTAATTCAAGCGATAAACTTTCGCATGATGCTGGTGAATTCTTAAGTCAATCGGGTTTAATTGGAGGAATCCGCAAGAGCGGAAGTTACGGATTCGACCCGGTAATGCGAGGTTTTAAGTACGATCAGTTAAACATTGTAATGGACAATGGAATGAGTGCTACAGCTGCTTGTCCCAACCGAATGGATCCTCCCATTAGTCAGGTTCCTTTAAACATGGTGGACAGGGTAGAAATCACAAAAGGTCCGCATTCG
The DNA here is from genome assembly GCF_026672275.1 of Marinifilum sp. D737. Classification (GTDB taxonomy): domain Bacteria; phylum Bacteroidota; class Bacteroidia; order Bacteroidales; family Marinifilaceae; genus Marinifilum. Next base: position 86,786 of record NZ_JANQCD010000012.1, on the reverse strand, counting down.
CTACGATATGGGAATTCTTTTGCAGGTAGCATCCATTTCAAATCATCTTCCAATGGATTTGCTGATAAAGCCAGTGCATTTGGTCGTGCAAGCGGAAGCTACGAAAGCAACGGAGAAATATTCAGAACCGAAGCTTTGGCAGGTACCAAAGGCAAGTTCTACAATTTTGGTGTTTTTGGGGCCTACAGCGAAGGTTCGGATTATGAAGATGGCAATGGCGATAAGGTGGCTTCAGGTTTTAACAGAAGAAACATTGGGCTTGCAGCCAACTTTAAACTTTCCAATACTCAAAATATCCAGGTATCTGCCAATAGCAACTATGCCGAAGATGTTGATTTTCCTGCTTTAAATATGGATTTGCGAGAAGATGACACCAAAATGATCAGTCTTAGCCACAAAATCACTTTCAAGAATTCGGCCTTGGCTTCCATTTCAACATCGGCAAACGCATCATTCGTTGATCATGAAATGGATAATCTGAAAAAGAATTTAAATCCACGAAAAGTGAATGCCATTACCAAGGCAGAAACAAAAAACTATGCTTTTAGATCAGAAGCTGCTTTTCAATTTAAGGAAAGTTCCTTATTTACAGGCGTTGATTACAAATCGGAGGAAGCAGATGGAACTCGTTCTCGTGAAATGCTAATGGGTCCGATGGCTGGGAAAACTGCTTACGATAACATTTGGCAAGACAGTAAAATTGATAAATTCGGTGTTTTTGGTGAATATCATTTCTCTGTAAATGAGACACATTTTATTGCCTCAAGCAGATTGGAACACAATTCCGCCAAAAGCGATCTTAGTTCTTTAATTAATGATTCTTCCGACGAAATGAATTTTTCATTTAGCATTGGTGCAAGCAAAAATTTATCGGAAAATATTAGAATGGGGATTTGGTTTGGAAAAGCTGAAAGAAGTGGAAGTTTAACCGAACGATTCATCAATCATATTCCCGTTGATGTAGATCCTTACGAAAGAATTGGTAATCCTGATTTAGATCCGGAAATCAATTACCAACTTGACTACAATTTCAATTGGAACACTAAGTATTTTTCATTGGACATTAACCTGTTTAATTCTTGGTTGAGAGATTATATCAGCTCCGAAATCAGATCGGATGTTCAGCCATTAATGGCAAGTGCTCCTGGAGTAAAACAATTTGTAAACATCAACAAAGCTGTGATGCGAGGGTTCGAAATCGGTTTTAATCAATCCATCACAAATCTTTTGTATCACCGATTGAACCTGGCTTATACCTACGGTAAAAACAAGGAAATCAATCAGCCATTGCCTGAAATTCCTCCTTTGGATATCCGATACAGCTTGGGAGCTAATTTGTGTAAGCAAAAGTTTACTCCTGAATTGATGCTAAGATATGCAGCCAAACAGGGACGAATCGCGGAAAATTATGGCGAAACGGAAACGCCGGATTTTACCGTTCTCGATTTTAAAGCAAGCTATCTGTTTTCCGATCATTTTCAAATTATTGGAGGAATCAGAAATTTATTCGATGAAGCCTACTACGAACACTTGAGTCGATCGGTAAAAGGCAGCAATCAGGCAATTTTTGCGCCAGGAAGAAGCTTTTACCTTACACTTAGCTTAAATCTGTAAACTACTCACGAACAATCACGAATCGACCTTGTACCTTTGGGTGCAAGGCTTTTTGTTTTTTGCAGTAATTACGCAATACTTCGTAGTCTTCTTTGGCATTTGCATCGGTTTCATCTATTAAAACATCACATTCCACATCAAGCTTTTTCAGAAAATAATTGTTCAAGGAAACAGTTAGCAATTCATCATCAGAAAGTACCTTATCTTTCCATTTTACTTGAATTGAATCTGTTTTCTGATCGTATTGATACGAAATGCCTGACACATGTAGCAATTGTCCTTTGGTATTGCCAGCATATGTTTTTAGCAAAGATTTGAGTTCCTTTCCTACTATTAGAATCTGACAAATCTTATTACCGAATGGCAATAAGGATCGGGCCGATTTTAAAGTAAAATCACCTTGGGGAATATCAGCTCTAATTCCACCTCCATTTATCAAGCCAACATCTGATTTGTGCCATTCCCTATAGGCATCAGTCACCAAATTACCAGCCACACTTTCTTTGGTAATACCATCTCTAAAATTCAATGGAACTTCCAAATAAGAAATCTTCTCTGCTAGTTTTAGTTCCATATCTTTCTTGTAGTAGATTTCCATATCATGCAAATACTTCTCAGAGGCAATATTTTCATCTAGTGGAATGATATCAATCAAAGGCCTTACGTCTTTTTGCAAACTGATTTTGGCAACAGAACTCATGTTACCTGCCGTAGCCACAATGGGTTTGTTCCCTTTGTAAAATACATTGCTTTCGTATTCGTATTGCTCCTCGGCAAGCACCAAGTCGATATCGGGAAATTGCTCCAAAAGTTTTCTGTTGGTTTCTAAATCCGTTTGAGTAATGGCAATTAAAAAATCTACATTTTGCAGTTCTTCAATAATCTCAGAAATCGCAACAGACAAATCTTCCTGAATTACTCGATTGCTTTTCATGGTAGAATTCATCGCATCGGTTAAACCAATAAATGCAATCTTAATTCTCCCCATCTTTTTAATCAGGTAGTTTGGCAAATTGGCAAAAGTATCACCATCTCGGTTTTTCAGGTTAGAGGTAAACCATTGCGATTTTGATTTACTCAATAATTCCAAGGTGTGATCTACCCCAAAATCAAACTCGTGCTGACCAAAATTACAGATATCGACAGGAACTTCATTAAAAGCCTCAATCATAGGCAAACCTTTGTACATTCCGCCAAACAGAACGCCACCACACAAATCGCCACCATGAATTACCAGGGTATTTGAATTATCCGATTTACTTTCATCTACAATGGTCTTCAAACGAGCCACACCACCTCGGCCTCCTTCTACATCATCAACAGGAAAAATACGGTGAGCATCGGTAAAATAAAGAATATCTACCTTTTGAGCTGATAAATTGATGTTTACCAGAAGTAATAGTAGTAAAATTAAAGGTCTGTGCATCAGGATCTATTTTTTACCAAAATTACAAAAATGATAAGCTTATTACATTAATGAATTATCAATTTTATTTTGCGATAATCATTCCCTCATCGCCAACCAAAAGAAATAACTGTAGCGAAGAAGAATCATTTATCAGCTGCTGACAATTTTTCAAGCATTTCTGAGCTACCAAATTATAGAATGCTTCATTCTCAGAAAAAGGAATGATATCCAAAATGGCATTGGCCAATTTCAACTCCTTGATTTGATTTTGAATCTCATCAGAATAGCCAGCTTGTTTGGCCAAATCAGCAACAAAATCAGCATTAAAAACCACATTCCTGCTGTGGGTATTCATGTTTCCTTCTGCAAGCTTTACCGATTTTCCGAACATGATGGCCACATTAATTTTCACCATTCCCTCATCAACTGCCAACTTTATGGTATCGCCAACCAAGTTGCCAAAGTGAATGTAGGCTACCTGCGGCAAGTGTGGAAATTTATCTTTCAGCCTGTTTTCACTTCTCTTTCCTGAAGTCAGAACAATTTCGGTACATTGATTTCCTTTGGCCACCTTCACCTGTTGTTTGATGCTGGCTAAAAATGCCTCATTCGATAAAGGTTTTACAATTCCTGTTGTCCCTATGATTGAAATGCCACCTTCCACTCCAATTCTTGGATTAAAAGTTAGTTTGGCCAACTCTTCTCCTTCAGGAATAAAGGCCTTCACCTCAAAAGCCAAGTCCATTTCGTATTGTTCAGACAATTTTTCCAAAACATTGGAAACCATTTGTCGTGGAACCGGATTAATGGCTGGTTCACCAACAGGAACCTGTAGACCAGGCAAAGTAACCACACCTACACCTTTTCCCCTTTCAAACTGAACTCCTGGTTGATCCATAACAGACAATTCACAACCAATTTCTTTGCCATGAATCACATCCGGATCATCACCTGCATCTTTTATTACCACACAAGAAGCTGATTTCCTTGATAAATTCTCTGGAAAAATAGCATACCTGGCTTTTTCTCCTCCCGGTAGCTCCACCTCAACCCATCTAGGGAATTTCTTTTCTGTCAAGGCGATAAAGCAGGCTTTTGTCGCAGCAGTTAAGCAGGTTCCGGTAGTAAATCCACTTCGCAATTGACCTTCAACCTTTAGACTCGTTTTCTTTACCTGATAAAATTGCTGCAGAAAAGATTTGGCATCATCCACCACATAATCGAAATCAGGCAAAGCTGGACGCTTTACTACCCATAAAGGAATATTCAACTGCTCGGCAACTTTCTCTTTCGTTTCAAACAAACCCGATTCTCCACTCTCTTTCGAAAGCAGTATTTCTGCATTCAACTTCTTTGTTAACATCGCCAATTCCTCAACACCTGCCTTTGGATCCATTGGAATTACAAACTGATAATCCAGATCGGTTTCCCTTGCCTTTTGTCGACTAAGATCAGTATCCAATATCCTGAAATAACAAGTTCGTTGCCTCCAAAGCGGCTTTAATTTGTTTATGGTTTGAACACCTGTTAAAGCCAATACATTTTGATACTCTTCTTGTAAAAGTGTCTCTGTCATGCACTCATAGGAATCGAACAAGCGGACCTGTTTCGATGATTTGATTTCTGGAAACTTTCGCTCGTAGCGAATGGTTAAGATTCCCAATTCCTGAGCTGCCTGATAAATGTTATCATGCAAATAAACTGCAAAAGGGTGAGCCGCATCAACAATCAACCGAATATCCTTTTTTTGACAGAACTCCTTTATTTTCGAGCTGTCCATATCTCCAAAAACACGTTCACCTTTAATTTGTTTGTGTGAATCGGTTTTTGTGGAATAGAAATATTGCTGATCGATAATGTCGAATAGTTCAGCAACTCTTTTTCCTTCTGTTGTTCCGCCAAAAATTAATATCATAAATCTATATATTTCTCGCTGATCTTCGCTGATTAAAACGCAGATTCTCGCTGATCATTACTATATCTTCAATGTGAATCTGCGAATAAATTTGCTTAAATCTGTGAGAAACCTTTCCCAAGAAACAAACCTATCAGAGTTTATTTACAAATCGCATAACACTTTCAAGATTCTAAACCTACTTTAAATTAATTTCTGGTTCTCGCTGATTAAAAACGCTGATTCTCGCAGATCATTACTATATCTTCAGCGTTAATCTGCGAATAAATTTGCTTAAATCTGCAAGAAACCTTTTCCAAGAAACAAACCTATCAGAGTTTATTTACAAATCGCATAACACTTTCAAGATTCTATACCTACTTTAAATTGATTTCTGGTTCTCACTGATTAAAAACGCTGATTCCCGCAGATCATTACTATATCTTCAGCGTTAATCTGCGAATAAATTTGCGTAAATCTGCGAGAAACCTTTTCCAAGAAACAAATCTATCAGAGTTTATTTACGACTCGTTTCATACTGTCACTTAAATCCGAAGTATTGAAATTGATTAATATCCCTAACTTTTTATCTGTTAGTTTTAGATAAGTTAAAAGTTGTTTATAATGCACATCAGCCAAACTTTCTACAGATTTTATCTCAATTACAACTGTGTCATCAACAATGATATCTAATCGAAAACCAACATCAAAATTGATGTGTTTATATCTCATTGGAATGCCTTGCTGACATTTCACAGAATATCCCATTTCTTCCAATTCATAAGCAAGAGCTACTTCATAAACACTTTCAAGTAATCCTGGGCCTAGTTCATTATAAATTTTAAAGGCTGCTCCTCGAATGGCGTATGAAATATCGTTTTCTTTCATAATAATATATCAATTTGATTAGCAAAAATCTAATTTAACATTAATTTTCAACTAAATAACTTCTAATTGATTTACATTATTTTGTTTCACGCAGATTCTCGCAGATCAATACGATATTTTCAGCGAGAATCTGCGTTATTTTTCTGCTTAAATCTGCGAGAAATCTTTTTTCTACTTATTTTCCGACACGAAATGCGTGAGTAAATTTCTTATCGTACAGTTTTGAAAATCCCGATCGGTTGTCGATGGCTTTCCCCACAACAATCATGGTAGTCATTTTCAAATTGTTTTCCTCTACTGTTTTTGCCAAAGTTTCCAGCGTACAACGGTAGATTTTTTCATCCTTCCAGGTTAGCTTGTAGCAAACCGCCACAGGTGTTTCCGGTGGATAATGCTCCGAAAGTTGTGCCTGAACTTTTTCGGCAATGGAAGCACTCAGGTAAATACACATTGTACTTTGCGATCGGGCCAATTTGTTCAATTGCTCGCGATCTGGCATTGGCGTTCTTCCCTCGCCACGAGTTAGTATGATGGTTTGCACCTCTTCCGGAATGGTAAACTGAGATTCCAAAGCTGCTGCTGCTGCCTGGAATGAAGAAATTCCCGGAGTAATGTGATAGCTCCATTTCAACTGATCCATAATGGCCATTTGTTCTTGAATAGCACCATAAATACAAGGATCACCAGTATGCAAACGCACCACAAACAATCCACGATCGTAATATGGTTTCATGCTTTCAATCTGTGTAATCAAATCCATACCAGCCGAGCTTTTTACCACACATCCAGGCTTTGCATAGTTGGTCAATTCTTTAGGAACCAAGCTACCTGCATACAGAATCATATCGGCCGTTTGAAGCATTCTTTTTCCACGAACCGAAACCAGTTCCGGATCACCGGGACCTGCCCCAACAAACTCTACAAAACCTTTACGCTCGCTATTCTTATCCATTGCCAAAGCAAAAGTAAAATGCTTATCGTCCGCTTTTGCTTTTTGTTTTTCTACCAACAAAGTATTTCCTGAAAGATGCATGGCTGCGGCTTCGGAAACGCTGTAACTTCCGGTTACCTCGCTTACTTTTTGCGATGGATTAGGAATATCATATCCTGACAATACATCCTCACCATATGTGTTCATTGGAATGTTCCATTTTTCGGATAATTCAATCAATGCCTTTTCATCGGCTTTTAAGTCAACCGTTCCGATAGCAGCAATAGACAGTGGAGAAATTTGCTGCGATTCCAATTTCGAAAGCAATTCCGTTTCGAAAGCCTCAAAAGGAAGATCGCGCTGACAACCTACGCCCAATTGCAATACTTTAGGACGATAATAAATCGCTTTAGCTCCAAAATCATGAACGAATGGTGTTACTGCCAAAACTACCTGGTAATCTTCCAGTTTTATTTCATCAGCACTGAAAAACACATCTACATATTCAGGCTTTTCCGTCTCCAAAGTCAAGCTTCCTTTATCGCGCACCTCAAGCAGCAAAGCAGTTTTTTGTCTGTTCACAAAGGCTGCCATCAACGGGGTAAGATTGTCCTTGCAATCAAGGGTCCAATTGTGTTTTTCAGGCAATAAATCCAATGCCCACAACCCTGATGTATCGCTAAGGGTAGTAACAACAGGTGTTGCTCCCAACAGGCGAGAAATATCCTCCGACAATTGATTTGCCCCACCCAAATGTCCCGAAACAACAGGCTGAACAAATTGTCCGTTGGCATCAATATTGATTACCGCAGGGTCTGTTTTTTTATCATTTAAAAATGCTGCAATCTCGCGCACGCAAATGCCCAAAGCTCCAATAAAAATTAACGCTTCGTATTTGTTCCAAAGTTCTTCGTAGTTCTTTGGCGAGCGCATAATTTCAGCCTCAAATCCATTATTGGTAATGTGCTTGGCAAGCGCCTCTCCCTTATCGGAATGTGTGATTATTATTTTTGACATGATGTATTTTGTTCTGTTTTATTTTTGCTGATATACATGATTTGTTCTCGCTGATCTTCGCGGTTTAAATTCGCTAATTCACGCAGATTTATACAATCATCCATTTTTCTGCGTGAATCTGTGTTAAGATTTGCATAAATCTGCGAGAAATCTTTTGCGATAAACTTTATTGAGAGCCTCACTTAAAGTGAGACCCTCAAAATATATCTAATTTTCCTTCTTTTTCTCGGCTATTAATATCGTTATCGGATTAAATTCATCAACACTCACCAGCATTTCATGCATTCTGTGATAGGAATTTGTTTTGCACCACTGCCTAAATCCTAGTTTGCTTTTTTCGCTCACCGAATTGAATGCAATGATTCCACCTTCCAACAAATGCAAATGAATATCATCCAGAACTGCATCCATTTTTCCACCATAACCGCCAACAAAAACGGCATCTGGTTTTTCTATTTCTGCCTTATCGGTTTGCAAATAATCTCCAATAAAAATATCTATTCCCGGCGTTTGGAAAGTTTCTGTATTGCGCTGAATAATTCCCCTGGACTCTTCACGAATCTCGAAAGATTTTACCTTCAAATGCGGATGGTTCAATCGAGCTTCGATGGAAACACTTCCCGTGCATGTTCCAACATCCCAAAACACCTTTTTATTTTGCAATTCCATCAATGCAAGTGTAGCCAAACGGATGGGCATTTTGGTAATCATTTTTGGTCTACCTTCCAAGGGTTCAAAATCACTTTCTTTAATTCCCTTTTTGGGAATCGAATCATTAGTTTTTTCCAGGTAAAAACAATTCGGATGATTAAAATCCAAACTCAATGCTTCTTCCAAGCTCAACACCTTTACAACTTCCCTTTCTCCTCCCAGGCGTTCGCCATAGTACATTTTGTAGTTCGAATATCCATATTGTAACATTCGCTCGGCAATACTTTTAGGCGTATTTTTTCTATCAGTAAGAATTCCCATTCTCTCCTGTCCTCTAATCAATGCCTGGTCGAATCGCTCGAAAGATCTGCCGGTAAGCGTAATGGTTTGAAACTCGCCATAAGGCAATTTAAAACGATGCGCCAACAATTGCAGGGAATTAAAATCAGGAAGAATATCAAGCTCTGCATTTGGAATTTCACGTTTTAATGTAATTCCAATTCCGTAAAACAATGGGTCGCCCGAAGCAAATACAATCCAATCACTGTTAGAATGGTTTATGGCATCGTACAAAGTTGATAACGGCACTACAATATCATGCCAATGGTGTTGTTCTGGCAAATAATCTCCCACCAGTTCGCGATGACGACTTCCTCCTGCAAAATATTTTCCCGATTGAATCAGAGACAACTCTTTTTTTGTAAAATCAGGAGTTAAATCTGATATTCCTATGATGCTTATTTTCATGTTTCTGATTTACATTACTTATTTCCCGCTGATCCATATTTTTTCTGCGATAATCTGCGAGAAACTTTTAACGAGAGCCATTCCTCTATAGTCCCTCACCCGGATGCATTTGTTCCGCTTCACTCCAACTTAATATGGCATTGATAATGGTTGCTGCCACATTGCTTCCTCCTTTTCTGCCGTTTACAAACACAGCAGGAACATCAGGACAACCATATTTTAATTGCCACTTGCTTTCTTTTACATTCACAAAACCAACCGGAGCTGCAATTACACCAGCAGGATTTGCTTTCCCATTTCGGATTAACTTGATCAACTCGATAAGTGCAGTTGGTGCGTTTCCGAAAGCAAAAATGGCATCGGGATGCTCTTCTACTGCCAACTGTATTCCTGCCTGAGTTCTTGTAATATTTTTCTGCGAAGCCATTTCAGCCACGCGCTCATCATCCAAATAGCATTTAATTTCAAGACCTAATTTGGCTGCCGTTGCTCTGCGAATTCCTCTTGTAACCATCGAAACATCGGTAACAATAACCGGAGGTTTTCCCGAATAAAATTTCTCATGCAATTGCTCCACCACATTATTGCTCAGCTCAACCGATTCGTTCAATTTAAAATCGGCAGTAGTATGAATACAGTGCAGTGCAACCCAAACATGAGCCAATGGTTTATCTGTAATATCGATATGATCCAAAATGGTTTGGAAACTTGCATTCATGATGCGGCGTCCAAGTTTGTCCTTGCTATTGTTTTGGTTGGCATAGTAACCTCTAGGTGTTACCATCTTACCTTGAGCCTTAAAAGTTTGACTGTTACCAATCACAATAACGGTAAACATATCGGCTTTGGTCACATCCAATTCGGCAAGGGTAATTACCTCAATACTTTCATCTTCTCTTCCCACATTTCGGGCAATTCCAACAGGCGTTTCAGGCGAACGTACTTCCAGGAACAATTCTCTTAGCCTCATCAATTGCCAGAATCTGCCTTTGCTTAACGGATTGTAAACCGCTGTTACAAAATCGGCATTAGCTGCTGCTACAATTCTTTTCTCAATTTTTTCCCATGGGGTTAACAAATCCGACATAGAAATGGAACAAAAGTCGTGTCCAAGAGGTGCTCCCAATTTAGATGCTGCCGCAAACATGGCAGAGATTCCCGGAACTACTTCCAAATCAACATCCGAAGCTTTTTCCGCTTTCATTTCCCAAAGCAAAGGCGCCATTCCGTAAACACCGGAATCACCACTACTAATTACAGCAACGGTTTTTCCCGATTCGGCTATTTCGAATGCTTTCTCTGCTCGTTGACGCTCTTTTTTCATACCCGTATCAATCAGCTCTTTACCTCCTGACAACTGCTTGATGTGTTCAAAATAAAAGCTGTAACCAACAATTACTTCTGCTTCCTGAATGGCTTGCAAAGCCTGTGGAGTAAGGAATTTCTCATTTCCCGGTCCAATTCCTATGCTATATATTTTCTTAGGCATAAATTATAATTAATGAAAAGTAAGGTATTGTTCGCAACTTTAAATCCTGAACATTGCTTGTGGAATACTGTTGCGGTGTTCCCACGCGTTCGATATAAAAAAATGATCTATTTTGTTTTTCAAGAAAATCACTCCACTTATCGAGTACACTCATTTTCATTACAACCAGTGTTTGATTTTCTTTCAAAGCTTCTTTTATTTCTTCAAAACCATTTGGTCGGGCAATTACCTTTAAGGCCTGATTTCCTTCGGTTACCGGTTTTTCGCCTTCGGCACCAGTTGCAATAAAAGCAGGTATTCCCGGAATTACTTTACAGTCAACATTTGCTTCTTGTGCTATCTTTAAAATGTATCCAAAAGTGCTATAGAAAAGAGCATCTCCTTCGGAAACCACGGCTACATTTTTTCCTTTTTTCAATTCCTCATGAATCTCATCAAAGGCTTTTTGGTAATGCATCTCCCTGTTTTCCCCTGTCATGGGAATCACAAGCGGCAGACACTCGGTTTCCACATTCAACTGCTTTAATATATCGTATGAAAAAGAAATTACTTTCGATTCCTTTATGCTCGATGCCGGATAAAAAATAAGATCCGCATTCTGAAATGCCTTTAAGCCTTTAAGAGTGATCAATTCCGGATCACCAGGTCCTAATGCAACTCCAATTAATTTTCCCAAACTCATAATCCCAATTCTTTTATCATTTGCAACATTTTCTCTCTTTTTCCCAAATACAGGTGCATGTAGGAAGCCCAACAATTCTTTCTTCTGAATACAGGCATTGTAACATCGCGCCCTCTTGCCGTTTTGGCCTGATAATCTGCACTGGCTTTTTCTTCTCCAATCAGATTTGAATAATGAAACTCGTGCCCTTTTATACTGATATCCTTTCCTTTCAAATCGCGGTATCCCAGGTGAAGCTTCATATTTTCAAAGGAAGTATCAAAGTCAAAAACACCAGTCATTTGGTATGTTTCTCCTTTTTTGGTAATGATATTTTTACCCAGATACATCATTCCCCCACATTCAGCTATCAAAGCTTTGCCACTTTCAATATACTCGGCAATGGCCTGTTTCATTTTATTATTGTTCGCCAATTGCTCTGCAAACAACTCCGGATATCCGCCTGGCAACCAAAGCAAATCTGCCTCGGGCAATTTTTCATCATTCAATGGGCTAAACTCTACTAAGTCTCCCAATTCGGCCAACACATCACGGTTTGCCTGATAGGAAAAGTTGAAAGCCTCATCGTGAGCCAAAGCAATTTTGAATTGCTTCTTTGTATCTATATTATGGTTTGTTAATGGCTGAATCCCCTTCTGCGTAATTTTCAGAAGCAAATTAATATCAACATGATTCTCTAACAATTCAGCCGCAACATTTACGATTTCTCGATTTTGATTCTCACCCGGAAGGTGTAATCCCAAGTGTCTTGATTCTATGGCCAGTCTTTGATCACGCGGCATGTATCCCAACACCTGAACCCCGGCATCGATGGCAGCCTCTTTTAAAAACTGAAAGTGAGACTGGCTGGCCACCTTATTAAAAATGACTCCTGCCAGGTTTATGTTTTTATCGAAATTCTTGAATCCATACAACAAAGGAGCTACAGAATAAGCCGTACTCGATGCATCCACTACCAAAATCACTGGCAGATCGAGCAAGCGGGCAACTGCCGCCGAACTACCAATATCTTTTTGAGCACCATCGAACAAGCCCATTACCCCCTCGGCGATAGAAACATTTGCCTTGGCAGCATGCTGAGTAAATATTTGCTGAACATGTTCTTCATCTGTCATCCACATGTCCAAATTGTATGATGGCTGCCCTGCAATTTTAGAATGGTGCATGGGATCGATATAATCTGGTCCACATTTAAAGGGCTGAACCTTCAATCCTCTATTCACCAAGGCTTGCATTAAACCAAGTGTAATCATGGTTTTACCAGAATTACTCTTGGGTGCTGCAATTAAAAATGCATTTGTATCTATCTTATCCATAGTATTCTTTTAACCAATCCGTTCGTTTATGAGCATTAAAGTATGCCATTTTCGATTCTTTTATCCTATTGATTTCATGGAAATCAATATCCGCCACAGCAAATTCATTTTCTTCTACAAAGGATTCTGAAAGCACTTTTCCTTTGGGATCAATAATCAGGCTTGCACATGGAAAAACTGTTCCCCTATCATTTGTTGTAACCTGATTACATGCCAAAGTATAACATGAATTGTCGTATGCCCTTGCGGGGATATATCTTTTAAATCTTTCGATTTTATCCTGACAAGATTCTTTTGGAGATGCAAAAGCCATTGTCAATACATTTGCTCCTTTTTGTGCTTGAATGGCACTGATTTCAGGGAAGTGTGTTTCGTAGCAAATCTGAATACCTACAAGCATTTCTTTCACGGGAAATACATTTATCTCATCACCCTCTGAGTAAACCTCTTTTTCGCTAATGCTTACATGTGTTTTTCTATGTTTTCCTATGATCTTCCCTCCTTCAAACACGAAGTGAGTAATGAAATACTTTTCTCCTTCCTGTTCAGGAAAGCCCACAGCAAATGCTGAATTCGTATTCTTCGATATTTCCAATAAAGATGTAAATAAAGCCTCTTTCTCTGGCAATACCGTTTTTAGAATCTCAATATCTCTTATATAGCCAGACAAATTCAACTCCGGGAACAAAATAAAATCTACTCCTTGTGCATCGAAGCTTTTAATCCAATCCATTGTGGTGGATAAATTAAACTCCACATCGCCAATTCTACTTTTTGAACTTACTGCTGCAACTATCATTACCGATGATTTAAAGTTAGAGTTAGTAAGTTTTCAATGGTTTTCTCTTGTCCCAAACATTTTCCATTCTCGAAGTATTTAAAACTGGTACTTCCATTTTTACACACCTCTAGCCATGTGGTATCTTCTTCTGCCTTGCGTATGGTTTTTATTCCATTTCTCGCAAATGCTCTTCGAAGCAATACATACTCAAAGCCGTGACCTTTTACTGGAATCTCATGATTGTAGTCATAGCCTACTCTAAACAATCCTGTTTTGTTATCAAACTCAATTCCTTTACTCTGGAAAATGGTCTGAAATTCATTTCTCAGCAACAAATCTTCAGGTGTTCCAGTCAATAATCCTTTATCTGCCGATAGCAACCAAAGTTTATCTGCCATTTGTAAGGCCAAATCCAAATCGTGGGTTGACATCAAAACTGATTTTCCTGAATTGCTTGCAATCTGTCTTAACAACTGCATGATCTCCACTCGTGCTGGCATATCCAAAAAGGCGGTTGGCTCATCAAGAATAATGATCTGAGTATCCTGTGCCAAAGCTTTTGCAATGAAAGCCTTCTGCTTTTCACCATCACTCAAATTCGATAATCGTTCCTTTTTCTTGTGCAGAATCCCACATTTTTCAATCGAAGTATGAACAATCTCTTTATCCTCATCATTTAAGATTCCGAATGTTCCGGTATACGGACTTCTTCCTAAGGCCACCAATTCCTCTACGCTAGCATTGGGCACAATTACACGATCGGTAAGTACTACGGCTGCCATTTTCGACAATTCCTTTTCGGAAAGCTGCAATAAATCTTTCCCAAGAAGAGTAGCTTCTCCTCCCAATGCAGGTTGAAACCCGCAAATCGTACGAATTAAAGTACTTTTTCCTGTTCCATTCTCGCCCAGTAAACAAACCAATTCTCCAGCAAACATTTTAGCTTGCAATTGATCATGCACCACTTTTGCACGTTTACCTTTTCCGTAACCTATACACAGCTTGTTGATATCTAGAATCTCTTTTCCTGCCATAACTACTCCAATCGATTTTCTTTTCTACGCTTCCAAATTACCCAAATCACAACTGGTGCTCCAATAAATGCAGTTACCGAGTTGATAGGCATTTCCTGCTCCATTCCTGGCATTCGTGCCAATAGATTACACAATAAGGCTGTTGCTGCTCCCAGCAAAGCTGCATTCAATATCAAGTAAAAGTGGTTTGATGTTTTCGATAACAATTTGGCCAAATGCGGCACTGCAACTCCTATAAAAATAATGGGACCACAAAATGAAGTAACAATGGCTGTTAAAAATCCCGAGAAGGCAATAATTAAAAAGCGTGCCCTTTTGATATTCAATCCCAGGTTTGAGGCATAACGATCTCCCAAAGCCAATAGGTTTAAGGACTTGCTTAAAAATGTTGCCAAAACAGAAGGAATTACTGTAATTAAACCAAACATCATTGCACGCTCGCTTGCCAAACGGCTAAAACTACCTAAACCCCAAATCACATAATTGTATACATCTTCTTCAGGACTATAGAATTTCAGCAAACTTACCAATGAACTGCTTAAGTATCCAATCATCACACCAATAATCAGGACACTTAAAGTTCCTCCAATACGATGCGATATAAAAAGGATCAAAGCCAAAACCAAGGCCGCTCCAATTAAGGATGAAAAAACAACTGCAAAATCTCCCCAAGCCCCCAGACTGGTAAAAGTAAATCCCAAAATATTTCCGGTAAATAGCATTACAAAAGCAACACCAAGACTCGAACCTGATGAAATTCCCAAAACCGACGGGCCGGCAAGCGGATTTCGAAACAAAGTTTGCATCAACAAACCTGCTACTCCCAAGGCCATACCTGCACCCAGAGAAACTATAGTTTGGGGCAATCTTGTTTTAAGAATGATGTTTTCATAAATTCTGTTTACCTCTTCTCCTGTAAACAAAATTGCTTTAATCTCCGACAGTGGGATATGTATGGATCCCAACACCAGGTTCAATAAAACAAGAAAAACCAGCAACAGTGTTGCCAGTGTAATTACAATTGATATTCTTCCTAATTTATGGATCATTTCAGCCTTTCGTAAAAATAAGGTTTATGCTCCGGCAATAATTCCGGATGAAAAAAATGAATGTAATCTGCCAATAAAACATCAGGTTTCATACCTGCCTGTTCGTAGTATGGCTTTTCACGAATGTTGCACAAAATTACATTCTTATTCTGAAATGCATCAAAATCCATATATCTTGGATCCTGATCGCCCAAATCTTTCAGGCTTAAACCTGATTTTTCGGGATGAATAATTCTCCAAAAATCACAATCGGAAGCCTTACTATAAATGGTTTCAAAATCTACAGGGTAAGCTCCTTGCTTATTATCCTTAATGATGTAATCAGCTCCTGCATCGCGAAAATAATGAGCGTAAAAACTATTTCCTCCCGGAACATACCAACTTCCCGATCTCATTTTTCCTGAGAAGACTGTTGGTCGCTTTTCAACATTCGAGGCAATTTTTTTTAGGTTTTGATATCGAGATTCAATTCCATTAAAGATAGCATCTGCTTTCTCTTCCTGCCCCACAAAAAGTGCAAGCATTTTAATCCATTCTGCACGTCCCAATGGTGTTTCCTCGTTATAGGCAGCCATTGGCACCAAAGGAATTCCAAGGTTTCTCAACACATCGAAACCTCCAACTTTAAACGGAGATACAAATATTACATCCGGATCGAGAGCAGCCAGCATTTCAAGGTTAAAGTTTCCTTCTTTTCCAATTCTTTTCACCTTTCCAGCTTCAACCAAGGCTTTCATTCCTTCGTGTCGCAGGTATCGACTGCTGTTTATGGCTACGATATCATCAATATCATCCAAGGCAAAAAAGTAACTTAACTGCGTACTCGACAAACAAACAATTCTTTTACAAGGAACCGGAATACCATTTGGAAGGTCTTTTGCCTTTGCTTTATTCTTCACAAGACTGAAGGTATCAAAAACACCATCTTCTCCTTTTTTATGAATCTTTACAAGTGTCTTGTCACCATGCTTTTCAATCTTGAATTCTTTAGCATGCTTTAATGATATCTCAATGACTTCATCTTGTTGGTTTTCTTTTGTTGCATTTGATGACTTGTTATTGCAAGCATTCAGAAACAAGCTTAAACTTATAGTCAGAAGAAAAATAATCTTTTTCATGATTCAGATTTTAACGAATTCCTAGCTCTTGACAAATTGCTTTCAAATGTTCAACCCAAATTCCAACAACAGAATCATATTCAGCCAAACCTATCATTGCAACTTCTGTTTTAAACCCTTCCTTCTCAAGATTGATTTTCCAACTGTCCTCCTCGTTTCCTGCCATATCATTTCGCGCATGATCACCAGCTACCGACATAAAAGGAGTTAATATTACCTTTTTAATTCCATTCGATTTTAACTGAGGAAGAATAGCATCCAACAAAGGAAATCCTTCTACCGTACCTACAAAGTATTGATCTGATTTTTGCTTTAAATAGTATTCAAATCCAGGATAATAAATATTCGACTGGTGATGTGAACCATGTCCCATAAACAGAACTGCTGTTTTAGAATTCAATTTATTTTTAAACTGTTGGTGAAGGGCATCCGCCAATTGCATCTGATCATGATCTAAAAATAGCAATGGAGCTCCTATCTCAGTTACTTTAATTCCTTTAGGCATTCCATTAAAGGCTTCAACTGTATGCTTCAAATTATCGTACTCTTCGCCAGGAATGATATGTAAGGATTGAACCGCAACATGAGTAAATCCATCCTCTCCCATTTTAGCCAATGCTTCAGCAGGAGAATCAATATTTTCACCTCTTTTCTTCAAAATCTTTCTAACGATTTTGGAAGTATAAGCCCATCGAATCTCCACATTGGGAAACTCGGCTTTTACAATTTTATCAATATTCTCGAATGCCACTCTGGTCTCAGGATAGCTACTTCCAAATGTTACCAAAAGAATGCCTTTTTTGTCCTCCGCTTTTTTATGCGCATATGTCATTTGCACATTCAATATCAACAAGAAAAATATACTTAAATGCAATATTCGTTTCATAGTGCTATAATTTTTTAGTTTTAATTAGTTTGTTGTAATTTCTTTTAAACCATTTAAAAGAAAGCCTCATTCCTGTAATGCTAACTGCTAAACCAATTAGCGATAAGAGAACCAAAAGAGTTTTTCGTATCGTGTCATTTTGCTTTAGTATGGCCAAATCCAATGTGTGAAAAAAGCGATACAGCCAACGACGCAATCGAGTATTTTTTGTTAATTTTTTAACGCGTTCTCCACTTGCCGGATCAATATACAGCCAGGTATTAAGCGCATCAGAAAGTTCTATTTTATAGGCCGAAGTCGGTAAATAATACATCGCTGACCCAGAATAATAATTGTCGTAACCTTTCTGCTCAACTACAGAGAATTTAGTATCCTTAAATTTCTCTTCAGACTGTTGTTTGATATCCGCTAAACTAAATTTCTTTTGTGGAATCACTTTACCATCATCTAAAGTGTAAATCTCAGATTTTTGATAATCGTCGTAATAAACTCTGAATTGAGGAGTATTTAAAACGGTTTTCCACTCAATTTTGCGAACTCCTTCCTTATTGTCTAGAGCTGTAAAAATTTCCTTTGGTACTATATTTTTATGACCCGATAATTCTAACTTTTGATTCCATTCAATGTCAACCTTCTCTTTAGAATTTACACCAACCATCCAGTCGGGGATTGAAGTAACAGAAACCAATCCACTCAAAATAAAAGTGAACACAAATATACCAAAGAAAAAACCTGTTAGGTGATGCCACTTGTACCAAAACTTCTTGTATGGACTGATTCCCTTTTCTTTTCTCTTTCGAAGTCGAACCAATCCAGCATAAATGCCTGTTACAGACATTAAAATTCCTAATGAGGATAGAATGATAATGACCAATCTCCATGTATCTTTCGCCAAGCGAAGTTTTTTAAAGTAAATCCAATGCGGAATTGCTCCAAAACACGCACTCCATCTGGCTCTTCTGTTAGTTTCCTGTACAATCTCACCTGTTTTTTCTGAAATGTATAAAACAGTGTGAGCCGGGTCATTCATTTTGCATTTGTACAATGGCAATAAAGCTCGATAGTAAGACCATGGCATCCAATCATCCAATTCATTCATCTTTTCTATTTCCTTTACAGGATATCCGTTAAAAGATGAGCTTAGCTTTTTGGCATGATTTTCATCAAAAGAAGCGAGCTGCTTTAAACTTATGGCATCATAAGTTTTTTGGGATTTTCGGCCTGATTTAACTCTATAAACAGGTTTTCCATCGCACAATTCCAATGTAACTTTACCATTGAAAGATTTTGGAGGCGCTTGTAAATTCTCAAAATCCTGTTTATGAAACTCGGTAAGATGTAAAAATCGATCTTTGCGAGAAGCATGAGGAAAACCATCGAAAATAAGAACGATTCCGGAAATAAACCAAACCACAAACATCAGGCTCAGTAATGAACCTGATATGTTGTGGATTTGAATGAGATATTTATTTAATCTTTTCAAAACTATTGAGCAAAATTGATTTTAATACCAGCGAAAAAAGTACGTCCCGGATTAATGGTTCCATAATGAGAGCCATAAGGACTATCATCTACATAGTCGAAAATGTTATCAACCCCAAGTTGAGCTTCTAAAATGAACGAACCCAAGTTTAAAAACTTGTGATTGGTGGTTAATTTCCACAAATCGTATCCTTTGGCATTATCTTCTCCATTGTCATATGATTTTTCATCCTGAATACGTCCCAAAATTGTTGTATTAAAGGAATAGTTCTTCCATGAACGATCATAAGCCAAACGAACATTTCCATAGTTTTCAGCAACTCCATCTAATTTTTCTCTTGTAGTTTCATCTTTGGCATCAACATAGCTGTACCCACCCCCAAGTGTAAAACCTGCTCCTAATTTTGCGTTCAGTAAGAAATCAATCCCTTGCGATTTCGATTCCTCAACATTGTAATGTTTTCGTCTTTTTTTAATGCCATTATCAGCATCTCCAGGTTCAAGATCAATGGTTTCATAGGCAATCAAATCATCTACATTATTAATGTATCCTGTAATGCTTGCAGTTAGAAAATCATTATGAAACTCTATGCCCAAAGAAGAATATTGTGATTTCTGAGGATCCAGCTTTTCATTACCCAAATAAAGAGTTCCTCTTTTTTCGTAGGCATAATACAATTCTTTTACTGTTGGGGCTTTAAAACCATATCCATAAGTTCCTCGGAAATTAAAATGGTCCAGTTTGTACAGTAAGGATACTTTTGGAGTAAAAGCGCTACCAAACTCATTATGCTTTACGTAACGGGCTCCTGCTACCAACTGAAATCTTTCCAGGAATTTGATTTCTTCCTGTGCATACAAAGCAATTGTTTTAGCATCAGCCTTTCCATTTACCAATCGATCTTCCGAAACCATTTTCTCTTTCAGATAATCAGCACCAAGAGTAAGCGTGTTACTCTTAGAAATGGCATTCACATACTTCATTCTAAAATTGATCATTCTTTGATCATTCTGAATGTCTTTATCGCTTTTCTTGTAACTCTTGAACTCTTGATTGTATCGATAATAGTATCTGTATTGATCAAAGTTATAATCAACAGATACGTAATCTTTCTTATTCAATAAGTACTTGGCTCCTGCTTCAAAAGATTTATCGGTATAGAAATAACCATATTTATAGATAGAAATAGGCCTTTTTACATGTTTTTTGAAAAATGAATTTCCGGCATATACTTCCAATCTTTTAGTGGCACGAAACTTTAAAGTTTGAGCAAATGTAAAGTCATTGTACTCGTACTGCGCTCTTTTATCTGTTTCAATCAATTCATCATCATCTATTTCAAAAGGACTTAATTTCCATCCATCACTTCTTTTGTGATTAAAGTTTCCATTCCATGAGAACTTACCCAGGTTCAGATCAACCGTATTGCTTTGTTGATAAGTTCTGTACTCACGAATACGACTGGTATTGGATATATTTATTTTTTGCTTTGATTTTTTGGTAATGATATTCACAACACCCGCAATCGCATCCGATCCATAAAGCAGAGATGATGCACCTTTTAAAACTTCAATGCGCTCCACATCATCAGGATTAATTCTATTTAGGTCGGTATTTCCACCAACATCTCCATACATGCGTTTGCCATCAACAAGAACCAGAATAAAATCGTTACCCAAACCATTAATGGTCATCATACCTCCCATGGTTCCCGGATTAAAATCGAATGATGGGCTCACACTCATCATCAGCTCATTAAAATCAGAAGCTCCTGTGTTTGCAATCGCTTTTTTACCTATCAATTCAGTTTGAACCGGAGCTGTTTTTAAATGGTGAGCCGTACCTGTTCCGGTTACAACAATTTCTCCCAATTGACTTTTGGATTCCACCATTGCAAAGTTTAGAACATTAATCCCTTCTTTAATGGTAATTTTCTGCTTTTGACGGCTATAGCCCGAAAAGGATACAACCAAATCGTAATCACCCGGCGATAAATTTTTAATCTTGTATTCACCTTTGTTGTTGGTTGCTGTACCTGTAGTAGTGCCTGAAAAATATACACTGGCACCTGGCATAGCTTGTTGGTTGCTTTTTTGGGTTACCACGCCTTTTAGCACAGCATTCTGTGCATTAACGAAAGTCACTGACATTAGTAGCATAATAGCTACAACATAAATCTTTTGCATAGCAAGATATTAAAACATTAATAACTTCACTTTGCAATCCTTAATAACGACGAGAATAATTCAGAACATTAAAACCAATAAGTCCCAAACACAAACTTCTGTCCCGGAAGCAAAATGTTTAATCACTGTGATGGCAGGTCTTCTGACTTATCCTGATTTTTATGCCTTCCCATTCAATCTAAAACCGAACAGTGGCTGTAGTATAAAAACCGCGATCCCAAAACTTTGGAACCAGACTTACAGCAGCGGGAACTGTTGCAGATTTTCACTGCATTCCCTTTTAATCCTATTGCACAAGAAGATGCAACCAGAACCATTACTGTCGCAAAAGTATATATTATTTTTTTACTGACAAGTGTGCTATTGAGCAGGAAAGTTTATTGCATAAAAAAAGCCGTTTCATTTCTGAAACGGCTTTTACCCTGGTACCCGGGGCGGGACTTGAACCCGCACGGCCGTGAAGCCACTGGATTTTAAGTCCAGCGTGTCTACCAATTCCACCACCCGGGCATCCTTATTGGATTTGAGCGAGAAACGAGACTCGAACTCGCGACCCTAACCTTGGCAAGGTTATGCTCTACCAACTGAGCTATTCTCGCATTTTGCTTTTTAAAAGTGAACCGTTGTTCTCTCAATTGCGATGCAAATATATGCGTATTTTTTTATTCTGCAAAAGAAAAAAATACAATTATCTCATTTTTTTTTGATCAGCTTAAAAGCTTCCAACGCTACAGTATTTCTGACTTATTGAAATTCAGACAATAGGCATAAAAAGCCTTTAAAAATGGGGATCTCACTTTTTTTTATTTTTTTTTATAAACTTGAGATCAAATAAAAATATTGTCACAGTTTGAACTGATTTTTTAAAGTAAATTTCGAATAAATCTGACTTTCTGTGGTGGATACTTTTAATTGAGTTCAGCTTATTACAATCCTGAGATCTTTTTTATCTCATTTAATTTGTTCAAAGCCTCAATCGGAGTAAGATTATTTACATCCAAATCCGATATTTCTTCACGAATTTGTTCCAATACCGGATCATCAAGCTGGAAAAAACTCATTTGGTAACCTTCTCTTTGTTGTGCAATATCACCAACAGGTTTTGCCAAGGACTCTCCATTCTTGTTTCCTTCCAACTGAATTAGAATTTCATCAGCACGTTTCACTACCGATTTAGGCATACCAGCCATTCTTGCCACATGAATCCCAAAACTGTGATTTGAACCTCCAGGAACCAATTTCCTTAAGAAAATCACCTTATTGTTGACCTCCTTCACCGAAACATTGTAATTTTTTACCCTATTAAATGATTTCTCCATCTCATTCAATTCGTGGTAATGGGTTGCAAATAGAGTTTTAGCCTTCGCTTTTGCATTTTCATGGATATACTCCACAATTGACCATGCTATGGAAATACCATCATAAGTACTGGTACCACGTCCCAATTCATCCAAAAGAATCAAGCTTCGCGATGATAGGTTATTTAAAATGCTGGCAGCCTCATTCATCTCTACCATGAAAGTTGATTCCCCCAAAGAGATGTTATCCGAAGCTCCTACACGTGTAAATATCTTGTCAACATATCCTATTTTTGCTGATTTGGCCGGAACAAAACTACCAATTTGTGCCATCAGAACAATTAATGCAGTTTGCCTTAACAAGGCAGATTTCCCAGCCATATTCGGACCTGTAATAATAATTACCTGCTGGCTTTCATTGTCAAGATAAACATCATTGGCAATGTACTGCTCATCAATTGGCAATTGCTTTTCGATTACCGGATGTCTTCCTTGTTTAATATCTATTACCGATGAATCATTAATTTCCGGACAAGAATAATGATTGTCTCTTGCCAATCGCGCAAAGGACAATAAACAATCCAAGCGACCAATCATTGCCGCATTTAACTGAATGGAAGAAATGTAATCGGCTATACTTAAAACCAATTCGTTATAAAGTCTGGTTTCCAGAGCTAATATTTTCTCTTCAGCACCAAGAATTTTCTCTTCATACTCTTTTAATTCCTGAGTAATATAACGCTCAGCACTCACCAAAGTCTGTTTTCTTATCCATTCTTCAGGAACTTTATCCTTATGCGTATTTCTTACCTCAATATAGTATCCAAACACATTATTGAAACCTATTTTTAAGGAAGGAATTCCTGTTCTCTCACTCTCGCGAACCTGCATTTGCACCAGGTAATCTTTACCTGAGAATGCAATTTTTCTTAGCTCATCCAACTCTTCAGAAACACCATCGGCTATTACGCCACCTTTGCTCACCATATTTGGAGGATCAGCCTTTATCTCCTTCTCAATTTTCTCACGAACACTAATGCATGGGTTCAACTGCTCTCCAATTTTTAGCAGGCCAGCATTTCCGGAGTTCAAACAGAAACTCTTGATTGGTTCAATGGCTAACAGAGCATTTTTTAACTGAACCACTTCGCGAGGACTCACTCTTGCCACAGCCACTTTGGAAATAATTCTTTCCAAATCTCCAATTTGCCTGATTTCATCCTCAACACTAAAGGCTTCATTGTCCTTTTCGTAGAAATATTTCACTACATCCAATCGGGTATTGATACGAGCTGTATCTTTTAATGGCAAAGCAATCCAACGTTTCAGCAAACGAGAACCCATTGGACTCAAAGTTTTGTCCATGATCTGAGAAAGTGTATGCGCTCCATCATTTAAAGCCCCAAATAGTTCAAGGTTTCGAACCGTGAATTTATCCAACCACACATATCTGTCTTCCTCAATTCTGGAAAGCTGAGTCACATGTCCGGCCTGGCTGTGTTTGGTAATATCCAGATAATGTAAAACCGCACCCGAAGCAATGATTCCACTTCTTAAGTTTTGCACTCCAAAACCTTTTAGCGATGTGGTTTCAAAGTGTCTTAACAATCGATCATTAGCTGCACTTTCGGTAAACACCCAATCATCCATTGTGAAAGTATAGAATTTACCACCAAACAATTCATGAAAGACTTTCTCTTTGCCTTTTTGATATAGTACTTCCTTGGGTTGAAAATTCCCAAGCAATTTATCGATGTATTCAAAATTTCCTTCAGCAGTTAAAAACTCACCTGTCGATGCATCTAAAAAAGCAATCCCAGCAGTTTTCTTCTCCAAATGCACACAGGCCAAAAAATTATTTTCTCTATGCTCAAGTACATTATCATTATAGGAAACACCAGGAGTTACCAACTCGATAATTCCTCTTTTTACAAGTTTTTTGGTCTTTTTAGGATCTTCCAATTGCTCACAAATGGCAACGCGCATTCCTGCTCGAACCAATTTTGGCAAATAAGTATCTATCGCATGATGTGGAAATCCGGCAAGTTCAACATATGAGGCCGAACCATTGGCACGCTTGGTTAAAGTAATCCCTAAAATCTCCGATGCGCGAATCGCATCATTCTCAAATGTCTCGTAAAAATCGCCCACTCTAAATAACAATATTGCATCAGGGTGCTTTTCTTTCATCTGATAATATTGTTTCATTAATGGTGTTTCGACAGCTTTCTTCTGTTTTGCCAAGGGAATTCTATTTTGTGTGTTTGGTAATCTATTCTTTATCTCGAACAAATATACTCATTCCATAAGAAAGTAATTGAGAGAATTTATGATTCAACAAAAGAAAAAAAGCTAAAATCTCATGGGATTTCAATATACAATGTTGTAAATTTAAACTGATCGCATCTAAAATTTGACACTTATAATCATGACTAATATTCTTATTATTGGAGCCGGTCTTTCATCAACAGATCTAATTCAGTATTTGTTAAAACACTCAGATAAATACAATTGGAAAATAAATGTTGGTGATATGTCTCTCGAACTTGCCCAGCAAAAAGTTGGAAATCATCCTAATGGATCAGCATTCCGATTTAATCTAAAAGATTTGGAACAAAGAGCTTCTGAAATTTCTGAAGCAGATATTGTTATCAGTATGGTTCCTGCGTCTATGCATATTATTGTTGCTCGAGAATGTTTACAGCATAAAAAACACATGCTTACTCCATCCTATGTAAGTCAGGAGATGATGGACTTACATGAAGAAGCAAAAGAACTTGGCTTGTGTTTTTTAAATGAACTCGGTGTTGATCCTGGAATCGATCATATGTCGGCAATGCAGGTTATTGATCGCATAAAAGCTGAAGGTGGAAAGCTATTATCTTTTAAATCGTTCTGTGGAGGATTGGTTGCTCCTGCTTGTGATGACAATCCCTGGCATTACAAGTTTTCCTGGAATCCCAGAAATGTTGTAGTTGCCGGACAGGGAACGGCACAATTTAAAGAAAACGGACATTACAAATACGTTCCGTACAACAATCTTTTCCATAAGTTAACCAAGACCAATGTTAACGGATATGGTGAGTTCGAAGTTTATCCAAACCGAGATTCATTGCAATATTGTGAGTTGTACGATATAGAAAATATTCCAACCATTATGCGTGGAACCATGAGACGTCCGGGATATGCAGAAGCCTGGAACATTCTGGTTCGTTTGGGTTGCACCGATGATTCGTATGTAATGAAAGATTCGCACAAGTTATCGAATATGGATTTTATAAAAAGTTTCCTACCCGAAAATGGATCATCTACAAAAGAAAGCCTGGCAAATTTCGTTGATATCGATTCCAATTCACAAATCATGGAGAAATTAAACTGGCTGGGATTATTCTCAAACGAGGTAATGGAAATTAAAGAAGCTACTCCTGCTTTTTTCCTTCAAAAAATTCTGGAAAAAAAATGGGTTTTAGGTGATAAAGATCGTGATTTATTGGTCATGCAACACCAATTTGAATATGAAAACACTGGCATGAAGAAAAGGATCATCTCCTCGATGACTTATGAGGGTAAAGATCGTGAACATACAGCAATGTCTTATACCGTTGGAACTCCCCTGGCCATTGCAACCAAGCTATTGGCAACTGGAAAAATTAACTTGATCGGAGTTCACATTCCAACCTTGCCGGAACTTTACGAACCCATTTTAAAAGAATTGAAAGAATTAGGAGTTCAATTTATAGAAGAAGAAAGTATTATCCAGTGATCAGTGAACAATGATCAGTAAACAGTTACCAAATGGGTAGCTGTTTTTTTATTTCTAAGAATGATGATAATCTCGATACTAAAACTTAGTTTTGTTAGCATTCAAGTTTAATCATCTGATATGATCAAGAAAAATACATTACTGATTTTTATAGCAATAATACTACAAGCCTGTGCAGGATCGAAACCATTCACTGCATATTGGAATGCGAAGACGAGTACTCAAACCAACAAATTCTCCGAGAAGGAGGCATTGTATTATCAGCCTGCAGATCAAATTTCAGTAAAAGTTTTTAACAACAACGAGTTTATCGATATTTTTCTTGAAACCAATTCCCCGGGAACACTCAAAAAAATATACAATCTAGGATTAAGCCTATGGATCGATCCAGTCGGAAAATCGAAAAGGGTTTTTGCCATTAATTATCCAATGCCTGCAGAAATACCTTATACCGACAATCAATTTAAATCCTACTTGGAAAGATTCAGTAGAGTGGAGTTTCAGGAAGAATTAATTGATCGATTTCAGACTTACGAATTGATTGACACAAGAATCAATGAGAGTGTTTTAACCTCCACTACTGTAAAAGAAGAGAAAGTTAAAGTTCAACTAAAAACTGTCGATCAGATCCTGTTTAGTTATCATGTGCAGATTCCAACGAAAGTGTTATATCCTGATAATGCAGAAGCCAAAGAAATTAGCATTGGCATAAACAGCATAAACGTTGCCAATAAACAATACTATTCAGCGATGAGTAGCAAGGAGGTAATTCAAAAAAATCTGGATGAATTAAAAGTAGGAGCTTACCAAAACAAATACGAATTGGAAGAATGGTGGGTAAATTTTACTCTTGCTAACGAATAAGTTTAAAAAAGAATTCAAGAAAGCAATAGTTGTTAAAGACAGCATTAGAGCCGTCTTTACAATGCCTCATAAAAATTGTTTTTTTATATGCTGACCGGACTTAAAACTTCAAATAAAAGTCTTTAGTCAGTTCAATATATTGTGGAGAATATACATGTCTTTGTCCATTTTCAACAACAAGTTCTTCCTCCAGGGAGTTGCATTCGCTCAAAGAAAATTCTAGCAAATACCTTTTTGCTGGCTTGCCAGGATTGGGCAACACACAACACTTTCTTTTCAATGAAAATCCTGTCAGTTTCGCTAGCCTTATGAAGTAGTTTCCTTCTTCAATAGGCAAAACCACCGAAAAAGTTCCTTCAGGATTCAAAAGTTTTTTGGCACCCTCCAGCAATTCTTCAAATGGCAAGTGATCCGCATTTCTGGCCTTGGTTCTCGATTCCTCTTTTGCATCCAAACCATTCATAAAATAGGGTGGATTGCTAACAATGGCATCATACTTTTCTTCGCTACGAGCACAAAATTCCTGGAAGGATTCGTGAATACCACAAATTCTATTGGTCCAAGGACAAGCATTGATATTTTCCATAGCTTGTTGATAAGCCGAGTCATCAATTTCAACAGCATCGATTCTAACCTCTGAATTGGTTCTTTGCGCCAACATGATAGCAATCAAGCCGGTTCCTGTTCCAACATCAAGTATTCGTTCTGATTTTTCCGCATCGGTCCATGCCCCCAATAGCACACCATCAGTACCCACCTTCATGGCAGATCCATCTTGATGTATTGTAAATTGCTTGAATTTGAAATAATTGTTAGGCATGTTTCTTTCTAATTGAGTAATGATCAAATGAGTGAATAGGCAATGTAAGAATCAAAATTTCTCGAATATTCCCAATCCGAAAAGCGCATAATCATATTTTACAGGATCATTGGGATCAAAGGAGCGAAGACTTTTTGTTATTTCTTCCACCGCAGGCCAATCGCTTTGCTTGCGAGTTAATAAACCCAGTTTTCTCCCAACATTTCCGGTATGAACATCCAATGGTAAAAATAAATCCTTGGATTCAATTCCTTTCCACAAACCAAAATCTACATCGCGTTCATCATCACGAACCATCCAACGCAAATACATATTAATTCGTTTTGCAGATGATTTCTTCAGTACATTCGAAATGTGTTTTTGAGTTCGAGTGAGATGTTCCGGTTCAAAAAACACTTCACGAAAATAGGCAATAGCAGATTTTACATCACCTCCCATTTCAAAACCTTTGGTAAAAACACTTTCGAGTCCATCATGTTTCTGGTAGATGTTCTTTAGCGATTTGATAAAGAAAATACAATCATTACCATTAAAGGTTCTGTGCTTAAACTCCCTAAAAACATCTAAATCTGCCTCGGTTGAATTCATCAGAAACTCATAAGGTTGTTGATTCATGAACTCCATCAATCGCTTCGCATTTCGAATGATAGTAGGTCTTTGTCCCCAGGCAATACTGGCACTTAAAAAACCAGCAATTTCTATATCTTCTTTGCGCGAAAATTGTTTTGGTATTAATATGGGATCCGATTCGATGAAAGATTCTCTGTTGTAGAGATCATATTTTTCTTCCAGGAATTCCTTTAAATCAGCAAAATTCATATTGCTTATTTTTCGATCAACCCATCGGAGATGACTATTTTTCGATCAGACATTTCGGCCAATTCCAAATCGTGGGTTACAATTACAAACGTCTGATTGAATTTATCTCTTAGCGTAAAAAAAAGTTCGTGCAATTCCTGTCTGGTTTTGGAATCAAGGTTTCCTGAAGGTTCATCGGCAAGAATCACCAAAGGATCGTTTATGAGTGCTCTGGCAACTGCAACCCTTTGCTTCTCACCTCCCGATAATTCTGAAGGCTTGTGGTCCATTCTGTGTTCCAGGTTCAACATTTCCAAAAGCTCCTTCGCTCTTTCTGTAGCTTCCGCCTTCGATTTTTTTGCAATGTATGCAGGAATACAAACATTTTCCAAGGCAGTAAACTCAGGCAATAAATGATGAAACTGGAAAACAAATCCAATATTTGAATTGCGAAATGCAGACAAATCCTTTTCGTTTAATGTAGCCACATTGGTACCGTCGTAAACAATGGCTCCACTATCAGGTCGATCAAGAGTACCCAGAATTTGAAGCAGAGTGGTTTTTCCAGCACCACTGGCTCCCACAACTGATACAATCTCTCCTTTTCCAATGGTAAGGTCAACTCCCTTAAGAACATTTACTTCGCCAAAACTCTTTTTGATTTGTTCTGCACTAATCATACTCATCAATTATTTCATAAAAACCAAATATACATAAAATAGGTAAGATGAAAGCAATAAAACACCCTTCCATCTGTGCAGTTTTCCTTTTTTCAAAGGCAAAATCAACAAGAACAATAGCACCGATACTGCGAGCATAAACAATGCATCAAAAGAAATAATTTCAGCACTTACTCGTATATTCTTAATGATAGATGTTACTCCAAGTACGCCAAGAACATTAAAGATATTTGATCCAATAATATTCCCTATGGAAATGTCCATTTCTTTTTTATAAGCAGCAACAGCCGAGGTCGCCAATTCGGGAACCGATGTTCCAAAGGCAACTATGGTCAATCCAATTACACGTTCGCTCACACCAAAATCAAAGG
The DNA here is from genome assembly GCF_026672275.1 of Marinifilum sp. D737. GTDB lineage: Bacteria > Bacteroidota > Bacteroidia > Bacteroidales > Marinifilaceae > Marinifilum. The sequence goes on along the minus strand of NZ_JANQCD010000012.1, from coordinate 57,018 downwards.
CAATATTTTTTGCGCTTCCTACCAACAGGCTGGCTCCAAAATACAATCCAAGCGATGATGCTGCAATTAATAATACTGCAACCGGAATAGATTGTTTAGCTGTTTTTGCTTCCTCCGAAAGGTTTCTGTTTTCTCTTCTCGAATTCCAAATGGTCCATACCATAAAGAAAATCAACAATACAACAAATGCAATTCCTTCTATGGTTTGAAGTTTACCATTTAGAGCAAAAATATAGAACAAAAGCGATGCTCCCATCATAACCGGCCAATCGTATTTAATGGAATTACTACGAACCGGCAAGGGCAATAAAATAGCTGTAAAACCAAGTACTAAGGCAATGTTGGAGATATTCGACCCCACCACATTTCCAATAGAAATATCCGGACTACCGCTAAGAGCTGCATCTAAACTAACAAAGAGTTCGGGAGCCGAAGTACCAAAAGATACAACGGTAACTCCAACCACCAAGGTTGAAATTTTAAAATGCGATGCAAGGGCAACTCCTCCTTTTACAAGCAGATCGCCACTATACAATAGGATTATAAATCCCAATAGTAAATAAATATAGTCCATTGATATGATAAAATTTATCCGGGAAGGATAAGAAAGGCATTTTCCTGTTTAAAGAAACTGATTAAAATTTATCCTTCATTCTTTTTATATGAACAAATGAAGCCTAACTTCCTTAAATTCCATTTAATAGAAGCACTATTCGTATGAAATTTGCCTTATTACTCTTCATTTGTTCATTGATAAAAAACTCTAAAAACAAATCTACTCGTTTCTATAGCTTCTTATTGATATCATCCTTAAAATCCTTGATATTATCAATAATATCGGTTTCATCTTTTATTTCCTTTTTGATATCGTCGGCCGCTCGTTTGAATTCTTTCATTCCTTTGCCAAGACCTTGGGCCAATTCTGGAATTTTTTTCGATCCAAAAAGTAGGAGAATTACAACCAGAACAATAACAATTTCCGCTCCACTAATAAATAAAAGTATGCTTTCCATCTGATGAATATTTTTCACAAATATACCTAAGAAATTTCAAATTAATACGATAGTTGTTCATACTTGTATGCGAACGAACCAGAAAATTTTAAATGCCATATTTGGTGAGGATGTGAACCTTGCAAAAATCGCACAAACATGCGATGTACCGTAATATTTACAGTGGAATTCAATCGCAAACAACCAAATCCTCCAAATCACCAATCTCTGTGTAATTTGTGGTTTAAAAAAAAATGCATATGAAAAATATTGAACCACAGAATGCGAAGAGGAGCATAGGGCAAATTTAACCAAAGCAGAAACAGAGCACCGCGGCAATAGTTGATATTGGTTTCCTTACGGAATTAAAATTTGCAGTTTGGAATTCCGACTGGCCTTCGGATTCCCAATTGCAGGAAAACAGGTTATCATTATGGGCTCGTACTTACAGCCCTAATTGGTACAGCTGGAGATTTACTGCCTTTTGCGTTAGGGATTGGAGTGGATACCCCACAGCGAGGAACGAGCGAGGAGTAGCAACGAAAAGCCCGACCGACGAAGGAGGGAACGCCCTAAAATAAAAATCCCCCGAACCAATAGGCCGGGGGATGAAATTTATTGAAAGTTCAATTATTTCTTTCTTTTGTCTACTACTTTTTGAACACGTAAGCTTGTGTCGTAAGCAATAGGAGATGCAATGAATAGTGATGAGTATGTACCTACCATAACACCAACTAGCAATGCAAATGTAAATCCTTGAATTGAAGTACCACCGAACAAGAAGATTGCCAATAATACTACCATTGTAGAAAGCGATGTACTAAATGTACGACGCATTGTACTGTTCAAGGCTTTGTTTACAACCTCTTCGCGATCGCGCTTAGGATATAATCCCAAGTACTCACGAATACGGTCGAATACTACCACGGTATCGTTAATAGAGTAACCAACTACTGTAAGGATGGCTGCAATAAATGCCTGATCGATCTCTAATGAGAATGGCAATAATCCATATCCAACAGAGAAGATACCCAATACGATGATCGAGTCGTGAGCCAATGCAGCAACCGCACCTAAACCATACTGCCAGTTCGAGAAACGAACCATGATGTATAGGAAGATCACAATTAATGCACCCAAGATAGACCACAATGCAGAAGTACGAATATCATCAGCAATGGTAGGACCTACTTTCTGAGACATTTTTCGGTTGTCTTCCAAGAAATCAGCTTTGCTTGTTCCATCAGCAAGATATGGTTTTAATCCTTGGTAAAGCAGATTTTCTACTTCATCATCTACTTCTGTTCCTGATTCTTCAATCTTGTATTTGGTAGAAATTTTAACCTGGTTAGCACCACCAAAAGTTTTTACTTCCGGAGCGTGACCATATACAGTTTCCAATGATTTAGCAACATCTTCAACACCTACTGCCTTATCGAAAGCTACAACGTAAGTTCTACCTCCAGTAAAATCGATACCTTGGTTCAAACCTTTTGTAGAAAGTGATACAACACTTAATACAATAGCAGCACCAGAAATTACGTAGAATACTTTTCTTTTCTGTAAGAAAGTAACAGCAGAGTTTCTCAACCAGTTATCGGTAAATTTAGTTGCGAAAGTAACGTTACGATTACGTGCAGTTTGTGCTTCAAAAATTAATCTTGTAATAAAGATTGCAGCAAACAATGATGAGAAAATACCGATTACCAATGTAGTTGCAAAACCTTTAATTGGACCTTCACCGAATAAGTAAAGAATGATACCAGTTAATAAGGTAGTGATGTTACCATCGATAATTGCAGAGTAAGCATTCTTATAACCATCAGAGATTGCAAGACCTAATCCTTTGCCTGATTTCAACTCTTCCTGAATACGCTCATAAATCAGTACGTTCGCATCAACCGACATACCGATTGTTAATACAATACCCGCAATACCTGGTAAAGTAAGAACAGCTCCCAATGAAGCCAACACCCCAAAGATGAATAACAAGTTTGTAATCAATGCAATGTTAGCTGCTAAACCTGCACCTTTACTGTAGAAGAAGAACATGTAAACCAATACCAACACGAAAGCAATGATAAATGAGTACATACCTTTTTGGATTGACTCTTTACCTAGAGATGGACCAACAACTTCGTCGGCAATAATATGAGCCGGAGCAGGAAGTTTACCTGACTTCAAGATGTTTGCCAAGTCTTTTGCTTCAGCAACAGTAAAGTCACCACTAATGCTTGACTGACCACCTTTAATTTCTCCTAATACATTTGGTGCAGAATATACATATCCGTCCAATACAATTGCAATTGCACGGTTTACATTGTCTTTGGTTAAACGGGCCCAAGTTTTAGCACCTTCACCACTCATACTCATCGAAACTTCGTATTTCGCAGTTTGTTGGTCAACTTGCTCGCGTGCTGAAGTAACGGCATCACCATCCAATGGAGCTTTACCATCGCGGCTTGTTACTTTAATAGCAAATAATTCGAATACATTACCTGCTTCGTCAATAGGCTTAACACCCCAGAAGAATTTCAAGTTACGAGGTAGTACTGATTTAATGGCAGGCATTGCCATTACACCATTCACCTCAGCAGTATCCTTAACGTGAGCCATACCCACAACTGCTTTTGAAGATCCACCTTGTTGAGTTGGGTTCAGGATTGAGAACAATGGATACATTTTAGCCATTGCTTTTGCATCTTGCGATGTAGCCAATGAATCCTGAGCACCTTCTTCTTCAATTTTATCTAAAAGAGCAACATCTTCATCTTTTGCTTCTTTTTTTACCTCTTCGGTAGCAGCTTCTTCTTCAACATCGCCTGCATTGTTAATTTCGGCAAGTTTTGTATTTGCTGCATTTAAGTACTGCATTACTTCAGGAGCACTGTAAGTTTCCCAGAACTCAAGACTTGCAGTTCCTTGAAGAAGCTTACGTACACGAGCAGCATCTTTAATACCTGGAAGTTCGATGATGATACGACCCGACACATCCGCTTTTTGGATGTTTGGCTGAGCAACACCGAAACGGTCGATACGAGAGCGAAGAATATTGTAAGTATTATCAATCGCGCCGTCAGTTTCTTCCTTGATCACCTTTAACACCTCTGCGTTTGAAGCTCCAAAAGGAATCTTGTCTTTCATCTCAAGGGTACCGAAGATATCAGGAGATGATAACTGAGCGTTAGGATCGATTTGCTCGAATGCTTGTCCGAACAACTCAACGAATCCTTTACCACTGTTTGCCTGCATTTGTTTTGCTTTGGCAATGGCAGCATTAAAAGTTTCATCCTTGCTGTTGTTAGCCATCGCTCTGATGATATCAACAACAGAAACTTCCATTGTAACGTTCATACCTCCCTTAAGGTCTAGCCCTAAGTTCATTTCCAACTCCTTACACTCTTTGTAAGTGTAATTCTTCAACCATAAGAAATTGTAAACCCCTTCTCCTCTAATAGAGTCAAGGTAGTTTTGTTCTTTCTTAATGTCGCCAGCTCCAAACTCTCGAGCTTCCTTTTCAACTTTTTTCGTTACGTAAGTAAAAGTCAATTGATACAAACTCACTAACGCAAAGACAATAGCGAGTAGACGAATCGCTCCTTTATTTCGCATGTGTTTAGGTTTATTAAATTCTTATTTTATGTGGTATTTTATACTTTCAACCGCAAATTAACGCACAAATATATTAATTTTTTTCTAATTCCTTTGTTCAATAATTACTAGCATTTTATGGATTTTCAGTCCTTTGTAAATCCTGCATGCTTACTCTTTGTTTAATTGCAAAACTCTCCTTCTGTAATCAATAATTCCATTGTACTTTAAAAGGAAGTCGCTACCCAGCAATCCACAAATCTCTCGATTGCAATATTGGCGGTACATTTCATTAATTCCCGATAGGTCAATCAAGGCACAAGAAAAGTGGTTTATGCATAGAGTTCCAATCTGAAAACGATCGATTTTAGCCATCTCTGTTTCTATGCTACCCTCGCCTAATCCTCTTGATTTTACTTCAGATTCTTCTTGAGTTGCTTTTTGATAATCGTCAACAAAATTTTTGTCAAGAACCGTTTTAGAGGCACCGGTATCGATCACCATTTCACCTTTCTGACCAGAGTTAATTTCACACTCAATCATCAGATGAAAACTATTCTCTTCTAATTCTACAATCTCTATCGGTATCTCTATCATGTTCTTCAATTTCAACAAAGGATAGCAAATATACCAAAAGGAAAGCTATTTTACCACATGAATACTGAACAAAAGTGATTGAGAGTTAATCTACAAACAGATTCTTGAGTAAATGAGTATCCATTTGATTAAAGAGGGTTTGAGAATTGGAAAAAAAAAGGTCATCTCAAATGAGATGACCTCTTCCCTTTAATAAAATGAACCGATTAGGCCATAATGTTCATTTCATCTAAAACTTTCATTACAGACTTAACAGCTTCTGCTGAATCTTTCAACAATGCCATTTCGTCTTCATTCAATTTAACTTCAATAATTTCTTCGATACCGTTTTTACCCAATTTAACAGGTACACCCAGGTAAATATCTTTCATTCCGTATTCGCCATTCAACAATGCACAAACAGGGAAAATTCTTTTTTGGTCACGAACGATAGCTTCAACCATTTGAGCAGCAGCAGCACCTGGAGCATACCAAGCAGAAGTACCCATTAGGTTTACAAGCTCACCACCACCGAATTTAGTTCTTTCGATAATAGCGTTCAATTTTTCTTCTTCGATCAACTCAGTAACAGGAATACCTGCTACAGTTGTGTAACGTGGAAGTGGTACCATAGTATCACCGTGTCCACCCATCAACAATGCTTGAATATCTTTTGGATTAACATCTAATTCTTCAGCAAGGAAAGCACGGTAACGAGCTGTATCCAATACACCTGCCATACCAAATACTTTGTTTGATGCCTTTTTAGCAGTTAAGAAAGCTGCATAAGTCATTACATCAAGTGGATTTGATACGATAATGATGATTGCATCAGGAGAATGAGCAATTACATTTTCAGTAACTGATTTTACAATACCGGCGTTAGTAGCGATTAAGTCATCACGACTCATACCCGGTTTACGAGGAAGACCAGAAGTAATCACAACAACTTCAGATCCTGCTGTTGCAGTATAATCATTAGTTACACCTTTAACTCTTGTGTCGTAGTAGTTAATAGGAGCAGTTTGCCACATATCTAATGCTTTACCTTCTGCCAATCCTTCTTTAATATCAACAACAATAACTTCGTTTGCCAACTCTTTCTGAGCGATACAATTTGCACAGGTTGCCCCCACGTTACCTGCACCAACTACGGTAATTTTCATATCAGTAAGTTTTTAGTAAGGCGCTTTACAATTTACTTTAGATAACATTAGTCTTGCAGTAAATTGCGTAAGCAATATTCATTGATTTATTAATTATTTCTCTATCTTAATGTAGAATTTTTTCTCTATTCTGAGAACAAATATAAGTACATTGCCATATTTGCAAGTATAAAAACAACTGCTTTCCAACAGCTATTTCTAAATATATAAAAAATCCTCAACAAATATCGAACTTATCACATATTTAGAGATTTTAAAATTGGGTAAAAACACCCATACAGCAGGTTTCAAGAATAAACGATAATCGGGTCTTCTAGTATTATCAGTAATTTCAGCATAAAATGCGGAGCCTTTTTTTTTATTTTTGGTTCATTGATATTAATGAAAATTGTAAGTCTACAGTCAGAATTCACAATACGCAAACGATTACGGATTTTTTTCTGTTATAAATAAAAAAAGTGCATTGATTAACACCAATGCACTTTACTTAAAAAATATGAGATTTTATTATTTAATGATCTCTTTAATCTCTGAAATGATTTTTTCCGCTAATTGATTTGCAGTTTCCTCATTCTCACTTTCCGAATAAATTCGAATAATTGGTTCGGTATTAGATTTTCTTAAATGAACCCATTCGTTTGCAAAATCAATCTTCACACCATCAATATCATTCACCTGCTCGTGTTGATATTTCTCTTTCATCGCTATAAGAACCGCATCAACATCAATTTCCGGAGTCAATTCAATCTTGTTTTTAGAAATAAAATAGTTTGGATAAGAAGCTCTCATTTCAGAAGCTTTCATTCCTGTTTTTGCAAGGTGGCTCAAAAATAAACCTACACCAACCAAAGCATCGCGACCATAATGACTGGCAGGGTAAATAATTCCACCGTTTCCTTCACCACCAATTACAGCATTTTTTGCTTTCATTTTAGTTACAACGTTTACTTCACCTACAGCTGAAGCTTCGTAGGTTCCATTGTGCTTTTCGGTAACATCACGAAGAGCGCGTGTAGAAGATAGGTTTGAAACCGTATTTCCTGGAGTATTTGCCAAAACATAGTCAGCACAAGCTACAAGAGTATACTCTTCACCAAACATGCTTCCGTCCTCGTTCACAATCGCAAGTCTGTCAACATCTGGATCGACAACAAAACCCAAATCAGCTTTGCCATCTTTCATTACATCAGCAATAGCAGTTAAGTTTTCAGGAAGTGGTTCCGGATTGTGTGGGAAGTGACCATTTGGTTCGCAGTACAATTCTACTACATTTTTAACTCCCAATGCACGAAGCATACCTGGAATTGCAATACCACCAACCGAATTAACAGCATCAACAGCTACTGAGAAATTTGCTTTTTTGATGGCTTCCACATCTACCAAATCCAAAGACAGAACATGGTCAATATGCTTTTGAGTATAATCATCTACATTAGTAATACTTCCTAAATCATCAACATCTGCGAAAAGAAAATCTTCTTGCTCTGCAATGCTTAGCACTAACTTTCCATCCTCATCATTAAGGAATTCACCTTTTTCATTTAATAATTTAAGAGCGTTCCATTGTTTTGGATTGTGACTTGCAGTTAAAATGATACCCCCATCAGCTTTTTCTTCTGTTACTGCAAATTCGGTTGTTGGCGTAGAAGCCAAACCGATTTCCACAACATCAATCCCTAAGCCAATTAATGTACCAACTACAAGCTTATCAACCATTTCACCTGAAATTCGAGCGTCGCGACCTACAACCACTTTAATTTTTTTGCCATCATGTCTTCTGATTGCCCAAGTTCCATATGCAGCTGAAAACTTTACCACATCTAAAGGACTAAGACCTTCGCCTACTTTTCCTCCAATTGTTCCGCGTATCCCGGAAATTGATTTAATTAATGCCATTTTTTAATTTTTGTTAAATGTTTACAGTCACACACACAAATTTAGTGTCGAAAAAAAACAATGAATTAATTTTCGAATGTACAAATGTAAAAAATCTATCAGGTATATTTTACAATCAAAATGAACTTTTTGAAATCTTACTCAAATATATTCTTTGATAATTAATACCTTTGCAAGTTCAAAACATTGATCATACTGTCAGAAAATGGAAGAAAAGACTTACGGTAAGCCTAGAAGAGGAAAGACAAACTACCGATCAAAAAAATATAGTGGAAACAGATCAGAAGAATCAAAATCCGATTTTAGAAAAGATTCTAAAAGCAGAGAAGAAAAAAAAGATTTTTCTGAAAATCCAGAGAAAAAGAAGCGATTTTCCAAGCAATCGGATCAAAAAAGACCTTTTAAATCAAAAAAACGATTTAACGAAAATGGTCCTGACAAGGAATCGTTGCGCAAAAGACACTACAGCAAGAAAAAGCAGCTTGAACATGCTCGAATGGTAGGCCCAAAAGATGGTATCCTGAGATTGAATAAATTCATTGCCAATTCTGGCGAATGTTCCAGACGCGAAGCTGATTCAAGGATAGCAGAAGGTCGTGTTACTGTAAACGGTGAGGTTGTAACAGAAGTTGGAACCAAAGTGAATCTGAAAGATAAAGTTTGTATGGATGGAGTTTTACTTCAGCCAGAATCGAAAGTTTATCTTGTTTTGAACAAACCAAAGGATTTTGTAACCACTTTGGATGACCCAATGGGGCGAAAAACTGTAATCGACTTGATTAAAAACGCTTGCAATGAAAGAGTTTATCCTGTTGGAAGATTAGATAGAATGACAACAGGAGTTTTGTTGTTTACCAATGATGGCGATCTTACCAAACGCTTAACACACCCAAGCTACAACAAGAAGAAAATCTATCATGTATTCTTGGATCGTGAAATTTCACAGGAAGAACTTGACATGATTGACAAAGGCCTGGAGTTGGAAGATGGTTTCATCAAATCGGATGCCATTAGCTTTGCCGATCCTAAAGACAAAAAGCAAGTTGGAATTGAAATCCACTCTGGAAAAAACAGAATTGTTCGTAGAATTTTCGAACATTTAGGATATACGGTAGAGAAACTTGATCGTGTTTTCTTTGCAGGAATTACCAAGAAAAATATCCCAAGAGGAAAATGGAGATTCTTAACTGCTGAAGAAGTTAGAATGCTAAAGTTATTCTAAGAGAATATACCAATAAAAAAACGGCTCCCAAATTAAGAGCCGTTTTTTTTATATGAATATGTGTAATAACTTTTACAAAGTTCTTCCTGGATAAACCTTTAATGCTTCGGCTAAAGTTTCCATTGCATTTGCAAGATCTTCTTTCTTCAATACGTATGCAATACGAACCTCGTTTTTACCTAAACCTGGAGTTGCATAGAATCCGGTAGCAGGAGCAACCATAACTGTTTGGTTTTTGTGCTCGAACTCTTCCAAAATCCACTGAGCAAATTTATCAGCATCATCAATCGGAAGTTTTACTACTGTGTAAAACGCACCTTTAGGTATTGGGCAATAAACACCTTCCATTTCATTTAGGGCAGCAACCATGAAATCGCGACGAGCAATATACTCATCGTAAACTTCAGTAAAATATTCCTGTGGAGTATCCAAAGAAGCTTCCGCTGCAATCTGACCAAATGCAGGTGGGCATAAACGAGCTTGAGCGAATTTTAATGCAGTAGTAATTACCTCTTTGTTTTTGGTAATCATAGCACCAATACGAACACCACATTCCGAATAACGCTTCGATACCGAATCCATCATTACTACGTTTTGCTCTAATCCTTCAAGGTTCATAGCTGAGAAGTGCTCTTCGCCACCATAACAGAATTCACGGTACACTTCATCAGAGAATAAGAACAAATCGTGCTTCAAAATCAATTCACGCAATTGGTTCAATTCCTCTTTAGAATACAAGTAACCCGTTGGGTTGTTTGGATTACAAATCACAATCGCCTTGGTTTTTGGAGTCATCAATTTTTCAAACTCTTCGATTGAAGGCAAAGCAAAATCATTCTCGATACTTGAAGTAATAGGTACAACCTTAACACCAGCTGAAATCGCAAAACCATTGTAGTTAGCATAGAATGGCTCTGGAATCAAAACTTCATCACCAGGATTTAAACATGTCATCAATGCAAAAGTAATTGCCTCTGATCCACCAGTTGTAATCAACATCTCTTCTTCGTTAACATCAATACCAATATTTTGGTACATTTTAGCCAACTTCTTACGGTAAGATACATTACCTGCAGAGTGAGAATACTCAATAACTTTCTCCGTACAATTTCTAATTGCATCCATTGCAACTTCCGGAGTTTTAATATCAGGCTGACCAATGTTCAAGTGATAAACTGTTCTGCCTTTAGCTTTTGCGCCTTCTGCATAAGGAACCAATTTACGAATTGGTGATTCAGGCATCAATCTTCCTTTATCTGATATCTGTGGCATTTGTTATAAATATGTTTAAGTGTTTGATTTAATTTGTTAACAAGTGCCTAAAATACTTAAAATGCCTAAAGTACTTAAAGTTGTATAATCCAATATAAAGGTGGATTCCTTTTCGATCATTTTTAACTTTAAGTACTCATAAATACTCTAAGTACTTAGAAACTTAGTTTGCCAAAAGTATATAAAAAAGCAGGTAAAAAAAATGATTTTTAATGCTTTTCAGCATCGATTTAAAAAACTGACCATTAGGAAGTAGCAGACGATTGGTTTCAATGATAAAACGATTGCGGACTCTTATTTACTATTTCCCTCATTTTATTGTCATTCAGTGAAGTAATATCCCATAGAATTTCTTAATTTTGACCCAAATTTTTTTGAAAATATAGAATTATTAAATTATAGTTAAACAAATGGAAATCCCAACTAAGTACAATCCTGCAGAATCGGAGGACAAGTGGTATAAGTATTGGATGGATAAAGGATTCTTCCACTCAGTACCAGACGAGAGAGAGGCGTATACAATTGTAATTCCGCCACCAAACGTCACCGGTGTGTTACACATGGGGCATATGCTAAACAATACAATTCAAGATGTATTGGTCCGCAGAGCCAGATTGCAGGGTAAAAATGTCTGTTGGGTACCAGGAACCGACCACGCGTCGATTGCTACCGAAGCTAAAGTTGTAAATAAACTAAAGCAAGAAGGCATTGCCAAGGCAGATATCACTCGCGACGAGTTCATGAAACACGCTTGGGAGTGGAAAGAAAAGCATGGTGGAATCATTTTGGAGCAGTTGAAAAAATTAGGTGCTTCATGTGATTGGGAACGTACTGCTTTTACCATGGATGAATCTTTGTACGAATCAGTAATTGATGTATTCATCGATTTGTATAAGAAGGATAAGATTTACCGTGGTGTTCGTATGGTAAACTGGGATCCTGCAGCACAAACTGCTGTATCCGACGAAGAGGTAATCTACAAAGAGCTACAATCAAAGCTTTACTATTTAAGATATCAGATTGAAGGAACAGAAGATGAGTATGTAACTATTGCTACTACTCGTCCGGAAACCATTTTAGGTGATACCGCTGTTTGTGTGAATCCAAACGATGAACGTTTTACTCACCTAAAAGGCAAGCGTGTAATTGTTCCTTTGGTAAACCGTTCTGTACCTATTATTCAGGATGAATATGTAGATATGGAATTTGGTACTGGTGCATTGAAAATTACACCAGCTCACGATTTGAATGACTACGAAATTGGTGATCGCCATAATTTGGAGTCTATCGATATCTTTAACGACAATGGTACCATGAGCGAAGCTGCTCAAATGTACATTGGCAAAGATCGTTTCGAAGTTCGTGATTTGATTATTCCTGATTTGGAAGCTGCCGGTAACCTGGTAAAAATGGAAGATTACGTGAACAAAGTTGGTTTCTCAGAGAGAACTGATGCCGTAATCGAGCCTAAGCTAAGTATGCAGTGGTTCTTGAAAATGAAAGAACTTTCGGCACCAGCATTGGAGCATGTAATGAATGATGACATTCAATTACACCCTGCTAAATTCAAGAACACATACCGTCACTGGATGGAGAATGTGAAAGACTGGTGTATTTCTCGTCAGTTGTGGTGGGGACAACGTATTCCTGTATACTATTTGCCTGAAGGCGGATATGTAGTTGCCAAAACGATTGAGGAAGCTATTGAAGAAGCAAAAGCGAAAACAGGTAAAGAATACAAAGCTGAAGACTTGCGTCAGGATGAAGATGTATTGGATACCTGGTTCTCTTCTTGGTTGTGGCCAATTTCGGTTTTCGATGGAATTCGCAAGCCTGGTAACGAAGAAATTAAATACTATTACCCAACCAATGACCTTGTGTCTGGTCCGGATATTCTATTCTTCTGGATTGCACGTATGGTGATTGCGGGTTATGAATATATCGGCGAAAAGCCATTTAGCAATGTTTACCTAACAGGTATCGTTCGCGATAGCCAGCGTCGTAAGATGTCTAAATCATTAGGTAACTCACCAGATCCATTGGATTTAATTGCCAAGTATGGTGCTGATGGTGTTCGTGTAGGCATGTTGCTTTGTTCTCCTGCAGGTGGTGACTTGTTGTTCGACGAAAACTTGCCAGAGCAGGGACGTAACTTTACTACCAAGATCTGGAACGCATTCCGTTTGGTTAAAGGTTGGGAAGTTGCAGACATAGACCAACCTGAATCAGCAAGAATTGCAACAGAAGTATTCCATGCACGTTTGAACAAAACCATGGAAACACTGGATGAGCAGTTCAAGCAATACCGTATCAGCGAAGCATTGATGACTGTTTATACCTTGTTCCGCGATGAATTCTCATCATGGTATTTGGAAATGGTAAAACCAGGATATCAGCAGCCAATCGACAAGAAAACTTACGAAGCTACAGTTGGCTTGTTCGAGAAATTGATGCAGTTGCTGCACCCATTCATGCCATTCCTAACTGAAGAAATTTACCAGTTATTGGCTGATAGAAATGAAGAGGATAGCATCATGATTTCTGTTATGCCTAAGCCTGAAGCTTACAATGCTGCATTGTTGGAGAAATTCGAACAAGTGAAGGAAGTGATTGTTGCGGTTCGTAACATCCGTAAGCAGAAAAACATTGCATTTAAAGATGCTTTGGCAATGAACTACATGGTGAAAGAAGGCAACTACGATACAGCTTTCGACACTGTAATTGCTAAAATGTGTAACCTTAACGAGATTTCTGCTGCCAATGGCGAAATGGCTGGAGCAATGTCTTTCATTGTAAAAGCTGTTGAGTATTTCATTCCTCTTGGTGACTTGGTTGACGTTGAAGAAGAGTTGAAGAAAATGGAAGAAGAGTTGAAATACACTCAAGGATTCCTTGCTTCTGTTCAGAAGAAAATGAGCAACGAACGCTTCGTAAACAACGCACCTGCCAAAGTGGTTGAAATGGAGAAAAAGAAAATGGCAGATGCCGAAGCCAAAATCAAAGTTTTGGAAGAGCGTATTGCAAGCATGAAGTAATAGACGCAGATGATCATGATTTATTTATGATCCTCGCAGATTAAATATTTAGATGCCGTTTCATTCATTTGAAACGGCATTTTTTGATTACTTTCTTAAAAAGATTATTTTGACTGAAACAGTTATCTCTGATTCAGAGCTAATGTTCTCATTAAATAATTTTTCAAATTCAGAAAAACTCATCATTCCTTCTTCTGGATATTCATCGGAATTATCTATATCAAAATCATTGTCTACAAATATCATTTCATTACCTGATAGTGTAAATGGCAAAACTTGCGTGTCAACATCGGGTTTACCTTCTTCTTTGTCTTCCTCTTCGATAGGAAAATACAATTCGATTGCAGTTTCGTTGTTGGTATACTTCCAATCAACAACATCGCCATATATTAATTTACAGGTACCGTTCTCATAGAATTCCATACTGCCATTTATATCTATCAAATCAGTAATGTCGTAGTTTACAGACTTATTATTGATTTTTGTGACAATGGTTTTGGTATACTCCCAATTTCCAATAACACTTGTGTCAGAATCGTCATCACTGCAGGAAATGAATGTAAATATTGACAATACTGCCACAAGGAAAAGTTTGATTAATTTGTTCATTTGATAAAATTTAAAAATTAGAACTCAAGTGTGGGAATGGAATATAAAAATGAATGCATTTGTGTGCAAATATATCTATTATGCTAATTTGGATGAATTAATTCATTGTAAAAAGCATTAAGTATCCTGTTTTTTTTATTTTCGCTCTCAAAATAACTTAAACATTTACCAAAAATGACAATCAAAAGAATCGATTCAACTCCAAGAATGAGCCGTATTGTAGAGCACGGCAACACCATTTATTTGTGTGGACAAACTGCAAAAGATGCGAATGCAGATATTAAAGAACAAACAGTAACTACACTTGAAAAAGTAGAAGAGTTATTGGAAAAAGCTGGTTCTGATAAGAAGCACATTCTATCTGTAACCATTTACGTTCGCGATATGAAAGATTTCGCTGCTATGAACGAAGTGTGGGATGCATGGGTAGTTGATGGATATCAACCAGCACGAGCTTGCGTTGAAGCACGCATGGCTCGTCCTGAACTATTGGTTGAAATGTCTGTTGTTGCAGCTAAGAAAGAAGCTTAATCACAGTAAAATCATAATACAAATCCGAAATACCATATTGGTGTTTCGGATTTTTTTTACGCTTGCAACTTCTCTCTCTTTTTGTTTCCAATTAGTTCATAAATGTACCTTCCCAGAAAAAAGATTAGCAACACAAGTAAGAATTGGTCAAGTAAAGACCAATACTCCATTTGAGATGGAGAAAAATACGCTTCCATCTGCAAATCTTCTGATCCACTAATTGCTTGCAGAATAAATCCCATTCCAAAAAGAACTGAGAATACCATACGAGGCCAGCTAATGCGTTTCTGATACAACTTGTAAATGGTATTAGCCATTAAGAAGAGACCGATAATTAATCTTCCAAAATCCATATACTTTATTTTACTGTAGAGATTGACAAATATATCTACCCTGGCCGGTGTAAACGAATAATATGCTATATTCTTTGGCAATATACATGTCCGGACTGAACAATGAACCAAAGTTAAAATGAAGAATCTGTCGGGAAACAATTGGCAGCAACCACTCTAAAATGAGGTTGATCTTAAATGCTTTAAAAATAAATTTTCTCATGCAATCGGTTGAATAATAATATCGATTAGAATATTAAAGAATAATTTCTTTAATTTGTAAAAGACAAAAGAGTCTTTAATCCGAATAATGAAAAACAGACGGATAATATGGCAAATTTTCTTAATACAAATTCTAATATGGATACCATAAAACACATACCCGAAAACGGGAAAACCAGAGTAGTAATTATTGGCGGTGGATTTGCAGGACTAAAACTGGCAAGACAATTGGCCAACACAAAATACCAGGTAGTACTAATCGATCGAAACAACTTTCACCAGTTTCAACCCCTATTTTATCAAGTAGCAACTTCGGGACTCGAGCCAAGTTCTATATCATTTCCTTTGCGCAAGATATTCCAAAAGAAAAGCAATGTACATTTCCAAATGGCTGATTTATTGGAGGTTAATTCAAAAGATAATGAAATCTACACCTCTTTGGGAAAATTGAAATATGATTACCTGGTTTTGGCAACCGGAGTAGGTACGAATTACTTTGGAAATAAAAATATCGAAGAATTTTCCATACCGATGAAATCTGTTTCGGAAGCCATTTTTCTTCGAAACTCCATTTTAAGGAATTATGAGAAGGCTTTGAACGAATCGGATCCGGAAAAAGCAGCCAACTACATGAACATTGTGCTTGTAGGAGGTGGGCCAACTGGTGTAGAGTTGGCAGGGGCTTTGGCCGAAATGAAATCTGAAATTCTTCCGAAAGATTATCCTGAGCTTGATTTTAGTCTGATGAATGTCTACCTATTCGAAGCGTCGGATAAATTATTGAATGGCATGTCGGAAAAAGCATCAGCCAAAGCTCAGAAATTCCTTGAAAAACTTGGCGTGATTGTTAGAACCAATGCAAGGGTTGCCGATTATGATGGCTTAACCATTCGTTTGGATGATGATGAAGAATTTAAATCATACACCATGGTTTGGGCAGCTGGTGTTGCAGCACGTCCTATTAAAGGAATCAGTGAAAATGCGAGCGTGCGTGCAGGAAGGCTTCAGGTAGATCAATACAATAAAATAGCAGGCCTAGATAATGTGTTTGCAATTGGAGATCTTGCCTACCAAACCGAAGGTAAATTTGAAAATGGACATCCACAAGTTGCTCAAGTTGGATTACAGCAAGCTGGAAACCTGGCAAGCAATTTTAAAAGGTTGCTACAAAATAAAGAAATCAAAGCATTTCATTATACAGACAGAGGATCGATGGCTACTATTGGAAAGAACTTGGCAGTGGCTGATATTCCTGGAATTAAAATGCAGGGATTTTTTGCCTGGCTATTATGGTTGTTTGTGCACCTGATGGCAATTGTTGGTGTAAAGAATCGCTTTTTTATTCTTATCAATTGGGTATGGAATTATTTTACTTCCGATCAATCCTTAAGAGTTTTAATTCGACCTAAAAAAAGAAGTTTTACAGATAAGGCCAGTCTAAAAGTGAAAGCTGATAATATGATAGCTTAAAAAATTGAATATATCACATCCACAAAAGTGCCGAATGCAGAGCGATTCGGCACTTTTTTATTTTTTGGCACAAGCTTTGCAAAGATCTAGTTAAAGTATACCGGTTATTTACTTTACGGATTCATCCCTACCAAAGGATGACGATATTTTGCCAGAAACATTTGCAAACTGTTACAGTTTGCTACTGCCACTCAACGGAGAGCAGAATGGCTTTCACCTTTAAATACCAAAACTATGAAAACGACAAAATATTACAAGTTGCTTGCCAGTATAGTATTGGTTTCAACACTTGCTACATATACCACTAGTTTATTTGCTCAAAGAAGATCATACAATGAAGAGGCTACCCGTTACGATGAAAGAAAAAGAAACAAGTCTTTTCAAGAGAACCAAAACAGAGACAGGTCTAAACGAAGCAGTTATAACTATAAAGATGATCGCAGATCGCAAAGACATGATCACAAATACAAAAAAAATCACTCACATAACCAAAATCATTATTCACATAAAAAACACAAGGGACATAAATATCACAAAAACCATAAACATGGGCATATAGAACACAGATATTATCATGGAGATCATTATAGAGCTCATCATGGATATCACCATAAACATCATGGGCAATATCATAGACACAAGTACTACAATAATAAACATGGACACAGTTGTTACAATCACTCAAAATATGGTCAAGTAATTTGGAGATTTTCTTGTGCCCCCAGAGTAATTCATCACCACAGTGGTGATTATTACTATACCAATGGACATTATTACAAATACTATCCTGAATATGGTTATATTCATGTAGAGGCACCTAGAACAGTTTACTTCTCACACCTACCCAATGATTGTCACAGGGTTAAAGTTCATGGAGGAGTTTATTATACCGATGGAGATTTGTGTTTTGTAAGACATAGAAAAGGATTTAGATTGGTCACCAGACCTGAAGGCATTCACTTTTCTATACGATTTTAACACATACTTAACAGTATTGTTTTGCGATAAAAAGCATAAAAGCAAAAATAAGGGGGTTTACTTTTTAAATGCATCTATTTTTCAGATTTTTTTTACAAAAACACCACCCTCGTGTGATAAAAATGACGTTTTGAAGATAGGTTGACTAAAAATAGGGCATTTTAAAAATCAAAATATCATCTTTCAAATGCTACCTCAACAAAAAAGAGGATTCATCGAATAAAAAATGATGATTTTGAATTAGGATCACCTTTGAAAAGGGGGTAGTGGAAAAAAATAAAAATTTGACCGTCGAAAACGGTTTCGAAAAGCTGTTGCAAAACAGCTTTTTTTAGGCTTTGCAAAAACAACAAATCACCTCTAAACACCTGATTTCATTGATGGTTTGATGGATTTTTAATCATTATTCTAAAAACGCAAAACTTTTTGGAAAATAAATGGGTTCAGATCTATTTTTATCACAAGAATTAAAACACAACAACAAATATTTATAAAACGCGGTATTATGACTAGGGAAGATTATAGATTAGATCCTAACAAACTGGTTCAGTTTCTTAAAAAACCAAGTGCAGAGTTTACAAAGGAAGATTTGATTGAATATGTAGTGGAGAATGATATTAAAATGATCAACTTCCGCTATGTTGCTGAGGATGGAAAATTAAAAACACTAAACTTTATTATAACTGGTTTAGATCATCTGGACAGTATCCTATCAACAGGTGAACGTGTTGATGGATCAAGTTTGTTCTCATACATTGGAGCAGGATCAAGTGATTTATATGTAATTCCAAGATTTAAAACTGCATTCGTTAACCCTTTCTCTGAAATTCCAAGTTTGGATATTCTTTGTTCTTTCTACACTGCAGAAGGAAAACCTCTTGAAAGTGCTCCTGAGTACATTCTTAAAAAGGCGAACAGAGAATTTGAGAAAACCACAGGTCTTAAATTTAAGGCAATGGGTGAATTGGAGTACTATATTAAAAGTGCAAACCATACACTTTACCCTGATGTTGATCAAAAAGGGTATCATAGCTCACAACCATTTACAAAATGGGAAAACTTACGTCGCGAAGCAATGATATTAATTGCTCAGTGCGGTGGTAAAATTAAATATGGTCACTCTGAGGTAGGTAGCTTTACCTCTGGTGAAGATGGATATGAGCAACACGAAATTGAATTCTTGCCTGTAGAAGCTGAAGATGCAGTAGAACAATTACTAATTGCGAAATGGATTGTTAGAATGCTTGCTGCAAGAGAAGGTGCTTTGGTAAGCTGGGCTCCAAAAATTACAGTAGGTAAAGCAGGTAGCGGTCTTCACATTCACATGTTGGTTGAAAAAGATGGCAAAAACATCTGTATTGAAAATGGCCAATTAAGTGATACTGCTAAGAAAATGATTGCTGGTATCATGGATCTTTCGGGTGCATTAACTGCATTTGGTAACACCATTCCAACATCTTATTTAAGATTGGTTCCTCATCAAGAAGCTCCTACTTATGTATGTTGGGGAGATAGAAACAGATCGGTATTGGTACGTGTTCCTCTTGGCTGGGTTGGCGCAACTGATATGATTAAGGATGTGAATCCACAACAGGATGCTGATCCAAGAGATTTCTCAAACAAACAAACATTCGAGTTTAGAGTTCCTGATGGATCTGCAGATATGTATCAATTAATGGCAGGTTTGATTGTTGCAGGACAGCATGGATTGCAAATGGAAAACAGCTTGGAAAAAGCTGAAGAATTGTATGCTGATGTTGATATTTTCGCTCCGCATTACAAAGAAAAATTAGAGAAATTGGAACAATTACCAACTTGCTGTTGGGAAAGTGCTGATTGCCTATTGGAGAAGAGAGAAGTTTTCGAGAAGAATGGAGTTTTCCCTCAAGGAACAATCGATTCTGTTGCTAAGAATTTAAAACTTTATGAAGACAATGGCTTAAATGATAGAATTCTAGGCAAAGTAGATAAGATTATGGAAATCGTTGAAAAATATATGCACTGCATGTAATAGAATTATATTAGAAATTAAAAGTCCCGTAAACAATGTTTACGGGACTTTTTTATTATTGAAGATTTGGATAGACTTAATCCTTGTATGCAAAAGAATATGATTCATTGTGTTGCGATGCGTCCAGCCCTTTTTTCTCGGAATATTCAGAAACTCTTAACGGAACCATCAAATCGGTTAACCAATATAGAAGATAAGAACCTCCAAATGTAAATACTCCTACAACAAGCAAAGCCAACATGTGCATTAAGAAAGTTCTAAGTTCACCATGAATTAATCCAACTTCTTGTGCAAAAACAGAGGTTAAAATCATACCTGTGATTCCTCCCATTCCGTGAGCAGGGAATACATCTAAAGTATCGTCCAATGAAGTTTTTCCCTGCAGAGTAATGGCATAATTACTAATAATTGATGCTACTACCCCAATTGTTATTGAAGCTCCAACGGTAACAAATCCTGCAGCAGGTGTTATGGCTACCAATCCAACTACCAACCCGATTGCAGCTCCTAATCCCGAAGGTTTATGGCCTCTAGCTCCGTCTAGGAAAATCCATGTTAACATGGCAGCTGCAGATGCGGTGTTGGTATTAAGAAGAGCTAGTACAGCAGTTGAAGAGGCCTCCAATGCTGAACCTGCATTAAAACCGAACCAACCAAACCATAACATTCCTGCACCAAGCAGAACGAATGGAATGTTTGATCGTTTCTCGTTGTATTTTGATTTGGTTCTTTTTCCTAGAAACATTGCTCCTGCCAATGCTGCAAATCCTGCCGACATATGAACAACCGTTCCTCCTGCAAAATCCAGCACTCCCAAATTACGAAGGAATCCATTAGGATGCCACGTCCAGTGTGCCAATGGTGCGTAAATAAATAATGTAAATAGGCTAATAAATATCATATAGGAGCGGAATCGCACCCTACCTGCAAATGATCCCGTAATAAGAGCTGGAGTTATAATGGCAAACTTCAACTGAAACAAAGCAAATAATGCGAACGGAATGGTAGGTGCCATTTCAGGATGTGTTAGTCCGCCAACATTTTTAAACATCCAAAAGGTTAATGGATTCCCTACCAGGCCAAAGCCTTCGTTTCCTATACTGTCGCCAAAAGCCAGACTAAATCCACATATGATCCAAATGATACTTACAATTCCCATTGATACAAAACTCTGTAGTATCGTTGATATAATGTTTCTTGGATCTACCATTCCTCCATAGAAGAATGCAAGACCTGGAGTCATTAAGAACACTAGAGCAGTAGAAGTAAGCATCCATGCCACATCTCCAGCTACAATGTTAGGATCGCCTGATCCAAATTCAATTCCAGGGACAAAGATTCCCACAATCGACACCAGTACTAATAATAGTAAGGCGTAAAACCACTTTTTACTGTTTTTCATCTGTAATAGATTTAAGGGTAAAATAAACAGAAAGGTGTGATTATGAATTGTGGTCCGTCAAATTTTACACTTGCGATTCAAAAATATATATTTTTCCGCAATCAAACAACCATTTCGAGGGGGTTCTTTTGATTTTTATATATTTTTAAAAATCCACACCCCATATCCAGATAGGTAGAATTTCATTTATATGCAATTTATCGAGATTTGTGTATGATTTTTATGGATGTTATCTTCGAAAGAAAATTATTCTCATGAATGTGCAAATTGAGGAATCCTGGAAGGAAAAACTAATTGGTGAGTTTTCGAAAGAATATTTTCAACACCTGGTTCATTTTGTAAAAACAGAATATCAGAGCAAAAAAATCTATCCGCCAGGTAAATTAATTTTTAATGCCTTTAACAAGTGTGCATTCGATGATGTAAAATTGGTGATCATTGGACAAGATCCTTACCATGGGTTTGGACAAGCCAATGGCTTATGCTTTTCAGTGAATAATGGCGTTGTCCTTCCTCCTAGCCTGCAGAATATCTTTAAGGAAATAAATTCTGATCTAGGATTAAACATACCCAAATGTGGTAACCTTGAAAAGTGGAGTGAACAAGGTGTAATGTTATTAAATGCCACGCTAACCGTTAGGGCCAACCAAGCAGGCTCACATCAAAACAAAGGATGGGAACAATTTACCGATGCAGTTATAATATGCCTTTCGGAAGAAAAGGAGAACCTGGTTTTTCTATTATGGGGAGCATATGCACAAAGAAAGGGAGAACAAATTAACCGATCGAAGCATTTGGTATTGAAATCGCCTCATCCATCTCCTTATTCGGCTGACAGAGGATTTTTTGGAAACAAACATTTTAGCAAAGCCAACACATATTTGGAGAAAAAAGGAAAGGCTCCAATTGATTGGAGCCTTTAGTTAATCTTTTTCTATATGGAGCTGATGAATAATGAATTTTCCGTTTTGTTTCTTCGAAAGAAAACTTAGTCGGAAATTTCCCTTTTTGGTGATCAATTCTCCAGTTGCATATCTGGCACCGGTTTTGCCCCCGGCATGCTTCTTTTTAAAATCGGTTGGCGGATAGTCTCTAAAAAACTTATCAAGAATCTGTTTTGCTTGAGATTTGCTGTAGTTGCCTTCTTTGTCTTGAATTGAAAGTTGGATTCTATCGCTAAAATAATTGGACAAACTGGCACAATTTCCTTGCTTGAAAGCAAGTGTTAAGTTTTTCGGCAAATCATTCTGAGTTTGCGAACTTACATTCGAAGCAGAAAACAGAACAAATAGAATTCCAACAAATATGTATTTAATAATTTTCATCTGTTATAATTTTTCTTGCATTTGCCAGATGGAAGCCGCAAGATTAAAATAATTATTATCGCAATGTGATAATTATTTTAATTATCCTCGTTTCATCTGAATAAATTTAATTCATTATCATTTACCTTTACACAAATTCTGTGCGAAAAACATACCGCAAGATAAAAAAAATCTAATCGAGAACCTGATTTCGAGCAGATAATTGGTTTTGCCCTATCGATTAAAGGCACGGTATAGCATGGAATTGAAAGAATTTAAGTTAATATTTTGGGAATACCATATCGTGAAAAATTAGACACTTATGAAAGCAACTCTCTTGGTAATTGGAAAAACAGATAAAGACTTTGTTAAAAAAGGCATTGACGAATACCAAAAACGTCTTGTGCATTATCTTCCGTTTGATTTTAAAATGATTCCCGATTTAAAGAACACAAAAAATCTTTCTGAAAATCAGCAAAAACAAAAAGAAGGTGAATTAATTCTGGAGAAGTTAAAACCTACAGACACACTAATTTTATTAGATGAAAATGGCAAAGAGTTCTCATCAGTAGGATTTTCGAAGTTTATGGAACAGAAAATGGTTAGTGGTACTCGAAATCTTGTATTTGTTATTGGCGGTCCTTATGGATTTTCAGAAGAAGTATACAAAAAGGCACAAGGCAAGGTCTCTTTATCGAAGATGACATTCTCGCACCAAATGATTCGTATGATTTTTATTGAACAACTTTATCGCGCTATGACCATTATAAAAGGAGAACCTTATCATCATGTTTGATGGTTTAATTGAATTATGCTAATTTGTGAGAGGTTTAGCATGAAATTTGTTAATCCAAACAAAAATTTCAAAACAGTCAGCATTGGAAAATAAACTTCTCAAATACATTCTAGGAATATCAGTACTGGTATTTTTCGGCTTGGCAATCACTTCTGATTATCTTTTTAATCGTGAAGACAGCTTGCTACAATCAGCAAAAAGAATACAACATGTTTTTAGCAAAAAAGAACCTTCTTTAAAAAAAGATCTAAATGAGTTACGCAATGCCATTGTCAATAAAAATGGCGGATTAAGTGAATACAATAATTTCACGGAATTTGAGCATGACTTAAAAAAAGATGGTTTTGTTTTATTGGCATTTAAAGAAGATAGTTTAGGATTTTGGAGTGATAACTCGTTTATAATTCCTAAAGTAGAAAGCCTAAAAGAATCACATGGAAGTGTTAAGAGATTCGAGAATGGCTGGTACTATATTCAAAGACAACAGTTAGACAGCATCGATTTGTATGGTTTACTTCTTATAAAAAAGATTTATCCATACCAGAATAAATACCTAAAGAATCATTTCGATCGTGAATTTGATATTCCCGTTGAGTTTGAAATATCATTAGACAAAGAAAAGGGAGTTCCAATTTTTGATAAGGATGATAACTTTTTGTTTTCATTACAATACAGTGATTATGGCTACAGTGCACCAAAAGCTCAACATCGTATTGGAGCCTTTTATGCTATCTTCATACTTCTGCTTTTAATCCTGATTAGCATTCAAATTCTTGAAATTAGAAATGTAAAATTTGGCTTAAGCGCACTTTTTATTTGGGGAATATCGTTATTATGTCTTCGATATTTAATGATACAATACTCATTTCCATCTGTCTTTTCCAATTTGGAAATATTCTCACCAACACTTTATGCACGCTCATTTTTCTTCCCATCATTAGGAGATTTTTTATTAAATGTGCTATTCCTTTATCTTTTCGTTTATACTTACTCATCATACGGATGTAAATATCACATTCTGAAAGGAGTATCAAAAACAGGAGCAAGCATACTATTTGTTTTGTACTTAGTATTGTATTGGGCATTTTTTTACTCAATCCAAGGATTGGTAAACAGTTTGGTACTAGATTCCAGCTTTAGTCTGCAAATGTTCGTTTTCCAGGATTACGGAATTTATGTATTCGTTGGGTTCCTGATTTTGCTTTTATTAATGTATTCTTTAGGACACTTTGCTTACCTCATTGCTGCCTTATCAAGATCAAGATGGAATTTATGGAAATACTTGATATTCGTGTTTATAGTTTCCATTCCAGCAATCGTTTACCTTTTTCTTTTTTCATTCGAACCCCAAAGCTATCTCTTTATAATCTTACCATTAATCATTTTATTACTTGTAGGATTTGCAAGTTATAAAGCTGCTAAAGGAAGCTACTACTCATTGATGATTGTTTTATTACTATTTGTAGCCATCGCTGTAACTGGTATAATTAATGTTCTATCCGAAAAAAAGGAAGCACAAAATCGATTGATAACTGCAATGAACCTTTCTACTGAATACGATCCTACATCTGAAAATTTGTTGGTTCACTTGCAAAAAGATCTCAATTCAGATAAAGTATTGAAACAAATGTGTCAACATCCATTTAGAAATGAAGTACGCATAATGGATCACATTCGAGATCGATACTTTTCCGGATATTGGGATCAATATTATCACCAGATCACTATTTGTAATGAATCTGATGATTTGAGCATTGAACCAGACAATCATGTCAGAAATTGTTTTGAGTTCTTCGAAGAAATGATTCTTCAATCAGGAGAAGAAATTCCAAATACAAAATTCTATTATCTGAACGATTTTGATGGAATGGTTTCCTATTTGGGAAAACTTGAATTTAAAACCAAAAGAATGGGCTTGGTTCGAATTTTTATTCGTCTCGACTCCAAACTTGGCAATGAAGGAATAGGATATCCAGACCTATTACTTGATGAAAAAGTTACTTTAAAACAAAGAGGAAATGAATATTCTTATGGAAAATATAGCGATAATAAATTGATTGCTTCCTCAGGAAAATTCAATTATTACATGAATGAAAAGGTGTTTGGAACCCACAATGAGAAATCATTTCATGTAAAACTTGACAATTACGACCATCTCGTCTATCGATTCGATAACAATGCAGTTGTGGTAAGCTATCCTCTTGTTAGCTGGTACAACAAAGTGATAACTGTCCCATACATTTTTGTATTTCTTTATTTGTTTGGCATGTTTATATGGCTTTTAAGCCGATATCCCTGGAAATTTAAATTCAACATGAGTTTTAAGTTTAGAATACAATACTCAATTGTAGCATTGTTAATGTTATTCTTTTTATTGTTGGGTGGAGGCACTGTTTATTATACAATTGAAAGATCAGAAGAACTTAACAATAGAAAATTAGAAGAGAAATTACAATTGGTAAAACAAGAAGTAATTTCGAGCTTAGGCGAAAATTTAAATGTAGACTTTCTAACAGATCGCTTGCGAAGGCTATCCAGTCTAATTTATGCTGATATTCATTTGTATAATTTATCTGGAGAACTAATCACCTCATCGCGTCGCGAAATATTTGACAAGAAGCTTCAGTATAAGAAGATGAACTTTGCGGCCTACTATCAATTGTTTTTTAAAGAAAAAACAAGCTTCATTCACAAAGAAGAAATTGGTAAAATGTCATATTTATCGGCCTACGAAACCATAGTTGACGAAAACAATAAGGTTATCGCTTTTGTAAATCTTCCTTATTTCACAAAAAGTCAGGAGTTGGAAAAAGAAATGTTCAATCTTATTTTGACAGGAGTTAATTTACACGTTTTCATGATCTTGTTGGCTATATTCCTTTCCGTTTTTATTTCCAATAAGATTACATACCCATTAAGAATTATTCAGAACAGGTTAAAAGCCACTCGATTTGGTTCATACGGCGAAAAAATTGAATATTCAAAAGATGATGAGATTGGAAGTCTGATTAATGAATATAACCAGATGCTAGTTGAGCTTTCCGATAGTGCAGAAAAGTTGGCTCGTTCAGAAAGAGAATCCGCATGGAGAGAAATGGCTCGTCAAATCGCTCACGAAATTAAAAATCCTTTAACTCCAATGAAGTTAAGCATTCAATTTTTGCAAAAACGTTTCGAGGAAAAATCTGAAAATAGAGAAGAGCATTTGCAACAAGTAAGCAAGACCTTAATCGAGCAGATTAATGCTTTGTCTTCAATAGCCACGGCCTTCTCAAATTTTGCAAAAATGCCAACTGCAAATAACGAAGCACTGAATCTTGTTGATATATTAAATCATGTTGTTTCCTTATTCAGAAATGATGAACTGGATTTAAAACTTCAGCTGAATGGTATTGAAACAGCTAATGTATTTGTTGATAAAGAGCAATTTATTCGAGTATTTGTAAATTTAATAAACAATGCCATTCAATCCATTCCTGAAAATAGAAATGGACAAGTAATTGTTGAGCTTGAGGAAGAAAAAGAATACTTTAAAGCTTGTGTAATTGACAATGGGAATGGGATTAGTGATGATGTAATGGAAAGGTTATTCTATCCTAATTTCACTACCAAATCGGGTGGAATGGGGTTAGGTTTGGCCATCGTTAAAAACATCGTTAAAAACGCAAAAGGTGAAATTTGGGTAGATTCAGAACAAGGAGTCGGTTCATGTTTTAACCTTAGAATTCCTAAAAGAAAAGATGAATAATGAAGCTGAAAATACTATTAGATAATACAGCAACAGAAGGTTTTGAATCGGTTCATGGATTTTCGGTACTTGTAGAATCCGATAAGAAAATTTTATTCGATGCAGGTCCAAACGAGTTGTTTGCAAAGAATGCCAAAAAGTTAGATGAAGATTTTTCCGATATTGATACTGTAATTCTGAGTCATGGTCATTGGGATCATGGAGATGGTTTAAAGTATTTATCAGGTAAGGAGCTGATTTTACACCCTGATTGTTTTATTACCAGGCATCGAAAACGCAACAATACCCACGTAGGTTTATCTATGAACAAAGAGGAGCTTTCGGAAAACCTTAAAATTAAGGAAAGCAAAAAGCCTTTGTGGATTTCTGAAAATATGGTATTCTTGGGACAAATCCCCAGGGTTAATGATTTTGAATCGAAAGAAAGTCCTTTTTTATTGCCCGATGGATCTCCCGATTTTGTTCCTGATGATTCAGCAGTTGCAGTAAGCAGTTCCAAAGGCTTAATTGTGATTAGCGGTTGTGCTCACTCAGGCATTTGCAATACTATTGAATATGCTAAGGAAGTATGTAAGACCAATACTGTTTATGCAGTAATTGGCGGTTTTCATTTGAAGGAGATAGACGAACTTACCATTAAAACAATTGAATATCTAAAAGCTGAAAACATTAAATTTCTTGGGCCAACTCATTGCACAAGTTTCAAAGTTCGCGATGAATTTGCAAAAAGCTTCAACTTGTTGAAATTGGCCGCGGGTGCAGTTATAGAGCTGTAATTACTTTACCTCATCCATGTTAATCAAATTGTTCAGAATTGCATATACCGTTAAGCCAGAAACAGATTTGATTCCAAGTTTTTGTGTTATGTTTTTACGATGGGTAACTACGGTATGTATGCTGATAAACAACTGATCTGCAATCTCTTTATTGGTTAATCCCAAAGCAATATGTTTCAATATATTTTGTTCTCTCGAACTTAAAGTTTCATTCGACTTATTAATTCGTTTTTTTTCTGCCTTTTGATTCACTATCTCCTCAATAATTTCGAGAATTTTAGATTGATTATCCTTATAGTGAATCAAAGCATCAGCATTGTATTTGCCCTCAATTGACTTGTCTTCCGATATCAATACCAAACTCATTTTATTGGCAGCAATAAAAGGCTTTTTCAAATCTTCACAACCTGAATCAAGCATATTCGTATTGGCAATTAAAACATCAGGCTTTAATCGGTTCACAATATCGCATAGCTCTACTTTATTCGAAACAGGCTGAAGAATTTCAACATTCCCAAGCTTTTGAATTACTGAGCCAAGTCCTTTTCGAATCAAACAAGTGCTTTCTGCAATTAGTATAGAAATTCTAGGCATAAACGATCATTAAAACAGGTTCTTAATTGATTTTTCCATTAAAACAATTTTCGGAATTAAAACCTTATCTTCAATTCTGGAATGATAATTCAAATCTTCCTCTAGCCTAAATAAGTCTTGAATAATACTATGATATAGGTTGGTATTGGCAGGTGGAGCAACATATTTAATCATGATGGTTCGCAAATCCATAAGTTTTTCCTCAACATCATCGTGCTCTTCCTCATATTCCTCAATCGAAAACGACTCAAAAACCTTTTTATTCTGATCAGTAATTTGTTCTGATTTTATGATTTCATCTACAGCCAACACATATGGGAACACAACATCTTCCTCACGCATAATGTGTTCTGTAAGCTCCGATTTATATCCTTCGAAAAAGTTTCTAATCAGGGCAATATACTTTTTATCCTCGCTCCCTTCTAATTCCAGACTTTTAATTTTTTGCTCAATTTCGGTTACAGTGTTATTTAAGTAACTGGCATGAGTCATTTTTAGATAAGCTATAATTTCACGTACCGGAATACTTTGCAGTTCCTCTTTGGGAAAATAATCCTGATCATGATAGGCATTTACCAACTGAAGAAAAAAGTTCAAATCAACTTCATTCTCTTCACAAACCTGATCAACTGTTTTATCTCCAAATCCCAATTCAATTCCAAAACGATGAATAACAGGTATTAGCATGTAATTCATTTGAATCACATCTGCCATTTTCATACTTTTCT
The DNA here is from genome assembly GCF_026672275.1 of Marinifilum sp. D737. Lineage (GTDB taxonomy): Bacteria > Bacteroidota > Bacteroidia > Bacteroidales > Marinifilaceae > Marinifilum. The sequence continues at coordinate 27,767 of NZ_JANQCD010000012.1, read as the reverse complement.
TTATATGCATACTTGTATTTTAATTCAATCTAAATTAGTAATTTTTTGGAGATCTAATAAGACATGAAACAAAAAAAGCAATCGAAAACCGAAACCAAATGAGTAAAAACACTAAAAAGAAATATTATGGCAAAAGATTTCTCGAATTCATCTGGCCTCAGTTCCGGGAGCTCGTTTTTAAGTCAATACAAACTTAGTTTGCTTAACTTGCGTTCGCAATACCAACAATTAGGTATTCTTTTACTTTTCGAAGTGTATTTTCTCCTTTATGTGCAGGATTCTTGATTTGGCGTATTCATAACGTTCGCCGCCAACATCATCTGTTTCTCGAATGTATTGCGAATAATATTTCAGCGCTTTCTTTTTGTTATCGCCAAATTCCTCGTAAGTAGTAGCAATTTCGTATAAGACTTCCGGATTGGAATTATCCAGTTCAAAGTGTTTTTTATATTCTATCACCGCTTTTTCAAATTCACGAGTGGCACTGTATGCTTTTGCCAAATACAAATGTATTGATGATTTAATTGCAGGTGTAATATAAACCAAAGAGTTATTCAGATACTCTATCCCTTTTTTGTTATCATTTAAACGAGAGTGACAGACACCAAGATAAAAATTAAGCATTGGATCTTTTTCAAAAGTTTCACCACAAGCTAAAAATGATTTAATAGCATTTTCATATTGCCTGGTTTGCATATAACAAACTCCCAACTGTTTGTATCCGCTAAGATTTAGTTTTTTTCTCGTCTCCAGATCCTTGTAAATGTTTAACGCATTTTCGTACCATTCCAAACCAACCAAACACTGGGCTTTCTTTTTCTGTATCAGATGATTGTTAGGATAAGTTTCAAGCCCTTTATTACAAAAATCCAAAGCTTGTTCGTAGCCTTGCATTTCATAAAATTTCTGAATCACATGAAGAATCACCGATAAATCTTTTGGATTAAGTTCATATGCCTTTAAATACGATGCCAATGCACCAATAAAATTCTGCATTTTACCTTTCAAATTGGCAGCTTGTTTGTGCAAATATGGGTTTAAAGAATCACGCTCAATTAATTTCTCATAGATATCCAAACCCTTACGGTAATTGCTAAGGTTAGCATATGTCTTTGCCAACAATAAACTGCCTTGATAATGCATTGAATCAACGGCTTGAAGTTTTAAGAGTTGTTTTTGAGATTCAGGATAATTTCCCGATGAATAAAGGCAATTGCTGTAATTAAATAATGTAGCAGTTGAATTGGGATGTAACCTGTGTGCTTTCTGATAATTCTCGATTGCAGGAACATACTGATTTAAGTTTTGATATGCTTTCCCCAAACGAAAATACAGCTTACTATTTGTACTATCCTTTGCAATCATTTGCTTAAGAATTGGAATAGCACTTTCATATTCTCCATTAAAAAGCAATTGGTCTACCTTATTGGTACGTTGCGAGGATGCATTGGGGATAAAGAAAATACTTGTAAGTATTAGGGTAAAAATAAATTGTTTCATTGGGTTGTAATTTTATAATTATCATATAAATATAACTAAATCATTAGTTTTAGAAAACAATTATAAAATTTAGATCAAAAAAAACCGACTCAGAAATTCTGAATCGGTTGATATGATTGCTTTGTAGCAATTATTTTTTTCTCATAAAAATCTGAATCGGAACCCCTGTAAATGCCCAGTTTTTACGAATCTGGTTTTCAAGGTACCTTTTGTAAGGATCTTTAATGTACTGTGGCAAGTTACAATAGAATGCAAAAGTTGGAGCCAAAGTAGGCAATTGAGTTACGTACTTAATCTTAATGAATTTCCCCTTTACCGAAGGAGGAGTAAACGCAGCAATGGCATCCTGCATTACCTTATTTAATTCAGAAGTTTGAATCTTACGTACTCTATTTTCATATACTTCCAATGCAGATTCCAACACATTTAATAATCGTTGTTTGGAAAGTGCAGATGTAAAGATGATTGGTACATCATTAAAAGGAGCAATTTTATTTCTGATTTCTTGCTCGAACTCTTTCATGGTGTTGGTTTCTTTCTCAATCAAATCCCATTTGTTCACCATGATCACAACACCCTTTCTGTTTTTGATAATCAAATCAAAAATACTCAGATCCTGAGCTTCTACACCACGTGTTGCATCAAGAATCAGAACACAAACATCAGCAGTTTCAATGGTTCTAATCGAACGCATTACCGAATAGAATTCCAAATCTTCATTCACCTTAGGCTTTTTACGAACTCCGGCGGTATCTACCATCATAAAGTCGTGCCCAAATTTTTGGAATCTTGTATGAATTGAATCTCTGGTTGTACCGGCAACATCGGTAACAATATTTCTTTCGATACCAATTAAAGCATTTACTGTTGATGATTTTCCTACATTAGGACGACCAACAAATGCAAGTCTTGGTAATTCATTGTCTTCTTCTTCTGGCTTTTCTTCAAAATCACCTACTACAGCATCAAGCAAATCGCCGGTCCCCGAACCATTCACCGATGATATTGGATAAACAACATCGCCAATTCCCACTGAGTAAAACTCATTTGCCGCAAAAATTAAATCGCTGTTATCTGCCTTATTGGCTACCAGATAAACCTTTTTTGTAGTTCTGCGAAGAATTCGCGCAACAGCCTCATCCAAGTCTGTCATTCCATGCTGAACATCCAACACAAATAAAATGGCATCGGCCTCATCAATAGCCAGCATTACCTGCTTGCGGATTTCTTCATCAAAAACATCTTCCGAGTTGAATGAATATCCACCTGTATCAATTACTGAAAACTCTTTTCCATTCCAGTCTGCTTTCCCATAATTACGATCGCGGGTTACACCAGCAGTTTCATTCACGATTGCTTTTCGGCTTCCTATTAATCGATTAAAAAGTGTAGATTTTCCAACATTTGGACGACCTACTATTGCAACTATATTACTCATTGTTAATTATGAATTATAAGTTAAGAATAATGAATTTTACAAGATGCATAAATCATCATTCATAATTTATCATTAATTTATTGGTTGTACCCGAATCCTTTTAATTTATTCTCTTTATTTCTCCAGTCTTTGGCAACTTTAACGTAAATCTTTAAAAATACTTTCTTACCAAAGAATGCTTCCATGTCTTTTCTGGCTTCGGTTCCAACTTTTTTAAGTGCTTTACCTTGATGACCGATGATGATCCCTTTTTGTGACATTCTTTCAACATTAATCACCGCCATAATGTTGATAATCTTAGGCTCATCTTTAAACTCTTCTACTTCAACTTCCACAGCATAAGGAATTTCCTTATCGTAGTTCATTAATACTTTTTCTCTGATAATTTCATTCACAAAGAAACGGGCTGGCAAGTCAGTCATTTCGTCCTTAGCAAAGTAAGGAGGTCCTTCAGGCAATAGCTCTAAAATTCTATCAAATAAATTAGAGACATTAAAATTCTCTTTTGCCGACATAGGGAAAATTTCTGCTTTTGGCAGCTTTTCTTTCCACATGTCCATCATCTCAACAAGTTTATCCTGAGTTGTCAAGTCAATTTTATTCAAAATCAGGATTACCGGAGTGTCAGTGTTCTGAACCTTTTTTAAGAAATCTTCATTCTTGTCAATGGTTTCAACCACATCGGTAACATATAAAATAATGTCAGCATCAACCAATGCAGATGTTGAAAACTTCATCATCGATTCCTGAAGTTTGTAATTCGGCTTCAACACTCCTGGCGTATCAGAATATACAATTTGAAAATCTTCACCATTTACAATTCCCTTAATTCTGTGGCGTGTAGTTTGCGATTTCGATGTGATAATCGAAATGCGTTCACCAACCAAATTGTTCATTAAGGTTGATTTTCCAACGTTCGGATTTCCAATGATATTTACAAAACCTGACTTATGAGGCATACTTACTCCAATTTAGTGATTTAAAAATTTTTGCAAATATAGAACAATTAATGCCATTTACGAAAATGTCTAACAATCATTAAGCTTGATACTTGTATTTTTTTTAGATTAAAAATCTATAATGAACTGTTAATATTGTTTAAAGCATATCAGCTTCATTTGTTTTTAAAACTTAAAGATCTATATTTGTAGCAGAAACAGTGCTTAAAAACTCTGTTTCAACATATTTTATTGTTTCTTCAGGGCAGGGTGAAATTCCCGACCGGCGGTGATAGTCCGCGAATCTGTAAAAGGATTGAACTGGTGAGATTCCAGTACCGACAGTACAGTCTGGATGGGAGAAGAAAAAACAATTGATCGATTTGATTAATTCATGTCATTGGAAAAATTGATTCCAGTTGGCAGACCGTATAATAAATGCCCTGAATAGTAATGTACTGTTCAGGGCATTTTTTGTAATAAATATTAAATGAATTCAAATATGTGTGATTGATTTTAATGAAAAACAATACTCATTCACGCATTAACACATTCAGGAAATAAAATGAGCAAGAAATACGAATACATGCACAGAGCTTACGAGCTTGCCAAAAAAGGAGTTGGAAAAGTAAGTCCAAATCCTCTGGTTGGTGCTGTAATTGTAAAAGACGATAAAATAATTGGGGAAGGCTATCATGAATTTTATGGTGGTCCTCATGCCGAGGTAAATGCTTTCCGTTCGGCCAAAGAATCGGTTGAAGGAGCTACGATGTATGTAACGTTGGAACCTTGTTCTCATTACGGAAAAACACCTCCTTGTGCCGAAGCCATTGTGAAAAATAAAATTGGAAAAGTAATTATCGGCATGCTTGATCCCAACCCTTTGGTTGCTGGTCGTGGTGTAAAAATTTTAGAAGAAAATGGCATTGAAGTTGATTTCGGCTACTTGTGTGAGGAGTTGACCGAAATGAATAAAACCTTTCTAAAATTTATACAGTCGAAAACTCCTTACGTGATAATGAAAACTGCCATGACACTGGATGGGAAAATTGCCAGCAAAACAGGTGATTCGCGTTGGGTTTCGAACGAAAAATCAAGAGCTAAGGTTCATGAATTAAGAAATGAATTGGCAGGAATTATGGTTGGTGTTGATACCGTAATTGCTGATGATCCCATTCTTACCACCAGACTAGAGAATGGAAAAGGTCAGAATCCGATTCGAATTGTAGTAGATAGCAAAGCAAGAATTCCCCTGGATTCCAAGATTTTAAATACTCCGGAACAAGCAAAAACCATTTTGGCAGTTACAGAAGAAGCTGATCTCAATAAAATCAAGCAAATTGAAGCCAAAGGAAATCAAGTTATAAAAGTGGATGCTTTAAATGATAGAATCGATTTAAATAGTTTGATGCAAAAGCTCGGAGAACAAAATATTGATGGAGTATTATTGGAAGGTGGAGCTACTTTGAACTTTTCGGCATTACAATCAGGTGTTGTTGATGAAATAATTTCTTTTGTCGCACCGAAAATAATTGGGGGTAATGCTAAAAGTCCGGTAGGAGGAGAAGGCATTGAATTGATGAAGGATGCCATAGAATTAGAAGATATTAAGTTACAACAATTGGGAAATGACCTAATGTTGTCAGGAAAAATAAAGTAGAGACGTTTCATGAAACGACTGTACAAGCCAAAATAGAAAAATGTTTACAGGACTAGTAGAAGAAATAGGACAAATTAAAGCCATCGAGCGAGGAGCAAAATCGATTCGTTTGAGCATTTCTGCCAGTAAAATTATGGATGATGTAAAATTGGGCGATAGCATCGCAACCAATGGAATTTGTCTAACGGTAGTAAGTTTCGACTCTGCCGGTTTTACAGCTGATGTTATGCCGGAAACCATGAACAGAACCAGTTTTGGCACACTTGGTACAGGTAGCAAGGTGAACTTGGAAAGAGCTGTTCGTGTTGGCGATCGATTGGGTGGACACATGGTAAGTGGTCATGTAGATGGCTTAGGAGAAATTGTAGGGCAAGAAAAAGATGACAATGCCATTTGGGTGAGTATTGCTGCACCAAAAAACATCCTGAAATATGTAATTGAAAAAGGCTCAATTGCTATTGATGGTATTAGCTTGACAGTAGCCTATGTGGATGAGAAGATATTTAAAGTATCAATCATTCCTTTAACTCAATACGATACAACTTTAACATCTAAAAAAGCTGGTGAGAAAGTCAATTTGGAATGCGACATGACAGCTAAATATATAGAGAAATTCATGTTCCACAGAGAGGAAGAAGAAAAATCGGAGAAATCGGATATTTCAATGGATTTTTTAAAAGAAAACGGATTTGCATAAACAAGACAACAAACAAGATAAGTAATGGAATTTCATACTATTGAAGAGGCGATTGAAGACATCAGACAAGGTAAGATGATTGTAGTGGTGGATGATGAAGATCGCGAGAATGAAGGTGATTTATTAATGGCTGCCGAAATGGTAACCCCTGAGGCAATTAATTTTATGGCTCGTCAGGCCGGAGGATTAATTTGTATGCCAATAGTAAAAGAGCGTTTGGACGAATTGGATATCGATATGATGGTGTACAACAATACCGATGCCAAGCAAACTGCTTTTACTGTTAGTATAGATGCAGCTGATTGTACAACCGGAATTTCTGCTCATGAACGTGCTCATACCATTAAAAGAGTATTGGAAAATGATGCTAAACCTGAAGACTTTACTCGTCCGGGACACATTTTCCCATTGGTGGCTCGTAAAAATGGTGTATTGGTTCGTGCTGGTCATACCGAAGCAGCTGTAGATTTGGCTCGTATGGCAGGTTTGTATCCTGCAGGTGTGATTTGTGAAATCATGAACGAAGATGGTACAATGGCTCGTGTTCCTCAACTGAAGGAATATATCGAAAAGCACGACCTGAAAATGATCACCATTGCTGATTTAATAGAATATCGTCGCCAGACAGAAACCATGATTGAAAAGGTGACCGAAACTGCTATGCCAACACAGCATGGAGAATTCAGAGCTCATGGTTATGTGAATAAAATTACCGGCGAACATCATGTTGCCTTGGTAAAAGGGAATGTTGATACCGATGAGCCTATTCTTACACGTGTTCATTCTGAATGTTTAACTGGAGATGCTTTTGGTTCGCTTCGTTGCGATTGTGGAGAGCAATTACAGGAAGCACTAAAAAGAATTGAAAAAGCGGGTCGTGGTGTATTGTTGTACATGCGCCAAGAAGGTCGTGGAATTGGTTTGATCAACAAGCTTCGTGCCTACCAATTACAAGATATGGGAATGGATACTGTTGAAGCAAACCTTGCTCTTGGTTTTAAAGCTGACTTGCGTGATTATGGTATTGGAGCTGCAATTCTTGCTGATTTGGGAGTTAAGAATTTAAAACTAATGACCAACAATCCACTAAAAGTAGCAGGCTTAAAAGGTTACGGCATCAAGATTGTTGATCGTGAAGAAATTGAAATGACACATCATGAAAAAAATGAATTTTACATGATGACCAAAATGAAAAAAATGGGTCACATGTTACATCAGGATGTGAAGTGGAATCTTCAAAACGATGATAAAAAAATAGATTAAGTAAATTAGTGAATGTGAAGTGAGTAAATGACAAGGCACTCTAAGTACTTTAGGCACTTTTTCCACATTTACACGAATTAAAGAAGCGTTCACAGCTCGCAATAAAAAGAATATTTAAAAATTAGAAATATGAATACAATTGAAGGTAAATTAGTTGCTGAAGGTCTTAAGTTTGGTATCGTAACAGGTCGTTTTAACGAGTTTATTGGAAGCAAATTGTTAGGTGGTGCATTGGATGCAATCAAGCGTCATGGTGCATCAGAGGATGATGTTGATGTTGCTTGGGTTCCAGGTGCATTCGAAATTCCATTGGTTGCAAAGCGCATGGTAAAAAGTGGAAAGTATGATGCTGTAATCTGTTTAGGAGCAGTAATTAAAGGTTCCACTCCTCACTTCGACTATGTTTCAAACGAAGTAACTAAAGGTGTAGCACATGTATCATTAGATTCAGAAGTTCCTGTAATTTTCGGTGTTTTAACTGTTGATACAATTGAACAAGCTATTGAACGTGCGGGTACAAAAGCAGGTAACAAAGGTTACGAAGCTGCAGTTTCTGGTATTGAAATGGCTAACTTATTAAAGCAATTGTAATATACCATTTATACTAAAAGATTATATCTTGGTATAATTCTACATTACAGATAAAAAATACTTCATACCAAAAAGTATAAAAGCAAAGAGGCTATCTTTAAAAGATAGCCTCTTTTGTATAAAGCGTATTTTCTTCACACCAAATCACATGCATCTGCAGGCATCCAGTGTTTATCTTTCCCATCCCATTTTACATTGCAACCAATTGGATTGGTCACTGGAGTTGAAATTGTCTTTCCATCCAAATACTCAATAATTGCTCTTTCCAAATCACGAACAGTAACTTTAGAGGTATCTTTTGGATTGTCAACAGCTCTTCCCGTATAGATCAACTCTCTCTTCTCATTAAACAAATAAAAATGTGGTGTTCTTAAAGCACCATAACTAACGGCTACCTCTTGAGTTTCATCATGCAAGTACACCCATGGAAAATCATTCTCTTCCATACGGGTAAGCATGTGGTCATAATCATCTTCTTCGTATGTATTGGGAGAATTGGAATTAATTCCAACAAATTCAACTCCATGCGGTATATACTTGTCTGCAATGGCTCTGGTATCCTCATCCGATCCAACAACATAAGGACAATGATTACAAGTAAAGAAAACCACCAGCAATTTCGATGACTTAAAATCGTTTAACTTATATCGAATACCATCAGTTGCAATCAAATTAAATGCGGGAGCTTTATCTCCAATTTGTAGGGTAAATGCCATTTCTTTCTAGTTTAAGGTTGTTACTCCTTTAAATTTACCGATTATTTTGATAAGTTCTAAATTATCAAGACTGATTTTTAGCATTAACCTTCCATTAATTTAACATTATCTCCTCCCAATTTCTCCTTTAATATTAACACTCATTTAGTAGTAATTTTAGATACATAAGAGCTGTATTTTTTATACTTGCTATAATAATCATACTATCTCAAGCCTCATAAATTTTAAATAAAAAATCCCTTAGAAACAGGTCGTCGGGTTTATCAATTAAGTCGATACTACTTTCCATTTGTCACCGGCGATTCTGTTTCTGATTTTACTCCCAATCAGGATAAATCAGATATTTTTTACGGATATTTTTATAAGCTTTCAGATCTTCTTGCCAGCTTTCTCTAATTTCTTCCTCACTCATTCCCTTTTCTATTTGCAGTTTCAACTGATTGGTTCCCGCCAGGTTTCTAAAGAAAGTATTAAAGAATTTTTTATTAGCCTGAAGTTGTTGGTAAGCCTTGATTAGAAAAGACAAATCAAGCGCTTTTCTGTTTCTAAAATCTACCAAATTGTACCTACTCAGATCATATCCATAACATACTTTGCCTTTAAATTTGGGATATTTACTTGCCCCAGGAATACTTCGAGGCGTATAAGAATAACCGTCATTTTTCATATTCGGATGTCCAAAACATTGGAATGGATAATCAGTTCCTCGTCCTGCACTTACCGTGGTACCTTCGAAAAAACACAAAGATGGATACAAGGCAACCGAAAGGGCATTGGGCAAATTGGGTGATGGTTTAACTGGTAAATCGTAAATTTGATTTCGATTCCAATTTCTACAATGGATCACTGTAAGATCACACTTTACACTTCCCTTTAACCAAGCTTCACCATTAATCATTTTTGCATACTCTCCAATAGTTAATCCATAAACAACAGGTACCGGATGCATCCCAACGAATGAAGCGTATTTTTTTTCTAAAAGTGGTCCATCCACGTAATGAGCATTAGGGTTTGGTCGATCTAAAACGATAAGTGGTATATTTTGCTCGGCACATATTTCCATCACGTAATGCAATGTTGAAATGTAGGTGTAAAACCGAACCCCCACATCCTGAATATCAAACACCATTACATCAATGCCTTGTACTTCTTCTTTGCTTGGTTTAAAATGTTTGCCATACAGAGAAACTATGGAAATGCCAGTTTTTACATCTTTGCTGTTTTTAATTTTCTCTCCAGCATCGGCAACACCTCGAAATCCATGTTCAGGACTAAATATTCTTTGAATTTTAATGTTTTTTGCAAACAGAAAATCAACTAAATGCTGATTCCCAACCAAAGAGGATTGATTGCCCACAAACCCAACCGATTTGCCTTGAAGCAATGGCAGATAATCCTGAGTATTCTCAGCACCCGGTAATATTTTTAATTCATTCTGTTGTGCACAGGATGTACTCACAATAAACAAGCACATCAAAATTGTATATAAATAAGCTCTCATGATATGATTCTTTTCAATTTTAAACAAGATGTAACAATTATGTATTTCGATATTTTCAATTCGAGTTGTAAAATATAAAATTCACCAAACACCCAAAAACATTCGAAATCAATTGCAAATAAAAATAAATTTTAATCATATGAAATTACTACTTTTGTGTTAATCTTAACAAAAAGAATATCAATTTGAATCTGGAATTATTTATAGCTAAAAAAATTACTACGGGTAAAAAAGGCGAAAAGAAAATGTCGCGCCCGATTATTAAAATTGCCAAACTTAGCATTGCGCTTGGCATTAGTGTTATGATTTTAGCTGTAGCCATTGTAACTGGCTTTAAATCTGAAATTACCAACAAAGTAACTGGTTTTGGTTCACATATTCAGATTACCAACTACGATAATAATTCTTCTTTTGAAACCCAACCCATTGATAAAAGCATTATCGATACGAATCTGATAAAGCAGATTCATGGGATTCGACACATACAAGCTTTTGCAACAAAACCAGGTATTCTAAAAACAAAATCAGAGATTCAAGGTATTGTATTAAATGGCATTGGAAAAGATTACGACTGGAGTTTTTTTAGTAAAAACTTGGTTGAAGGTGAAATATTCAAACTAGAAGAAAAGAACAGTAATCAAATTCTAATCTCAGAAAAATTATCGAAGCTACTGCAAGTTAAAATTGGCGATAAAATATCAGTTTACTTTATCCAACAACCTCCTCGCGAAAGACGCTTTGTTATTTCAGGTATCTACAATACTGGAATGGAAGAGTTCGACAAACTGTTCTTGGTTTGCGATATGCGTCATATCCAAAAACTAAACGACTGGGAACAAAATCAAGTTAGTGGGTATGAAATTTTCATCGATGATTTTGATAAAATATCAGATCTTACTTACCTGGTAAAACAAAGTACCGCAAGTTCTTTCACCCAAGAGGGAGGCAGTGTAAAAGTTCGAAATATTCTTAGAAAATATCCTCAAATTTTCAGTTGGCTCGATATGCTGGATCTTAATGTTTGGATTATCCTTTCGCTAATGATTCTGGTAGCAGGTATCAATATGGTTTCTGGATTACTGATCATCATTCTGGAAAAAACCAATATGATTGGGATTTTAAAAGCACTGGGAACACAAAACTGGTCAATACGAAAAGTATTCCTTTACCAATCGAGCATGATCATTGGCAAAGGAATGTTATGGGGTAATGTTATTGGTATAGGCTTGTGTCTTTTGCAATATTATTTTGAGATCATCCCGTTAGATCCTACCAACTATTACGTTGACACCGTACCGGTTAATCTAAAACTTAGTCATTTACTTTTATTAAATGTTGGAAGTTTAATTGCTACAGTTGCCATGTTGCTAATTCCATCCTATTTAATTACAAAAATTAGTCCGGCTAAAGCCATTAAATTCGATTAAACTATTTCTGCCAACTGGCAACTGCCAATCTCTTTTTACCATCCATTTTAATACTTAATGGCTTGGCAAAACGTACATGCTTAACCGCACCATATTCAGCTATCAAATCCTGTTTTCCGAGCAGTTCATAATCCACAAATGAAGTTTCTGAATGATGATGAACAGAACAATAGCCAATATTCATTGATGTTACATTATGGAAAAAGTGTGAACCTGATGAAGCCTCCAAAGGGTAATCTGCAAAGCTGGTTTCTACAATCAGTTTTGCATTTGATATATCGTTCCATTTCACAGGTATTCCAATCCATTTGTCTCTTGTTCCCCATCTTCCCGGACCAACCAGCACATAGTTCTTATTTTGCAATCGCATTTTCTCATTCACCGAAGAAATAATTGATGCAATTTCAGGGGTCATTTCCTTTTTAAATAATTCAGGAGCCACATAAATTACATCGCATACCGTATCAATCAGACCATTTCCCATACTCATTTCAGAAAGTAACATCAACCTGTTTCGATCAATCTCTTCCAAATCAACATTATAATCATCAACATTTCCGATTAAAGGTTTTATTTGCAGTAAATAAAAAGATGCCTTTCCTTTTTTATCTTTGGTCAAATCAACTGCAAATTCAATTTCTATTGGCGACCCCATTGCCTCTTTCACGATATCCAAAACCAATTCTATTGTCTTTGCCAATGGAATGTAGTCGTACTTCAGAATATTGGCAAAATTTACAATTCGCGGTCCATAAGCATCTAGTCCTGGACTAATGGTATCATTAACCGAATTGTAAACCGATGCACAATGGGTAAGATTACCGTGTTCTTCTGCATCATCAATTTCCAGTCGAATTAAACCTGCTGTTTCTCCCTCCAGTAAGTCCACATCTTTCTTCTTCAGGTCAACTGCATAAAATTCAACCTGCGAATTTTTGAACTGATCTTTAGGCGAATTGTTCTCGATAGTTGGAAAAACCGGAGAAAACCTGCAGGCCTTTTCTCCATCCACTACATATTTTCCCAAACCTACAGCAATTACAGCATAGCCTTCTTCAGGTTTCATGTGTCCGTAAGGATAATAATTGTAGGATTGTGCTACGCCTGAAATATGTGGATAAAAAGTATCTTCATAACGATTACCTACTACTTCCTGAATAACAACAGCCATCTTCTCCTCTTCAAGTTTGTAATTTAAAGCCTGAACGTTAGCACGTGATTCCTCAGAAAAAATAGAAGCATAAACCAGTTTTATGGCATCGGTAACTTGTTTTACCCTTTCATTCAAATCCGGATGATTGTTAGGAACCAAATAGGTTTGAAAAACTCCGGCCACAGGCTGCAATAAAGAATCTTCAAATAAGCCAGAAGAACGAATGGCCAATGGTTGATCAAAATTCATCAACATGATCCTGATTTTCTGCACCAACCTTAAGGTAAGATCAGAAGCCAGGAACAAACGCTGTACCTCCTTATAATCAGGCAAATCTTTGGTTCTATCCAATAAATTATTTCTATCGATAAACGATTCATATTCGTCAACACCAATTACTGCAGTCATTGGAGCTTTTATATTGATATCCTTTATGTATCGACTCAAGTCAAGATTAAAAAGCATTGAATTAATAAAAGCCAATCCTCTTCCCTTTCCTCCCAATGAACCTGTTGAAAGGGTCACGATATTATTGGCATTAAGCACTTGATCGGAATTGAACTCAACCACTTTACCCTTGTTCTTCTCATTCCTATAATTCTGAATCACATTAATCAGGTAGTCGCGCACATCTTCGGCCGATTTAAAATCACCTATATTGTAGGGAGCAATCATTTTTGCAACACGTATCTCACCTCGCGCCATCAACCAAAGTGAGAAATGATTTTTATTGGCATGATAAACCAAAGACTCTGCAGGAATATGATACAAGTACTCTTCAAATTCCCTTAAAGATTTTGCCGTAGCAATTTCATTACCATCAGCATCTTTGTATACAAAATCGCCAAAACCCAAAAACTGTCGGATAAACAAGCGAATATCATGACGCAATGTTTCGGAATTTTTGTTGATAAAACTGCACTTTAAATTAAATGCATGAGCTGCATTGGTAACATCCGAAGATTGTAGGATTACAGGTAAATTTGGATATTCATCCTTAATTTCTTTAACCAATTGTATTCCGGCATCTTCTTCGAATACTCCTTCTTTTGGAAACTTTACATCAGAAATTAAGCACAACAAAAAATCTTTAAACTTGTAATAAATATTCATGGCCTCTTCGTAATTCGAAGCCAGCAAGATTTTCGGACGAGCTCTCAATCGAAGAATCTTGTATTGAGCATCAGTACTTACATCATCAATAATTCTTTGGGTTTGCGCCAATACACTCTGGTATAGCATTGGCATATAACGTGAATAGTATTTGGCGGAATCTTCCACCAGAAGAATTACACGCGAAAGCCCAATTTTGGTATCATTTTCTACATTTACTTTATCTTCCAATGATTTGATCATTGCAAAAAACACCTGCGATTCTCCGTTCCAAACGAAAATTTTATCTACCGTTTTAAGTTCGGTTCTTTGCTCTTCAAAAAGGGCAATATCCGCATCGTTGTTCAGCAGGAGGAAAATTGAGATGTATGGAAATTCACTTTTAATCTTTTCACTGTATTCTATTGGAGTTTTCTTATCCACCCCAACCATCAGAATAATCATATCGAAATGCTTGCTGTGCAATTGCTCCATGGTTTCCTCCAGGGTTGAAACTCCGGTTACACGAGGCATTGATGTCAAATTCAACTGTTGATATTCACCTGAAATCTGCTCAGCAAAACGCCCTTCTCTCTCAATACAATAAGCATCATACAAATTGGCCACCAGCAAAATCTCCTTCACCTTAAATGGCATTAAATCGTGATAAATATCCCGATCAGCATTATTCTTGTTTAGAAAATTTTGAAGCAGTTTCCTGTTGGTAACAGGTACGTATGGCCCAATAATTTCCTTTTTCGCTTCACTCTTATATTTTGCCTGTGATAAAAGCTGCTTTCCTGTTTCACTATTTATGTACCCAACAATAATGCTCGCAAGGTTCTCAACAAGATGCCTTTCCTCCTTTAAGAAAGGCCCTTCATCCAAACTTGGAAACTTTTTCACATAGCAAATCTCAATTCTTCCACTTTTGTTGTCTATGGTCATGAACTCCTGAGTCATGGTCCATTGCGATAATCGAAAACCAGAACTCAAATACTCTTGTCCATCGAAAATGATTCGTGCTACTGTAAATTCGGGATATTGCCATGCTTTAGGTAGAATAAAGCAGATCTGTTGCAGGGTATCTTCAATAGATTTTCCTTCCTTTATTATTCCTGTAGTTTGATTTATTGCGGCTAATTCTTTTAGTCTTTCAATATTCTCCGCAATAATTCTGTTAATTCCTTGATTTTTATCGGATTCTGAGTTCATAGGTTTAGGGCTTACGTAGATACAATAAAAATTAAGTGCCAAAATTCAATATTTAAGCACTAATAATGGGCTCTCTTAAATTTAATGAATTTAAACGAATTCTATCGACCTGTTATGTAACTAATTTAAACAGAATGAGGGGCTAACAAATATCCACCGCACTCAACGGGCATTGGAAGGTCAGGCTGCTTATGCGCAGAAAACTTTTAGAAAGAAGGGGAAGTTGAGAACTTTGTTCGAAAATCACCCCGCCGCACTTAAAGTTTTCAAGTAGAAGCAGTTTGAGCTTACACGCCCTAGATTTTTGGCCTACTTTTTCATCAATGGAACCGACCGAAGGGAGCTCATGAATACCTTTTAAAGAAATCATTTGATGAATAAAAAGTAGGAGCCCTCCGGCTTGAGGATTGCATGAATTTTCACCCCTTGATTCTAATTTAACCAACATCTTATTTATATAGAAAATTAAGATCTATAGCTGTCTAAGAGACTGAACTCAACTAAAAAATAAGCACACAACTTTTTAAATTTAATTCAAGATAACAGCTTGACCTTGAATGAATTCTTTCATACCTTTAATAGTGTAAGCGGTTATCCAAAAGGCTGTTTACGAATTGCACCAAGAATAAATCATGTCTAACTTAAACTTTTTGCATCATGACAACCATGTTCAAAGCCCCATCCAGCAAAGAATTTATGGATAATTTAATTGGTAGAACACCTGGTGAAGTTGAATTTCATCAAGCAGTTCACGAAGTTGTTGAATCCTTAATGCCATTTCTGGAAGAAAATCCTAAGTACAAAACAGCTAAAGTTCTTGAGCGTATTTCAGAACCCGAAAGAGTAATCATTTTTAGAGTTCCATGGGTTGACGATAAGGGAGAAATCCAGGTAAACAGAGGATATCGCATTGAGATGAATAGCGCAATTGGACCATACAAAGGAGGTCTGCGCTTTCACCCAACAGTAAATCTTGGAATTCTTAAATTTTTAGCTTTCGAACAAGTATTTAAGAACAGTTTAACTACACTGCCAATGGGTGGTGGTAAAGGAGGATCTGATTTTGATCCAAAACAAAAATCCGATGGTGAGGTAATGCGTTTCTGCCAAAGTTTTATGACAGAACTATCGAAACACATTGGACCAGACACCGACGTTCCTGCAGGAGATATTGGTGTTGGCGGACGTGAAATTGGATTCATGTTCGGTCAGTACAAAAGACTTCGCAACGAGTTTACCGGAGTTTTAACCGGAAAAGGTGCCGAATGGGGAGGAAGTTTAATTCGTCCTGAAGCTACTGGTTATGGTAATGTTTACTTTGCCGAAGAGATGCTTAATGCTAAAGGAGACAGTTTAAAAGGTAAAATTGTTACCGTTTCCGGATCTGGAAACGTAGCCCAGTTCACGGTTGAAAAAGTAAATGAACTAGGTGGTAAAGTTGTTACTCTTTCCGATTCTTCGGGATTTATTTATGATCCGGATGGAATTGATGAAGAAAAATTGACCTATGTAATGCGTTTGAAGAATGTTAAACGCGGAAGAATTGAAGAATATGCTAAAAAGTACAAGGTAGGTTATTTCCCAGGAGAAAGACCATGGGGAGTAAAATGTGATGTTGCCTTACCAAGTGCTACTCAAAATGAAATTAACGAGGAAGAAGCTAAAACTCTGATTGAAAATGGTTGTATTTGTGTTTCCGAAGGAGCTAATATGCCATCTACACCAGAAGCCATAGAGGTTTATTTGGAAAATGAAATTCTATTTGGACCGGGTAAAGCTGCCAATGCTGGTGGAGTTGCTGTTTCAGGACTGGAAATGTCGCAAAATGCAATGCGCATAAGTTGGACTCGTGATGAAGTTGACAATCATTTGAAACGCATCATGAAAGACATTCATTCAACTTGTACTAAGTATGGTAAAACTTCGAATGGATTTGTAAACTACGTAAATGGAGCAAATATTGGCGGATTCGTGAAAGTTGCGAATGCCATGATTGCACAAGGAATCGTATAATTCGATTTGTAACATTAAAAATTAAGCTTGCTTCATATACGAAGCAGGCTTTTTTTTTGAAAGCCTTAAAAAGTTTAAATATTGAAAAAAGTAAAAAATTGTGAAATTCAAAGACCAATGTAGTTAAGCACAATACAGGTAGATCTAATTCCCCATTCACACTCCTGATAACTATCGGGATACTAAAAACTTTCATTTCTGTTGATGATTCTCATTACAAACATTGATAATATCCTTATCAAATAATAAAGGTATAAGAAAACGAATGACATTTAGGAATTATCGCATTTCAAATTTTACCTGATTATTGTTTCAGATCCAAATGTATTTCTTAAGTATAAACTGATATGTTTAGAATTATTCTGTTAATTTTAAACAGCTTAATTAAATCACATACAAAATGAACCAAATCAATTCAAAACCAGCGATCAAACAAGGGTGGCTACGTGCAATTCTAATAATAATTCCATTCATAATATTTACAATTACATTCCTAATATTAGGAAAAGTTATAAGCAACTTAATTATTGAGTCACTTATAAATAAATCCATTGCGGATGAATCAGTTCTTTCCCAATGTAAAAAATTATTCACTCAACTTTTTGGTTTTATTGGCACATTGCTTATTGTTTGGATATTCACAAAGTTCATTGATCGAAAAAAAATTGTTGATCTGGGATTTTCAATACAGAATAGAGCAAAAGACATAATTTACGGTCTCCTAGCAGGTTCATTGTTAATAGGAATAGGATTTGGAGTATTATGGATAAATGGTAATCTAAGTATCACAAATATTAATTTTAATCTCTTCAATTTATTTCAAAGTGTTCTTATTTACTGTCTTGTTTCTCTAAACGAAGAAATCATTGTTCGTGGCTATATTCTTCAAAACTTTATGGATTCGATGAACAGATATCTGGCCCTGGTTCTATCATCATTAATTTTTACGGCATTGCACTTATTGAATCCTAACGTATCGTTTTTAGGAGTGACAAATATCTTTCTTGCCGGAATTCTCTTGGGAATTGGGTACATTTTCACCAAAAACTTATGGTTTCCACTTGCCTTGCATTTTAGCTGGAACTTTTTCCAAGGACCAATTTTTGGTTTCGAAGTAAGTGGAACAAAAAGCGATACTTTAATTTCTCAAACCATTACAGGCAATGAAATTCTTACCGGAGGTAATTTCGGTTTTGAGGGTTCCTTACTTGCCAGCATACTTTGTACAGCATGTATTGTTTTATTCTGGTTTACCTATAAAAAGCAGGATTATAAACTGTTAAAAGCTTAAGGCTATGAAAAAGGTTCTATTCTTATTCCTATCAGTTATACTCTTTTCTTGTACAAAGCAACAAGAATCCATTCTTGATGCATACAAAGCAAATGCCCTACAAGAAATATTCGAACAGGCAAACGTGAATGGTTGTTTTATTATTCATGATTTTAAAAATAATAAATCACTGGCATACAATCCTGCACGATTGGATTCTGCCTTCCTTCCCGCATCCACCTTTAAAATCATTAATTCGATGATTGCACTGGAAACAGAAGTAATTAAAGACGAAAATGAGATAATTAAATGGGATGGAAAAAAACGTTTTATTGAATCGTGGAATCAGGATCATAACCTGGCATCCGGAATAAAAAATTCTGTTGTTTGGTTTTACCAGGATTTGGCAAGACAAATTGGTGAAAAGCGAATGAAATATTGGGTTGAAAAAGCTGATTACGGAAACAAAAACATTGGAGGAAAAATTGATCTTTTCTGGTTGAATGGAGATATCCGAATCACGCCTAATCAACAAATTGATTTCCTAAAAAGATTGTATTTAAACCAATTGCCCTTTCAAAAGAAAAATCAGGAAACTGTAAAGAAGATTTTACTTGTAGAACAAACAGATGAGTATTCAATTAGAGCCAAAACAGGATGGGCGGCACGCATCGAACAAGAAATTGGTTGGTATGTCGGTTATCTTGAAAACAAGGAAAATGTCTACTTTTTTGCCTTAAATATGGATATCAATTCATCAGATGAAGCCAAATATCGGAAACAAATAACAACAGATATTCTAAAAGTTTTAAATTTGACAAGGGAATAACCTACTAAACCAAAATACAAAGCAATGAAAATCATAGGGACCAAGGTACTTTTATTGATGCTACTCTTTACAGCGAGCACTTGTTTTGCCAATCAAGGTGCAAATGACGATGAATATGCAAAAGATGTAAAACATCTTTTTCAGGTAAATGGATCGGCAAATAGCTTCAAACAATCAATCAAAACCATGATTGAACATTTTAAATCGCAAGAATCAAATATTCCGGCAAGTTATTGGGAAAAAACAGAAGCTGAATTTTTAAAAACTTCTTTTGATGATTTATATGATATGATTGTTCCCATTTACCGAAAAAATCTAACACACGAAGATGTAAAAGCAATGATTGCTTTTTTTGAATCGGATGCTGGCAGAAGAATTGCTCAAAAAATTCCTGCTATTACAGCAGAAAGTATGCAGGTCGGAATGATCTGGGGGCAAGAAGTCGGAAGAAGAATTCATGAAGACATACAAAGCAAGGGATTTAAAATAAGATTACCATTTACGCCATAATTTTATATGAGTTTTAGATTGTAAACCTGTCATTTATCATTTCTTGTACCATGAATAATATGTACTTTTTAGGGTTACTAATTTAACCCGAAATGAGTACTAAAATTACACCCAAACAAAACTATGAACTCACCCGACAACAAATTGGCTATGTAGACAGAAGGCTCGCCACGCCTGAAGACTATCGTAGAATTGGATTTAAGTCGGGTTTAGAAGTTCATCAACAACTTGCCACAAAAGAGAAGTTGTTTTGCCATTGCCCTTGCGGCGTATTTCAAAAAAACGGAGATTACGATGCCGAAGTAATTCGCCACATGCGTCCTGCCATGAGCGAATTAGGTGGATACGATGGAACAGCTCTTATGGAATTTAAAACCCGTAAGAACATCATTTATCGAATCAACAACGAAACTGCATGTACCTACGAAGTTGATGATACTCCTCCATTTAAAATTAACCCGGAAGCTTTAGAAATTGCTCTAAAAATATCTTTGCTTAGCAAACTAAATGTGGTTGGCGAAGTTCACATCACCCGAAAGCAATATTTGGATGGAAGTATTCCTACAGGATTTCAACGTACGGCAATTCTTGGCGTAAATGGCCATATTCAACTCCGAAATAAAAAGGTAAACCTGATACAACTTAGTATAGAAGAGGATTCTTGCCGAGAGATTGCGGATATTGGCCACGAAAGATGGTACAAAACCGATCGTTTGGGAATGCCTCTAATCGAAACCGTTACTGCTCCGGAACTAGTAAGCCCAGATGAATTAAGAGAAGCTGCTGAATACATTCGTTTCTTAAACAGAAGCACCGGTTTGGTTCGGACAGGAATGGGTGCCGGACGCGAAGATGTAAATGTAAGTTGCCGAGGTGGTTCCAGAGTAGAAATAAAAGGAGTCGCTCACAACAAATGGATTCCAGAACTTTCTCACAACGAAGCATTCCGTCAATGGGCTTTGTTACATATCCGAAAACTATTATTAGAGAGAATCAAAAAGGAAAAGTGGCAAGTGAATCATATGGAATTGGATCCACATGAATTTCAATTTACTTACCTGCCATTGGTTGAATGCAAAGAGAAAAAGCATAAAATTATCGCCATCAATATCCCTGAATTCAAAGGTTTCTTTTCTCATTTCACGCAACCAGATCAAGTTTTTGCTGATGAAATCTCTCAAAGATTAAAAGTGATTGCTTGTATCGAAAAACCTAATATGCTTCATTCGGAGCAAGAAAATCTAAGCATTTCTGATCAGGATTTTGCTACGATTCGCACACATCTTAATGCAAAAAGTAATGATGCACAAATCATTATTTGGGGTCCGGAAGAGGACATGGAAACAGCTATAGAAACAGTGGTTGAACGTTGTGAAATGATTTTTGATGGAGTACCTAATGAAACCAGAAAATCACTTCCAAACGGTACAAGCATTTTCGAAAGAGTACTTCCTGGCGCCGATAGAATGTATCCTGATACTGATTCCTGTCCAATTCCATTATCAGATGAATATATTGAAAAATTAGGGAAAGATTTACCTCAAGATATTTCTGAAAGAATAGAATTACTTAGCAAATGGGGAGTACCTGCCGATGCTTACCATTTCATTTTAAGTAAGAATATCTTCCCCATAATTGAAGAGGTTTGCGAACGCTTTAAATTCGATCCTAAACGTGTTGCAATCTTCTTTGGCCATACCTACAAAAATATTATTGGAAAACAAAAGGCACATAATGATTTCAATTACCGAAAATTGATAGGACTATTTAAGTTCATACGAGAAAAAGGTCTGCACATTAATATTGCAAAATACCTACTTCCAATATTGTTCCAACATCCAAGCATGGAATTTAACTCTATGCTAACCGCTTTAAAATTTAAAAAGCGAAGCTTGGATGAATTGGCTGCTCCAATAGATTTCTTAGCAGAGAAATACCGTGATATCAGAAAAACAGATGATAAAGAAGAAGCTGCAAACTGGATTATGGGTCAACTTCACAAGCAAGCTATTGGCAATATTGAGTTAAGAGATTTAAGAGAAATCATCGATAAACGATTACAATAATGGAAGATCTTTTTCAAGGATATAAGGGTGATGCTCTGGAAACCCTCAAAAAGTATAATGTAAGAGTATGGGGAAAAACTCATATTGTAACAACCAGAGGTGAGTTTGATGGCACAATTTTACCACGTGCCGAAAATGATGACGATCAACATATCGTTTTAAAAATTGATACTGGCTATAACATTGGTATCAATATTACTACCATTAAGAAAATGAAGGAAACAGGCTATAAAAAAGCCAATTACAAAGTTCCTGAAAAAGAATTTCCTTACACCGAAGGACAGCCAAAGGTAAAATTATTTGGTACTGGCGGAACCATTGCTTCTCGCCTTGACTATAGAACCGGTGCGGTTATTCCAGCCTTTTCGCCAGGTGAATTGTATGGTTCTGTTCCCGAATTGGCAGACATCTGTAACTTAACTACCGAGAAAGTTTTTGCCGTATTCAGTGAGAACATGGGACCACAGCAATACATCTCTTTAGCCATTGCCATTGGCAAGGAAATAGAAAATGGAGTTGATGGAATCATTATTGCCCACGGAACCGATACACTTCACCATACAGCAGCTGCACTTACCTATATGGTACAGAATTTACCTGTACCCGTGGTTTTGGTTGGATCACAACGATCATCAGACAGACCTTCTTCTGATGCTGCTTTAAATTTAATGCATTCAGCAATTGCAGCAGGTCACGGCGATATAGCAGAAGTGATGGTGTGTATGTTTGGTCCTACTTCGGATGAGTATGGATTCCTTCACAGAGGCACAAGAGTTCGAAAAATGCATTCGAGTTACCGTTCCACTTTTAGGACATTAGGAGACACACCATTGGCAACCGTTACGCGAAAAGGTGTTAAGGCAATTAAGAAAAAATACAATCATCGCCGAAAGGATAAGAATGTTAAGATTCTTCCCTATTTCGAAGAAAAAGTAACCATCGTTTACTATTATCCGAACATGCAACCCGATGTAATCGATGCATTGGTTGATTGCGGATACAAAGGAATTATTATTGCAGGAACCGGACTTGGGCACGTTAACAAGCCAGTTTATCCTGCTTTAAAAAGAGCAGTTGAAAAAGGTGTTCATATATTTATGACTGTACAAACACTTTGGGGTTATACTCATATGTTTGTATATGATACAGGTAGAGATTTAATGGCAATGGGCGTAGTACCATTGGATAATATGTTACCTGAAGCTGCATATATTAAATTGGGTTGGGCTCTTGGTCAAACTAACGATAGACAAGAGGTTATCGATATCATGGAAACACCAATTAATGATGAAACCACGAAACGCGAACCATACAATGGATATTTACTTTACCAGGGAGGTGTACCTGAGGTAGAACAATTTGTTAAGAATTTTAGAAAATAATTTGAACCCGGCTAGTAGCCGGGTTTTTTAATGAATTTCCTTAAAGTTTAATCTTTTTTTTTCAGCTTGGGGAAACTTTATTTCTATCTTTAAGTAAGATTTGAAAAAGGATTATATGAGTTTATTAGATACAACATTTGATTTAGAACAATTCACACAACAATTAAATAATGAGCTAAATAATGGTCTTCCAGGATTTGGTGCTCAAAAAATAATGTCGCCTTCAATTCGTGAACATGCTCTAAAAACAAGTGATCCTTCTATTGCCAGAGACAGTAGTGTTCTATTACTCTTCTATCCGAAAGATGGTCAATTGTACCTTCCATTTATCAAGAGAACTTCGGGAAACACCAGTCATAGTGGCCAAATTAGTTTACCTGGTGGAAAGTATGAAGAGAGCGATTCCAACAGAACCGTTACTGCAATTCGTGAAACGAACGAAGAACTGGGTGTTGATTGCAAAAAAATTAAAATATTGGGATTCTTAACTGAATTGTATATTCCTGTAAGCAATTTTATGGTACTTCCTGTTTTAGGCTATTGCAAGCAACGACCTGATTTCAAAATGAACCCTTTTGAAGTGGAAGAAGTTATCGAAATGCCTGTACAGCAACTTCTATCTAAAGAAAATATTTCAAAATTTAGTTTTACCAAAAATGGTCTCACAATAAACGCCCCATATTTCAATGCCAAGGGACACAAAGTATGGGGAGCTACTGCAATGATTTTATCTGAATTACGAGAGGTATTCTTAAGAGCTGCTTTGATCCGTTAAAGCCATATTTTTGTAGTGCTTGTAGCGATCTAAGATCTTAATTACATACCAATAAGGTTCTTGTCCACGACAGTATCCATACTTTACCACCGGATCATTAAAGAATTCAGGCTTTGATTTATTCAATAAATAATAATCAACACTACCTTTCCATTGATCTGGGTTCTTACCATTCTTTTGCGCTAATCTTCGTGCATCAAGAATATGTCCCAAACCAACATTATACGAAGCCAATAAAAATTCTAACTTATCAGTTTTGTCTTCCAATGTTTTATCGAGTTTAGCCTCTAAATATTTTAAGTGCTTCACACCAGCCTCCACATTTTCCTGAGGAGTTGATAAAGAATCAACATCGTATCGATATGCTGTTTCAGGCATTAATTGCATCAAACCAAAAGCTCCAACCCACGAACGTGCTTTAGGATTAAAGTTTGATTCTTGATAAACCAAGGCCGATAACAATCTCCAATCCCAATCAATCAGTTTTGCATTTTTCTTTAGCAAATCATCATATTCAGATATCTTACCACTTTTTAAAGTAAAGTATTCACTTTGAAGCATCTCTTCAATTCTGCTACTTTTAAAATATTTTCTATAAATGATTCTGTATTCCCTTGTTTTCTGGAAATCAATCAACCACATATTAATATCTTTGGTAAGCTCATCGGTTCCTTTTCGCAAAGCCCATGCTAAATTTTGTGGCTCACTCAAATGTGTTCGAATATCAATATTTGGATAATAAGTCTGGTTCACCATTGCAACATTCTCGTCGGCAATCGTATAGGAAATTTCTCTATTTGCTACTTTAGAAATTAATTCCTCTACCTCCATTTGATCCACAGGAACAATCTGAATCTCATCATTTCCAGTATTCGATATTCTATTCAACCTTTCCTCAAACGAAGATCCTTTCGGGACGTGAATTTGCTTGCCAAATAATTGTGATTTTTCACTCACATATCCAACAGGACGAGTAGAATCATTAATTTGTATTAATACTTGACGTGATTGACTATGAGGTACAGTAAAGTTAAACCTCTCTACCCTATCTCCTGTCACTGCCAAATTCATACCTAGTAAATCAACATCACCACGTTCCAAAGCTTCAAAAGAAGAAACCAAATCATTACTTACCGTCAAATCAAGCTTAACATTTAAATGCTTAGCTAAAGCTCTCAGCATTTCATACTGAAAACCCATAGTTCTACCTTTGTAAATAAAATAGTTAGTAGAATTATAATCGGTAATCACTCTTAGTTTTCCACGCAGCTTTACATGCTTCAATTCTACGATGGGTTTCTCTTGCATTTGTAACTTCGCAAGCTTTCGTTGCTGGTTACAAGTTTGCAAAAACACCATGAAAATCAAAGGTATAAGTAGCTTTATGTATTTAAATTGCGACATAAAATTCTCCCTTCCTAATATTAAATTAGAAATAAACAGGTCTTAAACCAAGAATTATTTGATTTATCTTCTTGGTTCCTTTTAAGAATTCTTAATTGTAAAAAGTCCAAATTAATCCGTATTTCAGCATAGACGGATTGATTGGATAATGAAGTGCTGAAAAATAGTTTTTACTTCCAATAGAAGCGTTTGCATGCTCATACATGACAAATAAACGTGTCCTTTTTATTCTAAAATTAAAGTACACATTTACCTTAGGATAATCCCCCAGTTCCTTTTGATCCTGCAAAAAGAACTGCCCGGTAGCAGGCATATAATCCGGAGCGTAAAAACTTGTATTATAATGTATCGATACACCAGTTTGTATGCCTAATGCACCATTAAAGAATTCATTTTTATAATAGTTATTACTATAGATTGATAAAGTTGGAAGTGGCAAGACCTTCTCATTTGAACTATTTTGACCAACCAAGCTTTGGTTTAGATAAAAGTTCCCTAACTTGAAATTTTTCTGCAAATATCCTGTTAAAACAGAAATTCCACTACTGGCTTGTTCAGGTGTTGCCTGCAAACCAAAATAAGTGTAATTATCTATCTGACTGAAATTTGCACCAATTTTAAACCTATATTTCTTATTAAAATATTCTACACCAGCACGTAATTCAGTTTGTTTGTCAAGCTTTAAATCCCATTGCTGATGATTTCCGTAGTACTTCTCCATAATGTAATTTGGAGTAGTCGATTCCAATCTACCAGAAAGCTTAAAACCATGCCCGGAATTCTTTTCACCAAACCATTTTGTTAATTGATAATCCAAATCAAAATCATTTTGGCGATAGCCTTCGAACACAAATTTACCAACTGCTTTCCAGTTTACAGATTTTCCAGATAAACTAAATAAACTTGCAACAAGTTGATTATTGTGGATATTTTCATCCTTTTGCTGCCAAGCGTATTGAGATACATTTCTTCTAAGATTATATTTCAAGAACTCACTTTCGATACCAAATCTTGCTCCTAAGCGAATCCATTTGTTTTCATTCTCATTAAAAACAATTTGAAAAGTATTCTTAACCATTGCTTGTTCAACCTTATCAAAAGTTGAATTTTGATTCAAGAAAAAGTTAGGATAAAATTCTTTATTCAGATTTTCATCCTTAAACTGCCAACTATTTTTCCCGTAATTCAAAGTATATAATAAATCAATAGCATACGAATAAGTTGTATCTTTTTCGATTACTATTTCTCTTTCCTTACCAATACCATAGGAATGATTCATAAACAAATTAAAATTTGTCAATTTCGATTTCCCTTCGGTTAAATTTATTTGGATATTTTCAGGTTCTTCATCACCATCGGTAACTAAATCGTCGTTAACAACACCACCATTTTCATTTGCACTGATGCGGTTCATATTTAAAACCAGATTCATTCCATAATTTCTCTTCTTGTAACTCGAGAAAACAGTTAGGTCGTATAATTTAGTCCTCTGATTCTGATACTGACCATCACTTGAAATTAAATCGTATTTAATACCAAAGTTCCAATTAGGTGAAATATTTTGTGTTTGCAGAACCTTTAATAAGTTTTCCGATTGTCCTTTTGGTCCACCAGTTTCATAAAATAACCTGGTGTATGGAGTGGTTGTATTAAAATAAACAATATCCTCAGGTTTGTCCATATAAGCTCTATACGCATCGAAAAATAAAAACTCATCTTTTTCCCTATCGATGTAAATATTGCTTTGATAAGCCGCTCCTAAATTTCCCAAATATGAATTAGAAATACTTCTTCGATAGATCGGATTGTAATTTTGGATTTCTCCGAGTACTGTATCCAATTTGAATTCTTTCACCGAAGAATTCATATCTGTAAGTTTCCAGGTTTTGATTACAGATTCAACATTGTAACCCAGACTATCCAACATCTTAGAATCATCGTTCTTTGATTTTTGAGACATTGATTTTCCATCAGGTCCAATGCTAGCACCAGATAATTTTCTTTGTGCAAAAGAAATGGTGCTTAGTCCAAATACAAGAGCTAATATTATGAAATATTGTTTCATAGCGTACAAAGATATACAAACTGAGACGAACTTAAACAGAATGTTTGAAAATATAGGTTAAAAAACCTTAAGCGTGAGTTAATGAATCTAAATTCAAGGTAAGCGGAAGCTTGTTAAAACTTCAAGTATTGTTATTTAGATATTGATTTATAAAAATCAGAGCATATAAAAAAGAGTCTCACTCCTCTTGGAATAAGACTCTTTTAAAGGTTGGCGTCGACCTACTCTCCCACATTTCTGCAGTACCATCGGCGCTAACGGG
>NZ_JANQCD010000129.1 GCF_026672275.1 Marinifilum sp. D737 | reverse complement strand
TACTTGTTGTATAATTTATCAATTTTCGCATCATCGCTGGTATAAATTTTTAGTCTGTCTCTTAGTTTGGGAATACTGGTAACAGAGCCGGTTAAGCAATAGGATATTTTTTTAAAGCTTCAATATCATTCACTGCATCTTCCATGAAGCCGGAGGCGTAGAAACCTTTTTTTTCGGTTGCCAATTGGGAGAATCATTGTTGTGTTTTTTTGGTTCTTTTTATTGTTCCTTACAATACAAGACCGATGAATTCCGCCCTGCATTATACAGAGCGGAATCATAATCAGCTATTCATTCGTATCAAAA
>NZ_JANQCD010000128.1 GCF_026672275.1 Marinifilum sp. D737 | reverse complement strand
CCTTTGATATCACGGTAATTGATGATACCACAGGGGATACCGACGATGTTTTAACCGGCAAGACCATTTCGGATACCGACGCGGCAGCGAACGAGATATCGGAGAGTGCTTCAGCGGGCGATTTGGTTCACATTACCGCTCATGTAGTTGATAATGATGGCGATGCTGTAACTTACAGTCTAAGCGATGATTTCCACGGCTGGTTTACGATAGACCCATCTACGGGTGTTGTAAGCGTAGCAGGCAACATCGATTACGAATCGAACCTTTTAACCAACGGAACAGCAAAAATAACCGTAACGGCTACCTC
>NZ_JANQCD010000127.1 GCF_026672275.1 Marinifilum sp. D737 | reverse complement strand
TCGGCTGACGGTTCATCAACTCAAACGGCCTTTGATATTAACATCATTGATGATACAACTACCGACCAGGATGATGTTTTAACCGGCAAAACCATTGCTGATATTGATACGGCAGCAGATGAGATTTCGGAAAGTGCCTCCCTTGGCGATGCTGTTCACATTACTGCTAATGTGGTAGATGCCGACGGCGATGCAGTTACTTATGAGTTGACCGATGATTTTCATAGTTGGTTTGCGATTGACGCTTCGACCGGAGTAGTGACAGTGAAAGGCAACATCGACTACGAATCTGATTTGTTGACCGATCACAAGGCAAC
>NZ_JANQCD010000126.1 GCF_026672275.1 Marinifilum sp. D737 | reverse complement strand
TGTAGCTGAACAGCCATTGCCGTCTGTTACCACTACTGAATAGTTTCCTGAAGTTGATACTGTGATGGTCTGAGTGGTCGCGCCATTTGACCACAAATAGCTGGCGCCTGCATTGCCGGCATCTAAAGTGATTGTGCCACCAGCACAGGTTTCCTGGTCCGTTCCAAGATCAACAATAGGATTTGGATGAATGGTTACATTCACATCATCCGTTGCTGAACAGCCATTGGCGTCTGTTACCACTACTGAATAATTACCGCTTGTATTTACCGTGATGGTCTGACTTGTTGCTCCATTTGACCACAAATAGCTAGCGCCTGCATTG
>NZ_JANQCD010000125.1 GCF_026672275.1 Marinifilum sp. D737 | reverse complement strand
GGTCATGGAGCGGCCACAAAATTCACCATTACCACTCAGCCAGCGGCGCCTGCTACAAATGGTGCAGCACTGGCAGCACAGCCTGTTCTTCAACTAAAAGATCAGTACGATAACAATTGCGATTCTGATGGTGCAACGCAGGTAGATGCTTCAGCTACGGGAAATGGAACATGGACCTTGGGTGGAAGTTTACCTCAAACTGCAGTTGGTGGTGTGGTAAGCTACTCAGGATTAAGCGCAAGTAGTAACGTAGAAGTTACAGCAGCTAGCATTACTTTTGATTTGGGTGGCGGAAGTTTTACTCTTGAATCCAACTCATTTGCTTT
>NZ_JANQCD010000124.1 GCF_026672275.1 Marinifilum sp. D737 | reverse complement strand
AAAGCAAATGAGTTGGATTCAAGAGTAAAACTTCCGCCACCCAAATCAAAAGTAATGCTAGCTGCTGTAACTTCTACGTTACTACTTGCGCTTAAGCCTGAGTAGCTTACCACACCACCAACTGCAGTTTGAGGTAAACTTCCACCCAAGGTCCATGTTCCATTTCCCGTAGCTGAAGCATCTACCTGTGTTGCATCATCAGAATCGCAATTGTTATCGTACTGATCTTTCAGTTGAAGAACAGGCTGTGCTGCCAGTGCTGCACCATTTGTAGCAGGCGCCGCTGGCTGAGTGGTAATGGTGAATTTTGTGGCCGCTCCATGACC
>NZ_JANQCD010000123.1 GCF_026672275.1 Marinifilum sp. D737 | reverse complement strand
CGATTCTTTTTTTTTGAGCCGATGGAGGGACTCGAACCCACGACCTGCTGATTACAAATCAGCTGCTCTAGCCAGCTGAGCTACATCGGCAATTGCTACTTGCAAAAATACTTTATAGAACGAAAGAAAGTCGTTAAACTTTCTTTTTGTTTTGATAGAGTCGGTGGAGGGACTCGAACCCATCCCAAATCTTCAGGACTGATTACAAATCAGCTTTGATTTGTATTGGTTCAAATCGCAACAACGATTCTTTTTTTTTGAGCCGATGGAGGGACTCGAACCCACGACCTGCTGATTACAAATCAGCTGCTCTAGCCAGCTGAGCTACAT
>NZ_JANQCD010000122.1 GCF_026672275.1 Marinifilum sp. D737 | reverse complement strand
ACAGGCTCTCGCCCCTTCAGGGCTCAGGCAATGGAATCTATTCATTCGATGGGCTGCGCCCATCGCTATTGCTCTCGCCCTTTCAGGGCAATTCAAAAAAATAGTCCTAATAATCTAGCCTGCAAGGCTAATAGCAACAGCATAGGGCGCAGCCCTATGAACACAATGTAATAAGAAACAAGCCCTGCAAGGGCGTCAGCCAAACAAGGTTTCAAATGATATAGATGCATTAAAAAATAGGCTAACGCCCCTTCAGGGCTCAGGCAATGGAATCTATTCATTCGATGGGCTGCGCCCATCGCTATTGCTCTCGCCCTTTCAGGGCAATTCATGCTCCAGA
>NZ_JANQCD010000121.1 GCF_026672275.1 Marinifilum sp. D737 | reverse complement strand
AATGTCACGGTTCATCCAAATCCAGTTGTGGATCTTGGAACGGACCAGGAAACCTGTGCTGGTGGCACAATCATTTTGGATGCCGGAAATGCAGGCGCCAGCTATTTGTGGTCAAATGGAGCAACCACTCAAAGTATTACAGTATCAACTTCAGGAAACTATTCAGTAGTGGTGACAGACAGCAATGGCTGTTCAGCAACGGATGATGTGAATGTCACGGTTCATCCAAATCCTGTTGTAGACCTTGGCACAGACCAGGAAACCTGTGCTGGTGGCACAATCACTTTGGATGCCGGCAATGCAGGCGCTAGCTATTTGTGGTCAAATGGCGCGACCACTCAGAC
>NZ_JANQCD010000120.1 GCF_026672275.1 Marinifilum sp. D737 | reverse complement strand
TTGGGCTACATTCGCTTTGCTCATTTGCCCAAGGCTATAAAGATTACGCCCCTCCGGGGCTATCCTTTGAGTCTTATGGCCTCACATGTTCAAGACTTTTCCAGACCATTCATTTGTGAATAATGAACAATTAATAATATAAAATTACAGCTTTGAAATCGTTTTTTAATCATACTGTTCTTTGCGAACAGCTTCGTTTGTGTTCATCTGTGGACAAAGCTTATCAGCAAAAATCATAGCCATCATCAACATCTGCGTCTAAACCTTTGAGCTCTTCGTGAATCGCCATTGTGTTCCTTCGTGGTACAATTTGTTATTGCCAAGTTTGCTAAAGCCAAGTCGGGC
>NZ_JANQCD010000011.1 GCF_026672275.1 Marinifilum sp. D737 | reverse complement strand
TTCTGAGTGGCGAGGTCAATCGCTGAATCTTACTAAACAAAGGTTCTTTTATTTTACTTTCAATATGTCTATGATATTTAGTTGTTAGATCAACACAACGATTTTAGGTGTTTATAGCGACGGGGTTCCACCTCTTCCCATTCCGAACAGAGAAGTTAAGCCCGTTAGCGCCGATGGTACTGCAGAGATGTGGGAGAGTAGGTCGACGCCAACCTTTAAAAGAGTCTTATTCCAAGAGGAGTGAGACTCTTTTTTTATAGATACTTTTACAAATAAGATATATAGTTTTAATCAGTTTGATTAAGACAAAACGATTTTAGGTGTTTATTGCAACAAGGTTCCACCTCTTCCCATTCCGAACAGAGAAGTTAAGCTTGTTTGCGCCGATGGTACTGCAGAAATGTGGGAGAGTAGGTCGACGCCAACCTTTAAAGGATAGTAAGTCTACGGATTTGCTGTCCTTTTTTTATACATTGAATTTTCTTGCTTTTGGCATAAATTTGCTCAAAATCAATTCAAACGGTGACCATATTTTTAATCGAACTCAGGTTAAAAAGTTGTCGATAGTTAAAGAAAGCAATTTCCATTTGTTATAGAATTGTATGAGGTATATTTCGTCTTATTAGTAAAGAATATTCTTTATTGGATTGATCTTTAATGTTACAATCGTTTTTAAATATGTATTTTATGAGAGAGAATTTGATAGACAATGCTAGTAGCAATAAAAGCAAACAAAAAAAGCAGCCACAACATTGTTGTAACTGCTTGATTCAGAGGGTGGGCCCACCTGGGCTTGAACCAGGGACCCCCTGATTATGAGTCAGGTGCTCTAACCAGCTGAGCTATAGGCCCTCGAAAAACATAAAAAAATAAAAGTAATGCTTTATCTTTGTTTTCGGTGTGCAATATTACATATTTGTATCGAATAATTCAATAATTGAAGGAAAAAAATTATGCAAAAATACGATTCAATACCCAATATTATCTTCGACTTTGGAGGAGTACTATTAAATATCGATCCACAAAAAGCAGTTAACAGTTTTAAGCAGATTGGTTTACATGATGTAGAATTGATAAAAAGAGAATATTCGGAGAATGGATTATTTGATAATTTAGAAAAAGGAATTGTTTCTCCAGAAGAATTTAGGACTCAAATCAGGAAGTTTATTGCGAATGGTGTTACTGATGAAGAAATTGACAAAGCTTGGAATTCGATGCTTTTAGATTTGCCTTTTGAGCGTTTAGAGCTTTTAAATCGCCTAAAAAACAATCACAGGATATTTCTCCTTAGCAATACCAATATCATCCACTGGGAAGCTTATATGAGCATGATTCAGGATGTGCACGGAGTTTGCTTATCAGATTTTTTCGAAAAGGATTATTACTCGCATAATATGGGCTTAAGAAAGCCGGATCAAAAAATATATACTAATGTTTTGGATGCGGAAGGCTTAAAGGCAAGCGAAACTTTATTTGTTGATGATATGCTTGCTAATGCCGAAGCTGCAAGATCTGTTGGGATGATTGCGCATCATCTAAAAATTGAGGAAGGCGAAACAGTATTGGATCTGTTTTCAGAATAGAATTATTTCTTACGAAAACTTCCCATCGTATTGTCGTAATTGATGTAATATAAACCTGATTGAAGATTTTCAAGATTTACTTTATTTCCGAAACCTTTAAAAATGATATTTCCATATTGGTCATAAATCTCGTAAAGTGTTTCGGATGTAAATAAAAGTTCATCTTTTACTTTTTCGGGCCCAAATTCAACTTTTTGTTTTTTTGATTCATGACTTATTCTTGGCGAATATTTCGCATTTCCAGTATAATCGGTTTGTGATAATCTGAAAATGTTTTTACCAGTATGGGTTCTCACTTTTAGTTCGTATTTGTTGATGGTTGGTAATCCATTGCCTTCAACTTCGCCAATGGTGATCCACTTGTTCCATCTGAATTGTTGAACAACAAAAGGTATTGAACCACTTTCCTCTCTTGTAGTCCAATGTAAAATGCCATTTTTATCAACTTCAGCAGTCTGAATTTCAAATGTTGATTTTGGTTTTATAGCTTCCGGATTTGTAATGCGTGGCAAACATCCACCTTTATAATGTAGAACGATGTTCACTTTTTCGCCTATATCAAAGCCAAATTGCGATAGATCAATCTCGAATGCACTACTACCTATTTCATCAGAAGAGGTTTGTCCGTTTATAGTAACCTGGTATACACAATATCCCACCCCTGAATCTGAAAATGGATTCATTACATATACATTTTTTCCAAGATATATTCCGCTTAGCTCAAGTTTATCAGCATAAGCAAATGAAATCAGAAAAATGAAAAATATGAATAAAAGATTCTTCTTCACACTGATAGATTAGTGGTTACATCTATCTGCAAGATATAAAACAATGTGTATTAAAAAAAAACATTGATCAAGTTAATTGATATTATCGTCAATCCAATCGCCATTATTCTTAATGATATTCTTTAGTTCTTCAATGGCTGTTTCACTTGGGATGTTTTTGATTAAAACATCGTGACCTCTATACAATGATACTTTTCCAGGACCTGCTCCTACATAACCGTAATCAACATCACCCATTTCTCCAGGACCATTAACAATACAGCCCATAACACCAATTTTTAGGTGGGTAAGGTGAGAAAAAGCTTTTTTTACTTCAGCAACTACTTCTTGCAATTGGAATAGTGTTCTTCCACAGCCTGGGCAGGATACAAACTCAGTTTTCGTAGTTCTAACGCGAGCTGCTTGCAAAATTCCAAATTCAGTTGATAAAACTTCGTTTTGCGGAAGATTACCTTGGTTTACAATACTGATACCATTGCCCAATCCATCGAAAAATAAACTACCTAAATCAGCAGATGATTTTAAGTGAAGATCTTCCAGGTTTGCATCGGTAAATTCACGTTTAAATATTACCGGAGCCTTACATTTTGCTTGAACCAATTTGAAAACAAATGCTCGTTGCTCGGCAAAAGCATTTTGATGATTCGATTTACAAATCAAAACAATCTTGTTATTCTTTTTTACTTTGGAAATGAACTCTTCGCTAAGGTCGGTATATTCACATTCAACAAAGTGAATGCTACTGGCAAATGCAGTTAGATTGTCGTGAAGAAATTCCTCGATTTGAAATAGAGGATAGGATTTATCGGTATACTGATCGGAAAATTCCCAACACTCCTGATCAACGATAATACCCAAATCTTTTGGATAATCGGTGAAAACCGGATCGTAACCACTTACGTAGATAAAATCAGCAGCCAAGTTCTCTTTTTCCCATTCCAATGTATCCTGATCTTGTTTGAATCCTGCTTTTTCAGGCAAATCAGCAGTCAAATATCTTTCGTGCGATAAATCACAGATAACCACAGGCACTTTCGAACTGCCTATATTTTCAACCAAGTTTGTTGATCGCTTGTAGAAATTAATCAAATCAACCTCTGAGTTTTCAATCTGAGTAATTGGTGTGTGATTTTCTTTTGCCAACACATAATCAACCAGTTTTTTTCCCACTGGCGATTCTATTTCAGGATCTTCGGTAAGAGAAATTCTAACTGTATCTCCTATTCCATCATTTAATAAAGCACCTGTTCCAACGGCCGATTTAATTCTTCCATCTTCTCCTTCGCCAGCTTCTGTTACACCTAGGTGCAATGGGAAATGCATGTGTTCTTTATCCATTTCGCTAACCAACAAACGAACGGTTTTTACCATCATTACCGTATTGCTCGACTTAATCGAAATGGCAACATCCGTAAAGTTTTGTTCTATACAAATACGAAGAAACTCCAAAGTAGCTTCAACCATTCCTCTTGGTGTATCGCCGTAGCGACTCATAATTCGATCCGACAATGATCCATGATTGGTACCAATTCGAAGAGCTGTATTGTGTTCCTTGCAAATGCGAATTAGGGGAATAAATTTCTCACGAATCTTTTCTAAATCTTCCTGGTATTTTAAATCTCCGTATTCGCTGTTTTTAAAATCGGCACGTTTGTCAACAAAGTTTCCAGGATTAATTCGGACCTTGTCTACATATTTTGCAGCAATTGTAGCAGCCTTGGGATTAAAATGAATGTCGGCAACCAAAGGTGTTTCATACCCTCTTTTCACCAATTCCTCTTTAATGAATTTTAAATTCTCAGCTTCTTTCGTACCCTGTGTAGTTAAACGAACATATTCTGCTCCCGATTCTATCATTCTGATTGCTTGCTCAACACTAGCTTCGATATCATTGGTATCGGTGTTGGTCATCGATTGTATTCGAATAGGATTATTGTAACCCATTGGGGTATTGCCAATATTTGATTCGCTTGATTCGCGACGAGAATAATTGAAAAGATCTTTACAGAAATTGTTATGCTGTGAAAAACTCATTGTTATTGATTTGAATTGAGCCACAAAGGTAAGTAATTCAATTATCAATTATGAGTGATCAATTATGAATTGCAAGGGAAACAAGGAGAGAATGATTAAATTCACAGCAAATAAGATTTTTTTAACTTTAAGTTTTGATAACACGAAGTATTTAAGGTATTAGTTCAAATCCAGTTTTATGTCGATTAAAGTTCAGGAAGTAAGCAAGCTATATGGAAAACAAAAAGCACTTGACAATGTTAGCTTTGAAATTAACCAGGGTGAAGTTGTAGGATTTTTAGGCCCCAATGGTGCGGGAAAATCAACAATGATGAAGATTATTACTGGTTTTGTTCCACAATCTTATGGTTTGGTTGAAGTAAATGGATTGAATATAGAAGAGCATTCATTGGAGGTGCGAAGGCAAATTGGATATCTGCCAGAGCATAATCCGCTTTACCTGGAAATGTATGTGAAAGAATACCTCGATCATGTTGCTTCCATATACAAATTGGGAAAAGCAAAACAGTTGAGAATTGCTGAGATGATTGACCTTACTGGACTTGGTTTGGAACAGAATAAAAAAATTGGTGCACTTTCGAAAGGATATCGTCAAAGAGTTGGAATTGCACAGGCTTTAATTCACGATCCGAAAGTGGTGATTCTTGACGAACCAACCACCGGTTTAGACCCCAACCAACTGGTCGAAATCAGAAATCTGATTCAGGAAATTGGCAAGCAAAAAACAGTTATGCTTTCTACTCATATTATGCAGGAAGTTGAAGCCTGTTGTGAACGTGCCCTCATTATCAACAAAGGAAATTTAGTTGCCGATAAAAAGATTGAAAATCTAAGTTCCGAATTGTCTTCAAAGATGATTGAAGTGGAATTTGCCAGTAATATTTCCCTGAATATCTTGAATAAACACGAAGGAGTTAAGGAGGTAATTTCTTTGGGTGATAACAAGTTTAGCATCTCAAGTTCTGATGATATCCGTAAGGAAATATTCCAAATGGCTGTGAAAAATAATTGGGAACTTCTTGAAATGAAGAGCCAAACTCAAAGGCTGGAAGACTTGTTTCATCAGTTAACAGTTAACAATGAACAGTAATCAGTTATTTGTTTGATATTTAGGATTGGATTCTAAATAATCTTAACCACAAATGCCATAAAGGTTTTTTACAAAGTATATAAAGAATAACACAATTTGAGAATCAATTAGTGAGATCTGTGTAATTCGTGGTTAAATCAGTAGTAATAAGACATTGCAGTCTTTTTTAGCCTGAAACCACCTGTTTTTCAGGACTACGAATTGTTAAAAAGCAATAAAAACACCTGTTGCAATATTGTTTCTTTCCAAAATAATGTTTTCCTTTGCCGAGAATTAAGTGGAAAGATTTGGCTGCTTGCAACCACAGAAAAAAATGCTAAATGGTGTTATTATCCTTTTTCTGCGTTAATACAACAACCAATTGCTTTCCCGTAAATTTTATTTATAAAGTGCTTAAAGTCTGGGGGACTTATTTGATTAAGAAGGCTTTACTGTGCTCAAAACTTTAAAAATTATGGGATATTTATTTACATCAGAATCTGTTTCTGAAGGACATCCAGATAAAGTATCTGATCAGATTTCAGATGCCATTTTGGATAAATTACTGGCTTTTGATCCTAATTCGAAAGTTGCAGTTGAAACTTTGGTTACTACTGGTCAGGTAGTAATTGCCGGTGAGGTAAAAACAAAAACTTATATTGATATTCAGGAAACTGCTCGTAAGGTGATTAACCGTATTGGTTACACAAAAAGCGAGTACATGTTCGATGGATCATCATGTGGTGTTTTAAATGCACTTCACGAACAATCAGATGATATCAATCGTGGTGTCGATCGTGAAGATCCAATGACTCAAGGTGCTGGCGATCAGGGTATGATGTTCGGTTATGCTTCTAAAGAAACCGATGATTACATGCCATTGTCACTTGAATTGTCGCACCGTTTGTTGATTGAAATGGCCGCCATTCGTCGCGAAGGAAGAGAGATGACTTACCTTCGTCCTGATTCAAAATCGCAGGTAACCATTCAGTACAACGATCAGGATGCTCCTGAAAGAGTGCATACAATTGTAGTTTCTACTCAGCACGACGACTTTGGTCCAAACGACGAGTTGATGTTACAAAAAATCAAGAAAGATGTTCGTAACATTCTTATCCCTCGTGTAATTAAACAACTGCCAGAGAGAGTTCAGGCTCTTTTCGATGATGAGTTCATTTTGCATGTTAACCCAACTGGTAAATTTGTGATTGGTGGTCCTCACGGTGATACAGGATTAACAGGACGTAAGATTATTGTTGATACTTACGGTGGTAAGGGTGCTCACGGTGGTGGTGCTTTCTCAGGAAAAGATCCTTCGAAGGTAGACCGTTCTGCAGCTTATGCTTCACGTCATATTGCTAAAAATATGGTTGCAGCTGGTGTTAGCGATGAAATTTTGGTTCAACTTTCATATGCAATTGGTGTTGCTGAGCCAGTAGGTATCTATGTTGATACTTACGGAAAATCGAACATAGAATTAAGCGATGGTGAAATTGCTGAAAAGGTAAAAGAACTTTTCGATCTTCGTCCGGCAGCAATTGAGCAACGATTGAAATTGCGTAATCCTATTTACGAAGAGTCTGCAGCATATGGCCACATGGGACGTACGCCAAGAACCATTACCAAGAAATTCGAATCTCCATATTTCGGAAATATCGAAAAAGAAGTTGAATTGTTTACTTGGGAGAAATTAGACTATGTTGAGAAAGTAAAAGAAGCTTTCAACTTATAAGATCATCACAAAATATATTAAGAAGCCATTCCTTAA
Source organism: Marinifilum sp. D737 (assembly GCF_026672275.1). GTDB lineage: Bacteria > Bacteroidota > Bacteroidia > Bacteroidales > Marinifilaceae > Marinifilum. Next base: position 127,009 of record NZ_JANQCD010000011.1, on the reverse strand, counting down.
AGGGGTGGCTTTTTTTATGCTTTAAATTGATTAGAAAAAAAATGAGAAAAATTTTTCGACAAGTGTAACATTTGAAAAAGATGTGCATCAAAAGGGCAAACAAACAAATTAAAATTTTAGAATCATGAAATCATTAATTGTATCATTAGCCATAGTATTTATTGCCAATTTTTCTCTTTTAGCTCAAATCAGTTCAATTCAAGTTGAAGTTGTTGGGCAGGGAGATCCGGTTTTATTACTACCTGGTTTTACTTGTCCGGGAGAAGTTTGGTCTGAAACTGTTGAGAAAATCTCCCGGAATCACGAATGTCATCTTGTTAGCTATGCAGGATTTGGTGATGTGCCTGCAATTGACAGCTCGTGGTTGCAGACCGTTAAAAAGGATATCGATCAATATATTCAGGAAAATAAGTTTTTAAAATTATCCATTGTAGGACATAGTATGGGGGGAACCTTGGCTTTGTGGTTGGCTTCGGAAAAGCAATTTGATATTAAAAAATTATTAATCGTTGATGCATTGCCATGCATGGGAGCGCTTATGATACCAAATTATTCAAGCAATAAAATAAATTACGATACCGAATACAATAATAACTTGCTTAAAATGAATGATGAAGAGTTCAAAAGAATGGCAATGAATTTTGCTGTGTTTATGAGCAAATCTGCCTCTAAGCACCAACAAATTGTAGATTGGATGATAAAAGCAGATCGCAAAACCTATGTATATGGTTATACCGATTTATTGAAATTGGATTTGAGAGAAGATATTAAGAATATTGAATCGCAAGTTGTTATATTAGCTGCAGCTAACCCAAGCAAGAGTATGGTTGAAGGTGTTTACAACAATCAGTTTGCTGCACTTAAAGGCAAAGAGATTATTTACATAGAAAATTCAGCACACTTTATCATGTTCGATCAGTTCGAAACCTATATGAATGAATTGAAACAACTTTTAAACTAATGAACCAATCATTTAATACGCTTTACAAAGAAAACTACACCAAAGTTTACCGCTTGTGTTTGACCTATGTATCAGGAGATGAAACCTTGGCGGATGATTTATCACAGGAAGTATTCGTGAAAATTTGGCAAAACCTGGATCAATTCAGAAATGAGTCAGAAATAAGTACTTGGATATACCGAATAACAGTGAATACCTGCTTAATGCATTTGCGAAAGATTAAGAAATCGCAGGAAAAAATTACCGATCAAGTGCCTGAAAACTTCTACGAACATCGGGAAGATGCTAAGGATGAAAGGTTGAAAATGTTGCGCGCGTGCATAAAGAAGCTAAACGAAATGGGTAAGATATTAATTTCACTAGTCTTGGAAGAGGTGCCACAAAAAGAAATTGCCGAAGCGGTAGGTTTATCAAATGAGAATGTAAGAGTTCAAATTCACCGCAATAAAGGAAAACTCTTCAAGTGTATGACTAGTAAAGAAATACAAAACGCTTAAAGCCTTGAACAATGAATAATTTCAAAGATATAAAATCAATATACGATAAAGAGAAGCTTTTGGAGCCAACAGAAGTGCCAAAGGAACTTAAAAGAAGGATCAAAAAGGCAGATCTATTGGTCAACAATAGCCACATTAAAAATATTATCATTCTCTCAATCACATTGTTGGCAATTGTAGGAGTTAATCAATTTTACTTCACTACAACAAGTACGTTATTCGAAATTGGAATTTTTACCATGATTATGGCTTTGGCCATTCGAATTACGATTGAAATGTATAGCTACCGAAGAAAAAAGAGCTTAAATGTACTTCTTCAATCTGATCAATTCATTTCCGATTTGAAAGCTTTTTATCAATGGCGCAAGAAGATTCATAAATACCCAACTTATCTGACCTTTTCGCTTTATGTAATTGGTGTAGGATTACTATTTATAGAGTTTTACAAGTATTTGTCTACCTTCTGGTTTAATTTTTTCCTCGTTGAGTTTGTGGTGATCATTGTCGTGTTAATTTTTTTCATCAGGAAGAAAATCAAAAAAGAAATCAATACATTAAATGAATTGATAGAACTGTATAAAATCTAGATGATTTTATTTCATAAAAAAGTCCATTCTCCAATAGAATGGACTTTTTTTATTTTTTCACTTTAACTTTCTCAATCAAATGATAAGTAGTATGAAATATTCCTACAAAAAGCAGGAACCAAACAAGACTTATTATTAAAGCTTTAATCATTACTTTCGATTCAATAAGATATTTTGGTAAAGGAAACTGAATTAAATTGGTAATGATGATTCCAATTAGGATCGAGATGAATATTTTTAATTTTCTGTTCGTTTCTACTATTTTACTTTAGCTTGTAGAGGAAAGTGCTGAACAGTATCCTTTATACTTTTTTCAATATCAATAAACTCAAAGTTTAAAGCATCTTTAATTTTTTGGTTCGAATACTTCCTGATGTTGTGCGAAGCTCGAGCAGTTTCTTTCGTGAAACTTGGCTGTTTAAACAAAAATATCTTTTGCAGAGAAGCCAAACGCCATCCAATTTCAGTCATTTTTGGCGAAGCATATTTTGTAGGTCCTTCTATTCCAATATGTTTTGCGATGGCCTTAAATATGAATTCGTAAGTGCAGTCGTCGCCGTTTAAAACAAAGCGTTCGTTCACAATATCACTTTCCATCAACTGAAGCATGGCTTTACTCACATCTCTAACGTCAACATAGCCGGTAATTCCCCTGGTAAAATACTTCAAGCCATTGGCAACCGTACTAAACAATAGCGAACTGCCTTTGTCCCATTGTCCAGGACCTAAAATAATGGATGGATTTACAATTACGGCATTCAAGCCTTCCTCAATTCCACGCCAAACTTCCAATTCCGACTGGAATTTGCTTAAAGAATAACCCGAACGTTTGTCCTCAGGACTCCATGGAGTAGTTTCGTTTACAGTGTCTTCGCCTTCCTCGGGAGTCCCCAATGCAGCAATGGAGCTTACCATACAAAATTTACGGATATTGTTGTCGATACAAGCATTTACCAGGTTGCGGGTTCCTTCTACATTAATATCGAGAAGGCTCTTTTTGTCTTCTTTCTTGAAGGAAACCAAAGCTGCACAGTGGTATACATTTTTCACACCTTCCAAAGCCTCTTCCAAAGAATCGGGATCCAACATATCTCCATCAAACCATTCAATCGATTCGAAAAGTTGATTAGCATCTTTTGAGTAAAACGAAAAGGTTTTACGAACCAAATCGATATTACTGCTCGATCTTTTTAAAGCTCGAACTTTACTGCCATTTTTTAGTAAATCAAAAAGTAAATGTGAACCAACAAGACCGGTCCCTCCAGTAACTAAAATCATGTTTTAGTGAATGTGTTTATGAGTGAATGAGTGAATGAGTGAATGAGTGAATGAAAGTTTTGTTTCTCCTCATTTACTCATTCACCCACTCTTTATTTACTATCGTGGCCAATTCATTTTAATTGTCTGTTTCATATTGTCATGCACACTTAAAGGTACAGGACTAGTGCCGGCTACCGATTCAATAATTTTTTTCTCTTCATCGGTATATTCTTTATCTGGGAAATTGAATTCTACAATCACTTCAGCTACTCTTCTTGGATCACTTGCCATGATTTTGGTAATGTCCAATTCTGTACCTACAATATCGATATCATTATCGCGAGCCACAATGCCCATAATGGTCATGATGCATGATCCTAAGGAAGTTGCCAATAAATCGGTAGGCGAAAAAGCTTCTCCTTTACCTTGATTATCAGTTGGTGCATCGGTAAAAATTTTATTTCCTGATTGTAAGTGAACACATTCAGTTCTTAAATCACCCAAATATTTGGATTTTATAGTAGTCATGGTATTTTGATTTAAAATTTAAAGCTAAATATATCTATTAATTTCGAATTATAAGCAAGATGATCGTTTTGACATTTTTCATTCATGGAAATGCTGATTAAAAAACTGTTAGCTCTTTGATTATAGTGACAATATGAACATTCGCTTTTGTATTTTTTCTATATTTGTAAACTTTTTAGAAAATACTAGATTAAATTAATATAAATGAGCACGAAATTTCCAGAATACAAGAATTTTAATCTATCGCAGATTAATAAGGATATCTTAAAGGATTGGAATGAAAACAAGACTTTTGAGAAGAGTTTGGAGACCCGTGAAGGTCATCCATCGTTTGTTTTCTACGAAGGGCCTCCTTCGGCAAACGGAATGCCAGGTATTCACCACGTAATGGCTCGTGCACTTAAGGATATTGTATGTCGTTACAAAACTCTTAAGGGCTTTCAGGTGAATCGTAAAGCAGGTTGGGACACACACGGTCTGCCTGTTGAACTTGGTGTAGAAAAAGAACTGGGAATTACAAAAGAAGATATTGGTACCAAGATTTCGGTTGATGAATACAATGAAGCTTGTAGAACCAATGTAATGAAGTACACTCGTGAGTGGGAGGATTTGACTTCTAAAATGGGTTACTGGGTGAATATGGAAGATCCATATATCACTTACGATAACCGTTATATCGAAACGCTTTGGTGGTTGTTAAAGCAAATGTTCGAGAAGGATTTGCTTTACAAAGGATATACCATCCAGCCATTCTCGCCTGCTGCAGGTACTGGTTTATCAACTCACGAGTTGAATCAACCAGGTTGCTACCGCGATGTTAAGGATACCACTGCAGTGGGTATGTTTAAAGTAGCTCGCGATGAGAAGAGTGAATTTTTATACGAAGGTATTGATTGCGATGCATACTTTATTGCATGGACAACTACTCCATGGACACTTCCTTCAAACACTGCTTTGGCTGTAGGTCCTAAGGTTGACTATGTAAGAGTTCGCACTTTTAATCCATATACAGGAATACCATGTGTGGTGATTCTTGCAAAAGACTTGTTCTACAATTTCTTCGATAAGAAATATGAAGGACTAGAATTAGGAGAATACAAAGCGGGTGACAAGCGTTTGACTTATAAAACTCTTTCAGAGCACAAAGGAACCGACTTGGAAGGAATCCGTTACGAACAATTAATGCCATTGGTGAAGCCAGAAGGTGACGCTTTCCGTGTAATCTTAGGTGATTTCGTAACCACCGAAGATGGTACTGGTATTGTACACATTGCTCCTACTTTTGGTGCGGATGATGATAGAGTGGCAAAAGCAGCTGACATTTCTCCATTAATTCTTCGCGATAAGGAAGGTAAGATGCAGCCAATGGTTGATCGTACTGGAAAATTCTTCTTGATTGAAGATTTGGATCCTGAGTTTGTGAAGAACTATGTGAATGTTGAAGCTTATGGTGAGTATGCAGGTCGTTTTGTGAAGAATGCTTACGATCCTACTTTAACCGAAAAGGATGCAACTTTAGATGTTGATATTGCTGTTGCGTTGAAGAAGGATAGTCTTGCATTCAAAGTGGAGAAGCACGTTCACAACTACCCACACTGTTGGAGAACTGATAAGCCAGTATTGTACTATCCATTGGATTCTTGGTTTATTAAAACTACAAAAGTTCGCGATCGTATGATCGAACTAAATAAAACCATTAACTGGAAACCTCAATCAACAGGTGAAGGTCGTTTCGGAAAATGGTTGGAAAATCTGCAGGACTGGAACCTTTCTCGTTCACGTTACTGGGGAACTCCGTTACCAATTTGGGTAAGCGAAGATCGTACAGAAATAAAATGTATTGGTTCGGTTGCTGAGTTAAAAGCTGAGATTGAAAAATCAATCGAAGCAGGTTTCATGACTGAAAACATCCTTGCTGATTACGTTGAAGGCGATAACTCAAAAGAGAATTACGAGAAGTTCGACTTGCACCGTCCGTATGTTGATGGTGTTTATTTGGTTTCCGATTCAGGTAAGAAATTGGTTCGTGAATTAGACTTGATTGATGTTTGGTTCGATTCAGGTGCTATGCCATATGCACAGCAGCACTATCCATTCGAAAACAAGGAGAATTTCGATAAGTTATTCCCTGCACAGTTTATTGCCGAAGGTGTTGACCAGACTCGTGGTTGGTTCTTTACACTTCACGCAATTGCAACAATGTGTTTCGATGGTGTTGCTTTCGAAAATATCATTTCCAATGGTTTGGTATTGGATGCAAAGGGTAACAAGATGTCTAAACGTCTTGGAAATGCTGTTGATCCATTTACTACTATTGAAAAGTACGGTTCAGACCCATTGCGTTGGTACATGATTACCAATGCTCAGCCTTGGGATAACTTGAAATTTGATTTAGGTGGTGTTGAAGAAGTTCGTCGAAAGTTCTTCGGTACGCTATATAATACATACTCATTCTTCCAGCTTTACGCTAACATCGATGGATTTAATTATTCAGATGCTGATATCAAGATGGAAGAACGTCCTGAAATTGACCGATGGATTCTTTCTCTTCTAAACTCATTGATAAAAGAGGTTGAAGAGTGTTACGAAGCTTACGAGCCAACTCGTGCAGGTAGAGCAATTCAGAATTTTGTAAATGAAAATCTTTCTAACTGGTACGTTCGTTTGTGTCGTAAGAGATATTGGGGTGGTGAGTATGATGCTGATAAGATTTCGGCTTACCAGACTCTTTACAAGTGTTTGGAAACCATTTCAGTTCTTGCATCTCCAATTGCACCATTCTATATGGATCAATTGTTCAAGGATTTGAATTCTGTAACCGGACGTTTCACTGAAGAATCAGTTCACTTGGTTGATTTCCCTAAATACAATGAAGAAGAAATTGACAAAGCACTAGAGGAAAGAATGGACATGGCACAGAAAATTTCTTCTATGTCACTAGGATTGCGTCGTAAGGTAAAAATCCGTGTTCGTCAGCCACTACAGAAGATCATGATTCCTATTTTGGATGAAAGCATGGTTCCACAGTTGGAAGCTGTGAAGAATATTATTCTTTCAGAAATTAATGTGAAGGAAATGGAATTCATTACTGATACTTCTGGTGTATTGGTGAAGAAAATAAAGCCAAACTTTAAGACATTAGGTCCTAAGCATGGTAAAATCATGAAACAAATTGCGGCAGCTATTGGTCAAATGACTCAGGAAGATATCGTGACATTTGAAAAGGCTGGAAACTTCGCAATCACTGTAAATGACGAGAATGTAGATCTTACTTTAGAGGATGTTGAAATCATCTCAGAAGATATTCCAGGATGGTTAGTTGCCAATGAAGGGAAACTTACTGTGGCGATGGACGTAAACATTACCGATGAGTTGAGACAAGAAGGTATAGCACGTGAATTTATCAACAGAATTCAAAATTTAAGAAAGGATAGCGATTTTGATGTTACTGATAAAATCAAACTTGAAATTATGATGCATGATTCTATCAACGATGCGGTACTTGCTCATAAAGAATACATTGGAAGTCAAACTTTGGCAGTAAGTGTTGAGTTGGTAGAAAAATTAGCAGAAAGCGAAGCTAAAGCAGTAGAGATTGAACAAGGTGTAGAAAGCTTCATTAAGATTGAAAAAGTTAGTGAATAATCGATTTTTTGTTATCTTTAGAAAACGAATAAAACTATAGAGATGATGACTGAAAAGAAGCGATATACAGACGAGGAGTTACAAGGATTCAAAGAATTAATTAACTCTAAACTTGCGAAAGCCAAGAAGGATTACGATACATTAAAGGCTGTTATTTCTAACAGCTCAGGTAATGATATTGAAGATACATCTCCAACTTTTAAAGTGTTGGAAGAAGGTGCATCTGTTCTTTCAAAAGAGGAAGCTGGCCGTTTGGCACAGCGTCAGGCTAAGTTTATTTCTCATCTGGAAGCCGCTTTAATTCGAATCGAGAATAAGACATATGGTATTTGTCGTGAGACTGGAAAATTAATCTCTCCAGAAAGATTGCGTGCGGTACCACATGCTACTTTAAGTATCGAAGCTAAAAAGAACCAATAAATTATTCGACAAAAAATAGAAAATGATTGGAAGAGTATATTCTTCCAATCATTTTTGTTTAGAAGTAAAGGTTTTCATTTCTTTAAAGCCATAAAAACACGAATAAAACATTTGAAGATATGTCGCTATTTAAAAAATCGGTAGCATTTATTGTTGTACTTCTGATCTTGGATCAGGCACTAAAAATTTGGATCAAAACCAATATGATGTTGGGAGAATCTTATCACATTTTTGGTGATTGGTTTCAAATCTATTTTATTGAGAACAATGGAATGGCTTTTGGAATGGAATTAGAAGGTGAATGGGGAAAAATGCTATTAAGTTTGTTTCGCATTATAGCTGTTTGCGGAATTGGTTGGTACTTGCTTGATATCTGTAAGAAAAAAGCTCCTCTGGGATTGATTATTGCTATTTCGTTGATTTTTGCAGGTGCTATGGGGAATATTATCGATAGTGCTTTCTATGGCATGATATTTAATGATAGCTATTACCAGGTTGCTCAATTTTTACCTGAAGGAGGTGGATACTCGAGTTTCTTACATGGAAAAGTTGTTGATATGCTATATTTCCCATTAGTAGAAGGAAATTTTCCTGATTGGTTTCCAGTTTGGAAAGGTGAGCACTTTGTTTTCTTCAGACCAGTATTTAATATAGCCGATTCTTACATCACCATTGGTGTTGCATTCATCTTGTTGTTTCAAAGAAACTATTTCGTAAAAGAAGAAAATAACTAACGAAAAGATACTATAAATAAAAAAGCCCTTAATAGGGCTTTTTTTATGACTTGGCTTGTGCTGCTTTTCTTCTGCGCTGAGCTCTAAAATAATTAATCTGACTTCGTAAACTCCATATTCCACCAAGAATAACTATGAGGAATATCCATTGTTTACGTCCCCAAACTGCATCTCCAAAAATTCCTTTCGAGAGCATTACAATTGCTGTAATTACCAATAAACTTGTTAGCAGAGCTGCAACATGACCTATGACTGCATTTTCTTTTCTGATTCCCGGGGTACAAAAAAATAAGATTACACCAAAAAATAGTGGAATAAGTGCTGTGAATTGCCAATCTCCTATTTCGTAGTACCTGGCAATAAAACCAAATGCTCCCGCCAAAATCAGTATCAACGAGTATACTTTATTAATTTGATATGCTTCTTTCATATTTGTTATTTTTATTTAGAAAAAATCTAAATACTAAAATACAAAAACTCAGGAACATTCAAAATGATCTTGTCAATTCATTAAAATACCGATTAGAATTTAAATTGAAACTTTGTTTCGTATACTCCCAAAGCCTTATTAATTTTCAATTGGTATTATCCGATGTAGTTTTAAATTTCGTTAAAGTATTTCTTTAAAGCACAATTGAGTAATAATAAGAAAGGCCGCCCTACTGGACAGCCTTTCTTGGACAACCTTAAAACTCAACCATGAATTGATTATCGTACCGCAATAACTAAATACTTTGAAGATTTCCAGAATTCAGCTGGATCAAGTATGGTAATTCCTTCAACCGTATCAGTTCCCTCAACCTTATAAGAACCTGTAGGATGACTTGTTACCAAACTAATCTTCTTTCCTTTTACAGGAATTGTAGTAGTTTGCGTGATATCAATTTTTTTAAATTCACTTTCTTTAAAATCTTTGTTAAGAATTGCAGTTTTACCAATTCCGATAAACCCACCATCCTTAGTAATTACTTGCTTTTCTTTTAATTCTTTACTAGTACCATAAACGTAATAACCTGTATTCAAAGCAGCAGTTTTTTCTGCAATCTCTTGAGTCTTGGTTTCGTTCTCGGTATTAAGTGCTAAAACAGTACCGTTTAATTCAGTTACTTTTCCATTTAAGTTTTCAACCTCGATGTTTAGTTTAGCAACCTTATCGTTTAAAGCGATAATTTCAGTTTCTTTTGCTTCCAATTTTGTTTTTAAACGATCGGTAAGTTTACGAAGCTTCGAGTTTTGATACCAGCTGTTATTTAATTTCTTCTCTAAATCAGCAATTTTTTCTCTGTTTTGCTCTAATAAGTTATTGATTGAAGTAAGATCACTAGCAATCTTTTGCTTCTGAGATTTATTAGGATTTTCAGAGTTTACTGATATAATCGTTTCTTTTTCTTTAATTATTTCAAGATTCTCTTCAATGGTATTTAAAGACTCAATAAAATCATTAATTGTAGAATCTTTTTGTTTTGCCATTGCTGTTAGTTGCTGATTCTGCTCTCTTAACTGCTTTAATTCTTTTTGGTTACAGGCCACGAAGAATGGTAAAATCAACAATACTAATACTAGACGTTTCATATAAATATATTTTAGAGATTAGGTTTCGCAATGTATTCATACTACATATGTGAATATCGTGCCGAAATGGACAAAAGTTTAATAAAAAACAAACTTTCGGTTGTAAGTCTCATTAAACCAGTGTGCTTGAATTGTGATGTTGATATTGTTTTTTTTATTAAGTAAGTAACTTGGGTAATTGTATTGGGGAATTATTCCACACTTTTCGTGTAAATATTCCACATGTGTGGAAACAGTTGGATTGTTCTACACAATCAGTTTTACTTAGAAAAATCTTTTTTAACTTTACTAGGTTGAGGTAAATTAAGAAAGCAAACCTATGAGTCCGGAGAAACGAAGTAACATTAAAATAAAAGTTGTTCTGGGATACATTTTAGTATTCCTGGCCATTGTGGCTTCCTTATTTATCGCAAACAGAGCATATAACAAATTGCTCCATTCAGTTGCCATACTATCAAAACCCGATGCTGAAATTACCAGAATGAATCGGGTGCTTACCAATTTATCTGAGGCAGAAAATAAGATCAGAGTGTATTCTTTAACCAGGGAGGAAAAATTCCTGGCTAATTTTTACGAGAATATTATTGAAATTCAGAATGATTTGGATTCGTTAAGAAAATTTAGTCCGGATTCAGGAAGAGCGATTGTATTGATTGACTCAATGAATTATTTATTGGAGGAAAGAGCTGAAAAATTGGAAAAATTTGTGAAGTTGAAACAGTCTAAAGAGCGTGTGAACCTGTCGCAAAATGCAATGAGGCAATTGAGTGAGGCTACCGATTCAGCAAAAACACAAATTAAAACTACAACAACTAAAACTACCATTCTAGATACAGTAAAAACAGCTAAAAAGGTAAAACCCAAGAAAAACAATTTCTTTAATCGATTATTGGGGAAAAAAGAAAAGGTAGATACTTTAGAAACCGTGATACAACGAACCGAAGTGCAGGTGGATACAAGTTATTTGCCTCAGTCAGATAGTTTGTTGATGAGCTTACAGGATCAGTTGGAAAGAGCTCAGGAAATAGAAAAACTAAATAGAGAGATTGTATACAGAGAGGAACTTCGCCTGGTAGAAGAAAATACAATTATTTGGGATAAAATTAAATTGCTGTTAAGGCAGTTGGAATCCGAACGATTTAATCAACTACAGAAAGAATCCGATAAGGCAAAACAAATTGCAAGCAATACCATTTCGATTATCTCTATTATCATTATTGTTGGATTGGTCTTAGGTGTTTTGTTCATCATTTTTATTCTAACCGATATATCTAAGAGTAATTATTATCGTTCTGAGTTAATTATTGCCAAAGGAAAAGCTGAAAAATTGGCGAAGGTGAAGGAAGATTTTCTGGCAACCATGAGTCATGAAATTAGAACTCCTTTGAATGCTATTATTGGTTTTACCAATCAGTTGAATAAAACCAATTTGGAAAAGAAGCAAAAGAATTTTGTAAGTGTTTTGAAGAGTTCATCCAAACATTTGCTTGGATTGGTAAATGAAATACTTGACCTTTCTAAAATAGAGGCTGGCAAACTACATGTGGAAAGTATCAATTTTAATCCTCAGGCTTTGGTGTATGAGGTATATGACCTTTTGAAAGTTAATGCCACTAACAAGAATCTTGATTTCGAAATTGAATATACCGGAGAAAATAACATTCGCTTGTTGAGTGATCCATTCCGTATCAAGCAAATTCTTTTGAATTTAGGTTCGAACGCGATAAAATTTACAGAGGAAGGACAAGTGATGATAAGAGCATCCGTAATATCTGAAGGTGATTCTTTTTTGTTTGAGGTTGATGTTGAAGATACTGGAATTGGAATTGCTGAAGACAAGCAGGAAAGTATATTCGAAGATTTTAGTCAGGCTGATTCTTTTTCGGCAAGAAAATATGGTGGAACAGGTTTGGGGTTAGCAATTAGTAGACGATTGGCTGTTTTATTGGGGGGAGATTTATTTGTTGACAGTGAATTGGAGAAAGGATCAACTTTTACATTAAGATTGCCATTAAAAGAGGCTATAAAATCAGAAGAGGAAACAATTACCAAACAGAAAATATCGATTTCTGAAGAGCTTAAGGATAAACATTTCTTGATTGCCGATGATGATGATTACAGTTTGCTATTGCTGCAAACCATTTTTAACACATGGAATTTAAAAGCAGAATTTGTTGACAATGGTGAGAAAGCCTGGAATTTGATTCAGAAGAACCATTACGATATGATTCTGACAGATATTCATATGCCTAAAATGGGAGGGATAGAACTTTGTAGAAAAGTGAGAGAACTAAATAGTAGCTATAAGGATATTCCAATTGTGGCGCTTACAGCAAATGTGTTGGAATCTGATTTAAAACAATACATTTCATCTGGAATGACCGAATGCTTGGTAAAACCTTTTGATGAGGAACTTTTGCGTTCGATGATAAGCGAACTTTTATTGGGAGAGTACGAAGCAAAGACAAAGATTAATGACATTGATATCTCTGCGATTGAAGATGAACCTCTGTTCGACCTTTCTCAAATTAAGCAGTTTACATCAGATGATCCTGAATTAATTAATCAAATTTTAAATCAGTTTATAGATTCAGCAAAGGAAAATTTAAAAGCCCTTCGTGAAGCAGCTGATGAAAAAAATTACTTGGAAATAGGATCCATTGCGCATAAAATGTTGAGCTCCTTTAATCAGTTAAAAGTGGTGAGCGTTGCGCCATTGCTTAAGGAATTGGAAGATTTATTGCATAAAAAATCCGAAGTTGTTGAATCTCCGGATTATATCAATGAGTTGGTTGAGGAGGTAGAGCAAAACTCTCAAATTGTAATTTCATCAATCACAGATGAAATGGTAGTATGATTTATACCTCAATCCCGTACTGTTTAATCTTATTATAAAGTGTTTTTCTATCGATATTTAATAAACGAGCAGCTTTTGATTTGTTGAAATTAACTTTGCGCAAAGTCGAAATAATCAATTCTTTTTCGTTTGCAGCCTGAATCAATTTCAAATTCGATCCTTCAATAACGATATCATTTTTTTGTTGATCGTTTAAAATTTCGGTAGGCAAGCTGATGATTTCAACCTGATCTCCCTGACTCAATAAAACTGATCGACGTACTACATTGCGAAGTTCACGCAGATTCCCTGGCCATGAATACGTTCTGAATTTTTCTAAAACTTCATCAGAGAACTTGTCAACCTCCTTGTTGAGCTCATTATTCGATAAATCCAAAAAGTAGTTGGCAAACAATACAATGTCTTCATCACGATTTCTCAGTGCAGGAACCGTAATTTTAAACTCGTTTAACCTGTGATACAAATCTTCTCTAAAATCGCCTTTGTTTACCGATAAAGCCAAATCTTCATTGGTGGCAACAACAATTCTTACATCTACTTCAATGTCTTTATTGCTACCTATTCTGCGAACTTTTCTTTCCTGCAGTGCACGAAGTAATTTTACCTGAATTTCATATGACAGATTTCCGATTTCATCCAGAAAAAGGGTACCACCTTTGGCTGCTTCAAACTGTCCTTCCTTATCGGTAATTGCTCCTGTAAACGATCCTTTTACATGACCAAACAACTCACTTCCAGCCAAATCGGTTGATAGTGCGCCACAATCTACAGCTACAAAAGTTTTTCCTTTTCTGTTACTTTCAGCATGAATTCTTCTGGCTGCAATCTCTTTCCCAGTTCCACTTTCACCTTCTATAATTACCGACATATCGGTAGGAGCTACCAAGCGAATGTACTGATCGATTTGAAGAGAACTTGAACTTTCGCCACGAACGAAATCAACAGTTGGTTTTTTCTTTTTTTCCTTCTTCTTAGGTTCCTCCTGTTTTTCCTGAACTTTTTCCAATGCTGAGTTGATCAGTAATAATATCTCATCAGGATTTAAAGGTTTGGTAACATACTCGAATGCTCCCATTTTTATGGCACTCACAGCCGTGCGGATATCCGCGTAAGAAGTCATGATAATTACAGGAACCGATGGATGCATGGCTTTTATTTTCTGCAAAAGTTCCAATCCATCAAAATCAGGCAATCGAAAATCACTTAAAACCAGATCAAAAGTTTCATTTTCTAGTTTTTTAATGGCTTCGCCTGCTGAGAAAACTGTGTCGGCATCAAATCCTTTACGTTTAAGCAATCCCTGAAGCATCAGGCATATGGTAGCATCATCGTCTATAATTAGTATTCTCTTCATGCGGAATTGTAGTGTTTTGTTTATCAGATTTTAATCAGTGTAGCTTTTATGGTAGCATAAAATATTAAGGACTACAACCAAAATTACACAAAAAGCTCGGATGTATGAAATCCCGAGCTTTCTTTTATGATTTATTAAGATATTAACTTTCCTTTTAAAATTCTGCCTTGTCTGCCAGAACAAAATCCAGTTGTTTTGCTACCAGATTGGCCTTGGCAACGCGTATGTTAATCTTATCTCCCAATTGATAAATCTTTCGATGATGACGACCAACAATACAGTAGTTGTCTTCGTCGAATTCATAGAAATCATCCTCCAACTCTCGGATAGAAACCATGCCTTCACATTTGTTTTCATCAATTTCTACATAGAACCCCCATTCGGTAACACCAGAAATGGTTCCTTCGAATTCTTGTCCCAGGTGATCTTGCATGAATTCAACCTGCTTGTACTTGATGGAAGAACGTTCGGCATTTGCAGCCTTTTGTTCCATTTCGCTACAGTGCTGACAGAATTCTTCGTACTTGTCGGCGTTTACTGATTTGCTACCATTCGCATATTTTTCCAATAGGCGATGTGCCATCATATCAGGATAACGACGAATTGGTGAAGTAAAATGAGAATAATGATCGAAATGCAAACCGTAGTGACCAATATTCACAGTAGAATATTCAGCTTTTGCCATTGATCGGATTGCCAAAGTTTCTACCAAATTCTGAATGTTTTCACCCTTTACACTATGCAGCAAATTGTTCATCGATGTTGAAATCGCTTTTGCATTGGCAGTTTTGATTCCATAGCCAAACTTGCGAATGAATTGGTTGAACGAATTCAACTTATCAGGATTTGGCTGGTCGTGAGTTCGGTATACAAAAGTTTTTGCTTTTATACCTTTAGCTACTCTTCCTACCGATTCGGCAACCTTTTTATTCGCCAATAACATGAACTCCTCAATCAGTTTGTTAGAATCTTTCGATTCTTTAAAGAATACACGTGTAGGTTTTCCTTTCTCATCAATATCGAATTTCACTTCGTATCGATCAAAGTCGATAGCTCCTTTTTTGAAACGTTTCTCGCGAAGAACTTTTGCCAATCGATCCAAACAAAGAACCTCTTCTTTAAAATCACCTTCTCCTGTTTCGATTACTTGCTGTGCTTCTTCGTAAGTAAACCTTCTGTCCGAATTGATCACGGTTCTACCAATCCAGGTATCCAATACCTCTGCTTTGTCGTTCATTTCAAAAACAGCAGAGAAGGTTAGTTTTTCTTCATTTGGTCGTAGAGAACAAACACCATTGGAAAGTCGTTCAGGCAACATTGGTACTACTCGGTCAACCAAATACACCGAAGTTGCTCTATCGAATGCTTCCTTCTCAATAATGCTTCCTTTCTTCACATAGTGGGTAACATCAGCAATGTGAACCCCTACTTCCCAGTTGCCATTCTCCAATTTTCTTAATGATAATGCATCATCAAAGTCTTTGGCATCATGTGGATCAATGGTGAAAGTAGTAATCTCTCTAAAATCTCTTCGCAAGGCAATTTCTTCCTCTGTAATCTTATCGGAAATCAGTTCGGCTGCTTCGTTTACTTTCTCAGGAAACTGGTAAGGCAAATCGTACTCAGCCAAAATTGCATGCATTTCCGTATCATTTTCACCTGGTTTACCAAGAACATTTACCACCTGTCCAACCGGGTTTTTCGATTTTTTCGGCCATTCGGTAATTTGTACAATCGCCTTTTCACCATCTTTTGCTCCATTTAGCTTGGTAAGTGGTAAAAAGATATCGTAAGGCATTTGCCTGCTATCGGAAATCAGGAATGCATAATTCTTCGAAATTTCGATGATTCCCACAAAAGTGGTTTTCTTTCTTTTTACGATTTCCACCACTTCGCCTTCAGGTTGCTTGCTTTTTCTTCTGGCGTATAGGTATACTTTAACCACATCGCCATGAAGTGCACGATTCAAATTGGCCTGCGATACAAAAACGTCTTCTTCCAAATCATCAGAAACAATAAAGGCAGCGCCTCTTGCGGTCATATCCACAGTTCCGGTGATGTGACCAATTTTTGATTTTAGTTTAAACTTTCCAGTTGAAACTTCGTGAAGGAAATCAAGATCGATAAGGTCATACAGAATGCCTACTACCAATTGTTTCACTCCCATTTCTTTTATTTCCAGTTGTCTGGAAACTTGCTTGTAGTTAAATGTTTTCTCAGGATTGTTGCTGAAAATCCCTACAATTAGATTTTCTAAGCTTTTGCGATTATATCTTTGACCTGATTGTTTTCTTTTTTTTCTAGTCATATTTTTTAAATCTTAGCCATAAGATTTTGTGAGCTTTTACCCAATTATTAATGTAGTGATAATAATCTTAAAAATGGGTATTGAACTCATTACTTCTCTTTTACTTTTTATTATCTGCATAAAATACAAATGCAGAATTGTACTAAAAATCATATTTGTAGTACGTTTTGTTGAGTTCTGATAAAATTCCGTTCGAGAGGTAAATCCGGAATTATCAATCTTGTCGAAATTACTACCAAACAAGATGTTCAAGTGCGGTATTGCTGTGACAAAGATAGAAGTACAAATCTATTTCAGCAAAAACTTAGGTAAAATAATTATTAAACTATGCTTAGCTATCTATCAGGATTCTAAAGATATTGGCAAGAATAAGCCACAAGAGCCATAATTTTTTATAATTTTACAGCCCCAAACAAAAATTCGAATTACATTACGGATATGGAAAACAAGTTGTTCATTTATAATACACTAAAGCGAAATAAAGAATTGTTCGAACCTCTTAACGCACCATTTGTTGGTTTGTATGTTTGTGGTCCTACAGTTTATGGAGATGCTCATTTAGGTCATGCGCGTCCGGCCATTACTTTCGATTTACTTTTTAGATATCTTACTCATTTAGAGTATAAAGTTCGCTACGTTCGTAACATTACAGATGTTGGTCACTTGGTGAATGATGCCGATGAGGGAGAAGATAAAATTGCTAAGAAAGCTCGTTTAGAGCAGCTTGAACCAATGGAAGTTGTTCAATATTTTACCGATCGTTACCACAAGGATATGGACGATTTGAATGTACGTAAGCCGAGTATCGAGCCACGTGCATCGGGTCATATCATTGAGCAAATGGAAGTGATTGATAAATTACTTGACAATGGTTTTGCTTACGAAAGCAATGGTTCTATCTATTTTGATGTAGAAGCTTACAGTAAAAAACATGAGTACGGAAAATTGTCAGGCCGTAAGATAGAGGAATTGATCTCAAATACTCGTGAGTTGGATGGTCAGAGTGAAAAGAAAAACTCATTCGACTTTGCACTATGGAAGAAAGCTGCACCTGAGCACATCATGCGTTGGCCATCGAAATGGAGTGATGGTTTCCCAGGATGGCACTTGGAGTGTACTGCTATGGGAGAGAAATATTTAGGTGAACAGTTCGATATTCACGGGGGTGGATTGGATTTGCAGTTCCCTCACCACGAATGTGAAATTGCGCAATCAACCGGAGCAAACGGAAAGGAAGCTGTAAAATATTGGATGCACAACAACATGATTACCATTAATGGTCAGAAAATGGGTAAATCCTTGGGCAACTTTATTACACTTTCGAACATGTTCTCGGGAGAAAACGATGTGTTAGATCAGGCTTACAGTCCTATGACCGTTCGTTTCTTTATGTTGCAGGCACATTATCGCAGTCCGCTTGATTTCTCGAATGATGCATTGAGAGCAGCAGAGAAAGGATTCAACAGAATGATGGCAGCAATTGCTACATTAGATAAAATTCAGGCATCAGCTTCTTCAAGTATTAAGGTTGCTGATTTGAAAGCCAAATGTTACGAGGCATTGAACGATGACTTGAATACCCCAATTTTAATCGCTCACCTGTTTGATGGTGTGAAAATGATTAACTCTTTGGCAGCAGGAACGGAAAGTATTACTGCTGAAGACTTGGAAAGTCTGAAAACATTATACAATACTTTGGTATTTGATGTTTTAGGTTTGCAGGTAGAAGGATCGGATGATGGAGGCAACAATGAATTGCTTGATAAAGTAATTGCCTTTTTGCTTGAAACCAGAAACGAGGCCAAAAAGAACAAAGATTGGGCTACGGCCGATAAGATACGAGATGAATTGACCAATTTAGGCATCGTGGTGAAAGACACCAAAGATGGTTTTGAATGGGAAATCACAAAATAAAAATTGAAACTGTCCTGAGTAATCGGGACAGTTTTTTTATTTTTATCAAACCAAACATTAAACCAAATACAACAATGAAATTTCAAATTCTCTTCTCTTCTCTATTTTTTATTTTATCGGGATGTGGTAACAATGGTGCTACAAAAACTGAAACTGAGAAAAAGGAAGTTGCTCCTGCTGTTAAAACCGTCGAGTTTGTAAATAGCATGCGATTAAAAGCACCTAAAAGAGGAGATGTATTTGCTTACGGCGAAGAGATTGAAATTTTGGTTCAGCCCAAGAAAAAAGCTGGAGATATTGATTCCTTGCAATTGTGGGGCGATGGCAAATTGGTAAAAACCATTACTTCGAAACCTTGGAATTTAAAGTGGACGCCAACAAAAGATAAAATGGGCAAGCACAACTTGAAGTTGATGGCTTATCATGAAAATGGAACGGTTGGTTTGCTAAGCACCTACATCAACTTAAAGTCGAATCAAGCTCCTGCTGATTACGCTTACGAAATTGTAAACTCATTTCCTCACGACAGACGTGCTTACACCCAAGGACTGTTTTTTCATGATGGATTTTTATACGAAGGAACAGGTCAGCATGGTGAATCATCTTTAAGAAAGGTGCGCCTTGAAAATGGTGAAGCCATATCCATTAAAAATTTGGAACAGGAATATTTCGGTGAAGGAATTACCTACAGCAAAAACAGAATTATTCAGTTGACCTGGCATGCACGAAAAGCATTTGTGGTTGATCCTGAAACTTTCGAACAGATTGATTTCTTCGAAGTACAGACTACCAATGGCGAAGGATGGGGAATTACTGCCATGAATAATGAATTGGTAGTTTCTGATGGCTCGAACGCACTTACCGTTCTTGATGATACCAACTATGGTAAGAAACGCACGATTGAGGTGTACGACAACAAGGGTGAAGTTACCAACTTAAACGAGCTGGAGTACATTAATGGTAAAATTTATGCCAATGTTTGGTTGACCGAGCGAATTGTAATCATCAATCCTGAAACGGGTAGAGTAGAAGGTAGCATTCACTTGGGAACAATTCTAAAGAAAAAGGATAGAATTAACCTTGATAAGAACGACGATGTGCTAAATGGTATTGCCTGGGATGAGGCTACGCAAAGAATGTTTGTAACCGGTAAACGCTGGCCGAAGCTATTCGAGATTAAGATTGAGAAGAAGTAGGAAAACTCTTCTGTTTTTATTCTTATTGCTTCCACTCCATTTTTGGAAGGATCGATTTTATCGAACTTCGTTTTGTTCGGCAGTGAGGATTTAGCGTGTGTACGTAACAAAAGGGGGGACAATACCGAGAGGTGTTTTTATACACAAAGAATTACACTATTCCTCAATATCAAGCTTGCCCTTGCGTTTTTTAAAGAAGGAATTTTTAGAGTTTCTCAATCCCTCGTAGGAATCCAGAATTCCTTTTACACTTCCCACCAAAACTTTGGCTTCAACCTGTATGGGAATGCGGTTGTCGTCGTTGCTCAGCCAAACGGTCATGTCTTCTCCGCCTTTAAACATGGTTCCCTTCACCAATAAGGGAGAAAATTTTAGGCATTCGAACCTTTCGCCCGATTTGGTTTTAATAACTTCCACCCCTTTGTAGCGAATGTATAGCGAATGAATTTCGTTGTCAACCAGCATCGACAGGGGAATTTTATCGCCCTTTTTGTATTTGCTAAAATCCAGATTACGCACATAGTAGGCCACCGATAGAATATCGTATGTACATGGTTTGTTGGCCAGAGTATCTAATTTTTCAGGCTTTTCACGCTTCTGAATTTTTGAAAGTATAGTGCTGTCGGAATAGTTGAACCAATACTCGTGATGGGCATGATACTTTGCCTCATGGGTTCGTCTATCGAAATACAATGGAGTTAGGTTCTCTAATTCGGTATAGGCAGTAAGAGTATCTCGCAAGTGGAAAAACCAATCGAAAGCCTTTAGGTTTTTACCTGTACCGTAAAATTTGTAGGCATCCTTTTCCTTGTATTTGCTCTGCTCAACGCTAAGGTTTACCTCGCCGGCAGCAACCCATATAAATCCCCAGTTGTAATAACCACGATAGGTTAATTTCTCGCCAGCCTCGAATGCAAAATTCTTTTCGAGACATTGTGCCGAAGCATTGTTGCCTAATGCACAATACAAGAATAGAAATACAAGTAGTGTTTTTGTACACTTCATTACTGATGAGGATATTGGCATTAACTGATTATTTACTATTGGATTATTGACTCTGACAGTTTTTAAAGAGGCTGTCAGGTCATTGGGATTTGAGTATTGAATTTTTTATCTGCTTACTTTTCCAATCTTATTTTCGATGGCTTCAACCTTAGTTTTTAGGCGATTGTCTTTGCCTTTTTGGCTATCGATATTCATGGTGCAGTATATGCGATTCGAGTTTTCGGCCAGGATATCGTGCGATTTGTTCACCACCTCTAAAGCCTGGGCCATGGTATCGGTTTCCAGCAGAGTTCCCATGGCAGTAAGTTGGTAATTGTACCCGCTTTCGCGGATCAGGTCGATTACCTTACTAACTTCCAAACTAACGCTATCGCCCTTATCGGTTGGGAATATTGCAAATTCAACTAAAACTGACATTTTATATCGTTTATATATGAAATTATTGATTGATATAATGCCGATCTATTAATGAGAAGTATTTAGGAGTGAAAAGAACTAAATACTTTCTTCATTAAGGAATCGGTATCATTTTTTACGTTTGTTCTTCTTTGCTTTTTTGTCGATCGCCTCTTTCATCTCTTTGGCCTCATGATCAAGATCGTGGTCGTGCTCGTGATCATGCGATTGGAATATCACCTCTTTGCTTGAAGGAATCATGATTCTGTCTTCAACCTCCCAATTCGATCGTACTTTTAATTCTTTATAGAAATAGTATACCTGTTCAGGTTGTACTTTTCCTTTGTAGTTACCAGTATCCCAAACTCCGTTTTCGTTTCGATCTTCAATTATTTTAACCACATAAGTTTTAGGTTCCAGGTAATCGAAAATAATCGTTTGATCGGATTTAATTTTCTTGGTTTGAATTATTTTTTCCTCTTTTCCACTTTCAAGCAATTGTACCAAAGTAGGCATTTTTACACCAGATACATTCATGAACAACTTGCCGTAATGTTCCAACTCGCGAGTGGTAATTTTTCCTTCGAACGAGTCGCTGTAAACACCGTAAATGTTTTGGAATGCCGTTGAGTCGATGTCGATTTTATATTTGGTTTCAGGCTGCCAGTCAACAATGAAATTGTATTGCAACAGATTTTTTGGATCTTTCTCGATTTTAAAATCAGCAGGAATTTCCAAGGTATCTTTCAACTGGTAAAAATGAATGCTGTCGTAGTTGATTTTAGCCAATGGCTCATCGAAATGCATCGCGATGTTTTTGTGTAAATCTTGTGATGAACGGGCTTTGAAACTAAACTGGTATGTTGGCTTTTTAATTTTTAATTGCTTCTTTTTCTTCTTCGATTGTTTTGCTTTCTTCTTGTCTTTAAAGTTTAGCTTTACGGTATCCTGAAATAAGCTAAGCTGATTGGTAGTATCCGTTTTAAGGTACTGCAATGCTGCCAATAAAGTATCGCGCCTGTAAATGGTTGAATCGGTAATCCAAAAAGCAAGAGTATCTTTTGTTGGATTGATTTCAGCCAAGAACCAATTTGGATTCTCTTCAAATCCTACAAAATCAATTTTTAAACTATCAGTTCTTTTGGTATTGAATTCAAACTCTATCTTCTCTCTTCTCGGTCTTTTATATCCGGTAAGATATTGCAAAGGATTTTCTTCCTCGAACATTCTAATGTGAATGTTGTTTGGCTCCAATGCGGTTGCTTTGCTCACCACTACAGAATCGCCACCAATTGAATCCAATTGCTCAAAGCGATGAGCGGAAGGAACAATTAATTCGTCGAAAAAGCCAATCATCTCGTCCGGGCCATTGTACAAATAGTCTTTGTTGCCATCAACAATAGCAAACAGTTTATAGGTTCCTTCACGTAGGTTATTCAATTGAAAATATCCAGCCGAATCTGTTAAAGCAATGTAATCAGGAATGGTGGTTAATGGTACCGAATCGTGAGTATTCAGGTATGCCATTACCATCGATTTTTCAACTGGCAATTCGTCAAAGGCATTGTCAATTTTCCCTTTAATACTTAAAGAGTCGATTGTTTCGCCTGTTGAAAATACAAACTGGTATTCGCCCAGAGGATTTCCTTCGTTGTTATCAACGATACCATCTCCAAAATCAAGGGTATAAGTGGTATTTTCTTTTAATTCTTCTTCTAATTTTACATATATCGATCTTCCTTTTAACTTTACGATCGGAGTTTTCTTAAAAGGAGGCGAAACCACAAACTTTTCATTGATATTTTCAAGTTTGACAAATTCGTCGAAGAAAATCTCTACTTTTCCGCCTTTAAAATTAAGGGCGTAATTTTCAGGTTTAGTTTCCGTAACTTTTGGAGGTGTCTTATCTTCAGGTCCACCGGTTGGGTAACCCTGATTAGCGCAAGAATATATAAATAACGAAACTGATAATCCCAGAAGGATATTTAAAGCTATCTTTTTCAAATTGATTGGTTTTGATAATTGATATTCGCAACAAAATTACAAAGTTTAAGTACAAAAATAAGTTAATAAAAGTAAAATGGTTGATTCATCTGCATTTTCGATAGAAAACAGGCAAAAATTTTTAGAGGAAGCTACTGGCGACAAGTTTGATTTTGTATTCACAAGCTGTGGTTTCAAAGAGGCTTTGTTCTGCTTAATTGCTTCGGGCTTGGGATTCCGTTGTGCCTTATTTTGTGAGCACGACTTTGAAAATGTACTTCATACCGTGGTAGATACCAAAGATGCAGGGAAGAAATCCATTATTAGTTTGCGCGAGCGTTTTCCTCATTTGATTCTTCCGGATGAATACCTTCATGTGGAGAAAGAGAAGAAGCGTTTTGCCGGATTATTTTCCAATACCATAAAAGAAAAGGATTTACATCGATATGAATCGAGCCTGCAGTTAAGCGCAGGTGCTTTTGTTTGCCTGGAAAGTGAATTCAAAATAAATGCCAATCGATTATTGATTTCCATTATTAAATCGGCAGTTGATAATGGGGTGTGCATTTTAAATCATGTGAATTGCGAACCGGGAAGTGAAGGGGAGTTGATTGTGTCGGATCGTTTGAAGTTGATTGAGGATTCTTATTCGATTCATTACGACAAGTTGATTCAGTTTTCCTACTTGGATAATGAACAAAGAACTGAACTGCACATTTATTTAAATAAGAAAGGCCTGTTTTTAAAAAGAAGCTTAAAGTTTCATGTAGAAGATAAATTGGTTCGATTGATTCGGTATCAGGATCATTTCTTGTTGATTTGCGAAAGCGATAATATGAACCTTGATTTTGTAAAAAAGGTATTGGATGAACTGAGTTCGATGTTTGTACACGAAATTTCCTTTAGCGAAGATGATATTATTTCTTCTCAAATTGTTTCGGTGGATAGTAAAACCAATTTAAAAGATCAGCTTTCTGCGTTAGAGAAATATTGCAAGCAGTATTTGAATGTTTCAGGATCGGAATTTGTAGAGCGATTGCGAAAGTTTTCCATTGTGGATTCCCATTTCGAAGGGCGAAAGGAAATACAGGAGTTAATAGAATTTGCCGACTTTAAGTATGACGAGGCGAAACAAACAGGAATTGATCCCATTTCTTTTAAAAATGTTTTCTACCGATTTGGTTCAGAATCGGAACAGTTAACAGAACTGGCTTACGAATGGCGAGCAAAATATGGTCCTGGCGAAAAATTGTGGCAAAATGTACAATTGTGGTACTTGTACAAGCATGAAATGATTTGTAGAATGGATGATTATTATGCTCGAATAAATTCTATAGATAAGACAAATTCATCGAATTTATCTATCGATGAAGAGGTTATGGATAAGTGCCTTTTCGTATAATCACTCAAAAAATGTTGTGGAACATACTGTTTATAAAATATACCAACAATTAGGTATTGTTTGCTGAATATTGGAGGTCTATTTTTGTTGCGTTATTGATTTAATGCACTTGAATAGAACGTGAATTTGTTTGAAAAATACAAAAAGGCATTTGTTTGCATACTACTACCAGCCATGTTAATGCTGGCTGGTAATTCTGTATTCAACTGGCACGTTCATAAAAATGATCAGGGGCAATTAATTGTTCATGCTCACCCTTTTCACAATTCTGGAAATACCCAGGGAGCGAGTGGTCATTCACATTCCGCTCAGGATTGTTTTTCGATTAACCAACTAACAAGTTTCTTGTTTGTACTGGCTGCGGTTATTATTATAGCCCTGCAACTTGGTAAATCGGTTGATATATCGAAAGTTTATCATTACCATGTAAAGAAAAATTTACTTGCCACCCTTTTACCCAATAGGGCCCCTCCTGTTTTGGCATAGTAATTCATTACTGTATTCAAATAATAGAGTACAGAACCCTATTATTTATTGGTGTAAGATTGATGATGCAGTGCTTTCATGGCTCTGTGGATCTTTTTGCACAGGTCAATTCTGACAAACATTTACATAAACTATAAATACTAAGAAATGAGAATTTTAACTCATCTACTTGTCGGCATGTGCATGCTGATTGGTTTCTCGTTTTCTGCAAATGCAGAAAAACTTACCGCTAGCATTAAAGGAAAAGTTATTGATGTAAATAGCAAAGAACCTATCCCTTACGCTACGGTTGCATTAGAAGGTTCTTCTGTTGGTGCAGTAACCAATTTCGAAGGAGAATTTGTAATTGAAGATGTTCCTATGGGGCATTATCATGTAGTGGCAAGTTGTGTTGGATATCAAATTAAAACAAAAGAGTGTGACTTGAAAGCAGGAAAGGGAATATCTCTTGAATTTTCGATAGCAGAAGATTTTATCGGTTTAGAGCAGGTTGTTGTAACTGCCGATAGAAATAATATTAAGCGTAAGGATGCACCAGTTGTGGTAAATTCTATTTCAACTAAATTATTGGAGCAAACATCTGCTGCAACTTTAGCTGACGGTTTGGTGTTCTCACCAGGTTTGCGTGTTGAAAATGATTGTAACAACTGTGGTTTTTCGCAGGTTAGAATGAATGGTTTGGAAGGACCATATACTCAGATTCTAATTAATAGCCGTCCAATTTTTAGTGGCTTGGCTGCAGTATACGGATTAGAACATATTCCATCTAATATGATACAGCGTGTGGAAGTTGTACGTGGTGGTGGATCTGCTCTTTTTGGTGGTAATGCCATTGCAGGTACCATTAATATCATCACAAAAGATCCTGTTAGCAATTCGTTTAAAGCAGGATTTAAGTATGGTGCTGTAGGAGTAGCTACAGATGGAGCAGGAAGTGTAGGAAATGATTTTACTGCTGACTTTAATGCTTCGGTTGTTTCAGAGGATAATAAGAGTGGTATCTTTATTTTTGGAATGAACCGCCAGCGTGACGATTGGGATGCCAATGATGATGGATATTCAGACTTGGTAAAGATCGAAAATTTAAGTGCTGGTTTAAGAGCGTATCACAGGTTTAGTGATTTAAGCAAACTTACCCTTGAATACCATATTGTTGATGAGTTTCGTAGAGGGGGGGATCAACTGAATATTCCTGCACACCAGGCTTTGGTTGCAGAGCAGGTTAAACACAGAATTAACTCAGGAGGAGTTGTTTGGGATCAGTTCTTTAATCAAGATCGCCATACCAAACTATCTGTTTATGCATCGGCACAACATATCGATAGAGATAGTTATTATGGGGCTGCTAGCTTGGAGGATGATAATGGAAATCCATTGGATGTACCAATTCCGGACTTTAGCTCATATGGTAAAACTGATGATTTGGCTGTTTCTTTAGGAGCACAACTTCATACAAAAGTGGATAATTTATTACTGTCTCCTGCTGATTTAACTTTTGGTGTTGAGAATGTATACAACAAATTGAAAGATGACAAGTTGGGATATTACGATATCGAAACTTTGAAATTTGTTCCAACTACCAATATTGCTGATCAAAAATCGAATACCATTGGAGCATTTGCTCAAAGTAAATGGGATTTAGGATTTATGAATTTCCTTTTGGGAGTTAGAATGGATTCGTACAACATTACCAACGACGAGAATGGAAGCGATGATTCGAATGTTGTAATTAGCCCTCGTGCCAATGTATTGTTCAAATTATCGGAGCCAACTCAGCTTCGCTTTAGCTATGCAAGAGGATTTAGAGCTCCACAAATTTTTAACGAAGATTTGCATATCGAAGCTTCAGGAGCCAGAAGAATCATTCATGAAAATGATCCTAACTTGAAAGAGGAAACTTCGAATAGTTTTACTGCATCATTGGACTTTACCAAGACCATTGGAAAAACTCAAACTTACTTTTTGGTTGAAGGTTTTTACACAGATTTAAAAGACCCATTCGTGAATGAGTTTAGCGATCCTGATGCAGATGGAAATGTGGTATCTCTAAGAAAAAATGCTGAAGGAGCTGTTGTAAAAGGAGCTAATATTGAATTCAAATTGGCTCCATCATACAAGCTTGACTTCCAGATGGGGATGACACTTCAATCGAGTAAGTACGATGAGGTAATCGACCATGGTGATGATGATGATGCATCAAATAGTTCAAGTAAAAATATTTTAAGAACTCCAGAGCGTTACGGATATTTTGCCATGAACTGGAAACCAATTCATGAGTTTACAGCAACATTTAGCGGCTCATATACTGGCTCTATGGATGTTCTTCACCTGGCAGGAGGTTTAGATCCAAACGAAAAGGAAATTACAACAGAGAGCATTGTAAAATCTGATGATTTTATGGATATGGGAATCAATTTTGCTTACCACTTTGATTTGGGTAGAGAGGTAAAGCTACAATTTGATTTTGGTGTAAAGAATATTTTTAATTCATTCCAGAATGATTTTGACAGAGGACCAAGCCGCGATGCAGGATATGTTTACGGGCCATTAAATCCAAGAACCATATACTTGGGTGTGAAAATTGGCAACTTTTAGTAGAAAAATTCTACATACTATTATAGTAAAAACTGTAGGTTAGTTTTAACGGGACTGTTTCATTTTATGACAGTTCCGTTTTTTTATGCTTCAATTTTTTGCTTGGTACAATAATTGATTGAAACTTTATTGTGTAATCATTATAAATCAGAAATTATGATCTGATAACATGATGGATACAGGGATTTTTTAAAAAAGATAAGTAAATTTGCACGAAACATTAAAAAGACTGAATTACCACGGGAGATATGGAAAACGAGAAGAAAGATAAGATTTACAAAGGCGTTCTAATAGGATTGGGAATAGTATTGGTTGTTATTGCAGTAATGTACTACTCGGAACACCGCGAAAACAAAAGATATATCGGGGAAATTACCGCTGAAAAGTTAAGCCTGCAAAGCGAATTAGAATTGCTTTCTGCTGACTATGATTCATTGCAAACAAGCAACGATACTTTAAACGTTCAGCTAAAAATGGAGCAAGAAAAAATCTCAGAACTTCTGGAAAGAATGAGAGTATTCCGAAATAACTCGTATGCTGAAATTAACAAATACAAGCGTGAGTTAGGAACATTAAAAGAAGTACTTAGAGATTATATCGTTCAGATTGATTCCCTTAACACTCGGAATCAGTTGCTGACAGCTGAAAATGTTCGCGTTAAAAAACAAATTAACTGGGTGAAAGAAAGAAATCAAAAGCTTGAGGAATCAACCGAGAATATGAAGGAAGTAATTAGTAAGGCTGCAGCTCTTGATGTTGCCGGACTTACTTGTTATCCAATCAATAAAAAGGGAAAAACGGTTAAAAAAATCTCAAAGACAGTTAAGTTGAAAACCAGTTTTACTTTACGCAAGAATATTACTGCATCAACAGGTGCTAAAGAAATTTTTGTTCGTTTAACTCGTCCAGATGAGGTGGTGCTTGGGAATCCACAGAATCTGTTATTCGACTTTGAAAATACCAAGTTGGTTTATTCTGCAATGCGTGAAATCGATTATGAAGGAGACGAGTTGGAAGTCGCAATTTTTTGGGATAACGATGGAAGTTTAATCTCTGGTGAATACAAAGTGGATGTATTTGCAGAAGGTAATCACATTGGAAATGCGAAGTTTTTACTGAAATAGATTATTCTACAATACAAGATAAAAAACAAGCTTGCCAATTTTGGCAAGCTTGTTTTTTGCGATAAACTTTTGTCAAGAAGCACATGGCTACTTAAATATCGTTCTTGATCCGAATGCCCTAAATCCAATTAGAATCGAAACGCATCCACTTTCAATTTCCTCTTTGGTTCCATTTTCAGGAACTATTACACGAATGATAAAATCATCGGTACTTTCGACCATAAAATCCCATAGATTGGTATGATCTTCATCGGCATTATCGTAGAGTAGATTGTATTCAGTATCGAACAATTGGAACTGTAATTTGCCCAATTGAGCTTCTCCTTTTACAAGAATTCTATATTCCTGATCTTTATAGAAAGTCAATTGCAATTCAGCTGTTTCTCCTTGTGAGAGAACCGCATTATTTAATTGCCCATTAAAAGTGTATGGATTCAATTGAGGAATACATTCCTTTTTTGTGTATTCATTGCATTGGGCCAAAGTGAATTTAGGTAAAGCCAAAATGCAAATTGTGAATATGGCGAGTTTTAATAATATCTTCATAAGTAGTGAGTTTAAACAGAAATTATAATTCGGTAAGCTTGGCTCTTATTCGATTGTTAATTTCGTGAATGCCTTTAATCGTTTCGTTCGAAGCGGTTAATGTAACTTTATTTTGAATTATAGTTTTTCCATTTTTCGATTTTAAGCTTGATGGTGTTTTTTTAACCTGTTCAATTTCTCTGAACTTGGCATCTAGCTTTTTTAAATCAGGTAATATCTCATTAACTTTTTCATCATTTCGATATTGATTCAGCAAACCAATTAAATTTTTAACTGAATGTTTTTGTTGAGCAATTAAACTTACCAATTCTTTTTGAGGTTTATCTAAATCAATAATGTTTGTGGCCAGGTATAGGGTTTCTATCCAACCGCCAAATACTATTAGCGCTGCAGTTCCTCCACGCTGATTCTCTTTCAAATAACTATCAGACTTGGTAAAAGTTTCGGATATAATATTTAATAAGGAATCCTGATTCGCAATATTTTCCTCTACCCGTTTGGCTGTAATTTTTTCCTGCTCTTCAGGAATGCCTAATTCACGTGTGAATTTCTTGATTACTGCAAGATATCGGGCAGCATCCTGAAATTGATTGTAAATACGGATATAGCTTAAATCAGCACCATAAATTCCAATATTGATTGCAATATCGGCTTGTGATAAATAGTTATCAGCATTGTTCACAGAGTTCATTAAATCTGGTTGATAAGGAAGATCCATTTTCTTCATTAATTCGGTTACCTGTATAGGACTTGGAACATTGTAGAAGAGTTTTTTTACCTGACCAAATTTCTGTGGTTGTGCGAGATTATTTTCCAGTTTACTTTCTTTTGAACTGGTACTGTTGTTGCACGAAAAGCACAGCAATGTATTTGTGAAAATCAGTAAAAAACAGATTACTCTGATCGTAATTTTTAACATAGTTTATGTGTTTACTCTAAAATTTGTAATGGCAATAAACTTAAAGTTATACTTTTACTGCCAATAAGCAAGCAAAAAAATAATATATCGCACTTCCGTAAAAAACACTTAAATTGTAGAAACAATTGGGAAATACTGTCGTAAATAAAAAGTTGCAAAAAAGAATTTGATATGAGAATCGGTATACTTATCGGAAGAATTGGAGGTGTTGATGGAGTTGCTTTGGAAACTGAAAAATGGATTAAAGTATTTCGAAAAATGGGACACGAAGTGTTCACATTATCCGGACAGTTCGAGGAAAGAAAATTAGATCCTCAGTTTGAAACATTGGTACCTGAAATGTCCTTTTTCTCTCCGGAAGGATTTTGGGGACAAAAGAAAGCATTTCACTTTCCGGATAATAACTTGCCAGAGCTTTTGGAGCACATCCATTTCTATGCCGATTTAATTGGAAATAAGATTGTTGATTGGGCAAGAGAAAAGAAAATTGATGTTTTTGTTTCTGAGAATGCTTCAGCTTTGCCTGCACATCTGGAAATGGGATTGGGTATTAAGAAAGCAATAGTTGAGCTAGGATTACCTACCATTACTCACGACCATGATTTCTATTGGGAAAGAGGAGATAGGTACCTTTCTCCATATCCGGAAATTAATCAAATTGTAGCTGATAATTTTCCGTTGCGATTACCTAACGTTTTTCATGCAGTAATTAATACTTACGGTAAAGATACATTGCAAACAAGATTCGATAGGGAATCTGTTGTTGTGCCCAATGTTATGAATTTTGACCTGCCTTTTGGTGAGATTAATGAGACCAATATCAATTTAAAGCGAAACCTGGGTTTTAAGGAGAATGATTACATTCTGGCTCAGGTTACCCGGATTGTGCGTCGTAAAGGAATTGAAACCGCAATCCAGCTAATTCATATGCTTGAAGATTCAAATGCAAAACTGGTAATTACCGGAAGTCATTCTGATGATGAGGGAAACGTGTACTACAATGAATTGATTGATCAGATTCATGAGTTGAAGTTGGAAGGACAAGTGATGTTTGCTTCGCATATTATCAAGAACAATAGAAGACAAACTCCTGGAAGCAAATCCTATGCTCTTTCCGATGCCTATGCTCATGCCAAAGCAAGTACTTATTTTAGTACTTATGAAGGTTTTGGGAATGCATTTATTGAGTCGGTATTAGGAAAATGCCCAATTTTTGTGAACAATTACAAGCCGGTTTATTGGCCTGATATAGGAAGCAAGGGATTTAAAACAGTTATGATTGAGGATAATATTATTACTGATAAAGCATTAACTGATATGAAAGAAGTGATTCATAATGAAACATTAAATCGGGAAATCAGTGAATACAATTATCAATTGGGAAAGAAATATTTCTCTTTTGATACTTTGGAAGAAAAGTTGGTTGAGCTTTTGGATAAAGCTGCCAGATTCTCTTCTTAAATCAAAATTTTAAGCTCGGCTTGACTTGTTAGCTGATTGTTGGTAAAATCAATTCCTGAAATTAGATTTAATCCTGGTTTTTTACCGATTTCTAAAGATCCAAAATCATTCTCAATTTTTAAATTTTGTGCAGGATTTAAACTTGCCCATTTTATGATTTCCCAAACAGATAGTTTAGGGAATTTTTGCTGAATTAGTTTCATTTCTTCAAAAATGGAAAGCTTTTGGTGTGTACCAAGTGATCCTGTACCAATACAAAATTGATGGTTATTACTGATTTTCATTGCGCACAAGTCCATTACCAAATGGTTTATTAAAGTAATGGAATTGGTGTGTGCTGCTTCGTTTCCCGCAAGTTGATAGATTAAATTCTCATGCGGAGTAACAAAATGAACTTTTGACTTCTCTTTCTTCGATTGTGAATCTTGATGAGGAAACAGATCAGCTGCTGCTTTTGTTCCAAAAGCTTCCAAATGGTTAATGCCTCTTTGTAAAGATGGTAAATCGGTTGGTAATGAATTTACTTTCGACTTAAGCTTGGCATTAAAATCACCAGTAGCACATTCATTAAAATCTTTAGCTGTAAAATTGTTGTATGAAAGCAAAGTAAAAGCGTCAACAAAGCCTGGTACTATGGTTCCTCCATAAAATTCAAGATTTTCAATTTCCTTAAACTTGTTCTTGGTGTCAATAATATCCACAATTCTGTTGGTATCATCAAGAACAATTATGCCATTCTTTAATGGTGCCGAGCTAACTGGAAAAATATAATTGGCTGTTATTTTTCTCATCTTAAATCAGGAATAAATTCTTCTCGATCTATATGTCTTTTTATTTCCCTTTCAATCTCGGTTGTATCAGGTTTCATTTCCGGATTAAAAATTTTAATATTCTTAATCTCATATTCCTGAGTAAATATTTTAAGATCATTATCCCACTTAAACAGATTACCAACCAAATGAGTATATGTAGTATCAGGATATTCTAATTGAATCGAATAAGTTTTAAAAAGGGAATCTTTTTCAATTTTAATAGGATCGAAATGTACTTTTTGCAGACCTTTAGTGGTGTCTTTTTTCCAGAAATAGGCTTCCATTGTTGGATTTTCCGTTTGATCCTTTTGAAATATTCTGATATCAGCAGATACTGTATAAATACCTCTTTCTTTGATAGGAATTCTAAAACTAAAAGTTGGTTTACCTTGCTTTGGAACAATCCAGTGTTTTTTTCTTTTCCAAAGGTTCACAGTATCCTGTTCAAGCTTTGCATTTTTTATATCAATACGATATTTAGTTTCTAATCGGTTTAGAGAGTCAATTACCTTATCGTAAATTTTAGTAAAATTGGCAGTGTTTTCAGCATAGTAAGCTACGCATGAATCGAATTCAGCAGGCTGTAAGTTATACTTTTCGTAAATGGAATTGTAGTAATAACTTGGTCGATAATTTTTACCAGCTCGGTAAATATTCTGTGCAGACATAGTACCATCTGCAATGTGAATATCAATTAGCATTTTTGTAAATTCTTCCTGGTTTAATTTAGGAGGATTCTTTTTTCCTTTGGAGCAAGAAAATAGAAAAACCGAAATGGTGGCTATGGTAATTATCAATACTTTATTCATCGAAAACTTAACTGGTTTGTTGGGCAAAGATAATAATTGCTTGCGTAATCTATGGATTTAGAAACTATCAGGTTGATTTTTTAATGTTTTTAAACAAATCGGAAGCAAATACAAAATCATTTAAAGCCTGATTTTCTGTATTAAATATTTGATCTTTGTTTCCTTCCCAAGCCTTAAATCCTTTGCTAATGAAAAGTATTTTCTCCCCAATTTCCATAACTGAATTCATATCGTGAGTGTTAATTATGGTTGTCATGTTGAACTCTTTGGTGATTTCCTGAATCAAATTGTCAATTACAATTGCAGTTACCGGGTCCAAACCTGAATTTGGCTCATCACAAAATAAATACTTCGGATTTAAAGCGATTGCCCTTGCAATTGCCACACGTTTTTGCATTCCACCACTAATTTCGGCAGGATAAAGATGGTTGGCATTTTGAATATTTACTCTATCCAAACAAAATTCTACCCTTTTGTTCTTCTCTTTTTCCGACATGGTTGAGAACATGTCCAAAGGAAATTTTACATTTTCTTTTACATTTAAAGAATCGAATAATGCTCCGCCCTGAAAAACCATTCCCATTTCCTTGCGGATTTCTTTTTTGCCTTTGTGATTTAGCTCAGTAAAATTTCTGTCGTTGTAATAAATTGCACCATTATCCACATCATGTAATCCTATAATCGATTTAAGCAAAACAGTTTTACCTGAACCACTTTGACCGATGATTAAATTCGTTTTACCTGATTCGAATGTAATGGAGATATCGTTTAAGACTTTTAAATCGCCAAATGATTTATTTACGTTTTCCAGTCTGATCATTTTAAGAGAATTTGTGTAAGTATCACGTTAGCCAATAGTATTAAGATACTGCTGTTTACAACCGCTTTTGTGCTGGCTTTCCCCACTTCGAGAGCTCC
The DNA here is from genome assembly GCF_026672275.1 of Marinifilum sp. D737. Taxonomy (GTDB): domain Bacteria; phylum Bacteroidota; class Bacteroidia; order Bacteroidales; family Marinifilaceae; genus Marinifilum. The sequence continues at coordinate 92,720 of NZ_JANQCD010000011.1, read as the reverse complement.
GCCTTTTACGTAATAACCATAGTAGGATGGAACCGCTGTAATAATAAAGGCAAAAACAACTGTTTTTATTAATGAATAAGTGATATAGTAGGGAATAAAACCATATTGAATGCCATAAATGAATTCTGATACTGCTACCGTACTGGTTAAGTATCCTGCTGCTAATCCACCTAATATTCCTACAAATACACTTAAAACATACAAGAATGGATTAATAAAAATAGCCGCTACTATTTTGGGAAGAATTAAGTGATTTGCGGAGTTAATACCCATTATTTCCAAAGCATCAATTTGTTCTGTAACTCTCATAGATCCAATTTCAGATGCGATATTTGAACCAACTTTACCTGCAAGAATCAAACCTACAATGGTTGATGAAAATTCAAGAAGCATGGACTCCCTGGTTGTATAGCCTACCAAATAGTCGGGCAAAAGTGGGTTAAGCATATTGTATGCCGTTTGCAATGTAATAACAGCTCCCATGAACAGAGAAATAATTACAACAATCCCAATTGAATTGATTCCAAGCTTATGAATTTCCTTCATAATTTGTGAGAAAAATAATTTACCCTTTTCTGGTTTGGAAAGTACCAAAAGAAGGAATCTAGAGAATTTACCAACGTGTTCAAACAGATTCATAACTTAACTTGTTTACGATAAAAGTACAAATAATTTACTTATTGAATTGCTTGCGTAGCTCGTGTTCAGTAATACCAAAACTATTTTTGATTTGAATTGAGTTTTCTGTATTTTAGGATATCTAATATTTATATGCATATTATTAATAATCAAATATGAATCCAAATAACTACTGCGTAATTATGGCAGGAGGAGTCGGCTCTAGATTCTGGCCATTGAGTAAAAATTTGCGACCGAAACAATTTCTTGATATTCTTGGAACCGGTAAAACTTTAATTCGACACACCTTTGAAAGGTTTGCTTCGATTTGTCCGGTTGAAAACTTTTTTGTGGTTACCAATGCCATTTATAAGGATTTGGTATTGGAGCAGATTCCTGAAATGAAAGAAGATCAGGTTTTGTTGGAACCTTTAAGAAGAAATACAGCGCCTTGTATTGCTTACGCAAATTATAAGATTTTAAAAAGAAATCCCAATGCTTCAGTAGTGGTTACTCCAGCGGATCATTTAATTCTGAACGAAGTAAAATTCTTGGAGGTTTTAAAAGAAGGAATCGATTTTGTAAATAATGAAGATAAACTACTAACATTAGGAATGCAGCCAAGCAGACCTGAGACTGGATATGGTTACATTCAGGTTGGGAAAAAATCGGTAGAGAAATCTTCAGAGATATATCCTGTAAAGACATTTACCGAGAAGCCTCATTTAGATTTGGCAAAGATATTTTATGAGTCGGGAGAATTTTTCTGGAATTCGGGAATATTCTTGTGGTCATTACAAGCCATTCAGAATGCATTCAATAAATTCTTGCCTGATGTAAATGCATTGTTTGATTCAATTCTTGAGGATATTGATACAGCAAAAGAACAAGATGCAATTGATAAGATTTACCCTGAGTGTCAGAATATCTCTATTGATTATGGTATTCTTGAAAAATCAGACAATGTATATGTATACTGTACCGAATTTGGCTGGTCTGATTTGGGAACCTGGGGATCAATGTATGAACACTCTACTAAAGACGATAATCAAAATGCCATTCAGGGAGAAAATGTAATGTTGTACGAATCGAAAGATTGTTTGGTAAATGCACCAAATGAAAAGTTGGTGGTAGTTCAAGGTTTAAAGGATTACATTGTGGTGGATACCGACAAGACTCTGCTAATTTGCCGCAAGCGTGATGAGCAGGAGATTCGAAAGTTCGTGAACGATGTAAAAATAACAAAAGGAGAAGAGTACATTTAAACTCAATATATCAGCAAAAGAAAAGGACCTCAATTTGAGGTCCTTTATTATTTTGAATGCTTATTAAATTCTACCATTCCCAAAGGTCATGCTCATATTCGAAAATATTGTTCTTAATTCTTTCAGCTTCTAGCATCGAATTAATACCAACTGTATATTCGCTAATTCCTCGGTTGTTGTGTACGTTAGAGATTTGAGTGATGTAGCTTGAAAACCTTCTTTTCATGAATAAATCATCAAAAGAATAACGAGCTGCATCGTTAAAAGGATTAAATACCTCGTGTGTTGCTAGCAATGGTCTTGCTTCTGGAAAGTAAATCCAAAATAGCTGTTTCTTTTGAACGCCATCCATTGCTGTATCTCCATCTTTTACATACTCACGAATTGGGCAAATACCAATAATTCGAACTTGCATGGTTGAAGTTTGCTTATCAAAGAACCATTGCTCTTTTACCATATAACGCTTCACGTCGTCAGTGTGCATTTCTCCAGGAAGGATTACTGGCTCCAACTCACCTGTTAGTCTGTTGCGCTGCATAATGGTGTCAGCTTGTGCATCGAATTTTGCCCGAATTTCATCCAATGTCATTGGCTCTTTAAATTCATCATCGTTAGTTGAATAGGCAGTTAAACCTTCATTTTCGATGCCGTACATTAATAAATCAATTAAGCTGTAACGATCGTCCTGTGGAGTAGTTGGATAATACATCGGAAGGTTCATTTTCTCCCTTAAATCAACAATTCTCCAAACCAATTTCGACCACATTACATCCGATTCACGAATGTTTGAGAAAGGAATTGGTTTACGATTCTTAATGTGATTTTTACTGTACACACTGGTTGCTTTTGTTTGCGACATTACATTCGCAGAACAAAATAGTGCCAGACCAATTAATAGTAATAAGCTTTTTTTCATCGTATGTAAATTTTATTACTCTATTCTAAATACAATAGCAGGTAGATTTCTGGTAACACCATCGGGACCTACCGCCCTAATATCTTCGATATAAACTTTGTTATTTCTTCTCAAATTTCTGAACATTTTAATCTGTTCAGGAGTGAATGTATCTGTTCTTGAGACTTCATCAACTGTAAATCCTTTTTGGATGGTTGATACTGTAAAACCAGTGATTTTAAATGTCAAATCAAAATCAAAATTGTCCATTACAGCATCAACTCCTTGTTGAGCCAATAATAAATTCTTCTTGATTTTACCACCACTCTTGTCAGCAATTTTGGCAACAGGATCTGGAATTGGTTTTACTCTAAAATCAACAGTTCTTAAAGGTCTCCATTCTCCATCAAAATTCGCTTCGACTAAAACTTTTGCATCTCTTCCCACAACTTGTGGCTTTGCAATATACGTGTCATCACTTTTTTTGATTAAGCGGCCATTTTTATTTGAAATTGATGCTCTAATTCTGTCTGATGTAAAACCAGGTGCCGAAACACTAACAGGATTATCAACTCCAACATAGAATACATTCATTTTGGTAGGAGAAACCACTACGTTTGGCTCGGCTACTGTATATTCTGCTTTAAACTGCTTTCTTATCTCTCGCCCAGAAGGTGTTCTAAATACTAATTCTCCTCCCCAAGTTTTTGCACCAATTTCATTTGCTTTTACCCTATAGACACCTCTTTTTTCTTTATTAAAGTTCTTGTCACTAAGTTTTCCAGCACCATTAATAAATATTGTAGGGTTTTGCGTAGTGTCTACTGCCGCTAAGAAAATTTCCGCTTCGTATGTATCACCTTTCAATACATAACTTGACTTTGCAATAACTTCAGCTTTTAAATCATTAAATTTAAATGATTCCGCTTCAATTTGATTATATAGATAGTTTACAATGTCTGATTCTGTATTTCTGATATCCGATTGCATTTTTGATAGAAGCGTAACTGCACCTACCAATGGAGTATGATTAAATAGTTTGGATTCCCATGAATAATTTGGATCTCCTTTTTTACTTTTCTCAGGTTTTGAAGTATCTAATGTTTCTTGTATCGCATGATACAGTGTTGAATCTTCAACAAGATTTAAGATGTGTGTTCTGTATGATACAATTTCATTCTTCAGTAGTTTTCCTTTACCTCCAACTAACATGACTTCACCTGGTACATCAATATTATCACGACTTTTGATATTCTTCATATCATATTCAGGGCCATCTGCTTTCTCAACGATTTTTTCTTTTAATTCCTGAATAAAGTTGAATAAGCTATCAGATTTAGCTTTTATAACTTGAGCCTTATCCCATGATTCCTCTACCTTATTTCTATTGGCCTGTAAAGCCATATCAAAATCTAGGTAAGTAGCTTGAGTTTTTTCTTCAAAAGTCGATATGGTTTTCGATAAACCATTATCAATTGTTGTAAAAGCGTCCAGTACTTCGTTTGATACATTTATCGCCAACATTGCTGTCAGAAATAAATACATCATCCCAATCATCCGTTGCCGTGGCGTTTCTTTACAATTACTTGCTCCCATTTCAGCTTAGCTTGATTGTTAATACTAGTTCTTTTTTGAATGATCCATTGCACTTAACATGTTACCATAAATGGTATTTAATGCAGATAGATTTTGATTCAATTGTTCAGTTTCTTTGCGATAAGTTTGTGCATTCTCTAATGTTGCAGTAAGAGTTTGAAGTACCTTATCTAAATCCTGATGTACATTTTTGGCATTTTCCATCTGCTGATTACCTTGCTTTAATTGCAATTCGTAAATCGCATTCAACGATGAAAGATTATTATTCATTGCCTCCATAGAGGTATTGAAATTGCCACTGTTCTCAGAAATTTTACCAAAGTCATTCTGTAAGGATTGATCGATTTTCTGATATGAACTCAATAGGTTATTACCTGACTCGTTTACTTTATCCGCAAATTCTTTTCCTGAATTTTCAACAGAAGAAGCTGCATTTTGGTAGGAAGTACTTAGTTGATTTGCAGAATCAGAAAGTTGTTGTGTGCTATCGGCATATTTACCCGAAAACTCGCCAACAGATTCTGAAGCTTTTTGCATGGTTTGAATGTATCCATCAGTAGCTGTAGCAGCATCCGAAAGATTTGACAAATTATCAGCAGCATTGGTAAGCTTGGCTAAACCTTGACTTAGGTGTGACAATTTATCTGGCTCAACACTAATTTTTTCAAGTAATTGTTGCAACTGTTCCAAGCCTTCAACTTGAACGCCGCCACCTTTTACCATTTGTTCGCGTGGTTCCAAACCAATTAGCTCAGGATATACCAAACTCCAATCTGGTTGTTCGTGTGGTGGTTCAAATGCTGAAAAGAAGAAAATAATTGCCTCAACAGACATACCTACTGATAAAAGTAAGCCTGCATAAGGGTAATGCATAATTTTAAACAAGGCACCAATTAGTACGACGGAAGCTCCCCAACCATACACGTAGCCCATAAATTTTTTCCATCTCGGAGATTGTACCAGTTCTGTAATATTCATGTCGGATTTATTGAATAGGTCTAAAAATAAATAGTTAATGAGTAGATTATCTACCTAAATGAGTTCTTACACAGCGGAAACCGATATACGATTTTGCAGTATCCTGATATTCGTATGTTCTGGTTGCGCATTGCATGTAATATCCAATGTCTTTCCAGGATCCACCTCTAATCACTTTTCTCTTCAATGCTGGAGGATCATCAGGAAGTGCATTGTATTCATAATTCGGATTCATATCGTGTGTAAAAGAATAGGCTGATTCATCGTAAGCTCCGGATGTCCATTCTGCAACATTACCTGCCATATCGTATAGACCATATTCGTTAGGTTCGTAGCTTCCAACAGGAAGAGTAACCAAACCACCATCGTCTACATAATTACCACGCAAAGGCTTGAAGTTTGCCAAGAAACAACCTTGATCGTTTCTGGTGTAATTACCACCCCATGGGTACATGTTTTGTGCAATTCCACCACGCGCTGCATACTCCCATTCCGATTCGGTTGGTAAGCGGTAGTCCTGAACTGGATAATCTCCTTCAGCTTTTAGAGCTGAGTTGTGGAAACGTGTTCTCCAAATAGAGAAAGCCGTTGCTTGTTTCCATGATACACCAACTACTGGATAATCATCATATCCTGGATGCCAAAAATATTGCTTGGTCCAAGGATCATTATATGAATAAGTAAAATCTTGAATCCAGCACAGCGTATCCGGGTAAATATTTAATGCTTCTTTCATGATGAAAGAAGATCTGTCTTCAATTTGTTTTCTACCACCTTTGTAGTCATCTACCATACCTTCGTACTCGCCCGTTTCGTAATTGTAACGGTTCGATTTTTTAGCCGCTTGTTGAAGGTCAACCCATTCGTACTGATATTTCAGTTTTCTGGTATCAATTTCTTTGTTGCGGAAAAATCTTTCGTGTTCAGGAAGGTACATTTCTTCAAGAATTTCAACGTACTCTTCATCATTCCAATCTAATCTTTCGTCCCAGTTAATAAAAGGAGGATCGATAGGATTACCGTTATCGTCTTCTGCAATTAGGAACTCTTCAAATTGCTGTCCTAATAACTGACGAGCAATAGAGTCGCGTACCCAGTATACGAACTGACGGTATTCATTATTGGTAATTTCTGTTTCGTCCATCCAAAATGATTCAACAGAAACAGTTTTTGTTGTCGCGTTCAGTGCCCAAGCTACGTCCTGGTCGTTTGGCCCCATGGTAAAACTTCCTCTCGGAATTTCTACCATACCATAAGGTTTCGGCTCAAACCATTTTCCTCTTTGACCGACACCAACAAGTTCTCCATTTCCTGTGCGGCTTCCACACGATGATAAGAACAATAAAACAATTACACCTAGTGTTGTAAGTAGTTTATTCATAGTGGTTTTGTAAATTGTGCTAAAAGCACAGATTTTTAATATTTTGTTATAAAAATCGAATACTCTTATATTTTTGATTTCGGCTTTCCAATTTAGTGTTGAATCTGTACGTTAACAGAAACTCGTGAGATGCTTTTGCAATTTTCGATGTTGAAATATCGTATGCATATCCAACTTGAATTCCATTGTTGAATAATACACCTACCATTCCAACAATTGCATCATCGACTCTATATGAAACGCCTCCCCAAATCTTTTTATTGTATCGTATTAAACTGTTTATATCAATTTGAGAAACAACAGCATCCGTTTTATAAAATACAGATGGCATAATTTCCCAGCTTTCATCAAGCTTTATGGTATATCCGGCAGTTGCATAATAATGTCTTGCCAAATAGGTTTCTACCGATTCATTATACGCAACAGAAGGCTCCGTGACATGCAATACGGAAACTCCGGCATAAAAGTTATGTGTTTGGTAAAAAATTCCCAATCCAGGATCGAAAACCATTTTACCTTCATCAATTGTTCCTTCTCCTAAATCATCTTGAGCTGAAACATAGTCATCTCCTTCGGGAACAAACCATTCTCCTTTTAATGCATTGTTTTGCAATCCGAGACTTGCTCCAAAGTACAAAGAACCTGTGCTAAGCTTTTTCTCATAGGAATAACTTAGTCTAAAACCTGTGTTTTTTTCAAAACCCAATTCGTCTCTAACAATACTTAATCCTAAACCATGAGTTCTGCCACCAAAACGAACAGGAGTACTAAGGTTTACAACCGTTGTAACTGGCGCATTTTCGAAGCCAACCCATTGTTGTCGATTAATTGCTGAGACCACAATATCCTTCTCGGCACCCGCATATGCAGGATTTACAGAAAGGATATTAAACATATTTTGACTGAACTGAGGGTCCTGTTGTGCTCTTAAAATCAGAGTACAACAAATAAATATTATGACGAAAAATGTTCTTTTCATGCAACTTTATATAGTTCAGTAAACTTCAAAAACTGTGAGGAGTAAAGTAAATAAAAATAAATCTTCCTTACAAGTTTTATCAGAGGTTCAAGTGCTTTTATCAACAATTTTCAGATGTCTATTTTTGAAAAATATTTCGCTGTTGAAATATTAAATTAAACAAATGAAATGTATAACTCATTATAAATCTGATCGACGTATGTGAATTACGTAATCTTTATTTACGATGATTTTATTATTTTGTTAATTTATTTTTAAGTTTTTAATTTAAGCTTAACAATATAGTAGGCGTATTTAAAGGGAGGAGTTTCTAGAATAGTAATAAAAAAGGGCTGTTCGTTGATTAGAACAGCCCTGATTATTTTTTTTAGAAATTTACTTTTTTGCCTTTTGGGCAGTTGTAGTTTTTTTCTTCGTCGTTGTAGTTTTCTTTTTGGTCACAGTTTTTTTGGCAGTCGTCTTCTTGCTCGCTGCTTTTTTTGTGGTTTTCTTTTTAGGACCTTCTTTTATAATTTTCATACAATCTTCAAAGCTTAAGACTTTAGGATCTTCGATATCTTTTGCTAATCGGAAATTCTCTTTTTTGTATGAAATGTAAGGCCCCCAACGACCATTTAATATTTGTAAATCAGGATCTTCATCGAAAGCTTTGATGAATTTTTCTCTATCCTTCTTTCTCTTTTCTTCAATTAATTCAATAGCTCTTGGAAGATCGATCTCCATAGGATCATCGATATCCTTTTTAAGAGATGCGAATTTACCATCGTGACGCACGTATGGACCAAATCGTCCAATGGCCACAACTACTTTTTTATCTTCGTACAAACCAAGATCTCTCGGAAGTTTAAATAAATCAATGGCTTCTTCAAGGGTAATGGTTTCCAAATGTTGTCCTGGTCGTAAGCTTGCAAATTTAGGAGCTTCAGCTTCTTTATCTTCTGGAGTTTCTCCCAATTGAGCCATAGGACCATATCTTCCGATTCGAACCAAAATCACCTTGCCTGTTTTAGGATCTTCACCTAAAATTCTTTCACCAGTTGATCTTTCTGAGTGTTCAAGTGTCTTCTCTACATTTTCGTGGAAAGGGTTGTAGAACTTTCCAATCATTTCATGCCAAATCAACTTACCCAAAGCAATATCATCGAATTCTTTCTCTACATCTGCAGTAAAGTTGTAATTCATTACATTCGGGAAGTGCTCATTCAAGAAATCGGTTACCACCATTCCTATATCAGTTGGGAAAAGTTTTCTTTTCTCTGCACCAGTGATCTGTGTTTTTACTTCCTCAGAAATGTTGTTTTCCTTCAGGTTAATTACCTCATACTTTCTCTCAACACCATCTCTCGATTCTTTTACTACATATCCACGATTTTGAACGGTAGTAATGGTTGGAGCATAAGTAGATGGACGACCAATTCCCAGTTCTTCCAACTTTTTCACCAAACTAGCTTCGGTAAATCTTGGAGGACGATAGGTGAAGTTCTGAGTTGCATTCAAGAAATCTTCTGTAACAGGATCGTTAACTTTTACCGTTGGTAATAAAGTTTCCTCCTGTTTTCCATTCTCATCATCGGTAGATTCCATGTATACTTTTAGGAAACCATCGAATTTGATCATTTCTCCGGTAGCGATAAATTCTTCGCCATTGGTTGATGCAGCAATTTTAATATTGGTTTTCTCCAATTTTGCATCACTCATCTGAGAAGCAATCGTTCTTTTCCAAATCAAATTGTACAAACGAATCTCATTTGATTCACCAGAAATAACCTCTTTATTTAAATAGGTAGGACGGATGGCCTCGTGAGCTTCTTGTGCACCTTTATTTTTGGTTTGATATTTTCTGATTTTCACATACTCTTCGCCATGACGCTTGGTAATTTCCTCTTTAGCTGCAGCCAATGCAGTATCAGCAAGGTTTACCGAGTCGGTTCTCATATATGTGATATTACCGGCTTCGTACAAACGCTGGGCAACGGCCATGGTTTGTGCTACCGAAAATCCTAATTTTCTACTTGCTTCCTGTTGTAAGGTTGAAGTAGTAAAAGGAGCTGCAGGCTTACGAGTTGACGGTTTCTTCTCAATATCGCTAACCTTATATTCTGCATTTTTACAACTTTCTAAGAAGCGAAGAACTTCTTCTTTTGTAGCGAAACGCTTTGGATACTCAGCTTTTAAAGTTTTCTGAGTTCCATTCTCTTCCGTAATAAAGAAGTTAGCTACTACTTTGTAATAAGCTTCAGGTGTAAATGCAATAATATCTCTTTCTCTTTCAACCAAAAGTCGAACAGCTACTGACTGTACACGACCTGCCGAAAGTTGAGGTTTTACTTTTTTCCACAATACTGGCGAAATCTCAAAACCTACCAAACGATCTAAGATTCTTCTTGCTTGCTGTGCATTAACAAGATTATCATCAATATCGCGAGGATTTTCGATTGCTTTTAGAATTGCAGGCTTGGTAATTTCATGAAAAACAATTCGTTTGGTGTTCTCTTTTTTCAATTTCAACACTTCAAACAAGTGCCATGCAATAGCTTCTCCTTCGCGGTCTTCATCGGATGCGATCCAAACCGTTTTGGCTTCCTTTGCAAGTTTCTTTAATTCGGTAACTACCTTCTTCTTGTCAGTAGATACAATATATTTAGGTGTGAAATTGTTTTTGATATCAATCCCAAAATCCTTTTTTTCCAAATCCCGAATATGCCCAAAACTAGACTTAACCAAGAAATCTTTGCCTAAAAATTTCTCGATTGTTTTTGCTTTTGCAGGGGACTCAACTATTACTAAATTCTCTACCATCTCGAATCTGTTCTTTGGGAAGTTTAGGTTAAAATTTTTTGCAAAGTAAAACAATAAGGTACCTAAGTTCAAAATTTTGTTGTAATTATTTTGATATTACCTTATTATAATGTAGTTCAAAAATCCAATAAAATGCCGAAAAATACGTCTTATATGTTAGAATTTAATTTGCTATTTTTACAGCTCATAAAAAATACCGTAGTATGTCTGAAATCAATCCAAATATGGAAATAGATCCTAATGCAGAATTGAATCCTGGAAATGAAGAGGTAAGCAACCAGTCGAAAATTAAGACTTACAAAAAGCCATTGCTAATATTTTGGTCGATCTTTATTGTAGGACTTGTATGCGTTGTTTTGTTTTTTGCAGGAGTGTCCAATGGTACTTTCGGATTTATGCCAACATTTGAAGAGTTGGAGAATCCTAAAAGTAGTTTGGCTACCGAAGTTTATACTGTAGATGGAGAATTGTTAGGAAAGTTTTATTTCCAAAACCGTTCGTTTATTGATCATGATGAGCTTTCGCCATACTTGATTGATGCACTAATTGCGACAGAGGATGTGAGGTTCGAAAGTCACTCGGGAATCGACCTTCGAGGATTGGGACGTGTTTTTAAAGGATTGTTAACTGGTGATAGTAGTGCAGGTGGTGGTAGTACCATTTCTCAGCAGTTGGCTAAAATGCTTTTCCCTCGCGAGGAGTTTAAAAACAAATTGAGTATTGTTTTTAGAAAATTTAGAGAGTGGGTAATTGCCGTTAAGCTGGAAAGAAGTTATACCAAAGAAGAAATCATGACAATGTATTTTAACAAGTATGATTTCCTGAATCTGGCTGTTGGTATTAAATCGGCGGCAAATGTATATTTTAATACAACTCCTGATTCATTAAAGTTGGAACAAGCTGCCATGTTGGTGGGTATGGCAAAGAATTCGTCGTACTACAATCCACTTAGAAGACCAGAGCTTACCAAAGGACGACGCAATACGGTTCTTTCGCAAATGGTGAAGTATGGGTATTTGGAAAACCAACTTGCCGATTCATTGAAACAATTGCCATTGGGAATCGATTACCAAAAAGTGGATCACAAAAGAGGAATGGCTCCTTATTTCAGAGAGTATTTGAGAATGTCTCTTACTGCCAATAAGCCGGAAAGAAAAAATTATCCTTCCTGGAACATGCAAAAATTCAAGCAAGATTCTTTGGAATGGGAAATCAATCCTTTCTATGGCTGGTGTAATAAAAATCAGAAAGCTGATGGTACTGCATACAATATATATAAGGATGGTTTGAAGATATACACTACTCTTGATTCCAGAATGCAGAAGTATGCCGAGCAAGCTGTAGAGGAGCACTTGGGACTTGATTTGCAGAAAGGATTCGACAGGGAAAAGGAGCATCATAGAAACCCACCTTTTTCTGATGATTTGAGTGATGAAGCCTTCGAACATCAGATGGATCTTTCGATTCGCAGAAGTGAAAGACACCGTGTTCTGAAAAAGAAAGGATTGTCTTTTGAGCAGATCAAAGAAAATTTTAAAAAGCCTGTTAAAATGAAAATATTTACATGGAAAGGGGAGCGCGATACCATCATTTCGCCAATGGATTCCATGTTGTATTACAAAGGATTTTTACGTGCAGGTTTTATGTCGATGGTGCCACAAACCGGCGAGGTAAGAGCTTATGTTGGTGGTCCAAACTACAAGCACTTCATGTACGATATGGTTACGCTTGGTAAACGCCAGGTGGGCTCTACAATCAAGCCATTTTTATATACCTTGGCCATGCAGGAAGGTTTAACACCTTGCGATAAGGTGCCAAATATCCCACAAACTTTTATTTTGCCTGATGGTACACCCTGGACATCCAGAAACTCGACGGAAGCTCATAGTGGTGAAATGGTAACCCTAAAATGGGGATTGGCTCATTCGGTAAATAACATTTCCGGATGGGTGTTGAAACAGACCAATCCGGAAGCCGTGGTTTCAATGGCGCGTAAAATGGGAGTAGTCAGCAAAATTGAGGCGGTGCCTTCTATCTATTTGGGAACTTCTGATATCTCGGTTTACGAAATGGTTGGTGCTTATGGTTCCTTTGCCAATAAAGGGGTGTACATTAAACCTCGTTTTATTACCAAGATTGAGGATAGCAAAGGCAACTTATTAGCTCAGTCGGTTCCACAAAAAACCGAGGTAATGAATGAAAGAACTGCATACCTAATGGCTAATTTGTTACAGGGTGTTGTTCGAGAAGGAACTGGTAGAAGACTAAGATTTAAATATCATTTATACAATCCAATTGGTGGAAAAACCGGAACAACACAAAACCACTCCGATGGTTGGTTTATGGGAATTACCCCCGAGTTGGTTTCAGGAGTTTGGGTTGGTGCCGAAGATAGAGCAATTCGCTTTGAAGGAATTAGATTAGGACAGGGAGCAAATATGGCACTTCCAATTTGGGGATTGTACATGCAAAAAGTATATGCCGATAAATCTTTGGGTATGAAGCAAGGAGATTTCGAAAAACCTCGAGGTGTTAATATCAACCTGGATTGTGAAGCTGTGAGCAATGATAATTCGAACAGCACCTCTGAGGATTTTGATGATGAAGATTTCTTTTAGAATAGAACAGGGAAATTGACTTTAAGCAAAAATAAAAACCACAGATTACACCAATTAACACAAATTGTTCCGCATAGCGGAACTAAAAATTAGAGTAATTGTTGAAATTCGTGGTTAAAAATAAAAAGTGATCTCTCAATATTTTTAAAAGTAAAATGCCTGTGGAATATAAGGTCAAGGTTGTATAAAAATCAGATTTAAAATCTGTTGCAAGATCAAGTAATTTTTTCTAAAATTGTACTGCAATTCAGGTTCTCCGACAGGAGAATAATAGGGAATCCTGTTTAAAGCAGGAGCTGTCCCCGCAGCTGTAAGTTTCGATTCGTTTGTGAATCTGTGTTTTTAACAAGTGTTCCACTGTTCCGATACTTCGGGATGGGAAGGAGTTGAAAACCGGAACAAGCCAGAAGACCTGCCTGGGTTATGGATTTTAGCTTTCGGGCATGAAAAGCGGAAAGATTCAGTTTATTCTTTCTATTCCGATGCTAGCAGATTCGGTACGCCAAACCGATTCGAAAAAATTCATAGTAACTGTTTTACTATTGAGGATGTCTCGCCAAGGCATCCTCTTTTTTTTCTGAAAGTTTTAAAAAGTCGAACAGTCGAACAGTCGAATGGTCTAACAGTCGAATGGTCAAATAGTTTAAGTAATCATCACTTAAAATTCCTTGCCTTTATAAACTTCGTGTCCGCTAATTTTGTTTTTAATCTTTTACTGGGACGAAAGGCAATTTTGGTATTTGTAATTTTTCGTGCAGTAACCTCCTCTTCCGTATCACATCCTTCTCCCGATGCATGAAGCGAGAAAATGCCCAAACCTTCCAAATCGATACTGCAATTGTCTTTTAACAAAGTAGGCATTACTGATATAAATGTATAAAGAACAGCCATTACATCAGCTTCGCTACAGGTCGACATTTTTTCAATGAGCTCACATAGCTCCTTCATTTTTACGGTTTTCCGATTGGTAATTCGTGGATAATACTTGTATTTACCACCACCTTTAACACCCGGACTTGAATATTTTACAACTTTATATTCTACGCTCATAACAATTGTTTTAGGGTAATTTGTAATTTCGTTTTTATGAGCCTTTGCTTAGGTATAAAAGCTCGATACCCTAAGTTATGAAATTTTGACGCGTGTTAAAAATAATTTTAACACGCGTCAAAAGTAACTTTAACGCGCGTTAAAAATTCAGGATGAAGTTAGAGATTTCAGAAGATCCCAGTTCTGGTTGTGGATTTGTAGGAGTGGTTTGTACAAATACCTACTGTCTAAATAAGGTTTGAAATACCTGGCCAACCTTACTTACCAAATGCACTTTAATTTTAAACTTAGAGATATCCAGACCTTTTAAATTGTGTTTTGGAATAAAGATTTGTTTGAAACCTAATTTCTCGGCTTCGCTAATGCGTTGGTCGATTCGGTTAACCGGACGAATTTCGCCTGATAAACCAATTTCACCTGCAAAGCAAACTTCCTTAGGAATCGAAATATCGGTGCTTGATGAAAGTACGGCTATAATCACTGCCAAATCGATAGCAGGATCGTTTACCTTAATTCCTCCGGCAATGTTTAGGAAGACATCTTTGGTTGAAAGTCGGAAACCGGCACGCTTTTCCAATACTGCCAAAAGCATGTTCAGGCGGCGCAAGTCGAAACCTGTTGAGGAACGTTGTGGTGTACCATAAGCTGCTGAACTTACCAATGCTTGTATTTCAATAAGGAATGGACGCATGCCTTCAATTGAAGCGGAAATAGCCGTTCCGCTTAGGCTTTCATCTTCTTGCGAAAGCAACAACTCCGAAGGATTGGAAACTTCTCTTAAACCTGTATGTTGCATTTCGTAAATTCCCATTTCGGATGTGGAACCAAAACGGTTTTTGGTAGCTCTTAAAATACGGTACATGTGGTTTTGGTCGCCTTCGAACTGAAGAACGGTATCGACCATATGCTCCAGGATTTTTGGTCCTGCCAAGCTTCCATCTTTGGTAATGTGACCTATTAAAAGAACCGGAATTGCCGATTGCTTGGCATATTGCAATAGTTGCGAAGTACATTCCCTGATTTGAGAAACGCTTCCGGGACCAGCCTCTATTCTTTCTGTTGCCAGGGTTTGAATAGAATCGATTACCACAATATTGGGATTGGTATTTTTAATGTGCGAGAAGATATTTTCCATCGAGGTTTCGCTTACAATTAAGCAATTGTCGTTATCGGCATTGATTCGGTTTCCCCTCAATTTAATTTGCTGTGCACTCTCTTCTCCCGAAACGTAAAGCGTTTTGTAGCTTTTAAGATGTAAAGCAATTTGAAGAGCCAAAGTGGATTTTCCAATACCCGGTTCACCGCCAATCAGGATTAAGGACCCCGGAACCAAACCGCCTCCAAGTACACGATTCAACTCCATATTTTGGGTGTTGTATCTTTTTTCTTCGGAAGAGGAAATCTCAGAAATCTTTAGAGGCTTATTTTTGGAATCGCCTTTTGAACCAACAATATTTACGTTTTTAGACTTTACAACAATCTCTTCTACAAATGTGTTCCATTCGCCACAGGAAGGACATTTACCTACCCATTTGGCAGATTCCACTCCACAATTCTGACAGAACCAGGCACTTTTTGTTTTTGCTTTAGCAACCACGTTTTTACAATTAACAATTAATAATTAGCAATGATTAATAAATGTTTCAAAGCCTTATTTGAAGCTTGATGCTTGTAGCTTTAAATTATCCTTCTCGTTGTATTTTTTTGATGATTCCCGTTGAAGAGAATCCTTCGATAAAGTCAAGAGTTTTAATTTCTCCACCTTTGGCTTTAACGATATCATAACCTACGATATCTTCGGCTTTGTAATCGCTTCCTTTTACAAGAATATCAGGCTGAACGAAATCAATTAAATTGTATGGAGTGTCTTCTTCGAAAAGAATTACCATGTCTACAAATCCAAGGGATGCCAACAGAAGGGCTCTTGAGTATTCATCGATAATTGGGCGAGTAGGACCTTTTAATCTTTGAGTTGACGAATCGGAGTTTAAACCGATAATCATTTTATTTCCCATGGAGGCTGCTGAGGCCAAATACTCAAGGTGACCACGGTGAATTATGTCGAAACATCCATTTGAAAATACGATTTTTTCGTCTTTAAATCGCCATGTTTGTAATAGGTTAAAGGCATCTTCTTTCTTAAAGATGATCTTATCTTTTATCAATTGTAGCTTATCCATTTTTAAGATTTTGCTTAAAGGTACAGTATCAGTTAGTGAGAAGCAAGTGAGTTGATGAATGAGATTTGGCTTGTTAATCGGACTTTCATTAAATATCTGCAACAGCATAATTTTCCTGAGTTACGCACTTACTTTACAGCTATGCATGTACCTGCCTGCATGTTAGCTGCATAATTCAAATTTACAGATTATTTTGGGTGTCCCTGTTTAGAGCTTTGCCGATTTACTCAGGCTGTATGGCTTTTACTTTCTCCATTGATGAGAAAGTAAGC
Source organism: Marinifilum sp. D737 (assembly GCF_026672275.1). Classification (GTDB taxonomy): domain Bacteria; phylum Bacteroidota; class Bacteroidia; order Bacteroidales; family Marinifilaceae; genus Marinifilum. Next base: position 76,089 of record NZ_JANQCD010000011.1, on the reverse strand, counting down.
AAAGTTGCGATAATTCCTAAAATTCGCATGTTTTTTCATCATTACCTTTTAATATGCGTTGAATCAATATCAAATTATCTGCATTTTATCGGGTAAATACTAAAACCTAATGCCGTAGCTACGGTACTCTTTTTCTGCTTTCGAACGACTGCTACCATAACGACATCCTTACGGGATTTTTAGCCCTGCTAAGGGCGATATTATGGTAAAAATAAGAAGTTTGTGCTATTTTAACCGTTGCAAGTACAATGTTGATTTGAAACCATTTGACAATTGCGACGGAATATGCCAGCTCTTTCGTAATAGAGTGAGTCAATTTAAAACTTCACCCATTTTTTTCATTGGGATTTACTCCAATATTTCACTTAATGACTTGCGAAATACTGCTTAGAGTAAATATATCAAGTGATTATATAAGGTAATAAGGTGGTGTTTTTGTGTGTATACCAGGCTACTAAGCTTTGTAATATGAAAATATGGTTTGGCAAAGTAAGCTTATGTTTATGCTAGCTACATTTTACCTGGTAAAACTTAAGTAAGGAAGGATGGTTGGAAAGCCAGGAGCGCATTAGGGATAGTAGCGGTACCCCACAGCGAGGAACGAGCGAGGAGTTTAGCGAATAGCCCGACCCGAAGGGGAATGCCCTGATTTAAGAAATCACTCCTCTTATTTAGAATATACAGGTGCCCATTGCGGAACTCAGTTAATCGGACTTTTATTAGATGTTTGCGAAAGCATAATTTTTTTGATCGTAGAACACAAAAAAAGGCTGCTCTCGAAGGAACAGCCTTTGCATGTATTCTAAATGAATTTAGATCAATTTATTAGTTGCTGTATCAGGGAATACCAAGCTTGGTTCCCAGTTTTTTGCTTCTTCAAAATCCATAGATGCGTATGAGATGATGATGATGACATCACCAACAGCACATTTTCTGGCAGCAGCCCCGTTCAAGCAAATTGTACCTGAACCTCTTTCGCCACGAATCACATAGGTCTCTAAGCGTTCACCATTGTTAATATTCACAATTTGAACCTTCTCATTTTCAATTAGGTTTGCTGCATCCATCAAATCTTCATCAATGGTTACGCTACCAACATACTGAAGATCTGCACCAGTTACCGATGCCTTGTGAATCTTCGATTTACAAACTTCAATGTACATTTTAATTTTAACTAATATTTAAAAAGTTATATTATCAATTAATCGAATCTTTCCTACCTGAACGGTGATACATCCAACTTTTACCTTGTTTTCTTGCCAGCTGTTAATAGGCTGCAAGTATGTATCATCAACAATTTCAAAATATTCGACCGAAAGATATGGGTTTTTATTGATTTCATCAACTACCCAAGCTTTCAATTCGTTTACACTTAAATCGGCTGCTAAGTTACAAGCTTTAAATAAAGTTTCAGATATTTTAGAAGCATTTTTTCTTTGTTCCTCTGTAAGTAGTAAATTTCTGGAACTCATTGCTAAACCGTCTTCCTCCCTGATTATAGGGCATGGAACAACATTCACGTTTAACTTAAGATTCTTCACCATCTGCTTAATAACAGCTACTTGTTGAAAATCTTTTTGACCAAAATAGGCATTGTGAGGTGTAACAATGTCGAAAAGCTTACTTACAACCTGTGCAACTCCGTTAAAGTGTCCTGGCCTGTTTTTTCCTTCCATCACATTGTCGAGGTGCCCAAAATCAAATATGCGAGTATCTGGTTCAGGGTACATTTCCTCAACTTCCGGAATAAAAATCAAATCAGGATTGTATTTTGAAAGTTTTTCAAGATCTTGTTCAATACATCTGGGGTAAGTTTTTAAATCGTTCGGATTATTAAACTGTGTTGGGTTCACAAAAATACTTACAATTGTAATGTCATTTTCCTTTACAGATTCTGCTGTAAGAGACAAGTGACCATCGTGTAAAGCCCCCATGGTTGGTACGAATCCTATGCTTTTTCCTTCCTCTATAAACTTGCTGATTTTTGATTTTGTTTCAGCAACAAGTTTTACTATTTCCATCCCGTTTCAAAAATCTTACAAAACCTTTTCGGTTTTTGGTTAAGACTGCAAATAAAATAAATAATTAATACTTGAGAAATAATAAGTGCATATAATTGTATTGTAGGTGCTTTAACCCTTAATAAAGATCATGTTTGTTAAATATTTTTATTAATTTTGCGCAGATAATCTGTATTAATATTTAGCGACTATATGGAAAAGACAAAAGTATTGTTTGTTTCACAAGAAATTACCCCTTACCTTCCTGAAACTGAAATGTCTGAAATCGGAAGATATCTTCCACAAGGAATCCAAGAAAAAGGAAAAGAAATTAGAACTTTCATGCCTCGTTACGGTTGTATCAATGAAAGAAGAAATCAGTTGCACGAGGTAATCCGCTTGTCTGGTATGAATTTGATTATTGATGATACGGATCATCCGTTGATTATCAAAGTTGCTTCTATTCAGGCTGCAAGGATGCAGGTATATTTCATTGATAACGAAGACTACTTCCACAGAAAACAAATTTTGACGGACGAGAACGGTGATGGATTTGCAGATAACGATGAAAGAGCAATTTTCTTTGCTCGTGGTGTTCTGGAAACTGTTAAGAAATTGCGTTGGGCTCCGGATGTAGTTCACTGTCAAGGATGGTTTACCGGGTTGACTCCATTGTATTTAAAGAAAGCATTTAATGAAGATCCATTGTTTACGGATACAAAAGTGGTGTTCTCTATTTACGATGATGAATTCTCAACTCCATTTAGCTCTGATTTCAAAGCAAAAGCGATTATTGAAGGAGTAGAAGATGATGATGTGAAAGTTTTGGAGGATGCAAATTATGTAGCTCTTCACAAGTTGGCAATCGATCAGTCAGATGCGATTATCATGGGAAGTCCTAATATTAATGAGGAAATTAAGGCTTATGCTGAAGCTTCAGGAAAGCCATTTATGCCTTATAAAAACAAAGAAGAATACGTTACTGCTTACTCAGAATTTTACGATGAGTTAGTGGCTGAATAGTAGGACTCTAAAATATATTAGAAAGTGCATTTGAACTTCGGTTTTGATGCACTTTTTTTATATAAAGTGAGTTGGATATAAATTGCGGTTAAGTTTGGTGAGTAAGCTAACTTATTATATTTTTAGGAGAAATTTATTGATAATTGAAATGAAGCTATAGGTGTAAGGCTAACTTTCATTAAATTAGACTTATAGTGTGATTTTTAATTTGGAATTATAAACCAATCTTGAGTGGTACCGAGATTGAAATTTATGTATTTATGTGTGGAATAGTTGGTTACATTGGCAATAAGGATGCTTATCCTATATTGGTTAATGGCTTAAAAAGATTAGAATATCGCGGATATGATTCTGCAGGTATTGCACTTCGAACAAACCAAACTCAAGTATTTAAGTGCAAGGGTAAGGTAAAAGATTTAGAAGATCATGTAAAGGGACACGATATTTCAGGTTCCATAGGTATAGGGCATACTCGTTGGGCAACTCACGGAGAACCAAATGATGAAAATGCTCACCCTCACCGTTCAATGAATAATAAGTTTGTAATTATTCACAATGGTATTATTGAAAACTATGCTTTCTTAAAAGAAAAACTGGTAAAAAGAGGTTATACTTTCCAAAGTGAAACGGACACTGAGGTATTGGCAAACCTTATTGAATATATCTACCTAAAAGGTGAAGTTACTGCCGAAATAGCAGTACGCTTAGCTCTAACAAAAGTAGTTGGTGCATATGGATTGGTTGTAATTTGTGAAGATGAACCAAATCAGTTAATTGCAGCACGAAAAGGTAGTCCGCTTGTTGTTGGTGTTGGAAATGGTGAGTATTTCCTTGCTTCAGATGCAACTCCAATTATCGAGTATACTCAAAGTGTTATCTACCTTAACGATGATGATGTTGCTATTATTAATCGTGATGAGTTGGTATTGAAAACTTTGCAGAACGATAAGTTAACTCCTCACGTTCAGCAATTGGATTTGGATATCGAGCAGATTGAAAAAGGTGGATATGAGCATTTCATGCTTAAGGAAATTTTTGAGCAAACCAGTTCGATTTATGATACCATTCGTGGTAGAGTATCCCCTCAAAATAAAGAAGTTTTCCTTGGCGGGATTAACGATGTAATTCCAAAATTGGTAAATGCACGACGAATTTTAATTATTGGTTGTGGTACTTCGTGGCATGCGGGTATGGTTGGTGAATATTTATTCGAAGAATTTGCCAGAATTCCGGTTGAAGTAGAATATGCTTCTGAGTTCCGTTACAGAAATCCTGTAATTTTTGAGGATGATATTGTATTGGCAATCAGCCAGAGTGGTGAAACTGCAGATACTTTAGCTGCAATTAAGTTGGCAAAAGAAGCAGGAGCTACTGTTTTGGGTATTTGTAATGTTGTTGGTTCAAGTATTCCAAGAGAAACCGATGCGGGTGTTTACACTCACGCAGGACCGGAAATTGGGGTAGCATCAACAAAAGCATTTACAGCTCAGGTTACTGTTCTTACCATGATGGCTATGTTGGTAGGTTACAGAAAAGGAACTTTGGCTAAAGAAGAATACCACAAGTTAATTGAGGAGTTTGCTAATCTTCCAGAGAAAATTGCTAAGATTTTAGAGAAAGATCAGGATATTAAAGAACTATCGAAGAGATATATTGAATCTACAAATGCACTTTATTTAGGTCGTGGATTCTTGTTCCCGGTTGCTTTGGAAGGAGCTTTAAAGTTGAAAGAGATTTCTTATATCCATGCTGAAGGTTATCCTGCAGCTGAAATGAAACACGGACCAATTGCCTTAATTGATGAGCACATGCCTGTGTTTGTAGCAGCCACTAAGGATAAATCTTACGAAAAGATTGTAAGTAATATCCAGGAAGTAAAAGCTCGTAAAGGTCATGTTATTGCTATTGTTACCGAAGGTGATACTGTAATTGCTGATATGGCAGATTATGTGATTGAAATTCCGGAAACATTGGAAGCTTTGGCTCCTTTATTGACTGTAGTTCCGTTCCAGTTGATTTCTTATTACATTGCTGTATTACGCGGATGTAATGTAGATCAACCAAGAAACCTTGCAAAATCGGTTACTGTAGAATAAATCAAAAGTATCAGATATAAAAAGAGCGATGTCAATTGGCATCGCTCTTTGTTTTTATCTTTTATCGTACTGTTGTTCGTAGTACTTTTCGTAATCTCCGGAAAGAATATTTTCCAACCAATTTGTATTTTCAAGATACCAGTCGATGGTTTGTTCAAAACCTTCTTCGAATTGAATGCTAGGTTCCCAGCCCAATTCATTTTTAATTTTGGTAGCATCAATTGCATAGCGCAAATCATGGCCGGCACGATCTTTTACGAAGGTAATTAGCTTTTGAGAAGTCCCGATTTCCTGGTTTAATTTCTTGTCCATGATATCGCAAAGCTTTCTTACCAAATCAATATTTGTCCACTCGTTGTTTCCTCCAATATTGTAAGTTTCTCCAGTTTTTCCTTTGTGATAAATCATGTCAATTGCCAAGGCATGATCCTCCACAAATAACCAGTCTCTAACATTTTCGCCTTTGCCATAAATCGGAAGAGGCTTAGCGTTTTTAATGTTGTTGATTACCAAAGGAATCAATTTTTCAGGAAATTGATTTGCCCCGTAGTTATTCGAACAATTTGATAGAACTACAGGCATATTGTATGTATGGAAATATGCTCTCACCAAATGATCAGAGCTGGCTTTTGATGCAGAGTATGGACTTCTTGGATCGTATGGAGTCGTTTCCAAAAACTTACCAGTTTCACCTAATGAACCATAAACTTCATCGGTTGAGATGTGATAGAATCTCTTCTCCTCCATATTATCTTTCCAAACCTCTTTTGCAGCATTTAGAAGGTTAACTGTTCCAACAATGTTGGTAGTAATAAATGCCAAAGGATCAGAAATGGAACGATCGACATGAGATTCTGCCGCCAAATGTAAAACTCCATCGAATTGAAAATCCTTGAACAACTCAGTTACAAATTCCAAATTGGTAATATCGCCTTTTACAAAGGTGTAATTTGGTTTTGAATCAATATCCTTAAGGTTTTCGAGATTGCCGGCATAGGTTAGTGCATCCAGGTTTACGATTTGATATTCAGGATATTTGTTTACAAATAAACGAATAACATGAGAACCAATGAAACCTGCCCCACCTGTTATTAATATTTTCTTTTTCATGGGTATAAATATAAGTATATAGTTTATTTTTCTTCTTGTGCCATGATGTTTACTTGCCAATTCCATGCAGAAAGTAGTGTGTCATCAAGCGTACTTTCCGATTTCCAACCCAATGTTTTATTTGCGAAAGATGTATCGGCATAAATTTGCTCAACATCACCAGGTCTTCTGTCCACAATTTTATGCGGTACTTTTTCTCCTGTTGCCCTTTCAAAACCTTCAATAATTTCAAGAACGGAAACGCCTTCTCCGGTACCAACATTAAAATATTCGTAGTTCGAAGCGTTTTGATCTAGCAACAAACGTTCAATTGCGATAACATGTGCTTTCGCCAAATCTACTACATTGATGTAATCTCTAATGCATGAACCGTCAGGCGTATTGTAATCATTTCCAAATACACTAAGCTCAGGGCGGATGCCAGCTACAGTTTGTGTGAGGAAAGGAATTAAGTTGTTTGGAACTCCCAATGGCAATTCACCAATTTTAGAACTTGGGTGAGCACCAATTGGGTTGAAATATCTTAACGCAATTCCTTTTAGGTTTGAATGAGCTTTAACTGTATCGCGAATGATATCTTCGCTTATTGATTTTGTATTTCCATATGGAGATTCAGCTTCTTTTCGCGGTGTAGCTTCTGTTACAGGAAGGTTATCTGGTTGACCGTAAACCGTACAAGATGACGAAAAAACCAAGTTTGGAATATTGTGTTCCTTCATGGCTTCTAAAATATTCATCAACGAATTTAAGTTGTTGCGATAATACATTAATGGTTTTGCAACTGATTCGCCTACAGCTTTATTGGCGGCAAAATGTATTATAGCAGATAAGTTTGGATACTTTTTGAAAAACTCAGCAGTTTGATCTTCTTTACTAAGGTCGATTTTTTCGAAGATTGGGCGAACTCCTGTTATGGCTTCGATTCCATCCAAAACTTCAATTTTTGAATTTGAGAGATTATCAGCAATAATAACTTCGAATCCGCTGTTTTGTAATTCAACTGTAGTGTGAGATCCAATATATCCTGCACCACCTGCAACTAAAATTTGTTTTTTCATAATTATTATTCGTCTATCTATTTAATAAGTAAAATTAAGTACTTTTTTGCGAAAGGTTTGAGTAATTGAATTAATTAAAAATTAAACATGGAATATGTTGATTTTTAATTGATTGGTTCTTATACGTAAATTATCCATTTGAGTGACATTTATTTTTAATTATATTTGTCTATTATGCATGAGATATCAAAATACATACAAGATTTATTGTTTGTGCACGATTGTGTGATTTTACCTGGTTTTGGTGGGTTTGTAGCGAATTATCGTTCTGCCAGAATCGATGAAAATCAACAAATGGTTTTTCCTCCATCGAAAGATTTGGGATTCAATCGTAATCTAACACAAAACGATGGTCTTTTGATAAATCATTTGGCAGACTTGGAGAATTTAAGTTATGCTGAAGCTGAGAAGGCTGTTATGTTTTTTGTAGAAGACATTCGAGTGAAAATTCAGCGTGGAGAAAAAGTTGTGATCGATGGTATCGGTTCCTTTTGTAAGGACAGAAAGCATAATTTGCAATTTGAACCAGTGGCAAACCTGAATTATTTGGTTGATAGTTTGGGATTGGAAGAATTTGAACTTACAAAACTACATAAGCCAGTAGAAGAAAGAATTCCTTCAATTGTTGATCATCAGGTAAAAGGATTTTTTACCACAAAAAGAATTTGGTATGTTTCTGCCGCTGCTGCAGTTTTGTTAGCGGTAGCTTTACTTCCTTTGAATTCGGAGCGTAATTCTGTGTTAGATTCGGCCTCGATGGGATTTACAGGAGATAAAAATTCTTTAACAGAGAATCATGTACAATTAAAACCTCAAATTTCTCCACCAGAAGAGTTGGTGAAGTTTGAACCGAAAATTGAAAAAAATAAAGTTCCTGCTAAGATTTCAAAAACTAGTAAAGGGAAATTTTATTTGATTGCTGGCAGTTTTACAACTGTTGAAAACGCTAAGATTTTGCAAGAAGAGTTAATTTCTAAATCTTATCCTGCAATGATCATTAAAAATAAAAATTTGTTTTCTGTTGCAATCAATCAATTCAATACCAGAAAAGCGGTAGACCAATTTAAGAAAAAGGCAATTGCAGCTAATCCAAAATCATCATATTGGGTGTTGAAACAATAAGAAATAAAATTATCGATATAAAAAAAGCGCTTCCTTTTGGGAAGCGCTTTTCTGTTTATATGCTGTTTCTTATCTAATTTCAGAACCTGGTTTTACTGTTTGATCAGGAGAAACAAATGATAGTTTTCCATCAGCATCTTCAGCCATTAGAATCATTCCTTGCGATTCTATTCCTTTTAGTTTTTTAGGCTCAAGGTTAACCAAGATGCTTACCTGTTTGCCAATAATTTCTTCTGGCTTATAATGTTCTGCAATACCAGAAACTACAGTGCGTTGATCAATACCTGTATCAACAGTTAACTTTAATAGTTTCTTAGTCTTTGCAACTTTTTCAGCTTCAGTAATGGTACCAACTCTAACATCCATTTTCATGAAATCATCAAAATTGATGTTTTCTTTTGCTGGAGCAACTGGTTTGTTTGCAGCTTCGTTTGCAGCTTTGGTTGCTAATAATTTATCAACCTGAGCTTGAATGGTTGTATCTTCAATTTTTTCAAACAATAAGGAAGCCTTGTTAATTTGATGACCAACTTCAATTACATTTTCACCAATATTCTCCCAAGCTAGAGGTTCAATGTTTAAGAACTCTCTTAATTTGTTAACAGTAAATGGCAAGAATGGTTCCATTAAAGTAGAAAGGTTTGTAGAGATCTGAAGACAAATGTTCATGATTGTCTTAACTCTTTCTTCATCTGTTTTTATCACTTTCCAAGGCTCTGTATCTGCCAGATATTTATTTCCTAAACGAGCCAAATTCATTGCTTCTTTTAAAGCTTCACGGAAATGGTAAGTTTCAAGATTTTTCTCTACTTGTGCTTTAATGGTTGGAATTTCAGCTAATGTTTCTTTATCGAAATCATTTAGTTCGCCAGCAGCAGGAACTTTTCCATCGAAATATTTGTGTGTTAGTACCAATGCTCGGTTCACGAAGTTTCCAAGAATTGCAACCAACTCATTGTTATTTCTTGCCTGGTAATCTTTCCAGGTAAAGTCATTGTCCTTAGTTTCAGGCGCATTGGCTGTAAGTACATAACGCAATACATCTTGCTTTTCTGGAAATTCTTCAAGGTATTCGTGCAACCAAACTGCCCAGTTTCTTGATGTAGAGATTTTATCTCCTTCTAAATTCAAGAATTCGTTAGAAGGAACATTTTCTGGAAGAATGTATGAACCTTCGGCTTTTAGCATTGATGGAAAAATGATACAATGGAAAACAATATTGTCTTTTCCAATGAAATGAACCATTTTAGAATCTTCAGCTTTCCAATATTTTTCCCAATCAGGAGTATGTTCTTTGGTTGCTGAAATATATCCGATAGGAGCATCGAACCATACATATAGTACTTTTCCTTCACCTCCATCCACAGGAACAGGAACACCCCAGTTCAAATCACGCGTAACAGCACGTGGATGAAGTCCATTGTCCAACCATGATTTACACTGACCATACACATTTGGTTTCCATTCTTTGTGTTCTTCAAGAATCCACTGTTTTAAATATGGCTCATATTTGTCAAGTGGCAAATACCAGTGCTTTGTTTCTTTTAATTCAGGCTTATTTCCTGTGATTGATGATCTGGGATCGATCAGATCAGTTGCATTTAATGATGTTCCACAGCTTTCACACTGATCTCCATACGCTCCTTCACTTTTACAATGAGGGCAAGTTCCGGTTATATAACGATCAGCTAGAAATTGATTTGCTTCTGCATCGTAATATTGCTCGCTGGTTTTCTCAATAAACTCACCTTTTTCATGCAAAGTTTTAAAGAATTCAGAAGCCGTTTCATGATGAACTTTGTTACTTGTTCTTGAGTAAACATCGAAAGAAATACCAAATTTCTCGAATGAATCTTTAATGATATTGTGATACTTATCAACAACATCTTGAGGAGTAATTCCTTCTTTTTGAGCCTTAATAGTGATAGGTACACCATGCTCATCGGAACCTCCAATTAAAAGAACATCCTCGCCTTTCATCCTTAGGTATCTTACATAGATATCGGCTGGAACATATACACCTGCCAGGTGTCCAATATGAACAGGACCATTGGCATATGGAAGAGCTGTAGTTACAAGAGTTCTGTTAAATTTCTTCATTTGAGATATTTTTTACACATGGAACAGAAATTATAATATCTGTCCCAACTATTATTTTGGTTACTTTTTTTGTTGATTAGCACCTTATTTAGCAAATCGTTGGCAAAGATAAGATAGAATTATCAAAAATATTGTTCTTGCTTTGTATTTTATTCTTAATTTGAACACAGTTTACAATAAAAACTAAATAAATATGTATCAGCCTACTGCTTTAGAAAAAGGAGATAAAATTGGGATCATTTCACCAGCAGGAAAGATAGAACCAGAAAAAGTGGGAATTGCAGTTGACATGCTTGAACGTTTGGGCCTAAAGGTGGTTTTGGGTAAGCATGTATTTGATGAGTATCATCAATTTGCAGGTAGGGATTTGAATAGGTTAAAAGATTTTCAGCAAATGCTGGATGATCCGGAGATAAAAGCAATTCTTTGTGGCAGAGGAGGATATGGTAGTGTGCGAATATTGGAGCATATAGATTTTGATTTGTTTCTTCGCAAGCCTAAATGGATTATAGGATATAGCGATATAACTGTATTTCATAGCTATCTTAATAATATTTTGGAAGTTGAAAGTTTACATTCAGTAATGCCCATTAATTTTACAGATGATCAAACGGGAAAATCGGTTGAAACATTGTTTGGTGCGATAATGGGAAGGTTTGTGGATTATAACATTCAAGCTCATGAATTGAATCGTTTAGGGATTGCTGAAGGTGAATTAATTGGAGGTAATCTATCTATTTTGTATAGCTTGCGTGGTACTAATATGGATTTTGAAACTCATGGTAAAGTTTTATTCATAGAGGATGTTGGCGAAGAGTTATATCATTTAGATAGAATGATGTATAATTTAAGAATGGGTGGAAAGTTGTCTGAACTTCAAGCTCTTGTGGTTGGTGGTTTTAGTGGTATGAAAGAAGGAGATCCTAAATTTGGAAAATCCGCTTATGAAATCATTAATGAAGCTGTGGAAAGCTATACTTACCCTGTTGTTTATAATTTTCCAGCTGGTCATATTAATGATAATTGGACACTGCCTTTGGGAAGGTATGTAAAAATATCGGTAGACGAGAAGGAGGTTAGTTTTAATTGGGACAAACGATAATTCAACAATGGCAAAGCACAACGAATTAGGTAAATTAGGAGAAGATTTGGCTGTAAAATACCTGATTGGATTAGGTTACCAGATCTTGAATAGGAATTGGATTTATCAAAAAAAAGAGCTAGATGTTGTTGCCTTAAAAGACGACTTTTTGGTTGTTGTTGAAGTAAAATCCCGATCAACAGATTATTTTGAACATCCGGCTGATGCAATTACTTTAAAAAAAATTAAACTTCTGGTAAAAGCTACACAGGCATATGTAGATTTAAAAGAAATTAAACAAGAAGTAAGATTTGATGTTGTTAGCGTAATTAAAAAGGGAGAGAAGTACGTAATAGAACACATCGAAGATGCATTTATTGCGCCAGTAGATTAGTCAGCAAGATATTTATCGATTGTAGCTAGTAATTCTTCAAAACGAATTGGTTTAGCAAGATAGTCATCACAACCAGCATCTAAAATTCGTTCACGATCACCTTCCAATGCATAAGCAGTTTGAGCAATAATAGGAATTTCGCTATGACGTTTTTTAATTCTTCTGGTTGCTTCACAACCATCCATTATTGGCAAGCGAATATCCATTAATATTACATCAACATCCTCGGTAACATCTACAATGTCGACAGCCTCTTTGCCGTTTTTGGCCCAAAGCAATTCAGATTCGGTTCTGCTTAATGCAGCATCAAAGAACATGTTGTTAATTTCCTCATCTTCAACAATGAGGATTCGTTTGTCCTTCCAGTTATATTTTTGAGTGTAGCTAACTTTATTCATAACTAAATCTACTTTTAAAAAGCGTTTTTGCTGCTATAAATATACGAAATCAAGACTAGTTAAAAAAAAATCATTTTAAGAGCTCTTATTCGTAATTGGAATGGTATGTGGTAAAACTCAGGAAATTGGGAGGTTTTGTGCTTTGGTATATGAATTCTTAAACAAAAGTTTGTGAATCATAATATAGGTAGAAAAAGAGTTTGAGTGGAGCTTTGTTTTATGTTGATAAACAAATATCATTTCTTTGTATCTAAATGTTAATGTTTTATCAAAATTGAAGGAATTGGAATAAATATTTTCCGATTTGGAAAGTTAGTGACTAATTAATAGGGCGAATTTTGCCATTATAATTTTCACTTACAATCAAAGATATCTTTAAAACTATTTATATTTGAATCTTAATTTGCTAAGATTTTAATAAACGATTAAATCATGAATATTGAAGAATTAAGACTGTATTGTCTGTCGAAAAAAGCAGTCACTGAGAGTTTCCCTTTTGATGAAGAAACTTTGGTATTTAAGGTTTTAGATAAGATGTTCTTGCTTACGAATATCAATAATGAACTGAGTATGAATGTGAAGTGTGAAGAAGATCTGGCAATTGAATTAAGAGAAAGATATGCTGCAGTTCTACCAGGATACCATATGAATAAGAGGTATTGGAATACCGTGAAGATTGATGGTAGTGTATCGGATAATTTATTAAAAGAGTGGATTGATAAATCGTATAAATTGGTTGTTGAAAAAATGCCAAAAAAGAAACAGTTAGAATTAGAAGATTTGTAAAAATATACCTTTAAACTTAAACACAAATAAATGAACAAATTATTCCTTACTCTGTTGTTGATGAGCAGTTTGCATATGGTAAGCGCGCAGGAACAACAGAATGAAAAGAAATTTACTACTGTTACAGAAGTAAAAACTACACCAGTTAAAAACCAACAAAGTACAGGTACTTGTTGGAGCTTTGCAACTACTTCGTTTATTGAAACGGAATTGTTAAGAATGGGAGCTCCCGAATTGGATTTATCTGAAATGTATATTGTACGTGAAGCTTATTCAAAAAAAGCTAAGCGATATTTTAGATTGCATGGAAAAGGTAATTTTAGTGAGGGTGGACAAGCTCATGATGTAATTAATGTTGTAAAAACTCATGGGTTTGTTCCGGAATCAATCTATTCAGGCAATCAATATGAAGGAGACTTTCACATTCATAAAGAAATGGTGAAATCTACAAAAGCAATGTTGGATGAGATCGTAAAAAACCCTAATAAAAAAATAACACCGGTTTGGTTTGCAACAGTAAATGGGGTTTTGGATACATATATGGGAAAACTACCTGAGTCTTTCGAGTTTAATGGAAAAGAGTATACTCCGCAAGCATTTGCCAAAGAAGTTGGATTTAACGCTTCGGATTATGTAGAGCTTACATCCTACAATCACCATCCTTTTTATTCAAAAATTAATCTTGAGATTCCAGATAATTGGTCGGATGATTTATATTATAATGTGCCAATAGATGATTTGATGGAAGTTATGAATCACGCCATAGAGAATGGGTATTCTGTTTGTTGGGATGGTGATGTGAGTGAAAAAGGATTTTCACATAGAAAAGGATATGCTGTTTTGCCTGCTGTTAAAGAAACAGATATGAGTAATTCTGAAATAGCAAAATGGGAAGATGGAGTTGAGAATAAAACAGAAAAGCCTAAAGGAAACACCAATGAGCCTAAAGTAACGCAAGAGTTGCGTCAGAAAACTTTTGATAATTTCCAGACAACTGATGATCATTTGATGCATTTAACTGGTATCGTAAAGGATCAAAATGGAACGCTTTATTATAAGACAAAAAATTCTTGGGCCGATGATAGTAATAAATTTGGCGGATACTTGAACATGAGTGAAGCATACGTTAAATTGAAAACAGTTGCCATTATGGTGCATAAAGATGCTTTACCAAAACATTTAAAGAAAAAATTAAACTTGTAAAAGATGTCATATCGTTAAAAGGGTGTCTGTTTTAGACACCCTTTTTTCATTGTATAACGTGCTATTTAATTGATTTATCTAATCTAAAATATACAATTATTGAAATCTGAAATTATTTTATAATATTGTCTGTCCATTTGTAAATAGAGCCTATGCCAACAACAGCCAACATATCCATCGAAAAATTCAGGAGTGGAAGTCAATCTGCTTTTAAGAATTTGTACGATAAGTATTATGAAGCATTGTTTTTATTTGGTCAAAAATATGTGACTAATTGTGAGGTTGTTGAAGATTTGGTACAAGAGAGTTTTATAAAGGTTTGGGAAAAGAAATCTTCCTTTTATCATGAAGCACCATTAAAAGCCTTTCTGTATAAAACTGTACGTAATTCATGTTTAAACTATCTCGATCATCAGAAAGTAGAAAGAAATTATGAAGCTCAGGCAAAGACTGATGTTTTGAGTGACGATTACTTTTTAAACAATGTTATTGAAGAGGAAGTGAACCGAATTATTGCAGATACAGTAGGAAAACTTCCAGAATCGGCTCGAGCTATTTACTTATTGAGTTTAAAAGGGCTTAAAAACGCAGAAATTGCGGAAGATTTGAATATTTCTATAAATACAGTGAAAACTCAAAAACAAAGAGCTAGTAAGTTCTTGAAAGAGAATCTAAAAGATTTATTTACGATGTTGATGTTTTTGTGAAAAATATCGAAGAACCACAAAGGTGACAAAATTTAAAATGTTTGTCACCCTTTTTTTGAGAGAAACTGTTATAGTACATGTAAATGCAAAATGAAGATGAAGGATTTAAATTCAGGATTTAAAATTGCTGATTTAATCGTTAAACGGTTGGAGGATCGATTAACTGATGAGGAATTTCAGTACCTGGAGGGATGGAAGCAAGCTAATGAAGATAATTTGATTCTATTCCAAAAGCTTTCTATGGATCCCGAAAAGCAATATTTGGAAAGAGCATCAAAACTAGAACATTCCAATAAAAGAGCGAATTGGGATAAAATTCAGGCTAAAATTAAAAAAGATAAGCTTAGAAAGTTAAATATAAATTTTCTGAGAATTGCTGCAATATTTATTCTGGCAATAGGTTCTACACTCTTTTTTTCAAATTTACTGGATAATAAGGTTTCAAATGTTATAAATCCAGGAAAACAGCAAGCTATATTGATAACCAGTGATGGTGAAAGATATCAGCTGGATGAAGAAGTTATAATTAAAGAAGGTGATGTATTTATCTCAAATAAAACTCAGGAATTAATTTATCAGAAAAAATCAAATATTACCAAATCACAATTAACCTATAATACAATTATTATTCCCAAAGGGGGGGAATATAAGTTGACACTAATGGATGGAACCAGAATATGGCTTAATTCCAATACGAAACTACGGTTTCCATCAGAATTTGGATCGGGGATAAGAAAAGTTGAGCTTAAAGGGGAAGCCTTCTTTGAAGTGGCTAAAGATTCTGTCCATCCATTTGTTGTCAATGTAAATAAAGCTCAGGTTAAAGTGCTTGGTACATCATTTAATGTTAATGCCTATTCTGATTTAAATGAGATTGTAACCACTTTAGTTGAAGGTAAAGTTGAAGTTAGTGATACTTTGTTTGGAAATAAGGTAAAGTTGTTACCAAATGAACAATTTCGTTTTAATAAATTGACTGGGAAAACATTAAAACAGGTAGTTGATACGAAAATTTATACTGCTTGGAAAGATGGTAGATTTGTTTTTGAAAATGAGAGTTTGGAAGATATAATGATAAGACTTTCAAGGTGGTATGATGTTGACGTGTCCTTTTTAAACGAATCTGTTAAAAAATTAAAATTTTCAGGAGATCTGACTAGATACGATAATATCGATGAAATATTAGAGTTGATTGAGGTTACACAAAAAGTGAAATTCACAATTAAGGATAGAACCCTTTGGGTTGAAGAAGTGTAAAAAAACCGAGATTTGCTGCTACAAATCTCGGTTAAAGCCAATAAACACTACTATCGCTAGAAGTGTAATACTAACCAAATCACAACTCAAAAATATTAAAAAAAATCGGAATTAGAGGTTTATGCAGAAAAGAAAAGAGTTTTTTGCAAAAAGACTCCTGTTTTTCTTCTTTCTATTTGTGTGTTTTGGATTAAAATCTAAAGCATTTCCACAAGAGGAAAGGTTAGAGTTGCGAATGAAAGGTGCTAGTTTGATTGAGGTAATGTCCAAGATCAAAGAAAAAACAAGTTATACATTTTTGTATAATGTTGATGATATTAAGAAAATTCGCAATATTAATCTTGCTGGTATTCCTAAAACTGCAAGGGAAATTCTACAAGAATGTCTAATCGGATCTGGTTTGACATATGAAATCCGTGATAAGGTAATTATAATTAAGCCTGATCCCAAAGCAAAAAATGCTGATTCCAAATTTCATGAATCGAGTAAAAAAGTAAAAAAACTTTATGGGCATGTTACCGATAATAATGGAATAATGTTACCTGGTGTATCTGTTCTGATAAAAGGAACTTATTTTGGTACATCGACTGATATTGATGGTAATTACTCCCTTATTACAGCTAACGATCCTGATATTGTATTGGTGTTTTCGTTTATAGGAATGAAAACCAGGGAGGTAAGTGTTGGTGATTTGGAAAAAATCAACGTAGAGTTGTTTCCTTCTGATGAAAGACTTCGAGAAGTATTGGTTACTACAGGTTTTCAGAAAATAGACAGAAATTTATTTACAGGATCGGCCAGTAAATTAAATCAAATTGATATTGCATTAAGTGGAATTGCAGATGTTAGCCGATCTCTACAGGGGCATATTTCCGGAGTTCAGGTAGATAATATTTCCGGAACTTTTGGGATATCTCCCATTGTTAGAATTAGAGGCAAAGCCTCAATTAATGGTAGTAACAAACCTCTTTGGGTGGTTGATGGTGTGGTTCAGGAAGATATTATAGAATTGACCAATAATGACTTAACTTCTGGCAATCTTTCTACGGTTTTGAGTTCTGGTGTTGTAGGTTTAAATCCTGATGATATTGAATCGTTTCAGATACTGAAAGATGCTTCGGCTACCGCATTGTATGGTGCAAAAGCAATGAATGGAGTAATTGTAATTACCACCAAAAAAGGGAAAACAGGAAATTTAAAAGTTTCCTATTCCGGAAGTGCAACTGTAAGACAAAAGCCTAATTATTCACAATTCGACATATTATCTTCTAATGAAGAAATGGAAGTTTATGAAGAACTGTATGATAAAGGTTGGATTGATATTGCCAAAGCGGCTTCAGCAGCAAACCATGGGGCCATGAGCAAAATGTTTTATGAAATTGCAAACCATAATGTAAATTGGGGGCCAGATGGAGGATTGAATTATCAGTTCTTATCAAAATATGCCAATTCGAATACTGACTGGTTTGATGTTTTATTTCGAAATTCCTTATCACAACAACATTCTTTTAGTATTGCTGGAGGATCAGATAAATCAAAGTTTTATACCTCTATCGGATTTTATAATGATGAAGGACAAACTTTAGCGGATGAGGTTAAGAACTATACTGCATTGGTAAAAGGGGATTTTGATGTTTCGAAGCGACTGAAATTGGGATTTAAAGTATCGGGCAATATTAGAGATCAAAAATTGCCAGGATCGCAGGATAGAAAATTTGAACCAATTGATGGGCTTTATGAGCGTAATTTTGATGTCAACCCTTATAACTATGCACTATATACCAGTAGAAGTATTAGGCCTTATAATGAGAATGGCAATTTAGAGTATTTTAGAAGGAATTATGCCCCTTTCAATATTTTGTATGAGTTGGATCACAATTATGTGAATGTAGATGTGGAGGATATTTTATTTCAGGGGGAGGTGCAGTTTGCAATTTCTTCTAAATTGAGATTTAGATCTACTTTTCAGGGACGCTGGGTAAATACCTTACGTGAGCAAAAGATTCATGAAACATCAAATCATGCAGAAGCATATAGAGCTGATGCCCCCTTGTTTGTAAATAGAAATAATTTTCTTTTTGATGATCCAGATCATCCGGAAAAAGAGCCGTATTCGGTTTTAAATCAGGGAGGGTTTTATAACACCACTAAAAATTCATTAACAGGTTATTTTATCAGAAATATTGTTGATTGGAATTTAAAATCAGACCAGGACCATATTGTCAATCTGTTGTTCGGACAAGAAATAAGATATACAAATAGAAAGGAGACTCATAATGAGATTTGGGGGCATTTGTACGATAAGGGAGGGATTAGTATTACCGATCCAATGGTTGTAAAATACCTAAAATTTCGTGATCAAACAGATTATTACAGAAGAAAAGAAAAGTACAGGTTTGCAGGAGTATTTTTAACTGGAGCATATTCTTACAAAGGGAAATATATTTTGAACTCTACTTTTAGGTTCGATGGAGATAATCGACAAGGGAAAAATAGTGATTCAAGGTATCTGCCTACATGGAATGTTAGTGGGGCTTGGAATGTTCATGGTGAGAATTTTATGAAGTCAATTGGTTTTGTGGATCGCTTAAAGTTAAAGGCAACTTATGGATTGTCTGGAGATAATGGAATTGGAGCGAGCCCCTCCCTAATTTTAAAGTCAGGAGAACCATTGAGGCCGAATGATGAGGATGGAGAAGATGTTTTATATATAGATGAGCTGGCCAATAAAAATCTTACCTGGGAAAAATTATATGAATTTAATTTAGGGATAGAGTTAGAAATATTAAATGGAAGATTTTATACTGATATAGAGCATTTCAGAAGAAGATCAAAAGATTTACTTGGTTTTGTTACAACAAGTGGGATTGGAGGCATAAGAAAGAAATACGGGAATGTTGGTGAAATGAAAATTAATGGAATTGAATTTACAATTAGTTCTCAAAATATAAAAACTAAAAACTTCAATTGGGATACACGATTTACCTATTGTTATGCCAAGGATAAAATTACCAAATACTTTGATGAACCTAGAATTGCAGATGCCATTCAGTCATTGGGAACAAATTTTAAAGCTTACTCTTCCAACAGTTTATTTTCTATCCCATTTGCAGGCTTAGATGGTAATGGAGTTCCTCAGTTTTTTGGACCAAATGGTAAGACCATTCAAAAGCTTAATTTACAGAAGAGAATAGATATTTTAAAATATCTGAAATATGAAGGACCAACTACACCAACTGGTTTTGGAGGTTTGGAGAATATTTTTAATTACAAAAATTGGACTTTATCAGTAGGATTAAATTATCGATTTGGAAATAAAATCAGGCTTGAAGATGCTTTCAGTGACAACTATGATGATTATTCAAGCCTACCTGGTGGGCTTAAGAATCGTTGGAAAAAAGCTGGCGATGAGAATAAAACGAATATACCCGTAATATTAACACGGTGGAAATCTGAAGAATTAAATGATAGCGGATTAAACCCATATCAACTTTATAATAAAAGTACTGCTCGTGTTGCTGATGGCAGTTTTGTAAGGCTCAAAAATATTGGGATAGTGTACCAATTGCCCAAATCTTGGTTAAATTCAATGAATTTGAGTTCGGCAAGTTTAAAATTTCAAGCCTATAATATTGCCTTGCTTTATTCAGATAAAAAGTTAAATGGAGTTGATCCTGAGTTTTTTCAATCAGGAGGAATTTCACTTCCAATGTCCAGAACTTATAGTTTTTCTGTTAACTTAGCCTTCTAAGTTTAAACTGATTGCTCTTTCATGAACAGACTTTTTGGCATATTACTTATAACTATACTTTCGATTTCTTGTGATTCTTATTTAGATGAAAACCCAGATGACAGAAAGGAGTTGCAAACAGTTAAAGATATTGCCAAGTTAGTTGCTAATTCGTATAATGAGAGCACATATCTTTTTATTGAATGGATGACGGACAATGTGTCGGCTATTCCTGATAATACCCAAAAAGATCATATGACTGAAGCTTTTCAATGGATTTCAATGGATTCTTATGAAGCTCAGGAGTCTACCACTTATTTTTGGGAAAATACATATTATGCAATTGCTCATTGTAATGAGGCACTGGCTGTTATTGATAAAGTTTCAGGAGATGATGATCATAGATCTGTAGTGAGAGGTGAAGCACTAATTTCAAGAGCTTATAATCATTTTTTGCTCGTGAATGTTTTTTCAAAACATTACAGAGGTGAAACATCCGAAGATGAGCTTGGCATTCCTTATGTCGAAGTAGTGGAGGATAAACTGTTTGAGAATTACTCAAGAGGATCGCTTAAACAGGTTTACGATAAAATCGAAAGAGACTTAATTACCGGACTCTCTTTACTAAAAGATGATTATTTTATTGGATCAAAAAAATACCATTTCACAAGAAAAGCAGCTTATGCATTTGCTGCTAGATTTTATCTTTATAAGAAAGATTATTCAAATAGTTTAAAGTATTGTAATTTGATTCTCGATGATAATCCCAATGATTATGTGAGGGATTTATTTAAAATTTATCAAGGGACTACTTTTGATGAAATGGCGGCTAAAAATTCCAATGTAAAAGAAAAATCCAATTTAATTGCAATACGAAAAGAATCGTTCTATGCCAGAGCTAATTATGGTTACAGGAGTGACAAAAAGATTTTTAATGAACTATTTAATAATAATGTTCAAGAAGAAATAGATGTTAGGGATCAAAGATGGAGTTATAGTACTGGAGCTGTTGTTGTTCCGAAATACCATGAGCTGTTCCGCTATACAACTTCTAATACCGGATTTCCTTATTTTATTCAAAGTGAACTAAAAGGAGAAGAGGTGCTTTTGAATAGAATGGAGTGTTACATTATGCAAGGAGAGTATGAAAATGCATTGCATGATTATCATATCCTTGCGGCTAAGAGATATATAGAGGGTGGTAAATTGGATCTGAATAAGATTAAAGAGCATTATTCTTTGTCAGATACAAAAAATGCTATGAAACTTTTTTTATTGGATGAAAGAAGAAAAGAGTTTTTAGATGAGGGATTGAGATGGTTTGATATTAAAAGATTCGAACTTTCGATTACCCATAAAGACATTCAGGGCAATACTTTTCAACTTATCCCAAATGATATAAGAACAGCAATACAAATACCACAATCTGCCATTGTAAATGGCTTAAAGCCTAACCCAAGATAGTGATGAAATACACGAACTTTAATATTGCACTTTTTTTAGTTGGTATTGTAATGGCAATATTAATTATAGCCTGCAATAAATCAGAGGATGTCGAATATAAAGTACCTGATATAAAACTGTCTGATCATCCAAATGATGTTTATATTAGGGAGAATATTCTTGAAAAATATGGAACTGCAATAAGGTGGGAGTGGGATCAGCGGTTTTTAAATAAAGATCAAACAGCAGATCCGATTAAAGAAGATTTGGTGATTCCAGTTACTAAATTGATAGATGAGCTTTGGGTAAAACCTTTTCTTGTATTGTCTGAAGAATCAAAATTATTTATACAGGAATATATGCCTAAAGAGTTGGTATACATAGGATCATATATTTATGAAAGCGAAGGGGAAAGAATGTTGGGGTATGCCGAAAATGGTGCCAGGGTAATTTTAATAAATTTAAATGCTTTTGATTTGGATGATCGAATTTGGTTAGAAAATCAATTGATTACAATGCATCATGAATTTTCCCATATTGTTCATCAAAAGAAAGGATTACCCAATGGGTTCAATAGCATTTCACCTCTAGGATATATTGGAGAAGGTTGGAGAAATGGTGTATCATTATCAGATGCAATTAGGCGAGGGATGGTGAGTGCTTACGGGACGAAAAATCAATTTGAAGATTTTGCTCAATTAACGTCTCACTTTTTAGTTCAGGATACGGTATATTTTAATTCAACCTACCTAAAAGATTGGAATTGTGAGGATTTTTCCGATCCTAATTCATGTATTGAATTAAACAAAGGAAAGGAATTAATAAGACAGAAGCTGGATTTGATTAGAAAGTATTATTCGGAAGAGTTTAGTATTAATATTGATGTATTAAGAGATACAATTCAAAGTAGAATGACTGCATATAAGAATTAAAATCGAATCTTTCATCTACCCTACTGGTTCGTATCAGTTGTGAATTTATTACCTTTGTATTGATACATATGCAAATAAATACACTTAAGATGCCTTCTAAAATATTTAATGTAACTACTGATTCGGGCACTCCGAAATACAAACAACTTATCAACTCTTTACTGCAATCTATTGATAAAGGACTTGTAAATGTTGGGGATAAGATCCCTTCGATTAATGCAATTTGTAATGAGTTTGGTTTATCCAGAGATACCGTTCTTGTTGCATATAATGAATTAAAAATTCGAGGAGTAATATCCTCTGTTCCTGGTAAAGGTTACTACCTGGCAAGTACTTCAACTCGATTTAAAAGGAATATTTTTCTACTCTTTGAGGAGTTTAATGTTTTTAAAGAGATATTATATAATTCCTTTATTGAGAATTTAGGTGATAAGGCAAATGTTGATATTTTTTTCCATCACTTTAATCGTAAAGTTTTTAAAGAATTAATCGATAATAACAATGGCAAGTATACTTCTTATATAATTATGCCTGCAAAGTTTAATGATGCGTATAATATATTACAGTATTTGCCTAAAAATGAGGTTTATATACTTGATCAAACTAATGCTGCCTTAAAAAAACATTACCCTGCTGTTTATCAGAATTTTGAAAAGGACGTGTTTTCTGCATTGGAATCAGGACTAAATTTGTTGGAAAAATATAAGAAAATCTATTTTGTTTATCCGGGTGGAAAAGAGCCAATAGGACAATTGAAAGGCTTTAAAAAGTTTGCAAGTTGTTATCAGGATAGATGGGAGCTTGAAGTAATTGAATCTTTAGAAAATCATAAAATTGAAAAAGGCGAGGTTTATATAGTTCCTAGTGATAATGATTTGGTAACTCTTGTAAAAGAAGCTAAATCTGAGAAATTGAAAATTGGTTCAGATTTAGGAATAATTTCTTACAATGATACGCCATTAAAAGAAGTAGTTGCCGATGGAATTACCACAATTAGTACAGATTTTAAAGAAATGGGTAGGTTATTGGCTGATATGGTTATCAATTCTAAAAATGATTTGATAGAAAATCAATCTAAATTGATAAAAAGAAACTCCTTATAGAAAATAATTAAACAAGTTGTGAAGCTCTGATTCATATGAATTAGGGCTTTTATTTTTTAATTTTTTTTGCATTTGTATAAAAAAGATCTAAATTTGCCTACCAGTACCAACCAGTAAGATAGTCATATGCAAGTTGAAGAATTAAAAACGGAGTTTGAAAAATTATATGGACAAGGTGATTGTCATGTGTATTTTTCTCCGGGTCGTGTAAATTTAATTGGAGAACATACCGATTACAACGGAGGATTTGTTTTTCCATGTGCATTGTCATTTGGAACCTATTGTTTGATAAGGAAAACAGATAATGATTATATCCAACTTAGATCTTTAAATCAGGATAAATTCTATAAGTTATCACTTGAGGAAATAACTAAACGATTAGGAAAAGGGAATTGGGCAAATTATGTTCTTGGCGTAATTGCTCAATTTAAAAAGGATGGGCAATTTCCTAATTGCGGTGCAGATTTATTATTCTGGGGAAACGTGCCCAATGGTGCAGGTTTATCATCTTCGGCTTCTTTAGAGGTAGTTACAGGGGTAGCAATTAACGAAGAATATAATTTTGGCAAAGATCAGTTGAGTATTGTGAAATATAGCCAAAAAGCTGAGCATGAATTTGCTGGTGTAATGTGTGGTATAATGGATCAATTTGCATCTGGAATGGGACAGAAAGACCATGCCATATATTTGAATTGTGATAATCTTGAGTACGAATTAGTGCCTGTAAATTTAGAAGGTGCTAAAATCGTTATTGGAAACACCAATAGTCCTCATAGTTTAGATGAAGGAAAATACAATGAACGAGTTGCTGAATGTCAGGCAGCTGTTGAGGCAATCAACCCCTCCAGAAAGATTGCTAATTTAGGTGAATTGTGCCTGACAGAATTCAACTCATTAGAAAAGCTGATTGATGATAATGTTATAAGAAGAAGAGCGCGTCATGTGGTTAGCGAAATTGAAAGAACAAAGAAAGCTGTAGTAGAACTTAAAAAAGGAAACCTAAAAGAGTTTGGTCAGTTAATGAATGGTTCTCACGATTCACTTCGTGATGATTATGAGGTAACAGGTCATGAATTGGATACTATGGTTGAAGCAGCAAGAAAGATTGAAGGAACGATTGGTTCCAGAATGACAGGAGGTGGTTTTGGAGGATCAACTGTTAGCCTGGTAAAAGATGAGTATGTTGAAGAGTTTATTGAGAGAGTAGGAAAGGAATATACCGAGAAGACAGGTATTGTTGGAGAATTTTATGTCGCTGAAATCGGTGACGGAGGAAAAAGAATAGAATAATCAAGAAAATGTTCCAGATGGCGAAATTTGATTACATTGAAAATCCACATCGTAGATATAATCCATTAACGGGGGAGTGGATATTAGTATCACCTCACAGGTCGAAAAGACCATGGCAAGGTCAGGTTGAAAAAGTAGTTGAGGAGAAAAGACCTGAATATGATTCACAATGTTATTTGTGCCCGACTAACGAAAGAGTTGGTGGAGAAAAGAATCCAAACTATGAGGACGTTTATTCATTTCAGAATGATTTTAGTGCTTTGTTGCAAGATACTCCTGAGGGAGAATTCTCAGATGGAGATTTGTTTAAAGCCCAAAGTGAATCCGGAATTTGTAAAGTAATTTGCTTTAGTCCAAACCATAGCCTTACAGTTCCTGAAATGAAAGTAGAAAATATCCGTAAGGTAGTTGATCTTTGGATCAAGGAATATAAGGAATTGGGAGACAGAGAGGATATTGGCTATGTGCAGATATTTGAGAACAAAGGTTCTATTATGGGATGCTCTAATCCACATCCTCACGGACAAATTTGGGCTTCTAAACTGGTGCCTCTAGAGACTTCAAAAGAATCTGAAAATCAATTGGCTTATTTCGAAAAGTATGGAAGAACCATGTTGTCTGATTATCTAAAATCGGAACTTGAGAAAAAAGAAAGAATTTTGGTTGAGAATAATTCTTTTGTAGCTTTAGTACCGTTTTGGGCAGTTTGGCCTTTCGAAACAATGATTATAAGTAAACGAGAGGTGTCGAATCTATTGCAACTGACTGATGAGGAAAAAACAGATTTGGCTGATGTTTACAAGAAATTAACGATTATGTACGACAACTTGTTTGAGGTGTCGTTTGCATATTCTGCAGGATTGCATCAAGCTCCAACAGATGGAGAAGAACATCCTGAGTGGCATTTACACATGCATTTCTATCCACCTTTGTTACGCTCGGCTAGTGTTAAGAAATTTATGGTAGGATACGAAATGCTGGGTACGCCACAACGTGATATTACTGCCGAAGGTGCAGCGAAAAGATTAAGAGAACTATCAAAAACACATTATAAATTGAGGTAATAATCAGTTTGGTATGGATGTTAGGGAGAAAATTTGTACTCGCCTAAAGCTTCCAAAAAACTTTAACCTCAACTAAAATCAAATACAATGGCTAATACATTTTCTTTTCTCGATTATGTGATTTTTATCGTTTACGGTATTGTAATCGTTGGAGTAGGTTTATGGGTGTCGCGTGATAAAGAAGGGCATCAAAAAAATGCAGATGATTATTTTTTAGCTTCAAAATCTTTGCCTTGGTGGGCAATTGGGGCTTCATTAATCGCTGCAAATATTTCCGCAGAGCAATTCATAGGAATGTCTGGATCTGGTTTTGCAATTGGGTTGGCAATTGCTTCTTATGAGTGGATGGCTGCTTTAACTTTAATTATTGTAGGTAAGTACTTTCTGCCAATTTTCATTGAGAAAGGATTGTATACGATTCCTGAATTTGTAGAGAAACGTTATTCAAAAAACCTTAAAACCATTTTGGCTGTTTTCTGGATTGCATTGTATGTATTTGTAAATCTTACCTCTGTATTGTATTTAGGTGCTTTGGCGCTTGAAACTATCATGGGAATTCCAATGATTTATGGAGTATTAGGTTTGGCCTTATTTGCAGCTAGTTATTCGCTTTATGGTGGTCTTTCTGCAGTTGCATGGACAGATGTAATTCAGGTTGTTTTCTTGATTTTAGGAGGATTGGTAACTACTTATCTTGCATTAGATACTGTTTCAGGAGGTGAAGGTGTACTTGCTGGTTTTAAGCACATCTACGAAGCTGCTCCAGATTCTTTCCATATGATTTTAGATAAAGCTCACGATCAATATAAAAACCTTCCGGGACTTGGAGTAATTGTTGGTGGAATGTGGGTTGCTAACCTTTATTATTGGGGCTTCAACCAGTATATTATTCAAAGAACTTTAGCAGCTAAGTCATTGCAAGAATCTCAAAGAGGGATTGTATTTGCCGGTTTCTTGAAGTTAATCATTCCTTTGATTGTTGTAATACCTGGAATTGCTGCATATGTAATGGTGAACGATGGAACAATTATGACATCTTTAGGAGATGCAGCTCAGAATAATATTCCAACAATGGAATCTGCAGATAAAGCATATCCATGGTTGTTGCAATTTTTACCAACAGGTTTAAAAGGTGTGGCGTTTGCAGCATTGGCAGCAGCTATTGTATCCTCATTAGCATCTATGCTAAACTCTACATCAACCATTTTTACAATGGACATTTACAAGCCATATTTTAATCCAAATGCAAGTGATAAACAAACGGTAAATACTGGTAGAATTTCTGCGGCAGTTGCATTATTAATTGCAGGATGTATTGCTCCCCAATTGGCAGGTTTAGATCAAGCTTTTCAATTTATTCAGGAATACACAGGAGTAGTTAGTCCGGGTATCCTGGCCGTATTTATGTTGGGATTATTCTGGAAAAAATCAACAAATAAAGGTGCTATTGCAGGGGTGTTGGCATCTATTCCAATTGCCATGTATTTTAAAGTGGCTCCTAATGGATGGGTAGCTGGTACAAGTCTCGAATCTATATTTGTTAATGTTCCATTTATGGATCAAATGGGTTATACAGCAGTTCTTTCAGCATTGGTTATCATTTTGGTTAGCCACCTACAGAATAAGGGTGCTGATGATGAAAAAGGTATAGAGATTAGCAGAAAAACATTTGCAACAGGTAAGGTATTTAATATTGTTGCTTATACCATTTGCATTTTATTGGTTGCTTTGTACGCAATCTTCTGGTAGAGAAAAAATAAAACAAAATATTGCGATGACACACTTGCTCAATGAAGTGTGTCATTGTTGTGAAGTATCAAACTATAAGGATGAAAAAAAAGGTTTTAGTTACTGGAGGAACTGGTTATATAGGTTCTCACACTGTTGTAGAATTGCAAAATAGTGGATTCGAAGTTGTAATTGCTGATAATCTCTCAAATTCTAAGATTGAAGTTTTAGATGGAATCGAAGCTATTTCCGGCATTCGTCCATTATTCGAGCAAATCGATTTAAGTGTTGAGAGTGAATGCAATGAGTTCTTTAAAAAGCATAGAGGAATTGATGCCATTATTCACTTTGCAGCATCAAAAGCTGTTGGCGAATCGGTTGAAAAACCTTTGCTGTATTATCGCAATAACCTTAATTCCTTGATGAATATTTTGGAAGCAATGAAGGAACACAATATTCCAAACCTGGTTTTCTCGTCATCATGCACAGTTTATGGACAGCCTGATAAACTGCCCGTAACTGAATCGACTCCACGAAAAGAGGCTGAGTCTCCTTATGGAAATACAAAGTCAATTTGTGAAGATATTATTCGAGACACTACAAAAGCTCATCCCGAATTAAAAGGAATTGCATTAAGATATTTCAATCCAATTGGAGCACATCCAAGCTCTAAAATTGGAGAATTACCATTGGGTGTTCCTAATAATCTTATTCCTTTCTTAACACAAACAGTGGCGGGCATTCGACCAGAACTTAGTATTTTTGGAGATGATTACAATACGCCTGACGGATCTTGCATTAGAGATTATATCAACGTAGTAGATTTGGCAAAAGCACATGTTATTGCAATTGAACGTTTGCTACAAGATAAAAATGCTTCGAACTACGAATATTTTAATGTTGGTACAGGATCTGGTGTTTCAGTATTGGAAATTATTGAATCATTCGAAAGATCAACAGGGGAGAAAGTTCCTCATAAAATAGTTGGAAGAAGAGCTGGAGATATCGAGCAGATTTATGCAGATACTTCATATTCTAATAGAGAGTTGGGATGGCAATCGGAAAAAAGTCTTGATGAAACTTTGCTTTCGGCGTGGAATTGGCAAAAAACTTTGTAAGGGCTTCCGAATATAAATAAGATAAACATGCAGGTTTATACACTTAAAAATAAAAATATAGAGATTGATTTTATTGCTCGTGGCGGTCAAATCATTTCATTAAAAGTTCCTGATGCAAAAGGCAATGTTGCCGATGTTGTAGTAGGGTATGATACCATTGAGGAAACGCTTGAAGGCGATGCGTATTTTGGCGCCCTGTGTGGTCGTTATGCCAACCGTATCGTAAATGGTGAATTTGAAATTGATGGAGAAAAATTTCAGTTGGATTGCAATAACGAAACCAACCATTTACATGGTGGTGTGGATGGATTCAATCGAAGAAATTGGAAAGTAAGCGCTGTTGATATTGATAGATATGTACAGGCCTATCAATTAAACCTGGTTAGTGAAGATGGCGATCAGAATTATCCGGGCAAATTGGAGGTTTCAGTAATATACGGATTGACAGATGATAATCAATTTGTTATTGACTATGAGGCACAAACATCAAAGCCAACAGTAATTAATTTAACAAGTCATCCTTATTTTAATCTGAATGGTGCAGGCAATGGATCGGCAATGAATCATGAGTTGCGATTAAATGCTTCAAACTATACGCCTATTTCAGCAGAATTGGGAACAACATCCGGAGAAATAGCATTGGTAAAAGATACGCCATTCGATTTTACAAATGCAAAAACAGTAGAATCAGCATGCAAAGCAGATCATGAGCAAATCAGGATGTTTGATGGTATTGATCACAATTTTGTTTTGGATGATTTCGATGGAACGATAAAGCTGGCAGGAGTACTTTCAGACCCTAAATCGGGACGAAAAATGGAAGTGTATACAGATCAGCCAGGTATTCAAATTTACACAGGTGCTCATTTCGATGGCTCTGAAACAGGTAAAAAAGGAGCGCCAATTATACAATGTGCAGGGCTTGCTATGGAAACGCAGGTTTTTCCAAATTCTCCAAACTATAAGCACTTCCCAAATGCAATTTTAAGGCCAGGTGAGAAGTATAAGCATGTGTGTATTTATAAGTTTTGCTAAAGATTAACATCGGATAAAATCTGATGTTGCTTAAAGATAAAAAGTAGTTATAACAGACTAGATTCCTTTTGTAAAGGATACTTTTAACATCAAACAGAGTTGGTTTACATTCATTTAATCTCTGTTTGGTGTTTTTTATTTTACTGATTTTAAAGCCTTGAGCTTTGAATTTGATGGGAATATCATCGACAAGCAATCCTTTAGGATCGATTTTTAATCTTCCAGTCTTGAATTTGATCGGTTTAGCTTTGATTTTCAATCCTAAAAGCATGAAAAATGAGCTTTTAGCCGTTAAATTCTATCCTAAAGGAAAGAAAATCATAGGTAAAGGGATGCTGATCAAGCTTTAAGTATTGTTTTTCGATTTTTGAGTAAAATAGCTCAAGTCTTCTGTGGTGTGAAAATCTGATTTATTCGTTTACAAGTAGATTGCAACCACGAATATCAGAATGATCGAATCGACCAAGAATTTCAAATTTTCCATCTTCGTGGATTTTACCAAGATCTTGAGTTTCGATAAACGAGCAAGAATGAACATTGGCCAAATCGATTACATTCACACCTCCAGTTCTACCTGATTTTTCATAGCTAAATGGATCGTAAGCATCACGAATCATGATTTTCATCCAATTGGGAGTCTGGAATAGACTCTGACCTTTAGAGTATGCTTGCGAAAGCAATTCTGTCATTCCATACTCAGAATGGATTTCATTTATGCCTAATCGGGAACAAAGAAATGCATGTAACTCTTCACGAGTAATTTCTTTTCTTCTTCCTTTCATGCCACCAGTCTCCATGATGATTACATCGGAAAGATCCAGCGTATATTTTTCAGCCAAATCAAGCAAAGCAAAACTAACCCCAAGCAGTAAAATTTTTTGATTCGATTTCTTCAAATCAGCAATGCATTCAATCAATTCTTCATGATTGTGCAGGTAGAATCCACTTTTAGCATGCTTGCTATCTTTAATCAGGTGTTCCATCATATAGATTAAAGATGAACCTTCGCGCTCCAAATAAGAAGGAAGTAGAGCCAGAACACAATAATCTGTTATTGGTCCATAAAAATCCTCGAAACCTTTCTTAAAACTCTCTTCGTAAATACTAATATCGGGAACAAAGTGCCTGCTGGTTAGCTTGCCAGTTGTTCCGCTGCTGGTGAAAATTTCTTTTGCAGGATCGTTGCAGGAAACCACCTTTCGGGATTTGAAAAACTCTATGGGAAGAAAAGGAATATCTGTAAGCTTGCTGATTTGATTTACATCCTTTTTTAGATATTGAAGATATTCACGATACACCTCATTATTTTCCGCTTGATAACGAAAAATTTTCAGTGCTACTTGTTCAAATTCAGTTTTATTTGATATCGAAAATATTTTTTCCTTCCAGTTCATTTCTATTTTCTATTTGTTGTGATTACAAAGGTAATTGAACCAAGTTTATTGCATAGCATTAATCAGTGAGAATCTTAAACAATCATAAAATTCTACCTCTAAGAATAAAAAAAAGCAGCCTCGAAAGACTGCTTTTAGAATCCCTGTGAAGGGAAATATTATGGATCGTTAATTATCCTCTAATAGCTGCAACACCTGGCAATTCTTTACCTTCGATGTATTCCAAAAGAGCACCACCACCAGTTGAAACGTAGCTTACTTTATCAGCTAAGTTGTACTTGTTGATCGCTGCAACAGAGTCACCACCACCAATTAATGAGAAAGCACCTTTTTCAGTAGCTGTTACAATTGCATCAGCAATTGCTTTGGTTCCTTTAGCGAAAGTATCCATTTCGAATACTCCAACAGGACCATTCCAAAGAATTGTTTCTGATTCTTCGATTACTTTCTTGAAGTTTTCAATAGTTTCAGAAGCAACATCTAATCCCATCCAATCAGCTGGAATTTCTGATACGTTACATTCTTTAGTATTTGCGTCGTTAGAGAAATCGTCAGCAATTAATGCATCCACTGCAAGGTGAAGTTTTACATTGTTTGCTTCAGCTGCACTTAAAATTTCTCTTGCGATATCTAACTTATCATCTTCAACCAATGAGTTACCAATCTTACCACCCATCGATTTAACGAAAGTGTAAGTCATACCACCACCAATAATCAAGTGGTCAACTTTAGGCATTAAAGTTTTAATGATATCAATTTTTGAAGATACCTTAGCACCACCCATAATTGCAGTCAACGGACGCTTCGAGTCTTTCAATACTTTATCAACGCTCGATAACTCACCTTCCATTACGTAACCAAACATCTTGTCGTTAGGGAAGAATTTAGCAATAACAGCAGTCGAAGCGTGAGCACGGTGTGCAGTACCAAATGCATCGTTGATCCAAAGATCAGCTAAATCAGCTAATTTTTGAGCGAAAGCTTCATCACCAGCTTTTTCTTCACCGTAAAAACGAAGGTTTTCCAACAATAGAACTTCACCTTCTTTTAGGTCAGCAGCCATTGTTTTAGCACTTTCACCAATACAATCATCAGCAAATTTTACATCAACACCTAATTTTGCAGAAAGGTGAGCAACGATGTGTTTCAATGAGAATTTTTCATCAACACCTTTTGGTCTACCAAGGTGAGACATCAAAATAACTGATCCGTTTCCTTCTAATACTTTTTTGATAGTTGGAAGTGCAGCACGGATACGTGTGTCATCGGTAATTTCGAACTTATCGTTCAAAGGCACATTAAAATCTACTCTGATAATCGCCTTCTTTCCTGAAAAATTGTATGAATCAATTGTTTGCATTGGAATATGTCTTTATATTTTTTTCTTCCAAACAAAGGTATGTTTTTATTCAAATTGCTGCAAAAAAAGAAAGAGAAATGCTTTTAAGTGTCATGTAATCAGATGGTAACATTATGTAGAGCTTTGGCTTTGAAACGATTGCATAAATTTTTCCTTATTGCAAATTAATGGTAAAAACGTCATTTTTTTCTCAATTGACTTTGAACTTAAGCTTTAATGATAATGCTCTCCTTTATTTTTTTAACTTTGGATACCCCGATGTAACTTTGCACCATATTCGGGATTAAATGATTTTTGATCAGCAGATGAGGCTTGAACTGATCTGTTCGAAACCATTTCATATTGAAAATTCATGCAATTTAAAGATATAATTGGCCATAAAGAGGTCAAACAGCGTTTTATTCAAACCGTTAAAGAAAACAGAGTTAGCCATGCACAATTGTTGATTGGTCCCAAAGGAGTTGGGAAACTATCAATGGCAATTGCATTTGCGCAGTATGTTTCCTGTTTGGATAGAAAAGACAATGATTCGTGTGGGGTTTGTACTTCGTGTAAAAAATACGCGAAATTGGTTCATCCCGATCTTCATTTTGTTTTTCCAGTTGTTAAAGGGAAGGGATTTACCAATCCTGTGAGCGATAATTTTGTTGAATTGTGGCGTTCGCAAATTGAGAGTGATTCTTATTTTGACATTGGAGATTGGTACAGAACCCTTGGAGTGGATAACTCACAGGGGATGATCTACTCTGGTGAAAGCAATGAGATTATCAGGAAACTAAGTTTAAAAACTTACGAATCCGACTATAAGGTAATGATCATTTGGTTGCCTGAAAAAATGCATACTTCATGTGCCAATAAGCTTCTGAAAATGATTGAGGAGCCACCGTCGAAAACTTTGTTTTTTATGGTGTCGGAAGAGCCCGATAAAATACTTCAAACCATATTGTCACGAACGCAACTGATTAAAATTCCGGCAATCGATCAGGAATCATTGTCTGTTGCGGTTAAAAATGAGTTCAACCTTAACGAGCAGGAATTAAAGAATGTGGTTCGTTTATCGGAAGGAAGTTACCGTAAGGCAAGAATCCTTATTCAGAATTCAGATGAAAATGCAGAGAATTTTGAGAACTTCATTACCATTATGAGACATTGTTATGCTCGTAAAGTGTTGGATATAATGGATTGGGCCGAAGAGATTGCTACCATAGGACGCGAACGTCAGAAAAGTTTCTTGAATTACGCGGTTAGAATGATACGTGAGAATTTTATTCTAAACTTAAAGCAGCCTGAAATGGTTTATTTAAGTGGCGAGGAAATGAATTTCTCGCAACGATTCTCCCCTTTTATCAATGAGGATAATGTTTGGATGATATCAGATGAGCTCTCTAAAGCCTATACTGACATTGAAAGAAATGCCAACGCAAAGATCGTTTTTCTTGATTTGGGTTTAAAGCTGGTTAAATTATTACGCCCCTAATCACCCAATAATTTCTCGAAATAGTTACCTTTAAAGGTTTGTAAAATAAATTAGCTAATTTTGCGGTCGATTATCGACTAATAATCAATATATATATGACAGAAAATAAGGAACCAAAAGGGAAATGCGCAGGCTGCGCATCCAATAAAAGAGACCATCGTCTTCTGGCTGGTAAGCTTGATGTTTACGATTGGTTGAAAGATGTTCCTGAAAGTGCACAATGTCCTGATGTTGTTGAAATAAAATTTAAGAATACCCGTAAAGGATTCTATTCAAATACAAATCAATTAAGATTACAAAGAGGTGATGTGGTAGCAGTTGAAGCATCACCAGGACATGATATCGGTATTGTATCCTTAACAGGCGATTTGGTTGTGGAGCAAATGCGCAAACAAAAGCTTGATCCGAATACATACGAGGCAAAAAAAGTCTACAGAAAGGCAAAGCCTGTTGATATCGAAAAATGGCACGAAGCCATTGCACTGGAACACAAAACAATGATTAAAGCGCGCCAAATATCTGCTGAATTGAAGCTGGATATGAAAATTGGCGATGTTGAATATCAAGGAGATAAGACAAAAGCAATTTTCTACTATATCGCCGATGATAGGGTTGACTTTAGA
Source organism: Marinifilum sp. D737 (assembly GCF_026672275.1). Taxonomy (GTDB): domain Bacteria; phylum Bacteroidota; class Bacteroidia; order Bacteroidales; family Marinifilaceae; genus Marinifilum. The sequence continues at coordinate 41,457 of NZ_JANQCD010000011.1, read as the reverse complement.
CAGTTGATTAAAGTATTGGCAGAGCAATTTAAAATCAGAATTGAAATGCGCCAAATTGGTGCACGACAGGAGGCTGGGCGAATTGGAGGAATTGGTCCTTGTGGTAGAGAACTATGCTGTTCAACCTGGATTACCAATTTTGTTTCGGTAACAACCAATGCTGCTCGTTATCAGGAGATCTCCTTAAATCCTCAGAAACTTGCAGGACAGTGTGGAAAACTGAAATGTTGTCTGAATTTTGAGTTGGATTGTTATATCGATGCTCAAAAGGATTTTCCGAATACAAGTATTCCGTTGGAGACCAAGGATGGAACTGCTTATCATCAGAAAACAGATATCTTCAAACGCCAGATGTGGTACTCATTCGATAAGTTTAATTCGATGAATATGGTACAGGTTTCTGTTGATAGAGTGAAAGAAATTATCCGATTGAATAAGAAAGGAACTAAGGTTGATAAATTGATTTCTGAAAAATCAATTGACAACAAAAAATCCTTGGACTATGAAAATGTAGTAGGACAGGATAGTTTGAATCGATTTGATAAGAAGGAAAATCCGAATAAACGAAGAGGAAAAAGAAAATTCCGTCGTAAACCAAGAAAACCAAACAAGCCAGCAAAATCATGAACAAATTGATTTGGATTTTTTGCATGGCAGTAATTGCACTGTCAACACAATCGTGCGATTCGAATCGTGTTTACGAAGAGTATAAAGAAATCCCGGATTACACCTGGAGCATGAACAATACTCTTCGCTTTGAAGTTGATGTTACAGATACCATCAGTGTTCACAATTTGTATATCAATGTTAGAAATACTGGTGGATATGCGTACAGCAACCTTTGGTTGTTTGTGAAGAGAACTTCGCCGGATGGAAATGTACTCGAAGATAAGTTCGAATGCAGTTTGGCTACCGAAAAAGGAAAATGGTTTGGTAGCGGATTTGGCGATATTTTCGATTTAAGAATTCCATTCAAGCAGAATGTGGTTTTCCAAAAATCGGGAATTTACGTATTCGAAATTGTGCAGGGAATGCGCGATGAGGAATTGAAAGAAGTAGTGAATATTGGCTTAAGACTTGAGAAAGCAAATCAATAAAATTTTTAGCGTTTAGTCGTGGGAAAGAACAAATTACAGCGTTTTGCTGAGATGGATACATTTGATAATGTATTTCAACCAACTCATAAAGAGGTTTGGGAGACAAATTATCATTTGAAAGGAAAGTGGAATAAGGAAGTTTTTAAAAACGATAATCCAATTGTATTGGAAGTTGGATGTGGAAAAGGGGAGTATACCGTAGGTTTAGCTCGTAAATTTCCTAATAAAAACTTTATTGGAATTGATATAAAAGGCGCAAGAATGTGGCGCGGTGCCAAAACGGCTATCGAAGAAGGTTTGGGTAATGTTGGATTTATCAGAAGCAAAGCAGAACTTCTTGAATCAATTTTTGAATCAGGTGAGATTTCTGAAATCTGGATTACATTTCCTGATCCACAAATGAAAAAAGAAAGAAAAAGACTTACCGGAACACGCTTTCTGAAGCTTTATTCAAATCTTTTGACAAATGATGGTATTATTCACCTGAAGTCAGATAGTAATTTCTTGTATGAATATACTTCGTATGTAATTAAGGAAAACTCTCTTTCGGTTGATGTTGATACCAATGATTTGTACAATTCAGGAAAGGCCGATGATATTCTTTCGATCAGAACATTCTACGAACAGCAATTTCTTGACAGAGGAATTCCAATTAAGTACTTAAAGTTCAGGCTTGATGGAAAAACCGAATTTATTGAGCCTGATGTTGAGATTGAACTGGATTCATACAGAAGTTTTGGCAGAGAGAAGCGCAAACAATAAATGTCTGACCTCTATGATAAAATTTACGAAGTAGTTCGGCAAATTCCTGCCGGAAGAGCTACCAGTTATGGTGCAATTGCCAAGTTTGTTGGATCTCCAAGAGGTTCCAGAATGGTTGGATGGGCCATGAATCAATCTCATTCCAGCAAAGCGTATGTTCCAGCTCATCGAGTCGTAAATCGTTTGGGAATGCTGAGTGGGAAACATCATTTTCCAGGCGAAAATTTAATGCAAGAACTTCTCGAAAATGAAGGAGTTGTTGTGATTGATGACCAAATACAAGACTTCGACAATATATTTTGGGATCCCATGAAAGAACTTGATTGGGATTCTATTTAAATTCAGTCTAAATATATACCTTTGTTGGTATCTTATCGAATTCAATATCAAATTGAAAGGAATTCGATCAATACCGATTATTAATCAGTAAAAGTCATTTAATCGTTTTTTACTCTAAATGACTAACAGATTATATATCGGCATTTCAGTTTAATATTTCATCGTTTCGCCAGTGGCTCGCGCTGAGAGTTAAATTGATTAAAAATATTTTAAAGAATTAATATTCATAAATCATGAGTTACACTCAAAAGCAAATTACGGACGCTTTAAAATTGGTTCAATATCCTGGTACCGATAAGGATATCATGGGGTTGGATATGGTTCGTAATATTAAAATTGAAGGAAAGAAAATTGGTTTCGATTTGGTATTCCAAAAATCAGACGATCCTAATATCGTTCCATTGAAAAAAGCCTGTGTTTCAGCCATTCTAAAATTTGTTGATAGAGAAGCTGAAATCAAAGGAAACATTAAAGTAAAGGCAATGCATGTGGTTGAAGAACCAAAAGTTTTGCCAAAAGTTAAAAATATTATTGCTGTTGCTTCGGGTAAAGGTGGAGTTGGAAAATCTACTGTATCATCGAACCTGGCAGTTGCATTGGCGAAAGCTGGAGCAAAAGTTGGTTTGATTGATGCCGATATTTATGGTCCTTCGGTTCCATTGATGTTTGGCGCTGAGTCCGCTCGTCCTAACCTGGTTAATGTTGACGGTAAGGATTTGATTGAGCCTCATGAGGCTTATGGTGTAAAAATGCTTTCTATTGGTTTCTTTGTTGATCCTGCCCAGGCAACTGTTTGGCGTGGACCAATGGCTTCCAATGCTTTAAAGCAGATGATTGAAGAGGGAAACTGGGGAGAGCTGGATTACGTATTAATCGACTTGCCACCAGGAACCAGCGATATTCACCTTACTTTGGTACAAACTGTTCCTGTAACAGGAGCCATTGTGGTAAGTACTCCACAAGAGGTTGCCTTGGCTGATGCCGTAAAAGGAATTAGCATGTTCGAAGGACCAGGTGTTAATGTTCCGGTATTGGGTATGGTTGAAAATATGGCTTGGTTTACTCCTGCTGAGTTGCCAGAAAATAAATACTACATTTTCGGTAAAGATGGATGTAAAAAACTAGCTGAAGAAAAAGGAATTGAATTGCTAGGTCAAATTCCTATTGTTCAAAGTATTCGTGAAGGTGGCGATAATGGTAAACCTGCTGCTGTGAACGAAGATTCTGTAGTTGGTATGGCTTTCGCCGATTTGGCAGCTAAATTAAATGCAGCTGTTGATGCTAGAAACCAAAAATCAGCGCCAACTGAGCGAGTGAAGATTACACGATAAGGATATAAAACAGTACAAAGAGTAAAGGAGCATTTATTGCTCCTTTTTTTATTCCTTGAATAGAACTATTTTTAGATTTTATTTAATAAATTTCAGTTTTTAGAATAATAAAAATCAACAGATAACAGTTATACCATTTTGGGAATCTAATAAACTCAGAATAATACCAGTAGCCTTGGTGTATAAAACGCGAAGATTACGGTGTTATCAAACAAAACATTTAGCCTTGACTCGTAAACTAATTCAACAAGCCTTAACGATAATAGCCATTCTGATTTTTGCATATGCATGTTCTAATCAGAAAAATACTTTCATGAGCCGCCAGTATCATGCTCTTACCACACATTACAACGTGTATTTTAATGGTAAAGAGAGCTTGAAGGAAGGTCAGCAGAAAATTAAAAACGGACTTCAGGAAAATTATACCATTTTACTGCCCGTTTTTGAATATCAGGATCCAACTGCGAGATCTTTGTCTTTTTCGAACATGGATAGAGCATTGGAGAAAGCAACCAAGGCCATTAAAATTCATTCCATTACTCGTAAGCCGAAACGTAAAAAAGGAAATCAGTCAGACAAATACAAAGAATTCCGTAAGAAGAAAGAATACAACAATTGGATTGATGATTGTTACCTGCTGATTGGAAAGGCACAATTTTATAAGGGAGAATATCACGTTGCCGAGAAAGCTTATGATTTTATCATGAGAGAATATCCTGAGTCGGATTTGGTTCCTGAGGCTAAACTTTGGAAAGCAGTTAGTTTAATTGATAGAGGTGAATTTATTGCAGGTAGTGAAATTTTGGAAAGGCTTTCGGATGACAACAATTTGTCGAAAGATGATTTGGTTCGAATAGAAGCTTTACATGCCGATGCAGCAATAAGACAAGAGAAATTCGAAGATGCCATTCCTGCTTTGGAAAGGTGTATTGCCATATCTAAAAACAAACACACAAAAGCAAGATATTACTATTTGTTGGCACAAATTCATCAAAAATTGGGTAATCCGAGTGAGGCATCAAGAGCTTTTCAGCAGTTGATTGATTTGAATGCAAACTATGAAATGACTTTTAATGCAAAAATCAGCCGGGCTTTATCGTATACAGGTGCCGAAAATGGAGAGGAAATAAGAAAAGGATTACGCAAAATGTTGCGTGATGAGAAGAATAAGGAATACAAAGATCAGATTTACTATGCAATGGCCGAAATGGATGTTGTAGATGAGAATATGGAATCTGCGATTACCTATTATTGGGAATCAACAAAAGTGTCTTTGTACAATGAGAATCAAAAGGCAATTTCATTCTTAAAACTGGGTGATTATTATTTTGGAGAGGAAACTTACCCCAAAGCTCAAATGTGTTACGATAGTTCAATGACCTATTTGGGTAGCGATTATCCTAACTACAGAATAATATCAGAAAGAGTTGGGAATCTTACCGAACTGGTGAATAACCTGAATATGGTTGTGCGCGAAGATAGTTTGCAAAGAGTTGCTTTAATGAGCAAGATCGATAGAGACAAGTTGATTAATGGCTTAATCAAGAAGATAAACGAGAAGGAGAGAGAACAGCGATTAATAGAAGCTGAAGCTCAATCCGACAGAGCTTTCTTTAGTCAGAATAACATGTTGGGAAATAACAATTTCAATAGAAATCAAAGTCAGGGGAATTGGTATTTCTATAATCCAACAAACATAGGGTTGGGAAAATCGGAATTTCAACGCAAGTGGGGCCGAAGAAAACTGGAAGACAATTGGAGAAGAAAGAACAGATCCAATTCATCAATTGAGGATATTGAAATTGCTTTGGAGCAAGAGTCAGGAGATGGCATTAGTTCTCAGTCGCAGAAGAAAGATCCGAAGAGCAAAGAGTATTATTTGGTGGATTTGCCAATGACAAAAGCCGCTATGGTAAAATCCGACGAGAGAATTATGAAGGGATTGTACCAAGCAGCGTTGGTGTATGAAGAGAAACTGAATAATGAAGAGAAAGCCCTTGAAAGTTTGGAAATCTTGTTGGAAAGATTTCCCGAAAATCCATATTTGCTTTCAGCATACTATCATTGTTATGCAATCAATAAATCGTTAAACAGATATTCAAAATCAGATTTTTACAAGAATAAAATTTTAACTGAGTTTAAAAATAGTGAGTACGCAAAAGCTTTGAGTGATCCTAATTACCAGTCAAAACTGGATGCCAAATATCAAAGAGCACATCAGCTTTATGCTCAGGCTTATGAGGATTTCCAGAACTACTACTATTTTAGAGTGGTAAAGTCTTGTAATGAAGGTTTGTTAAGATATCCGGAAAGTGATCTTCGTCCAAGATTCTTGTTCCTTAGAGCCTTGTGTGTAGGAAGAACACAAAATGTTAATGTATTCAAGCAATCACTTCAGCAGGTATTGGAGGCTAATCCAACCAAGGCAATCACTCAAACGGTTAAAGCAATTCTTGCCGGATTGGAGAAAGGAGCTACTCCTGTTATGTACACAGCCAAAGATATGGAGCTGGCCCGACAAAACAGACTACTTCGAAATTGGCGACTTGAAGATGAACAGGCAATGGTTGAGGTGAAGGATAATAAATCTAAAAATGAAAAGCCAAAGAGTTTGTATAAATTTAAAGCTGATGAGGAACATTACTTTGTGTTGATGTTTTCTAAGCAGGATGGCGACCCGAACAGATCATTGTTTAATGTATCAAGATACAATGCAGATGCCTACAACAGCCGTACTTTTAAAGTTGATCGCTTATCGCTGAATAAGGATCACATCATGATCATGGTAAAAGGCCTGAAAAACAAGGAAGATGCATTAAATTATTTTAATGGAATTATTACCAGCAATAAGGCGTTTAGTGGATTAGAGGATGTTGATTACAGGAATTTTATCATTTCACAATCAAACTTTGAATTGTTGAAGCAAAGCAAGGACGTTGAGCAGTACCTTAATTTTTACACAAAAAGCTATTTTAATATAGAACGAAAATCAAAACAATCTACAGTTAAAAAGCAAGGTAAATTGGTGGCTGTAAACAACAATTTAGATTCTACTGCGTTTGTATTTAATCCGGCAGATAATCACAAGTTTATTCTTTTGGTACCGGCACGAAAAGTTAATATCGGAAAGCTGAAAAATGATATTTACAATCATGACAAAGATTATAGCGTGTTAAAAGAACAATACGATGCGGATTTAAATATGATTGTGGTGAACAACATTGGTTCGAAACTTGATGCAATGAGCTATTTCAGAAGTTTGGTTTCAAATGATGCAATCTATACTCAGCTTGAAAATGTTGATTACCGAAACTTTGTGATCAGTGAGGAGAATTTTAAGAAGTTTTATGTAGAGAAAACTTTGTTCCCATATTTGGATTTCTTTAAAAAGAATTACCTGGATGCGAAGGATGTTGCTCCGGTTAAGAAAGAAGAGAAAGTTGTAAAGGAGGGATTGTATCAATTCAATGATAAACTGCCGCATTATTTCGCCTTGATTTATACAAGAGAGAATGTGAACAAGAAACAGTTGATTTCAGGAATTAAGAGATACAATACCGGGCCATTAAAAATTGAAGTTCGTGAGCTGGATGATAAGCGTGATGTGTTATTGGTCGTGAACATGAGAAGCAAAAAGCAGGCAATGATGTATTTCCGTGCTATTGTTACCAATCGCGATTTGTTTGCGCCTGTGGAAAAAGTGGGGTATCGCAATTTTGTGATTTCCGATGAGAACTTTAAGGTATTTGAGAAAGATGGAGATACCGCAAAATATCTTCAGTTCTTTAAAAAATACTATTTGAAATAGATTTTAGGTTGATTTAATTGTGTAAGCGTGAAAGAAAATACGATACTTTGGGTTGATGATGAGATAGAGCTGTTAAAACCTCATATTATTTTTTTAGAGGAAAAAGGATACGAGGTAGTGTCGTGTAATAATGCTTACGATGCGCTCGATTTGGTGAAAGAATCACACTTTGACTTGGTTTTATTGGATGAAAATATGCCAGGAATGAGTGGGCTGGAAGCGCTAAGTGAAATCAAATCGATAGATTCTGCCTTGCCTATTGTAATGATTACAAAAAGCGAGGAAGAAGATATCATGGATGAGGCTATTGGGAAGCAAATATCCGATTACCTGATTAAACCTGTGAACCCAAAGCAAATTTTGCTTACCCTTAAAAAACACATCGATAAAAAGCGATTGGTTTCAGAGAAAACAACCATGGCTTATCAATCGAAGTTTGGGCAAATGGGAATGGAAATTAACGATTGCCGCAACTTTGAGGATTGGATGAAGATGTACCGAAAATTGGTGTTTTGGGAACTGGAACTTTCCAATATCGAAGATTCCGGAATGGATGAAATTCTAAAAATGCAGAAAACCGAGGCCAATAATCTATTCGCTCGCTTTGTAAAGAAAAATTACCTTTCCTGGATGGATCCGGATGAAGAGGATAAGCCATTGCTTACACCCAATGTATTCAAAGAAAAAGTTTATCCACTACTGGATCAGGGACAGAAGGTAGCCTTTATATTAATTGACAATTTGCGTTACGATCAGTGGCAAACATTGTATCCGGTAATAAGCAATTACTTTGTACTTGAAGATGATTCGATGTATTATTCTATTCTTCCAACGGCTACGCAGTATGCACGTAACTCAATGTTTTCTGGTTTAACTCCTTTGGAAATCAAAAAAAGACACCCACAGCATTGGATTGATGAGGACGAAGAAAGTAGCAAGAACATTCATGAAGAAGATTTTATAGGATTCCAACTGAAGCGCCATTATAAGGATTACACTTATCATTACGAGAAAATTAACAATGAAAAAATGGGAGCAAAGGTTTTGGATAATCTTAACTCCATTTTAAATTCTCAGTTAAGTGTTTTTGTATACAATTTTGTTGATATGCTTTCTCATGCCAGAACCGAAAGTGAAATGATTCGGGAATTGGCAGCAGACGAGGCTGCATATCGATCCTTGACCTTATCGTGGTTCGAACATTCCATGTTGCTAGAGTTGATTAAAAAGTTATCGGAACAGAATGTAAAGCTCGTAATCACTACCGATCACGGCTCCATTCGTGTGCAAAATCCGATTAAGGTAATTGGCGACAGACAAACCAATACCAACCTGCGTTACAAGCAAGGAAAGAACCTGAATTATAAGTCGAAAGAGGTTTTTGAGGTTACAGAACCACGAAAAGCGAACTTACCGCAAGTAAATGTTAGTTCTTCTTATATCTTTGCATTCGGAGAGGACTTTTTGGCTTACCCGAACAATTTTAATTATTACAGCTCTTATTATCGAAATACTTTCCAACATGGAGGAATTTCTTTGGAAGAGATGATTGTTCCGCTGGTTACTTTAAGTCCTAAGAAAAATTAAAACACAAAGATTTAGCAGGAAATGACGGAATTAAAAATCAATTCGCTGGAAGATATTAACTCTGTTGCAGCTGAATTTATTAAGCTGGTAGGAGATAAGAGAATTTTTGCAATGCATGGCGCAATGGGTGTTGGAAAAACAACATTTGTAAAAGCCATTTGCGAAGAAATGGGAGTGCAGGATACCATAAATAGTCCAACCTTTGCCATTGTAAACGAGTACCATACGGCCAAGGAAAATATAATTTATCATTTCGATTTCTATCGAATTGATGATGTTCAGGAGGCTTATGATTTTGGGTACGAGGATTATTTTTATAGTGATGCCATGTGCTTTATTGAATGGCCTGAAAAAATTGATTCTATTCTTCCTAATGATACTATTGAAGTTCACTTCAATGAAGAAGCGGATGGTAGCAGAAGTATTCGCATACTTTAATGAGAAATAGTATAAGCTGAAAAAAGGCAAAAATTTCTTAAATTGTAATGGCTTACCCAAAGTAAGTATTCCATTAAATATTACAATATAGCATATGGCGCCGTTAAGTGAAGGATCAAAGAACTTCCCACTAGGTCATGAATTCTATCAGCCTAAGGAAGAAATGTTGGAATTAGAACGCCGACGCAAACAATTGGTTATTGGTATCCCCAAAGAGGAATACCGTGGTGAAAATCGTGTTTGTCTTACTCCGCAATCAGTGGAGTTGTTGGTAAACAATGGTCATGAAGTGGTTCTTGAGCGAGGAGCTGGTTTGGCATCGAACTATACCGATAAAGAATACAGCGAAAACGGTGCACGTATTGTTCTTGAAAAAAAAGAAGTATATCAGTGTGATACCATTATGCAGGTATCACCATTTTCAAGTGCCGAAATCGATATGCTTCGAGGCAATCAAATCTTATTTTCGGCTCTTCAAATCAAAAGTCAGTGTGGCGAGAATGTTCGCAAGTTGATGCAGAAGAAAGTAACTGCCATTGCCTTGGAACTGGTTAAAGATCGAGATAATTATTACCCAGTGGTGCGTTCAATGGCTGAGATTGCCGGTATTTCATCTATCATGATTGCCGGTGAGTATTTAAGTAAGGCACATGGTGGAAAAGGTGTTATGCTGGGTGGCATTACTGGAATTACACCAACCGAGGTTGTAATATTGGGTGCAGGTACTGCTGCTGAATACGCTACTCGGGCAGCTCTTGGTTTGGGCGCAATGGTTAAGGTCTTCGACGATTCCATTTATCGCTTGCGCAGATTGGAAGATCATTTGGGACACAGGGTATTTACTTCCATTTATCATCCTCAGGTACTTGAAAAAGCTTTGGCTTCTGCAGATGTGGTAATTGGGGCAATTCGCAACCATAAAGAACATGTAGGTTATATGGTAACCGAAGAGATGGTTGAGAATATGAAAGCGGGCTCCATTATTATTGATTTAAGTATTGATCAGGGAGGATGCTTCGAAACCTCTATGCTGACCAATCATAAAGATCCGGTTTACAAGAAATATGGCGTACTTCACTATTGTGTTCCTAACGTACCATCGCATGTGGCTCGAACAGCATCATTGGCACTAAGTAATATTTGTGCTCCGTTATTGCTGAATATTGGACAGAATGGCGGCGTTCATAAATTTATTAAAAACGATATGGGTCTTCGTAAAGGTGCATATGTGTATCGCGGTATTTTAACCAACCGAAGATTGGGAGATACTTTTGGAATCCTTGCAAAAGATATTGATTTGTTGCTGGCAGCGATGTAAGTCTTTAAGCATTGTTTTTTACAGAGCATTCACTTAAAACTTTCTGTACGGCTATGGCAAAACCGTCTTTAATTACATTTTCGGTTACTTGGTATTTGTCTTTTAATTCATGCGGAGCATTGTCAACTACATAGCTGTGTTTTCCCCATTCCAAAAGATCAATGTCGTTGTAGTCATTACCAATAACAAAAGAATTATCTGCACTTATTTTTAACCTGTTGCACAGCCATTCGCAGCCATGCCCCTTGGAAATGTGCAAGGGGAATATCTCCATCCAAATGGATTCATGATCCAAAGGAGAGGTGGCTCTAATGATTTTAATGTCATCAAACTTGGTTTTTAGCTCTTCAAACCACGCTTCTTTGTTTGGTAGAATTGCCAGAATTTGGCAAGCATCTCGCTTTGTGTCCTGAATGTTGCCCACAGGTGTAGAAAATTGTTTGTACAGATTTAATCTTCTGTCAAAATCGGAATTCTTGTTTCCCGTTTTATAATACCAGAATTGATGATTGTTAGGGATTGGATCTAAAATCATAAAGTCAATTTCATGATCCATTAAAATTTGGGAAAGCTCCAGTACTTCTTCAGCTTCAATTTGCTGTGAGTAGATTAATTCCTTGCTTTTCCAATCCATGATGCCTGCACCAGAAGAGAAAATTAGATAATCGATAGGAAAATCTTCAGGCAAAACAGCCATGGCAGAATATAAAGTTCGTCCTGTGGCAATCACTCTTGTAATTCCCGATTCCTTAAGTTGTTGTAAACACTCGTAATTTCTGTTGCTAACCTCGCCCATTGATGGTAGCAAGGTTCCATCTAAATCGCTTACTACAATTTTAATCTGATCTGTCATAAATTTCTACTTTACCTAACAGCTAAAATTACATTTTTAAGTTGAAAGATAATTACAGAATCGAGTTTAATTAAAAATAAGCTCTCAACTCCATGCTGCCTACATGTATGGTTTTTCCTCCTTCACTTTGACGACCGCTATAGGAAATATTCATTTGAAAGACTTTAGATAATTGTTGGTTGTAAGCCAGGTTCCAGGTTGAGTTGTTTCCAGGTAAAAATCCCTCTAACATTTCGTAGGCTATAGAAGTATTTGAATCAGAATTGTATTCCAGATTTAGGAAATTAATTGCAGCCTGAAGTTTTCCGGTTTTTGTTAATGCATATTGACAATTGGCTCCAAGATTATGAGTTTTTGATTCTTCGCTTGATAGTTTGTTGTCTTTTTGCTGATAAGTGTAGCTTAAGCCAAATTGAAATACAAGACTGGTTTGAAATTTTAGTTGGAGCTCGTTTTTGATCTCCTTTAAGCGATAGTTTTGATTGGAAAATCCTTCCTGATAAAGGCTCTTTGTGCCGAAATCGATACGATTCGAAATTTGACTCGATTTGCCAATGTTCCAGTTGTAGCGGAATCCGTTCTGTTCTAACTTGCGTCTCTCAAATCCTTGCGTAAGCAATTGTTTGTTTCTGCTACTTAAATGAATAATATCCCAATTGGTTTTCGATTTGGGTTTTCGGTACGAGAAAGTATTCTGAAAGCTTGAGTTCACAGTAATTAAATTTTCGTCTGAAGCATGCGATTGGAATGGATTAGCGTAAAGATTAAAATCATTTTTTAAACTTTTTTTAGACAGACGATAAGCAAAGCGATTGCTAAATCGGGAAATGAACGAACCAATGCTCGATTTTGCTTTTATACGCTTAAATCGCAAATTAAAGGTTTGCCTAAAATCGCTGGTATAAACTTTATTGTATTTGTTCGTATTGGTGGCTATTCTAATGTAGTTGGCTTCATCTTTAAATGAGGCAATTTCGAATTCATTAAGCTCTTTTATGTTGTTGTTGTTGTAATCGGTCCAACGGTAAACTCCTCTTCCATCATTCACTTCAACATATGAAAACTCTTTTTCGCTTTCTAGTCCTGAACCCAATTCGTAGTATGTAGAAGTTTGTAATAATCCTTTTTTTACTTTGGCCTGATGTTCCAGTTTTCCAAGAAATGTATTTTCCGGTTTTTCCTTGCCAATAGCGTTTTCACTAATCTTTAATCGTCGGTAAATACTTTCAATTTTTAATTGGTGCTTCCTGTTCTTTTTAAGCCATATTTTACCACCAAAATCCTCCGATTCACTTTGGGTTTTTAACTCATTATCCAGTGGAAGAAAATCTTTTCGTTTGCGGTAATAGGCTTGAAATTGATTTTTAGTTGAATCCTGATTTTCGATATAGAACTTATAAGAATAAAAGGAGAAGCTACTAGCCAACAGGCTTTCACTTTCGGAATTTTCAATCTGATTGTTTTCATTTTCGGTTTCAATACCAATTTTGGCAATTTTTGTTGAGTACGCAGCATTCAATGTGTGTCGATAAAATTTACTTTCCAGATTTTTCTGATCAGTAGTTAATAAATTACCATTGAACTGTATAGAATACCTGCTTTTCTGATAAGCTAAGTTTAAATTTTGATTAACACCTTTGTAATCAGATTCTCTTTTTAGTATAGATATATTATGAGTAATTGAACCCCAATTTGCATTGTTGAATTGATTTACCAGGGCAATGTGGTTTTCGTTGCTTTTATTGGCACTTTCTTCAATATTCCAATCTCTATTGAATTCAACCGATCTAAAATTTTCTATTTGCTCAAAGTTTTTTTGAATAAAATGCATGTTGAGCTGAGTGTTTAGAAATTTAGTTGTGTCGGCAATTAAAGTTTTTTTAGCCAGGGAAAATTCTGCTGCAATACCTTGATTGTCGCCATCATCAATGGAAGAAAATGTATTTAAATCTTTATTGCTTAAGGCAATCTCAAATCGCGAATTGAACGTTTGTGATAGCTTGTAATCTGCTCCTGCACTAATCATCTGTTGTTTTTGTGGAGTGATTAATTTCGATACGGGAGCATAATCGCCTTGTGCCACTCCATCTATTGGATCAACCCATTGATAAACTCTACCATTGGCTACGCTATTAATCTGAATGTAATTCCCTCTATTGCTTCCAACAAAGGAGAAATTCACCCTGTATATTGCTTCTTCTGGTAGGGTAGAGTATTCGTATACAGAGTAAGTGGCTTCGCCCACAGTTTTGGAAATTTTTCGGTACAGAACAAAATCATTGGAATATTCCACCACCTCTTCGTTAGGAACTATGGCTAAATTAAGATTATCACCAATATTACTTAATAGTTGTTTGTTTTCCTGGCTTAAGGTTTGATCCAAGGGTTGATTCTTGCTATCCTGCTCATGATAAATATTGAACCAAATTTTTCCATTCTTGGTTTTGTACTCATTGGCATTAAAAATCAGGTAACGAGAATAGTTCTCTTCAGAATATTCAAACTCCACAACGATGCGAGAATTTCTTGTTATTGGCTGTTGGGTAGTAAAACTCAATTCCGCAGTGTTGTAATTGATCACATAATCGTAGTTTTCTCCGCGCATTAACTTTTTACCATTTACAAATACTTTTTCCGAACCCGCCAGAACTACAATATAGCTTTCATTATTCACACCAGTTAATCGGTATGGACCTTGAATTCCTTCCGATCCTGGAATTTCCATTCTTCTGAATTTCCCTTTGGCGATTGAAGCACTAATTGTTGATTTCAACTCATTGCCATTCTTGTTTTTGCTAATCAAACCAGAAAACTTCCCTCCTTGCACTTTTTTATAGAAGCGCATAAAATTTCCTTCCGGCGATTCTATTTCGTAATCACCAAGGGTAAGTTCTTTGGTATCATCAAAAAGCTTGATGTAGATTCTATCAAAATCCTGAATGGATTGTGTATTTCCGTCGGGTTGAATAGGGATGTTATTGTCGGAAATGGCTGCCAGAATATTAACATCATCACTCAATTTACCAGATAACTGAAGGTTTAAATTAGAGTTGGTGACCACATCCTGATTGTTTCCATATGAAATGCCCCTGGAGTAATTTCCTTGCTTTTGCAACTGGCTGTCGTTAAGAATACCTCTGTTGCTATAAGCTCTTACAGTTGAAAATGCTCTTGGTCTTGCATCTCCTGCTAAATTAATTTCAGAGAGATCTCTTGTGTATATCGGTTTACTGATATTGTAATTGTAAATTCTATATTTAATGAGGATTGAATCGTTAATTTCCTTTAGTTTTGGACTGCTGATCAGTTCTCCTTTTGCAGAATTAATTTGATACCAATTCTTTTGTATTTCTTTCTTATTATAGAATAGTTTTACGGTTGATGGTAAAATAATTAAGGAGTCTAGCTGTATGGTATCTCTATTGACTAAAATTCTTTTGGATCTTAGATTATTTTGAGAGAATCCGATCTGCTTAAGACCGAAACAAAGAAGTAATATGATGAGGATCCGAAGTTTCAATAGAAGATATTCTTTAGGCTGACTTAAGGCATTAAATGATTCGCTTCTCTAATAACGAAATCTGATCTCTAAAATTATTAGTTTTGTAGAGAATAAATATAGCGAAGCTGTTCCGTTAAACATTAATTTTTTTTCAAATATGGTTCTTTTTTACAACCTGTCGATTCGATTGTATGTTCTTTTAATTAGAATTGCTGCATTTTTTAACCCCAAAGCCAAGCAGTGGGTTGTTGGTAGAAAGAATGTATTTGCAAAGCTTCAAAAGGCAATGTATGGCGAAGAAGATATTATTTGGTTTCATTCTGCCTCTTTGGGAGAATTTGAGCAAGGTAGACCAGTTATTGAGAGTTTCAAAGAGAAATATCCAAACAGTAAAATTCTACTAACATTCTTTTCACCGTCGGGTTATGAAGTTAGAAAAAACTACGAAGGAGCTGATTATATTTTTTATTTACCACCAGATTTTGCCAGTAATGCAAAGCGTTTTATGGATATCGTAAATCCAAAAATGGCATTTTTTATTAAGTATGAGTTTTGGCATCACTATCTTAAAGAGTTGAAGAGAAGAAATGTGCCAACTTATATTTTCTCTACGATTTTCAGACCAGATCAATTGTTTTTTAAAGGATATGGAACTTTTCACAGGAGAATGTTAAGTGCATTTACCCATTTGTTTGTGCAGAACCAGGAATCGGTTGATTTATTAAATGGTATTGGTCTTTCGAATGTAACACTTACTGGTGATACCCGATTCGATCGTGTATATACAATTGCAAGCAGATCTAAAACTTTGCCAAAGGTGGAAAGCTTTGCACAGGGTAAGGAGGTTCTTATTGCAGGCAGTACCTGGCCAAAAGATGAAGAGAATATCATCAAATATTTAAATGAGACTAAAAATTCCTACAAATATATTATTGCTGCGCACGAAGTAGATGACGATCATATTAACAACATCACTTCTAAAATTCAAAAATCATGGGTGAGATATACCAAGGCAACAAAAGAAGAAATTGATGTAGCAGAAGTATTGGTGATCGATTGCATTGGTGTTTTATCTTCTTTGTATCGATATGGTACGGTTTCCTATATCGGAGGAGGATTTGGAAGAGGAATTCACAATACATTGGAAGCAGCTACTTTTGGATTACCTGTAATATTTGGACCAAATTACCATAAATTTCAGGAAGCAAAAGATCTTATTGAAATAGGTGCCTCAAAATCTTATGAAAACTATTCTGAATTGAAAAATCTTCTTGATATCTTCTACGAAAATTCAGAAAAAAGAAATTATTCAGGGCTCCAGGCTAAAAATTACGTAGATAGGATGCGTGGAGCTAGCGATAAAATCTTATCGGAAATTCAGGTCTGATTTATTGTCTTTTTTGGATGCTCAGCTTTTACTGGGGGTGCCACGTTTTTGACTTTGTATTTTTATAAATCACCTTAAAATGGTGATGAACGGATTTGTTTAAATCGAGAAGTTTTATTATCTGAGAAGAGATGTGAGTTTTTCTTTTTGGACAACTTTTCAAAAAAATGAAAAAAATAAAAATCACAATATCAATAAATTAACATGTTTTTGTGGATAACTTTTTATTAAAAAAAGATTTTGATGTTGTACGGTAAGTGTGCTTTGTGTAACTTGCATATTACAAAAATGGACCGGGTGAAGCCGGTCATTTTGCTGATATATAGAGACAAGTTATTCGCAGTAAGAACCACTTTTTTGAGAACCTGAATGGAAGTTAAAGAGAAGCAACAACAAGGAGAAAAAATGAAAGAGACTTTCAACCCTGAAGAAGCCTTTCAAGCGTCTTTTAAATATTTTAATGGAGACGAATTGGCAGCACGTGTTTGGCTGAACAAGTACGCACTGAAAGATTCATTTGGAAATATTTATGAAAAGACTCCGGATGATATGCATCACAGAATTGCAAGTGAAATTGCAAGAATTGAAAAACGTTATCCGAATCCGTTAAGCGAAGAAGAAATTTTTGCCGTACTTAAGGACTTTAAATATATCGTTCCTCAAGGAAGCCCTATGTCAGGAATTGGTAACAAATTCCAAATTGCATCTTTGTCTAACTGTTTCGTGATTGGTAACGATGGTGATTCCGATTCATATGGTGGAATCATGAAGATCGATCAGGAACAAGTTCAGTTGATGAAACGTAGAGGTGGAGTTGGACACGATTTATCTCATATCCGTCCTAAAGGTTCGCCGGTAAAAAATTCAGCTTTAACTTCAACAGGAGTTGTTCCATTTATGGAGCGTTATTCAAACTCAACCAGAGAGGTGGCACAAGATGGTCGTCGTGGAGCTTTAATGCTAAGTGTTTCTGTAAAGCACCCGGATTCAGAAGAATTTATTGATGCTAAAATGGAGCAGGGTAAAGTTACCGGGGCAAATGTTTCTGTGAAAATTCACGATGAGTTTATGCAGGCAGTGTTGGATGGTAAACCATACACCCAACAATATCCTATCAATTCAGAAAACCCAACCTATAAGAAAGATATAGATGCAGGAAAGCTTTGGGATAAAATTGTTCACAATGCTTGGAAATCTGCAGAGCCAGGAATCTTATTCTGGGATACCATTGAAAATGAATCGGTACCTGATTGTTATGCTGATTTAGGCTACAGAACGGTTTCGACAAATCCTTGCGGAGAGATTCCTTTGTGTCCTTACGATAGCTGTCGTTTGTTGGCAATTAACTTGTACAGCTATGTAGAGAATCCATTCACTAAAAAAGCGAAATTTAATTTCGATTTGTTCAAGAAGCATGTGGCTCTTGCGCAAAGAATCATGGATGATATCATTGATTTGGAATTGGAGAAAATTGATGCAATTATAGAAAAGATTGATTCAGATCCAGAAGGAAGTGAAATTAAGAGAGTAGAAAAAGATCTTTGGAACAATATTAAAACCAAAGCCAACGAAGGTAGAAGAACTGGTGTTGGTATAACTGCTGAAGGTGATATGATTGCTGCTCTTGGAATGTGTTATGGTAGCGATGAAGCTATTGATTTCTCAGTAGAAGTTCACAAAACCATTGCGGTTGAAGCTTATCGTTCATCAGTTTATTTGGCAAAAGATCGTGGAGCTTTCGATATTTTCGACATCAAGAGAGAAAGTAAAAACCCATTTATTTTACGTTTGAAAGAGGCTGATGAGAGTCTTTATGCAGACATGCAAAAATATGGTCGTAGAAATATTGCTTGTTTGACCATTGCTCCTACTGGAACAACCAGTTTGATGACTCAAACAACATCTGGTATTGAGCCTGTATTTATGCCTGTTTACAAGCGTAGAAGAAAAGTAAACCCTAACGATAAAGACGTAAGAGTTGACTTTGTAGATGAGGTTGGTGATAGCTGGGAAGAATTTGTTGTATTCCACCACAAGTTTGTTACCTGGATGGAAGCAAATGGAATTAACGCAGCTCAGCACTTCACAAACGAGGAAGTTGATGAATTGGTGAAAAAATCACCATACTATAAAGCAACTTCGAACGATGTAGATTGGGTACAAAAAGTTCGTATGCAAGGAAAAGTTCAGAAATGGGTTGATCACTCGATTAGTGTAACGGTAAACTTGCCTTCTGATGTACCGGAATCATTGGTTGGTGATTTGTATGTTGAAGCATGGAAAAGCGGTTGTAAAGGTTGTACAGTATACCGTGACGGATCTCGTTCAGGTGTATTGATCTCTAACGATAATAAAGAGGAAGAGACTAAGCTTGTACCAGAAAAACGTCCTGCTGAATTGGAAGCAGAAATTGTTCGTTTCCAAAATAACAAAGAAAAGTGGATTGCATTTATCGGTTTGTATAAAGGACAGCCTTACGAAATTTTTACCGGTATTGCTGATGATGAAGAAGGTATCTTGTTGCCAAAATCAGTGAATAAAGGTATTATCATTAAGAGAAAAGATGATGAAGGGAATACTCGTTACGACTTCCAGTTCTGTAACAAGAGAGGATTCAAAACAACATTCGAAGGTTTATCTTACAAATTTGATAAGGAATTCTGGAACTATGCAAAACTGATTTCAGGAGTATTGCGTCATGGTATGCCAATTGAACAAGTAGTAAACCTTGTTTCTGGTCTTCAGTTGGATAGTGAAAATATTAATACCTGGAAAAATGGTGTTGAACGCGCACTTAAAAAGTACATTCCGAATGGAACCAAAGCCAAAGGGATGAAATGTACTGATTGTGGTTCGGATCATATCATTTACCAGGAAGGATGTTTAATTTGTCAGTCTTGTGGAACATCAAAATGTGGGTAAGCACTTTATAAAATAACAAACTACTATTTAAATAAAGGAGTCTTTTAAGACTCCTTTTTTTTGTTTTGAGTTTTAAAAATAGCAGATGTGTTTATTTTGAATTGTAAGTAAAATTGTTTTAAAGCACTTGTTTTGTAAGCAAAAAATCTTATTTTTGTTTCAATCAGTTTAGATTTCAGTTTTAAAACTTATAAATATAAAGTTGATTCCCATATCAGCAATGGTGAGTTCAAGAAATTGACATACGACTGTTTAAATTTATTTCTGTTGTTAGGGCTTTTCATTGAGAAGCCCTTTTTCTTTACATTAGGTATAAAAAAGTTCATATTAGATTGGGATTTTTTTTGTCTTATCATAAAATATTCTAACTTTGATATACGACAATTATTTAACTAATAAATAAGACGATACAGCATATGAATTTCTCCTCTGAATACAATTGGGAAGGTAAAGTGTTACTTGTGGCAGAAGATGAAGATTTTAACTATATCTTTCTGGAAGAAGTGCTTACAGATACCAATGCTCGTTTAATTCGAGCCAGAGATGGGGAAGAAGCCATTCGTATTTTTGAGTCCAATCCTGAAATTGATTTGGTGTTAATGGATATGCAAATGCCAATAATGAATGGTTATGATGCTACTCGAAATATCAAGAAATTAAATCAACAAATTCCTGTAATTGCACAAACAGCTTACCATTATGGTGAAGCATACGAAGAGATTATGGCTGCCGGCTGCGATGATTTTGTGACAAAACCTATTGATATTAACGGCCTAAAGGATGTGATTGCTCGATTTATTTAATTTTAAGCAGTTTCTTAATTTTCTACAAAAATTTCTTTTTCCATTTTCTTATCTTTGCAGCGAAATTAACGGATATAAAAATGAGCGAAAAGAAAGTCAGAGTTCGATTTGCACCAAGTCCGACCGGACCGTTGCATATGGGTGGTGTAAGAACAGCCTTATTTAACTATTTATTTGCGAGAAAGCACGATGGTGAATTTTTGTTGCGTATCGAGGATACCGATCAAACAAGATATGTTCCAGGAGCTGAAGATTATATTGTAGAAGCGCTAAAATGGTGCGGAATTACAATTGACGAAGGAGCTACCGTAGGTGGAGAATATGGCCCTTATCGTCAGTCGGAACGTAAGCCAATGTATCGTGAGTATGCCGATAAGTTGATTGCTTCGGGTGATGCTTATTATGCATTTGATACTCCTGAGGAGTTGGATGCTATCCGTAAGAAATGCGAAGAAGAAAAGAAGACTTTTATATACAATCACGAAACTCGTGAAAATTTGAACAACTCATTGGCATTGCCTGCCGAAGAGGTTCAAAGAAAAATTGAAGCGGGTGAAGCGTATGTAGTTCGTTTTAAAATGCCAGTTGGCGAAGAATTACACATGGATGATGAAATTCGTGGACATGTTGTTTTCAATACCTCTACTTTGGATGATAAAGTATTGTTCAAGTCGGATGGAATGCCAACTTACCACCTGGCAAATGTGGTAGATGACTACTTGATGAAGATTTCTCACGTAATTCGTGGTGAAGAGTGGTTGCCATCAATGCCATTGCACGTGTTGCTTTACAGACAACTAGGATGGGCTGAAGACATGCCTAAATTCGCACACTTGCCGTTAATTTTAAAACCAGTTGGTAAAGGAAAATTAAGCAAGCGTGATGGCGATAAGTTAGGTTTCCCAGTGTTTCCATTGTTGTGGACCGATCCGAAAAGCAATGACATTTCTTCAGGATACCGCGAGGATGGATATTTCCCGGAAGCTTTCGTAAACATGTTGGCTTTCTTGGGTTGGAACCCGGGAACTGAGCAGGAAATCTTCTCAATGGAGGAGCTTTCGCAAGCATTCTCATTGGAGAGAGTTAATAAATCAGGAGCGAAGTTTGATCCGGAGAAAACCAAATGGTACAATCGCCAATACCTGGTAAACAAATCAGATGAGGAGATTGGTAGCCTATTTACCAAAGAGGTATTAACAGCAAAAGAGATTGAAGCTGATCAAGCTGTTGTGAACCGTGTATGCGGAATGGTGAAAGATCGTGTAGATTTTATTGCTGAACTTTGGGATCAGGTGAACTTCTTCTTCGAAGCTCCAAAAGAGTACGACGCCAAAACTGTGAAAAAAGGATGGAAAGCGGATACTCCTGAATTGATGACCGAATTAAAAGGCATTTTAGAAGGCATCGAAGATTTCTCATCAGCAAATACAGAGGAAGTAGTTAAAGAATGGATCACCTCAAAGGAAATAGGCTTTGGAAAAGTGATGAACCCATTCCGCTTGGCTATGGTAGGTGCAGGTAAAGGCCCTCACATGTTCGATATTATCGAAATTCTTGGAAAAGAAGAAAGCATTGCTCGTTTGGATTTTGCAATGGAGAATATCAAAAAATAAATCATTGATTTTAGATATAAAAAGGGCTGTCGATTATTAATTGGCAGCCCTTTTCTTTTAATGTGTGTTAGCCTCTGCGTCTTTCCAAAAGAATCATCATCATAAGACTCAACATGATTCTGTCATTATCTTCCTCGTTCATCTCACCCAATTTTGTCAATTCGAATCTACGACCAAAGAAGGAAGGCATCTTTTTCAAGCGAATAATTTCTTGTTCATCCTGATCTTTTACAATGTAGGATGGATTGAAAAGGTAACCCGTAAGAATTCCCAATACAGGAACTTGCGATAGAATTGAATCCAATACTTTGATCCAGCCATTTTCTTCGCGAATATTGTATTTCTCTTGTTCGCTTCCGTTAAATATTTTGTATTCTGCTTTCCAAATGGATTTCCAGCCCTTGCGAACTACCTTACCAAATTCTTTTTGATCTTCATCCAGGAACTTATAGGCAGTAGAAAAATCTAACCACTTGTCGGCTTTAATGCTATAGTTTTGTTTTGTGCGGCTTTCGTCACTATAAATTTGAATGTCCTCTTTAAGCTTGAACATTTTCTGGCGGACGTAAGCTAATGTTTTGCCATCGGCATCGGTAGCCGTAAAGTCGTTGGCAATGGTAGAAACTTTGAATTCAAAGTTCACCGGGAATTGTATTTTTTGCATTTGATGTGATTTTAAATAATGAGGGCGGCAAAATTAGAAAAAGAGTTCTTTATGAACAAAACAAAAATATTATAAATATATAATTGAGATCATTTGCTTTTGATATCCGTGGGTTAAAACCCATAGCAATAGATTGGGATTTTGTATTAATTTATGGATATCCCGAAAGAATTTTATCTAGTGGGGTGTTGTAAATTGTCAACTCGAATTTATACAAATATCAATTATCACGGGTTTCAACCCGGGGAACTCCAGACATATCATTATAAAAAAACAGCCAGGAAAATCCCAACAGGTTTAAGTATTTTGTTTTGAGATTCTCACTTTGAGTGAGGTTCTCAATATTTTAGATTTTTATTGCAAAAGAATATTGGTAAGCCGAACTATAGTCGGAATACCAAAAAAAGCTAATTCATAAAAAAACCTGTCAGGATTCTACATCCTAACAGGTTTGTATTTTATCTGGCTAACAGCTAAAAATTATTTCTTCTTCTGCGCTTTTGCCCAAGAATCTTTCAAGGATACAGTACGGTTAAAGATCAATTGATCAGCATTGGTATCCTTATCAACCGAGAAGTATCCCAAGCGTGTAAACTGGAAGTGATCTTCAGCCTTGGCATCTTTCAAGCATGGCTCAACGTAACAGTCTTTCAAAATCTCCAATGAATCAGGATTGATGAAATCCTTGAAATCTTTGTCCTTGTGTCCGTCAGGAGCTTCGTCGTTAAACAAACGATCGTAAACGCGAACTTCAGCCTTAGCAGCATGTTTTGCAGATACCCAGTGAAGTGTACCTTTTACTTTACGCTTGCTCTCTTCGGTTCCGCTACCACTCTTCGATTTAGGATCGTAAGTACAGTGAATTTCGGTGATGTTTCCATCAGCATCATACACCGCTTTCTCACACATTACGATGTAAGCAGCCTTTAAACGTACCTCGCGACCCGGAGTCATACGGAAGAATTTCTTAGGAGCATCCTCCATAAAGTCGTTGCGCTCGATATACAATTCGCGCGAGAATGGAATTTCGCGAGTTCCGGCATTCTCATCTTCCGGATTGTTATCAATGGTCAACAACTCTTCTTCGCCCTCGGCATAGTTGGTGATTACCAATTTTACCGGATCCAACACACCCATTACACGAGTTGCAGTTTTGTTCAAGTCTTCGCGAACACAGAACTCCAGTAAAGAAACATCAATAACATTGTTACGTTTTGCTACACCAATGGTATCGGCAAAATTGCGAATAGCAGCAGGAGTGTAACCTCTACGACGCAAACCAGAAACGGTTGGCATTCGTGGATCGTCCCATCCATTTACATGACCATCGGTAACCAATTCCAATAACTTACGCTTACTCATTACCGTGTAGCTTAAGTTTAAGCGGGCAAATTCGCGCTGCTTAGGTCTGTATTCTGTATCAGTAATGTTATCGATAAACCATTCGTAAAGCGGACGGTGAACTTCGAATTCCAATGTACAAATAGAGTGGGTAATTCCCTCGATATAATCCGACTCGCCATGAGCATAGTCGTACATTGGGTAAATGCACCACTTGTCGCCAGTACGGTGATGATTCGCATGCAAAATACGATACATCAACGGATCGCGCATGTGCATGTTTGGTGAAGCCATATCGATTTTAGCACGCAATACTTTTTCTCCATCCTTGTATTCACCATTCTTCATTCTTGCGAACAAATCAAGGTTTTCCTCAACGCTACGGTTACGGAAAGGACTTTCGGTTCCCGGAACCGTTGGACTTCCTTTTTGCTCTGCAATTTGCTCAGCAGTCTGATCATCAACATAGGCTTTGCCATCTTTGATTAACTGAACTGCCCAATCGTATAACTGATCGAAATAATCAGAAGTATAATGTGGTTCACCTTCCCATTCGAAACCCAACCATTTGATGTCTTCCATAATAGAATCAACATACTCTGTATCTTCCTTAACCGGGTTGGTATCGTCGAATCGTAAATTACATTTTCCCTGGTATTGTTGGGCAAGGCTAAAGTTTAGGCAAATTGCCTTTGCATGACCGATGTGAAGATACCCATTTGGTTCTGGTGGGAATCGGGTGTGTACTCTTCCATCATTTACATTGTTTTGCAGATCTTCCTCGATGATCTGTTGGATAAAATTCAGAGATTTTTCGTTAGCACTCTCTTCCTTTACAGTTTTGTTATCCATGTTTTTCAATTTAAAATGATACAATGATTTGCCTCGGATTCGATTGAATCCTGCCTTGCTTTTCGTTTCTGAAACGCACAAACATAAATTTACAATAAATCTTTACATCTGTACCTCTTTGAAAACGAAAAAACAAAAGTACGTTTTTTTTGTGATTTTGGTAATTAGTGAATGAGTAAATGAGGATTAAACGAAGTATTTGCTGATAGCTGACTGCTGATTGCTGATAGCTGAATACTGCTAGCTTTTTTGTACTTCTAAGATTTTCTTTAATTTCGCCCCAGAATATCAACAACAAACAGAGATGGGAATTATCGAATTGGAAGGCATGGAGTTTTATGCCTATCACGGATGTTTTAAAGAGGAGCAGATTGTAGGGAACAAGTTTACCGTGTATGTACGCATGGAGTACGATGAAACAAAGGCTGCACAAAGCGATTGCATTGGCGATGCCTTGAACTACCAGCGTGCCTACGAAAAAATTAAGGAGCAACTGCAAATTAAATCACATTTGTTGGAGCATGTTTGCCAGCGAATTTTGGATATGTTGTACGAAAACTTCCCGGAATTGCAGCATGCAACAGTAAAAGTATCGAAAATGAACCCGCCAATGGGGGGACAAATAGAAAAAGTTAGCCTAACACTAAGCCGTTAAGCTATTGATAATGCTAACTTTGCATTTTGGGTGTAAAAATTTTGTTACAAAAGCTAGCAAAAAGTTTGCATAGGTAAAACAGAAATTTATATCTTTGCAACGCCTTTAAGGGAGATAGGGTCTCTTGGCCGAGTGGCTAGGCAGCGGTCTGCAAAACCGTCTACGGCGGTTCGAATCCGCCAGAGACCTCAGGAAAATTCGAATAAAACCCGTAACTACTAAGTAGTTGCGGGTTTTTTGTTTTTTTAGTGTTGCCGTTTTTGTTGCCGATTTAGAATTTTCTTTAATTGAATTATTATTCTATTGGAGATTTTCAAATACGAAATGATAATTCCACAATAAGATTTTCGTAGGTATTAGGTGTAAGTCTCACCAGAACCTTGTTTTTCTTTCTAATTAGCTGAATTTATGGGCGTTGTAGAAGATGTGTTTGAGTGGATTAACCTCATTTACTCCCCCTCTGACATTTAGGAAATTATGGATTTTCATGTATTACATCCATTCATTTAGTAGCTATGATCCTTCTATAAATCTTATCGAATGAGCCCTTTCAAACTACTTTCTTGAATAGTAGCACTTCCATTATAAGTATTCACTAAAGCATGAACAATTTCTTTATCACCATTTTTAAGCTTTGGGCTAAAACGTATTTTCATTTTTCTAAACGATTCATCCTTTATTTTAACCATATATCCTTCAATTGGAGGTGGTGTTTGATTATCTATTAAATGTTGATATCGATCAGGAAAATATTCACTTTGTATTGTTTTATCGACAGGGTAGATGTCGAGTCTATATCTACATTCCTGTTCAACTTTCCATATACTTCTTTTACATTTTGCTAAACTTTCTACGTGTAAGCCTGTTGTATTTCGAATTGATGGTTGAAGTAATTTAATATCATCAGTATACTCAATTCTATAAGGTTCATTTAATCCTCCAACAATAAAATAACCATCCTGTTCATTCAAAAATTCACTTTTGCTAAATAATAGATTTTCAGTTTCACCAACTTTGTAAGATTCAAATAACGGTATTTCTAATTCGATACGAACACCATTCATATCGGGAGTATACATGTTCCATAATGCTAAATTCTCCTCTTCATTTTCAGTCCAGCATGAAATGAAAATATAAGATGATAGAGAATGAAAATCATCCGACTTTCCCTCTGTTGGATCATTAACGTAATCAAGCCTCCCAAACCTAATAGATCCTGACTTTAGTATTAATGCCAAATTATTAATACTTGTATAGTGATATAATTTTTTCATCAACATTAAATATATTTAGTGCATAAAACCTGTTAAATTCCTGCAAGAGAGTGCAGGCTCAAGATTGTAAAAAAAAACAACAATTTGCAGCCAGAAACTACCTAACCCATTTATTAAATACTGGTTACTAAAAAGTCTTGGTATATTCTACTTCGGATTGATTATTAATTTTACTATTAAAAGCCTTTAATTTCATAAAACTATCCATTGGGATTGTCTCCTGCTTGCTAATCAATTTTTTTAATACTTCAATAAGGTGTATTATTGAAGAATATACTTGCTTTAACTGTTGAACACGAGAATCAAATCTATCGTTCACCGATACGTCAAGAGAAGCAAAGAGTCCATCCACTTTTTTCAACCAGTTATTAGTACTATGAATATTTTGAAATTCCGCAAAACCAATGATATCAAACCTCCTATTAGCACCATTAATTTCTTCAATCATTACATCTCCAATCGCAGTTTGCCAATCACGATAGATCCAACAAAACTCCCTTGAAATTTCATTAATCGCAGTAGCAATTTTCTCACGAATAACTTTTTCCTCGATTGTAGATTGTTTAGTTTTATAGCAAATATGATCTAATATTTCTTTTACCATATTTATTTGCTTATCAATCTTAAGTAAACTCGCATCCCTCTTAATGCTATTAGGTATATATTTGAATATTATTTTTTCTAATTCAACTCCAAGTAATGCACGATCATTTTCTGACAAATTCACAGGTTTCAAATTATAAAGCTTTACAAGATCATCTAAAATTGATACTTCAATATGGGAGCCATCAGCTAGTTTTTTTTGAAAATCTATAATTGCAAGTTGAATTTCTTTATGGTGATGAATTTTAAAACCTTCAAAATATGATTGTTCTTTCCTAGCTGCCTGTATCCAACCTAATAGAGAACAGAGCCGGTAAACTGTACTATCAAATTTATATTTAAAAAAAACATTCGGTGGTGCATTAGGTAGTAAATATGCACCCTGGAATTCCAAGATTTCTTTTAATCTCCAAGCTAATTGTTCAGAAGCAGAAATTATTGGATTTGCATACTTTTTAAAGGCATCGTACTTTTCTTTCTTTTGCTTTCCTTTTTCGTATTGTTTGTTAATAAAAACTACAGTTAATGCAATAATTGCACTTAAAGCTGAACTAATTATTGTTGCTTGTTCTGATGTCATTCCGTATCTAAATTCATTATCATTATGTTATTCTTCATCTTATATATTCTCACCATTTTCTTTAAAAAGCTTTCTCATATCATTCTTAAGAATTCGATAAATCCAATTCCTCATAACACAAAAATCATCGACTCGTGGGGTATTGATCCCATCTATTGCCTTTATTCTATTGTTATAGTCGTTATGTAGAATTTTATCAAGTGAAAATCCATGTAATGAAGTTAGTTTTTCAACTTTAAAGGCTAAGTTATGAGTATCTTTATCATACTCTCTGAAAGTAACATCAAATTTTTCAGTATTAGAATGGCGGTATCCAAAACAACCTAAATCAAGTACATCTTTATTTTTCATATAAAAGATATACTCATGTGGTATAGTATTATAAAATAAAAACTCATCTTTCATTTTAGGAAAGCACCACTCAACAAAATCTTTATAACATATTTCTAATAGCTTAAAAAATTCCCTAATATAGAGCTTAGCTTGTTCTTCACTGTATTGTACACTCCTGATTCTCTCATAACTATTTTTATAATTTTGAGCCTGAATTTCTTTGGCTTCATCTACTGACTTGTCAGGGTATGGAAGATGATGTTTTTCTATAACATCATACCCCTTTTCAAGTAGAATATTTACTATTTTATACAACTCTTCAAAAGGAGGAAAATCGCCAGTAATATTTAATTTAGGTATGTTCAAATTTGTTGTAATTGCTTCATGTACTTTTTGGGTAATAGTACTTGAATCTCGTTCTTTTCTTTTATAGTATTCAAAAGCTCTAAATTTATAGATTCTACCCCATAATTCCTTTAAATCAATTGGATAGATATATACGTATCTTGGTAAATTAAAATCCTTTAATTTAAAATTATAATCTAATTTTTTATAATAATAATAAAGTATTGTTGCCACCTGTTCTTTTAAGAGAATATCAGAATTATATACATTAAGTTTTCCTTTTTGGATTATTTCTCTTAATTGTTTAAATATATTCTTATTAATGATTTTATCTTGATCATAAACCATTATTGAAATATTACTACTATGAACTCTTTTCACTCCTTTTTGAATAATTCTGTTCTCATCATAAGGTGAGGAAAAAGGATTCAATAAGTTCTCATATTCTATTTTACTCTCAGAATCGGAATTCATAGGAAAAAGGGCATAACCATCTTTTTCCAAAAGATCTTTTGGAAGCAAAATACCTATATCACCCTTAGTATTAGGGTTAAACTTCTCTTTAATCTTACTGAAATTAAAATCTAAGTAAGAATTATAACCATTTACATATTGTAGAGCTTTATCTTTTTTATATTTGACTAAAGTGTCTCTGTGTGTAATATTTGCATTTTCCATATAAAACGAAAGAGCACTTTGTCCAATGTGGTTCTCGTAAAACTTTGGAAGTAATTTATAAAATTCTTCGTTATTGAGTTGATTTAATTTAAATGAATGAAAACAGATTACGTAATCACGAATCTTGGAATAATAAAATGATATATTATAAGAATCTTCCTTATTAGATTTTATTAGAATGTTTCTATCAAATAAATCCTCTGGTAATACTTCATCAATTGAAAAGTTTAGATTGTCCAGTAGGTTTTCTACTTCCAAACCTTCATCCTTAAAAGATTCCCATTCATGGTATTTATGATTTATCAATATATATCCAATTTTTGAAAGAATTCTCAAGCCAGTGGTGACCCCTATTTTTGTTTTTTCAAGAGATTGATTAATGTACCTTTTTATTAAATCTTTATCATCTATTTTTTGCGGGATTAGCTTATTACAATACACTTCACTGAAAATTCGCAAAAAGAATCCATTTCTTAATTCATTTAATAATGTTTCGGAAATACATCCTTTAAAGCCGAAAGCCTTTTGATACAATGGAATAATCCCTTTAAGCTCATCAGTTCTGAAATCTTTTAATAAAAATCCAGGGGTATTGTCTAAAGAGCCAATTAAGTCATGAAATTTATTTAACTCTTCAAATAAATGAGTACAATTACCATTTATAGTTAAAATGTTCTTCCAAATAGTCGATTTACAGCTAATACATATTTTAATTTTACTGAAATTCCTAATTGCAAAAGCTATTTCACTTAATTCTAAAGATATATTTGAATCAACACTTTCATCAATAGCATCAATGAAAACTAATACTCGTTTATTTACAAACCGTCCAAATTCATTAAGTTTCTTCAATACTAAACTACTTTCACTTTTACTTGAAAAAACTCCATTGAGATCCTGAGAGATATGCTCTAAAGGCGATTTATTAATTATAGCAGCATTGTAAAAAAATACAAAATCATGATTTAACCTTTGAAGTGCTAATGAACACATTGCGCTTGTTTTACCAACGCCTGCTGAACCAACTATACTAAAAATAGATGCATCTGAATTAATGAATTTGTTAAAATTATCTTGTAAATCTTGCCTTTGGATGTGTAGTTCTTTTATAAATTTTGATAATGGGTCATCAATATTTCCAATAATCGGTCCCATTCTATCTCGCACCTGCATTTCGCAAAATTGTTTTAGATTTTCTGGCGAAAATGACACGAAATTTTTAAGTGCTTCAAATCTAATTCTAAGGTCTATATCTGTTGAAAGTGTGGACTCGTTTTGCCAATATGTTGATTGCTCTGAAATATTACTACCTATTAATTCTTTTTTTGTTATAGAATCAAAAATCCTTGTTATTTTACCATTCGTTATAATGGTAAAAGGTGCTATATTATCTTCAAGTAATCTGGCATATGAAATTCCTTGATCAATATCTTTTTGACTAATAGTGATAGAATCATTTTTCAACTCAATAATGAACAAATTTTTGCCATTTCTCTTGCATAGAATGTCTGACCTTCCACTTATTTTATGACAAGATTTTCCTAATCTAATTGTGAATGATTTTTCTAAGAAAATTTCAGAATTATCAAAGCCAAGATCATATAGAAATGGTAATAATATCCTACCTCTTATATCTTCTTCGTTCATTTATATTACATTTAAACCTGTATATTGATTTTAATCCTACTAGTATAGCACTGTGTTGAGGTGATGAAAGATGATTGTAAAAATCGATCTTCATATTTCTAAATTCAACATCCATTTAAACCTAATTAATAGGCAAACAATCTAATTCGATATCAAAAAAAATTAGCTATTCAATCTTATCCAATTCTTTTACAATAATGCACACATAACTTTTCTTGGACTCTAAAAACTTAACAGCTTGACTTAATGTGAAGTTATATTTTTCTATAAGGACATTTTCAAACTGAGAAAGTTGGGTTTCGGTGAAACCAATTATTTCTGCAAGGTTTTCTTTGTACTTGTCTGTTTTGACAGTAAAGAAAACCGTCAGCAATGTACCGGTTAGAAGTAATCCAGTAAAAGGAGCCAGTATATCTAAAACTTTTCCTAGTACGCCAGATGGTACTATATGAGGTATTGTGCCATGTAGCATCGAATGAAACGTATAATAAACAAAGTCAAAAAAGTTTGGAGCGTTATTTACAGCGAAGTTTGATTCAGAAATTTTATATGCTCCATAATTGAGTAACGAAATTAGAAACCAAGCATTTAAAAAAGCCACAAGTATTTTTAGGAAAAACACAACAATATAAGTTTTCCTACTCAGGAAATCTTTCATTCGTATTGTTACAAAAGAAAATATCGACTTTATTAGAATAATTTGCTCTATATTTTCTTTTTGCTTTTTTTCAACAGATAATTCATTTTTAGTAGAATCTTCTTCATCTAAATTTTCAACATCTTCTGTTTCTTTCAAATTATCGATAAACTTAGAAGCTACATTATATTTTTCCTTGTCCTTTAGATTTGATAACTCTAGGTTTAATTTAAATAGTCTTAATGGTTGAAATGCTGTTTTGAACTTATCAACAAGCAGACTAATTAATAATCCTAATATAAAAAAGTTAACAACATAAAGGATAATTACATTATTTGATTTAAAGATCAAAATTAATGAAACCATAAGCAGTAGAAATCGCAATATATTGTATTTCAACTGCCAAAAATGATTTATCCAAGAGTTTATATAGGCATAGATTAAAAGCCAACTTTTGCTCTTGTATAAGATTTTTGGTATTTGCCAGAAAAATATTTTTGGTACTTTCCATAATAGCAAGATAATTGGGTAGAAAACTAAATAACCCAAATTCTTAAAGAACCTCTTATTTCCAATGATATACCAACATACAATCAAAATAAGTGAGTAAAAAAATACTCTATAAGCAAAATATGGTTTAAACTCCATAAAGTAATATTCAATAAAT
The DNA here is from genome assembly GCF_026672275.1 of Marinifilum sp. D737. Taxonomy (GTDB): domain Bacteria; phylum Bacteroidota; class Bacteroidia; order Bacteroidales; family Marinifilaceae; genus Marinifilum. The sequence goes on along the minus strand of NZ_JANQCD010000011.1, from coordinate 9,421 downwards.
TGTCTTTCAACATCTACAACAAATAATTTCATGAAAATCACAGACCATATTATAATAAAAATAACCTCTTTAATGTATCTCTTCATTGTTTTTATTAGTACCATGGAATAATTTAATTAACTATGTAGTTAAAACCTATTTTATCTTATATTCTGCTGCCAAATATCTCAAACTCTCCCCCCCAAAAAAAATACATCCTTAAGAGTATCTTTTATTGGTTTGCTTTATCCAAGAATGTAGATACTTATCCAATAATTTTATTGAATAATACTTCAGCAAACTTGATTTATAAAATTAAAAGATTGATTACGAAATATATTAGCATCATAAAATTATTATTGGATCGAATGATAATTTTTATTAAGACAAAATAAACCATGCGGTTGATTATTAGTTATTACACATTATTAATAAGTATATATAATACTTCTGGATCATGCAATAATATTACTTAAAGGTGGTAAACGGGATAAATTGGTAACTGACAGATAGCCACATTGATACTTTTGATTTATTTTCAAGCCTTTAACAATACCAAAGTTACCTATCAAGCTAGCCTATACCATATATCCTATATAATCTACCTTTTATTGCAAATCAAAATATAGGTATAATAGCATTGCAAATTCCATCTTTACAACTGATTTTCAAAAACTTTACATTATCAATAAGCGCATATTACACTTCTGAAACATCCAATAACATCATGTAAAGGGGGTAAGCGGGATAAGTTGGTAATTGCTAAATGATCATATTTGCACTTTTCCCATGTTTTCAAGACTTTAACCATAGCAAAGTAAACTATCAAGCCTGTTTATGCAGTAGATACTGGCTAACCTACCACATATAGTTGAAACAACACAGCACTAAAAAACAACTTCATAACTGACTATCAATACATTTACATTGTTTTTACGCATATATTACTCTATTGATATAACCTATTTATACCATGTAAAGGTGGTAATCGGAATACATAGATAATTACCAGATATTTATATTAGAACTTACTATAATACATAGGATTAACCACACTTAAGCCTAATTTTATCTAGGTATAATGCTGTATAAGCGGATTAATACCCCTTACAAGCCATTTGAAATACACACCAATTTCCTGTTTTATTTGAAAATTCTATCCAAATAATCCTAGCATTCAATACATCTAATAAACAAATATGCCCATCAGTAATTTAAACTAATGGGCACATTTAAAAGGTTCTTCTCGAATAGAATTATAATTTTAGAACAATCTCTCTGGTTTTCCTAATAGTTTGGTATTGTACCATTCTCCTTCATCTTTTTTGAATTTTTCAACTATCTCTTTTATAAATTGAGCTTTCGGAATACTATAACCCTTTCCGTATCGTTTAGCCTCTATTTTTTTCGTTTTATCCTTTGTGTAGATTCTATTTTTTACAGTTTTCTCATGAACACCAAGAAATTCTGCACATTCAGCAACACTCATACAAACATTAGTAGCATCAAATAAAACCAAAGCGATATAATTGGCTTCTATCATTTCATATTTATTCATAGTGATTTTTTAATTAATCTGTCTTAAGCAGCAATAGATTTTAACTGAGGACGTTTTTTCAAATCCCCATATACCTCCGTTTCTGTTTTGGAAAAAATTAAACGAGCAGCATCCGCACTAGATATCTTAGACTCACAACCTTTTTCAAATATTTCAGTGTATTTATCTAGAAGTTCATCATCTCTAATACTATTTGAATCGAGATCAAGACCCATTAAAAAAACAATAGAAACCCAAGCGTTAACTGAACCTATTAAATCGCAACATCCAGTTACATTTTCAATGTTTTCAAATACACGGTTTGCAGTAACAATGGTTTCAAGTATATCAATAATATTTTCTTTTGCTTTTAGTGTATTTTTTTCCTTATTCATTTTGTATAGTTTACTTTTTTGATCTGATTTTATTTTTGTATTCATTTTAGCGTATACCCTTTAGGTTATATAGGAATACACACCTAATAGGGTCAAAATTGTCCTGTTTTGTGTATTCATTGTGGTGAGCCTAATTTGAATACGTTTTTTGTGTCTCGATATGCTTTTTCACTCGTTGAACCGTAGTGACTGATTTTTTTACCAATTTGGCAATATTCCGAATGGATTTCCCATCACCTAAAAGTTCAATAATATCAGCATGCTGCTTTTCGTATTGCTCTTTTGTCATTTTTCCTTTTCCAGCATGAAGCTTATAAACTCCTTTGGCTTTTGCTATGGCTATACCTTCAGCTTGTCTGTCCTTGATTCTGTCATACTCCATTTTTGCAGCCAATACCATTAGGGCCGACATGAAATCAAACATTTGGTTGTAATGACCATCGATATAGCTTTTCATTCCCATTTTGTAAATGGTAACCGTTACCTGATTTTCTTTCATCAATTCCAGTGTTTTTAAAACATCAGGAACACTTCTACCCAGTCGATCAAAGTCATAGACAACCAATTCGGAAATCTTATCTTTTCGAACTGCATCAATAATAATCTTTCCACTTGGTCTTTCTGCAAATGGCATCATGCCTGAATACTTATCTATGACCAATTCACCTTTAATGTCTTTTAGTCCATCAACCTGTCTGTCTTCATTCTGTCCTGTGGTTGATACTCTGGCATACTTGTAGACTTTCTTATCTGTACTCATGCTCTTTTTAATTTATTTTTAGGGTTGATATCATTTGTTTCTGCCTTCTTTTCAAATTCCTGAATAAAGTACCTTGCTGCTGATCCGTGGAAGTATCTTTTTCTTCCATTGGCTGAAACAACTATTGAGGTTCTTCTCATTGGTTTTCCTCTTGGATGATTTCTTTTGCTTTTGGGGTTGGTAGTTCTAACAAGCTGTAACTGGCTACCTATTTCCTTTATAATTTTGGTAATCTCTTTTTCCTGCTTAAGTCTTTTGTTTTTTCTCTTCTCTGAAATTTTAAGGTTATAGGCCGTATCCCTGCACTTTCTATTGTGGGAACAATATCTAGAACCTTTTCTCTGGTGTGTTATTTCTTTTCCACATACCTCACAATATATTTTCTCTTTTTTTACCTCCCCTTGGTCGGTTGATTCGCACCATACAATACATGGTGTATTCGTTACCTTTTTTTCTGCGTTTTTTGTATTATTTATAGATGGAAAGAAAAGACTTTCAAATTCGGTGTATCTGTAACCTTTTTTACTGCGTGAAAACTCTTGAAGCTCCAATAAAATAAGGTCTTTCAGAATGTTTTTAATATTGCGTTTAGCATACTTATCTATAAGTTTTTCCAGTAGTTTTTTGTTCTGATTTCTCTCTTTCCTGCACCTTTCATCCTTTATCCACCAATCAGGGTTTCTTAAATCCCTAAATTTGTCTTTGTATTTCTTAGGAAGTCTACGGGGCGTCTTGATTTGATTCCATTCAAAGAAAATCGTTTCATCAATGAACCTTAGATATTTAGCAGCTATCAACTTGCTAAGTTTTTCTTTATTCATTAAATCAGCCAATGTTCTTATATGAAAACTTTCAACAGCTCTCATCTTAGTAAACTTGGTTTCTATGCGTAATCTTTCCGACTGCAAACAAGCTTGTTCCATCTTATCATAGAACTTATAGGTGGTATTGGTAGTTTTATAACGATACCCGTAACCGCTTTTACCGTTTATTTCCATGTCTGCACCTTCTACACCACGACAATATAAAATACTATCCAAAAAGACTTTAGTGTCTATTTTTGATTTAGCAGTATCCAGATTCAGACCAATTTCAAAACCTCTTAGCATGGCCTTATCTGGTATAACTCCAAACTCAGAAAGGAGGCTAACTGCCTTTAGAAAATCATCAAATGAAAAGCGATCTCCATTATGTAATCCTTCATTGTAGTACTTGTGTATAGATCCTTTGATTTTTACTTTTCCTTTGGGTTCTATGGTAAACTCCAAACCATTGTAATATGCTTTTTTACTGCCAATTAACTCACCTGTATCAACCGAAGTCAACACATTGAATTTCAGCTTTGGGTTATTCATCCAAAGGCCGATATCAAAGTCAGTAAGCTCTATAATGATACAATCTATCACGGGTAAGAAATAGGATAAAAAAGCAGTTATTTAATTGTTCGGAAAAATGGTGTATGCGTACCAAAAGTTTACGCGTGTACTATTATCCAGAGTGGAATTTTCCTGAGATTTTCAGGCATAAAAAGTGGTGTATCTGTACCTATTTTTATTAGCGTGCTATACTTGCTTTAAAGATATAAGCTTCTTTAGTGTAGTTTTTTACAGGCTTCTTTTTCATCTTTCTTTCTGGTGCAGAAATCACAAATACGCTTGCAAATGCAAGGCAAGAAAATATGTGAAAATAAGCTCCATAGAAAACTCCTATTAAAGCCCCCATAGCCAATATTAAAAACAAGATTCGAAAAACTGTATTGGATCTATTTGAAAATGTAATCATAGCCTATCTGAATATTTCGAACCATCTAAACTCTTAATTATTTCTTCTTTCTTATAAAAAGCTCGGTTACCTAGTTTATACCTGATTAATATGCCTTTTTTAGCCCAATCATTTAATGTTGGAGGAGTAATTTTAAGCCACTCCATAACATCTTTAGGACTTAATAGGGTTTCTTGTTTTACCGGCTTAATGTATTGTTCTAACTCAGACAATTTTTTTGTTAGTAATTGAAACTGCTTTGTTAGATCAGATGCATTCATTTCAGAGACTTGTAGTATTTTTTCAGTCATTCTTTGTGTTGTGTTGTAGTATTTGTTGAGTTGCTTTGTAATCACTAAAGTTTTATAGTATCCACTATAAAATCTACCGCTTGTGATTCTTTCTTATAGTCTTCCACGACTTCACATGTTGCTACAAGAATTTTTTTTACCGTTTTTATAGATGGTAGTTTTTGACCATTAAAGAATTGAGTTACAAGAGATCGAGAAACACCACACTTGTTTGAAATTTTAACCTTAGCTCCTCTTGGGAGCTTAGTTCCAAGCTCTTTTATTTTATTAAGATTTTCCATATTTTTAAATATTGAATTAGTAAACAAACCGCGAACGTTAAAACTCATTCGCTATTACAAAACAACACAATTAATGAATATATAACAACTCTTTTTGAGTTGTTTTGTAATTTATTTTTTGAAATAATCATAAAATGACTGTAGCTGAACGCCTTAAGGAATTGAGAATTAAAAAAAATTTATCTCAAAATGAATTTGCTGAAAAGTTAAACGTATCCCGATCAACCTTAATGTTGATAGAACAAGGCAAAAGAGACATTAGTACTAAAGTATTAGAGGTGTTAAAAGCTGAATTTAATGTTTCTGCGGACTGGTTATTATTTGGTGGAGATGATACACTTACATCTAATGAGAATAGTCCAGATGTCTATCGAGAGATGTTACAAAGCTCCAAAAACATATGGAACATCCTGAAACCCTTCACTTTAGGCTTGGATGTTATGATAACGGTTATTAGACAAGAAGAAGAGAATTATGGAGAGGATGCTTTATATAAGCGTGAGAACTTTACTCAAGAATTGAAATTTCATGAAAAGGTCGCATCAATAGCTATTAAATTGAACGAACTGGAAGCTTTATTTCAAAATATAAGTCTAGATAATCAAACTATTCATAATCAGCGTGAGGATATTTTATTAATGGCAGAGATGTGTAATGCCCTAACTCTTGTGATTTATCCTCCTCTCTTACCATATTTGGTAAAAGGTATGGGAGTTGGAGTTGTAGAGTTTTGGAGGGATAAAAAGAAAGATGATTTTAAGAACTTAGATTTACTAGATAAGTTTATTAAGTAGTAAAAAAGAATGGCGATCCCTAACCTAACAGGACAGACACGAATGATGCAACAAAAAGCAATATAGGCGAATAGAATTTCGCCTTTAACATATCTAGATGAGTTCTAAACAAAGTTAAGAACTCATCTTTTTTATTATTTAGCAATTGTATATTACTGCTATTTGTAACTTTATTAAGTTTACATCCGCAAATTAGACATGTAAACGTAATAGAGTAAAAAGATATAAGAAAAATAAACGTAACTAGTTAAGCTAACATATACGTTAGGCGTAAATTTAAACGAGTCGCAAAGTTATTCTAAACACACAATGTAAAATGATTTTTAAAAATACGCGGATTTATATAGTAGCATTAATAGTATTGATTTTTTGGAGTTGCACAGATTCTGAAACACAGTCTCCTTTCCAAGCTGATTATTTGTCAAAATCAATCAATCTTAACGAAGATTGTCAAAGAAAAATCATTGATTTCTTAGCCCCAATGGAATTAGAAAATGATACTGTGAAAATAACCGACATCTATCAATTAGTTATTTCACCTGACACGACGATTTATAAGGAAGGCGAATTTGATAAAGTCATATTTTTAGGACTAATATTTAATAATGATTCTTCAAATAAAGAAATAATTGCTTGTTACCCTGAACTTGGAATGATTTACTTTACTGAGCTGGTTAATAAACAATCAACCGTATTGATTGCTAATAATTCATCATTTTGGAATAATTTTAAAAAAATTGAAAATATTGATTGCTTGATTACACCAGACTCACTTCATTATGCAAAAATAGAAGAAAAGTCTATTGGATACTGGCAAATTGCAGGACAATCTTCAATTAATGGACATTGGATGCCAGATACTATAAGTCAATTTGCATTTGTTGACAAGGATTTGAATAATGAGTGGCAACTAAGCGGTGATTTAGAAATTAAAAAACTGAAGATTGTTGATTCTGAGAATAATACCTTAGTAGCTGACACATTAGACTTTGAAAGAAGAGGAGTACTATTATTAAATAAGAAAAAGGAATTTATGATTGTGTGTATTGCCCCAAAAGCAATTTATCTTTATGATTTTGACAATGGAGTTACGCATCATTTAAGAAGGACAAAGTAAAAATCTACGCCTAACAAAAGCTAAATTTCATGGGCGGTTATGAGCGATTCGAAAGTTTAGTTCAATTAATAAACACCAGCAAGCCACCTAGATTTGGTTTGCAAAAAAATATAAACAAAATTAAGCGGCTTGCTTTCGCGCGGTTTGAAAAGGGTTGGTTCTTTTAATCGCCCACGAAAACTTAGCAAGACCGTTGTAAAGCATTTACGGTTGAATGCCAAATTTAAAGTTTAGTAGTTTTCAACTATGCTAAAAATGAAAGTAAATAATATTAACCACTGATAATATAAATAACAAATGGACTATAAATTTAATAGAGAAGCCATACAAAAAGCCTTAGATGAAAAAGGGGTCAACAGACCTTGTGTAAGGTGTGGCGAAGGGCGAAAATTTTTGTTTGATGGTTTTTCAAGGTATAATTTATTTGATAGTTTAGGTGATAATATAAATGATGAAGGAAGTGTTCCTATTGTTCTTGTCGCTTGTGCTAATTGTGGAGCCATAACGCCACATGCTGCTTATGCTCTGATTTCAAAAGAAGAAATGGAAGGAGGAGATAATGGAGAATAATTTTACTACACACACAGAACATAACAAATTTGTTGACAAAAGGATGTCAAATGTAAAAAGTGACCTTATTGAAATTACACATGACAAACTTGAAAATATATTATTGAAATATTTAGGTAACTTAAATAAAATGAGATCTTGGATTACTCCATTGTCAATTTTTGTTACGGTTTTGGTTACTTTATTAACGGCAACTTTCAATGATTACTTAGGATTATCAAAGGAAGTATGGAATGCTCTCTTTATATTGCTATTAATTGGCTCAATCATATGGCTGATTATTAGCCTAATAATTATTGCAAAGTGCTGGAAAAAGTCTACACTAGAATATTTGATAGATAAAGTGAAATCATCATAAAAAAACGCTTTACAACACGCGCTCATATAACATAGGCGGGCTGCGGGTTTGCGAAGGTTTAGTGCTTTTAATCAGCAACGGCAAGGTAGCCATTTTAGAATAGTTATAGTTAAATGTAATCCTAAAATGGCTACCTTGCCTTTTTATAAAATTTAAAACATAAATCAATTAAGGCGCCTACGTTACATAGCGCCATCCGTTACCGCCAATTAAAAGGAAGAATAAATGGACACCATTATTATTAATAATAAGCCTCGTCTAATGAAAATGGATTCAATCAAGGTGAATGCGGATTATTCGGTTATTGCCAATGGACTTGATTCATTAAGAATTCAAAATAAATCCAACTTTAACGATTTAAGACAGACTATTTTAGTTTCACAACAAAAGGATGATCTATTAACGTTTGTCTCTAACGATGCTCTATTTACCACTGTTTCAACTATTCTAGTTTTTTCTTTGGGAATAATCTCGAATGTAATAATAAAAGAAATTGGAAAGTATAAACAAAAGAAAAAGATCAGAGAATTTGTAAAGCATCATTTAGATAATATTATTACATCTTTTGCTCCAAGGATAAAATTTGCATATTCTGATCTCGCAAATAATACTACAATTGACAGTGGGATTCGCTTGACACCTCCAAAAATATTATCAAATGATTTTCGACGAATATTACATATTGATTCAAAAGAGTTATTTGATTCGGTAAAAATGAAAATGGAATTATCCAATATTGTCAGTCAAGTTGATTTTATTGACAATTTAATTTCAGATGTTCAGTCATATCATAATCATGCACTTAATGAGAGTAAAAAGTACAGAGAACAGTTAGTTGATGTATTTAAACAATATCAGGATGCACTTGCACAATTTGTTGATTATGAAAGACAAAATACTAAAGATTACGAAACAAGCACTCATTACATAACAATAAATGATTCAATTATAAAGTTTTACAACGAAATTTCCGGAAAAAGGGAATTGCAAAAATTTTATGATGAAATACTCAGACCAAATCAAAAATATTTAGTTTCATCCAATCTATTCAGAACGCATAAATTTGGAAAAGAGATTGCTGAAAAAGGTAAGGATTTGTCCCATTTATTTATTGATTTGAATAATTTAATAAATGAATTCAAAGAACAATATTTAGAGTTTTCAGAGCTTATTGACAATGCTACAAATTCAATGAAAAGTAATATTGACAAAATTAACTGGCGGTAACAGCGGGTCATAGCGCATGCCGCAGTTTGGCTCGTCTTGATACAAAAGTGAGAATTTGAACGATAGAACACTAAACAACCACACTGCGGCAAAGGCGGCACGTCGCCATACCCGCGAAACGTTAGGCACAACTAGGCTAAAATGAAAACTTCTCAACAAAAATAACAATCCGTCAGGTATTCCGTCAGGCATAAAAAACAAAACGCTTAACTTGTAATAAGTTAAGCGTTTTTCCAGAGGTCTCTGGCGCATGCCGCGGTTTGGCTCGGCTGGATACAGAAGTGAGATTTTAACAACAGAACTATAAACAACAGACCTGCGGAAACAGCGG
>NZ_JANQCD010000119.1 GCF_026672275.1 Marinifilum sp. D737 | reverse complement strand
TTTTTTCAGCGGTCCGGACGAGACTCGAACTCGTCCCGATTCTCGGGATGACTGGCATGTATTCTAATTAGAAGAGGATATGAGCTCTTCGATGAACACTCGGCTTTTTTGTTTTTTTAAGAACTTTTCTCGAATTAAAGCATCTCTTTTGGAATTGTACTTTTCTGAGTACATCAGTACCCATGGTATTTTTTTGCGGGTATATCTTGATCTGCCTTGATTGTGATAAGTCAATCTATTTTCAATGTTAGATGTGTAACCAATGTAGTATGATTGATCCAGTTGACTCTGTAAAATATATACGCAGTACATGGTAGTAAATATATTTTAAGAAAGTAGAAGATAC
>NZ_JANQCD010000118.1 GCF_026672275.1 Marinifilum sp. D737 | reverse complement strand
GCATCAGCATAAGTATCTGATTTTACCACCAAATTGGCCGTTCCCGCTGTTTGAAGAGCTGAATTTCCTCCACCTGGCTTCAGTGTTATGGTATTGGCTGTTCCATCGATATCGTAATCAGTTCCCGAACTTAGTACTGTACTATTGTAAGATACTTCTGATATCTTGGATTCCCAATCTGAATTGTCATCAAATGAAACCGTAAAATTGGCATCTACAGTTGCCGAACCCGCAGCGTTTAGCGATGGTGCAGAATTTAGACTTAAAGCAAATGAGTTGGATTCAAGAGTAAAACTTCCGCCACCCAAATCAAAAGTAATGCTAGCTGCTGTAACTTCTACGTTACTACTTGCGCTTAA
>NZ_JANQCD010000117.1 GCF_026672275.1 Marinifilum sp. D737 | reverse complement strand
GCAGAAGGTAATTGCGCAGCTAAAGCTTCTGTGGATATCGCTTTGCACGATCTGGTTGGAAAGATATTGGATAAACCTTGGTTTAAGATTTGGGGTTACAATCAGGAAGATACCCCACTAACCACTTTTACCATTGGAATTGATGAACCGGAAGTAGTAGTGGAAAAAGTAAAAGAGGCGTCGCCTTATAAAATACTAAAAGTTAAGATTGGAAGAGGCAATGATGAAGAAATGATCAACACGATAAGAAAAGTCACTAATGTGCCTTTGTGTGTTGATGTAAATCAGGGTTGGAAAGACAAGCATGAAGCATTGGATAAGATTCATTGGTTGAAAGAACAAGGAGTTGTTTTTGTTGAACAACCAATGGA
>NZ_JANQCD010000116.1 GCF_026672275.1 Marinifilum sp. D737 | reverse complement strand
GCAGAAGGTAATTGCGCAGCTAAAGCTTCTGTGGATATCGCTTTGCACGATCTGGTTGGAAAGATATTGGATAAACCTTGGTTTAAGATTTGGGGATACAATCAGGAAGATACTCCCTTAACCACATTTACCATTGGAATTGATAAACCTGAAGTAGTAACTGAGAAAGTTAAAGAAGCTGCTCCATATAAAATACTTAAGGTGAAAATTGGTCGTGGTACTGATGAGGAAATGATCAATACCATCAGAAAAGTTACCGACATTCCTTTGTGTGTAGATGTAAATCAGGGTTGGAAAGACAAGCATGAAGCATTGGATAAGATTCATTGGTTGAAAGAACAAGGAGTTGTTTTTGTTGAACAACCAATGGA
>NZ_JANQCD010000115.1 GCF_026672275.1 Marinifilum sp. D737 | reverse complement strand
CAAGAAAGATTTTTAGAGTGAACACGGAGGGAGTCGAACCCCCAACCTCCACAGCCGTAATGTGGTGCACTATCCAGTTATGCTACGCGTCCGTTGGTCTCTTAAAAAAGAGGCTGCAAATATAGCAGTTTAAAAATTATTTATGCAAATGAAATTGCATTTTTTTTGTCATCAACATTTCTAAGATGACTTCTTTCAGAAAGAAAGATTTAAAAATCGTTACCGGATGAAGGGTAACGATTTCTTAACCTGGAAGGGTGGAAGCCCCTTTGCTCCAGGAAAGACTTTTAAAGTGAACACGGAGGGAGTCGAACCCCCAACCTCCACAGCCGTAATGTGGTGCACTATCCAGTTATGCTACGCGTCCGTTTTCCTTAAAGGCGCTG
>NZ_JANQCD010000114.1 GCF_026672275.1 Marinifilum sp. D737 | reverse complement strand
GATGTAAATCAGGGTTGGAAAGACAAGCATGAAGCATTGGATAAGATTCATTGGTTGAAAGAACAAGGAGTTGTTTTTGTTGAACAACCAATGGATAAGTATGATTTGGATACCATGGCCTGGCTAACACAGCATAGTCCGCTTCCAACAATTGCCGATGAAGGAGTTCAACGTTTGGTTGATGTTCCAAAATTAAAAGGAGCTTATTCAGGAATTAATATCAAATTAATGAAATGTACCGGAATGAGAGAAGCTCATAAAATGATGAATTTGGCCAAAGCTCTAGATATGAAAGTAATGATAGGCTGTATGACAGAAACTTCTTGTGGAGTAAGTGCTGCAGCTCAACTTTCACCAATGGTCGATTGGGCCGATTTGGATGGAAAT
>NZ_JANQCD010000113.1 GCF_026672275.1 Marinifilum sp. D737 | reverse complement strand
GAACCACCCGTGGAAGTTATCGATTAGCGCATAAGTAATGGCATCTCCGTCGTTGTCCGCAACATGGGCGGTGATGTGTACCGGATCGTATGTAGAGGCGCTCTCCGATACCTCGTTCGCTACTGCGTCGGTATCTGAAATGGTCTTGCCGGTTAAAACATCATCGGTATCTGTTGTGGTATCGTCCGTTACAGTGATGGTAAAATCTCCGGTGGTCGATGAACCGTCAGCAGAGGTAGCCGTTACGGTTATTTTTGCTGTTCCGTTGGTTAAAAGGTTCGATTCGTAATCGATGTTGCCCGCTACGCTTACAACACCCGTAGATGGATCTATCGTAAACCAGCCGTGGAAATCATCGCTTAGACTGTAAGTCACAGCATCGCCATCATTATCAAC
>NZ_JANQCD010000112.1 GCF_026672275.1 Marinifilum sp. D737 | reverse complement strand
TCACGGTTCATCCAAATCCTGTTGTAGACCTTGGCACAGATCAGGAAACTTGTGAAGGAGGAAGCATTACTTTAGATGCAGGAAATGCAGGAGCAGGCTACCTGTGGTCAAATGGAGCAACCACTCAGACCATCACAGTATCAACTTCAGGAAACTATTCAGTAGTAGTAACAGATGCCAATGGTTGTTCAGCTACAGATGATATAAATGTAAGTGTTCATCCAAATCCTATTGTGGATCTTGGCGCAGACCAGGAAACCTGTGCTGGTGGCACAATCACTTTGGATGCAGGAAATGCAGGCGCCAGCTATTTGTGGTCAAATGGAGCAACAAGTCAGACCATCACGGTAAATACAAGCGGTAATTATTCAGTAGTGGTAACAGACGGCAATGGCTGTT
>NZ_JANQCD010000111.1 GCF_026672275.1 Marinifilum sp. D737 | reverse complement strand
GTTGATAATGATGGCGATGCTGTGACTTACAGTCTAAGCGATGATTTCCACGGCTGGTTTACGATAGATCCATCTACGGGTGTTGTAAGCGTAGCAGGCAACATTGATTACGAGTCAGGTTTACTGACCAATCACAAGGCAGGCATCGAAGTAACGGCTACATCAGCCGACGGCTCTTCCACTACGGGAACCTTTGAGATTACCGTAACGGACGATACGACAGGGGATACCGATGATGTTTTAACGGGCAAGACCATTTCGGATACCGATTTGGCAGCGAACGAGATATCGGAGAGCGCCGTTGCATACGATCCGGTACACATCACCGCCCATGTTGCGGACAACGACGGAGATGCCATTACTTATGCGCTAATCGATAACTTCCACGGGTGGTTCGGC
>NZ_JANQCD010000110.1 GCF_026672275.1 Marinifilum sp. D737 | reverse complement strand
GAATGGTAGAGAGGTGACTCCAAAATTGAAATGATAACTGCTTACTGCTGATGTTCACTACTTCCTGAACTTTTCTACCTTTCGACTATTCGACTATTCGACTATTCAACTTTTTGTATTTTTTTCCGTCGCATGTAAACGATCTTCATTAAACAGGGCATGTAGTTGCGACGACCTTTGCATGAACCATATGCCTTGGGCTACATTCGCTTTGCTCATTTACCCAAGGCTATAAAGATTACGCCCCTCCGGGGCTATCCTTTGAGTCTTATGGCCTCACATGTTCAAGATTTTTCCAGACCATTCCTTTGTGAATAATGAACAATTAATAATTGAGAGAGAGTCTTCACCCGATTCCGAATGGTAGAGAGGTGACTCCAAAATTGAAATGATAACTGCTTA
>NZ_JANQCD010000010.1 GCF_026672275.1 Marinifilum sp. D737 | reverse complement strand
ATCGTTCTCTTTTCCCCTTGCCACTACCAAGAAAAGAAGAAAAAGAATTAAAGCAGTTCGATCACCAGTATTTTAATAAAATATTGCATGAAAAATGAGGTTTTCAATATCGAAAACCTCATTTTTTATATTCTAAAGAGCAAGATCTGAATGGTTGACCGAATATAATTTTTACTTCTTTACTCAATCCTCATTCACTCATTTACTACATTCAATATTTTATTCTTTCAATGTATTTAGCTCTGATTTTCTTCATTAAATCCAGATCTAGGTTCTCGGCATAAACCCTGATCATATCAATCGCTTTAAAATGATCATAAATAAAGCCCAGGGAAACGTCGAAATGAATCATCTCCATATTGTACTTCACTTTCTTTGTTAATTGCTCAAATTGCTTCCAGTTTAGCTTTTCAGGGATGGTAAAATATCCATGATTTGGTTCAATATGATCTTTAAAGTATCCATCTTCGATGATATCCAATGCAAAAAACTTATCCAATTGAATCATGGCTTTAGAATTGTGAGGAATAGAACCATTTGTCTTAAATATGATTCCTTCAGATTGATAACATTCCTGTAATTCCTTCACTTGATCGTATGTGTTAAGTCTTCTGATACGTATTACATAGTGCACATCATTATAAATGGTAATCGTACCTATTGCAGCGTGGAATTTGGCCTCGAAATAGTTCATTATTTTTTGAGTAGCTCGAGTAAATTCTTCTAAATCGTATCTTCTATCCAATACCAAATAAATATAATGAGGCTGAACATCTTTCTGAAAACCATCATAATACTCATAGTATCCCGGAAACGGATTTGTCGCTTCAAGAACAATGGTATTAGGCAATATTTTATCATCTATAACTTCAAGGGTTTCTTCTTTTAGAAGACTACCATACTTTACAACATAGTTTTCAGTGGTCATATGCAGAAGGATTATGGGGTTAATACTCGGATTGTCTTACACTTAAACATAGTAAAAATTGAGAGCAAAAACAAGACTTAAAACTCTTTTTAATAATGTAAATTTTCTTTAATGATCACGAGTGAAAACCGGAGCATTATCTTTTGATAAGTTAGGATTGTAGATATATCCATCTAAATTAAAAGCTTTTAGGTCTTCAGGATTGTTTATTCCATTCTGAATAATGAAACGAGTCATTAATCCTCGTGCTTTTTTAGCGAAGAAGCTGATCATTTTGTATTGTCCATTCTTCAAATCTTTAAAAGCAGGAGTAATGATTTCGGCCTTTATTTGTTTTGCCTTAATCGATTTATAATACTCATTCGATGCCAGGTTAATTAAGTGCTGGTGATCGTATTCTTTTAAATCTTTGTTAATGGATTTCGTGATTTTATCTCCCCAAAATTCATACAGGTCTTTTCCTTTTTTATTTGCCAGTTTTTTCCCCATCTCCAAGCGATAAGCCTGTATTAAATCCATTGGTTTTAAAACCCCATACAAACCGGAAAGAATGCGCAATTGCGATTGTGCATTTTCAAAGTCTGTATCGCTTAAGTTTTCAGCATCAATTCCTGTATATACATCGCCTTTAAAGGCCAATAGTGCTTGCTTGGCATTATCGGGAGTAAAAGGCAAGTGCCATTCATGAAAACGTTCAAAATTCAATTGAGCCAGTTTAGGGCTAATGCCCATGAAATCTCCAATTTCATCAACTTTAAGTTTGCGAAGAATTTTTATCAATTGTTCAGCATCTTTCGTAAAGTTTGCTTCAGAATGAATATCTGTTTTTGCTTGAGATTCAAAATCTAAAGTTTTGGCAGGTGATATAACTATTAACATATTCTGTTCTTTTAATTTTTGATTCTTAAAAGTAAGTATTATTCACATAAGCATCAATAGAGTTTATCATTATTGATAATGTGTTAGTTTCTGTCTATGAGAAATGGAAGTATTCTTATATTGGGAAACTTCCTATTCTAAAGAAAGGACCATTCCCAACTTAGGAATACAATACTCCGGAAAAAATAACTTCCGCGAAACAATTGTGTATAAAAAAAGAGATTGACAATTGCCAATCTCTTTTGATATAATGGGTTATAAATTCTTATCAGGATACAATTCATCCCACCATTGTGGTTGATCTTTCAAGTATTTTGCAAAGTAGGCAAAGATGGTGTTGTTCCAAAGAATGCGTTTGGTGTAGTTTTGAATCAAATGATCCTGACCTTTTACCTGTACAAATTCCACATCTTTTCCCAACAGCTTTAATGCCTGATACATTTGAATACTTTCCCCCAATGGAACATTGGTATCCTGGCTACCATGAAGCAATAACATTGGAGTGGTAATTTTATCGGCATTAAACAATGGACTTTGATCTACATAAATGTCTTTTCTGTTCCAAGGGAATGATTTACCTGTAGCATTCATGCTGTAGGAATATCCCCAATATCCTTCGCCCCAGTAGCTGGTAATATCACTGATGCCGGCATGAGAAATGGCTGCTGCAAAAATATCGGTTCTGGTTTGTAGCAACTGAGTGGTAAAACCTCCATATGAAGCCCCAATACATCCAACTTTATTAGCATCGATGAATGAATGATCTTTGATAAATTTCTTGGTTCCATCAATAATTTCGTCAGCAGTAATAATACCCCAATTGTTTTGGTGACGAGCCGAGAATTCCTGGCCAAATCCGGTAGCACCGCTTGGTTGTAGTAAGTATACCACATAGCCCATTGCTGCATACATATTCAATGGATAACGACCACCAAAACTTCTTTCTACAGGAGATGTTCCGCCGTAATAGTTTACAATCAGAGGATATTTTTTATTGGAATCGAAATTAGGAGGATAGTAAACACGACCAATAATTGTAGTACCATCTTCTTTGGTAAAATTCCAATCTTCGGTTTTGCCGAACATTACATTTTTTAGATGAACCTTTTCAGGCTTTGCAATTACTTTATTTGTTTTCGATGCAATATCATAAGTAAATGCTTTGTATGGACTTGAAATTCCACAAGCCACATAGCTGATTGTTTTTCCATTTTCCGACAAGTCAAAACCACGAACCACATCCGATTTCGAATTTAATTCTGTGAATTTTTTCGATGCAATATCATAGCAGAATAGTTTTACGTAGTCTTTGTCTTGTGCTTTGATGTAAATCTTATGATCAGATTTGTTCCAAACCGATGCATCAATTGCAGGATCGAAGTTGTAGGTAATAGGATCTACTTTTTTCGAAGCCAAATCGTAAATGTAAAGTTGTCCATCGTAATTGTTCGCTATTGGATGATTGCCGATATTCTCACCAATCTTGCCAAAGCAAGAAGGACCACCTTGTACCAACAATTGCTTTCCATCAGGAGAATATTGAGCCTGACCTGATACCAATTTGTCTTCCCAAATGCTTTGCACTTTAAAAGTTTCAACATTCATTTGGTAAAGATTCTGTTTAAAATATGGATATCCACTGTAATCAGGACGCGAAGTTGTGAATAGGATGTTTTTTCCATCAGAACTAATATCAGCCAAGTTGGTACTTAAAGTTCCGTAAGTTAGTCGTTGTTTTACACCACTTGCAACATCTAATTTGTAAAGGAACGATCTGTATCTGTACCATGACAAACGGTCTTCCATTCCCTGAAATTTCTTCATTTTCCAGTCTTCAGAATTGCTTTTACCTACACTGTAGATGATGAATTTTCCATTAGGAGCCCAGGTATAGGAAGAGAAATCTGCAATGTTTTCAGCAATCTGTTTTTCGGTGTTGTTTTCGAAATCGAAAACAAAAATAGATGTTTTACCATTGTAATTCTTGGTGTATGAAATTTGATTTCCACTAGGCAGCCAATCGATGTTTGCAAGCTGTGTGCCTCTAAAGGTATATAGAATTTTACCTGTGTTAATGTCCTGGATTTCTTTCCAGCTCTCGCTTTTGTCTGAAGGTGGTAAAGTGCGGCTGTAAGAAATTAGCGCATACTTGCCATCAAAAGATAAAGCCGTGCTTTTTACTTTTGTACCATCTAAGACCTTACTGATATCCATAAATTGTTTTGGAGAAAGACTCAATTCAAAAGCATTTGCATCACTTTTGGATTTTAAAGCAAGTTGAAACTGATTGTTTTTAGAACCGCTTAGCACTTTCACAACAATTTTGTGGTGTCCTTGTTCTAGTTTTAGACTTTTGCTGGATTCTTTGGCTTCATCCGCTTCATGCTTGTATTGCGATAATTGTTTTTTGCCATCCACATAAACCTCAATCATAGGGTAGCTTTTTAATGATAGCTCAAACTCACCCCACTGATCAGTGTTTAAATATGAAACCAGATAGTATAATTTACTTTCCTTATTTGACAAAGAAAGAAAACCTTTAGAATTAGCACTTTTCTTTTTCCAGGTTAATTGTTCATTGTTCCAGTTCAGTTTGTCAGATTCTTTAGGAGCAATTGTGCAAAGGTCCAATTGGTTTTCCTGCAAAAGATTTTTCAGTTCGAAAGTACTTCCGCTAAAATCTTCGGTGCTACTGAATGCAGGCAAGTACAGCTCAATGGCATCGCTTGAAAGCCAATTTTCAATTGTTTTTTGTTTGTTATCCTTGGTAGAGGATGCAAAACAAAAATTTACACTTAGTATTACAGCCAAGGCTGATACAATGATCTTGTTCATTTTTATTACGATTTATAGGTTTGTTGCCAGACCTCAATACTACGGAAAATTCTAAGCATAAAAAAGAACATTTGTTAGCTTAAGTATAGTTTTCATTACGAATTCAACTCTTAGTGAGAAAAAATTTGTTGAGAATTGAATAATTTGATCTATATTTGTGATACTCACGAAAAACGGAGGAAAGCTATGAATAAATTTGTCACAAATTCACCTTGCAATTATCTGAGCTAAACAGCTTAGGCTTTCCTTATTCTATAAATATTATTAATCAGAAGTAACGGAGGCGTAAGCCGCCCGATACAATTTTTGTACACCTAAAAATTTAATGGAGGAAAAATTATGAGTACACCTATGAATTATTGTGCCCCATTTGCGGAGCTCGTGAAAGTTGGAACAAACAATTGTTTCAAAACCGAAGGAAAAATAAAGAGTTTAATTCATTATCAAAAGCGAAAACGAAAATGCACTATAATAGCAATTTAAAAGAGAAATTTTTACGAGTAAAGGCAATTGACCGTGGGAGGCAATTGTTTAATATGATTAAGGACTCCTTATCAGGAGAAGAAAAAGATTATACCAATGGAAGAATTGGGAAAGCCTTATTTATGCTGGCTATACCAATGGTATTGGAAATGATTTTTGAATCGGTTTTTGCTATAGCCGATATTTTATTTGTATCCCAACTTGGCAAAGATGCAGTTGCAACTGTAGGGATTACTGAAACAATTACCACAATTGTATATGCCATAGGATTTGGTTTATCAATGGCAACAACAGCTTTGGTAGCCAGGAGAGTTGGAGAAAAGAAGTTCGAGAAAGCTGCAAAAGTATCAGCACAGGCCATTGTAACCGGAGCGATTGCCTCAGTTTTTATCGCGATAGTTGGAGTTTTCTTTTCGAAGGACTTGCTGCGATTAATGGGAGCAAATTCTACCATTGTGAATGAAATGTCGGGTTATACAAGCATTATTCTGGGTAGTAACCTGATTATCATGTTGCTATTTATTAATAATGCGATATTTCGATCAGCGGGAGATGCTGCACTTTCTATGCGCGTATTGATTATTGCCAACGGTTTAAACATTATTCTTGATCCATTATTGATTTTTGGGCTAGGTCCAATCCCTGCTATGGGCGTTGAAGGCGCTGCGATTGCAACTAGTATTGGTAGAGGATTGGCGGTTGTATATCAGTTTGTTCTATTGTTTAAAGGAAGTGGTAAGATACATATCAAATTAGAACATTTTACTTTACGATGGAAAACCATAAAGAAACTGATTAAGCTGTCGGTTGGAGGAATAGGGCAGAACATTATCGCAACATCAAGTTGGATTGGTTTGATGAGGATTATGGCTGAGTTTGGTAGTGCTGCCATTGCTGGTTATACCATTGCAATCCGTATTTTGATATTCATTTTATTACCATCCTGGGGGTTGAGCAATGCCGCAGCTACTTTGGTTGGTCAAAACTTAGGAGCTAATCAGTCAGAACGTGCCGAAAAATCGGTGTGGGCTGCAGGAAGAATTAATGTTGTGTTTCTTGGATTGATAGGAGTAATATTCTTCTTGTTCCCAGCATATTTTATTGAGTTATTTACTGATGATCAAGGGATCTTAATAAATGGAATTCAAGCGCTAAAAATAATTAGCTGTGGATTTATTTTCTATGGAATGGGAATGGTTTTGCTGAACTCGATTAACGGGGCAGGCGATACACAAACTCCAACCTTATTAAATTTGATTAGTTTTTGGATTGTGGAAATTCCTGTTGCTTATCTTTTGGCAATTCAATTTGGTTGGAATCAAAAAGGAGTGTTTTATGCCATAATTATTGCTGAGGCAGTTCTAACACTAATCGCCTTGTATTGGTTTAAAACCGGAAGGTGGAAGTTGAAGAAAGTATAAAGTATAAAGACCTGACTGTGTTCATTGAACTTGTCAGGTCTTTTAAATTTCTATATACCCAATCAGCTGCTTACTTTCCAGATGTATTACTGATAATAACCTTTAAAATTGAAAATCTTTTCAACGGTTTTTCATCGCATAATTGAGAGTGGTTTATTTGAGCTGTAAACCTACAAAATATTACACCTGATCAAATAGTATGGCTTAAATGTTTTTGTACAATTTCAGAGAAAGCCTTAAAGGTGATTGGTTTCGCTAAATAGTCATTGCACCCAGCATTGAGTGCTTGCCTTTTGTCTTCCAACATGGCATAAGCGGTTTGAGCAATAACAGGAACTTTTTTATTTGTTTTACGGATTTCCCTGGTAGCTTGCAATCCATTCATAACCGGCATTTTAATATCCATCAGAATTAAATCAATCTCTATTTTGTTATTAATGATATCAACAGCATCCTGGCCATTTTTCGCATGAATTACATTATAATTAAATTCATTTAATAGGTCGCGTATATAAATGTAGTTGGATGGTTCATCTTCAACCACCAAAATGGTTTTTCCGTTGGTATGTAAAAAGAATTCGTCTGTTTTGATTTTTTTATCAACTTGCGATGTGGCAGTAGGAAGATAGGGAATTTCAAAATAGAAACAAGCTCCTGTTCCTTCTTCTGATTCAACCCAAATGTCACCACCAAATAATTCTACTATTCCTCTTGAAATGGAAAGACCTAAGCCTGTTCCCGTATGTAGTTTTGATTCTTGTGTATCGGTTTGACGGAACCTTTCGAATATTAAATGATGAAACTCTTTTGGAATGCCAATGCCAGAATCTCGAACATGGAATAGTAACTTATTATTGTTTACCTTATACCCAAATTCAATTGTTCCTTTTTCTGTGAATTTTATAGAGTTTTCCAATAGATTTGATATCACCTGCGAGAGTCTGGTAACATCGGTTGAAATAAAACTTGAATAATCATCAAGAGATTTTACAGTTTTTAGTTCTATACCTTTTTTATTGGTAACTATTGTGAATTGACGTTCCAAATTATCCAGAATTTCGTTTAGCATAGTGATTTCATAGCTAAGCGAGAACTGATTGGATTCAATTTTTGAGATATCAACAATATCAGAGATGATGGTAAGCAGTCTTTGTCCTCCATTATCAATCATGTTCAGATATAATTCTTTTTTTTCTTTTGGTAGTTTATCTTTTTTTAAGAATTCCGAAAACCCCAGTATGGAATTTAAAGGAGTTCTGATTTCGTGAGACATGTTGGCAAGAAAAGCGGATTTTAGCTGTTCACTTTCTTCAGCCTTTTCCTTTGCTTCTTTTAATTCCGATGTGCGTTGTTCTATTTTTTGATCGAGTTCTTTGTTGAAATCATTTAATTTTTGGTACGCTAATCGTAGCTTTTTAGATGTAATTCCAAGGATTTCCTGTTCGCTTTTTTTTTGAATGCTATCAATTAAATCATCCTGATTTGTAAATATTGTACTAATTTCTTCTATGAAATTATGAATAGGCCTGGAAATGCTTTTTGATAGCCAAACAGCTGTAATCAAACTGATCAGTAGTATTAAGGAGATACTGAAGATTAGAATGGCGATACTTTTTTTTTCTGATTCAATTGTGTTGTGGTAGAATTCATCGGCTTTACTTTGTGCGAAATCAGTAAGAATCTTGGTTTTTTCAAACAATAGATTTACATGAAAAGCGCCACGACCTCTGGTAATATCAGCAGCTCGTTCGTCGTGACCACCTTTTTTTAACAAGATTACCTCATTTCTGATTTTTTCCCAATCTCTATATGCTGAGTAGGCATCATTTACAACCTCTTTATCTCCCAGGAAACGCTCTTTTACAATTTTAAATGAGGTATAAACCTGTAGATCATGTTTGTTGACCAATAAAATTGATTCGTATAATTCTTCAATATTCTTTGCCAAAACAACATCTTTCATCGATCGGTGAATGGCGTTAATGCTAATGTTGATGTCGCGAACAGAATTACTAACCGTTAAAGGGTGGTGATAGATAGACTCTGTGTTTTTACTGATGGTTTTAATTTCGATGAATGCAATAATGCCAATAATGAAACTAAATAAAAGTATGGTTGAAAAGCCTAGTATAAGTCGTGTTTGAAATTTCAGTCCTTTCATGTGTGGGTGGTATATTGGTTAAATTTACCTTATAGTAGTTTAAAGTTAGAGGAAGAATGTAAGCTCAATATAATCAACAAAATATAAAATTGCAAGTTGAGTTTTTATAATGGAGTTAGCTGAATGTGTTTTGTGAAGGGATATGTGCTTGATGGTGATGTTATGATATGTATATAGTGGATGAATAATGAATTTTATTTTTAATTTATGTTTGTTTTGTATGTAATTTTATTTAGCTTTATGTATGTGTATCTATGTGTAATGGTAAGATTGTTATTTTGTTATCGATGTGTGATGATTCAAGAAAAGTCTATGATTAATTTTATACTCCTTGGAGTTATATTTATTAGATAATTCTTTCCACCCTTAAATTGAATTGAAAATTATGTCTGAAGTTGTAAATTGTAAGATTTCAAGTAGCATTTTAAACAAATGGCAAGATGTAATGAATCTCATTTCAACGACATTCAATATTTCGAATGTAATTATCGCTCATTTTAAAGAATCAAATACTCAGCTTTTATTAAAAAGTGATACGTGCGACAAAGCATTAATATTAGAGATTCAAGAATATTTAGATCATGAAAAAGTATTAGCAGTAAAAAATGAAATTTGTTCTGATGATTTAGCACTTAACAATTATAACAACCTCTTTTTTTGGGGATACCCTCTTAAATTTTCGAATGGAGATTTATTTGGGGTTTTATACGTTGTAAATGAGGAGGAAATAAAGTTCGATTCAGGTATAAAATGCTCCCTGGTAGAATTCCGAAAGATTATCGAGTCTGATTTAAAAGCAATGTATCAGGAAGAAATGAATAAGTTCTTTTTAGAAGAGTATAAAATAGAAAATCAGAAACTTGTAGAACAATTGTTGAAAAGTGAATTGAAGTACAAGACACTTTTTTCTGCTTCAAATTCTGCCATAGCGATTCTTGAACCAATTAGGAATGAAGTAGGAGAATTGGTGGATTTACTCTGCAAGGATATGAATCCCGCAAATGAAGAAATAATAGAAATTTCAAAAGACAAAGCGATTGGTAAGACTTTGTTGGAATTGTTTCCAAATACAGAACCTGAGTGGATTGATTATTTCAATTCGGTGACTAATGATTTTAAGAATACCAATTTTTACTCTTATCATTCGGATATTGGGAAGTTCATTTATGTAGATTCATTTCCCTTAAGTGATAAGGAATTTGCAGTTTCGGCGGTAGATTTAACCGATAAGGTTAAATTAAAGGAGAAGTTAAGTGAGGCGGAGAATAGATACAAGAATATTTTTTACGGTAGTTCATCTGTAATGATGCTTGTATCGCCTGAAAATGGGTTGATAAAAGATGTGAACGAAAGTGCCTGTGAGTTTTATGGCTATTCTAAAAGAGAACTCTTAAATCTTAAAATTTGGGATTTAAATATTGCAGGAGAAGTTACGGTTTGGGATAATATCGAGAAAGCCAAGACGAACTCAAAAACAATATTTAAAGCGAAGCATCGCATTGCATCGGGAGAAATTAAAGATGTTGAAATTTCATCAGGTGTTGTAATGGTTGATGGGATAGAACTCTTACACTCTGTAATACGGGATGTGACCGAGAGAAATATAAATTTGCTTAAGCTGACTAAACTATCAAATGCGGTGGAACAAAGTCCGGCATCAATAGTAATTACGAATACTAAGGGAGAAATAGAATATGTAAATCCGATATTCTGCAAGCTGACAGGCTACGGCCTTGAAGAGCTGATAGGAGAAAATCCAAGGATTTTAAAATCAGGCAAACAATCAGCTATTGTTTACAAAGATTTGTGGCAGACCATATCGTCAGGTGAAAAGTGGAAAGGAGAATTTTACAACAAGCGTAAAGATTCTAGTTATTATTGGGAGTCGGCTTCCATTTCACCTGTGGTTGACGATGAAAATAGTATCATCGGATACCTAAAAGTTGGATTGGATATTACCGAAAAAAAACAAATTGAAGCTAAATTAACACACGCCCTGCTTAAAGCGGAAGAAAATGACAGGCTTAAAACGGCATTTCTTGCAAACTTGAGTCATGAAGTTAGAACCCCACTAAATGGTTTGCTCGGTTTTACCGATTTTATTGGCGATGTAAATTTAACAGATGAAGAGCGAAAACAATATGCTTCCATAATAAAAGATTGTGGAAATCAGCTAATGAGTATTATGAATGATATAATGGATGCCTCATTGTTGGAGGCAAAGAAATTACAAATAAATGTAGATCCTGTTTCTCTGGATCCATTTTTATTGGGCCTAAAAAATCTTCATACTGTTGAGGCTGAAAAAAAGAAATTAAGTGTGAAATTGGATTATATGTTTAATCCAAATTTTGAAATACATACTGATAAAGGTAAACTGTTACAGGTTTTAAATAATTTGATTCGCAATGCCATTAAATTTACCAAAGAAGGAGAGATAGTTATTGGCTGTGAAAGTTTAAAAGATAGTGTTCTTTTTTATGTGCAGGATACAGGAATTGGAATATCTCCGGAGCATCAGAGGATTATTTTTAGCCGTTTCAGACAGATCGAAAATCACCTTACCAGACAACATGGAGGAATAGGACTTGGACTATCCATTTCGAAAGATATTGTTGAGTTATTGGGAGGTGAATTGTGGGTAGAATCGGCTGTTGAGCGAGGTTCAAAATTTAGTTTTACGATTCCGAAAAGTATTAACCTGAGTTCGATTTAAAATATAAAAAGCTCGCAAAGATATGCTTTGCGAGCTTTTTATATTTTATGGATGAAAGAACTTAACGTTTCTCCAACTGTACAATATTCTCCACATGATGTGTGTGTGGGAACATGTCTACAGCTTGTACTTTAGTTACTTTGTAGGCTTCGTCCATTAGTGCTAAATCACGAGCTTGAGTCGCCGAGTTACAGCTTACATAAACAATGCGTTTTGGTGCTGCGTGTAGAATGGTTTCCACAACATCAACATGCATACCGGCACGTGGTGGATCAACAATCATGGTATCAGGTTGACCATGAAGTTCGATAAATTCTTT
Source organism: Marinifilum sp. D737 (assembly GCF_026672275.1). Taxonomy (GTDB): domain Bacteria; phylum Bacteroidota; class Bacteroidia; order Bacteroidales; family Marinifilaceae; genus Marinifilum. The sequence goes on along the minus strand of NZ_JANQCD010000010.1, from coordinate 123,467 downwards.
GGTCAACACATTTTTCATGTCGCCAGCAAAGAATTTTGTATTGTTGATTCCATTGATTTCAGAGTTTACCTTAGCATCTTCAATGGCTTCGGGCACATATTCAATACCAATTACCTGTTTGGCTTGTTTGGCTACAAAATTCGCAATGGTTCCAGTTCCAGTGTACAAATCGTAAACCACTTCGTCGCCTGTTAGTTCAGCAAATTCGCGTGTTTTGCAGTACAATTCGTATGCTTGATCGGAATTGGTTTGGTAGAAGGATTTTGGACCAATTTTAAACTTCAAATCTTCCATTTGCTCGAAGATATGATCTCGTCCTTTAAACAATACTACCTCCTGATCGGTAATCGTATCATTCGCTTTTTCGTTGATCACATACATTAAAGATGTGATTTCAGGGAATTTTTCAACCAAATGATTTAGTAATGCCTCTCTCTTTTCCACATCTTCGTGGTAGAAAGTAACAATTACCATATTCTCACCTGTAGACGCAGTTCTAATGATTAATGTTCTTAAGAACCCTTCGTGATTACGGATATCGAAGAAGCTTAAATCATTGGCAAAAGCAAATTCCTTAATGGCCATTCTAATGGCATTCGATGGTTCTGGTTGCAGGTGACATTTGTTGATGTCAACAACCTTATCGAACAATCGGGGAACATGAAAACCAACTGCAGGAGTGCGGTTTAAATCTTTACCGCTGGCAATTTCCTCGTTGGTTAAATATCTCTTGCTTGAGAAGGTATACTCCAATTTGTTACGATAGAATTCTGTTTTGGCTGAAGCTAAGATTTCATTAACCTCTGGCAATTCAACTTTACCAATTCTTTCCAAATTGTCGATTACTTCCTGTTGCTTGAACTTTAACTGTTCTTCGTATGGCAAATTTTGCCACTTACATCCACCACAAACACCAAAGTGTTCACAAAAGGCATCTTTTTTTAATGGAGAATGTTCGTGAAAGAAAACAGGATTACCTTCCATATAACTTTTGCGTTTTTTGGTAACCTGTACATCCACTACATCGCCCGGAATTACGTTTGTAACAAACAATACTTTTTCATCCACTTTTGCGATGGCCTTTCCTTCGGCGGCTAACTTCTCAATTCTAATGTTTTGAAGAAGGGGTTTTCTGTTTCTTTTTCTTCCCACTTGTCTTATATTTTTAATTTGGGCACAAAGATATAAAAAGTCGAATAGTCAAAAAGTCGAATAGTCAAAAAGTCGTATTACATTTCCTGATATCCTATCTAAATACTTCTTCCTTTAATTTGTTATCTTTAGCAAGTATTCCAAAGCCACAAATCTTATTTATAATTTAACTATGAACAAGCTACTTGCTGTTATCAGTTTGTTGTTGTTGGTGTCTTGCGGTACACAACAGTCAACAAAAGTTCCATGCTTTGCATGGCTTGGAGGTCCGGGTGAAGAAACCGACGCACAACTTTTACAAAAATTTACTGATTTAAAAGAAAAAGGTATTGATGCTTTGATGTATAATGGAGGTCATGATCCTGCCGTATATCAACGTGTGGGAAAGATTGCCAAAAAGGTTGGTCTGGAATTTCATACTTGGATACCAACAATGGTTCAAGGTAGAGATAAAAATATTCCGAAAGAGTTGTATGCCGTAAATGGAAATGGAGAATCGGCTTACGATAAACCAGCCTATGTCGATCATTACACCTTTTTGTGTCCGAATAAGGAAGAGGTATACAAATATCTTTCAAACTTATATGTAACTATTGCTCGATTGCCAGAGGTTGATGGAGTACATTTGGATTATATTCGTTTCCCGGATGTAATTCTTGCAAAAGGATTGTGGGATAAGTATGGCTTGGTAATGGATAAGGAATATCCGGATTTTGATTATTGCTATTGCGATAAGTGTAAGGCTGATTTTATGGAAAAAACAGGAATCGAAATTACTGATCAGGCTAAGGCAAGAGATTTGCTAGAGTGGAAAAAGTTTCGTCAGGATCTGATCACAAAAATTGTTAATCGTTTGGTTGAAGATGTGCATGCCCAAGGTAAAGACATTACGGCAGCGGTATTTCCCGGGCCAAATTCACATGCGGTTAAAATGGTTCGCCAGGAATGGAATCAGTGGAATTTGGATGCCTTCTTACCAATGAATTATAATGATTTCTATTTGGAGGGAACCGAATGGATTGGCAAAATGTGTAAGGAGTCTGTTGAAAGTTTAAATGGAGAAAGGCCGGTTTACAGTGGTTTGTTTATTTGTCCAAGTCCAGATTCAAAAACAAAAGAAGCAGATCCTGAGAATCATGGCCTACTGCCAGGAGAAATTGGAGAAGCAATTCGTGAATCGATGGTGAATGGTGCTACAGGAATTTGTTTGTTCACACCTGATAGGATGACAAAGGAACACTGGATAGAATTCGAAAAGGCGATTTATAAAGATTATTCGAAAGAGTAGTAAAAATAAGAGGAGAACCATTTTAAGTTCTCCTTTTTTTTATGATGCTTTATTATGTGATAGCTTAGATAATGTTTGATGGATTTGTAATGTTTTTTTGTTTTGACAATTCGAATTGATCCAATCTAAAGCCGCTTCTTCATAATTAAAAACTTTAATCGCAATGCCCAAATGTTTAACACCCTCGATAAGAAGCATGCTTTGTACAACCTGCGAAGGGGTATTAGTCAAAACGGCAATCTTTTTGGCATTTATTTTTTCTTTTAGAAAAAAATTGGTGTATAGTTCATTGTCTTCTACGGATGCTTCCAGGTTAAGATTTTTAATATCAATTAAAATATCAACCGGAGAATCAAGCTTTAAGTTTTCGAATATAGATTTAAACTCCGAAACTAAATTTTTTTGATCAACCTTCTTAACATTACAAGCAATAACCAATTGCTTTTCTTTTTTCAAATATGAATATCTAATACAGCTCATTTTCTTTCTGATGGAATTCCATTTGTACTCATACAGAGTTCGTTGATGAAAAATAGTTCGCAAATGTAATTCTTTTATTAAACTCTCAAAATGACTTTGCTTATGATTAAGGATAAAATACTAAGTTTGCAACATTAAATAAACAACAACAAAACACAGCAAACACAATATTTAAGCATGAATCATCTGTTTATACCCAACAACGGAAAAGTTGACATGAATGACGTTGTTTTTGACGAACAACTTTTTTCACAGATTTCTCAGTTTTTAAGAGAATACGAACATGTTGAAATTCTTACAAAGTATGGATTACCGGTTGTCAATAAGATATTGTTATACGGAAAATCGGGATGTGGTAAAACCATGACAGCAAAGGCAATTGCCAATAAGTTGAATAAGAAAATCAAAACAATAAATCTTGGAAACATTATTTCTTCGAAACTAGGAGAGACTTCAAGAAATATTGCTTCTGCTTTTAAAATGATTGAAACACAAGAGGCCGTTTTGTTTTTCGATGAGTTTGATTCTTTGGGAAAAGAACGAAACTATGACAACACCGATAGTAGTGAGATGAAACGTGTTGTGAATGGTATGATTCAGATGATGGATCATTTGCCAAAGAATTCAGTAATGATTGCAGCAACCAATCAAATTGATATGATTGATGAGGCTTTGATTCGAAGATTCGAATTGAAAATGGAGTTTTTTAATCCTAAAAAGCAAGATCTTGACCGATTGTATGACAAATTGTTGGCTCGTTTCCCTGAAGAGTATGCAAAAGTAAATCGTGTTTATGATATTTCTTTTGCTGAAGCTGAAAATATCGTAATGACTGAGGTGAAAGAGAATATCATTCAGTCAGAAATGTTGAAGAAGGCAGTTATCAGTGAACAGTCATCAGTGAACAGTGCGCAGTTATCGAATTAGTATTTCTGAAGAGCAATTTATATTTTGTGATGGATGATTTAATTATTCATTACTAATTATTAATTGCTCATTCTTCATTATTTTTGTCGCCACATCTTAAAAACGGAATTAATATGATCTCTATAAATAATCTTACAGTTGAATTTGGTGGTTTTACTCTTTTCAAAGAGGTAAGTTTTCTTGTGAATTCGCGAGACAGAATTGGCCTTGTTGGAAAAAATGGAGCAGGAAAATCAACTTTGCTTAAGATTTTTGCGGGATTACAGGGAGCCACAAAAGGCAATGTCTCCATTCCTTCTGAGATTAAGATAGGTTACTTGCCACAGCAAATGAACCACTTTGATGGCAGAACAGTAATGGAGGAAGCTCTTACTGCTTTTGAAGAGGTATTGGGCCTTGAAAAAGAGATTGCAAAAATTAATGCTGAAATTGCTGAGCGTACCGATTATGAATCGGAGGATTACATGAAGCTGATTAATCGCTTGAGCGATAAAAATGATCGTTACCACATGATGGGTGGTGAAAATGTTGATGCTGAGGCTGAGAAAACCTTATTGGGCCTTGGTTTTTTACGTAGCGATTTCACTCGTCAGACCAACGAATTTAGCGGTGGTTGGAGAATGCGTATCGAATTGGCTAAGATTCTTTTGCGTCGTCCGGATGTTTTTCTTTTGGATGAGCCTACCAACCATTTGGATATTGAGTCAATTCAATGGTTAGAAGATTTTTTGAAGGTGTATCCCGGAGCTGTGGTGTTGGTATCGCACGACCGTGCATTTTTGGATAATATCACCAATAGAACAGTAGAGATTTCGGTTGGGAAAATATACGACTATAAAGTTCCTTATTCTGAATATGTTGTTTTGCATGCCGAGCGCAGAGAACAGCAGATGAAAGCCTACATCAATCAGCAAAAGATGATTAAGGATACCGAGGATTTTATTGAAAGATTTAGGTATAAGGCAACGAAGGCTGTTCAGGTTCAGTCAAGAATCAAACAACTTGAAAAACTCGATAGAATTGAGGTTGATGAGGAAGATATGTCAAAATTGAACTTGAAATTTCCTCCTGCACCTCGTTCTGGTGATTTGGTTTGCGAAGCCAAGAACTTGAGTAAAGCTTATGGCGATCATTTGGTTTTAAGTGAACTGGAGTTTGTAATTGAAAGAGGAGAGAAGCTTGCTTTTGTAGGAAAGAATGGGGAAGGTAAATCAACTCTTGTAAAAGTTTTAATGGGAGAGTTAGAGCATACTGGAATCTGTAAGATTGGTCACAATGTAAAAATCGGATATTTTGCTCAGAACCAGGCTCAACTTCTGGATGAAAACAAAACGGTTTTTGATACCATTGATGACGTTGCCGTTGGCGATGTACGAACCAAAATCAGGGATATTCTTGGAGCTTTCATGTTCCGTGGCGAAGATGTAGACAAAAAGGTTAAAGTACTTTCGGGAGGAGAAAGATCTCGATTGGCTATGATTCGCTTGCTTTTAGAACCGGTGAATTTATTGGTGCTCGATGAGCCTACCAACCATTTGGATATGAAATCGAAAGATGTGTTGAAAGAGGCCTTGTCGCAATTTGAAGGAACTGTTATTGTTGTTTCTCACGACCGTGAATTCCTGGATGGTTTGGCATCGAAAGTTTATGAATTTGGCAACAAAAGAATAAAAGAACACTTGGGAGGGATTTATGACTTCTTAAGAGCTAAGCGAATGGAAACTCTTCAGGAGTTAGAAGTGAAAAAAGCGATTGTTCAGGAGAAAGTTGAAGAAGCTCCTTCTGAAAATAAGTTGAACTACCTGGAAAGAAAAGAGTTAAGTAAGAAAATCACCAAAATGGAACGCAATGTTTCCAAGGCTGAGGAAAACATAGCCAAGTATGAAGAGCAAATTTCAGAAATGGAAGATTTGCTTTCAAATCCAGAGAAAATGCAAGATCAATCTCTTTTTACCAAATATGAGGATGCCAAGAAAGATCTTGAGAATGAAATGATGGCCTGGGAAGAATACAATGAACAATTAGAGGAATTGATTGCTGAAAGAGGAGAGTAGTTTAAAGGATAAAGGAGTCATTGCCTGAAAATAGGTTGACTACAGGTCTTAAATTAAAAGTGAATATTGCTTTGTGGACTTTGTGCATTATCTTAGTGTGTCTTTGTGGTTAAAGTTTTTGTGTAGGAAATCTTTGCGGTCTCTTAAAATAAAAACCTCTGAGCCCTTTACGTGAAATATTTTATTTCTTTAATCTTCTTATCTTAGAAAGAAAAAAATGCAAACCACACATGCTGCTCCAACTACTCTAAAGGAAAGAATCCATTCCCTCGATATTTTGCGAGGCTTCGCACTATTGGGCATTCTATTTATTAATATTCAGCTTTTTGCTTTGCCAAATGCATCATTTGCCAATCCTTTGGTGTTGGGAGAAATGAGTGAATTGGAAAGTTTTTCTTATTGGCTGGTTCATGTTTTTGCCGAGCTAAAGTTCATGAGTATTTTCTCCATTCTGTTTGGTGCAGGAATTCTATTATTTGTGAATCGTTTGGCAGATAAAGGGATTGATGGCTCAAAAATTCACATCAGAAGAATGATGTGGCTTCTACTTTTTGGGATGATTCACGCTTATTTAATTTGGTTTGGCGATATTCTGGTTGCCTACGCAATTATTGGTTTAATTGCTGTGCTGCTTCGTAAAATGAAGGATGTTTGGAAGTTGGTTTTCGCTGTATTGCTTTACCTGGTTCCTATGCTTTTCTTTTATGCAATTGGAAGTATGTTTGATACCATGCCAGAAAAAATGATGGAAGAGTCAATGGCTGAATTTTTACCTTCTGCTGAGTCATTATCCGCTGAAATAAACTTATATCAACATGGCTCATGGTTCGATATCTTTGTGAAAAGGGTTCAGTTAAACATGAACTATCAGGTAGGTGGCTTCTTTATGCTTTCTGTATGGCGAACTACAGGAATGATGTTGCTAGGGATGGTGCTTTTAAATCAAGGAATTTTATCAGCAAAAAAATCCAAACTGTTTTATGCTGGAATGGCAGTTTTGGGGATAGGAATTGGTGCATTAATTTCCAATTATGGCGTTCAGGAAATGGCTCAAAATAGATGGGAAGTAGTACATTATTTCAAATATGGATATCAGTACAATTATTTTTCCAGCATTTTTACTTCTCTAGGCTACATTGGCTTAATCATTTTGGTGTATCAATTAAATCTGTTGAAATTTTTAACGAAAGCTTTCGAAGCAGTTGGTCGATTGGCTTTTACAAACTACCTTTGCCAATCCGTAATTTGTTCCATCATTTTTTATAGTTACGGATTTGGATTGTTCGGTGAGTTCAGCAGGTTTGAGTTGCTATTTTGGATGCTTGGCATCTGGATTTTTCAAATAACTTCATCTTATATTTGGTTGAAGTATTACAGGATGGGACCATTGGAATGGTTGTGGCGATACCTAACCTATAAGGAAAAACCACAACTTGCATTAAATGTAAAATCAAGGAATTAGATAGATGGCTAAACAGAAACAGGAAATGTTGTTCGGTATTAGAGCAACAATGGAAGCGATTAAAAGTGGTAAAGAAATTGAAAAAGTATTAATTCGTAAAGGATTAACTGGTCGTTTGTACCAAGATCTATTCGATTTAATTCGTGATGAATCAATCGAATATCAATTTGTTCCTGCTGAAAAAATCAATTCACTTAACCAGAAAAACAACCAAGGTGTTGTTACTTTAATTGTACCTATTGCTTACCAGGATGTTGAAGATGTTGTGCCACAAATTATGGCTGAAGGTAGAACTCCTTTGATCTTAATCTTGGACCAGATTACCGATGTTAGAAATTTTGGTGCCATTGCTCGATCTGCAGAGTGTGCTGGGGTTGATGCGATAATTATCCCATTTAAGAATTCGGCTAAAATTACACCTGATTCAATTAAAACTTCAGCCGGAGCATTGTATCAAATTCCGGTTTGTCGTGTACAGAATCTAAAAACTCTAGTGCGAAATCTTAAAAAGGAAGGAATTCGAATTGTAGCTTCAACTGAGAAGGCTGAAAACTATTATACCGATGCAGATTTAACTTTGGCAACGGCAATTATTATGGGATCGGAGGATACCGGTATCGATGAGGCATTGCTTCGTTTGGCTGATGAAAAGGTAAAAGTACCAATCTTGGGTCAGATTGAATCGCTGAATGTTTCGGTAGCTGCATCCTTAATGGTATACGAAGCCGTTCGACAGAGAAAATAATCTGTAAAGACTAAAAATATTGCAACGCAGAAAGAAGCTTTCTGCGTTTTTTTTATGGACAAATGTGAAATAATACGTTTCTAATCAGGAAATATATTTCTGCGCCTTTTTGCTGTTAGGAATCCAGTTCGGAAGATCTGCCGATTTTGGTTTCCTTCCATAAAAGAAATCATCCAAATGAACAGCCAAGATTCTGAATAGAGCAGAATTTTTAATTCCAAAACGAATAAAGTTGTGCAGTAAATTATTGGGATGCGAGTATGGACAACAGGCCATGCATCGGCCACAATCTGTACCCGCTTTGCACCAATAGGTAAAGCAAGATTCTGAATTAATTTGCCACCTTTTTATTCCATTTACAAGTTTTGGATCGTCGAATGATATGGATTTGCTCGGACAAACCTCGGCGCATTTTTTACATTGTAAGCAGAAATCAAGCATCGAATTGTCTTTGCTTCTTTCGTCAGTATTCAATTCAAATTCTGTGGTAACCACTCCCAATCTTACTCGCGGTCCTTCTTTTGGAGTCATTAGTAATCCCATTCTTCCAATTTCTCCTAAACCTGCGTCGCGAGCAACCAAAGGGCAAACAATTTGGTAATTCCCATCGATATGAGCTCTGGCTGAAAATCCCATGCTTCTTAAGAATTGTGCCAATTGAACAGCAATTCGTCCAGCTTCTAAATACTGTTGTGCCGATTCCATTACAATGGAGGATTGTGGTGCTGCGGCCACCATTTCCTGACTCATTTCAACAGTAAAGGCAATGGCATGTGAATGATAACTCTCGATAGGATCACCATATTCTTCACCTCTACCTTTATGCGAATAGAAATGATAATCTTTCAATTCAGCAATTCCTACATTTAAAACTCCAAGCTTTTTGCTCCAATCCTTTATAAAATGACTTAATTCGTCTTTTGAAATATCTGATTTTTTTGGATTGATATTACCATCTACAGCTTGATGAAATTGATCTACCGTAAAAAAGCTGGCATTGGCAGCTTTGTATGCCAATTCATTAAAGAAAATGGATTTATCAGCAGTTAATCCGGGTTCTTTTCTAAACTCATTATCCAGTTTTAATTTGTCTGGGTTTTTGGAATAATATTCATTGAACCTATCTGTGTTTTCTTTTAATTCGTTTCGTGAAAACATGATATCTCTTTCGTCAATCTGTGCTTGTGGAAAATCATCGGTAATGTTTTTCTTATTGCCAAAAGGAATAAGAAACAGGATTCCGGTAATCAAAAGATCGGCTGTAAGAATGAGAGCTACAATTTCCCAGTTGTAATGCCATGTTATCAGGTAAATAGGAGGTAGGAGTAAAGCAAGTAAAATGGCTCTGAAACCAGCCCTTTTTTCTTTTTCCTGATAAAAAACAATGGATGCGTACAGTAAACCTGCCAACAGAATAATTGAAAAAATCAGACAGGTAAGAAGTGAAATTTGGTAAATTAGGTTCATTTGATTAGGCTTAGAACCGAAAGATAAAGGATTTTTTTAGGGAATCCATTTTGCAAATCTAATTTGGATTCTTTCTCGGCACTTAAACCTTAAATTGATTAATTATATGTTTATGCATTTTAAATCACAATTTAAAAAAGAGCAAAAAATTACCCGAACCAACAAGTGTTAATTCGGGTAATATTGTATAGTAATTTTAGGGTTAGAATGCAATTCCAAAATCAAATCTGATAATATCTTATTCTCCTCAATCCCTTTTATTTTCTAGCCTCTATCAGATTCAGCCCTGCTAATTTAGAAAAATTATTTTTGAATCCAACACATTTGGATAAATCTTTATTAAAAAGATTAAAATTTTAACATTTCAAGTTCTATTTACACTTTATATACAAAAGAGTTAATGTTCATTCCCGCACCAACAGATGCAAAAACAACATAGTCGCCAGGATTTAAACTGTGACCATTTAGAGTTCCTTTTGCAATTTGATCGTAAAGAACAGGAACGGTAGCTACAGAATTGTTGCCCATTTTTTGAAGAATAATTGGCATGATATCTTCAGGTACTTCTCTTTCTTTGTACAGCCTAAATAGTCTTTTTCCAATGGCTTCGTCCATTTTTTCGTTTGCCTGGTGTATCAGGATTTTCTTAATGTCTTTGATATCCAAACCTGCTTTATCGATACTTTCCTTTACAACTCCAGGAACGTTGGTAATTGCGTATTCGTATATTTTACGACCATACATTTTAATGAAATGACTGTTGCTGTTTCCTTCAAAATCTGCATTGTCCGAAATGTCAGTTCTTAAAAAATATGCCTGGTCTTTGGTGTCGGTTCTCATTGCATGCGATAGAATTCCAGTTTCTTCTTCCGATTCACAAGCTTCCAATATGGTAGCGCCAGCTCCATCCGAATAAATCATGCTATCTCTGTCATGTGGATCACAAACACGTGATAGTGTTTCTGCACCAATAACCAAGACTCTGTTGGCATCTCCCGATTTGATGTAATAGTTGGCTTGAATCATCAACTGGACCCAACCTGGACATCCAAACAGGATATCGTAAGCAATACATTTTGGATTTTCAATTTGCAAAAGGTTTTTCACTTTTGCAGCCAAACATGGAAGTTGACTGGTTAAGGTTGAATTTGGTTTTATATCACCATAATTGTGCGCAACCAAAATATAGTCAATGCTTTCTTTATCGATATTCGAAGAGTCTAGTGCATCTTTTGCAGCCAAATATGCCAAATCGGATGCTTGCTGCTCATCAGTTGCATACTTTCTTTCCTCAATTCCTGTAATTTCACGGAATTTTTCAATTATTTCCTCGTTTGGAGTTTCAATTTTTTGTCCGTTGGGTTCAAAAAAATCATGGTTCAAAAAGTGTGAATTTTTAACTTCGATACTTGGCAGATAACTACCTGAACCTACAATTTTAGAAAATCTCTTGGTACTCATTGTCATTGTTTTTGTTTCACAAAATGCACACAAAATTAGGGGTGCAAAATATCTCCTCAAGAAACAGATTCCTAAAGTCCGAAAGATTTGTAATAAAAGTATTTATCCCTAGGGATAATAAGTTTGGTGTGGGTGCTAAGATAAAGTTTTTTTTTGAACTGCATCTGCTAAACTTTTATTTAGAAAGCAATTTCAAATTTGATACAATAAAAAAAGGAGTGATCTAAAAATCACTCCTTTACTATTCTTTTCTGATTCTATTTAAGTAGATCTTCTTTTAAATTTTTATCAGCAGGTTTATTGCAAAGCCAAATGCCAAAAAGTGCCTTTTTAAAATCCAATCCATCAATTACCTTTTTAAGTTCTCCATTTTTGTAAATCAAGCTTCCTTCAGAAGGATTGTAAACAAACTCAAAGATATCTTTCTTCTCCACACCACTTAAAAAAACAGAGAGGAAATCATTTATTCTGGACTCAATTGGTTTGGTGTTGTTTTGGGTTGAATTTTTAAATCCATCTCTTGTGGCTTTCTCCATTTTTTCAGCAGTAATTAAGCCAGAAATAATTTCAAGGCGAATGCCCATGCTTTTGTCAGCATTAATGATTTGCGATGCATCACTGGTTTTATTTTCCAAATACAATCCCATTGCATACATATCCATCCAAAGTTTAACTCTGGTGCCAGCTCCATGCAAGTTCAATTTTGTTTCTTTTACCATTATTTCCGATGGCAATTCAACTCCGCCTACTTTTGTTTGTGCAAATGAGCCAAAACAGCTAAGTATAAGTAAAAGGGTAAATAATTTCTTCATATCAATTTGGGGTTTTAAGAATAAATCAGTTTGGCATAGCAGAGGTAAAAAGTTGCCACAATGTTAACCATATAGTTTAACCAAAGTGGATATTGTCTTTTATCTGCTTTTAAATCACCGTTCACAATATAGATAAAAGTAAACAGCACGCCAAAAGCCCACATCAGCAAAAAGGGCCAGTTAAAACTATCAACATCATGTGTTTTCCAGGTTTGAACAACTTGCGGAATCACTCCAATGCTGAGGATGATATTACCAAACCAGCCCAAGGACTCGAAAAAATCGAGCTTTTTTAAGATACTCTTCATTTATAATTAGTTCATTAATTTTTGAAAATCATCACCAGTAGGATTCTGGAAGACTTTTAAATTGAATTCAGGTACAATCGCAAAAATATGATCGAAAATATCTGCCTGAATGGCTTCATAGTTTGCCCAGGCCTGATCGTTAGAAAATACATATATCTCAATTGGTAAACCCTTTTCAGACGGCTGCAACTGACGCACAAGGAAAGTCATATCTTTATGAATCTTAGGGTGATTTTGAAGATATGCTTCAATATATTTCCGGAATGTTCCAACATTTGTAAGTCTTCTTTGGTTTACAGGAATCTCCCCTTCGGGATTAGATGATTGAATTTCTTCTTTCTTTTCTTTCATATAATCCTGAATCAAATTGATTTGTTCAAATTTATTGATGTCTTCTTCGGAAAGAAAGTGAATGGATTTAACATCGATATTTAAATGCCTTTTAATTCTTCTACCTCCCGATTCTTCCATTCCTTTCCAGTTGTTAAATGATTCGGAAACCAAGGCATATGTTGGAATTGTACTGATTGTTTTATCCCAGTTTTGAACTTTTACCGTATTTAAGCTGATATCAATTACAGTTCCATCGGCTCCTTTAGAAGGCATCGTAATCCAATCGCCAATATTCACCATTTTATTGGCCGATAGTTGAATGGAAGCTACGAAACCTAAGATCGTATCTTTAAAAATCAACAGGATAACCGCCGCAAATGCTCCCATTCCGGCAATAATTGTTAACGGATTTCTATCGAATAAAACAGCGATTATTGCGATGATTCCCAATGCATAAAAGAAAATTTTTACAATTTGGATATATCCCTTAATCGGTCGTGTTTTACTAACCGGCATTGTGTTGTAAATATCATTACTGGCACTTAGAAAAGTATCCAGAAGCATAATTGCAAGAACAACCATATAAACATATGCTCCATTTTCAATGATATTACTCCATAATTGATGATCGATTAAACTTGCACTAGAATAGATAATTATTGCTGGTGCAAAATGTGAGATCTTATTAAAAACTTTGCGTTCTAGTAAGATATCGTCCCAGTGTGTTTTGGTTTTTCTTACAACCCTGGTGATAAATGCAATTAAGATCTTTTTGGCAATATAATCAGATAACCAAGCTATAAGAATTACAACAACTGCTGCAATGACTGATTGTAGTAGAGCAGCCCAATATTCTGAAATACCTTCGTTAATTAGCCAGTTCTTTAATTGAACGCCTAATAGTTCTTTCATGGTCGAATTAAATTTGTGTGTGAATTAAAAATCTAAGATATCTATTTCGATGAGGAAAAGAAAAATGTGAATCTTTTATTATTAAAAATCTTGTAATTGATGACTTATACCCATCTGTTAATTATTCGTATTTTTATCACTTCAACTTAAACAATCATAAAATGAACCTAAAACCATTACTAGTTCTGATGTTTATTGCATTAAGTACTTTTTGCAATGCACAAAATAAATTTGAAAAATACTTCGAAAATAAAACCCTTCGAATTGATTATTTGATGGGGGGTGATGCAAATTCTCAAACGGTATTTTTAAAGGAGTTAAAAGAGGAACCTCATTGGGGAGGAAGTACCGTAAATTTGATAGACAAGTTTGGATATGGAACGTTTAGATTCAAATTGTATGATGCTGAATCAGGAGAGTTGATTTATTCTAAAGGCTTTAATTCTCTTTTCCAGGAATGGCAAACTACTGATGAAGCAAAGGAATTAAAAAAAGCATTTTACCAGGTGAATGTGATGCCATATCCTAAAAATATTGCTCGTTTTGTGTTGGAGTCAAGAAAGTGGGACGGTAGCATGGAGCAAATTTGGGAGTATACCATTGATCCTAAGAATTATTTTATTGGCAGAGAAAAGCCAGTGGCAGTTCCTTATACAAAGCTTATGGGGAAGGGAAGTCCTGATAAAAGCGTGGATATCGCTTTTATTGCTGAAGGGTATACTCTTGAAGAAATGGAAAAATTTAGGGCTGATGCAAAAAGAGTTGCAGGTTACCTATTGGATGTTCCTCCCTTTGATAAGTATGCAGAAAACTTCAATATTTATGCCTTGGAATCTGCATCGGAAGAATCAGGAACTGATGTTCCGGGAGAGAATATTTATAAGAATACAGCGGTAAATACTACATTTTATACCTTCGATGTACCTCGATACTTAACGACTTTTGATATTAAAGTACTACATGATATTAGTGCAAATGTACCTTACGATCAAATTTTTGTGTTGATTAATACCGATCGTTATGGAGGAGGTGGCTTCTACAATTATTATTCAAGTTGCTCGGCTGATCACCAGTTAAGCTATGAAGTATCAAGCCATGAATTTGGACATGGATTTGTTGGCTTGGGAGATGAGTATTACAACTCAAAGGTTGCTTACGATGGCTTTTACAACCTGGAGGTTGAGCCATGGGAACCAAACATCACAACTATGGTTGATTTTAACTCGAAATGGAAAGATATGTTGGATGAATCAACACCTGTGCCAACACCACGAACACCTGAATATGAAAAAACATTGGGAGTGTATGAAGGAGGAGGCTATATGTCTAAGGGAATTTATTCGCCAGTTCAGGATTGTAAAATGAAATCGAACAATGAGAAGCACTTTTGTCCTGTTTGTGAAAGAGCAGCCGAAAAGGTGATTCTATTCCATATTGGGAAATAATTTTAGAATTACGACAGATAAGATTCTAACTTACGTAAAAACATATAAAAAAATGCGCTTCGAATTGAGGCGCATTTTTTTGTTTGGGGTAAATTATTTCAAACTATTCAGTTTCTTGTTGCTTTTTAGCTATGCTGTAAAAAATTAACAGAGCCAATCCACCAAATAAGAAGATCATTGAAAAGTAAGAAACTTCTTCGTTTAATCTTGTGAATGCATCTAGAATATTTCCAATTAAAATTCCAGCTGCAAGTCCTATTAGTACAATACCATACTTTAAACTTTCAAGTGTACTACACTTTTTTTCTCCTTGCAACAAGCTTATATCCATTCCTTTTTCGATTAAAGCTTTGCGTTCTCTGTGTCGGTGTACTAAGAAAATAATTAATGGAATTACTCCAAAAAAACCTAATACTGCAACTAATCCTGTAAGATCCATAATATGTGATTTAAAGGTTAAACTTTTAATTAATTCATTATTTATAAACTAAAATCGCTTATTGATTTTTGCTTTCAACTTTATGACGCCACCTTTTTTAAATCGGTTACAAAATATTTTAAGAAAGTTTTAACGTGATAAATTATTTGGATGAAAATCATTAGTTTAACTTGCATGTGTTGAGTGTGAAAAAAGAAATATTGAACTTATTTTCTCTAGTCTGTAACCGAACCGAATACTTGTGCGTCTAAGTTACAGATGATTCAATTAAACCATTTAACTTTCGCTGTGAGCTTAATGCGAAACAGAGAAATATTAAATTGAAATGCCGATATATAATGAGTTAGGTATTAGGAACAAATAGCTTTTACGAATTAATAATCGGTATAAAAAGTTTAAATTTTGATTTTGAAGCAACATTTTTCGACAAAGAACTGTCTTTTTAATTGATGAGATTTTGTTGAGAGTTGAAAGTTTGATTTAATATGGCATTAAAAAGAGATAGCTATTATATTGCGAAAATAAAGGAAGGTGATCCTGGTGCATATGCTGTTCTTGTTGATAAATACAAGAAAATGGCTTTTAATGTGGCTTTGCAGTTAATGGGAAGTAGAGAAGATGCCGAAGAGGTTGCTCAAGATGCTTTCCTAAAGGCTTATCAAGCATTGGATACCTATAAAGGAGATGCCAAATTTTCAACTTGGGTGTATAGAATCATCTACAATACAGCAATATCTAGATTGAGAAAAAAAAAGCTTGATGTAAGCTCGATTGATGAAGATTATTCAGCATCTGTAAATATTAAATCGACTCAATCGGCATTGCAAGAACTTCGTTCAGATGAAAGGAAAAAGTACCTAACGAAGGCTTTGCAACAGATGAATGCTGAAGACAGGACATTATTAACTCTATTTTATCTGGAAGAAAATTCGGTAGAAGAAGTTTGTGAAGTTACCGGATTAAGCCAGTCAAACGTGAAAGTAAAGCTGCATCGTGCGAGAAAAAAATTGTATTCCCAATTGGAAACAATTTTACACGGAGAGCTAAAAACAATATTATAGATCTTTGAAACAAGAAAACCATGAACAAGCAAGAAGATATCTATAAAGACGAATTCATTAAAAAATTAATGAAGGATGTGGAGTTGGAAGAACCATCAGAGGGGTTTACCAACAAGGTAATGGATGATGTGATGCAAGATTGGTTGGCAAAGCCAATTGAAGTAAAACAAACAAGATCAAGAAAGCAATGGTTAGGAATTATTGGCTTAATAGTAGTATTGGCAATAATATTACTGGGAACCGATGTAAGAACCTTGGTTAGTGATTTGGAGCATCCATTTTTTACACAACTGGATAAATTATTTTTAACGCCAATTAATCAATTGTTGAATGGAGTTTTTGTTAGCTTGTCGAAGGTTCCTGTAATTGTTTACATTGTAGTAGTTGCCATGGCTTCTTTGGCAGCCTTTGATAAAATTATGAATAAATATATTCACTTTAGATAAGTTCAAACACAGCCGGTGCCAACCGGATTTTCAATAATTTTTTTGACGATAAGCTGCTCTTCATGCGAAGGGCAGTTTTTTTATGCGCAAAATTATTCAACACCAGCAATTAAAAAACCCATTCCGATTGGAATGGGTTCGTATATTTTTAATTAAAAAGGAAGATCGTCTTCTTCTGGAGCAGGTGGTACATCATCTGCAGTAAATTCCGGCATTTCAGGAATTGCTGCTTCAGCTTGTACTTTCTCAATTCTCCAAGCTTCCAAATTAGAGAAGTAGTTTACTCTTCCATCTTTTTCCCATTTGCGACCGCGAATGTTAAAAGAAACTTTAATTTCTTCATTCAAAGAAATTGGTTCCAAAAGGTCACATCTGTCTTGAGTTAATTGGAATTTAATGAAATCGTTCCATTCTGAATTTCTTTCATTTTCTACTTCAATTACAAACTCTCTTTTTTTAAAGCGATCGCTAATTTGTTGAGTGTCATCTTTAACGATTACTTTTCCGTTGATTTCAAAATTCATCTGTATCTAATTATCTTTTAGGAATTACTCTTTAATGATTACAACTTTTTCGATTTTGTCGCCAGCACGGATGTCATCAATCACATCAAGACCTTCAACAACTTTACCAAAACAAGTATGGTTTCTGTCTAAGTGAGAAGTGTTGTCACGGTTGTGGCAAATGAAAAATTGCGATCCACCTGTGTTTCTACCAGCGTGTGCCATAGAAAGAACTCCTCTGTCGTGATATTGGTTGTCTCCATCCAACTCACAGTCGATTGAATAACCTGGTCCGCCAGCACCAGTTCCATCAGGGCAACCACCTTGAATAACAAAGCTAGGAATTACACGGTGGAAATTTAGTCCGTCGTAAAATCCGGATTCCGATAGGTTTACAAAATTTTCAACAGTTTTTGGAGCGTCTTTCTCGTAGAATTCTACTTTCATCACTCCTTTTTCGGTATGAATTTCAGCGTACATGACTATTTATTTTATTGGTTATTATACAGTTTTATTAGTTTTCAAAAGGTGAAAACAAGATTTTAAATTTACAACATCGTCTTGGTAGTTGCAAAAGTATGCAAATCTAAAAAAAAGATATGGGCTTAAAAAATTGTCAACCTGAGATATGAATCCGTAAGTGGAAATGTAAGTCAAGTTTTTTTAGAAATAGTTGATGCCAATTACCATTCAAAATACGTCTTTAGAGCGTTTCACTTCTAATCCCGAATTTCGGGATTGAAAATGTGTTGGTATTATACCTGCACACTTTAATATTTAAATGGTATAAGAGCCAAAAAACCCCTTTCGATTTTCATCAAAAGGGGCTCTGTTTTTAATATATTGTCCTGAAACTACAGGTCAATTATTTTTTAGGTTCTGCTGGTGTTACAATTTCCAAAAGTTCAACTTCGAAAATCAAAGTTTCGTTTGGACCAATAGCTCCACCTGCACCACGAGGACCATAAGCCAATTTAGCAGGAATGAACAATTCGTACTTAGAACCAACAGGCATTAACTGAAGTGCTTCAGTCCAACCTTTAATTACGCGGTTTGCAGCAAAAGTAGCAGGCTTGTTGGTTTTGTAAGAAGAATCAAACTCTTTACCGTCGATAGTTGTTCCACGGTAGTGAACTTTTACCTGATCAGTAGCAGCTGGTTTTTCACCAGTTCCTTCTGAAATTACTCGGTATTGTAAGCCGCTAGCTGTAGTTACTACACCTTCTTTTTTAGCATTCTCAGATAAGAATTTTTCACCTTTAGCGATATTTTCTTCACCAACTTTTGCCTGAAGATCTCTCATGTAAGTGTTGATTACAGATCCGCTTTCACGCAATTCAATTTTCAAAGAATCTTCATCAATCACATCATAAATACCAGCAAGAATAGCTGCTTCGTTAAATTCAGTGATATTGCTCTTCTTAAGGTTTGTTCCGAAGTTAATACCAATAGCGTAACTAACAGAATCAATTTGATTATTTAAGGCAACATCCTTGTTCCCATTTTGGTTACAAGAAACAAGGGTCATAGCACCTAATCCAAGTGCAAGAGACAATGCTTTTAGTTTCATTTTGCGTTCTATTTTGGTTTATTATTATACGATTTCTAACAACTCAACTTCAAAAATAAGAGTTGTGTGAGGACCGATTAAGTTACCAGCACCTTGAGCACCGTAAGCCAAATCAGAAGGAACATATAATTTCCATTTCGATCCAACAGGCATTAATTGAAGAGCTTCAACCCATCCTGCAATCACACCATTCACTGGGAATGTAGCAGGCTCACCTCTGTTAACAGAGCTATCGAAAACTGTTCCATCAATCAAAGTACCATGGTAGTGACATTTTACGCTATCAGTACCTTTTGGTAAATCACCATTACCTTCTGTAATGATTTCATACTGAAGACCACTTTCAAGAGCAGTTACACCTTCTTTTTTAGCATTTTCAGCTAAGAATTTTTTTCCAGCTTCGATTGCTGCACCAGCTTGCTCTTCTTGAACTTTGGTAAAGAATTCTTGAAGGATTTGGTTTGCTTCTTCTGGAGAAAGTTCTGGCATTTTACCATTGAACGCAGCATCAAGTGCTTCCATGAATGGCTCAGTGCTAATGGTTTTTACTCCTGATGTAATTAGGTTGCTTGCGATGCTTAATCCAAGGCAATAAGATACCTTATCTTGTTCTTCTGTGTACTTCATTTTATATAATTATTTGTTATTTTCTTTTTGATTTATGATTAATGTGATCATAAAGATCGACTAAGGTAAGGCTTTTCCTTCACATATGCGAAACTGCACATGAATTTAAGTTTTTTTTACAGTTGTTCGTTTGCTTTTGCTGATTCAAAATCATCAATGCGGGTGGCACGAAGCATTTGTCTTTTACCTGGAGGTCCGGGAAGTCGTTTTACCTGAAAACCGGCAGCACGTAAGGCTCTTTTTACAATTCCCTTGGTACAATAGGTAGTTAGTATGGCTTCTGAATTGGCTGCATGATAGATTTTTTCAAAAATATCCTGGCTCCATAGGTCCGGTTGCACATCAGGTGCAAAGGCATCGAAGTATACCAAATCATATTTTGATGAAAACATGTATTCAATTAAATCTCCTTGCAATTTGCGCAATGTAAAGTTTTCATTGATTTGAACATCTGTATTCCACTCGCAGGAATGCAGCCTTTGAAACATTTCGCAAGATGCTTCATCAGATGGATCAGCATAATTCAGATCCTGAACCAATTCTTTTTCCAGGGGATAAAGTTCTATGGAATGGTAAATTACCTTTCTATTAAGCTTTTCTGCTTCCTTTACCGTTAAAAAACAATTTAATCCCGTTCCAAAACCAATTTCCAGAATGTGTAATGGATCCTGCTGTGAGAAATGAAATCCTGCGTTCAGGAAAATATGCATCGATTCCTGCCTGGCCCCATGGGTAGAGTGATAATGCTCATCCAAATCGGGCATATAGAATGTATGAGAACCATCCTCAGTTACTTTAAGCTCCCTTTTTAATTTTTTCATCCGTTTAATTTTTCATCTTTTAACGGGTTAATTACAATTGATGTTTGGCGCAATCTGCTTGGTAAAAGCCGAATCCAGAACTTTTGAAATGGTAATGGATAATCATTTTCAGGATGCTTGTGAAGCAATATCAAAAACCAGAAAAAGAGAATACTTCCCTTTAAAATACTTGACAATGTCACGCCCCACCATACGCCGGTTACCTGTACATATTCAGAGGATATCCAGCCCTGAAACAATGGCAATAAATCTAATAAAGTATAACTAAACAGAAATGCAAAAGGAATGCGAAGTACATTACCAATAATCCCCACAATAGCTGGAGGAATTGCTCGACCCACTCCATTGAATGCTCCTGTAGCTGTAATTTCAATGCTCATGAATACCTGAGAAAAACTCAGGATGATGAGGTAGACAATACCCAACTGAACAACCCCTTGCTCACTTTCTTTCATGAACAATCCAAAAATTGGTTCACCCAAAAACAAGAATAATGCAGTACTAATTAATCCTATAAAACCTGCAATGGCAAGGGTAATGAAAAATCCTTTTTGAATGCGATCCCATTTGCCCGCTCCATAGTTCTGACCGGTAAAAGTTCCAAGAGCTGTTGAGAAACCCAAAGCTGTCATCCAGGAAAGGGCTTCAATTTGTGCTCCTATGGATTGAACTGCAAATGGGACTTCATTTCCTTCTGCAATATTGTTTAGAACTCTTGCAAGAATCATGGCTAGAAATGCAAAACAAACCGACTGTAGTGCCACAGGCCCTCCAACTTTAAATATCGGTTGCAAGTATTGATGCTGCAATTTGCCAATGTAGTTTTTAACGGATAATGGATTTTGCCTGATGTACAGGTTGTAAATGAATATTATAAACACTGTGAACTGAGAACCAACTGTTGCAATGGCGGCTCCTTTGGCTCCCATAGCGGGAATATCGCCCCAGCCAAATATCAAAATCGGATCGAGAATGATGTTCATGATCAATCCAATTGTATTGACAATGAAAGGTGTTCGGGTGTTCCCAATTCCATTGTAAATTCCCGAGATGCTAATATTTGAGAAGGTAAATGGCATACCAAAAGCAACAAATCTTAGGTAGTCAACTGCAGTTTGATTTACAAAATCACTTTCGATATTGAAGGTGCTGATAATTGGATGGGCAAAAATCCATACAATGGCAGCAAATGCAGTTGACAACAGCAATGACAAACTAAAAGCATTCTTCACAAAAGATCTGGCATCATCCATGTTTTTTCTGCCAATGGATTGTGAGATACCAACTTCGGCTCCAATTTTGGTAATATACATTAAGGATGTACCAAACCAAACCAGGTATAGAGCCATTCCAACTGCACTAACCGTTTCCTTTCCAACATGCCCCAGCCAGGCCATATCCGTCATGTTATAGGCCATTTGCACAAACGAAGTAGCAATAATTGGAATTGCCAATTTTACAATTTGTGTAAAGATATTTCCTGAAGTAAGATCTTTGATTTTATTCACTTTCTGTTGACTTGCTTGTATAATTTGAAATTGGACGTAAAATTACAAAAATGACAGCGATTATTTTTTGATTGCCTCATGATTATTCAAATATTTGCAGAGGAAATATGGACGAGATTCGAAAGATAATTCACATTGATATGGATGCCTTTTTTGCTTCGGTGGAGCAAAGGGATAATCCTGAATTGCGCAATAAACCCATAGCTGTTGGAGGTGATGGAGATAGGGGAGTTGTTGCAGCTGCAAGTTACGAAGCACGGAAGTTTGGAGTGCGCTCTGCTATGCCTTCAAAAATTGCAAAAAAGCGCTGTCCACACTTGATTTTTGTTCGTGGGCGTCATGATCGTTACAAGGAGGTGTCCAATCAAATTATGAGCATTTTTTATGAGTATACCGATTTGGTTGAACCGCTTTCTATCGATGAGGCGTTTTTGGATGTTACCCACAACAAGAAGAATCTGCCTTCGGCTACATTAATTGCCCAGGAGATAAAAGCACGTATTAAAGAGGAGACTGATTTGACCGCTTCAGCGGGAATATCGGTAAATAAATTTCTGGCTAAAATTGCTTCGGATGTAAACAAGCCCGATGGATTGTTTGTGATTCCACCCAAGGATATCGAGAGTTTTATCAACGATTTGCAAATTGACAAATTTTATGGAGTTGGTAAGGTTACAGCTGATAAAATGCACAAAATTGGTATTTTTAGGGGAAAAGATTTAAAAGAGAGAAGTCTTTTGGATTTGAGCAGATTGTTTGGAAAGAATGGAGCCTATTATTACAATATTGCCAGGGGGATTGATGACAGACCTGTAAACCCAAATCGAATCAGGAAATCGGTTGGAACCGAACATACCTATCGAAATGATTTAATCGATACACAGGAGATTAAAAAAGACCTGAAGAAAACGACTGAATCGTTGGTTCGAAGATTGGAAAAAAGTGGATTTAGGGGCAGAACCTTAACTTTAAAACTAAAATATAGTAACTTCGAGCAGGAAACAAGAAGCAGAACGCTTTTGCCGGTACTTGAAGGTGAAGAAATGATTCAAAAACTTGCAGAAGAGCTCTTGGATCAGGAACAGCTGAAAACAAGCATTCGTCTAATCGGATTATCTGTTTCGAACAGAATTGACGAATCGGAACCTATGCAGCTTACAATTGATTTTTAATCGGGTCAATTCAATTGATTTTTATTGAAAATCATACCACAATAAACCATTTTATAAATGTATCAGAGAATATTTATTCTGATTGATGTTTAATACCATTCTTGCATGATATCATGTAAAGAGAGTATTATGCCAATTGTAGTATTAAATGTGAACTGATATTGTCGATTATTTGCAGATGATAATTGAATATTTATAATTTTACCGGTCAATAAAAGACTAAAGTGTATTTTATTTTTAACATGAGAAGAAATTTAATCAAATCACTCTTTATTGTTTTGATTGCTGCAGGCTTAAGTTCCTGTGCGGGCAGTTCGAAGCAAACTACCGATAAGGTAGAATCACATTACACTATTAATGCTGATCTGGATCAGATATCAGCAAAGGATACCAGCTTAACCAACCTGATCAATCTGTATAAACACCAGTTGGATGGGGAAATGAATACCATTATTTCGGTGGCCGAAATGGATATGGTAACGGGTAAACCAGAAGGTTTATTATCCAACTACCTTGTCGATGCCATGTTCGAAATTGGTAACGATTTTTGCAAAGAGAAGCAATTAAAGCATGGGGTTGATGTGGCTTTGTTGAATATGGGAGGAATTAGAACCTCATTATCGAAGGGAGAAATATCTACCGGAAGGGTATACGAGATGTTGCCTTTTAAGAACAAGTTGGTGATTGTTGGAATGGAAGGAAAACAGCTAATAGAATTGTTTCAACGCGTTGCTTACTTTGGTGGCGAAGGCATAAGTGGAGCGAAAATGGGCATTAAAGACAGAAAAGCGATAAACATTCTTGTGGATGGAATGCCAGTTGAGCCTACGAAAATATATCATGTAATGAGTGTTGACTACCTGGTTAATGGTGGTGGCGGATTTACTGCCTTCGAAAAGCGCAAAACATTTCGACATATGCACCGATTGTTGCGTTCGGAAATCATTAAACACATGAGCGAGAAGCACAAAAAAGGAGAAAAAGTATCGGCTAAACTAGATGGGAGGATTTACAATGTGGAATAGAAGAGAATTTATTACAAAATTGGGTTTAACCGGGGCATTTATAAGCAGTGGATTGTTTACCAAATCACTTTTTGCAGCTTCGAACAGCAAGCATAAAATTACCTTATTGCATACAAATGATTTGCATTCGCGCATTGAACCATTTCCAAAAAAAGATCCAAAATATGGTGGATTGGGAGGTTTTGCCCGACTAAATGCTTTGGTGAAAAAGGTAAGAAGAGAAGAGGAGCATGTCTTGCTATTGGATTGTGGTGATGTTTATCAGGGAACGCCATATTTTAACTTCTTTAAAGGAGAGGCAGAATACAAATTGATGTCGAAAATTGGTTACGATGCCGGTAATATTGGAAACCACGAGTTCGACAATGGTATTAAGGGGATTACTTCGCAGATAAAGAACCGTAATTTTCCTTTGCTAAATGCCAATTACGATTTTAGCGGTACCGATTTGGAAGGCAAAATTCCTCCTTATCAGATTTTCGAAAAGGGAGAACTTAAGATTGGTGTTTTTGGTCTTGGTGTTGATCTTACTGCTTATGTAGAACCTCAAAACCGCGAAACCATTACCTATATCGATCCGGTGGATGTAGCTAAGGATATGGTTCGAATCCTGAAAGACGAGAACAATTGCGATTTGGTAGTTTGTCTTTCGCACATGGGACATACCAGCAATATTGGTGAAGATTGCGATATGGAATTTGCCAAGCATACACGTGGTGTTGATGTGATTTTAGGCGGTCACTCACATACCTTATTGGAGAAACCAGAACGAGTGAACAACCTGGATGGGGAAGAGGTAATTATCAACCAGGTTGGTTGGGCCGGAATTGCCTTGGGAAGAATCGATTTTTATATCGATAAGAAAAAGCAAAGCAAATTGGCAAATTCACAATTAATGAGAGTAGAGGGGAATTTAGTCTAATACCGATTGGTATTTAATGTTGAAAATCATCGGGAGATTGATTATTTCACCCTTTTCCCTGTCGGGATTTTGTTCACATTAAACTCAATTTTCAATTGTGTTCACGAGCTTCGCTCCGCTACGGTTCCCTAAAAGGAAAAAATCAACTTGAAATGGTATAAAATTATTACTTTAGATACTTTGACTATCAGATCGTATGAAAAAATTTGAGTTAAATAAATCGAATTGGGCCGAAACAGAAGGTTGGCTATCCATTGCAGGAAATATTGTACTCTTTATTTTAAAATATTGGGCCGGATTGCTTACAGGATCCATTGCCATTATTGCGGATGCCTGGCATACCTTGTCTGATAGTTTAAGCTCTGTTATTGTATTAATAGGGGCGAAAATTTCTAAAAAACCTGCCGACGATGATCATCCTTTCGGACACGGCAGGGCCGATTTAATTAGTGCCTTTATCATTGGGATTCTATTGCTGTTGGTGGCTTTCGATTTTGTATTAGAATCCTATCATACCTTAAGAGATGGTGAATCGTCGCAGTTTGGAACCATTGCCATTGTGGTAATGATTATTTCCGTTGTGGTGAAGGAAGCCCTTGCGCAGTTTGCCTTTTACGGTGCTCGCAAAACCAATTCGAAAGTGCTAAAGGCCGATGGCTGGCACCATCGTAGCGATGCCATATCATCATTTGTGATTTTGGCCGGTATTTTTGTTGGGAAATATTTTTGGTGGATTGATGGTGCACTGGGGATGATTGTTGCCTTTATGATTGGCTATGCAGCCTACGAAATTATCAGGGATTCCATTCATTCCATATTGGGAGAAAGCCCCGATCAGAAATTACTGGACGACTTGAAGAAAACTTGCGAGGAGATCTATCCACATGCCATCGATCCGCATCATTTTCACGTCCACTCTTATGGCGACCATACCGAGGTTACCTTCCATATCAAGCTGCCACACGATATGTCCATAAAAACCGGGCACGATATTTCCACTGAAATCGAGAAGGAAATCAAAAGAAAATATGGATTTGCGGCTACCATTCATATTGAGCCTCGGGATCATGTTTAAATAGGATTCAATTGTATTCCTCATCCCCTGTCGGGACCTTCTCTTTGAGGAGAAGGAAAACAACAAACAGACCAGATTCCAAGAATTCAGCAGCGGCTAGCTCCCTCTCCTTGAGGAGAGGGTTGGGGTGAGGTCAGTCTGCACAAAAAAAGTAACTCTGAAGACTTTATCTTTAACCTCAGGCGATGCCTGAGGCTGTGTTAAACTGCCACTTCGTGGCGTGATTATCATTATAGGTGTTTCCTTCTAATCCCGAGAATCGGGAAGAAGAATAGGATGAGGTGAATCTCTTTGTGTCCTTTGTGAAACACCTTAGTGGTTTAACTTTTTACCCTTACTTCGCCACCTCTTTTTGTACAGCAAGCGCTTTTTCCTTCTTCGCTTTCGAGAAAAACACCGCAGTTACTGCACCACCAATTACCAATACTGCACCAATTAGCGAGTAAAGCGTCATGCTTTCGGGCTGTATCCAACTTACCTGCAAATAGGTAAGAACCGACATGGTGATGAGGGTAATAATTGGATTAAGCGTTACAATAATGCTAACCTTGTAGGCCTCGGTATACTTAAATGCAAGGGCGATAGATCCGTAAGCAACCAAGGTGTTGATACCAAGAAATACCACAATGGCCCAGGTTTTAAAATCCAATCCCTGGAAAGCAGAAAAATCGGCCATAGGCGTATAAATCAAAGCCGGAATACCATACAGTACCATATTCAGCACCTGTGCAGGATGTTGCTGCACCAGTTTCTTCTGCAAAACGGCATACAGTACCCATGTTACGGCAGCCAGCTCAACCCAGAAAAAGCCAAGGTTAAAAGCATCGGTATCGTGAATGAAAGTTTGCAATTGGGTGCGATAGAACAGGAACAAACCAAGGCCGGCAATTCCGAAACCGACCATCTGTTTTAGGTTCAGTTTTTCTTTAAAGAATAGAACTCCTGCCAGCGCCAGCATAATGGGGCCACTTTGTATAATAATTTGTGCATTGCTCGGACTGGTATAATTCAATCCTTTTAAGAAACCAATATAGTTTACGCCCAAGCCAATTGCTGCAATAATGAGCAAAAGAGGCGGGCGTTTGATGATGTTCAACTGCTTTCGGTCGGTTACCAGGTAGTAGATGAACAAGACCAAAAAGGCAAAAGAGAATCGGAACCATACAATGCTGATGGGATCGATATCCTTAAGGGCCACTTTAAGGAAAATGGGAAGAAAACCCCATAAAAATGCAGTGACCATAGCGTAAAGCACGCCCTTGTAATTACTTGCAGAAGCAATTGAGTTCATTGTTATTCTTATTTAGAATGAATAAAATCGAACAAATGTAGGTAAAAAAACGATTTGAACCACCTTTGTGTTTGTAGTTTATCCTATTTATCATTTAAAAAAACACATATCGTAAATAGTTTTACCACAAAGGTAAATGAAGGAAATCACGAAGTAACACAAAGCATTCCTTAGTGTTACTTTGTGCTCTTTGTGGTTAAATATGTTTGCGAGAAACTATGGCAACTGAAAGCTCACAAATCCCAATGCCTTCCATACCTCTACCACTTGATTCAGGCTTACTTCGAAGGATAGGTATTCTTTGTTATCAGAGTTCAATAACAGTTGATTGTTGTCGAAATCTTTCACCACGCGTTTGTACACAATACCATCATCGGTAGTCACCACAATATGGCTGGTGTTGTCCTTAATCAATTCCCAATCTTGCAAATACTCGCAAATAATGTACGACCCTGCAGGTACTGGCAGCATACTTTCTCCTTCAATTTGGAATGCACGGTAGGTTTTGTTTTCCGATAATTCGGCAAATGGCATTCTAAAGTTTGGCAGCTCGCTAATGAACTCAGCATCCGAGTAGCCATTTAAATATCCGGCTGCAGCTTTAACAGGAACCAGGGAAATCATTTCGTCGTTCTTCTCATCCACCAAAATGGGAAGAATTCTCAGGTTTTCTCCTTTTGTGTCTTGCTTCTTTTCCTTCTCTGCTTGCTCAATATCCGATTTCACCAACTCATCAAGATTGCGGTTGAAGTAATCGGAGTATTTTAAAAGTGTAGATATTTTGGGAGTACTTCTTCTTTGTTCGTAAGAGCTGATTGATGAGGCTCCAATTCCTATGCGAGCAGAAAGTCTGCTTTGCGATAGTCTTTTTCTAATTCGTAAATGTTTAAGGTTCTTATTTAGATTTTTCATGAAATTTCTGTGTGTAAATTTTGAGAACAGCAAAAGTAGTGCTTTGAAGCTTTCCTACAGCGATTTTATGGCATTAAAGCATTTAAAAATTGATATGATGAGCTTTAATCAGGACAAAAACTTGTATTTTGTGTAGGCAAAAATTTAAACACACACTATGAACACAATAAAAGTAAATTCACCATTTGATGGCAGTTTGATCAAGGAGATTCCTTTGCTCAACAGTCAAGAGGTGGAAGAGAAAATAGCAAATGCATACGCTCTTTTTCAGGATAAATCGAGATGGTTAAAACCTTATGAACGTATTGCGATTTTGGAGAAAACCAAGGCCATTATGCAAACGCGAGTAGAGGAATTGACCAAAATAGCCGCTGCCGAGGGAGGTAAGCCATATCAGGATAGCAAGGTTGAGATTTTGCGAGCTATAAATGGAGTGCAGCTTGCAATAGAGCATATTGGGCAAATGAAAGGTGAGCAGATCCCTATGGGAACTACTGCGGCATCGATAAACCGTTGGGGATTTACCATGCGCGAACCCATTGGTGTGGTTTTGAGTATTAGTGCATTTAATCATCCGTTGAATCTTGCGGTTCACCAGGTAATTCCGGCTTTTGCAGTAGGTTGTCCTGTGTTAATTAAACCTGCCACAAGTACACCAATGTCGGCAATCGAATTGGTGAACATGATGAAGGAAGCAGGTTTGCCAGCTGATTGGGCCGAGGTAGTGGTTTGCGACAGAAACAATGCAGAAAATTTGGTGAAGGATGAGCGAGTGAATTATCTGTCTTTTATTGGTTCTGCAGAGGTGGGTTGGAGCTTGCGTTCGAAATTGGCTGCAGGAACACGATGTGCCTTGGAGCATGGAGGATCGGCACCTGTTATTGTAGAATCGGATGCCAATATGGAGGAGGCGATTCCAGCTTTGGCCAAAGGTGGATTTTATCATGCAGGCCAGGTTTGTGTGTCGGTACAGCGCGTTTTTGTTCAGGAAAGAGTTGTAGATCAGTTCTGCGATCAATTGGTTAATATTGCTAAAAACTTGAAAGTGGGAGATCCTTTGGATCCTCAAACAGAAGTAGGACCACTAATCGAAACTTACGAGGTTGACCGTGTTGACCAGTGGGTAAAAGAGGCAGTAGCTGATGGAGCCAAATTGTTATGCGGAGGGAATAAGATTTCCGATACTTGCTATGAACCAACGGTGTTGCTGAATGCTTGTCAAACTTCTAAAGTATCGAAATTGGAGGTGTTCGGACCTGTAATTTGTGTTTACAGCTATAATGACATGCAAGAGGCAATTGATTTGTCGAATTCATTGCCATTGGCATTTCAGTCGGCAGTATTTACCTCTGATATCGATAAAGCTTTGAATGCGGTAAATCAGTTCAATGCTGCAACGGTAACCGTTAATGATCATACTGCTTTTCGTGTGGATTGGATGCCATTTGGAGGAAGAGATGCTTCAGGAATTGGGGTTGGTGGAATTCCTTATTCAATGCACGAAATGACAAGAGAAAAATTGATGGTAATCAAATCAAGTAAGATTTAGGAGTGTGGGTTAAATCGCATTTTGAAATTATTTAAAGATTTAATGCGTTAATCAATTTTCCTACCAGTTAGTAATAGTTTATGGAGAATATTATGATGGTATCTTTCATCATAACATGTACTATTCCGAGTTTGATAATTTAAAAGTAATCTCTGAGAACTAAGATTATTGTATGTTTTGGAGAAAATGAATTCTAAGGTTAAATTAGTGTTAATCCATCATTATATGTTGAGTAATGAGTGAAAACACCTAGGTAAATTGGGTGAAAAAGTGCGTAAGCAAATACATCTCCTAATTAAATTATACTATCTTTGTGTGTTATTGGATAAACTGATAAAAGTCATTATATTAATGACACCTTATCTGATTTATTGAAATAAGATTAAAATTTGTACTATGGCAAATAAACCTGTAACCATTAAGGACATTGCAGAAAAATTAAACATTTCTGTTTCAACTGTATCCCGAGCTTTAAAAAACAATCCTGAAATCAGTTTGCAAACAAGAGAGGCTGTTCAGAAATTGGCTAAAGAGTTGAAGTACCAACCAAATCCATTGGCTGTTGCTTTAAAAACTCAAAAGTCGAATACTATTGGGGTTGTTGTGCCACAGATTGTAAGTTCTTTTTACGCATCGGTTGTAAAAGGAATTGAACAGGTTGCTGACGAATTTGGATACCAGGTATTCGTGAGTTCTTCGAATGAAAAAATGGAAAAAGAAGAGAAGAACGTAAACGGATTTCTAAATATGAGAATGGATGGAATTATCCTTTCTTTATCACGTGCGACAAATACATACGATCATATTCATAAAATTCAGGATATGGGCGTGCCGATGGTGCTTTTCGATAGAACATCAAAGGAACTTGAGGTTTCAAAAGTTGTGGCCGATGATGCTGCAGCAGCTCATGCAGCAGTAACTCACCTTATTGAAGGGGGAGCCAAGAGAATTGCATTTTTAACAGGTCCCGAATATATGCTTTTTGGTAGAAACCGTATGAGAGGTTACAAAAAGGCTTTGAAAGAGAAGGGCATGGAAATAGATGAAACTTTGATTTCAAGATGTGATTTTACAGTTGAAGATGCCAAGAATGCTTCATTGGAGCTTTTAAAGCGTTCGAACCGACCAGATGCTTTCTTTGCAATTAACGATGAATTGGCAATTGGAGCAATGACTGCGGCAAAAGAATTGGGTCTTAAGATTCCGGAAGAAGTTGCTGTTGTAGGATTTTCAAATAGCCGTCGTTCACGTTATATGGAGCCATCTATGTCGACTATGGATCAAAATCCTAAGCAAGTTGGGCGAGAGGCTGCAAAGCTTTTGTTTGACCAAATGGAAGATAAGCCAGGAGCTAAGGATGTGAAAGAAGTTGTAGTTCATGCTGACTTGTTGGTAAGAACATCCAGTGAGAGATAAAATACAGTAAATGATATAAAAAAAAATCCTGCCAATTGGCAGGATTTTTTGTTTTATATATTCTGAGGTTTTAAAAATCTTTCTCTTGTTGCTTTACCAATTCTTTGGTTGATAATAAACCGCAGGCTGCGAAAATGTCCAAACCTCTTGATCTACGAATTGTAGTTGTAATTCCCTTTTTATTCAATTGATCTTTGAAAAATTCAATGGTTTGATCATCGGATCCATCCAAAGGAGTGTTTGGAATAGGATGGAAGCGAATCAAGTTGATTCGGCATTTGATACCATCCAAAATTCTACAAAGTTCCTTTACATGTTGCGCAGTATCGTTAATCCCCTTGAACATGATGTACTCGAATGAAACTCTTCTTTGTCTGCCAAAATCGAATTCCTTAATGATTTTTAGTACATCCTTAATGGGGTAAACATTTTGTACTGGCATTAATTTCTTTCTCTCATCGTCGAAGGGAGAGTGCAAACTAACTGCAAGATGACATTCGCTATTATCCAGAAACTCAACCATTCCTGGAATGATACCAATGGTGGATACGGTAATTCTTCTTGGGCTCATCGCCATGCCGTAATCCGATGTTAATATTTCAAGAGACTTTAGAACTTCAGGAACATTATCAAGAGGTTCGCCCATGCCCATGTATACGATATTGGTAAGCTTCTCTCTTTCTGGTAGGCTTCGAATTTGATTAATGATTTCACCACTCGACAATTGTCCTTGGAATCCTTGTTTACCTGTCATGCAAAACAAACATCCCATTTTACATCCAACCTGCGATGATACACATAAAGTGTTTCTGTCGTTATCCGGAATATAAGCCGTTTCAATAAATTTATTCTCGTGGTTGGTTGGGTAAAGGTATTTTTTTGTGCCATCAACCGACTCTTGTACTTTGGTTGATGCAGTTGTACCAAAGTCGTACTTTTCCTTTAAGGCAGTTCTTGCCTTTAAAGATAAGTTGGTCATCTGATCGATTTCCGTTACATCTTTTTTGTACAACCAATCGGCAATTTGTTTGGCAGTAAACTTTGGCAGCCCCAAATCTTTAACTACTTGAGTTAATTCATTCAAACTTTTTCCTAATAGAATCTCTTTCCCCATTCTTCAGTATTAATCAGATTAAAAGTAGATCTCAGCCACAATTTTATTGTATTCAACTCCTCGGTTGATTAGCAAATCGCGAACTTCAACTACCATTTCAGGGCTACCACATAAAAAGAATCTACATTTTTTTGGGAGCTCTGGAATATCCTGCAAATATCGGGTTAATCTTCCACTATACAAACCATCACCAGATTCTTGTGAGCAACAGCGAATATAATTTTCACCCATTTCTGGTAGGAATTCATTTTCAAAGTAGAATGAATGAGAATGTCTGCCACCATGAATAAGTGTTTTGTTTTCTTTTAATCCTGATCGGAACATAGATGAAAAGGGGGCAATTCCTGTTCCTGATGCAATCCACCATGCAGGAGATGAGTCATCAATAAAATCACCATCGGGATCAGTAACAAATAGTTCTGTTCCAGGTTTTATCTCACTTAGTCTTGGGGTAAGCCATCCATCATCTTTCAGGTTATACAGGATGTTTACTTCATCATCCTGAATGCCACTTGCAATGGTGTATAACCTGGGAGTTACGCTTAAATCGGTTGTCAAACCAAGGTATTGTCCTGCTTTAAAATCTTTAATTTTCTTGAATTTTAATACATAAACGCCTGGCGATATTTCATTGTTTTCAAGAATACTAGTAGTGTGAAGTTTGTTCTTTTGATCTGTATTTGAATTCATATGTTACATTTTGAGAGGGCAAATATAGTAATTAATTTATAAAGATTCTAAATAGTGAAATTGATTTTACAAGTCATAGCCATTGACTGTAACTAAGTTTGCTTCATAAGCGTCATAATATAGTATTTGAATTTACGCATTCATCCTAAAAAATATATAAGAAATGAAAACAAAAATTAGATTTATGCAATTGGTGGTATTGGGTTTAGCCCTGCTTTCTTCGGTGAATTTATTCTCACAAACCATATATGCAGAAGAACACAAGGTGTTCGATGGTATTGATAAACTTGAGGTAAAAGGTTCTTTTTGTGATGTCGAAATTATAGGTAGTGATAGGAGAGATGTAAAGTTCGATGGTGAAATTAAAGGGTCATCATTCAGAAATAAGAAGTTTGAGATAAAATATGATGTATCTGGAGATAAACTGATGGTTTGGATTGATTCACCATTTTCATTTAGTGGAAGAATTGAATCTAAATTGCAGTTTAAGGTTCCGGCTGATATTAAAGTGCAGGTAAAAAATTCATCGGGCGATGTTTATTGTGAAGGCCTTGTTGCTAAATACACTTCCATACATGCTAGTTCGGGAGATATTGGTATGCAAAATATAAAAGGCGATTTAGAATTGGAGACTTCTTCTGGTGAAATTTCCGTAAAAAATCACATCGGTAATTTGGACATGAAGTCTACTTCGGGTGACCAGGAAATTAAGGAGGTAATTGGGAATATCTCAACGCAGGCTTCTTCAGGAGACTTGGAGTTTAAATACATTGAAGGAGATATTTCTTCGAGAACTACTTCGGGAGATATTGAAATTGATAATCTTATTGGAAGATTAAAGAATGTATCGAGCTCAGGTAGTATGGAGATTGATAACTCAAAAGTGTACCTGCATTTAACTGCTAGTTCCGGCGATATTGAAGGGAATAATTTGTTATTGGTTGGAGAAGCATTCTTTTATACTACTTCAGGTAATATTGATTTGAAGTTAAGAAATGATCCTGACCAATTGAGTTTTGATTTGTTGGCATCGTCGGGAAATTTAAGAGCTGGTAATAGAAAAGCAGACAAGAAGCTTTATTTGAGAAATGGGGAGATTTGGATACATGGAAAGAGTAGCTCGGGAGATCAATCTTATTATTAAAGTATTTAAAGAGGACAATTAGTCCTCTTTTTTTGTTCGTTTGCGAACATTAGATGTGATGCTATCGGACACTTTTGCTGTGAGGAATTTAATAGATATTTTCTTAAGTGTCACATATACAGGGTAAAGGGGTTTTTGGCCCGCAGCTTGTAATTACCTATGCGAAATCATTTATAATGGTTTCCCAAAAATTGGGAGTGGTGTCCCGGGATTTTGGTTTTAATAGCATAATTAATTGGTTTTCTTTGATTAAGGGTCCTTTTTAAGGCCCTTTTTCTTTTTTATATCCCTAATCGTTTATTTCCCTGGATTTTTTGAGAGTATTAGAATCAAAAATGAATACTTTTAAAAAAAATTATAAAAGAGTTGTTTGTTTGTAAAAATAAATTGTAATTTTACCCTCAGATTACAAATCAATAATAGAAGGAAAACGTTTGAGACCACAATTTCTATATGAAAAGAACCTGCAAGGGGTAGCTAATTCTGTAAAAAGAAAACAGGAACAGTATCGTAAAATTGTTCGTCACCTATATTATAATGGTGCCGCATCAATTGCCGAAATTGTTAAAGCTGTTAAAATAAGTCAACCATTGGTAGCATCATTGGTAGATGATTTAATGAGCTATGGAATGTTGTTGGATAAAGGTGTTGGAGAATCAATAGGAGGTCGTCGTCCAAATTTATTTTGTCTAAACTCCGAATATCAATATGTAATTGGTGTAGATATCAATTTGCATACTTTGAATTTGGCTGTGTTTGATTTATCGAACAAACAAATATTTAGGGAAGAGATAAAGTATTTTGATCTGGAGAATAGTGAAGATTACTTAAATTCTTTGGTAGATAAGATTGAGTCAATGATTTCCCAATTGGGAATATCAAGAGAAAAATTTCTAGCTGTGGGAATTTCAATTCCAGGTTTGGTTGATGCCAAGCAAGGATTAAGCCATACACATCTTTCGGTAGCTGAAAATGGTTTGGCTCGTGTTTTAGGAGATAGGCTAGGCATAAATGTGTTGCTAGACAATGATGCCCGAACTATGGCCTTGGGAGAGAAAGCGTTTGGTAAAGCAATTGACAAGGAAAATGTACTGTGCTTAAATTTAAGTAATGGTATTGGTCTTGGAATGATTTTGAATGGTGAACTTCATTCTGGTAAAAACGGTTTTGCAGGGGAGTTTGGTCATATTTTAATTGATCCGGAAGGCAAGCTTTGTTATTGTGGCAAAATTGGATGCCTTGAGACTTTAACTTCAGGAAAGATATTGGTAAAAAATATCAGAGAAGCTGTTGATAAGGGGCAGCCTACACTTTTAGCGAATTACAAAAAAGAAAATAAAAAAATTGATCTAAGAGCTGTGGTGGAAGCCATATTGCAGGGAGATCAGTTTGCAATAGATCAGTTGAACCAAATGTGTGAGTATTTGGGAAAAGGACTGGTTACTCTGATTCACTTGTTGAATCCGGAAATGGTAATTATTGGAGGAAAAATTGCACATGCCGGGAAGTTTGTGATTGATCCGGTTACCATGTCGATGAATAAATATGCCATGAGTAGAATTAGTTCTGAAACAGAATTGGTTTGTTCCGATTTGCTGGATGATTCAGCATTAATGGGAACAATGGCAAATGTGATGAGAAGTGTTTTAAGTTTAGATTAATAGAGAAATTATTGATTCCCGCATGGTTAAACTTTGGTTTAATATTCAATTGTAGTAGTAGTGTTCTGCGGGAATCAATTTCTTTTTATCAATGACTTAAGAATAAATATAAAAAATACAGATGGAACGAACTTGTAAGTTTTAATAGTAGCTATACGGATAGCTTACCAATTAAAATTACTTGAAGTTTCGTGTGATAATCGATACAAAAGAAAAAACTCATGAAACCAACATTATTAGTATTAGCAGCAGGAATGGGAAGTCGATATGGCGGATTGAAACAGATGGATCCGATTGGACCATCAAATGAGACCATTATAGATTATTCTATTCACGATGCAATAAAGGCAGGATTTGGAAAAATTGTATTCGTAATTCGCGAGAGTTTCGAAAAAGAATTTAAGGAATTATTCAATGCAAAGCTAGCTGGTAAGATTGATGTGGATTACGTGAATCAGGAATTATTCAAAGTTCCGGAAGGAGCAAGCTATAATCCTGAAAGAGAAAAGCCATGGGGAACCGGGCATGCTATTTTAATGGCAAAGGATTGTATTAAAGAACCTTTTGCTGTAATCAATGCCGATGATTATTATGGAGTGGAAGCTTTTCAAACCATTGCCGATTACTTGAGAAATTCAATTAGTGATCAGGAAAACTGCATGGTTGGTTATCAATTGGCGAATACAATTTC
Organism: Marinifilum sp. D737; assembly: GCF_026672275.1. GTDB lineage: Bacteria > Bacteroidota > Bacteroidia > Bacteroidales > Marinifilaceae > Marinifilum. The sequence continues at coordinate 86,984 of NZ_JANQCD010000010.1, read as the reverse complement.
TGAGAATGGTTCGGTATCAAGAGGAGTTTGTGCTACCAATGAAAACGATCATTTGGAAACTGTAGTAGAAAGAACACATATCGAGAAGCTACCGGAAAATATTGCTTATCTGGAAGATGAGAAATGGTATCCACTTCCTGCAGATGCAACTGTATCTATGAATTTCTGGGGATTTACTCCTAAGCTTTTCGATCATTTGGATAGTCAGTTTAAAACTTTCCTTCAAGAGAAAGGTGATCAGTTGAAGTCTGAATTCTTTATTCCTTCGGTAGTAGCTGAAATTATTGAAGAAGGAGATACTCAGATTAAAGTATTGAAGTCGAATGCTCAATGGTTTGGAGTGACTTATAAAGAAGACAAGGAAAAGGCACAGAATGCAATTAATAAGTTGATTGAGAAAGGTGTTTATCCTTCAAAACTTTGGGAATAGTATTGTAAGTACATGGTTTCTGCGATGTGAGATATAACTAGTTGGAGAGAAACCATAAGCGCTAAATTATAGAAAATCATTAATTGAAAATAAATTTATTGTTATGGTGAGTACACAAACAACAGACTCTGGAACAAAGAAATTCATGATCCCACTGATTGTGGTTGGGGTGATGTTTTTTGCAATTGGTTTTGCCTTAGGAATTAATAGTTATATCGTTCCTTTATTGAATAAAACATTAGGAATCTCATCTGCAGAATCATATTTGGTTATTGCAGCAACTTTTTCTGCATTCTTAATATTTGGTTATCCAGCATCATTGGTAATTGGGAAAATCGGATATAAGAAAACAATGGCATTGTCGTTTTTGATGTTTGCTCTTGGATTCTATTTGTTTATTCCATCTGCACAAATGGAAAGTCTTCCATTGTTTTTGGTAGCTTCATTTATTAGTGGAATGGGAAATACTTTCTTACAGGCATCTGTAAATCCGTACATCACCATTTTGGGCCCAATGGAAAGTGCTGCAAAAAGAATGAGTTATATGGGGGTTGCCAATAAATTGGCTTGGCCTATTGCTCCTTTATTCCTGGCATTGGTAATTGGTAAAGAAGTAAAGGATGTTGCTCTTACCGATATTAATGTTCCTTTCTATATCATTATTGCGATTTTCATTTTATTGGGTGTATTGGCCTTGGTAGCTAAACTTCCTGAGGTTAAAGCTGCCGGAGAAGATGAAGATTCTGCTGAAGAATGTCCATATGCTGCGAATAAAACATCAGTATGGCAGTTTCCACACTTGCTTTTAGGAGTATTTGCTTTGTTCCTGTATGTAGGAGTTGAAACAGTATCTCTTGGAACCTTGGTTGATTATGCAGAGAGTTTGGGTTTAGCAAATCCTGAATATTATGCGTGGATTGCTCCGGTAGGAATGGTGATTGGTTATATCTGTGGTATCATCTTTATCCCTAAATATCTTAGTCAGGCTGCTGCACTTAAAATTTGTGCGATTGCTGCTTTGTTTGGATCTCTAATGGTTGTGTTAGTTCCTGCAGAATGGTCTATTTTCTTCATTGTATTTATGGCATTGGGATGTTCGTTGATGTGGCCTGCTCTTTGGCCTTTAGCTATGACCGACTTGGGTAAGTTTACTAAAGCAGGATCATCTTTAATGGTAATTGCAATTGTTGGTGGTGCTATTATTCCTACTCTTTATGGATTCGTGAAAGATGCTGTAGGAGGACAAAATGCATATTGGATTTGTGTGCCATGTTTCCTATACATTTTATACTACGGGATAAAAGGACATAAAGTAAGAACGAAATAAATTGAAAATAGGTGTTGTATTAAAATACACCATTTAAAGATAAATTATGAAGGATAAATTGTTTGATGTTGCTTCGAAATTCGTATTGGAAGGAAAGATCGAGGATATTAAGCCATTAGGTGAAGGATTTATTAATGATACTTTTCTGATTACTACAGAGGGAGAAGAATCACCAAATTATATACTACAAAGAAAGAATACCAACATTTTTAAGGATGTTCCCGGAATGATGGGGAATATTCAAAAAGTAACGGCTCATCTGAAAGCAAAAATTAAAGCTGCAGGTGGAGATACTAGTCGCGAAGCTATGACGATTAATGTTACTGAAGAAGGGCTTCCTTATTTTGCAGATGAGAATAATGACTATTGGACGATATGCATGTTCATTAAGGACAATATTACCTATGAAGCTGCTGATAGTCCAGAATTGGCATTTGCAGGAGGAAAAGGAATTGGAAAATTCCAGGCGATGTTGGCCGATATGAAAGAACCTTTGGTTGATATTCTTCCAGGATTTCACAATATCAGATTCCGTTTTAAGCAATGGGATGAAGTATTGGCGAATGATCCTGTAGGTAGAAAAAAAGATTTACAGAAGGAAATTGAATGGGTTGAGTCGCGTCGTGAGGAGATGTTGAAGTTTTGGGAGTTGGTTGAAAATGGAACCATTCCTACCCGTGTAACTCACAACGATACTAAAATCAACAACATTCTTTTCGATCAGGATGGAAATGATTTATGCGTTATCGATTTGGATACTGTTTTGAATAGTACAGTATTGAATGATTATGGTGATGCAATGAGATCATATACAAACACTGGTTTGGAGGATGATGAGAACCTTGATAATGTAAGCATGGATATGGAAATTTTCACAGCTTATACAAAAGGTTATTTGGGAGAAACAATTTCATTCCTAACGGAAAAAGAGTTGGAATACCTTGCTTTCTCGGCCAAGTACATTACTTACGAACAGGTGTTAAGATTCCTTATGGATTATATAGATGGAGACAATTATTACAAAGTGAAATCACCGGAACACAATCTAATTCGAACTCATGCTCAGTATAAGTTGCTTACAAGCATGGAAGAACAGTTTGAAGAGATGAACCAGGTGGTGAATCAGTATTGTCAGGAATTGTCTGCCTAAAATTGTGTGTAATAATAGCTAACTCATAGATAACAAGCCGTTTTCTCCTTGTGTGGTGGAGATTCAGCCGAAAAAGATTTATTAGAGAGAAATGGAAAAAAGATTTGAATCAAGAGTAGAGCAAGCATTCTATGAATTATCAGGAATGCAGGAAATGACAGCCCAAATTCCATATGTTACGGTTGATAATTTCCCAAAATTAGGATTGATGACCTCGCTGCGCTTTTTAGAATGGGCGGAGCAAAACCCTAATGGAGTAATTAGTTTGCCTACGGGTAAAACTCCTGAATATTTTATCAAATACACGCAGTTTTTGTTGGAAAACTGGGACAATGAGAAAGGAATTGAAATTCGTTCTCAATACGGGTTAGGCGAAATGGCTAAGCCTGATTTGAGTGGATTACAATTTGTTCAAATCGATGAGTTTTACCCGATTGATCCTCGTCAGCACAATAGTTTTTACAACTATGTGATGAAATATTATATCGAAGGATTTGGATTGAAGGAAGAGAATGCTTTGTTAATTAATTCAGAGGAAATTCCTTTGGTTGATAATAAATCATTCCTTGAGGTATTCCCGGATTACAATATCGATTTGTCGCTTCGTTACCGTGAAGCAACAAGTGAAGTAGAGAAAATGCAGCAAGATTCAATCTTCATGATTGACAATTGGTGTACACAATACGAGCAGAAGATTCGTGAAAAAGGTGGAATTGGTTTCTTCCTGGGAGGAATTGGTCCTGATGGTCACATTGCATTTAATACGCGTGGTTCGGATCACTATTCAACTACACGATTAACCAAAACCAACTTCGAAACACAAGCTGTTGCTGCTGGTGATTTGGGAGGAATCGAAGTATCGAGAAACCGATTGGTGATTACCATTGGTTTGGATACAATTACTCACGATAAAGATGCTGTTTCAATTATTTTTGCAGCTGGTGAAGCTAAGGCAGATATTGTAAAAGGTTCATTGGAAAGTAAGCCTGATGCTGTTTATCCTGCTTCTGTACTTCAACGTCAGAAAAATGGTCGTTTTTACCTGACAACCGGAGCTGCATGTAAGCTTGCCGATTCTGTAAATCAATACTACAAAGAGGGTGAGTGGACACAAACAAAAACTGAGAAAGCAGTAATCGATTTGTGTCAGAAACTTAATAAATATGGACATCACCTAACGCTTGAAGATTTAAAAGCTGATCCATATACCAGTCAAATACCTAATTTAAGTGAGGATACGGTACAGTTGGTTATCGATGCAATCCAAAATAAGCTTGAAAAAGGAATGAAAGCTGATAATGATGAGGTGGTTTATCATACAGGTCCGCATCATGATGATATCGCATTAGGTATTATGCCTTACATTAACCGTCAGGTACGTTCTGCTAGCAACGAAATTCACTTTTCGGTTTTGACTTCTGGTTTTACTGCAGTTACCAATGGATTTATCATTGGCGTTTTAAAAGAGTGTCAGAACTTTATTTCAAATGATGAAGTTCAAATGTTGGAATATCCTGATTTCTTTGAGGTAGGATATGATAAGAAATGGGACAAAGACGTTTCTCACTTCTTGAACTCAGTTGCTGAGCGTAACGAGAATGGCAAACGTAGAGGTTTGTGTCACCGTGTGATCAGATCGATCGTAGGAATTTGGAAAGTACAGGATAAGTTCCATTTAAATAAAGTAATTGCAAGTGTAATTGGCGAGCTGGAAAGTTCTTACGATGGTGGAAAGAATTCACCAGAAGTTCAGAAAATGAAGGGTATGGTTCGTGAGTTCGAAGAAGAATTGGTATGGGGACACTTCGGGGTTCCGGTAAACAATGTTCACCACTTGCGTTTAGGTTTCTATAAGGGAGATATTTTTACTGAACTTCCTGAAAAGAACAGAGATATGCTTCCGGTTTTGGAAGAATTTAGAAAATACAAGCCAACTACCATCAGTTTGGCTATGGATCCGGAAGGAAGTGGTCCTGATACTCACTACAAAGTATTGCAAGCAATTGCAGGAGCTGTTAAGGAGTGGGGAGAAGAAGAGGATCTTTCTAAATTAAGAATTATTGGATACAGAAATGTTTGGTTCAAGTATCATCCGGCAGATGCAGATTATATTGTGCCAGTATCCTTAAACTCTCTTGATGTATTGGAGAATTCATTTACCGAATGTTACATGAGTCAGGTAAATGCATCATTCCCAAGTTATGAGTACGATGGCAAGTTTAATGAGCTGACTCAAAAAGTTTGGGTACAGCAATTAAAGCAAATTCAACTCTTGTTGGGTAAAAACTTCTTCTACGAAAATGATCACCCATTGGTAAGAGCAACTCACGGATTGGTTTACATGAAAGAAATGACCGCCGAGGAGTTTGTTACGATGGCTAAAGATTTGGAAAAAGCTGTAGAAGAAAATCCGTTTTAGTACCACACACAAATACCATAGGATCGGAGGGTTTAGGCCCTTCGGTCCATTTTTTTTTATTAGGAGCCAATATCTAACTTAGGTTAATAGGTTCTTATTCATTGAAAGATGTTTTTGGGGAAAAGAAAATTGAATCGAAACTGGATTGTATCGTGGATTTTGCACAAATTTACCAGACGAAAATATTGAAGCAGGTTTTAAGTGGATTCCTTGGGTGAAACAAATTTAGAGCAGCCAGACTTTCATATTCCTTCAACTTTTGGAGTTCTTTGCCTGGAATAATTAATTGGCCCATTGGCCGAAAGAAAATATAAATAACACAATGACAGAAATAGCAATTGGAATCGACATTGGTGGGACAAATACAGTATTTGGATGTATTGACTCTAAAGGGAATACTATAGCTGAGGGAAATATTCCGACCCAAACAAAAGAGCACTTTGAGGATTATATTGAGGATTTGATTGCGGAGATAAACTCTTCGCTTGAGAATACCGAAACGGAAGTGCGTATTGTTGGTGTTGGAATTGGGGCTCCGAATGGTAGTTATAGAACCGGAACAATCGAGAATGCTGCTAACCTAAGATGGAAAGGTACACTGCCAATTGCTAAAATGGTAAATGAGAAATTAAATGTTCCGGTAAAAGTTACCAATGATGCCAATGCTGCTGCATTAGGAGAAAGAATTTTTGGTGGCGCCAAAAATATGTCTGATTTCATGGTGATTACTTTGGGAACAGGATTAGGTAGTGGAATTGTTGTTAATGGCGATTTACTATATGGATATGAAGGTTTCGCTGGAGAAGTAGGACATATCATTGTTCGCCCGGGAGGTAGAGATTGTGCTTGTGGTAGAAAAGGATGTTTGGAAACTTACGTATCAGCAACAGGTGTAAAAAGATCTGTATACAAATTATTGGCAAAGCATTTAGGGGAAAGTACTTTGCGTGATATTCCTTTTAATAACCTGAATGCAAAAATGGTTGCTGAAGCGGCTAGTGAGGGTGATTCTGTAGCATTGGAAACATTTAAATACACTGGAAAAATGCTTGGGGAAGCTTTGGCCAATGTGGCATCAGTAACAGCTCCAGAGGCTATTTTCTTGTTTGGAGGACTTGCTAAGGCAGGTGACTTGCTATTCGATCCGGTGAAAGAAGCTATGGATGAGAATATGTTGTTCCTATACAAGGACAAGGTGAAGTTGTTGCCTTCTCAATTGGGCGATGATGCTGCAATATTGGGAGCGGCAGCCTTAATTTGGAACGATGAGAAGATCGTATCATGATTTGAATCAACAAAAAACAATCAAAATACACAACGATGACTAAACTAAAACCTTTACTATTTGTACTTTTTATTGCTTTAGTATTCACATCTTGTAAAGAGCCGGTTCCAATGGATTTAGCGAAAGAAAATCTGATTCCGAAACCTGTAAAATTGGAAGCAACAGGAAGCTCTTTTGAGTGGAACAAGCATACTCAAATTCATATCCAAACAGGAAATGAGGAAGCTAAGAAAATTGCAAATCATTTGGTGGAACTGATTGCACCTGCAACAGGATTTCAACCCAAAATTAAAGAATTAAAAACGCCACTGGGCAGCCGAGGCATATCCTTAATGCTTGATGACAAATTTGAAAAGCTAGGCAAAGAAGGATACAATTTGACAATTGATCCTCGTAAAATTTCTTTACAAGCCTATAAAGCAGAAGGATTGTATAGAGGAATTCAGACCATACGTCAATTGTTGCCTGCTAAAATTGAATCTAAAAAGAAACAAGAAGGCCCTTGGTTAATTGCAAGCGGAAACATCGAAGATTATCCACAATATGGATATCGTGGTGCCATGTTGGATGTGGTTCGTCATTTTTTTGATGTTGATGAAGTGAAGCAATACATCGATTACCTGGCAGCTTATAAAATGAATGTTTTACACCTGCATTTGACAGATGATCAGGGCTGGAGATTGGAAATTAAATCATGGCCTAAGCTTACCGAAATTGGTGGAAAAACAGAAGTAGGTGGAGGCGAAGGTGGTTTCTATACGCAAGAGCAATACAAAGAGATTGTGCAGTATGCAGCTGATCGATTTATTACCATTGTACCTGAAATTGACATGCCTGGACATACCAATGCTGCTTTGGCTTCGTATGCAGAACTAAATGCTGACGGAAAGGCTCGCAAAGCATATACCGGAACTCGTGTTGGTTTTAGTACTTTGGCAACCAATAAAGAAATTACTTACAAATTTATTGATGATGTAATTCGTGAATTGGCTGCTTTAACTCCTGGTGAGTACATCCATATTGGAGGTGATGAATCACATGCAACCAAGAAGAAAGATTACATCAAGTTTATCGAGAGAGTACAAAAGATTGTACTTGCTCACAATAAAAAAGTAATGGGTTGGGCAGATATTGCCGCTGCTGAGCTTGATAAAAGTGCTGTTGCACAATTCTGGCAAACCAAGCCTAAGAACGCTTTAAAAGCCGTTGAACAGGACGTTAAAATACTAATGTCGCCAGCAACTCGTGCGTATATGGATATGCAGTATGACTCAATCTCGCCACTAGGATTGCATTGGGCAGGATACCTTGAGGTGGATAAAGCTTACAATTGGACTTTAGAAGGAAATGTGGAAGGAATCGATAAAGAGGATATTATCGGTATAGAAGCTCCTCTTTGGGCCGAAACCATCGAAACGATGGATGACATTGAATATCTAACTTTCCCTCGTTTATTGGGCTATGCTGAATTGGGTTGGTCACCTGATCAAAACAATTCCTGGGATGAATACAAAGTTCGATTGGGAAAACAAAAAACAAGATTCGAGTTTCAGGAGATCAATTACTATCAATCGAAATTGGTGCCTTGGGCCGAAGAGAAACAAGCGGAGATGAAAGAATAGTTTGTTTTAAAATATGATTTTTAAACCCAAAGTGAGGATGCTCAATCTGACCTTTGGGTTTTTTTGTGTAAAACTTGCTGCCTGTGATTTATTCAATATTCCTGGATTAAAAATCCAAAGTTCAAAAACAGTGAATTACAAATATACAGGAGCAAGATTACATTAATATTTGTAAGGCTATCCCTGATTTTTAATCAGGGATTATGGAGTTTAGAATTTTCAATTCTTAGGTTTAGTATGATAAAAAATCTGAACTCTAAATTTGTGAGTTACAAATTCAAGGGAGTTACCTATTTTGTTTAGGATTTAGATGTGATTTTAGAATAAAAAAAACGTGCTTACGTTTTTTATTTTCGTAAGCACGTTTTTTATGTCCTTTGCTAATTCGAGTTAAATAGCAGGAGCCTTTCCCGGTTTAGGAACTTCTTTTGGGATATCTACCGAGCCAATCGTGTAGGTTTTTGGGCCCAAATACAAATCAGAATTCATCATCTCATCCCAGGTAACCTCTTTGCCTGTATAGGCCGAAATTCTACCCATGATTCCTGTTAGGGTAGATTCTGCAATTTGAAATGCTTCGTTAATTGCCTGGTTGGTTCGAATAGAAGTTACCAAATCGATATGCTCCTGATCGAAAGGATTGGTTTGCAATCGGCTGATGTTTTTGCCTGTTCCTTTCTTTGGATAATCGAATGTCCATTTAATGCTTCCATCTAAATCAAAAATGCTATTCTCGCAATTGGTATATCCCTTGGTGCCCTGAATTCTGTCGGAAACCGAATTGGAGCAATCGTTAATTTGACGGCACATGCTGTGATAATGTATGTCCTTATCGTAAACAAAATCCACACTAAACATGTCGTACTGATCGCCCGTTATTCGTTGATGGCGGGCTCCAAAACCAAGGGCTTTTTCAGGATGTTTGCCAACAAACCAATTTACGGTATCCAGGTTGTGAACATGCTGTTCTACAATGTGATCGCCCGAAAGCCAGCACCAGTTTACCCAATTGCGAATCATATTTTCGAGTTCTGACCAATCAGCTCTTGGGTTGCGATGCCAAAGTTTCCCAACATTGTAGTAACTATTTGCCGATACAATCTCTCCAATTGCACCATTATTTACCTGCTTAAAGGTTTCGATATAGTCTTGCTGATGACGCTTTATGGTACCAGTTATTACCGATAATCCAAGCATTTTTGCTTTCTCTGCCGAAACCATTACCGATCGCACGCCAACCGGATCAACGGCGATAGGCTTTTCCATGAAAACATGTTTTTGTGCCTTAACACAAGCCTCGAAATGTTGCGGCCTGAAGTGAGGCGGAGTTGCCAAAATCACGATATCCAAATCACATTCCATCAGTTTTTCGAAAGAATTTATGCCAACAAAGCATTGGTCAGGCGACACTTCAACACCCTTCTTTTCTTTTATTTGCTTTCTGCAAGCATCAACACGATCCTGAAAAACATCTGCCAAGGCTGCAATTTCCAGGTTTGGACCTGCATTTAAGAAATTAATGGCAGCGCCGGTTCCACGATATCCACAACCAACCACTCCGGCTTTTAAAAGCGGACCGTCAGGAGCTGTTGGTAGCATAGGAGGAAAATCATACTCCCTTGGCTTGCCTCCATTGCAAGAGGTGAAAAGACTATTAAAACCAACAGCACCAATTATACCTGCAGCTGCTGCATTACGGATAAATTTTCTGCGACTTTGTTCGTATGATTTATTCATGACTCTTGCTTTGTTTATTAGGAAATTCACAAACTACTCTGAATCCAACATCGGTACAATCTGAATACCACCATATGCTTTTCGGAATTTGTGGATCTGTTATCATCCAGGCCTCATGCTGTGTGTGATCGATTTTATTATATGGTAGATCTTCTGCTTTGCTATTGAATGATCCACCCATGATAACATGTTCTGTTTTGCCATTGATATTGATCTCATCAGAACAAAATTCTTTTACGTTGCCAAGCATGTTGACTAGTCCAAAAGGGTTAGGTTTTACCTGATTTGGCAAAGATGTTTTCTCATTGCTGTTCCCGGACCAAATTACATATTCATTGATTTTTTCATCGGGAGATCGGAATAGGTTCACAGGAAACTTGCGTTCCTTATAGTCTTTTATCTTGCCTCCAAAGAAAAAATCTTCATTGCTATTGGCTTTGCAGGCATGAATCCACTCTTGTTTTGTTGGCAAGCGATAAGTTTTGCCGGTTTTTTGCGAAAGCCATTTGCAATAGGTGTTAGCAGCATGCCATGTCATGGTAATGGCGGGCCTTTGTCCCATTCCCCAGCCTTGCGATGGATCGCCAAAAGGAGGAGTTGCACCGCTAATGGCATCAACATCTGCATTACTTTCAGTAAGCCTTCCTTCCGATTCTGTTTCCTCAAGGAATGTTTTGTACTCATTCCACGATACCTCAATTTTCCCCATAAAGAAAGTCGCAATCCTGTCTGATTTGGGAATGGCAATCATTTCAAATGCTACATCTGTACCAGGGATTTGTTCTGTAAAATCTTCAAACTTGGTAATGATTGTTGCCACTTTAAATGCCTCTGCTATTTTATCTTTTTGCAAGAATGCTTTGTTGGCTTTGTGCATTTTTTCGCCACCATGTCCAACATCTAAATGGCAGTTGATACAATCCAGTTTGTCTTTGTTGTTCTTGTAATATAAATGCGCCTTATCACCCTTTTTCGAAAGATGAAGAGGAAACAAGTTGTCATGACAGTTGATACAGGATTCATTGTAAGTGAATTTCTTGGCATGTTTTACTTTCGATTTTTCTTCCCAATCGATTTTTGAGTGGTCGGTAAAGTAAAAAGAATACAAATCTTTAGATGCAGCTTTGATCTTCTGAGGCCAATAATTCATATGATCTTTTGGAGGAAGATGACAGTCAACACAGTGCACCACTACACCGCTTTTGTTATTGTAATGACTTGCTTGTTTCCAACTGTTATCGGCATGGGTATGAACATGACAGGAAACACAATACTCATCGGTTGATGTGTACTGATCTATTCCTTTTAAACTTGCCGTAAATGCAAACGCAAAAAGAAATACTGCCAGAATAAATAAAGGGAATTTGTGTTTTTTTAATATGGTCATTGCTAATTTTCAATGATATTGTCGGTTGTTGAATTATTTTGTTGCTTGTATTGCTTTGGAGTTAAACCATACTCTTTTTTAAAGCACTTCGAAAAATATTTGGGATCGTTAAAGCCAATCTGAAATGCAATTTCGGAAATGGTAAAGTTGTGTTTTACAAGCAAAGGAATTGCCTTTTTTAATCGGAAAGTTCGCATGAAGTCAACCAAAGTTTTATCGGTAAGTGACTGAAATTTCCTGTAAATATTAGAGTAACTCATGTTTAAGGGTTCGGCCAAATCTTCAAGACGAAAATCTGGATTATCGAAGTTTCGTTCCATTTCCACGATTACGGATTCTATAAATTTCTCATCAGGTGATTTAACTTCAATTTCCTTACTTTCAGTTAATATTTCGGCTCTGTATTGCTCAATTAATCTTAGTTGAGCTTCCAAAATGTTATTCACTTTAAGCAAAAGCTCTTTTACATTAAAAGGCTTGTTAAGGTATTCTATGGCACCAAATTGTAATCCTTCCAATTTCGATGCGGTTGCATTTTTAGTTGTAAGCAAAATAATTGGGATATGTCGGGTACTTCTTTTTTCTTTTAAATGTTTGCAAAGCGTAACACCATCCATAATTGGCATCATTACATCACTAAGAATAATGTCAATTTTAAGAGTAGTTGCCTTGTCTAATGCCTCCTGTCCATTTTGAGCAGTAATTACATTATAATGAGCTTTAAAACTATCCTCTAAGAACATTAACATTTCAAAATTGTCTTCAACAATAAGCAATGTCCTTTTGTTCTCATCAGTAATGGTTTCGGTATGCTCAGTATTTGTAGCAAGAATACTGCTTGTATTTTCAATTTTAGTTTCTACAATATCTTGTATAATGATTTCATCACTGCTGAAATGTTCTTTTCCCATTGGCAAAGCTATGGTAAATGTGGTTCCTTTGTTAATTTCAGATTCAACCTTTATCTCACCTTTGTGCAGAAGAATTAGTTCTTTGGTAAGTGCCAAACCAATTCCTGTTCCTCCTACTCTTTTTCCATCTTTTGATTGATAGAACAGGTTAAAAATATTCTCTAAATCATGCTGTGGAATTCCAATGCCGGTATCGATAACTTTTAGGAATATTTTATTGGCATTCGTTTCTTCTTTAATTGCTAGTGTGATTTTTCCATCGCGTGGTGTGAACTTAAAAGCATTGGTCAGAAGATTATAAATAATGTGTTCCAGTTTTTGATGATCGTACCATAGCATGATATTCTTTGATTCGCATTCCAGGCTTAAATCAATTTGTTTAAAACGGGCCTGTTCCATAAAGGATAGTGCAACTTTATTCAAATGATTTACCACATTGTTTTCACTTGCACGAATCTTTAGTTTTCCCATTTCCTTGTTTCGAATGGTCATTAGTTCCATTGCAATTCTGGAAAGTCGGGTTGCATTGTTTTTAATCACTTGTAAACGTTGCGATAGTAATAGATTTCCTTCTGCTCGCTCAATCATATTATCAATAGGAGACAGTATGAGAGTTAAAGGGGTTTGAATTTCGTGCGACATCTTTGCAAAGAAATTCATTTTCATTGCATAAAGTTCCTTGTTCTTTTCATTTTGAATCTCTTCCAACAATAGCTTTTGTTTTAGGCCTACCCACATAATGTAGTATCGGATAATGAAAAAACTAATTACAAAAAGAAGAAAAGCATAAATTGTATAGGCCCACCACCTTTTCCAGAGAGGAGGAAGAATTTTAATATCGATTGATTTAGCAGCAATGTTCCAGTCGTTGGGTTTTGTGCCGGCTTTTACTTCAAAGGTATAGTCTCCATAAGGAATATTAGTGTAAGTGGCTACTCTGTTTTCCCTTGTGGTGATCCAATTGTCGTTAAATCCCTTTAGACGATAAGTATAAGAATAGTTAGGGCCAAGGTGATCATTAATCACCGAAAATTGAAACGAGAATGAAGTTTGATTGTGATTAAGTTGCAATGTTTTGGTTTGCTCTATTCCATTGGCAACTTGTTCAGGAATAATTTCATCAGCATGTCGGTTCACAATCTCTATATGATTGATATACAGATTTAGGTCTTTTTTTTGCGTCTGCATGCTGTTGGGGTTAAAGTAGTTGACCCCCTCGATTCCCCCAAAGTAAATGATTCCGTCAGAATCTTGAAAAGCACTTCCTGTAAGGAATTTACCTTTAATAATGCCATTTTTCCAGGTGTAAAAATATTCTTCGCTCGATTGTAAATCAAGGTGAGAAATTCCGTTGTTCTTAGAAAGCCAAATGTTATGCTTGTCGCTTGAGATAATTGCAACGCAGCCATGTATTTGATCAGAAGAGAAATCTTTAAGAGGAACCACTTCTTTTTTGTGTATATCGAACTGCACCAATTTGGAGTAACCATTAATCAGGTACAAGAATCCATTTTGATTGGCTATACCATGGAATACACTGCTTTCAGCTATATTGTTTGATGGTGATAATTTATAAGTAATGAATCTGGAGTCTTGCAGACTAGATGACTCATCCATTAAACAAATGCCACCATTAAACATTCCTATCCAGAATTGTCCGGTTTCGTCTTCAATAAAGAATTCGGCAATACTTCCTTGTAAATCCTGGTTGTTATGCTGGAAATAAGCGATTTGTTTTTGTTTGTCATTAAAAACAAAGATTCCGATGTTACTACCTATCCAAACTCTATTTTTTTTATCGATGTAAATGGAGCGAACATCGGTTCCAACTTGACCATATTGGTTCGCAGTTTTTATTCGGATAAATTGATTGGTGTTTTTATTAAAAAAAGCCAGACCATTTAAATAAGTTCCTATCCATAAATTACCATTTTGATCTTCTGCAATGGCTTGGATGTAGTTTCCTGGAATTCCATGAGATGAATTCGTATTTGCAATGTATTGGTAAGTGGGGTCTCCCTGTGTATTAATTTTACTTAAGCCTTCTCCATCTGTTCCTAACCATAAATTACCATCTTTGGTTTTTAGTACCGATAAAATTCTGGTTGGCGATCCATCTACACTACCACAATGATAACCAACCGTATTCGATTCTGTAGGAATGATATTTATATTGCCGTAATTGGTAAACACCCAAATGTCTTTGTTATTGGTTTCACCAACTCCAATTACCGTTTTGCTTTGTAAGGAGAAAGGGTTGGTTTTTTGCTGTGTATAGCGCTTAACCTGTTTGCTTTTTGGGTTAATTTTATAAAGTCCTCCACCATCGGTCCCCATCCAAATAAAGCCATTGCTATCCTTAAAAATACGAATAATCATATTGGAAGGAACAAAATTAAGTTTCAGGTCTTTTTCTTTGTAGTCTTCATATCTTTTCGTCTTGGTGTCGTAATGAAAGAAACCATATAATTCCGTACCAATCCATAGGTTATTGTAGTTATCGGTACTAAGTACAATGGTATTAAAAGGATTGTTAAAAGGTCCTTTGATTTCCTGCAAATCTCTGGTTTTAATATTGCCTTTAAATATTCTTCCTTTGTTTGTGCCAAACCACACATTATTTCTGTTATCCTGAGAAATGGAGGTGATATTCTCGTTGGATTGAATGTTGAATTGGATTACCTTTTTGGTTCTGGTGGATTGACCAATCACCATTCCATTTTTTGATCCCATCCAAACAATTGTATCTCCAATATTTGTTGATTCCAACTGAAAATCTTCGCTGGGATTATGCACTGTTGAAGCATAATCTTGAAATTTACCTGATGGCAATAATTTTGAGATATCTCCCTTTCGAGACACGGCCCAAATGTTCTGGTTTTTCTGCTTTAACAATTTAAACAGAGAGCTTGAATGAGCTTTTTTACTAAATATTTTAGATTGAGGAATCAGCTTGAAATCGTAGCCATCATATTTTAAAAGGCCATCATATGATTCAATATAAAGATAGCCTTTTGAATCTTCAACTACATTGGTGGCATTGGTTTGTTGTCCATTGTACTTTGCTTGCAGATGAATAAAGTTGGTAGTTTCGTTAGCAAATGATGCGATGGATGTTAGGAATAACACCAATACTAAACTAATAGAATTGTATTTATTGATTCGGCACATAGTCAATCTTTCTCGTTCTTCAGGAATTATCAAAAATACGTATCCTAGTAAAGCCTGTCAAACTATATTACACACTTTTTTTACAGACTTTAAAAAAGTATTACAATGTACATCAAAAATAAAACCCTTGATAATTCAAATGCTTAAATAATAGGCAAATGCCGAAAAATCCCTCACTATTGCTTAAAATATCTACTAAAACATTG
Organism: Marinifilum sp. D737; assembly: GCF_026672275.1. Lineage (GTDB taxonomy): Bacteria > Bacteroidota > Bacteroidia > Bacteroidales > Marinifilaceae > Marinifilum. The sequence goes on along the minus strand of NZ_JANQCD010000010.1, from coordinate 71,339 downwards.
TCGAGGGGAAATATTAACCTTCTGTTTCTTGATTAAGGATTTCTCCAATGCTTCTGTATGGCCTTTAAATAGTAATCTTTTCTATCTATTACTACTTAAAGTCAAGGATGAAAAAAATTAGCAAATAGCCAGCTTTTTAAAATCTCCACCTTATCGCAGAATATTTACCCAAGAATCAAGTTAGCATTTTTCAAATTTGGGTTGATTCAATGTTGGAAGCATAATTATTAGCTAAAGACATTAAGCGAACGAATAATCCGATTACTAACTAATCAAAGAAAAATTAAGGCTTGAATCGTTTAAAAATAAAATAGGCGAGAGCCATTTATATAACCAAAAAACCTAATATTTTATGAAAACAACAAAACATGAAAGAAGTAATTATCGGAAATTTTTAAAAGTGAATCTCGACCGGATTTCATTTTTATTATTTGTGGTGGTTGCAATTGCTTTTACTGGCTGTGACAAAGATGAAACAGCAAGTTTGCCTGAGACAAAAACAGGAGAAGTTTCTGATATAACAGGAGAGGATGCTGTTGTGAGCGGAATAGTTACATCAAACGGAGGATCAAAAATTCTTGCTATGGGAATTTGTTGGGTTGCTGGAGATACTGAGCCAACTGTAGAAGACAATTTTACAGCAGCTGGTGAATTTACCAAAGATGGTATTTTAGAGGCAGATTGGGATTATTCAATTACTCTAAAGGGCTTGTCTATTAAAACGGATTATAAAGCCAGAGCCTATGCATCTAACGAAGCTGGTACCGCTTATGGAGAAACTATTTCTTTCACTTCTAAAGCTGGGAAAATTTATCATCCTCTTACAGTGGATATGATTGAAACATATACACAGGAAGGATCAGAAGGTCCTAAAGAATCTCTTGTTGATGGCAGTTTGGATACTTACTGGCATTCAGCTTGGTCAAGTGGTGTAGAACCTCTTCCTCATCATATTCAAATTACGTTTACTGAGGCTAAAAATATCGGAGGATTTGAGTTTGCAACAAGAGACAAGTATGCAAGAGGTAATAATCCAGCACAATTCGATGTGCAAACAAGTACAAATGGAACTGATTTTACCACTGTTTGGTCTTCTGAAAGATTAGATGATGTTAAGCTAAATCCTGAAATTAATAAAGTTTCATTGGATAAGAATTACTCTTCAAAATATTTTAGGATTCGAATTCTGGATACAAAAACACCTGGCCAAAACTCTACTTGTATGGCTGTGTTAAAAGTTTTTGAAGACGGAATGCTACCTTATTAATAGGAAGTTGATTTAGAACAAGTGAGAACAACACGGATAATAGTTTAATTATCTAATAAAGATTTTAAGATAATAATTATGAAATATTTGCAACAAATCGATTTTTATCGAAATAATATAAAAAATAGAATAAGGAGCAATACTGCGGGCATTCAAAAAACGATAGGCTTGTTTATTTGTATGCTGTTTTTTACAGCTATTGCTAGTGCTCAGTCTTTGGAAGTAAGAGGGAAAGTATTAGATGCAGAGACTAAGGAATCCTTACCGGGAGTTAGTATCATTGTTAAAGGGACAAGCCAAGGAGCTTCAACTAACCTCGATGGTGATTATACATTGAAAATAGATCAAGATAATGCTGTTTTGATTTTTTCATTTATTGGTTATGAATCAGTGGAAGTACCAGTGAATGGCAGATCTACAATTAATGTTAATTTAAATACTTCCACAAGTGATTTGGATGAGGTTATGGTTGTGGCATACGGTACAACAAAAAAATCAAACTTAACAGGTTCAGCAGTAGCATTGGATAGTGATGACCTAAAAGATGTTTTTGTATCGAATGTAAGTTCTATGCTTCAAGGAAAAGTTGCTGGTGTAAACGCATCGTCTCGTAGTGGTAGACCTGGCGCGAGTACAGAGATTACAATTCGTGGAAAAGGCTCTTTGTCGGGAACAACCGCTCCTCTGTGGGTAGTTGATGGCATTATAATGGGTAATTCTGACCCTGGATTTAGTCCTGCAGATATAGAGAGTATGACTATATTGAAGGATGCTTCAGCAACAGCTTTGTACGGATCTCTTGCAGCTAATGGTGTAATTCTATTGCAAACCAAGAGAGCGAAAAAAGGTGAGTCCAATATAAATGTAAATGCCACTTACGGATTTACGACATTTAATACCGGAAATTTCTCCGTGATGAATTCTCAGGAATTATATGATTATCAAAAAACTTGGAACCCTGATGTAACTGAGGATGTATTAAATACTGATACGGATTGGATGGATATTGCTACCCAAACAGGAAAGGCACAAGAGTACAATGTGAATTATTCTGGTGGTAATGAAAAGATTATGGCTTATTTGTCTGGTACCTATTATAATGAAACAGGAGCTTTAAAAGGCTACGAATACGAACGCTATTCGGCTATTGCAAACCTTGATATTAATGCAACAGATCGCCTTAAGATAAAGCTAAACTTATCTGGTGATTATAAAACAACAGATAACCAGCAACATTCTACTTATGCTATGTTTACTTACATGCCATGGGATGAAGCTTACTTGCCTGATGGCTCTGTTTTAGATCCAAGAGTGGATAGTGGAAAAGAATATTTAAGTGCAAATGATAAAGTTTGGTATGGTAGAGATGAAAACAACTACCTATATGATTTGCAATACAATTATGGAAATTCGCGCAGCAACAATCTTCGCGCAAATATTGGCTTTGATTATAAAATTAATGATTGGTTGACTTTTTCTTCCATGAATAACATTGCCATTAATAACGGACACTCTGAATGGTATACAGATCCTCGTTCTATAAGTGGACAAGCAGATAAGGGAACTTTATATGAAAGTTATAGTTTTAGCCGTACTCGTTTCACCAACCAAATGCTTCGTTTTAATAAGACTATTGGTCTGCATGTATTAAATGCGTTTGTAGCTTGGGAATATACGGATTATCATTCAGACGACGCCAACGCTAAAGGTAAGGGTATTGCTGCAGGTCTTACTGCACTTAATACTACAGCTGAAGCGGCTAGTGTAGGTGGAAGAAAATGGGAAAGTGCCAAACAGAGTATGCTTGTGAATTTACAATATGCCTATGATGATCGTTACTTGGCTACCGCTTCATTTAGCAGACAAGGTTCAAGTAGTTTCGGTCCTAACAAACAATATGGTAATTTCTGGTCAGCTAGTTTGGGTTGGAATGCACATAGCGAAGAATTCCTGCAAGGGGTAGAATGGTTAAACACATTAAAATGGTCTGCCAGTATGGGGCAGGTAGGTAATGCACCAGGAGGATTTCAATATCTTGGCTACTATGCTTTTGTAGATCAGTATAATGGAAGTAGTGCTGCTACACCTTATCAAAAAGGGAATCCTGATATTAGTTGGGAAAAAGTAACCAGCTACAATACAGCGATTAATACAAGATTATTCGATCGTATTAGCATTAACTTAGACTTGTATTATAAGAATAGTGATAACTTGTTAACTTATGTTCCGCTTCCTGCTTTAACTGGATATAACGGCATATGGATGAATGTTGGACGAGTTACCAATAAAGGATATGAGCTGTCAGTTTCTCCTGAAATTATTAAAACTTCCAGATTTAAGTGGGATATGACTTTGAATCTTGCCTACAATAAAAATAGAGTTGAGGAAATATACGACGATAAAGCATATACACGTGGTAATACCAGAATCGAAAAAGGTTATGATATGGATGCGCAATATCAACGTATATGGTATGGTGCAAATCCAGCCAATGGTGAACCTCTTTGGGAAAAGGTTACAGAAAACGAAGATGGTACCAAAACAGTTGGTTTAACTTCTGACTATACTGAAGCTACATTGCAGTTTACCGGAACCAAAGGTACTCCAACTTATACCGGAGGAATCCTTAATAAATTTACTTTCGATAATTTCACTTTATCGGCAAACATTAGTTTTGTTGAGGGGATTCATAGATACAACAGTAACAGAGAATTGTTTGACAGTGATGGTTCTTATGCCTCTTTTAATAGCATGAATTTGCATGATGGTTGGAATCGTTGGGAAAAGCCAGGAGATGTTGCGACTCATCCAAAATCATTTAATGGTGGGGTTAATGCCAATAAAAATTCATCACGCTATTTAGAAGATGCTAGTTATATCCGTTTACGGAATGTAACCTTGGCATACAACCTTCCTAAAAATGTATTAAGCCTACTTAAGCTTTCTAATGCTTCAGTTTTTGTAAGTGGTGATAATTTGATTACACTAACAGATTGGTCAGGTATGGATCCTGAAATTGGAGCTACAGGTCATGATAACACTCATGGTGCTTTATACCCTATGTCAAAGAAAATTATGCTAGGTGTAAAAGTTGGCTTTTAATAGGTGAAAATTATTAATATATAAAAAGATAAAAATGAAAAATATATATTCTTTTATTGCGATTCTATTAGCGCTTTCTATAAGCTCTTGTGATATCGAAAGAGAACCATTTCAGGACTTGTCAGATGATAAAGTATTTGCGGATGAATTAGGTATCGAAGCTGCAGCTTTAGGTACATATGCACTATTGAAAAAAAATGAATTTATGCGTCCTTACCATTTCCATGGCGAATTTGGAGGTGACAATATTGCATTAAGTGGGTCAACAACTGATCATTTATTCTATATGTACAATTATCAACATACACCAACCAATGGTCACCTGAATAGTTTGTGGTCTGGGTGCTATAAAGGTATTGTAAATGCAAATAAAGTAATCGATAAAGCAGAAAGAGGTACGCCTCGTTTGAATCACGTTATTGGTGAAATGTATTATTTACGAGCTTTCTTTTATTTTAATTTAGTAAATATCTGGGGCCGACCTTATGCTCAAAATCCAAGCCAAAATTTGGGTGTGCCAATTATTTTAGATGCTGAGCCTGATGCAGATAATTTACCTCCTCGTGCAACAGTTAAGGAGGTTTATGATCAAATTTTGAGTGATTTAACAAGTGCAGCAACTTTAATGAGCGAATTTAAAAGAATTGATGCAGAATATAATATTTATGCATCAGAACAAGCTGCCAATGCTTTATTATCGAGAGTATATTTATATATGGAAGATAATGTAAAAGCAGAAGAATATGCAACCAAAGTAATTGATTCAAAGAACTTTTCTTTATTAACTGGTTCTGATTATGAAACCTTCCCAACTATGGTGCCAGAAAAGAATTCTGAGATTATATTTGCGTGTAGAGCATTAAAAGATGAAGATGATTATGGTTGGTATGCTTTTGGTGGTATGTATGCTACAATTGACGGTGTAGGTTGGGGTGAAATGTATGCTTCTGAGTCATATAGAAATTTATTGGATCAAAATCCTTCGGATAGAAGACATAAATTTATTGATCCTCAATATGAAGATGGTGACGAATATGAGATTACTTACTCTTACGATAAATCATCACCGGTTGGTTCTAAAATGTTTCAAATGTATGCCGTTACAAATAATGGTGGCACTTGGGAATATGATTACAATGGTACAAAAACTGTTTCGGCTGAAATAGTAAATGGAAATACTAAGTATTTTATTACAGAAGGTGAAAATATTAGTGGAAAGACTTATGTGAGGTTAACTAAGAAAATGCCTGTAAGACAAGGGTATCCTAAATATTTTGTGATAAAATGTTCAAATCAGGAAGGTCAACCACAATTGTTCTCCCCAGTAATTTCACGTTTGGCAGAGATGTATTTGAATCGTGCTGAAGCTCGTGCCAAAACTGGAAATACATCAGGTGCGTTAGAAGATGTAAATGTTATTAGAGAACGTGCAAATATTGATACTTATAGTGATGTTCCAACTGGGAAAACCTTATTGGAAGTTGTACTTGAGGAGCGTCGATTAGAACTTGCTTATGAAGCTCATCGTCGTTATGATATTTTCAGAAATGGTTTAACATTGGATCGTAGATATCCGGGAACACATGATAGAGGTGCAAATCCTTTATTAACTGTTCCGGCAACAAGTCCTCGTGTTGTTGATTTTATTCCGGAAGCTCAGATTTTGGCGCAGCCAAATTTGGTGCAAAACCCTTAATTCAGTAAAAATTCTTCACGTTCAGGCTTAGTAATAGCCTGAACGTGAAGAATGTATTAATGTCCTAAGACGGTAACTGTTTTGTTTGTGTAGTAAACTTCTTTAGATACCTAGTGACTTGACCGAGGCATTTTATAGGTTTTGAAATTCATATAATTATCAAAATAATGAGAACTTTGATTAAAACTAAACAAATAGCGACTCTACTTTTTCTTCTCATGGCCTTCTTAATGGCACCATCTTGCTCATCAGATGAAATTGATGTAGTTGAGGAAAAAGAAGAACCAGAAACTCCTCCTGAGGATCCAACTACTAAGTTAATTGTATCAGTGCCTTGTGAAGGCAATAGTTGGGTTGTTGATAAACCAAAAACTACAGAAAATGTTGTTGTATCAGGAGGTATTAAGAATTGGACGAATTCAAGCGATAAGATTAGAACCTATTTTTACGCAAAAGAAAAAGGAGATATTGAACTTGGTGTTCTTGCTAAATTTGCAGGAGCAACAACACTAAAAGTAACGCTTGGAGATGAAACAAAACAAGTGGATTTTTCAGCATCAAGCAGTAATAAAAAACACTATGTTGGCTCTTTTAAAATTGATGAAATTGGTTATCATTTTGTAGAGTTGGAAGGTGTTACCAATGAAACTGGAACTTTTGGTGATATTTCTGATATTCTATTGGGTGATTCGTCTTGGAAAGATGAGATTACTTTTGTGGATTCAGAATGGTTTTATTGGGGAAGAAGGGGACCTTCTGTTCACTTAAACTATGAAGAACCAGCCAATAAAAACATTACATGGTTTTACAATGAGTTGACCGTACCTGTAGGAAAAGATCCAATCGGTTCATATTTTATGGCCAATGGTTTTTCATCCGGTTATTTTGGTATGCAAGTCAATTCAGAAACCGAAAGACGTATTCTGTTTTCGGTATGGAGTGCATACGATACCCAAGATCCAAATCAGATTCCTGCAGAATATACAGTAGAACCTCTTGGTTATGGAAAAGGTGTCACTGTTGGTGAGTTTGGGAATGAGGGATCGGGAGCTCAGAGTTATTGGGTTTATGATTGGAAACCTGGTACAACCTATAAGTTTTTATTGAAAGGAGAATCCAATGCAGACAATTCAATTGATTATACAGCTTATTTCTTTGCGCCTGAAATTGGCGACTGGAAATTGATTGCCAGTTTTAGAAGACCTTTTCCTACCGGTGAACACCTTACAAGATTGCATTCGTTTTTAGAGAATTTCGATACCAAAATGGGTGATGAAATCAGACAAGTAACTTATACCAACCAATGGGTTTATGATACGCAGGGAAGCTGGACTGAAATGACTAATGCTACATTTACAACCGATAATACTGGAAGTCAGGGGGTAAGGTTAGATTATGATGGAGGAAAAGAAGGGGATCATTTTTTCCTTAGAAATTGTGGCTTTTTCAGTGATAATGAAACACCTAATACCTCTTTTTCGAGAACAGCTAACGGAACAGCACCTGCTATTGACTTTTCGAAATTAGAAGTTCCTGAAATTAAAACGCAAACATTAATTGATAGAACTGGCTGGTCTGTGATAGATTATAGTACTCAGGAAGACCAAGGAGGAGAAGGAGAAACTGGCCGGGCTGCAGATGTGCTTGATGGAGATGTAGACACTTACTGGCATTCTTGCTGGTCTGGAGGTTGTTCTGCAACAGCTCCGCATCACATTACTGTTGATATGGGACAATCTAATACTGTAAATGGTTTTAGTTTCTCTCAAAGGCAAAATCTTTCCAGAACAGTTCAGGATTTGGAAATCCAAATTAGTGTTGACAATACTAACTGGGAGAGCTTGGGCGATTTTGTTCTGCAAAAGAATACCAGTCAGCAACTCATCGAACTGAGCACAGCAAAATCTTTTCGATATTTTAAGTTTATAGCTAAAGTATCGCATGATGGAACTAATAATGCTGCTATGGCAGAAATTGCGACCTATACATTAGACTAAGTGTGAAATGAATGTTCACTAGTAGATTCTAATGAAAATTAATTTTAACGTGCTAATAAATAATGAAAACATTCTACCCATTAAAAACCATCTTTTATTTTCTCTTCCTGCTAATTCTTTTTTTAGGATGTTCGAAAGATGAGACTTCTCCAATTGAAGAGCCATTACCTGAAGAGGAAACTTTTAATTATAGCTCTTCTGCTAAATACAATCTGAACGTTGTGTATTTTCTTCCTACCGATGTAAAAGAAAGAAAAGATTCTCATCGTCGTTTAAGTGAAATTCTATTACACGGTCAAGCGTTTTACAGAAAGTATATGAAAGAATACGGTTTTGGTGATAAGACATTTAATATGTTGGTTGATCAGGAAAAGGAACGTGTGAAAGTTATTTATATACAAGGTAAATACGCAACTGCAAACTATCCTTACGAGGGTGGAGGAGCAAAAGTAATTGAAGAGGTTGATGAATATTTTGAGGCCAATCCAGATGAAAAAAGTAGTGATCATACGCTTATACTTACTCCTGTTGAAGATCATGACAATCCAGATGTTCCCTTTTATGGTTGGGGACGTTACTGCTTTGCCTTAGACTATACAGAGATGGATGTCCAGTTTTTTGGAGAGGATAGCAAAAGAGGAAATGATGCTACGAAGTATATTGGAGGTTTATTGCATGAGCTTGGGCATGGCCTTAATCTTCCTCATAACAAAGAGAAGGTATCAGAGGCTAGTCTTAGCTCCAAGGGAACTTCTCTAATGGGTTCCGGGAATTATACTTATGGAAAAACACCCACATTTTTAACAGAAGCTAGTTGTGCTATTCTTAATAACTGTCAGGTTGTTAGTGATTTTGAGAATTCATTTTATACTTCTGCAACTCTTACTGTTGGCAGCATTTTAGCATCTTATGAAGATGGTAAGCTCAAATTATCCGGAACTTTTAATACGGATAAGGATGTTAATTACGTTTGTTTTTATTGTGATCCTGCGACTGATAATGCCGATTATGACGCAGTTAGTTGGGCTTTGCCAGTAGGTAACGATAATTCTTTTGAGGTGAGTATGCCTATAAGTGAATTCCATCAAAAGGGGAATACACCATATGTGTTACGATTATTATTTAATCATGTTAATGGTGAGATATCTAAGTTTTCCTATTCGTTTACTTTTAAAAATGATGAGCCAATTATAGAGTTTGGTGATAAAGAAAATTTTGACCGAAGCAAATGGCAGGTTATTGATTTTAGTTCTGAAGAAAACAATGAGTTTGCAAGTCATGTTTTAGATGGTGATGCCAATACATTTTGGCACTCCAGATGGTCTTCAAATGCAACTTCTTATCCACATTATCTTACTGTAGATATGAATGAAGTACATGAAGTAAGCGGTTTTTCTTTTCTTCAGAGAGATGGAATGCGAAAGGTGAAAGAGATTGAAATATTGGTTAGTGCGGACAATAATCAGTGGCAAAGTATGGGTAATTTTCAGTTGAAGGAAATCAATACTCTTCATCATTTGACGCTCAATAAAAAAACAGAATTTAGGTATTTTAAGATTATCATGAACTCGGCTTTCGATGGACAGCAATTTGCAGCATTGGCTGAGATTATGTGTTTTTGATAATAAGGTTGTAAATAAGAAGCTTATTGTATTTAATAAGCAACTAAGGAAAGAAAACTGTCCAAAAGTGACATTAATTCAATTATTGGCTATTTGAGAAAAAAATCTACCTCTTAGCGTAATATGTCTACTTTTTAGATAGAGATATTTGTCATTTTTGGTCTATAGAAATAGATGGTGTATCAGGTTTAGCAATTGAAAACCATTTTAGAGAGATTTATTCTTATAGTAGTAATTGATTTTATTTACTTGTTAAGTATTTTATTGAAATAGTTATAGTTAGTGATTATCAATAAGCAGGAGACGGTAGTTTTGAAATTAAACAGGCGTTTACATAAATTTGGTAGAAAAGGCTTTTAGAATCCATGCCGTCTTCGCTTATGATTTTTCAAATTAAATGCCTTTACTCATACGAGTAGTAAAGAATTCGAGTATAGGCAATACACTTTGTGCTCGCATTATTAATGGGAATGAGTAGTGAGGGCACAAAGTTTAAATAAATATAAAATGTTAAAACAATATTTAAATCTACTGATTTTAGGAAGCTGCATTGTGGCTTTAATGTGTGCATGTAGTAAAAGTGGTGGAGGCAAAGAGGTCAAAGAAACTTCAGTGAACTATACCCTTAATGTACCGGTTGCCGGTAACTCATGGGTTATTAATCAAACCAATCTGAACAGTCAAATGATTACAGAGGATGGTGTGAGTAACTGGAATAATAAAGAATCAGTAATAAGAACTTGGTTTTGGGTAGAGCAAGCAGGGGAAATTCAATTAGGAGTTAGAGCAAAAAATACAAGTGCCGTATCAGAAGTTGAGTTTTCATTCAATAATGAAAGTAAAGAAATCAAACTTTCGAATTCGAGCTTTTCAAAATTAGATATTGGAAGCTTTACTGTTGCGGAACCAGGCTATTATCATGTGGATGTAAAAGGAGTTGAAAAATCAGGAACTACCTTCGGTACTTTTACAGATATTTTAATTGGAGGTGAAGTTAGCTCGAAGCCTGTAATTTGTGTAAAGGATGATTTTTATTGGGGCAGAAGAGGACCTTCAGTTCATCTGGCCTATAAGGTTCCGGATAATATAGAAAATGTTGAATGGTTTTATAATGAAGTTACTGTACCAGCTGGTCAGGACGTAGTGGGATCTTATTATATGGCCAATGGTTTTGCCGAGGGATACTTTGGCATACAGGTAAATTCAGAAACCGAAAGAAGAATATTATTTTCAGTTTGGAGTCCATACCAAACTGATGACCCTAACAGTATTCCTGAAGAATACAGAATTAAATTATTGAAGAAAGGTGAGGGAGTAACTACTGGTAAATTTGGAAATGAAGGATCAGGTGGACAGAGTTACAAAGTTTACAATTGGAAAGCCGATAATCCTTATAAATTTTTATTGAAAGGTGTGCCTTCGGATAACAATTGTACCGACTATACAGCATGGTTTTATGCTCCTGAAAAAGGAGAGTGGGAATTGATTGCAAGTTTTAGAAGACCTAAAACAAGCACTTACTTGAAAAGGCCTCATTCATTTTTAGAGAACTTTATTACTGAAATGGGACCTTTCGACAGAAAAGCTTATTACACCAATCAATGGGTAGTTGATAAAAATGGTGCATGGTTTGAATTGAACGAGGCTAAATTTACTGCAGATGCTACTGCAAGAAAAGATGCAAGAAGAGATTATGCAGGGGGAGAAGAGAATGGAAAGTTCTATTTAAGAAACTGTGGATTTTTTAGCGATAGAGTGGCATTCGATACAGATTTTATCAGACCGAAAACACAAACACAACCAAATATAGATTTCACCAAATTACCTTAATTAAAAGGAGGATTATATTTCCTCTTTTTAATTAAGCTTTTGTTAATCAAAGTATAAGTAAAAAGATTAAATTTAGTCAAGAAAACTAAATTGATAAACAGACTATTAAAACATTCAATAATGGCAACGAACAGAAGATCATTTTTAAGTAACCTGGCTTTAGGAGCTGGAGTTATTGCAGCTGCACCTTTAGCATCGTGTGCAGGAACAAAAGAGGAAAGTAACTTACCGCATATAAAGGAACTAGCGGGAAAGCTACCAAAAATGAGTTTTAACATGTGTGGATATGCTGCACCTAAGCTTGAAACGGTAAGAGTAGGTTTTGTTGGAATTGGAGATAGAGGTTCGGGAGCTGTAAAGCGAATGACATATATAGAAGGTGTTGAAATTACTGCAGTTTGTGACATTCGTCAAGCTGCTGTTGATGGTGCACAAAAAATACTTTCGGATGCAGGTTTGCCAAAAGCCAAAGAGTATGTGAATGGTGATTTGGGCTTTAAAGAGCTTTGTGATAGTGGTGATGTTGATTTGGTATACATCGCAACTCCCTGGGAATGGCATGTGCCTGTTGCAATTGCTGCAATGGAAGGCGACAAGCATACAGCTGTTGAAGTATCTACGGCTAAAACTCTGGATGAGTGCTGGCAGATGGTAGAAACCTCAGAAAGAACACGCAAGCACTGTGTGATTTTGGAAAACTGTTGTTATGACTTTTTCGAAATGTTGACCATCAGCATGGCACAACAAGGAGTGTTTGGAGATTTGATTCATGGCGAAGGTGCTTATATTCATGATCTTGATTATTGGCACTTTAACAAGCCAAAGGATGATAAAATGAGTGATGGTGCCTACACTAAAATGTGGCGTTTACACGAAAATAAGCGTAAAGCAAATGTGTACCCAACTCATGGTTTAGGACCTATTTGCCAGGCTATGGATATCAACCGTGGAGATAAAATGGATTATCTTACAGCCATGATGTCGGATGATTTTACATTGAAGCACAGAATTAAAGAGATGGCTCAGGAAGATCCATTCTTCGAGCAATTTGTTGGCTGGGAAATGCGTGGTAATATGGACATGCAAATGATTCGTACCAATAAGGGAAGAACCATCATGATTCAGCACGATATCAGCTCTCCTCGTCCTTACTCAAGAATTCACATGTTGAGTGGAACCAAATGCTTTGCACAAAAGTGGCCAAAACAACACATCGCATTTGGACACAATGTAATTGATCAGGCTCAGTTTAAAGAGTTGGAAGAGAAATATACTCCTGAAATCATTCGCCGAGTAGGTGAAATGGCCAAGCAAGTTGGTGGTCATGGAGGAATGGATTTCGTGATGGATTGGAGATTGATAGATTGTTTGCGTAACGGATTGCCAGTAGATATGGATGTGTACGATGCTGCTGCATGGAGTTGTATCACACCATTAAGCGAGTGGTCTATTGCAAACAAATCTCGTCCTATTGATATTCCTGATTTCACCCGTGGAGCGTGGAAAACAAACAAACCAATTGATTTGAGCATGGAAGGTGCAGGAAGCACAAGTGTTCGAAATCTGAAAAAGGCAGATTCAAAAGGTCAGTTGAATGTTCATTAATTAAAAAAGAATAAGATGCGTAGAAAAACATTTTTGGGCTTATTTCTGTTGGTAACATCAACCTTAATTATACAAGCACAAGAAAGACAGAATATTTGGAATGATTTGGAGAATCCAAAAATGTTTGATCAGAATAAGGAGGCAGCTCATGCCTCCTTTATTCCGTTTAAAACCATTGGTGCTGCACTAACTAAGAAAAAGCAACAATCGGTTTATTACAAAAGCTTGAATGGAGTTTGGAAGTTTAATTGGGTAAGAAAACCTGCTGATCGACCAGTAAACTTTTACCAAACTTCATATGATGATTCTAAATGGAAGGATATCAAAGTTCCATCAAATTGGGAGTTGGAAGGCTATGGTTACCCAATTTATGTGAATCATCAATACGAATTTGCCGATTACAAAGCTCCCCTTTCGGACGAATTGGAATTTACAGAAAAGATCTATCCAAAACACCCGGGAAAAGTTCCTCATGATTACAATCCGGTTGGATCTTATCGCAGAACATTTACCTTGCCTGAAGCTTGGGATGGAAGGCAAATCTTCATTCAGTTTGGAGCGGTAAAATCGGCCATGTACCTATGGGTAAATGGCAAGAAAGTAGGTTATTCACAGGGCAGTAAAACGCCTGCTGAATGGGATATTACAAAATATTTAAAGAAAGGTGAAAATATTCTGGCAGTGGAAGTATATCGCTGGTCAGATGGATCATATTTGGAGTGTCAGGATTTTTGGAGAATTAGTGGAATAGAACGAGAGGTTTTCTTGTATTCAACTCCTAAAGTTCGCATTCGTGATTTCTTCGCCAAGGCAGATTTAGATTCCCAATATCAGAAAGGATTGTTCTCTTTAGATGTAGATCTGCAAAACCATAAACATCAATTAAAATCAGGAAGCTATTCAGTAGAGTACAAATTGTTAGATGCAAACAAGAAAGTAATTGTGAATGAATCGCAAGTAGCAAAGATTCACAAGAAGAAAGATTTAAAGCTGAGCTTTACTACAGAAGTTCAGAACCCTAAGAAATGGACTGCAGAAACACCTAATTTGTATACGCTTTTAATCCTCTTGAAGGATAAAAAGGATAAGGTTTATGAGGTACTTACTTGCAAAGTAGGATTTAGAAAGATCGAAATTAAGGATGCGGTATTCTATATCAACGGAAAGCCTGTTCTAATAAAAGGAGTCAATCGCCATGAGCACGATCAGCACAATGGACATGTAGTAAGTGAGGAAAACATGATAAAAGAAATTGCTTTGATGAAGCAATTCAATATCAATGCGGTTCGAAACAGCCACTATCCTTGCCATGAGCGTTTTTATGAACTGTGCGATGAATATGGACTGTACATTACCAACGAGGCCAATATAGAATCGCATGGAATGTACTATGGAAAGCATTCTTTGGCTAAAAATCCTGAATGGAAAGAGGCTCATCTCGATCGAAATATCCGAATGGTAGAACGAGATAAGAATCATCCTTCGGTAATTGTTTGGTCGATGGCCAACGAGGCAGGAGATGGTGAGAATTTTACTGCCGTTTACAAGTGGATAAAAGATCGTGATCCTTCCCGACCAATTCATTACGAACGTGCCATTATGGGTGAGAATACCGATTTGTATTGTCCGCAATATCCGGGAGTGAAGCATTTGAGCTCCTATGCTTCGAAAAAGCAAAGCAAGCCAATGATTATAAGTGAGTATTCGCATGCCATGGGCAATAGCAATGGCAATCTGGTTGATTTGTGGGAGGTAATTTACGATGAAAAAAACATACAGTTGCAAGGCGGATACATATGGGATTGGATTGATCAGGCCTTGGTGAAAAAAGATGAGGATGGGAAAGAGTTTTGGGCTTATGGTGGTGACTATGGTCCCAAAGGATTACCATCGGATTACAATTTTGTAGTGAATGGAATCATTTCTGCTGATTACACACCACACCCAGCCATGTGGGAGGTAAAATATGCCTATCAGAATGTAAGATTTTATGCTGAAGATCTTGAAAAAGGCACTTTTAGAATCAAGAATTTCAATGACTTTATAGATTTAAAAGATTACCAAATTCAATGGACTGTCTCAGCCAATGGTAAAGATGTAAAATCAGGCCAACTGGATCATTTTAATTTGGCTGCACAAGAAAGTGAATTGGTTCATATTCCGATTGGAAATATCGAAATAGAAGCAGGATGTGAATACTTTATTGATTTTTCAGTTGTGCTGAAGAAAGATCAGCCATTCCGCCCCAAAGGATTTGAAGTGGCACACGATCAGTTTCAATTGCCTTTGTTTAAAGAAAAGGAAATCGTAAATGCAAAGCATTCTGATTTGGAATTGAAAGATCAATCGGAAAGCATTCGAGTGATAGGAGAGAATTTCGAAATCACTTTTAACAAGCAAACAGGTATTCTATCTTCTTATGAAATGGGAGGGATGGAACTCTTGCAGAAAGGATTTTTTATCAATTTCTGGAGAGCTCCTAATGACAATGACAAGGGAAGCAACATGATAAAGCGATTGGGCATTTGGAGAGAAGTTTCCAATTCCATCGAATTATCGAGCATTGAAAGTGAAAAGCAAGATGATAAAGTAATTGTAAAAGCAAGCTTCCTGCACCCTAAAATTGATTCGGAGCAGGTAGTGGAGTATACAATTGATAAAGGAGGAGAGATTCAAATTACCACAAATATCAAGCTAGGAAAAGAGAAATTACCTGATATGCCTCGATTTGGTATGCGCATGGAATTGCCTGTAAACTTTGACAATCTATCTTATTTTGGTCGTGGTCCGCATGAGAATTATGCAGATAGAAATCGTGGTGCTTTTGTGGGTTTGTACAAGGGAAAAGTTGCCGACCAGTATTTCAAGTATGTACGTCCTCAGGAGAATGGTTACAAAACCGATGTTCGTTGGTTCGAACTGAGAAATCAAAATGGAGTGGGACTGAGAATCAGTTCTAAGGATAAACTGGGATTTTCTGCTCACCACAATCCGTTGGAAGACTTCGATCAGATTACCCATAAAGACTTTAGGCATACCAATGATATTGTGAAGAAAAATGGAGTTTTCATTAATCTGGATCTGAAAATGATGGGAGTGGCAGGAGATAATTCGTGGGGAGCGACACCTTATGACAAATATTCTGTTCCTGCTAAAAATTATATGTTTACTTTTGTACTCAATCCTGTCTTTTAATATTGACAGTGATTTTAGGAATAAATCAAAAAAAACAAATGAATAAAAAAGTATTGGTAACCGGAGGAACTGGTTTTATTGGTTCTCACACGGTAGTAGAATTACAGAACAATGGATTTGATGTGGTGATTGTTGACAATCTGTCAAACTCTAAAGTTGAAGTTCTGGATCAGATTGAGAAGATAACAGGAACAAAACCAGAATTTGAGTGTTTTGATTTAACGGATAAACAAAAGACAAAAGCTTTCTTCGAAAAGCATACAAATCTTGAAGCCATTATTCATTTTGCAGCTTCGAAAGCAGTGGGCGAGTCGGTTGAAAAACCATTGATGTATTACCACAACAACCTAAACTCTTTAATGAACCTAATGGAGTGCATGCAGGAGTTTGAGGTGAAGAACCTGGTATTCTCATCATCGTGTACAGTGTACGGTCAACCGGATCAATTGCCGGTAACCGAGCAAACTCCACGAAAGGAGGCAGAATCGCCATACGGAAATACCAAGAGCATTTGTGAGGACATCATCCGTGATGTGTGCAAGGCAAACCCAAGTTTGAAAGGAATTGCTTTGAGATATTTTAATCCAATTGGAGCGCATGAAACTGCCTTAATTGGTGAGTTGCCATTGGGTGTTCCTAACAACTTAATTCCTTTCCTTACACAAACTGTAGCTGGTATTCGCAAGGAGCTAAGTGTATTTGGAGATGATTACAACACCCCTGACGGATCGGCAATTCGCGATTACATTCACGTGGTTGACTTGGCAAAAGCACATGTGGTTGCCATTGCACGATTACTGAATGATCAGAACAAAGCCAATTGTGAATTCTTTAATGTAGGAACAGGAAATGGTGTTTCGGTATTGGAGATTATCAACTCATTCGAGAGATCGACTGGAGAGAAGGTTCCACACAGAATTACCGACAGACGTGAAGGTGATATCGAGCAGATTTATGCAGATACCACTTTTGCAAACGAAGAACTAAAATGGAAGGCAGAAAGTACATTGGATGAAACCTTACTTTCAGCTTGGAAATGGCAGGAGAACCTAAAGACGATGAAGTTTTAACTAGCATATGATACCATAGAAAATAAAGGGCTGTAAGTTGAAATACTTACGGCCCTTTATTTCTTCTCTCATCCTATCCTTCTCCTAAAGGAGAAGGGGTTAGGGGATGAGGTTTTTATTTCGTAGTCTGATCAATAATCAGCTTAACCGCTCTCTGGCAAGCCGGACAAAATTGATTGTGACGGGTAAACATGATACAGTTGGCAGCAGAACGATACAAGCCTTTCGATTTGTATTGAGCACCTTCAAATGCACCAACCTTACCACTGTGTTCCATATTCGATAGTAGCTTGTCATCCCATTCGCGCTTCTTGATAAAGAAATCTTCCATTACCTTTTCTTCTACCTTGGCCTTGCGCATTTCTACACGCTTTTTCTGTACCTCGATACTGTGCTTGTCGTATTTTTTCTTTTCCCAAGGCGTTGGAATTGGAGTGCCTGGTGTTACAATGTCTTTCCATTTAATGGTTTCAGGATCGGTGTTTGCGGTAACATTCAATTCCCAAGGCTCCAGGTGTTCAGCATCCATTTCATAGGCCGTTGCCGATGTGTAATACTCATCCGCCAAATCGGCAAAGTGATGACCAAATTCGTGAACAAACAAATACTCCTGGAAAGCATTGTCAACCGCAGCAGTAATGTAAAGGTTGTAGATACCACCACCACCATATATCGAATCGTTCATTAGAATTGCCGTAAACTCGTAAGGAACAGCTGCCGCCGCATCTCTAATGGTTTTGTTGTCGTAACCCAAAGCGTAGCGTTCCGAATCGAAAGCACCATAGGTAACCGATAGAGCCGAACGAGTATGAATGTCCTGATGAGGGTGGTTTACACCAGAATCAGGAGAAGGAGTTTCTACCGCTCTAATGGAGAATTTGTTTTTGTACTTGGCAAAAGGCTCAGTGCTTAAAAGAACCTCAGCAAAACGTTCCGCATCTTTCTTGAATTTTGGCATATCTTCCTTTGCATATCCTTCGCCCAATACCACAATATCCACTTGCTTTTCAGGATTTCCGTTTACAACAATATCGTGAGTGGTGTAATGGTTTTTCACCTCGCCACGGAACGATCGGTGATGTTCAGGATTTACCATGTATGTCCAAACCGGATCGAAACCATTCTTGATATTTCTTTTCAGGATTGTTAATTCCACCTCTTGCTTAGGCCAAGGGAAACGTACCGATTCGTGGAATGATCCCCATTCTTTTTCAGCCTCAGGAGTAGTTTCCCACTCGCCGTAAATGCTCGAGAAACCTCGTGAGTATAGTAATTTACCAGTTTTAGGATCTTTAATCTCGAAGAAGTATTTGCCCAGGTTCAGTTCATCCAGCAAGGCAGTTTTACTTCCAGCCCACTCGCCATCGTTCACCATTTGGTCGAAAGCAAAGTGTTCTTCGTTGGCATTACCAATATGATTGTAATCCAAACGCATGGTAGCGTTCGTAAAATACTCAGCATATTGTGCTTGTGCTGCAAAGGTGATGCTCACCAATAGCAAAGCAAATGCAGTAAGTTTTTTCATGATATCGTAAATTATTAGTGTTTATTTTCATGCACAAGATAAAGAATATCGCTGATAGGAAAGATGTTGAATGTCATGAATGGGAAAAATCTATTGCTGACTAAGCATCTTTGCGATGCTAAGCCAGTTGATGTTAGGGTAATAAATTAGTTGTAAAACCACACGAAAGAATGGGTTTCATCGAACTTCGTTTCGAGCGGCAGCAAGGGGGGATCTTTTGTCAATATTATAAATTAATACCAAAACATTGTATTTACATCTTTTAGGTACTATTGGTTATGTAAAGTGCTTCGTTTGCTTTGCAGGATATGAACCATTGTGATTCTTAATTATCAAACCAGCAGTTTGCCTGATCTTATCATGCGGCTATGTATTCCGCTAAGATGAATGAATGGTAGAGCTTGCTGCGCAATTTTTGCACAAGCTATTTCTTGTCTGACGACTCTCGTTCAATTAAATTAACAGGAAGTACAATGGTTTCCTGCTTGTTGCCTGTTTTATTCTGGATGATATCCAATAAAAGTTCAGTTGCCTTGGTTCCCACATCAAAACCAGATTGTTCTACCGTGGTTAAAGAAGGGCTAAGGAATTCCGAGAACGGTTCATTACTGAATCCAACTACTGCTACCTCTTCGGGTATCTTAATCCCTTTTTCTTTGGCATAAAGAATAATGCTTAGGGCAGTTGTATCATTCCCGGCAAATATAGCATCAGGCGGATTGTCTGATTCCAAAAGTGTTTTTGCACACCTCAAACCATCTTCCCGCGTTAATGGACTTTCAATTATTAATTCTTCATTAATATCGATATGGTGTTTACGCATTGCTTTTAAAAAGCCTTGAAGACGATTGATGTATATGTTCAAATGTTGTGGTCCGCTAATGTGTGCAATTCGTTTGCACCCTTTTGAAATAAGGTGTTCGGCAGCAATAAATCCACCCTTAAAATCATCCACCACTACCTTGCTTGTCTCTAATTCATCTACAACTCTATCGAAAAATACAAGTGGTATATTTCTGTTGGTGAAGGTTTTGTAGTGGTCGTAGTTTTCTGCTTTCAAGGCTACCGAAGAGATTACTCCATCTACTCTCGAAGCAAAAAGTGTTTGTACACAATCGGATTCTCTTTCTTCCAGGTCATTGGATTGGCAAATGATAACGTTAAATCCTTTTTCGCGTGCAAGTTCCTCAATACCAGTAATTGCAGAAGAGAAGAAGTAACGGCTAATTCTGGGAATAATCACACCAATGGTATTTGTGCAACTTGTGCGCAAGTTAGATGCAAGTGCATTGGGTTGATAACCCAACTGTTTGGCCATGTCTTTTACTGCCTTTTTTGTCTTTTCGCTGATGCGCGCATTGTTATTAAGCGCTCTGGATACGGTAGATCCGGAGATGTTTAATGCTTTGGCAATATCGTGTATGGTAACGTTATTCTCGTTCTTCATTTTAATTATAGAGGTATTAATTCACGTTGCAAAGATGCAATTAATTTTTATAAATAGCCTAAAAGTGACAAACAAAAGGTAATCGATTGCGCGGATTAAATTTAAATTAAAAAAAATATTACACTATCTAAAAGCTTTAAAAAGCAGATGTTTGTTGCTTTTTGAATGTATTTCAATATCGATTAAAAAAAGTAAAAATGAAGAATAATAAGACAATCGATTGCACAATTCAATTGCATTTTCTTTCTTTGTATCCATCGAGAGGTGATAAAACAGGTTACATTACTCGATTAAAATTTTTCAAATTATAAAAATAGTTAGCAATGGGATTGAAATACGAAGAAAGATATGCTACCCATCCAGCGGATGCTAAAAACTACGATACCAATCGATTAAGAGATGAGTATTTGGTGCAGAATATCATGGAAGAAGGTAATGTGAATCTAACTTACTCACAATACGATCGTTTGATTGTTGGTGGTGCAGTGCCTGTAAATGAAACCTTAAAGTTAGAAAGCATTGATCCATTAAAGGCGGAGTATTTCTTGGAAAGAAGAGAGCTTGGAATTGTTAATGTAGGTGGAAAAGGAACTGTATCGGTTGATGGTGAAGTGTACGAGCTAGACTATAAAGAAGCTTTGTATGTAGGAAAAGGAAAGAAGGAAATCTTATTCAGCAGTGAAAATGCTGAAGCACCTGCTCATTTCTACATGAACTCAGCTCCAGCTCACGAAGTATTTCCAACAGTGAAAATTGGACGTGAAGATGCAATTATCATTGAATTGGGTGAGCCGGAAAATTCGAACAGAAGAACTTTGAACAAGTTGATTGTTTCGGATACCATTAAAACCAATCAATTGCAAATGGGGATGACCGAGTTGCACCCAGGTAGTGTATGGAATACCATGCCAGCTCATACGCATAGCAGAAGAATGGAAGCTTACTTCTATTTCGAAGTACCAAAAGGTCAGGCAATCTGTCACTTTATGGGAGAGCCAAAAGAAACTCGTCACTTGTGGATGGGGAACGAAGAAGCTGTTTTCTCTCCAACATGGTCAATTCACTCGGCTGCCGGTACAAGTAATTATACTTTCATCTGGGGTATGGGTGGTGAAAACCTTGACTATGGTGATATGGATATCTGTCAACCAGATGAATTGCGCTAAGAAGTTGTTGTGTTATTAATTATATAGTAGTTGTTATGATTTTAGATTTATTTAGGTTAGAAGGGAAGGTTGCATTGGTTACTGGTGCTACTCATGGTATTGGTATGGCCATTGCAACCGCTTTAGCAGAAGCAGGTGCGAAAATTGTTGTAAATGATATTTCGCCAGATGCTTTGGAAAGAGGTAAAGCAGCTTACGCTGAAAAAGGCATCGAAATGCATGGTTATATTTTCGATGTTACTGATGAAGATGCAGTAAAAGCTGGTGTTGCACAAATCGAAGATGAGGTTGGTCCTATTGGAATCCTTGTAAATAATGCTGGTATCATCAAGCGTGTTCCTATGCAGGATATGGAAGTAAAAGATTACCGTCAGGTAATTGATATTGACTTGGTAGGGCCTTTCATTATGGGTAAATACGTTGGTCGTAGAATGATTGAGCGTCGTGAAGGTAAAATCATTAACATTTGCTCAATGATGAGTGAACTTGGACGTAATGATGTTTGTGCTTATGCATCGGCAAAAGGTGGATTGAAAATGTTGACCAGAAATATGGCAACAGAATGGGCGAAATACGGAATCCAAACCAATGGAATTGGTCCTGGTTATTTTGCTACTTCTCAAACAGCACCAATTCGTGTAGATGGTCACCCATTTAACGAATTTATCATTAACCGCACGCCGGCAGCTCGCTGGGGCGATCCGGAAGATTTAGGTGGTACAGCGGTATTCCTTGCTTCAAAAGCATCAGACTTTGTTAATGGACATGTGGTGTATGTTGATGGTGGTATTCTTGCTACCATTGGAAAACCTTCGAACGAAGAATAGTTAGTAAAGTTGTGTACAATACGGAAAGGAAGAATGAATCTATAATGGCGTTGCTGGGGAGTGAACCCATAACTCTTCCTTTCCTTTTTTAGTTTACCAATTGGCTATAAATTCTCTTTTATAGAGCTAGTTAAATAAGCACTTTTGATAGAAAAGACCATGAAAAGATATTTTGTTGTTGCTGCCTTGGCTTTTGTTTTTCAGTCCTGTACAACTCCGTCCTTAGAGTTGAAAAATGAATTGCTTGAAAATAGAACGGATGCACCTGTTGTAATCAGCAGGGCAGATGTAAAGAAATTAGTAGGTGAAATTCCTGCCGATAAGGTTCCTGTTGTATTAGGAGCCGATGGCAAATATATACCATCACAGGTTGATGATTTGGACCGTGATGGAAATTGGGATGAGTTGGTATTTGTTAGCAATTTTGCCTCAAATGAAACCAAACGTCCTCAAGTAAAATTGGTTTCATTAAATGAAGTTCCACAATATACCATCCGTACCAATGTTCGTTTGGGTGAAGGTAGTATTGAAGAAGGATTTGAAGGTGTTGATCAGGCAGTTTCTCCAAAAGGATATACTGGTGTTCCTGTAAAATATCAGGCGGAAAGTGTAAGCTGGGAAAATGACATTATGGGATTCCGTAACTACTTCGACTGTCGTAATGCAAAAGATTTATTCGGTAAGCTGTCTTCTGAAATGGTGATGAATAAAATTGGAACCAAAACAAGTGGTTCTTACCACAAATTATCAGATTGGGGAATGGATGTATTGCACGTTGGTCCTTCGTTGGGAGCTGGCGGTTTAGCAATGTTTCACAAAGATTCTCTTTATCGATTGGGAAGCGTTGAGCGTTTCGAATTTCAGCTTGTATCACGAGGTCCTGTGCGTTCTATTTTTGATTTGAAATTATCAGGTTGGAATGTTGATGGTAAGATGTTAAGTGCTACCGAAAGAATCTCTATTTGGGCTGGAAAATATTGGTTCCAAAGTGATGTTACAGTTGAAGGTCTTGACGATGAAGCTGAATTGGCAACAGGTATTGTTACCAGTTATTTGAAAGAGGAAAAGCCATTTGAATTTGAAGCGAACAAAGAATTCACAGGTGTTGCTACTCACGATAAACAATCAATGAATGAGGATTTCCTTGGATTGGGAATTCTTGTGAAATCTGCTAAGAAAGTAAGAACAGGGGATGCTCCTTTATTGCCAAAAGAGGTAATAAAAGGCAGCCGATGGAATCAACCAGTTGGAGAAACTCACTTCGTAACTCAGAAGATTTCGAATAATAAAGCAGCTACACATTACTTTTTTGCAGTGTGGGAAAAAGAAAATGCAAACTGGGCAAAAAAGGAAAGTTTCAAAAGCCTTATGGCGAAGCAAGCTGAAGAGTTGAGTTCACCAATTGTGGTAAGTGTAAAATAGATAATAAGGAAAAGATAGATAGAGATGAGTAATAAGGTAATTACTTTTGGAGAGATCATGTTGCGATTGGCAACACCGGGATATGAAAGATTTTCACAGGCATCATCGTTTACTGCTACATATGGTGGAGGTGAAGCGAACGTGGCTGTTTCTTTGGCAAACTATGGTATTGAATCGAGCTTTGTGACTCGTTTACCAAAGAACGACATTGCACGTGCTTGTGAAATGGATTTGAAAAAATATGGTGTAAACACTGATGATATCATTTATGGTGGTGATCGTTTGGGAATCTACTTTTTGGAAACCGGAGCTGTAAGCCGCGGTAGTAAAGTGGTTTACGATCGCGCACACTCTGCAATTTCTCAAATCGAGAAAGGAATGATCGATTGGGGGAAAGTATTTGAAGGGGTAAGTTGGTTTCACTGGACAGGTATTACTCCTGCAATTTCGCAAGGCGCAGCTGATGTTTGTTTGGAGGCGATTAAAGCCGCAAACGAAAGAGGAATTACCGTTTCTTGTGATTTGAATTATCGTAAGAATCTTTGGAAGTATGGTAAATCAGCTGGTGAAGTAATGCCTGAGCTGGTTGCTGGTACCGATGTTGTTCTGGGTAACGAAGAAGATGCAGCCATGGTGTTGGGAATACACCCAGAAGGTGTTGATGTAACAGGAGGTCACGTAGAAGCTGATGCTTACCTTTCTGTTTCTCAGCAAATCATGAAGCAATTCCCTCGTTGTAAAAAGGTAATTACAACTTTACGTGGATCAATCAATGCAAACCATAACTCATGGTCGGGAGTTTTGTATGATGGAAAGGAATTGTTCAAAGCCAACAATACTTACCAGATTACACACATTGTAGACCGTGTTGGTGGTGGTGATTCATTCATGGGTGGATTGATTTACGGATTGCTTACATGGCCAAATGATGATCAGAAAGCCTTGAATTTTGCTGTAGCAGCTTCTTGTTTGAAACATACCATCTATGGTGATTACAACCAGGTAACTGTTGAAGAAGTTGAGAAACTAATGGACGGTGATGCTTCAGGACGTGTAGCTCGCTAGCTATTATTAATTGTTCATTATTAATTACTAATTGATTGGAATGGCAAGGTTTACTAGAATAGAAGTTGCTTTAAAGATGAAAGAGACAGGAATGATTCCTGTTTTCTTTCACAAAGATATAGAAGTGTGTAAGCAGGTGGTTAAGGCCTGCTACAATGGTGGTGCAAGATTATTTGAGTTCGTGAATCGTGGTGATTACGCTCATGAAATTTTTGCAGAGCTAAATAAATGGGCAGCTAAAGAATGTCCTGAAATGATGATGGGTGTTGGTTCTGTTATTGATGCAGGAACAACTTCATTGTACATTCAGTTGGGAGCTAACTTTGTAGTTTCTCCAATTCTGAATGCAGAAATGGCAAAAGTATGTAATCGCAGAAAGGTTGCCTGGTCTCCTGGTTGTGGTTCCCTTACTGAAATTTCATATGCAGAAGAGCTGGGAGCTGAAGTAGTGAAAATTTTCCCTGGTGCTCAGGTTGGTGGACCGGAATTCGTTAAGGCTGTTAAAGGTCCTTTCCCATGGTCATCAATTATGCCAACAGGAGGTGTGAAGCCTGATGAGGAGAATTTGAAAGCCTGGTTTGATGCAGGAGTTCATTGCGTAGGAATGGGATCACAGCTGATGATTAAAAAAGCAGATGGTTCGTTCGATTACGAAGCAATTGAAAAGGCTACAGCCAAAGCATTCGAAATTATTAAGAAATTGAGATAACCTGAGGAGAATAACCTCGTTAAAAGAAATTAATATGAGTGGAACAGGTTTAGAAAAGCCGGCAGGAAATTACAGATATAGAATTCTTGCCTTACTCTTTGCTGCAACAACCATTAACTATATGGATCGCAGTATTATGGGAGTATTAGGCCCTACTTTAATGGAGAAATTCAATTGGAGTAACGCCGATTATGGGTACATCAATATGGCATTCAAGGCTGCTTATGCAATTGGTATGGTATCAATGGGTGGTGTAATCGACCGATTTGGAACCAAGATTGGATATACATTATCTATTGCCATCTGGAG
Organism: Marinifilum sp. D737; assembly: GCF_026672275.1. Taxonomy (GTDB): domain Bacteria; phylum Bacteroidota; class Bacteroidia; order Bacteroidales; family Marinifilaceae; genus Marinifilum. The sequence continues at coordinate 45,485 of NZ_JANQCD010000010.1, read as the reverse complement.
TATATTTGGTATGCTTCATGCAGCAGTGCGTCCTGCATTTGCATTGGTTGGCTTTATTGGTGCCAGATTTGGTTTAGGTATCGGTGAAGCTGGTAACTTTCCTGCAGCGGTGAAGACGGTTGCTGAGTGGTTCCCAAAGAAAGACCGTGCTTTTGCTACAGGTATTTTTAATGCAGGTTCTAATGTAGGAGCAGTATTGGCTCCTGCTATTATTCCTTTAGTAGTTGCTTCTAACGGTGACAACTGGCAGTTTGCCTTTTTAGTGACTGGTGCATTTAGTGCTATCTGGGTTACGCTATGGTTGAGAACTTATAAGAAACCTGAAGAGCATCCAAAAGTATCAAAAGAGGAGTTAGAGTATATTTTACAAGATAACGAAACCAAAGATGTTGAAAAAGAGGCTGAGAAATTATCATGGTCTCGTGTATTGCCACTAAGACAAACATGGGCTTTTGCTATAGGTAAAATTACCGATGCAGTTTGGTTCTTCTTTATGTTTTGGAGTGGAATTTTCTTCAAACAAAAATTTGGATTGGATAGCATTAAAGAATTAGGTGGAGCTTTAGTAGTTATTTATTTGGTAGCTGATTTTGGTAGTATCGGTGGTGGATACTTGTCCAAGTTCTTTATCAATCGAGGATGGAATTTGAACGCAGCACGTAAGGTTTCTTTATTGATTTGTGCTTTGTGTATTGCTCCAGTTGCCTTTGCTGCTTTAACGAACAATGTTTGGATTGCAGTAAGTTTAATCGCCTTGGCTTCTGGAGGTCACCAGGCATGGTCGGCAAACTTGTTTACCCTTGTGTCAGACGTAATGCCTAAAAAAGCGGTAGCTTCTGTAGTCGGTATAGGTGGAATGGTTGGTGCCATTGCAGGTATGTTGGTTGACTTTGCTTTAGGTACTGGATTGGATTCTTCAGGAAACTCATTCTATTTCTGGATGTTCCTGGTTGCAGGTTTACTATACCTTGTAATCCTAGGAATCATACATTTAATGTTACCTAAATTGAAGCCATTGAACGAGGATTTGCAACTTAGCGAATAACTTCACAATAATTTTATAATTGACGATTGAATAATTGTTAATCTGTTTGGTTAAAGGCAAAGTTGCATTCATTGGAATCGACTTTGCCTTTTTTTTAGATCTATTTAATAGAATTTATCAAGTAAAACTTGAGACTGTTAAATAGATAAAGTGAGAATTGTTGGTGGTAATGTTTAATAGCAGTATATCAGATAAGTATACCGGTCTATTTAATTTTTGAATGCGCTAGGAAATGATTTAATTTGTTGCAACAAGAAAGACTCAATCTTGTTGTCAAAAAACACCTGTAACCTATGAAAAAAACCTTTCTTCTATTCGTTTTTTTGCTGGAGATCTTGATTTGTCAGGCTCAGGATATCTATTTCGATCATATTGATTTGAAAGATGGTTTGTCCCAAATATCTGTAACTGCACTTGAGCAGGATCATCTGGGTACCATGTGGATTGGGACACGTGATGGATTGAACAGGTATAATGGTTACGAAATAGATGTGTTTCGTCATGAGAGGGAGAATCCCAATAGTATTTTGGGGAATAATATCCGGGATCTGCAATTTGATTCCAGAAATCGAATTTGGATCTTAACAGAGGAAGGTTTATCGACTTATAACATTGAGACTGACGAGTTGATTAACTACCCTCATGAGGATGTAAATTGCTTTTACATTGGTAAAAAAGACATTTGGGTGGGAACTGATATCGGATTGTTTCGATTAGATGAAACAAAATCTGAATTTACTCCTGTTAAGGATATACATACAGAAGAGAACAGTGTAGTTGAGATTTACGAGGACGATAATGGAGATCTTTTTTTGGGAATGAAGGACAAAGGACTCTTGATTAATCAAGTGAACAATGGGAGCCTTAAGACCATATTAAAAGATGAAGTTTCCTGTATTTATAAAAGTAAAACAGATACCATTTGGGTAGGAACAAAGAACAATGGGGTATATGAAATCTATAAAGAAAAGGTATTACAACACCATACTCAAAATACAGGCTTAGCTCACAATGTAGTTCGTGATATTTCAGAAGATCGGGAAGGGAGAATCTGGATTGGAACTTTCCTTGGCGTTAGTGTTTTGGACACAAAAAGTCAGAAGTTCTCTAATTATTACCAGTCTGATAAAAACCCCAATGCCCTTAGTCATAATTCAATCTATACCATGTTTCGCGACCATGAGGGGAGTATTTGGATTGGAACCTATTTTGGTGGGGTGAATATCTATAATCCTAAAACCAATATATTCAGATATTTTGTTGCTGATCCCGAGTATAACAAGTCTATCAATTACCGTGTTGTGGGATCGATGTTAGAGGACGATGACAAGAATCTGTGGATTGCAACAGAAGGGGGAGGTGTGAACTTCTACGATAGAAAGGAAAAACGTTTTACCTATATCACCAAAGGGGAAGGTGTTAAAAGTTTATCAAACAACAATGCCAAAAGTTTATATTTAGATAATGACAATAGCTTGTGGATAGGAACGCATATGGGAGGTCTTAATGTTCTGGATATTAAAACCGGCCGAATAAAAAAGTATTTAAAAAATGATCAGCAGTCATATTCCATCCCTAGTAACATCATTTCAGCTATTATCCCTTATAAAAAGAAACTAATACTTGGAACCAACCAAGGAGTGGTATTGTTCGATCCCATAACGGAAAGGTTTACTGATTTCTTCGAAGACGAGGAACAAAGGCAGCTGGTAGGGCAAAAAATCCTTGCTTTGCTACTCGATAAGAATGACAGATTATGGATTGGTTCAGAAACAAAAGGTTTAAGTGTTTTTGATGTAAAGTCAGGAGATCTTAAGAATTACAGAAGAGATAGTCAGCATGCCAATATAAGTAGTGATTTCGTTTATCAGATCTACCAGGATCATATGCGACGAATTTGGATTGCTACCTCTGGTGGAGGCTTGAATCGTTATCTGCCCGAAGATGATAGTTTCAAAGTATACTCTAGCAAGAATTATGACTTGCCGTCTGATTTTATTTATGGGATTACAGAATCGAGATACGGATTTCTTTGGGTTGCTACCAGTAAAGGGATTAGTAAGTTCGACGTTGAAGAGGAAGTATTCAGAGCTTACGACTACGAAAGTGGTTTCCCGCTTGGTGAAATCAACGAAAGAGGATTGTATATTACTTCAGATGGAGAAGTCTTTGTTGGCGGAATTCATGGTATGGTTTCCTTTTGGGAAAAGGAATTGCAAAATCAAAGCATTAGCCATCCTCTCTATTTTACTTCCTTGAAAGTAAACAACAAAGTGGTACGTGTGGGCGATGAGAGTGAGATTTTAAGCAAAACATTGCCTTTTACTGAGAAAATCAACCTAAATCACAGACATAGCGTAATCTCTTTCGATTTTACTTCATTCAACTACTTAAAGGCAAACAAATCGCAGTACCAGTATTTAATGGAAGGTTTTGATGAAAACTGGGTAGATGCGGGATACCGAAGAACTGTAAGTTATACCAATTTGCCTCCCAGAGACTATACCTTTATGGTGAGAGAGGTGTATCGAGATGGTACACACGGGCCAATGGCACAAATGGATATTAAAATTGATCCTCCTTTTTACAATACCTGGTGGGCTTACTTGCTGTATTTGGCATTTGTTGCCAGTATTTTAATCTACATCAACCGAGTATTAATTTCAAAAGCCATTTTGGAGGAGAATTTGAAAAAGGAGCAGGTTGATAAGGAAAGAATCAGAGAGTTGAATCAATCAAAATTGAGATTCTTTACCAATATATCTCACGAGTTTAGAACGCCCCTTACATTGATCCTCGGGCAATTGGAAGGGCTGTTGGATGAATCTGGTGTCGCTCCCAAAATCTACAACAAAATTTTGGTCGCATTTAAGAATTCCTATCGATTGAAGAACTTGGTTGATGAGCTGTTGGAGTTCAGAAAACAGGAGCTTGGCTATGTGAAATTAAGAGTAAATGAGCATGATTTCGTAGAATTTACCAATAGTATATATGACTCTTTTAAAGAGTATGCACAACGAAGAGATATTAGTTTTAAATTGGTATGTCATCAGCAAAGTATTCCATTGTGGTTCGATGCAAGGCAGTTGGAAAAAGTACTGTTTAACTTGCTATCCAATGCCTTTAAATTTACCGACGATGGAGGCTCTGTATACCTGTTGCTGGATAACCTGGAAAAGCAGGTGGTTGTGAAAGTAATGGACTCTGGAAAAGGAATGCCTGAGGAATATTTGGATAAGATTTTTGATCGATTCTACCAGGTTGACCATTTGAGCCAGCAAAAACATCAACACCTGGGATCAGGAATCGGATTGGCGCTAACAAAAGGGATTGTAGATCTTCATGGAGGCGAAATAAAGGTTGATAGCAAAGCCGACGAGGGTTCTTGTTTCGAAGTCTACTTGCCTAAGGGGAAAGAGCATTTCGATGACGAAAATGTTATTTGGGACGAAGAGTTCGAATTTGAACTTAGTTCCAATACAAAAATACTTGCCGATCAGATGGAGGAATCAGACAGTAAATTGCCTGAAACAACTGGCTTATCAACAAATCCGACTTTGTTAATCGTGGAAGATAATTTTGAAGTGCGCGATATGTTGTGCTCTTCCTTTGCCGAACATTACACGGTAATTGGGGTTGAAAACGGACAGAAAGGCTTGGAGAAAGCCATTGAAATACAGCCCGACCTAATTATTAGTGATGTGATGATGCCTGTATTAACGGGTACTGAGATGTGCGAAAAATTAAAGACGGATTTGAATACAAGTCATATTCCAATCATCCTTTTAACTGCTAAAGATGCCTTGGAATATAAAATTGAAGGAATGGAGATTGGTGCCGATGATTACATTACCAAGCCTTTCAATATGAAACTGCTTCAGGCGAGATGTAAAAACCTAATCAAATCAAGAGCCTTGCTGCAAGATAAGTTCAGAACAAATCCAGGTATTGGGGTGAGAAACATTACTTCCAATTCATTGGATGCTGAGCTTTTGGAGAAGGCCATGAAGGTGATTGAAGAGAATCTCGATAACTCTAAGTTTGATGTCAACCAGTTTGCACAGGAAATGTGCCTGGGCCGTACAAGTTTATATGCCAAAATAAAAGGAATTACAGGGCAAACTCCGAATGAATTCATATTGAGTAGTCGATTGAAAAAGGCCGCTGTAATGCTCCGATCGGAAATGGGCGTGAGTGTTTCTGAGGTTGCCTATTCGGTAGGTTTTACAACGCCCCGATATTTTAGCAAATGCTTTAGCGATCATTTTAAGATTTCTCCATCGAGGTATGCCAAGGGAGAAGATCCTAAGGTAGAAAATGATTAGATTGAAATAGATATTCAAGGAAAATCCCGCACTCTTGTAGAGTACGGGGTTTTCTTTTTACAGGTGAATAGGATTTCCTTTTAGTATAACATCTGGTTTTCATCCGACTCAGTTTATCATCAGGAATTGAAATTTAATTTCAAAAAAAGCCTAACAGAACGGCAGGGAAGTAGTTAATGGTAATTTGGTGAACAACATCTTATGCGCATAAAGTGATCGCCAAATTCGCTTGGAGACGCTGTAATTTGAATAGAAGTAATTGCCAAGCCTTTAAAAATGCGGTTTTTCTTTTTCTGAAGTTTTGTTTGGTTATTTCAGACGATGTTCAGGCTTGCTTTCAGCACCAACATAATTTTAATAGCTGTTTATCTTAAAAGAGGATTGTTGTTTTTTATGTGAAAAACCACATCCATTATTATCCAACCATATGCTCAAATTATCCAATAATCAGGCTATAAACGGTTTGTTTTTGCTTCTCGAATGATTTTGGAAATGTTTTGAACAAAATTATAAAGGCTCATTTTGTACTGATCATACATTTATGCATTCGTTTGCGAAACTATAAGTTATACAAATATTCTGAAATTAAGCAGACGGAAACGATTTGATGGTTTCAAAAACTGTCTTTGGGAGTAGAATATTTGTGATGACTTGCTTTTACTAAACCTGGTTAGAGAAGTATTCAAATTATGTATTGATGATTTGGATGCCATCTACCGCTCTAAACAATTTATGATCTAATGAAAAAAACTATTGGACTGTTTGTATGCCTCTTTATTGTAGGGGTACAATTTCTACAAGCACAAGAACGATCCGTTTCCGGAATTGTTACATTGGCTGAAGATGGATTAGGAGTACCAGGAGCTTCCGTTATTGTGAAAGGAACTTCTATTGGTACTACCACCAATTTAGATGGAAAGTATGTATTGACTGTCCCTACTGCTGAGGATATTTTGATTTTCTCTTTTGTTGGGATGAAAACACAGGAGGTTAAAGTAGGAACTCAGCAAAGCATTAATGTTGAGTTGCAGGCTGATAATGTGGGATTGGATGAAGTGGTTGCCATTGGATATGGAACCATGCGCAAAAGTGACCTGACTGGGGCTACTTCTCGTGTTTCAGCGGAATCGATTGTGGACATCCAAACACCAAATGTAAGTCAGGCGCTGCAAGGGAAATTATCAGGGGTTTCTGTTCAGTCGAACAGTGGCGCTCCAGGGGGAGATATTAAAATTAGAATTCGTGGAACAAATTCTATCAATGGTAGCAATGCTCCTTTGGTAATTGTGGATGGTTTTATTGGTCAATCTCTTTCTGATTTGAATCCGAATGATATTGAATCTTTGGAAGTGTTGAAAGATGCATCGGCAACTGCAATTTATGGTTCCAGAGGCGCCAATGGGGTAATTCTTGTAACCACAAAAGGGGGAAAAGATGGAAAAATGCAGGTGAGCTACAATGGTTACATGGGAGTTCAGCAATTAGCAAATAAAATGGACCTGTTAGATGCGGCTTCTTATGCTGAGGTAATCAACCAAAAACGTGTTCAAACAGGAGGTGCTGAAGAGTATTCTGCTGAGCAGATTGAGAATTTCAAAAGAAATGGTGGTACAGACTGGCAAGATGAGGTGTATCGTACAGCTTTGACTCACAATCATGATTTATCGGTAAGTGGGAAAAAGAATGGATTCAATTTCTTGTTTTCTGGTCAGTATTTGAATCAGGAAGGGATTCTTAAAAATTCAAACTATGAGAGATTTAGCTATCGTGCTAATGTTGATGTAGATCTTTCTGAGAAGTTGAAGATGGGGGTTCGTATCAATGGAATCCTTAGTAAGGACAGACCTCACAAGTTGAGCTGGCCAAACGGATCTATCTCTAATGATGCCATTACCATGGAGCCTACTCTTCCTATTTACGACGAGGAGGGAAATTATACACGTTCATCTTTTGCAACGGTATCGAATCCGGTAGCAGACTATAAGGAGCAAAACCATTACATCGATAACGTGAAGCAAAATATCAATGCATATTTCGATTATCAAATCAATGATAAATGGAATGTGAGAGTATCTGGAGGTTATAGCACCAGAGATTACGTTTCTAATATGTATTCAAGTGTGAATCTTTACGCTGGTGAAGGAGACAATGGTAGAGCCAATATTAATAACCGTAAGGAATTTGTTTGGCAGAATACCAATATCTTAACCTATAAGAATCAAGTTGGAAAACATAAAATCAACTTTACTTTTGTGAATGAGCAAACTGGTTCGAAGACACAAGCTTCAGCTTTGGCAGTGAAAAATTTTGATGTTGAAAATGGATTCTATGATGTGTCTTTGGGTAAAGAGCCATTGTCGCCATCTTCTTCTTTTGTTGATTGGCAGTTAATGTCATTTTTAGGACGTTTAAACTATGTATTCAACAACAAGTATTTGGTGACTCTTGCCATGAGAGCTGATGGTTCGTCGAAGTTTGCTGACAATCACAAATGGGGATATTTCCCAAGTGGATCTTTCGCATGGCGTCTGTCTGAGGAATCATTTATGAAAGATTTGGATTTCCTTGATAACCTGAAATTGCGTTCCAGCTTTGGTGTTACAGGTTCTCAGGCTACTGCTCCATATCAGTCTAAAGGTTTAATGAGCACTGGTGTAAATTATCCTATTGATGGTTCTGGAGTTAGTGTAGGAATTGCTCCTGCTCGTTCAAATAATCCATTCCTATCTTGGGAGAAAACCGCTCAGGTAGACTTTGGTTTCGACCTTGTATTATTCAACGGAAAATTGTCATTAACTGCTGATTACTACTATAAGAAAACAAAAGATTTGTTGTTGGAAGTGGCTGTTCCTTACTATACAGGGTTCAAATCGGAATTCAAGAACCTGGGAGAGGTTGAGAATAAGGGTATTGAATTTGACCTGGGAACCAACCATTCGTTTGGCGAGTTGAAATGGAGCAGTAATGTTACTGTGAGTATCAACCGAAACAAAGTGATGGATTTGGGAGATTCTGAAAAGATCATCATGGGTGAGAATAATGCACTTGCATTGATTCAGAAAGGAAAGTCGTTAGGTTTGATTTATGGATATAAATTTGACGGTGTATGGCAGCAAGATCAAGCCGATAAGGCAGCGGTATATGGTAACAAGCCTGGTGATGCAAGATTTGTTGATGTGAATAATGACAAGTCTATCACTGCTGACGACCGCACGATAATTGGTTATGGATATCCAAAATGGAATATGGGCTGGTCAAACTCATTCACCTATAAAAATTTCGATATGGATATCTTGTTTACAGGTACATTTGGAAATGATATCAAGAATGAAGTGTATAGCCGTTCAATGGGTTGGGGAAATCAGGACCCTACAAACGTTGATATTCAGAACCGTTGGACTCCTGAAAATCCAAGCAATTCAATTCCTGCATTTAGCACGACTTATAAAACTTCTTATCTGGATAATTCATCTGCAACTGTAGAGGATGGATCTTATATCCGTTTAAGCAATATTTCATTGGGTTATACATTTAGTAAATCGGTACTAAAGCGTTATAACATTGAAAAGATGCGTGTGTTTGTAAGTGGACAGAATTTATGGACATCTACCGATTACAGAGGTTACGATCCTGAAGTGAATAACCCTGGAGGGGCAAATAATGCTGACTACCTTGTAGGTTTTGACCGTGCTCCATATCCTTTGGCTAAAGTGTTTAATTTTGGTATTAACCTTACTTTTTAAATAAAACTCAGAAGCTATGGAGTTGAATATGGAAAATGCTTGCTCAATTTTCCTTTAGGCTTCCATTTGGCAATTGAAGATAAATGATAATCAAATGAAAAAATTTATAAATAAATTAAATATTGGCTTTGGCTTGGTAATTAGCTTGGGCCTGTTGGGGGGCTGTAATTTTCTGGAGGAAGAGGATGCATACCTTTTAAGTCCGGACAACTATTTTTCCACACAGCAGGAACTAGATGCTGCAATTTACCCTATTTACACCTACATCTATAAGGATAACAGTCGCTTGAGTGGTTTAAGTGGAAGAGGCTGGGGATTGAATTGTGGTGCTGATGATATTACTTCAACGCGAGGCTTGAACAAGCAAAGACTGCTTGAATTCGATGATTTCGAAGTTTCTACCGAGAACAATGACCTGGAAATGGTTTGGAAGGCTTTGTACCGAGGAATTGGTGCTGCCAACAATGTACTGAATAATCTGGATAGAATTCAGGAGATTCCAATGTCAGATGAGTTAAAAGAGGATCGTATTGCCGAAGTTCGATTTATGAGAGCTTTTGCCTATTTCAACCTGGTGCGTTACTGGGGTGAAGTGCCAATTGTAAAAGAGTTAATGAATGGCGGCGATGCACAAAATGTAACAAAATCGTCTGTTGAAGAGGTGTATGAGTTTATTTTGGCTGATGCTTTGGAAGCAGAAAAGACATTGCCAGCAACGCAGGCTGAAAAAGGACGTCCTACCTTGGGAGCTGTAAAGACTCTGATTTCCTATGTATATCTTCACATGGCAGGTTGGCCGTTGGAGAAAGGTGCCGAATACTACCAGAAGGCTGCCGATAAGGCAAAAGAGGTGATTGACGCAGGAAATTACCAATTGGAAAATGATTTTTCTACCCTTTGGACTTATGAAGATCGACTTTCTGAAAGTGAACACATTTTTGCGTTTTATACTGATTTTGCTTCAAATCGAAACTATGGTAGTTTTGGAAACAAGGCTTTCCGTGGTAAGGATGAAGGCGGTTGGAGAGAAGTTCTTGTAGAAAAAGAGTTTGCTCGTAACTATCCTAATGATAACCGTAAGGAATGGACCATTTATGAAACCATTAAATATGACAAGAAGGGGAACCTGATGCCTGAGTCTAAATGGTTCTCGTGGGAGAACTCTGTGGAAGCACACCCTTTCATTGCTAAATTCAGAGATATTGGTGGTGCTACCTGGAAAGAAGCTACTTCGAACTGTTTATTCCCGATTTTCCGTTATGCTGATGTATTATTAATTTATGCTGAAGCAGCCAACCTGGCAGAAGGATCTCCATCGGCTGAAGCCTATGCAGCTTTGTGGGAGGTTCAGGATCGTGCTTACCTGGGAAGTGAAGTAGAAAGTCAAAAGCTAGCTGCCGGTGCTGGCAAAGAAGAGTTCGATGCAGTGGTACTTCAGGAACGTGCCTGGGAGTTTGCATTCGAAATGAAGCGTTGGCACGATTTGGTTCGCCGTAAAATGGTTAAAGAGGCAAATATGAATCATGCCGATGAGCGCAGTGATTTTGATCCGTCAACCATTACAGAGGATAAATACCTGTTCCCGATTCCGGCAAGGGATATTCTGATTAATCCTGATTTATAATATAAGAAAGTCGGTGCGCTAAGTGCCGACTTTTTATTTTCTATTCCCATTTCCAATACAGTTTGGAGATGGGATTCTTTTGTTTCCTGATTATGGTTTCGTGCAACAGGTGAAACCAACTGCTTAGAGCATTTCCTTCCTGCTTGTAATGATTCTTTTTTATAGTGCTCTGTCTATAAAAAGTTTGAGAAGATTTTAACTTTGATATTTTTGCATCCAAAATTATTCATACATGGGTGAAAAACGTGTGGTTAGTTGGATTATCGTACTTGAAAGGTGGTAGTTGAATGATATTGGACATGTTTTGAATAAAAATGTCACATTGTCCTTTACCAGCAAAGATACATTTACGCAGTCGTTTTCGGAACGATGTTGAAAATCTAATACTAATCTAATATCAAAACGTTAATTCAATGAATTATTCAAACGATTGTAAAAACAAATGGCGTTTTGGATCCAAATGGTTGGCAGTGGCATTCGCCTTGCTTTCAGTAATTGCATATTCTTGCGATGATGACAGTGAATCTGCAGAAGACGTTTTGGCTCCAAGTGGTTTATGTTATGCTTCAGTTACCGAAGTATACGAAGGAAAGGCAATGGAAACTTCACAACCTGTAGTTTTTTCAGATTCTCAACCAATTTTTGAAATTGTGGAAGGTACTGCCGAAGAGGGTGGTGTTTATGTAGAGGATGTATTTACCATTAAGGATTCAACCGGGGTAATTAGCTTAGCTAATGATAACGAGTTGGTAGCTGGTTTATACAAACTGAATGTGAAGGTAAGCAACAAAGTTGGTGAGCAAGTTTTTCCTGAAGCTGTTGAGTTTAGAATTCTTCCAAGTGCAATTGAGGGATTACAGTATGCACCATACATGCAGACCCTTGTTCGTGGAGCTGAAGGACAGAAAACAAGCAAGCCTTTATTTAAAGGAAGCCAACCTGCTACTTTTTCATTAGAAGGAGAAAGTGATTTTGCTATAAATGCTGAAACCGGTGAGATTTCATTGGCTTTGAATTCAGATATTGAAGCTGGAAACTATAAGCTATCTGTGAATGTATCAAATGCTGCAGGTGTAGCTGAATTTAAAGAGGTAGTTATGGTGAAAGTTGAAACCAAAGCATACAATTTGGTATACTCACCTCAGGGATATTTGGATGTACAGCAATTACAGGCAAAGCAAAGTGCTCAACCTACTGTAGCTGGAACAGGTCCATTTACTTTCGCATTGAAAGACGATTTTGGATCATTTACCATTGATGAAAATACAGGAGTAATTTCATTGCCGGAAAATCATTCATTGGAAATTAATACCTATAATCTTACTGTTGTCGCTACTAATGCTCACGGAAGTGTAGAGTTTGAAAATGCAGCTTCTTTCCAGATTGTAGAAATCAAAGCAGTATTGCCTTCTGATCTACAATATTCAAAGTCAGCATATGTGGTTAACGAATCTTTTGCATTCGAGTCAGTACAACCAACAGTGGTAGGAACAACACCTATTACTTATGCGCTTGTTGATGACAAAGGAGCATTTGCAATTGATCAGAACACAGGTGTAATTAGCCTTGCTGAGGGAAATGATCTTGCTATTGGTGAATATACCTTATCTGTAAAAGCTACGAACATTAAAGGTGAGGTTACTTTTACCGATGTAATTACTGTAACCATTCAGGTTCCAACTTTTGAAGTTGTATTTGAAGATGGTTGGGATGACGTGTCTCCTAAGGCTGGTGAAAAAGGATTAGGAAATATGACTACCGTTTCAATTGTTGGTGATCCTGTTCAGGCAGATAATAACAAGTGGACTTATGGATGGGGTAATTGGACTGTTTTGGATCTTGACCAAGTAATTGGCTCGAGAGGTGCCATTATTATTCCTAAGAAATCAGAAAATGATGATTGGTTGCTGGCAGAGAATGTAGATTTAAGCAATTGTCTTAATTCAGAACTAACATTTGCAGGTTATTATAAGTATGGATTAGATGGACAGACTTTAAAATTAAAAGTGTCTGAAGATTTTACTGGCGATGTTACTACTGCAACTTGGGTAGAGATTAGTTATGAGGCATTAGCAAATGGAAACTGTCAGGAAAGAATTGTTGATTTAAGTCAATTCGATGGTAAAGTAGTAACCATTGCTTTACACCATGAGACTCTTGCTTCTTCAGGAATCAATATTGATAGTGCAACTCGTAATCATTGCATATATAATTTCGAAGTAAAAGCATTGCGTAAATAATTCAGATTGACGTGAACATAGCATATAAAAATATCACAAGAAAGGTATCAGCAGCAATGCTGGTATCTCTTCTATTCTTTGGAACGACTGCTATGGCGGGAGATAAAGCACCAAAGAATAAGAATAAGGGAAAAGTAACGATCTTTGAGGATGGCTGGCAAGAATTAAAAGCAGTAGAGGGGGAACCACAAACTGGTAATTTTACAGCCATTAGTGTAGAAGGAGAACCTGTTCAGTCCGATAATAAAAAGTGGACAAGTGGATGGGGAAACTGGAGTGTGAACGGTAAAGGTGGAAACTCAAAGCGTGGTGTAATCATGGTTCCAAACCGATCGGTAAATGATGACTGGTTGGTGTCTGAGGAGATTGAGCTTGCCAATTGCAAGAAAGCAGAATTGGTGATAGAGGCTTATTCTAAGTATGGAACTGACAGTGCCAATGAATTGAAAGTGTTGATTTCGGACAACTACAATGGAGATGTTGAAGCTGCACAGTGGGATGAGTTGTGGATGGAGAGTATTCACAAACAAAACCAGGCTGTGGAAAGAAAGATTAGTCTGAAAAAATACATGGGGAAAAGTGTTGTTATTGCTTTTCGTTCCATTCATAGTGGCAAATCCGTGAAGAATATGACAAGAACAACATTCTTGTCGAATGTTAAAGTTACAGCTATTCGCAAGTAGATTTAGCTGATTGAAGAATCTTAATTTGTAGAAATGAACTTCATTAATTCAAGAAATAGAATGAGAAATGTAGTACAATGCTTATTGGTATTGGTGCTAACATTTACAAGCTCCCTGTCTTATGCGCAAGGGAAAAAAATTAGTGGGATTGTACTTGACGATACTGGACTGGAACTACCGGGTGTTAGTGTTTTGGAAAAGGGAACTACCAATGGTACAGTAACATCAATTGATGGGAAATTTCAAATGTCTGTTGGTAAGAATGCAACCATTGTTGTTTCTTTTATTGGTTTTGCAACTCAGGAAATTACTGTTGGAAATCAAACAGATTTTAAAATTGAAATGGCTTCTGATGTTCAGCAATTAGACCAAGTTGTTGTTGTTGGATACGGAACCAAGAGTGTGAAGGATGTTACCGGATCAATCGTATCGGTTCGTCCTGATGAACTGGCAAAAGCTCCTGTAGCGAATTTCGACCAGGCATTGTCAGGTCGTATGGCAGGGGTACAGGTTACCAGTACCGATGGTCAGCCAGGTTCGGGAATGCAGATTGTTATACGTGGAGCTAACTCGGTAACAGGAGATAATTCACCATTGTATGTGGTTGATGGAATTCCTATGGAGAGTTTTGATCCAGGTATGATTTCAACTCGCGATATTGAAAGCTATGATGTGTTGAAAGATGCTTCAGCTTCTGCTATCTATGGTTCTCGTGGTGCCAATGGTGTAATCATCATCACAACAAAAGGGGGGAAGTCAGGTCCTTCAAAAGTAAGTGTTAATTCATCTGTAGGTGTACAGTGGATTCAGAACCGCTTGGATGTGATGAACCCTTATGACTTTGTTGTTCTTCAGCAGGAAGTAGCTAATGCCAAAGGTGGAGAGTCTATCGATAAGTTTAAAGAACATTGGGTAGATCCTGAATTGTATCGCAATAAAAAAGGAACCAACTGGCAGGATGAAATTTTCCGTGAAGCAATCATGAAGAACCTCAATGTATCAATGAGTGGTGGTAACAGCAAAACAAAACACTACGTTTCTTTTGATTTTCTTAACCAGCAGGGAACCATGATTGAAACTGGCTACGAAAAATACAACGGAAGATTAAAATTAGATCACAACCTAACCGACAAGATTAAGGTAGGTGTGAATATGAACTATTCTGTAATGAAGCAAACTGGTGATAAAGTTGCTGGTAACAACAGAGTAAGTATTTTGGCTGATGCGATTACTTTCCGTCCGGTAGAGCCTGTAAACGATGATGGTTTGCAGAATGGTATCGATTTGGAAGATCCAAATAACATGCGTTTCAATCCTGTTAAGACATTGAAAAATACCGATCGTCAGACTGACTGGAATGTTTTCCGTGCAAATGCTTATGCTGATTTTACTTTGGCAAAAGGTTTGAACTTAAAGCTAACAGGGGGATATGTATCTGACAACCGTCGTCAGGAATTGTTCTACGGACAAGAAACCCTGGAAGGATACAAAGGAGCCAATGGTATCAATGCTACGCTTACCGATAGAAGATACTATACTCTTTCTACTTCGAATGTATTGACTTACAAGACTAAAATTCAGGATCACAAATTCACTGGAATGTTAGGATATGAGTTCAGTTCAAGAGACAGTGATTGGTTTAGAGCAAAGAATACTCATATGCCTTTGGATAACCTGGGTGTTGATAATATTGGATTGGGTGAAGAACCAATCGTTCCTGAATCATATGCTGAGAAATCAACTTTATTGTCCTATTTCTCGCGTGTTGATTATTCTTTCCGTGAAAAATACTTGTTGACAGCATCTTTCCGTATGGATGGATCTTCGAAGTTCTTAGGAAAGAACAAGTGGGGATACTTCCCGTCATTCTCATTCGGATGGAGAATGATAGAAGAGTCGTTTGTTAAAGATTTGAACCTGTTCTCGAATTTAAAATTTAGAGCTGGTTGGGGTGCTACGGGTAACAACAGAATCCCAACTTATTCGGCGCACAGCCAGATGAATGCGGATACTGATAATGGTTACAACTTCGCAGGTCAGTATTCAAAAGGGATTTACATGACCAATCTTGCTGACAAGAACCTGAAGTGGGAAACTACTTACCAGTACAATGCAGGTTTGGATATGGGATTCTTCGATAACAGATTAAATGTGAATGTTGATGTGTACAAGAAGAATACTGTAGATCTATTATTGATGCGTTCAATGGCTCCTTCAACATCATTCAAAAGTGTTGTTGCTAACATTGGAGAGATTGAAAATAAAGGTCTTGAAGTTGCCATTACCTCAAGAAATATCGATACCGAAGATTTCAAATGGACCACCAACTTTAACATCTCTTTCAACCGAAATAAAACAGTTAAGTTGAATGACGGTGAATCATTCATGTTGACTAATCCAGAGTGGAACTATAAGTATACAGAGTATCAGTATATCACTGAAGTAGGTAGCCCTGTTGGTCAAATCTATGGTTTGTTATCTGATGGATTGTATCAGGTTGATGACTTCAACTATGTAAATGGTGAAGGATATGTATTGAAAGATAACATTACTGATAATGGTGGAGCTGTTGTTCCAGGTTCAGTAAAATACAAGGACCTGAATAATGATAATACCATTGATGAGCGTGACAGAACTGTAATTGGTAATCCGGAACCTAAGCATTTCGGGGGTATCAATAACTCTTTCAAATATAAGAACTGGGATTTCTCATTCCTGTTCCAATGGTCTTATGGTAATGATATTTTAAATGCCAACAGAATTGTATTTGAAAGCCCTTCTATTAAAGAGAATCACAACTTTTATGCTTCTGTAGCGGATCGTTACACTCCTACAAACCCAACAAATGATATTCACATTATTCGTGGTGAGAAGGCTGTGTTAGGTTATGCTCCTGAAGGAAATAAAGTTTCTGATAGAGTAGTGGAAGATGGTTCTTATTTGAAATTGAAGACTGTTTCTTTAGGATACAACTTTAGCAAGAAGCTCTTGAAGAAAACTTGTTTCTCGAAAGCAAGAGTATATGCTTCTGCTCAAAACTTATGGACTTTAACCAACTATTCTGGTTATGATCCTGAGGTATCAGTAGGTAAGTATGGTGCTTTGACTCCAGGTCTGGACTACTCTGCTTATCCTGTAAGTTCAACAGTAACTTTTGGTGTTGACTTAACTTTTTAATTAAAAGCTTATGAACTGCCATTTCAAAGCAGAATCATTCTTTGAAATGGCATTTTAAAAAAATTAACAAATGCAAAGATCATTTTTAATCATATTCGCAGTTCTGTCTGTCCTTTTTACTTCTTGTGAATCGGAGTTAGATCAGACACCACTTTCAACAATAAGTCCTGATAATTTTTATCGCAATGAGGCGGATTGTAGATTAGCATTAAATGCTGTTTACAGTGATGTTGGAAACCGTTACACTTATGGAGAACAGTTGCCTATTCAATTTATGGTAGGAACAGACGAGGCTGTTTTCTCACGTTCTTATAACTCATGGACTGTAGGTTTGTATATCCACAATGCTTCTACCGTTGATTTAGAAAATACATGGAGAACCTTGTACAGAGGAATCAACAGTGCCAACTTGTTGTTGGAGAACTTGCCAGATGCAGAGTTTACAGAGGAAAGTAGAAAATTGAGATATGAAGCTGAAACTCGTTTCCTAAGAGCTTTCTTCTATTTCGACTTGGTTCGTTGGTGGGGTGGAGTTCCATTGAGAACGGCATCTGTTGGCGATGCAACTGCCAATGATATTGCACGTACTTCGGCTGAAGATATTTACGAGTTTATTATTACTGAACTGGAAGCTGTTGCGCCAAACTTGCCACTACCTTCTGAGGAGATTGAATACGGAAGAGTTAGCAGAACTGCTGCCTGGGGATTGTTGGCAAGAGTGTATATGACAAAAGCTGGTGTGCCATTAAAACACATGCCAGCAGAATCTTATGCCAAGGCAAATGAGTATTGCGACCTAATTATTAACAGTGGTGAGCACAATTTAATTGAGAACTATGAAGACATCTTCATGAACGAAATTAAAGGTGTTAATGATGATACCGAGGTTATTTTCGAAGTTCAGTTTGAGAACCAAAGAAGTGCAGGTATTCGTGAAGATGGTAAACATGGTAACCTAAACGGAATCATGTGTCAACAAAAAGATTCTCCATATGCTTATGCATTTACCTATGCAGGATTATCCTTGATTAATGCTTACGATCAGGATAATGATGAGCGTTACGATTGGAATGTTGCCAACTTTAAAGTTGATAAAAGCGGAGTTGTAAAGATTCAGAAAAACAGATACGAGTGGTTCCCAGGTAAGTTCCGTCGTATTCAAAAAGTCGATAACGCTGATGGATCATACAGCTGGTATGGTTTGGAACCTGGTGATTTGGATAAGAACTACACTGGAATTAATTTCCCAATTCTTCGTTACTCTGATATTCTATTGATGAAAGCTGAAGCTTTGAATGAGTTGGATAAAACTGCTGAAGCTGTTCCGTTTATGAATCAGGTTCGTAATCGTGCAGGATTAGCTAATGTTGATGCTGATTTGGTATCTACAGCTGCTGATTTTCATGAAGAATTGATGACTGAAAGATTGAGAGAATTTTGTTTTGAAGGAATTCGTAAGCATGACTTGATTCGTTGGGGCGTGTTGGTTGAAAAATTGACAGAACTGAAAACAGAAATGGAAGCTGCTAATGTTGCTTCTTCGAGAGAGTGGTTGTACCGTTCATCTATTAATGTTGCTGAGAAGCACTATTTAATGCCAATTCCTTTGAAGGAAATGAACGAGAACAAGTTGATGGAACAAAATCCATTGTGGAAATAAAGATCAATTGAACAGGGAGAAGCTCCCTGTTCTTTTACCAAGCTGTTTAAAAGAAAATAATGTTGCAAAAGATTATACTTTTTATCGCATTAGGATTACTGGTGGGGGTAAATTCCTCTTGCATGCAATCTGCTTCTTCAAAAGGAAAAGATACCAGTAAACAGGAAATGTTGCCAATTTTCCAGGAAGAGCTTAATGTGAACATAGAGCAGGAGATGAAATTTTGCGAAGGACAATTGAAGAAATCGGTGGCTTTGCATACTGACTTTGAAACACATCCTCGCTTAATTGAGAGTGGAGAAGAGCATTGGAAAATGCCTGAAAATGGAGTCCTTGTTTGGACGGTTGGCTTTTATCCTGGCATTCTTTGGCAGATGTATGATGTAAGCAAAAATGAGTATTGGAAAGAGGAGGCTTTGAAAAGAACTTTGCCTTTGGAACCGTATAAATACAACAAGGAACATCACGATGTAGGCTTTATGATGTATTGCTCTTACGGACAGGCTTATCGATTGACAGGAAAGAAAGAATACCGTGATGTATTGATAGAATCTGCAAACTCATTAATCACCAGATACAATCCTAAGGTAGGAACCATCAAGTCATGGTCGAATGAGCTGCATCCTCAGTGGAAACAACATATTACCATTATCGATAATATGCTGAATCTGGAGCTTTTGTTTTGGGCATCGAAAGAGACTGGGAATCCTGTTTACAGAGATATTGCGGTAAAGCATGCTGAGACTACCATGAAGCACCATTTTAGAAATGATTACAGTTGTTATCATGTGGTAGAGTACGATGAAAATACGGGAGCTGTTCGAAATAAAAACACTTCTCAAGGCTATGCTGACGAAAGTGTTTGGGCCAGAGGACAGGCTTGGGCTGTTTATGGTTACACCATGGTTTATCGTGAAACCAAAGATCCTAAGTTTTTAGACTTTGCCATGAAGGTGTCAGAACGATTTATTGCTGGTTTACCAGAAGATCATATTCCTTACTGGGATTTTGATTTGACAGGTAAGAAAGGTGAACCACGTGATGCATCGGCTGCTGCTATTGCAGCTTCTGGTATGGTGGAACTTAGCTCATTGCTTACCAAACCGGAATTGAAAGAACGCTATTGCAAGGCTGCTGATGCCATTTTGAACTCTTTGGCATCACCAAGCTATTCTGCAAAAGGTGTGAACGATGCTTTCCTATTGCATAGTACAGGAGCAAAACCACAGCGCCATGAAATTGATGTGGCCCTGGTTTATGCTGACTACTATTACCTGGAAGCATTAAGAAGAAGAAAAGCATTGACCATTGAGATGTAGGTCCGATGGTACAAATATGAAATTATTATGAAATAAATGTGTGAAACCTTCAGGTTGAATACATTCATTTGGTACGAAGCTCTCTTAGGTATTTTACTTTAAGAGAGCTTTTTTTTTATAATAATAATGGTTTTGATTCTTTGTCAGAGATTGAAATATTATTTTTAGGCTGTTCTTAAAATAGTAATCGTTTAAATAGAGGAATGACATTGATAAAGTACATATTGGCTTTGGTTTTTGCTTGTTTGCTGTTTATGCATACAGATGCAAAGGGTAAGGAGATTCGTTTTCAAAAGTTTACCACTTCTGATGGTTTGCATTCGAACGTTGTGTACTCCATGCTGCAAGATTCAAAAGGATTGATATGGCTGGGAACCAAAGAAGGCTTGAATCGTTACGATGGTTATCAAATTGTCAATTACCCCTTACCTCAGGTTCCTTTTACCAGGATTGCCGATCAAAGAATCAATGCGCTCATAGAGGACAAGGATCAGAATATTTGGATGGCTACCCAAATTGGGGTGGTTTTTCTGAATCGGGAAACGGGGAAGATGAAATACTATCTGATGCCCTTTGAAGTTAATAAAGCACAAAGCCTTTATGTGAATGATTTGGCTATTTCAGGAAGCAATGAAATATGGGCTGGTACACGTAATGGATTGTTTAAATTCAATAGAGAACAGGATCAGTTTGAACAATATGAACACTTTCCCTTTAATAGTGAAACTGTAAGTTACTCGAAAGGAGAGCGCTTAATTAATGAGTTGTGTTTCGATAAGAATGGGCACCTATGGATTGGTACGGCAGGAAATGGAATTACGGTTTTAGATATAAAGAAGAAAAAGAAACAGCACTTTCGTCGATCCAGAAAAAGAAAAGACGGGGAGCTGATTTCTAACTATGTAGAAGATTTGTTTAAGGATAGAGAAGGCAAAATTTGGATTGCTACAGCGGGAGGTTTGAATCTGTTTCAGGATAAAGATGAGAGTTTTGTTACTTATCGTCATTCGGAAGGAAATAAGTATAGTTTGTCTGACAACTACATCACTGCCATTAATGATGATGAAAAAGGAAATCTTTGGATCGGAACCAAAAAGGGATTGAATTTCTTTGATCGAGAGGAAGAAAGATTCTACAATTACCAGCATCATCCCCTATTGAAAGAGAGTATCTCTAGCAATAACATTCTGGCAGTTATGAGTGAGAGGTCTGGAAGTTTTTGGGTGGGAACTATGCAGGGAATCAACTATTTTTCGCCTAACAACCTGCCTTTCGAATTGTATCAGAATATTCCGCAAAATAAATATTCTTTACCCGACAATACTTTACGCGCAGTAGTTTCTGACACACTGGGCAATGTTTGGGTTGGCATGATGAGGGATGGCATAAGCCATTTTGATCCGGTTAAAAAAGAATTTAGGCCAGCTAAAGTGAGCCAAGCTACCAAGAGGAAGAAAAAACACAAGACGGTTAGAACGGCTTATGTAGATAGCAAAGGGCAGGTGTTCTTTGGTACCGATGCAGGAGTGTTAAAATACAATACGAGGAGCAAGATATTTGAAAACTTTACGGCAAAGGGGAAACTGTTTTTCCAAAAGAGTGTATTTGAGATCCTGGAGGATGATGAAGGGAATTACTGGTTTTCCGAACTTGATAAGGGAATCTGGAAATGGAATCCCCAAAAGGGAAGTATAGAGCTTTTGAACAAGGAAAAAAATGATCTGACAAATCAAAATGTAAAAGTGATCTCGCAGGTGACCAATGGTGACATCTGGGTGTCATGCCACATGGGAGGTCTCTGTCGTTTAAAAAGAGGAGAGACCAGGTTTCAGAGCTACAGAGCTTCAAATAAAAAAGGCAGTTTGTCGAGTAACAGGGTGTACGATATTTTTGAAGACAGCAAAGGAAGCTTGTGGATTGCTACCAGTAATGGACTCAACCTCTACAACGAAAAAGAAGACACCTTTATCAGCTTTGATGAGAAGGACGGACTACCCGGAAACGTGGTGTTGAGTATACTGGAGGATGAAAAGAACCGTTTGTGGCTTGGCACCAATAAAGGATTAAGCAGCTTTGATGTGGAGAAAAAGCAGTTTGCCAATTTTTATCAGGAAGATGGCTTACAAGGGAATATTTTTGAATACAAGGTGGCTTGCATTGATACCAGCGGACAAATGTATTTCGGAGGAAATAATGGACTGAACTCTTTCTATCCTTCCCACTTTAAAATGAATTCCTTCATTCCGGAGGCTCAATTTGTCTCTTATTCAAACTCAGGAGAATCAGGAGATGTGTTTCAGCAGAAAGTTGAATTGTATCATACCGATCAGAAATTAAGTGTTGCGGTAGCTTCCATGTCTTATTGGGAACCTGAAAAAAACAGAATTCGCTATCGTATTTCTTCATTAGATACCACCTGGACTCTATTGCCTTTGGGAGAACATAAGATTGTAATTCCTGAACTGGCTATTGGTGAACATCAGCTTGAAGTATTGGTGTCCAATAATCATATGAAATGGAGCTCATCTCCTGCAGTCCTGATGATTGTTGTGAACAGGAACTGGAAACAATATTCATGGTTGCTTTATCTCTTAGTACTTGCATCCATTTTATCGGCAGGAGCTTTAGTGTATGCAAATCACAGAAAGAAAGGAGGAAGAAAAAACGTAAAGGCTAAGGTGGTGACCAAAAAGGCAGCTCCAGCAACTAAAAAGAAGGAGTGGGAGGAAAGTATTAAAACTCTTAATCAATTTATGGAGGAAGAAAAGCCTTATCTCGATAAACGATTGACCAAGTCACAATTGGCCATTCAGCTTTCCTGGAGTGAAGTACAGCTTTCAAACACCTTGCGTGATGGCTTACAAATCAGTTTTAACGATTTTATTAATACTTATAGGGTAGATGAAGTAAAGAGCCGTTTACAGGATCCCCAGAATAAAGATTATACTCTGCTGGCAATTGCCGAAGATTGTGGTTTTAACTCGAAAACCTCTTTCTACAGAATTTTTAAGAAGTTTACCGATTTAACTCCTAGTGAATATCTGGAAAAGCAGGAGAAGTAGTTTTTCTAGCATATTTTTGATATCCCCATAAAACTTGGATAAGGAGTCTGGAAGGAACTCTCATCCTACCTCAAGGCTGCTTTTGCTTGCTGTTTAAGTTTAGTTGTTGCAATCAATTGGAATGATGCCATTTGTAAACTAAGCCTACAATAAGTCTCCTGGAATCCATATACCTTGAGCTTTGTGAAACAAACTGTATGTTTTCGACCTCGTTCAATTGCTTTTTGCTATCAAGTAAATTCACTCCTTTTACCGATATCTTTAGTTTCTTTTTGAAGAAGTCGCGACTAAATGCCATATCCAGATTATAAAGTTCTCCTTTCAGTCCGTATGCTTGTAAGGTTTTGGAATTGTAGGTGTAGTTCACATGCATGTTTATTCTTCGGGGCAATTTAAATTGTCCGGTAAGCTTGTAGCTGTAGCTCCACAATTGCTTTTTTGGCAGAGAAATGCCTTTTCCTGAGAACTTTTGATGGAAGATGGTGCCACTGCCGTTTAATCTGCACCATTTGGCAGGCAAGTAATTAAAGGTGTACTCGTTACCTGTTACAAATTGCTTTGCTAAATTATTGAAGGTTCTAAAAAGAGTATCTCCAATAGTATAGTATTCTTGCATGATCACATCTTCTACAAAGCGATGAAAGATGGCAATTCCCACTTGAAACTTCTCTTTGTGCATGGCATAATCCACGGAAACAGAATGTTCTTTTTCTGGCTTTAAATCGGGATTGCCAAAATAGATATTCAGAGGATTGGCATCGTTTTTATATGAATTCAACTGTCCTGAACGTGGCAATTTCTGGCTTTTCTTGTAGGAGATACTTACGTCACTATGTTCCCAATTTCTTCCTGCATGAAAGCTTGGTAAAAGGCTCAGGTAGGAGTTGTGTTGTTGATTTATAATTTCGTTACGGGCATTCTTGGTCGACCTGTCAACATATCGAAGTCTTGATCCGGCAGTAACGAACCAATTGTCGGTTTTAAAATCAATAATCCCGTAAAGGGCAGAACTGCTGTTTTCATATTGGTAGTTGAATGTTTTAGATGGAACCATGATCCAATCCTGCTCGCCATGATTGTACTTTTCCTGAATCGAGTTTTGTGTTTGCTTTTCCATGCTCCAATCAACTCCTCCTTCAAGGCTCACTTTATCATTCAATTCTCTTGTGTAGTCCAGCTTGCCTTGAAACTTTTCAACCGATAAATTAATGTCATCTTTTTTCTCTGCCGGAAGGGTATTGATGGGCTTCCCTTCAGGATCAAAATTCAAGCTGTTCATCAGCCTGTCTTCATACTGTTTTTGTTTGCGATAGCTGCTACTTACTTTTAAAGTCTGCTTGTCCCATTTACCAATGTATTGTGTGCGATATTGCTGTGTAAATTTATCCTTTTCAAATGTTTGCTCCTGTTCTGTGTATTTGGTCAGTATCTGTTCTTCATTTAATAACTCCTTAAAGATGTTGATTTCTGGATCTACCTGGTTGTTTTGCCACAGTCCATCTATTTTGAACAGGTGTTTTTTCGAAGGTCGGTAGTTGATTCCTGTTCTGGCTTGTTGACTGTTGTTTTTTTGCGATTGGTCTCTGGCTTGCCTGATATAAGGAGAGTTGCCTGGTAAAAGATTTTGGCGCAACTGGTTGATGGTAGTATTGAATTCGTTGATGTTGGAGTTGGCCTGAAAGAATCCGCCCCAGTTATTGTGTTTTTTGTTGGTTGAGAAGTTCTCCTGGTGATTCCCAAAGTGATCAACTGAAGCTCTGAATTTACTCGAAGAGCGAGATTGTATGGGAGATTTGAGCTGAATATTAATTACACTTCCATCGGCATCGTATTTTGCCGTGGGGTTCTGAATCACCTCAATCTTAGCAATAGAGGAGGGAGAGATCTGATCTAATTCCGATTGATCGTCAATTCTGACACCATCGATTAAGATGCTGGCTTGTCGCCCTCGAATACTGACAGCCTCTTCCATATCAACCGAAACTGACGGAATGGAACTTAGCAATTCTATGGCTGAGTTGGTTCCGCCTTCAGGCAATTTATCGGGGTACAACACCCAATTTCCATTTTCTTTACCGATTGACTTTTTTTCGGCTGTTACAAATACTTCCTGCAGGTTGTGAGCCGATGGAGAGAGCGCAATAACACCCAGGTCTATGCTTTCAGTTGTTACATTCAAGAGCTTCTCGTAGGTCTCATATCCCAGGTACTGGATAATGATTTTATAGGTGCTGTTCTGTTGTACGGTAATGGAAAAACTTCCCTCGTCATCGGTCAGGGTTCCACTCATGCCAGCATCGGACTCAACATTACAAATGGCAACTTGGGTAAAAGGTAAGGATTGATTTAGTTTTGTATCGAAAACTTGTCCTTTAATGCTTAGGTCCTGAGCTTGCATATTTGCAGAGAACAGACAAACGAAAAATAGGAATAGTAGGCTTGAACGCATATTTTAATTTTTCCAGAATTAATATTTTGAAAATTAACTTGGCACGAATAAATGGAAATAGAATGTGTTTCAGGTGGATTTAGAGTGCTGGGAAGTGCCAAAAATGGGATTTGGGATAGAATGAAAACTTTTTTAGGCTTAATTAGCAAGGATACTGTAACTCTTTTATTAGAAGTGGTAGGAATAGTAGTTCTTTTGTTTTCCTGAAATCAGGAAGACTTCATAGTTTATAAGTGCACTTTTTTTAAAGTGATACGAGGTATGAGTGCAAAAAAATCCCCTTTACCGTAAGGGAAAAGGGGAAGGTACTTATGTGCTAAATTTTTATTTTAATTCAAAGATTTGGTAGTTGTCGTAGTAGCCTCTTGCAGGAACCATTAACCGAATGGCTGTTTGACCAGCTCCCAGGGCAGCATCCGATTCTTTATCGTGATATTGAAAAACCAATTGGCCATCTATTCTAAATTCAATCTGGTCTTTCCATTTAATAACCTTCAGGTGATGTTTTCCGGTAAGGTTTTCAAGCGTTAGATCTGATCCTTTTGTTACCAATCTTCTGCCGGGACATTTGCGCATATTGGCCGTGCCGCGTTTGGGAGCCAAAAAGGAAATGCGGTAATTGTAAATGTCACCTTTTGTATACTGAGCGGCTACACCACAGCGCTTCTTTAGGGAAGGATGGAATACATTTTCCCCTTTTGTACCTGTTGCTGAAAACATGATCATGTGCAAAGGGAAGGGAATAGGACTCTGAAAATCGAACTCTATCACGTAGTTTTCAGGGGTAATGGTTTTGTTCCAGTAAACCAGGTGTCCACCCCTGAAAGTATCGCCCAACTTGTAAGAAGGATACATATTTGGCTCTGCTTTTAAAGCCAGGCCATCTACATAGTTCTGATACCATTTATCAGTACCTTCTTCAAAAACAATCTCACCTTTTTTCATCTTCCGATTCACTTTTTTGTGATAACGGGAATAAAGCTCCAGACGACCTTTATTGATTTTGGCAAGTCCCGGGCCTTCCATCACCCAGTCTTCCAGTGATGATTTTTGATTGAAGTCACATTCGTATACCAATTTCTTCTCTTTTCCCTTCTCCAGAGATTCTTGAGCCACTACTTGA
The DNA here is from genome assembly GCF_026672275.1 of Marinifilum sp. D737. Lineage (GTDB taxonomy): Bacteria > Bacteroidota > Bacteroidia > Bacteroidales > Marinifilaceae > Marinifilum. The sequence goes on along the minus strand of NZ_JANQCD010000010.1, from coordinate 19,035 downwards.
AGCGTAAGAAAAGTGAGAACTATGGTGAGAAGATATAGATGAATTCTGTTCATTACTTTAAAGTTTAGAAAAAGGGCCAGTAGTAAACATCCAGTAAATATGAAGCGATAATTTCAATGAAACAATTGGATGGCACTTTTACGCAAAGTGCAAATTTACTACTCAGCCCTTTTTTGAATCAAGATATGCTAAGTCTTACAAATAGGAAACAAACGGATCGTTTGTGCGGATTAAGATTTCACGAAGTTTTTCGGTTAAATCTTGTTCCAGTTCCGTATTCTCTCCATAAATATTTTTCATTTGATATGGATCGTTTACATCATCATACAAGAAGTGATGTTTCTCACCTTTGTTATCATATGCGATCACATAGGTATGGGTATGGGTTTTCACACCTCTGCGTTTTTCAGTATCGTCTTCTGGTTTGGCAAAGAAATACAAAGCCGCTTCAGGACGGTTCACTTTCTCATTTCTGAAGATTCCTGAGTAGTCTTTTCCTTCCACTTCCGAAGGGATATCATCCGACATTCCCATTAAACCAAGTAGGGTAGGCATTACATCAGGTACACTCATTAACAAGTCATCGGTGCCAGGTTTAATCTTCTTAGGCCAACGAATAATGAATGGAATATCAAAGGCTTCGCTAAACCAAACATTCTTGTGCATCATACCCTGACTACCCAGCATTTCACCATGATCAGAGGTGAAAATGACAATGGTATTTTCATCTAAACCTTGTTCTTTCAAGCTTTTCAAAATCTTTCCAATTTGGAGGTCTACTCCTTCACACATTGAGAAGTAATCAATGGACTGATCGATTCGTTTTTCCACAAACATATCGCCAAAACCTTTGTTACCCATTTCTCTGTTGTCGGTAAATTGTACGTTCGGACGGTTCAGAACATCCTTCTCGGTTTTGCCTTCGAAACGGTCCTTGTATTTTTCAGGTACCAGGTTAAAAGGGTGATGAGGTGGGTTGATGGCCCAGAACATGGCAAATGGCTTGTCATCATTTCTGAATTTATCACCAGCATTTTCCAGGTACTTTTCTACAACTTCAGCTTCATGCTCAGGAGACCATTGCTTAAAGTATTGAGCTTGATCTTCACCTGCGTCGTTGATCCAGTAGTGAGGAGTCAAGTGGTTGTCATCTGCACCATAAGAATACCAGAAATTAAATCCGTGGCGATGTTTACCAGGTTTGCAATAGGAATCCCATACTTTAGGTTCTCCTTTTTGGGTTGGAGTAGGTCCGTCAAGGTGCCATTTACCTACATAGGCAGCATCGTAACCGTTGTTTGCCAATACATCTGAGAAGCAAATATCATCTGGTTTTAAGAAGTTCCCAAATTCTGTTCTTCCCGAGTGGCAGTTCGACAATACTCCATTCGACAATGGATACTTTCCGGTTAGCATCATACCACGGTATGGGCTACACAAAGGATGGTTGCTAACAGCATTGCTAAATACAACACCATCATTTGCCAGCTTGTCGATATTTGGTGTTAACACAGGATCTTGCTTCATAAATCCCATGGCTTGTTTTCGGTATTGATCCGGGAAGATGAAAAGCAAGTTTGGTTTTTTCCCTTTTCTGGTACAAGAACTTAGTAAGCCCTGTGGAATTAGGGTCATACCTGCAGTAATTGCAGCGGTGTTTCGTATAAAGTTTCTTCTTGATATATCTTTAGCCATGATCTATTTTTTTTGTAGTTCAACTTCTCTGGTCAAGCCATGCTGACAGCTGAATTCCAATACCGTTTGATTGTCTTTGTTGCTAATCAATGTACAGTATTTGTTGTTTGGAACAGACCAGTTTCCTTCAATGCTTATTCTCACTTTCGAAATCTTACTTTCGTTGTCTTTCCACTTGCGAGAGTATATACTTCTTTCCTTTCTTTTACCATTTTCAATCACCACATCTGCAGGACCTTCATACAGGTGCAGATCAGGATCACAAAGGCTAAGTACTTTGGTGTCTTTTTTATCTTTCAGCATTACCAATACCGGAGCATCAACAGCTTTCACTCCTGAGATGTTGATTTGTTCATTTGCTTCGAACAGAACAAAGGCAGTTGTTTTGCTTGCATTTTCACGAACAATGTGTGCTTTGCTGTCCTTCTGAAGAACGGTGTAAGGAGCTTTGGCCTTTTTCTTCATTTGCTTGGCAAATTTCTGTAACTCTTTGTGTCCTCTTTGAACCAATATGGCATATTCATATGATTCCCCTTTTGGAGCTTTGCCGTGGCGAATCACTGCTGTTGCAAAGTTTCCCTGGTTTGGAGTTTCCTTCTTCTGATCTTTTGAATGCTGTAATTGCTTGCCCACTTCTACAGTATAGGCTGAAGGTATGTAAAAGCTGTTTCCAACATTGTCGGTTAATAGGTTCGCTTTTTTTCCTTTACTAGCATAAGCAAAGGGAAATTCAGAAATTTCTTTGCCATTCATTTGAACTGCGTCAGACTCTTGCTTCAAATAGTTTTGGAATAGGGTGGTTTCCGTTTCAAAATCAGCATTGATGTTTTCAATGTCACTACCAAGGCAGATGATTTTCTCGTCGAAAAAGAAAACTGATTTTAGAGCACGGTGGGATCCATTGTACTTGTCGTGCTCATGAAGTTTCATTCCCCATGCACCATTCTTTCCTTCCAAAGAAATGGCTCCTGCAAATGCTTCATCAGACATAAGCATTTCCTCATAACCAGTTACCTGGTCAACATTAAGAATGTTGGCACGCAATTGTTCTATTGGCAAGTGAATGGCAGTGGTTCCGGCAAATCGGCCCCAGTCCCAACCTTTTACATTAAACCCGGCAGTAAATACACTTGGCTTATTGGTTCCGGCTAAGATCTGAACTTGCCCGTGTTTCATATAACGGCCATAGAAATTGGCGCCTATATAGTGCTCGGCAGCCCATAGGTAACGGCTGTGTCCTTGTGCAGTAACCGACCAGTTGTCTCTGCGGTGAATGCCCAGAGCAGCATAGTTCATGGTCCAGTTGCCATTAGGATCAGTTTCTGCCTGTATTCCGGCTTTTTGGAATTTCTTAACACTACTGGTTGCTTTCTTACCATCCATTAATCTTAGGTAAGCAGCAGCCATATCCTTGTCAATTTTCTTCTTTCCATCAGGAGTTCCTGACAAGGCCATTAATTCATAATGAGTAGCAGATAGTTTTCCTTTCCCATTAGGATGGCGTCCCGACATTGATGTTGGCCAGGTTTCCTTGTTACAGAACAAACGTGTCTTTAATAATGATTCCTTTAAGATTCTATGTCCTTCTTCAGAAACATGAAATGGAGTTTTGCTAAAATAGTACACCATTCTTGTGGCACCATCATATCCTCCGGTAGCGTAGGCAGGGTAATTGTTGGCGTGGTGGAAAACCGAACCATCTACCTTGAAGCTGTCTTTCAAACCAGGAGCAATTGCCAGTCCGTTGTCGATCCAAGCTACATAGGCTTTCAAGTAGCGTACTTTCTCAGGAGAATCTTCCAGCATCAGAATACTTGCCAATCTACCCATTACAGAAGTGTTAAAAGCATCAATGCTCATGCCTTTGCCATGGAAGGGAGCAAATACCTCTTTTACGCCAGAGTACCATTCCATTGCCTTTTGAGCCTGGTCTGCTCTTTGGGTCCTGATTAATGATTCACGCATTAGGAAATAGGCTGAGTAGTAGGTTCTCATGCTATATCCCAGATGATGAAGGGTTCCGTTGGCGCTACCTTCCGCCCAGCCCTGGTCAATAATGTGATCAGATAGATTGAAGAACAATTCCTCCAACTCGCTTTTGTATTCTGCATTGTCTGTTTGATTGTAGGCACAGGCAACATCAAACATCAGTTTGGTATATTTCTTAAAGCCTTTGTTAAGCTTGTTGAAGTAGTTTTTCCAATCCTTAGAGTATGGACGGTATATTTCCGAGAAGCGACAGAACCAGATGTTCTCTCCAGTAATTTGATCTTCACTTCTGGAAATCTTGTATTTGGCATAGTCTTTTCTGATTTGCTTCATCAACTTGTCAGTGACTTTTACTTTTTTGATAACAGACTTGCTATACCTTTTGTTGATCATCTGAATCCCTTTGATCTGTTTGTCAGTCAGAGGTTCAAGTTTTTGGCTTGGCTTGTTTAAGCTCGACTTGTAAAGAACCAACCAGTGGTTTTCAGTTTTAGCGTTCACAAAAGGAACCTGGTAATCTGGAGTATTCCATCTGCTGTCGGCAGGGGTGCACAACATGATGTGATCGAAATACAAGCTGCCAGAAGTATTTTCAGGAGCAATGATTTTCATCTTGTTCATGCTGGTTACTGGAGTACCTTTCATGTCGCGTTCGAAAGCTACCCAGGCAGCTCTCCATCCTTTGTAGTTTAATCCGAATTCAAACTCGCAGTTTACAGTTTCATTGGTAGCAAACTGAACCGTGATTCTTTCATCTTTAGGAGTTTCATTATAAACCCAAAAGCAAAAGGTTGGAATTGACTTATCCACCGCTTCAGGATTAAAGGGAGTAAAGTTTATATTTTGATCCAGTTCCAGAAAACCTTTGCGTTCCCATGTCCATTTTAAACTTTGCTTACCATGTTTAAAATGACGTTCGCTAACTTGTAGTTCTGATTTTGAATCAGCACTCCATTGGGAGTTTACTCGCTCTCCTTCGAAGGTGATAATTTCAGGAACAAAAAGGTCCTGAGCTGATAACCTGGCACTGATAAGAACACAGGCTACCACTAAGACCTGTCTTAAACAGTGAAATATTTTAGTATGTTTTTTTGTATGCATTGTATATGTATTGGCTTTTGCTGTTGCAAGAAAAGAATACTTGCCGGATGCAAGATAATGATTGAGGAATAAAGTGTACCAAAATCAATATTTGATACTTTTCTATTACAAGAATATAAAAGTAAAGCTTGTCCCCGAAAAATTACGGGGACAAGTTGAAATTATTTGGCTGCTGGTTTTTCCAATTCTCTTTTTCTGCAAAGAGCTTCAAGGAAATAATAGTCAGCATAGTTTAAAGGAACATCAATCTCTGCTCCATGAGGGATACTACCTACACTGTGCATCAATAAAAAGTTGTTATTTTCTCCCAGTTTAGCACGATAAGCAGGAGAAGAAAGGTTAACAACAATTTCATCGGCCAATTTCTTGTATTTAGCTGATTTTTCAGGATTGTAAGTGCTTAATTCATACAATGCAGAAGCAATTACACTTGCAGCTGAAGCATCTCTTGGGGTGTTTGGAATATTTTTACAATCGAAATCCCAGTAAGGAACAAGATCCTTAGGCATTCTTGGGTGTGTGAAAAGGTAGTTGGCAATAGCTTCTGCTTGTTTCAAAAACTTAGGGTCTTTGGTTTCACGGTAACAAAGTGTGTACCCGTAAATTGCCCAAGCTTGTCCACGTGACCAGGCAGAATGATCAGCATAACCTTGTGCAGTTACTTTATTGCGTACTTGTCCTGTGATGGTATCGTAATCAATCACATGATACGAGCTGTAATCTTCACGGAAATGGTGATCCATAGTGGTTTCAGCATGCTTAATAGCGATATCTCTAAAGCTATTGTCTCCGCTTAGTTTTGTAGCTTCGAACAACAGTTCCAGGTTCATCATGTTGTCAATGATCACCGGACATTGCCATCCTCTTTTAGCTTGCCATCCACGGTGAACATTCCAAGACTGGATTGCTCCCACGTTTGGACGGTACCTGGTACTTAATGATTTTGCAGCTTGAATAATTACATCCTTATATTCAGGTTTCTTTGTTAATCTGTAACCATTACCATAGCTACAGTATACCATGAAACCTACATCGTGATGCCATGTTAGGTACTGAACGGTGTCTAATGTTTCAGTGACTTTCTCAGCTTCAATTTTCCATTTGCTATCGCCAGTTAATTCATACAAATACCATAACGAACCAGGAAAAAATCCGCTGGTCCAAAGCTCAGGAGTATTGTATCTGGTGGTTCCATCTTTATGAATGGTTCTGGGATTCAAGATTTCTCCTTTGGCATTCATGCTTTCTATTTCACGACCAATTTGCTGAGTCGCGAATTCTACATTTTCCTCTACAATATTGTTAGAAGAATGTTTTGGACTATTGCATGACCAAAGAAAGGCCACACAAGTCAAAAGAATCGTAAATTGAAGATTTTGCTTCATTTTTTGAACTTTATTATTTAAGATTTAATTTTATTTCAGTTGATTTTCCAACATTGATTCCTTGTGGGAAGTCAATGTTTGATTCAAGGATGTTATTCCCTGTATTGATTTTTATCTTTCCACTCTTTTGTTGATGAAGAGGATCAGAAACTTGAATTACAGCCTCTTCATTGTTCAGCGATAGCATGGCTACAACAGGTACATCGCTTTCCAAGCTGATTCCATCTTTAAGAGATACGGAACCTTTTTTGTGGAAGACCATCATATAAGTGTTGGCATCAATTTGAATAGCCTGCTGTCCATCATTGTTTTGAATGATAAGAGGGAAATTCTCCTTACAGATTTCTTTTACCCTATTGATTTCAATTCCTGGAATTACGATATATGAATAGTCAGCTTGGTCGGGATGTTTGCCATGTGACAAGGAAAGCTGAAAAATGGAGGTTTCTTCCAATTGACCTTCCTTGTTGTTTGCGTTTAAATAGCGGCCATCCAGATCCGCCCAATTGCCAGTTCTATTTTCGGCAAATAGTAGCAATGAACTTGCTTTTTTTGTTGGGAAAATCAGGTAAGCAATGCCATCATGATAAACCCACGAAGTTTTCTGTATGTCTTTGAACTTAAGTTTTGAAGATTTACCTTCCTTAATCTTTCCTTTTTTACCATTGATATTGTAATGAATCGATCCGTTTCTGATACTTTGATTCAGTGTTGTCCATACATCGAAATCATCATCTTTGTTTTTTCTGATGCTATTTCCCAGGGCAAGAAGAACATTGTCATAGGTAAAATATGCTTTGTTGGCTTGCAGGTTTGCATAGCTATTTACACGATTGTATTGAAAGGCAGCAATCCCTTTTTTATTGGCTGCCAACCCGCCGGCAAATTGATTTTTACTTTTACTTTCACGTCCCCATGGACTCAAGGGCAATTTTCCATTTTTTTGAAGAGCAGTAATACCTGGTAAAGCGCGCCAATTCCATCCAATACGTGCTTTGTCGTATTCTTTTCCATTTCGGTAGATCATGGTAGAACCATCACCACTAAAAAAGTTGTTTTTTCCGTGTGCCCTTTCACTTTCAGAGGTTTCGCATCCTGTAGTTCGGTTTGATAACATCTTAATTGCGAAGTAAGCATTCGGTGTGCTGTGTATCAACAAATCTGTATTCCAGAAATACTTGGTAGAATCAAGAGTTGCGGTGTGTGTAGTCCTCTGTTTTTGAAGAAGTGTTTTTAATTCAGCTTCTCTCTCTAATGTATATGGAGAGACAGCCATCAGTTTGGTGATCTTTTTCTTCATGTCACCGTTGTCAGCTGGAGCTTTCTTCAATGCATTGTGTCTTCCGGCTAAATTCAAGGCTGCACGGTTTTTAAAATGATACCACTGTATGCCATCCAGATAGTAGTCAGCAATGGTGTTCCATTCTTTTTCTGTAAGAGCCCATGGTGTTCCCTTTGTTGCTTCAGCATAGTTAAGAACATGATTGATCCAGTGAACTCCATATCCAACCCAGTAGTTTTGTGCGCCTCCGGCATTGTGTTGAATCCATGATCCATCAGTAGTAAAGCCAGTAGGGAAATCTGTAGGAGTATTTACAACTCTTGGAAATTGTTCTTTTACAATTTCGTGCACCCAATCCATCTCACTTTCGTTTCCAGAGCAAGAAGCTATGGCTGTCATGCCCCACAAGCGGTAACCTACATTGCCACCTCTGTTATGACCTTCATGTTTATCGAAGACTTTAGGGCTTTTGCCATTAAACCAGCACCAGTGACTAAATTCGCTAATGCTTTGAATAAGTGTGTCTATTGTACTTGCCATGGCTGGGTTTGACTCCCGCTCTTTTATCATGTCATTATAGATAACCAATTCGATGGCAGCCATCGCTCTTAGCGTTTCAAAAGGCACTCTTGGGAATTTATATTTTGGACGATGATTGATCCAATATTGCAAGGAACTGTAAATGGCCTTTCGCAACTTTTTTTTGTTGGCTTGCTTTGCTTTTTTGTAATCAATGGCTAATTGTGTGATGCGTCCTCTAATATGTTTCGTATGGGGAGTTTCATCGGAAAAACTACCATCGTCCTGAAGTAAGGAGAGTATTTTTTCTGTGCTGAGAGATTCTCCCTTTGCCGATAACTTCTTCCCTTGGTGTACTGTTCTTATTTTTTGAAGATCTGCATTTCCTTTTTCCTGTGACAAGGCACTTGTCGACAAAAATAGGCAGGCAAAAAATGTGATACAGATGGTGTGGATTCTGTTCATATGATTCTTGTTTTTTCGTTAATGATACCTGGCATTCTCCGACTATTTCAATCATCAAATTTTGTCTTTGAAAGATTGAATCGGCAGTAAACTTCCCAGTGTTGTTTTTCATTGCATCTCAAAGAGAGACTGCTTTATTCTTGCATGATTTTTCTATGAAATGCATTTAAAATTATGAATTGCGTACTGTGGAGTGGAGGACTTTTTCAATTCTGGCACTTTTCTCGCGGTAAAGTTTTGTAAGTGTCAGTAGATCAAATGGTAAAAGAAGGTGTGTTGTGGGTTTCAAAAAATGCAACTGGTTTAATTTCCTTGTTGTTATGAGTGTTACAATTGTTCGGAAAATTATGGATGGTAGGAAAATCTATTATCTCCATATAAATCAAGTGGTTTGGTGTTTGGTGTTGGTAATACACAGAAAATCAAAAGAAGAGCTGCATTAACGAGCGATTATTAATGGTGTTTTTACCGTGTGTAAAATCGTACGGAAGATATTGTACGGTTTTTTAAAGTGTAGTGTATCAATGCGTTTTAGGGCTTTTTGCTTTGCTGGTGTGCCGAAATGGATATTTGGGACAGGCTTGGTTTGTATGAGGTGATGCTTTCAGGTATCTTGAAATCGTTTTCAGGAGTAGTTAAGTGCTCTGAATTGTTGTTTGTTGACCTCTTTTGAAGTGTGGGGTGTAATATATTTAAAATAGAAGAAAATGATGCGATTATTTGGACTGGTATTTCTTGTGCTTTCTTTATGTGCATGTAATGCAAAATCTGAAAAAGAAAATTGGTATGAAATATCAGAATTACTGTTTGAAGATTCCTTTAACGATGGTAGTTTGGACAATTGGATTAGCGAAATTCAGGAAGATTCATGTAGCTCAGTTTTGGTGAAAGACGGCAAAATGGATATTGATGTTTGCAAGGGAGCTTCCATTTGGCTGGATCAATATTTCGAGGGTGGAGTCCTAATTGAATATGATGCAACAGTAATAGGAAAAGGCGGTCCAAATGATCGGGTGAGTGATTTGAATTGCTTTTGGAATGCAACTGATCCTAGAAGCCCGAAGGATTTGTTTGACTCTCCCCGAAAGGCATCAGGCATGTTTCACGATTACGATACCTTGCAATTGTACTATGTGGGAATGGGAGGTCATAACAATACAAAGACTCGATTTCGCCGTTATGCAGGAGATGGAAACAAGCCTCTTCTTGCCGGACATGATTTGTCTGCTCCTGATGTGTTAATTGAAGCGAATAAGACTTACAGAATTCAACTAATCGCTTTAGATGGACGAGTACAGTTTATCCGCGATGGAGCAATAATATATGATTTTAAGGATGAGGATGCTTATGAAAAGGGTTGGTTTGGAATACGAACCATCAACAACCATATGAGTGTTGATAATGTGAAGGTATATCAAATAAAAGGGAAAGATGAATAAGATTTATAGAATAAGCATCAGTTTTTTAGTCATATTATGGCTATCTGTTGATATCGTTACTGCCCAGAAAGTGACCAGAGTGGGAGACCTAAAAGAATTGGTGTCAGTGTTAGAGTCAGGTAGTCAGGTTATTGAGTTGGCAGATGGAGAGTACAAGGATCTTTCGCTGGATTTAAAGTGGAGTGGGAGCAAGGAACAGCCGATTATAGTAAAGGCAGAGCATCCCGGGAAAGTAATTGTCAAGGGAAATACTTCCATTGTAGTTTCAGGAAACAACATCGTTCTATCTGGCATAGATTTTAATAAAGGGAAAAGAGATAAGGATGGAGCTTTGGTTCTTGTATCTGGAGAAAATAATAGACTTACAAATTGTCGTTTTCGAAATTACAATCAGGTTACAGGCGTTTGGGTGCAATTGAATGGTTGTTACAACCGAGTGGATCATTGTTGGTTCGAGGGAAAAACTTCAAGTGCGAGTTACATTAATGTAGATGTTCCCAAGAATGGTGGGAATCACCATTTGGTGGACCATAATTATTTCTCACGTCCTCCTCTTGGGAAAAATGGAGGATCAGCCATGCGTATTGGTCATGGTTCAATGGCAAAGCGCTATTGTTATACTACGGTAGAATTTAACCTATTCGAAGATTGCAGTGGAGAAAGTGAAATTATGTCATCGAAGAGTTGCGGAAATACATTTCGTTACAATACATTTTTGAATTGCAAGGGAGCATTGAGCCTTCGCCAGGGAGTAGAAGGAATTGTGGAAAGCAACTTTTTTATCTCCAATAAAGAGGGAAAAAACAGATGTGGCGGAGTTGCAGTTCGAAGCAGAAAGCATTTGGTGGTTAATAATTATTTCAGTGGACTGGCTCCCAAGTCAGGAGGAGTTGTCAGCTTTGGTTCTGCTTCTCCTTCCGATCCAAAAAGATTGGCATTGGGGCTGATTGGTGCTCACTTTCCAAAGACTGCTGAAAATACAATAGCCCATAATCTCTTTGTGAATAATAGATCTGCTTCAATTGATGTAATCAATGACCTGGGGCACAGAAACAAAGTGTTTCCACCCGATAGTATGTTCTTCTTTCATAACGTGATGATTGGAGGAATGCTTCATATTAAAAAGCATACAGAGCCTCAATATTTGGTTTTTGAAGGGAATGTATTCCAGGGAAGTAGCGGGATTAAACCAAATAAAGGCTTGCAGAAGATGAAGGTAAAGTTGAAAGATGAGAAACAAGTTTTCACAGTAACGAACTCAAAGAGTTTACCAGCAGCTGATATTTCTGCATGGAAAAAGAACTTGACCAGTGAGATGTTGCAACGTTTGGATTTTGATTTGAAGAAAGTGAAATCTTCAGGAGTATATTACTCTCCTCAGGGGAAGCGTGGCGGATTACAACAAATACTTCAAAGAAAAGATGTTGGTCCGAATTGGATGTAAATTGAAAATATACAATACGATAATGAAAGAAAGATTGAAAATTAGATTGGGAGATCTTGTGTTGGTGGTCTTGATGATTATTCTTTTCGCAGGAACCATTCGCAATTCACAGGCACAAAGTGTGAAGAATCATCCTCGTGTGTTTTTCCAGAAGGATGAGTTAAAAGAATTTGTCGATATGCGTTTAACAACGCACGAAACTGAATGGGAGAGTTTACTCCTGATTTGTGAGAAGCTAAATAAAATGGAGCCCATAGAGCGCCCAAAATCGAAGCTGGTATTTTCTTTTCCTGAAAAACTAGCTGCAGTGGCACTGGTACAATTGTTGGATCCGAAACAAAAATATCAGGAGACTTTCGAGAAGCATTTCTGGACCATACTGAAATGGAAAGAATGGGACAAATGGATAGATGGAAAAGGCAAAGGTCCTGGAGGAGATTTGGGAATTGCTCAGGCCTTAATCGCTCTGACAGCTTCTTATGATTGGCAATATCAGAATTTTACGAAGAAAGAACGTAAATACATCAATCAGAGGCTTGTTCGTATTGCTCACCATTTTTATGAAGATTATTCAAGGTTCCACACAAACAATTTTGCGATTATGAATTGCAATCACGGAACTAACGTGTACGCTGCCTTAAGTGCTGTTTTGTATGGTGTTGACGATGTGCCACAAGAATATAAGAAGGAGTGGACAGATTGTTTGGAGCACAAATATGAAACGCTAACAAGTCAGATGAATTCCTTGATGAGTGATGGTTTTAGCGATGAGGGAGCAACCTATTTCATGTTTCAGTTGAAAACCTATGTCCAGTGGATGGAGTTGCGCCGAAATGCATTGGAGAAAGCTTATGGAGAACCTTACCAGAGTTTGGATTGGTTCAAAAATGCTTCAGCTTATTGTATGTACTCTATTCTGCCTGGCGGAAAGGATAATTTTGGAGGCCTGGCAAGGTATGCCGATGCAAACCCTAAGTTTTGGGGAAATCCATACTCGGTATTTCCGGCATTGGCTAAGAATTTAAAAGATCCACTTGCGCAATGGTTGTCTTCAGAGCTTGAATTAGGAGAGGTTGAGCTGTGGCGTGCCGAGAAGAAAACAGAAAAAGATCAGGACCAGAAATCCAATTACGATGTATGGAGATACATTTGGAAAGATGCATCAGTACCTGCTGTTGATGTAAATACTTTACCAAACTGGCGTTTTTTCGAGGATGCCGGAATGTACGTTTGGCGCTCTTCATGGAAAAATGATGCCAGCTATTTTACCATTAAATCGGGTCAGCATTATCAGGGGCATGGACATCCTGATGACGGACAATTCATGTTGCACAGGGCAGGGGTTCCCTATATTATTGACATGGGATATTCCAATCCAAAATATACTCATGAGCACAATGTACTGTTGGTAAATGGAGAAGGCCAGGTTGGCGATGGCGATGTTTGGTGTGAGTTTGGTGAATATCCAGGCAACAAAGCGATCTGGGGGAAAACGGATGTTATCATTAGTACCGGAAATCAAGGGGAGTATGATTATTTCAACTTGGTTTGTGATCCTTCAAATATGTATCCTTCGAAAGATTTGAACTTCTGGCATCGCGAAGTGCTTGCTTGCAATGGATTGTTTTTAATTCGTGATGAAATGCAAGCAAAAAAGGAAGTGGATTTTGATTTGCTCTTGCACTCTTATGCCAGTAGGAAAGGAAAGAAAGATGCATATGAATACACCAGGGATAGAGAGGTAAATCCATTTTATTCAAAAGAAAATAAGGAATGGTTGATCGATCCAAGAAAAGGGAAATCTCCTTTGTTATTGGTGAAAGATCTCTCTTCATCCAATTGGAGTGATTCTGTGGAAGAAGCTTGGTTTTACGACAATTATCTTCGTAAGAAAGATGGTATTGGGCATGTGCAGTTGGGGCATGTGCTAAAAAGAAGACAAAAGGCGAAAGAGGCTAGTTCCCTTTTACTATTAGGTTTTCAGGATCAATTGGAGGGCAAAAGAGTTGTGCGCTTGCCAGAAGGTGAAGGGCTTCAAATTCAGAATGAGAAAGGGGATATCCTAACAGAAATCTCCTGGAGTGAAAAAGCATCTCTTTCCCAGTTGAAATTTACCGGTGATATGGCAGGAATACGGTTTGACAAGCAGAAAGCAATTGAATGGTTCGGAAGAGATATCCGTAAAGTCAGCCATGGCGAGAAGACATTGCTTGTGTCTGATAAACAGATTTCCGTGCATGCTTTTATCAAAGAGGAGAGCATGGTGATTGATTTTAATTCGAAAGAACAAGCACAGCTAAGTCTGGCTGTTCCATCTCAACCAGTCGATGCTGAAATTAATGGTCGTATAATCGATTACAGTTTTGAGAATGGTGCAATGAAATTTCACCTGGAAGGAGGAATGGAGCAAAAACTGGAAATTAAATTTGTAAAATAGAGTCAAAAAGAGGATGCTGTATGGGGATACAGGCATCCTTTTTTATCTTATAAATAGCTAAGTATGAAAAAGAATGTGTTGTTATTACTGATGCTGATGTGTTGTACTTGCATGTTGAGTTACGCACAGTACATCGGTTTGGAAAATTCCGTTCCCACAGGGTGGAGTACCAGCTCCGGTTCCAGCCTGAAAATGAGTGATGCTCATTATAAGTTGGGATCTCAATCGGTAAAGTGGGATTGGAACCAGGGAGCAGAGTTGAATATTTCAAATCCTCCTAACATTAATACGGCAGTGACTACCTATAAAGGTGGATTGATGTTGTGGGTGTACAATGAAACGCCTGTTGATGGTACCATTAGGTTTGAATTCGGAAAAGGAAGTAGTGTGGACTATTACTTCGATTATGGGATCAATTTTAAAGGATGGCGTGCCTGTTGGATTCGTTTTAAAGAAGACATGAGTGGTCCAAAAAGCAATCAGAGTTTGGATTATATGAAAATTATTGCCCCTTCGGATGTGGAAAGTGGTTCACTGTGCTTTGATAGAATGATGTTTCCAGGTACTCGCATTCACGACAGGGTAACACCAGATAAGCAGTTGCCTTACATTAATCCTTCGATGAACCACAATCATTGGGCTGCACTTTGGTATTGGTACGATAATTATACTCATGATATTGCATTGGCATCGAGTGTGAGTGCTGAGGAGCAGAAGGCTTTTGACGCCATCAAAAAGGAGATGGTGTTGGCCTACCAGGGAACCCAGCCAACGGCATCTAAGGTCACCACGGTTAAGGACAAGTTTAGAAGTTTTGATATTCAAAGGTTGGATGGACAGATTACAGGACGCCCATACGTAAGCGATGATGAGTATGACCAGTCAATTGGAGATGTTAAGATGGATCAGGTTGGCCCGGTTTTAAAAGACTTGGCCCAGATATACTTTCACAACAAGGATGATGAGGCGAAACAAATGTTTTACGATCTTCTGGACTATGTGATGGATCAAGGGCTGAATGTTGGTAGTGGTATGGGAACCAATCACCATTATGGGTATAACTTCAGAGAATTTCCTCCTGCTGTTTTTCTGATGAGGGATGCTTTGAAAGCTGATGGCAGACTGGGTGAGGCCGTTGCCATGATGAATTACTGGACCGGGATTCAGGAGTACAGAATTGAACCGGAAGTTGGAACTTTGCAAGGGCTGATGGATAGCTGGAATACTACTGTTATTCCACGTTTAATTGCAGTGATTAGCATGGATGATTCTCCGGAAAAAGCTCGCGAAATGAAAGCCATTAAGCGCTGGATGGATATTTCGTTGAAAATAGTTCCAGGTACAATGGGAGGTATCAAAGAGGATGGTTGCGGATTTCACCATGGTGGTTTGTATCCTGCCTATAGTAAGGGGGGATATGCTGGAGTGGGCACCTACCTTCGTTTTGTGAATGGTACTTGTTATGCGCTTTCCGATGAGGCCAGAAGAAATTTTGGAAAAGGAATAATGGCTATGCGCAACTACTCTAATCTTTTGGATTGGGGATTTGGAATTTGTGGTCGTCATCCTCTGGCAGGTACCATAAGTAGTGGTATGAAAAATGCTTATGCCTACTTGGCTAAATCAGGTAATCCGGACACGGGTGAAGATATTTGGACAGAGATGGCTCAGGCCTACATGAGATTAGAAAGCTCAAATACTGCTTTCAAGAAGGAGTTCGCAGGTATGGGAATTAGCGCGGAAGTGGCGCCAAGTGGGAACTTTACTTACAACTATGGAGCTTTGGGTATTCATCGTCGCGACAATTGGATGGTAAGTGTAAAAGGATACAATAAACATGTATGGGGATCTGAAATCTATTCGAAAGACAACAGGTATGGTCGTTACCAGAGTTATGGTACGGTTCAGGTAATTGGAAGCGGTGATCCTGTAAAGTCTTCGAAAAGTGGGTTTGTTGAAAATGGTTGGGATTGGAATCGTTATCCGGGCGCTACCAGCATTCACCTTCCTTTGAATTTACTGAATAGCCCAAACAGCGGAACGCTGATGGAGAAATCGAATGAAGGGTTTACCGGAGCTTCGAACTTGAGTGGTGAGAATGGTATTTTTGGAATGAAGCTGAGAGAAAAGGACAGAACCAATTTCACAGCTGATCACCAGGCCAACAAGTCGGTGTTTTGTTTCGAAAACCGAATCATCTGTTTAGGTTCTGATATTTCAAATTCCAATTCGCAATATCCTACGGAAACAACTTTGTTCCAGGTAAATCTTATAGATCAATCTACAGCCATGTATGTTGATGGGAGCAATGCCATCACAAGCTTTCCTTTGCAGCAGGATTTCAATGCAGACAAGAACCATTGGTTGGTTGATCCTGTTGGGAATGCCTATTGGTTGAAATCAGGTACTAACTTGAAAATTTCAAGAGCTAGCCAGGATTCACGACACAATAAAACCAAGGCTGCTACTCAGGGTGATTTTGCCAGCGCCTGGATTGATCACGGGACATCACCTTCGAATCAAATCTATGAATATGTTATTCTTCCGCAAGCTGATGTGGCGGCAATGGAAGCTTTTGCTGCAAATATGAATCAAGCGGAAACGGCTGCCTATAAGGTGTTAAAACAAGATCAGAATGCTCACATTGTTTGGGATCGAGCTACAAATACTACTGGCTATGTGTTCTTTGATGCAAATTCAGAATTATCGGATGAGTTTGTGAAGCAAATTAATGCTTCTGCTTTGGTAATGCTACAAGCCAATGCCGAACAGGATAAATTGAACATGAGTGTTTGCGATCCGGATCTTCATATTCCTGAAATTGCTTATACTACTGCCAAAGCCAGCCAGGAGTCTGCTATTGTGATTTGCCTGAAGGGGAACTGGGAGATGGATGGACAATTTTCTGATGTAAGCATCCTATTGAGAACCAATACGGAAACCCAAATACAATTCAATGTAAAAGATGGGATTCCTAGAGAGATAAAACTGATAAAAGGTGAAGAAATCACTGATGCTGTTGCACCCGTAATCAAGCACATCCAGGTAAAAGACATTCAGGGCACTACTGCGGGCCTGGAGTTAACCAGTAATGAAAATGGAACACTTTATTGGTATGTGGATTTGGCAGCCAATGCAAAGCCACTTGCTGAACAGGTGATGAGCGGGGCTGGCTCGGTACAATTCGGACAACATGCTTGTGTGGCCAATAAGATGTGGGAAGGACAGATGAATGATCTTCAGGAGAATGAATCTTATGTGCTTCATGCCGTGGCAGAGGACGAAGCTGGAAATGTTTCCGTTCTTTCTTCTACAGACTCTTTTAATACGGTAGTGACCGGTGTGGAGGATATCGATGCTGGTAAAGACTTATTGGTATATGGCAAAGATGGAAAGATTGTGATAAAATCTTCTCGACCTTTTCCCAGTGATACCATGGTACAGGTTTATGACCTTGGAGGACGAGTCCTAAAATCTGTTTTTTATAGTGATTCAAAAGAATTAAGCGTTGATGTTCCCAATGCGATTGGCATATACATTGTTCGCTTGCAAATGGATGGACAGCTTCTGTCGAAAAAGCTCATATTAAAAAAATAATTGAAACTGAGAACATGTTTTAAATCGAACTCAGCTTATTGGTATCGGATAAGAAAGGAGCCTGTAGAGACTGTATTTCCTCAGTTTACAGGCTCTTTCCATTGTTTAAAAAATCAATATATAACTCTCATTAATCATTACTTTATGCGAAAAGTAAATCTACTTTTAGTAAACCTTCTTGTACTTATCTGTTTGGTACAATGCAAGGGTGTATCAAATTCTTCAAACCCATTAAAAATTGAAAGGATAGCTGAGCAGGAGCTGAGTATTTCGAATCCTTTAAATAAAGATCGGACCTTGATTCCTGTGGAGATTAAGCTTTCTGATTTAAAGGCTGAAATGCAAATTGATTCAGAAGCCAGTCTCCTGGTTTGCCTGGCCGACTCTGTAATTCCTTCTCAGTTGGACGATTTAAATGGCGATGGTAAAGAAGATGAACTTTCGTTTCAAATTGATATCAAAAAAGGTTCAAATTTGAAAGTGAAAATCTGCAAAGTGAGCAAGAATATTGCAAGTAAATATGTTTTCAAAAGTGGTGTTCATGCTCAAATGGGCTTAAAAAACGGGAAGAAACCTTTTATTATTAAGGATAGCATCTTTAGTGCGAGTGGCGACTTGTATAAGGAAACCATGCATCATGGTCCGGCATTGGAATCGGAGCATATTGCCTACCGCATGTATTTCGATGACAGAAGTAGTATTGATGTGTATGGCAAAATGCATCAGCGTCTTGAACTGGATACTACCAAGTGGTATTCCAACGATGAGTTTATTGCCAATGAGTATGGTGGTGATATCCTGTTTGTAAAAAACACCATGGGTGTAGGATCATTGAGAATGTGGGATGGCAAAAAATCTCAAAATATAAAAGCAACAAAGGGACGATATGCAGTGATCCGATCGCGTGGGCCAGTTCGTTCTGTTATCGACATGTGTGCCATGGGCGTTGATGGTACTCAGACCCTTTTGTCGAGAATGATGATTTATTCAGGGCACAGAGAAATGATTTATCGTGCTTACATTGATGAATTGCAGCTGGAATTGTGCACGGGAATTCGTAAAATGGATCAGTCTGATGTTCGAAAAAACAAGTTGGAGGGCTGGTTGGCAGTATGGGGAACCGATTTTCCACGCCTTGACCATGAAAAGTATCCTCAGGTTACCGTTGGTCTTGGGGTGCTTGTACCTCAACAGTATTGGGGAGGAGATTTTGATGAAGATTCTTCGAATTATGTTGTGAGACTAAAGCCTCAGGGAAATTTTCTGGAATATTATGTGACTGCCGTTTGGAACAAGCAAAAGAATGGAATAGCTTCACCTGATGAAATGGAGGAGTATATGAAGAACCTGTCTTTAAGAGTGAATACTCCTGTTCAGATTTCATATTAAGAAAACTGGCTCTGTATGATTTATAGTGGGTAAATACCATAAATGCCTAAAATACTTGGAATACTTGCAGTACTTAAAGTGAAAAAGATAGAGATAAAAGGGATCGTGAGGTGATCTAAAATAAACTGCTCAATTCGAACGGGCTTTTGGGGCATTGGAAGGTCAAACTGGTTAGACGTAGAAAAATTTTAGAAAGACGGGGAAGCTTCGTCCCGAAATAGAATTTGTAAGCATTTGGGAGCCAAATGCAACAAAATTCATAATCGGGAGAGAAGATCACCCCGCCGCACTTA
>NZ_JANQCD010000109.1 GCF_026672275.1 Marinifilum sp. D737 | reverse complement strand
TTGCGACGATTTTTATTCTTGTATTTTTTCCCAGCCCTTCGTTCGCTTCTCTCACTACTGACTGGGCTACAAAGATCACGCACCGCTGGTGCTTCGATTACAAAACAGATCACCTAAAATATGCTTTCGTGCTCAGACTTAAATTCAAGGTATGAATAAATCCCATAAAAGGTTATTGATTAAGACGCAGATGATATAGGATGATTGTATATCATTTTCATGATGTATTAATGTTTTGTATACATTATATATAGGCATACCATTTTTCGTCGCAGGAAACCAAAACTCTTTTCTCTACTATCCTATTGCGACGTTTTTTATTCTTGTATTTTTTCCCAGCCCTTCGTTCGCTTCTCTCACTACTGACTGGGCTACAAAGATCACGCACCGCTGGTGCTTCATGTACAAA
>NZ_JANQCD010000108.1 GCF_026672275.1 Marinifilum sp. D737 | reverse complement strand
GTTGCCGCACAATGGTTTTCAAGACCACCGCATTCGACCACTCTGCCATCTCTCCAATATGTCAGGAATGATTTTCAAGACCGCCGCTCCCGATAATTATCGGGACGACCACTCTGCCATCTCTCCAGTATTTTGTTTTGTGTAGGATACGAGAATAAACCCGCGAGAATTCCTACAAGAATGTTTTGAAGATTGAACGTTTTCAATCTGATTGTGGGGAGAGCAGGATTCGAACCTACGAAGACGAAAGTCAGCGGAGTTACAGTCCGCCCCAGTTGGCCACTTTGGTATCTCCCCAATATTTTCAGCATAAAAAAAGAATCTCAACCGAGATTCTTAGTGCGGAGAGAGAGGGATTCGAACCCCCGGTACGTTGCCGCACAATGGTTTTCAAGACCACCGCATTCGACCACTCTGCCATCTCTCCAATATGTCA
>NZ_JANQCD010000107.1 GCF_026672275.1 Marinifilum sp. D737 | reverse complement strand
CTCAATCATACAGTAGAAAAGTAGAAAAGTAGAAAGGTCAAAAAGTCGAAAAGTCAAAGTTTCACGCAGATCATCACAGGTTTTGTCGCGATTTTTGCAGAATAGACCAAGTGTTGCAGATACCTACCGAATTACATCTTTACTAAATCACGAATTCACTAAATCACAAATTCACTCAATCACAAATTCACTCAATCACAAATTCACTCAATCACAAATTCACTCAATCACAAATTCACTCAATCACAAATTCACTCAATCACGAATTCACTAAATCACAAATTCACTCAATCATACAGTAGAAAAGTAGAAAAGTAGAAAGGTCAAAAAGTCGAAAAGTCAAAGTTTCACGCAAATTATCACAGGTTTTGTCGCGATTTTCGCAGAGTATACCAAGTGTTGCAGATACCTACCGAATTACATCTTTACTAAATCAC
>NZ_JANQCD010000106.1 GCF_026672275.1 Marinifilum sp. D737 | reverse complement strand
AGTACAAAAAGCTACACATTAGCTACAACATACTCAATTTGCCCGATACCCTAAGCGTAACAGGACAAGGCAAAATCGTGAACCAGTATTTGGCTGATGGAACACTACTGAGAAGAAGCTTTTTCGACAAAGACGACAATGAGCTAAGACGAATAGATTACCAGGGCGAGTTCCTATTTGTAAATGGCAAGCTCGATAAAGTTTTTACAGAAGAAGGCTATTACCAACCCACTTCAGCTCTGGCTGCCAAAAGTTCTCCCCTTTCAGAGCCTGTCCCGACTAGTCGGGAGGGAGCCGGAGGGGGTAACAGGAGAGTCAAAAAGAGCGACTATGGAACCTATTTCTACACCCTAAAAGACCATTTGGGTCACACTCGTGTAGTAGTAGATGAGGAGGAGAATGTAATACAGGAAACTGCTTACTACCCATATGGAGGAATTATTGCAG
>NZ_JANQCD010000105.1 GCF_026672275.1 Marinifilum sp. D737 | reverse complement strand
AGCCTTTGTTTTTCGCTTGATGCACAAACCAAAACAACAGAGATGAAAGATCAAAAAGTTTATCCAAAGAGCTTTTCCCATATTGGGATTACAGTGCCTGATTTGGACAAGGCAGTGAAATTCTACACCGAAGTAATGGGGTTTTATATAATTATGCCTCCAACCGAAGTCCTGGAAGAAAATGAGACAGCAATCGGACAAATGTGTATTGATGTATTTGGCAAAGGATGGAACAGTTTTCGCATTGCGCACCTTTCAACCGGCGATCGCATTGGAATTGAACTATTCGAATTCAAAGAAAGTCAACCAAAAGCTCCGGAATTCAATCCATTCCAAACCGGATTATTCCATTTTTCGGTTCAGGATCCGGATGTAGAAGGATTGGTTCAAAAAATTGTTGAGCATGGAGGAAAACAGCGTATGCCTATTCGTGAATATTATCCAGGTGATAAACCATACCGTATGTGTTA
>NZ_JANQCD010000104.1 GCF_026672275.1 Marinifilum sp. D737 | reverse complement strand
AGCCTTTGTTTTTCGCTTGATGCACAAACCAAAACAACAGAGATGAAAGATCAAAAAGTTTATCCAAAGAGCTTTTCCCATATTGGGATTACAGTACCTGACTTGGACAAGGCAGTAAAATTCTACACCGAAGTAATGGGTTTTTATATAATTATGCCTCCAACCGAAGTCCTGGAAGAAAACGAGACAGCAATCGGACAAATGTGTATTGATGTATTTGGCAAAGGATGGAACAGTTTTCGCATTGCGCACCTTTCAACCGGCGATCGCATTGGCATTGAACTATTCGAATTCAAAGAAAGTCAACCCAAAGCTCCGGAATTCAATCCATTCCAAACCGGCTTATTCCATTTTTCGGTTCAGGATCCTGACGTGGAAGGATTGGTTCAAAAAATTGTTGAGCATGGAGGAAAACAGCGTATGCCTATTCGTGAATATTATCCAGGTGATAAACCATACCGTATGTGTTA
>NZ_JANQCD010000103.1 GCF_026672275.1 Marinifilum sp. D737 | reverse complement strand
TACACCGAAACAGCTCCAGTTGATGGAGAATCATACTATTGTGAGGTGAAAAATTTTTGTGGAACAGTTCAGTCAAAAGTTGCAAGTTTAACTGTTCGCAATGAGGTTGCATTTACAGATCAACCAATAAATATTACTATTATAGATGGTGATGATGCTGAATTTACAGTTTCTGTTACTGGTTTTGAGCCAATTATGTATCAATGGCAGGAAGATTCAGGTACAGGTTTCACTAATATTTTGGATGGTGGTAATTATTCTGGAGCAACAAGTGCAACATTAAATATAGCAGATGTTAATATGCCATTTAATGGTAATAGGTTTCAGTGTTTAATTAATAATGTTTGTAATAATGCAACAAGTAATATTGCAACACTAACAGTAAATCCTTTAATCAAAATCTTTACACAGCCAACAAACCTTCAGGCATGTCTCGACGATGCTATTGATTTTGAAATCACAGGAACAAGTGCAGGATTAGATTATGTATGGGAATATAATGACGGAAGAGGAACTTGGTC
>NZ_JANQCD010000102.1 GCF_026672275.1 Marinifilum sp. D737 | reverse complement strand
AGTTGATGGTGAAACTTATTATTGTGAAGTTACTGGTATAGTTGGAAGTTGTGGAACGGCAACATCCGAAAAAGCAACTCTTACTATTATCAAAGGGATAAAAGTCACCAAGCCAATTGATTTGACTATTACAGATGGAGGTAATGCAAGTTTTTCTGTATCAGTTTCGGGAGAACCAGATTATAAGTATCAGTGGGAAGAGAATGATGGTACAGGTTGGAAAACAATTAGCGATGGTGGTAAATATTCGGGGGCAAAAACTTTTGAACTAAAGATTACGAATGCGTTGAAAGCTGTTTTTGATGGGAATCAATATCGATGTGTTGTAAATAGTACTGGCGCGGTTTGTGGTTCGAATGCAACAAGTAGCCCTGCTACTTTGAATATAAATACTGTTTTAAAAATATTTGAGCAACCCAATAATCTTGTAGCATGTCTCGACGATGCTATTGATTTTGAAATCACAGGAACAAGTGCAGGATTAGATTATGTATGGGAATATAATGACGGAAGAGGAACTTGGTC
>NZ_JANQCD010000101.1 GCF_026672275.1 Marinifilum sp. D737 | reverse complement strand
TAGGGGAAGAAGGAATTGTAAAAGTTTCAGAACATCCCTGGTATTAAGATTTAAATAGAAATGAAGTTAGATAGAAGGAAATTTATAGGTAGTGGTGGATTGCTTGCAGGAGGAGCATGTTTGCTTCCTTTGTTTGGTGCATGTAATACTGGAAAGGAAGGAGCTAAATCCAATTATACCGGTTCTGGTTTAAAATTAAGCTTCGAGCCATATGACTTACAGTTAAAGCATGTATTTACTATCGCATCATTTTCCAGAACTACTACACCAGTAATGTTGGTGAAGATCGAATGGGGAGGATTTGTTGGCTATGGTGAAGCTTCAATGCCTCCTTACCTGGGTGAATCTCATAAGACAGCTACAAAGTTTTTAAGTAATTTAAAACTTGATCAATTTACCGACCCATTTCGTTTGAATGAGATTCTGTCATATGTTGATGGAGTTGCAGAAGGTAATTGCGCAGCTAAAGCTTCTGTGGATATCGCTTTGCACGATCTGGTTGGAAAGATATTGGATAAACCTTGGTTTAAGATTTGGGG
>NZ_JANQCD010000100.1 GCF_026672275.1 Marinifilum sp. D737 | reverse complement strand
ACAAACGAAGCTGTTCGCAAATATCGTCGCAACTATATGCCCTTGCTTAATGAAGCTCGTTCACATGCGACGGAAAAAATCCCAAGGATAAAGGAGTTTATTTTCCAAACTCTTAGACTGTTCGACTGTTCGACTGTTTGCCTGCTCGTAGATGAAACAAACGTTTTCGACAATGAAATGACTCTATTTTGCCATTAAATAAATAACTTGACACATTTGACAGATTGACAATATAAATTATTTTCATACATTTGTATGACACTACTTTTTTAAAACACTTACTACAATGGAAAACTTGCCAAAGGAAATAGCGGAAGCTATTAAAAATGGAGCGGCAGACAATCAATTGATTAAAATGGCCCAGGATCTTTTAGAGAATGGTGACCAGGAAAATGCCGCTAAAGTTTTGGATTTTTGTTTCTAAAGAAATAAACATTCAACAATAAAGCCTCAAAGAATTCATCTTTGGGGCTTTATTCTTTTTAAAGGAATACGAAAAGTAAAAAGGTAGAAAAGTCGAATAGTCGAAAGGTAGAAAAGTTCAGGAAGTAGTGAACATCAGCAGTAAGCAGTTATCATTTCAATTTTGGAGTCACCTCTCTACCATTC